>NZ_CP102451.1:375000-1575000 GCF_024637875.1 Vagococcus luciliae | reverse complement strand
TATGGCTTCTTTTCAGTCACATGTAAAAAAATACAGACTTCTAAAAGATATGACACAAGATGAGCTAGCTACTGCAGTTGGCATACGTCGAGAAACCATTGGTAGACTAGAACAAGCAAAGTATAACCCATCTCTTGAACTCGCTGTTAACATTTCAAGAGTCTTAGATGTTCCAATCGAAACATTATTTGAATTTGATGGATAAAATAGTTTTATCAAAAAAGCACCTTTTCTTTTGGCTTTATCTCAAAAGAAAAGGTGCTTTTTTAGTTAACTAAGTGGTACTCTCTAGGTGATGTGCCATCATTATAGTCAATGATGATTTTTTCATTTGTGATGACATGTATCTGAGCAGCATCCCCACCAATTGTGACATATAAGGTATCACTCATAGCATTATAGGAATCAATTTGCACATCTAGTTGTCTTGGCTCACTTAGCCCCACGGTTGTTGCTGACCAAGAACCATCTTCATGGATCATTAGAAAACTATCTGTTGATGGCACTGCCCATTTCCCTTGTAAAGAAATCATTTTGTTTAAGGCAATATCTTCCTGGCTTAATGATGGTTCAGTACTTTGTGATTCTTTCGTTGATTCCTTAATACTTGTTTGAGTTGAACTTTCTAGTTGCTTTGTTGTAGAAGATATAATCGTTTCCATGCTCGAAGTAGTTGAATCAAATTGTGGCGAGTCGTTTTTCAATTTATTTTGTGTTCCTAAAAAGTAACCACCACCAGCAAAAATAATAACCACTAAAATAACAATAATCAAATCCCGCTTATCCTTCATATTACCCTCCAACACAATTTTTTAGGACTTTATTGTACCATGAAAAGCTCTTATGTTCCTTGATTTTTTATCTATCAATTTGAACAGTGTATAGGTTCACTATGTTGTTTTAACATGGTATCATTAGAAAAAATTGAAAGAGGTGTCGGAATGAAAAAAATAATAAGGGTGATGGTGATGTTGATTACAGGAACCGTCTTGTCTACTAATTTTTTCGAAAAATCATTACATGTCAAACCAGTTGATGGTCAACCTAATTGGTATCTGTGGCTTTATCTACTAGGAATGGTCTTCATTATGGGAGGACTACTTTTAGGGGCAAAAGAATTAATTAGGTATTTATCACGAAAAACAAGTTTCCCTTTTTATCAGTCTCTCACTTATTTTGTACTTGGAGGCGCTACTTTTGTTGCAACTTACAATGGACTCATGAAAGTGGAGCTACTAAATTTCTTAATTGATCCTTATTTTCTGTTGTTTCTTTTTAGTTTAGCTACTTTAGCATGGGCACTGGTATTATGGATTAGTGAACTATTTTCACTATATAAAGATAGACAAACAAAAAATTAAAGTTTATCCTTTGTCCCATAGGAAGTCATCCTTCAACAAGATAGACTGTTATGAGATACTTAATTACCTTAATGATGTTGACAGCAATTGTATTGGGTATCATGGTGACCATGATACGAAGCCATTTAATATGACTGATGCAAAAACAATTTATCATTCCTTATAAACGTTTGTTTTGATTAATTTTTAACTAGTTTAATATAAATTAACATAAAAAATATTTTAGTCATTTCAATCCTTTTTAATTAACATAAAATACCATTTAGTGGTAATCTAATATTAAAAGGAGGTTTTATCATGGCTAACAATCAAAATAATCATAATATGCATGATATGCATCATGATTCTATGAAGCATACTGATCACGATATGTCACATATGTCAATGGATCATTCTAAGATGGATATGAGTAATCATCAAATGGCAGGTATGGATCACTCCATGCATATGGGAAATTTTAAAAAGAAATTTTTTGTTTCTCTTATTTTAGCTATCCCTATTATTTTATTATCACCTATGATGGGAATGACACTTCCAATTCAAATTAGCTTTACTGGTTCTGAGTGGATTGTCATGATTTTATCAACTATCTTATTTTTCTATGGTGGGCAACCATTTTTAAGCGGAGCACGTATGGAATTAAGTCAAAAGCAACCAGCAATGATGACACTCATTGCCATGGGGATATCTGTTTCTTATTTTTATAGTTTATACGGGTTTATCATGAGTCTTGTTAATCCAACTACTCATGTCATGAACTTTTTCTGGGAACTTGCGACGTTAATTGTCGTTATGTTACTAGGTCATTGGATTGAAATGAATGCAGTAAGTAACGCTAGCGATTCATTGAAAAAAATTGCGGCATTATTACCAGATAATGTCACAAGAATCACACAATCAGGAAAAGAAGAACAAGTCTCTTTATCTGATGTTCATGTTAACGACCAATTGATTGTACGTAGTGGTGATAAAATTCCTGCAGATGGAACAATTATTAAGGGTAGTACCACGGTCAATGAATTTATGATTACAGGTGAATCACAAGGTATTGTAAAAAACATCGATGACAAAGTAATCGGCGGGACCATTAATGGAAATGGAACGATTGAAATAAAAGTGACTGGTACTGGAAAAACTGGCTATATTTCAAAAGTAATGGACATGGTACAACAAGCTCAAAACGAAAAAATTCCGCTAGAATCTTTATCAGATAAGGTAGCTAAGTGGTTATTTTATGTGGCATTAGGTAGTGGAATCATCAGTTTTATTATTTGGTTAATCATTAGTAAAGATGTTGGGATAGCATTTGAGCGTATGGTAACAGTTTTAGTTATTGCTTGCCCACATGCACTTGGTTTAGCCATTCCTTTGGTTATTGCTCGTTCAACTTCTCTTGCTGCTCAAAATGGTTTATTATTAAAAAATAAAAAAGCACTTGAAGCAACTAATCATATTGAATATGTTTTCTTAGATAAAACAGGTACCTTAACTCAAGGACAGTTTGCTGTAACTGGTTTTAACATGATTTCTGACCGGCTATCTGAAAATGAGGCATTAAAAATTATAGGGGCGTTAGAAAAGAATGCTAACCATCCTATCGCTACAGGTATCATGGATTATATTAATCAAAAACAATTGACACCTTATGATTCATCAGATACTCAAGCTATTTCTGGTGTTGGAGTTACAGCTGTAGTCAATGGAAAAACAGCAAAAATAGTAAATGAAAAAGGATTAACTGATGTGTCTAATCAATTTAATCCTTCAATAAAAAAAGAGTACCAAGAACAAGGAAATACATTAAGTTTTCTAATATATGATGGCTTACTTATTGCCATGATTGCTCTTGGTGACACTATTAAGCCTGAATCTAAAGAATTTATTGCTAAATTAAAAGAGCAAGGTATCACACCTGTTATGTTAACTGGTGATAACCAACAAGCAGCTGATACAGTTGCTAAATATCTTGGACTTGATCATTACTATAGTGAATTATTGCCAGGCGATAAAGAAAAAATTGTGAAAGAATACGTTAATAAAGGCGATAAAGTGATGATGGTAGGGGATGGTGTGAATGATGCTCCTAGTTTGATTAGTGCAACAGTTGGTGTAGCTATTGGTGCTGGAACTGACGTTGCTATCGATTCAGCAGATATTGTTTTAACTAATAGTAATCCTGAAGACGTATTAAAATTACTTAGCTTAGCTAAGCATACTCGACGTAAAATGATTCAAAATTTATGGTGGGGAGCTGGTTATAATATTGTGGCTATTCCATTAGCTGCTGGAGTCCTTGCTCCAATAGGTATTTTACTAAACCCTGCTGTCGGTGCTGTTTTCATGTCATTGAGCACTGTTATTGTCGCTATCAATGCTTTAACGTTACGAATTGGAAAAGAATAGTAAAAAAATGGTCATTCAATAGAGGTAGCATATTAAATCTGGAAAATTATCATTTTAGGAGTAGAGAAATCTACTCCTTTTTTGTTGTTCTATACACTATTTTTTGACCGATAATTGATTATGTCAAATACTCAAATAAAAAATCGCGTTAGTAAAATTTTTTCTATCAATACAACCCAGTTTACAAGTTATATTAATTATTGAAAAAATGTATTTATATTATTTTTGTTTGTTTTAACGTATTTAAATAACTTATATCGATTAATTAAATTCCATATAAATGATTTTTGTTATGAATAAACTATAAAATATAACTTGTTTATCTTTTATGAATATTCTGTTAATATAGTATGCATAATTATATTAAAAAGGAGCTTTTATAATGAAATATAGAAATATTGTCCTTTTAAGTACAAGTTTGTTGTTGTTTGGTACTGTAACTCCTACTGCATTACCGATTATTGGAGGAGAAAATGTTCAAGCTCAAGAAAAAGGTTACTTAGAAGCAGGAAAAGCATACGTGGAATACGGAGTGCTCAATCAAGATTTAGTCTCATCAGATGGTGAAGTTTATCCTGCTGGTACTAAAGTGGCACGCGCTTCTCGACAAGACGGTATTGCTACTGGTGTTTATTACTTAAACTTAAATGTTGGAGCATTTTTCTCTACTGGTGCTGGGAAGATACCTGCTCAATATGTAACAAAAGTATCAAGTGAAATTTTCCAAGCTGGAGCGACTGGAAAAAATGTAGCGAATAACCCTGTATCACCTGGTGCCAAAGATAGTCCATTGCAACCTTATACACCTACACCTGCGCAAGTAGACAAAACAGAATTAAATAAGGTTATCGCTCAAGCTGAACAAGCTATCAATGCTGACATTTATACAGATTCATCTGTAGCTAATTTAAAAACAGCTTTAAATAGTGCTTATGGTGTGCGTGATAATTCAAATGCATCTCAACAAGATGTAGATAATACAACATCTACATTACAAACAGCAATTTCTGCTTTGCAAAAAAAACCAGTTACTACTAACAAACAAGAGTTACAAAATACGATTAACCAATCTAAAGCTGCAATTGAAAATCCTAATGGCTATACATCAGAAACATTTAATCCTTTCAAGCAAGTGTATGATGCAGCCGTAACGGTTTTAAATAACCCAAATGCATTACAATATGACATTGATGACGCTGAAGGTGCTTTAAGTTACCGTCTAAACAAATTAAAAAAGGTTTCAACACCAACAGTAAACAAATCTCAATTGCAATCAGCTATTAAAAATGCAGAAAGTAAATTAGCTGATTTCGGTAATTATGCTGATAATTCAGTTTCTGCTTTAAGCACAGCATTAAACAATGCTATATCTATCAACGAAAACTCTAATGCAACGCAAAATGATATTGATAGCACATTATCTGCATTAAATTTAGCAGTTGATAAGTTACAACTTAAACAACAACCAGCTGAAGTGAATAAAAAAGCATTAAATCAAGCCGTTGGTGATGCTACCAGCGTGTTAAAAGACGACAGTCATTATACTGAGGAATCTGTGAAAGCTGTAAAAACTGCATTAACTAAAGCGGAAAAAATTCAAAATGACCAAAACGCGACACAAGATCAAATTGATGAAGTGACAAAAACTCTAAATCAAGCTATTTCTGAACTACAACAAAAAGATATAGTAAGCAAAAGTGCGTTACAGTTTGCCATTGATGATGCTAATAAAGCCTTACAAGCGGAAGAACGTTACACTCAAGAATCCGTTAATGAGTTAAAAATAGTAATTGAAAAAGCTGAACTAGTTTTAAATGACCAAAACGCGACACATGATGAAGTGAATGCTGAAACCATCTCTTTAACGAAAGCTATTAAAAACTTAGAACTAGCTGAAAAACCAATAGAAATGAATAAAGTTGAGTTAAAAAATACTCTTACAGTTGCTAATAATGTGCTAAAAGACGAAAGTATTTATACTTTAGAATCTGTAAAAACTGTTAAAGAAGCTATCACCAACGCTGAAGCTGTTAATTTAGATGGGCAATCAACACAAGAAGAAGTAGACAAAGCGACAATTAGTTTATTGAAAGCCATTGACGGCTTAACTAAAAACACAGAAACACCTGTGCAAGTAGATAAAACAGCCTTACAAGATGCTTTAACTAAAGCGAATAAAGTCACTGATTTATCGTCATATACCACAAGTTCTGTTAATGTATTTAAATCAGCTAAAACAAATGCTGAAACTGTTAATTTAGATGATCAATCAACACAAGAAGAAATAAATCAAGCGACAACTAGTTTATTGAAAGCCATTGACGGCTTAACTAAACACACAGAAATACCTGTGCAAGTAGACAAAACAGCCTTACAAAATGCTTTAACTAAAGCAAATAAAGTATCTAAATTATCTCAATATACTACACTTTCTGTTGCGTCATTTAAATTAGCAAAAAATACTGCTGAAGCTGTTAATTTAACTAGTAAAGCAACTCAAAAAGAAGTAGATCAAGCGACAACTAATTTATTAAATGCTATTGAAGGGTTGAAAAAAAATAATTCAATCGATAGTACGACCACAAACAATAAAGGTAGCAATTCTCTTAATAATATAACTAAATTATCTACTAAACCGACAACATCTAATATAGTAAAAGGGAATAATAAAACATTGCCTAAAACAAATGAAAAACCTGTTAATCAGTTATTAACATTATTTGGTGGCCTTACTGCTACGCTTTCTTCATTATTTGTTCTTAAAAGAAGAAAATAACAATAAAAAACGTATTAGATTGTAAGTTTTTACAATCTAATACGTTTTATTTTTATAATCCTATTAGAAATCCATATTTTTAAATCTTCATCTGCACCAAATAGCTTGAGTTTCAATGATAAGCAAACGTCATTTATTAAATTTTTGTACTTATCTATGACTCATTTTTCTTGCATTACCCATTAATTTATCGTGATTATCATATAAAAATGACGTTTAATCAATAAAATCGTCATATAATTACCATGAATTATTAAATGTTTTAAGTTATTATAAACTAATTGAAATATACTAGGAGGAATACAGAATGTGCACAAGTATTACATTACAATCAGAAGATAAATTAAATTTTTTTGCTCGTACAATGGATTTTGGATTTGAATTAAATGGCTTACCAATTGCCATACCAAGACATTATGCTTCAACCTTTCATTTTGAAGGTACTTTAAAAACAACCTATGCTTTTGTAGGGACAGGGCAAAAAATTGGTAATGATTACATGTTTGCTGATGGAGTGAATGAAAAAGGACTTGCTATTGCAGAGCTTTATTATCTTAATGAAGCATCTTATCAAACCAGTCCTGTTGAAGGGAAAATTAATTTAACCCAAGACGAATTTTTAACATGGGTACTTGGACATGTTGCAAGCATTGATGAATTAAAAGAGGTAATAAAACAAGTAGAGATGATTGGGGTAAGCAATCCCTTGTTATCCGTTATGACACCACTACATTTTATCGTATCAGATAGAACTGGAAAATGTGTGGTTGTTGAAACGAATAATGAAACACTAACAGTAAAAGATAATCCTGTTGGTGTCATGACAAATAGTCCAACACTTGAATGGCATTTAACTAACTTGAATAATTACTTATCTATTCAACCAACGAACTATGCTTCAAAAGAACTAGATGGTTATACCATAAAACCATTTGGACAAGGCTCAGGAACATATGGTTTACCAGGTGGGTTAACATCGCCAGAGCGATTTGTGCGTGCAACTTATATGAAAACATACGCAGAAAAAGGAAAAAATGAATCACAAGCTCTAAACAGCATCTTTCACATTTTAAACACTGTGACCATTCCTAAAGGAGTAAACATTAAAGACGATGGTCACAATGATTATACGCAATATCGTGCGGCATTTAACTTAAATAGTGCCACTTATTACTTTAATCCATACTATACACAGGAAGTATTTTCAGTAGAACTAACGGAAGATTTGTGCTCAAAAGATGATGCTACTGTATTTTCAGTATCACAAGATTTTTCTGTCACAAAATTGAACTAAAGACGAAAGAGCGTTTAAAAATAACGCTCTTTTTATGATATAATCTAACTAAACAAGAAAAGGAGGAGGAAACATGCATTTAGAACATGCGGCAATGTATGTTGATGATTTAGAAAAAATGAGAGCGTTTTACGAAAGGTATTTTAATGCCACAGCAAACCAAAAATACCATAACCCAAAGACAGGATTAGAGACTTACTTTCTCTCATTTGAAACAGGCGCACGATTAGAAATAATGACTCGTCCAGATAAAGTGGATGAAGAAAAACAATTATACCGAACAGGATTGACTCACTTAGCTTTTAAAACAAATTCAAAAGAAAAAGTAGACATCTTGACGTCTCAATTAAAAGAAGATGGATACAAGGTATTAAGTGGTCCGCGAATAACCGGAGATGGCTATTACGAAAGTGTCATCTTTGATCCAGAAAATAATCAAATTGAAATTACAGGTTAAAAAGAGGCTGACTAAAAAGTCCTAAAATAGAAAAATCCCATGACACCCGTTAATTAAAACGTTGATTTCATGGGAGTTCTATTTTGTTAGTCAAGTGATTTTTATTTAAAAAATAACTTTTGGGTCAGCCTCTTTTTTATATTCCTAATCTGAAATCTGCTAAAGTGTTTCCAATTTCATCCGTTGTTATGCCAATATATCGTTTAGTCACTTTTTCAGAACTATGATTAAATATTTCCATTAATGTTGCAATATCTCTTGTTTTTCGATAATAATGATAACCAAATGTTTTTCTAAGAGAGTGAGTGCCAATATCTTTTCTTCCTAAATTATCGGCGATTTTTTGATACTGTTTATACACCGTGTTTACTTTCAAGTGTCCACCTTGTTGACGACTTGGAAACAACCACTCATCATCGTCTTTTCCTTTAATATATTCTGCAATGACATCTTGTAAATTATCAAGATACAATACTTTTCGTTTCCCAGTTTTTCTTTCAACAATGATAGGACGTTTTTCATATTTGATATCTCTTACTTTTAGTTTCACAATATCTGACATCCTTAATCCATTGTTAATGCCAAAAATAAATAGAAAGGTATCGCGTTCTGGATAGTTTGTTCTTCTAAGCCAAAATAAAAAATCATCTATCTCAGTTTGACTGCGTAACGGTTGAACATTATACGACATTTTTACCACTCTTTTCTCTAAAATTTACAGTTCACTATTTTTATTATATAATAACACAATAATGAACTTAATAATATAGAATTTTAAACCCTTGATAAATCAACACTCAAGTTCATGATTTTACATAATATAGTGAACTCAAATAAAGATTAATTCATTTCCATGTTTGCTACAGGACGATTCTAAGCACTTTAAATTTTTAAAGATGGATAATTATCCAAACAAATGCTTAAAATCATTATTTGAAAATTAGGAGGAAATAATGAAGTTAGTACCAATTGAACAAATAGATATTCCAACCATTAAACAATTTAAAGAGTCATTCAATCAAACTCAGGATATTATACATGGAGCCAATCAATTACAACGATCAAAAGACATCAATCAATGGTTACGAGATGTCACAATTTTAAAAACAAAAGATTATAAACAATCGGTTCAAACAACACACTATGCACTCATTAATAACCTAGGTGAAATGATTGGTATCTCTGATGTCAAACATCATTTAACACCTTATCTACAAAAAGAAGGAGGACATATTAGTTATAGTATTTCACCTACTTATCAAGGAAAAGGTTATGGAACATTATTGCTTAAAGAAACGCTAAAAAAAGCACATACGTTAGAATTAAAAAAAGTACTGCTAACTTGTAAAGAAACTAACATTGCATCTAAGAAGGTGATTGAAAACAACCAAGGTATCTACCAATACACTATAGTGGTAAACCAATCCAAAGTAGATCACTATCTCATCCATTTAGATAACAATAATTATATTATG
The DNA here is from genome assembly GCF_024637875.1 of Vagococcus luciliae. Classification (NCBI taxonomy): domain Bacteria; kingdom Bacillati; phylum Bacillota; class Bacilli; order Lactobacillales; family Enterococcaceae; genus Vagococcus; species Vagococcus luciliae. The sequence goes on along the minus strand of NZ_CP102451.1, from coordinate 1,565,234 downwards.
TAAACTAAATAGTGTGTTTTTAAAAAAGATAGCATAAATCAAATGATATTTTAATTATTTTATTGACAACCTCTCATTTAACTACTATACTTAACTCAATCTTACATCAGTTTGGAGTGGAAATATCATGAAAACAACTCATATAATAAAAAGTCCACAACTGAATAATTACTACTTTAGCTATTTTAGATAGGTTTGTGTTCATCAATATGTGGATACAAACAATCCAAGTTTGTATCTATGATGGCTAAGGAAATTTAGATTGATTTCAAAACCCACATAGATCTTAGAAAATCTATGGTGGTGTTTTACATATACTGTATATTAAGTATAAGGATGTTCACTGTAGAATTTTTTAAGTCTACGTGAGCATCTTTTTTATTAGGAGGAATTTAAAAACATGTCATGTATTGAAGTGAATGGGCACACCAGATTAGCAGGATTTTTTGCTAGTCCCGCAAAGCATAGTTTATCTCCAATATTGCATACCACATCATTTGAAGAACTTGGTATCAATGCTGTTTATCTAGCATTTGATATTAAACCTGACCAACTGACCACAGCGATTAACTCGATTCGTACATTAGATATGATGGGAGTTAACTTATCAATGCCACATAAAGTTAACGCTCTACCACTCATGGATGAATTGTCTAAAGAAGCGACTTTGATAGGTGCTATTAATACAATTGTTCATAAAGGTGGTAAGTTAATAGGACATAATACAGATGGATTTGGTTTTATGGAAAGTTTGCGTGTTAATCAAATTCCTATTAAAAATCAAACGATGACGATTTTAGGAGCAGGTGGCGCTGCAACTGCTATTTTAGTCCAAGCAGCACTCGATGGTTTTAGTGACATTCACATTTTTAGTCGATTGGGTAATCGGTTTGATGAAATGAAAGAAAAGATTCTGGAATTATCTAATATAGTAGACTGTAAGATAACGCTAACGGATTTATTTGATTCACAGACTTTAAAAAAAGCAATTAATAGATCACATATACTCGTTAACTCGACAAGCGTTGGTATGATAAACGATGACTCATTGATTGATGACTCACTATTAAGACAAGACTTGGTTGTTTATGATGTGATTTATAATCCAAGAAAAACCAAACTATTAAAAAAAGCAGATCAAAAAGGCTGTCAGACCATTAATGGACTTGATATGCTATTGTATCAAGGGGCAAAGGCATTTAATCTTTGGACAAACCAAGATATGCCCATTGAAAAAGTAAAACACATTATAGAAAAAGCATAAGAAAGAGGGAGACTATTATGATCGTAATTATGAAATTAGGAGCAACAAGTGAGCAAATTGAAAGAGTAGTAAAAAGAATAGAAGAAAGTGACTTAGAGGTGCAAATCAATACTGGCGAAGAACAAGTCGTATTAGGAATTAAGGGTGATACTCGAAATATTCAAGATGTTGCGTTCAAAAGTTATGATGGGGTAGATAAAACTGTTCGTATTACCAACACATATAAACTAACTTCTCGTGAATTCCATCCAGATAATACTGTGGTAGACGTTGATGGATTAAAAATTGGTGATGGTAGTTTTGTTACAATGGCAGGACCATGTTCTATTGAGGGATTAGACCAAATCCGTGAAACTGCTCGTATGGCAAAAGCTGGTGGAGCAAGTGTCTTACGTGGTGGAGCGTTCAAACCTCGTACATCTCCTTATGCTTTCCAAGGTTTAGAAGAAGAAGGCTTAAAATACATTAGACAAGCGGCTGATGAATTTGATATGAAAGTCATCACTGAGGTAATGGATGAAGCTCATATTGACATGGTAGCTGAATACTCTGACATTTTACAAATTGGTGCTAGAAACATGCAAAACTATAAATTACTTAGCGCTGTGGGACAAACTGGTAAACCAATTGGCTTGAAACGTGGGATTGCAGGAACAATTGATGAGTGGTTAAATGCTGCTGAATACATTGCTGTTGCTGGAAAAAGTGATGTTATCTTTATTGAACGTGGTATCCGTACTTACGAAACGGCGACACGAAACACGTTTGACTTAAGCGCCATCCCTATTATTAAAAAATTAAGCCACTTCCCTATTATTGCTGATCCTAGTCATGGGACTGGCGTATGGGACTTAGTAACACCAATGGCAAGAGCAAGTGTCGCTGCAGGGGCTGATGGTATGATCGTGGAAATTCACCCAGATCCAGCAAACGCTTGGTCAGATGGGCAACAATCATTAAATGAAAAAACTTACTTACGAATGATGGACGAAGTAAATGTATTAGTAAAGGCAATGGAAGAAATAAAATCACTATAAACTAAAGGAGTCTTTTGCATGATTGAAGTAAATTTACCAAATCACCATTATAAAATTGAGGTTCAACGAGGTCTTTTAAAATCTTGTGGGCAATGGGTGGCGAATATTTGGCGACCACAACGAGTAGCGATTATCACAGATGAAACAGTCGCAGAGCTTTATGGTGAGGATGTGGCAGATAATTTAGTTGACCACGGCTTTGACATTACTATGCTTGTCGTTCCACCAGGTGAAGAAAGCAAATCACTGGAAAAAGCGACATATTTATATGATGCTTTAGCTGATAACGACTTTACACGAAGTGATGGTGTGATTGCTTTAGGTGGAGGTGTCATTGGTGATTTAGCAGGATTTGTGGCCTCGACTTATATGAGAGGAATTCATTTCTTGCAAATTCCAACAACCTTACTAGCACAAGTTGATTCAAGTATTGGTGGAAAAACGGCAGTTAACACAAAAAAAGCGAAAAATTTAGTTGGGACGTTTGCGCAACCTGATGGTGTTTTGATTGACCCTAATGTGTTAAATACATTAGAAATCAGACGTGTTAGAGAAGGTATCGCTGAGATTATCAAATCAGCTGCTATTGCAGATAAAGATCTTTGGAACTATCTAGGTACATTAAAAAATGAAAAAGACTTATTAAATCATGCAGAAGAAGTGATTCATGCCTCACTAAATGTCAAACGTCGTGTTGTTGAAGAAGATGTTTTCGACCATGGTAGTCGTTTAACACTTAATTTTGGTCACACAATCGGTCATGCAATTGAAAAAACATCTGGTTATGGTGTGATTAGTCATGGTGAAGGGGTTAGCTTAGGAATGGTCATGATTTCCAACCGTGCCGAAGCATTTAATCAATCTCCTAAAGGTGTGACAGAGGATTTAATTAAAATGTTGGAAAGATTTAATTTACCAACCTCTATTTCATTAGATCGTGACATGATTTACGAAGCTATCACTCACGATAAAAAGGCTCGTGGTAATACAATTAAAATTATTTTATTAAAAAAAATCGGGCAAGCCAAAATCGTTGATATTCCAATAGAAACAATAAAAGATTACATTATCGAGGAGGAAGTTTAGTGAGATATATTACAGCCGGTGAATCACATGGTCCTGAACTAACGGCAATTATTGAAGGACTTCCTGCAGGATTACCTTTAACTGCAGATGATATTAACAAGGAATTAATTAGACGACAAACAGGTTACGGTCGAGGTGGGCGCATGATTATTGAAACAGACCGTGTTAGAATCACTTCAGGTCTCCGTCACGGAAAAACATTAGGCTCTCCTATTACACTAGTCGTGGAAAATAAAGACTGGAAAAACTGGACGAAAGTCATGGGTATTGAAGACGTGCCTGAAAAACAAAAGAAAATCCGTCGTGTCGCTAGACCAAGACCAGGACATGCTGACTTAGTTGGTGGCATGAAATACCACTTCAATGATTTAAGAAACGTGTTAGAACGCTCGTCGGCACGTGAAACAACAATGCGAGTGGCAATCGGTGCAATCGCTAAAAAAATCCTTTCAGAATTAGACATTGACGTTGCTGGTCACGTCACCATGCTTGGTGGGATTAAAGCAACAGTTCCTGATGGATTAACTGTATCAGAAATTCGCGAAATGTCAGAACAATCTGATGTACGTGTGGTAGATGCTACTATTGAGCAAGAGATTAGAGATTTAATCGACGAAACAAAGAAAAAAGGCGACACAATAGGTGGTGTTGTTGAAGTTTTAGTCGGTGGTGTTCCAGCTGGTCTAGGAAGTTATGTCCAATGGGATCGAAAATTAGATGCCAAAATCGCACAAGCTGTCGTTAGTATTAACGCGTTTAAAGGCGCAGAGTTTGGTGTAGGGTTTGAAGCAGGTGTTTTACCTGGTTCTCAAGTCATGGATGAAATTCTGTGGGATGAACAAAAAGGTTACACTAGAAGAACTAATAATCTTGGTGGATTTGAAGGTGGTATGACAAATGGTGAGCCAATTGTGGTACGTGGCGTTATGAAACCTATTCCTACATTATACAAACCTCTTCAAAGTGTTGATATTGACACAAAAGAGCCATATAAAGCAAGTATCGAACGCTCAGATAGTACAGCTGTTCCGGCTGCAAGTGTAGTAGCTGAAAATGTGGTCGCAACTGTTGTAGCAAATGAAATTCTTGAAAAATTTGAAAGTGATTCGTTTGAAGAACTCGTTCAATCAGTAAAAGAGTATAGAGAGTACACTAAAAACTTTTAGTCGCTAGGAGGATGCTTATGACTAGTAAAACCATCATGATTGTTGGTCTAGGACTAATTGGTTCTTCGTTGGCTAAATGTATAAAATTAGACCATCCTGATGTAACACTCATTGGATGGGATTATTTCGATAGCACAAAACTAATTGCTAAAAAAATTGGCATCGTAGACAACCTTCCTGATTCATTTGAAGAAGGTGCTAAATTAGCAGATGTCATTATTTTAGCTACGCCTGTGTCGATTTCAATAAACTATTTAAATCAACTATCCTCGCTTTCATTAAAAGAAAACCTCTTAGTGAGTGACACAGGTAGTACTAAAAAAGAGATCATGCAACAAGCCAAAGAGATGCCATTTGATTTTATCGGTGCTCACCCAATGGCAGGATCACATAAATCTGGTGTTACAGCTGCTGATGAGAACTTATTTGAAAATGCTTATTTTATTATAACGAACGATCGACACATAAACCGTGTGGAGGAGTTAACACAACTATACAGCGGAACTCATGCCAAATACGTGGAACTAACATCTGATGAGCACGATGAAATTACAGCAATGCTATCTCATTTGCCACATATTATTGCGTCAGGTTTAGTCAATCAAGCCGATGCCTTTAATCAAGAGCACCCAAGAGCCAAACAATTAGCCGCTGGAGGATTTCGTGATATTACAAGGATCGCATCATCTGATCCAAAAATGTGGACGGATATCTTAATGAGCAATCGCGCAACACTTGTTCAAGAGCTTGATGATTGGCAAAAGCAAATGAATCAAGTTAAACAGTGGTTATTAAGTAAAGACTCTAATGCCATTTATGATTTTTTCGAACGGGCAAAAGAAACCCGCGACCAACTTCCAATCCATCAAAAAGGATCAATCCCGGCATTTTATGATTTATTTGTTGATGTGCCGGATAAACCTGGGATTATTGCTGAAGTTACAGGTCTTTTAGGAGAAGCTAATATCTCAATTATCAATTTAAAAATATTAGAAACACGAGAAGACATTATCGGTGTGCTTCAGGTTAGTTTTAAAAATGACCATGATTTATTGCAAGCAAAAGAATGCATTGAATCACACACAGATTATGTCTGTCGAATACAATAGGAGGTAATGACACTATGAAATTAATCTCAGCTAATCCATTAAATGGAACCATTCATGTTCCTGCTGATAAATCTATTTCACATCGAAGCATTATGTTTGGTGCGATTTCAGAAGGTACCACAACCATCAAAAACTTCTTACGAGGAGAAGATTGTTTAAGTACACTTAACGCATTTAAAAGCTTAGGTGTACCAATCACAGATGATGGTGAAACCATTCGTGTAACAGGTGTAGGCTTTGATGGTCTAAAAAAACCAGCTACTTCACTTGATTTAGGTAATTCTGGTACCACTATTCGTTTAATGATGGGGATTTTGGCGAAACAGTCATTCGACACGATTTTATTTGGTGACGAGTACTTAAACAAACGTCCAATGAATCGCGTCATGTTACCACTTAATCAAATGAATGCTAATCTATCTGGGCATGATAATAGTGAATATCCTCCTATTCATATTTCAGCTAATAATCAACTAACACCAATCACTTATCACATGCCAGTAGCAAGTGCTCAAGTGAAATCTGCTATCTTGTTTGCAGCTTTGCAAGCTGATGGTGAGACAACTATTATCGAAAAAGAACCCACTAGAAATCACACTGAAGAAATGATTCGTCAATTTGGTGGGTCTATCACAACAGATGGAAAAGACATTCGCATTACAGGGCCACAACGACTGGTTGGACAAAACGTCACTGTGCCTGGTGATATTTCATCTGCGGCGTTCTTTTTAGTTGCAGGAGCTGTTGTACCAAATAGTGAAATCGTGCTTAAAAACGTGGGGGTTAATCCAACAAGAACAGGGATTCTAGATGTTTTAGAAGAGATGAATGCCGATGTGGTGATTAGTGAAGAAGATCATGCTAACCAATCAGCCACCATCACTGTCAAAACAAGTAATTTAACTTCTACAATAGTTGGTGGGGATATTATTCCTCGTTTGATTGATGAAATTCCCATTATTGCTTTGCTAGCAACACAAGCAGATGGTCAAACAGTCATTAAAAATGCTGAAGAACTAAAAGTAAAAGAAACCAATCGTATTGACGCAACAGCTGAAGAATTAAGAAAAATTGGTGCAGATATCAAGCCAACTGAAGATGGGTTAATCATCAATGGCCCATGTCAATTGCACGGTGGAAAAGTATCTAGTCGAGGGGATCATCGTATCGGGATGATGCTTCAAATTGCTGCTTTATTGACTGATGAAGAAGTCATTATGGAAAAATCAGAAGCTGTCTCAGTATCTTATCCAGCTTTTTTCGAGGATGTCACACGACTTTCAAGAGGTGAGCATTAAAATGACGCTTGTTTTAATTGGCTTTATGGGAGCAGGTAAAACCACAGTTGGTAATGTATTAGCAAAAAAAACAGCAACGAAACAAATTGATTTAGACCAGTGTATTGTCAAAAAAATTGGGCTGCCTATATCTGAGTACTTTGATAAGCATGGAGAAGAAGCTTTTAGAGAGCTTGAAACCGCTATGTTAAAAGACTTTCTAAACACACCTGGTATTTTATCGCCAGGTGGTGGGGTAATTTTAAAAGAGGAAAATCAAGTGTTATTAAAAAACCATGCTACTGTCGTTTATTTACAAACAGATTTAGATGAATTATTACGTCGAATCGAGCAAGATACGGCAAATTATCGTCCGTTGTTGCATAATAAAACAATAGAAGAGGTGAAAGATATCTTTTTGCCTCGAATTCCTATTTATGAAGAGATTGCAGATCATATTGTCGATACCACAAATAAAACACCAGAAGAAATCGCTGATGTTATTTTAGAATTAGTAGGTGATTAAATGAAAGTTGGTTATTTAGGACCAAAAAACTCGTTTACATACAAAGCAGCATCATATTATTTTGATGATTCATCATTACAGCCTTACGCAAGCATTACGAATTGCTTAAATGCCTTGAAGAAGAATCAAGTTGATTATGCGGTTGTACCAATTGAGAACTCATTGGAAGGGTCTGTTCACACAAGTATGGATGGACTCTTTCAACAAAAAGATATCACTGTTTGTCGTGAAATCATTTTACCAATACAACAAAACTTATTAGTAAATGATTTGACAATCATTCCTAAAAAAATCTTATCACATCCACAAGCTCTAGCACAATCACACCAATTTTTGGAAACATATTACCCGGATGTGTTGATAGAACAAGTTCCATCAACAACATTTGCTGCAGAGTATGTGGCTGAACACCCATCTGAGTCAGTTGCAGCAATTGCCTCAAAAGAAGCAGCAAGAGAGTATGGGTTAGAAATTTTATCATCAGGCATTCAAGACAATCGATTTAATCAAACACGTTTTTGGTTATTAGGTAAAGAGCCGTTTAGACAAGATGAGTACCAACCGAAAAAAATAACGCTATTTATAACATTACCTAAAAATGCCCCTGGTATTTTACATAAAGTACTCTCAGCCTTCGCTTGGCGTGAAATTGATTTAAGTAAAATAGAATCACGACCATTAAAAACTGAATTAGGTGAGTACTACTTTATTCTTGATGTCCTGATTGATGATAACGTCAAACTAGTTGAATATGCACTTGAAGAAATCACCATGTTGGGTGCTAAATATCAGTACCTAGGGTATTATCCCATTGTTATAAAGGCGTGATTGCGAGAAAATTATATGTGTTGTTATAATCCTTATAATGGATTAGATTTATTTACATAGCAATCTGCGTTAGAACAAATTAGTAATATATTATACAAAAAAAAACAAACCAAAATAAAATAGTTATTAGAGCTTTTTATTTTGGTTAATTTAAGAAAGAGAGAAGTATCATATGTCGATAAGTAAATTATTTTTAATTGGTTTACATAATATATATTAAACGAAGTAGTTTTAGGGATTAAATTTTACAAGATATACCATATTATTCATAAAACACATCATCATCATGAGCCATTCATATATATAGTTTATTTAACTAAATAAAACCTATCTATCTTGCTATGACTTATAGCATTATTATATTAACATGACTACATGATGAAGTTTATTTATATTATCTACTTGTGTAAATACATTATGATAGTTAAAAATATAATGTTGATTAAATAGATCTATCGTGATTATTTATATAGTTTAACTGGTTATCTAATTACTATTAAATAACAAATAGCTTATATATTTACCATGATAATAAAACTAATTAATCTCTTATTAATCAGCTAAATAACTTATGTAATATTGATTTATCCTAAATAAATAGAAATCTATCAAACATTTTAAAGATTCATAGATACTTTTTTACCTTTCTTGAAAGTATCATCTTTCAAGAAAGGTAAAAATATTATTATTTTAAAATAACAATATATCATTAGTCTTATTGACTTATTTTAAAATAAAGTATATTATATATACAAACATACGTTTGGAGGTTATCTTATGTCTCAAGAAAAAAATATAAATCGATTAGAATTAGAATTAAAGACTCTTCCCTTCTTTGTTCATGAATATGTACAAAAAAAAAGCATTGTTCCCTATTCTGTCACCACTCTATATGAATATTCTAAAGAATTTCGTCGCTTTTTTGAATGGTTAAAACATGAGTCCCTTATTTTTTCAGATACTGCTAGTATCACACTTGAAGAAATGAATCATTTAACATATGAAGATGTCGAATTATATAAAGGCTACCTTCTTTCATCACCACGTCTTGGAACAAGCTCAGACGGAAGACTAAGAAGTCATGTAAGTATTCAGCGCTCCATTACAGCGTTAAAATCATTATTTCAATTTTTAGCAACTCAAACAGAAAATCAAGATGGAAAACCATATATACAACAAAATATTATGTTAAAAATAGATAATGTTAAAACTGGACGAACACTTCAAGATAGATCACGAGCAATCGAAAAGAAAATTTTAATAGGAGATGAATCTCTAGAATTTATTGAGTTTATTGACACGTCTTACGAAAATTTATTAACTAGTCATCAAGCAAAGTATGCGTTTAAACGAAATAAAACACGTGATTTGGCGATTATTGCTCTATTTTTAGGTACTGGAATTCGTCTATCTGAATTAGTCAATATGAATGTGTCAGATTTGGATATCTCTAATATGGAAGCGACTGTTATTCGTAAAGGCGGATTTAAAGACACCACAATGATTTCTTCTGTTTTTATGGAATACATTAGTGAGTACGCTAAAGAACGCCACACTCTCTATCACCCAGAAAGAACTCAAAAAAGTTTATTTCTTTCACTCTATCGAGGAAAAGCACAACAAATCGATCAATCAACTGTTGAAAAGTTAGTGGCAAAATATAGTAGTGCCTTTAAAACACGTATTACACCACATAAATTACGACATACGGTAGGAACTCAACTCTATAAAAAAACAAATAGTTTACTGACCGTCTCTCACCAACTAGGACAGACAGGAACGAGTGCTACTGCTCTATACACTCATTTAGTTGATGAAGAAAAAAGAGAAGCGATTAATGATTTATGGACTAATTAAAGTCATTCATTCTTTGAATGGCTTTTTGTATATAAATCATGATTAAATAATCTCATAATTATGACGTATTTTTGTTATAATTATTTTTATAAATCGAAATATGACAAAGGAGTTGCATTATGTCTCAAAAAAGATATCGAATTGACATACCAGCCTCGTTTATTGACGAAAATAAGTTAGAAAGCGATAAAGTTTTACAAGTTAGAAAGGAAGACAATCGTCTAATTCTTGAAAAACCAACGATTGTTAAGAATAATGAAGCAATTTCACTTAAGTATTTCATTTATCCATCTATTGTGATGACACTAATATTTTGTTATTCTATTTACCAAAAATCCCTTGGACAAATTCCTTTAACTGGTAATTTTTCTATTGCTAGCCATTTGATTTATTTAGGATTAATTAGTGGTATGTGTTCTTTTTCTTACTTTTTTATTAAAGGAAAACGAAATCCTAAAAACAAATCAACATTGGATATCTATTGGCGAAATGTCCCTACTATTATTTTTTCATTTACTGTTACATTAGCCCTCTTGCTGTCTTCATTCTTTTGGATGATTAGCAAACTATTTGTTGGAGCTAGCTTTGATGAATTTACTGCAATAACTATCTTTTTTATGTTTGCCTGTATTATTAATTATTTTATGATTTATTCTGCCAACATATTTACTTCATCAATGATTGTGTCTTTATTAGTAGCTGTGATTATTGGGGGCATTTTTTTTGCTATGTTAACAAATAGTCAAAGCAAGTGGTGGCAACATAACTTTAGTTATCTTGGCACAAATGAAGCGATAAGAAGTTGGCCGTTTAATTTAACGCTTATTTTAGCTTCTTTACTAATGATTGCTTTAGTTGATTATTTGTTCGTTAACTTAAAAAATCATGGCTATAATGGAAAAGGTATTACTATTTTACGTATTTTGATGATATTACTTTCTCTTTCATTAGGCGGTGTTGGTTTCTTTCCTAATAATGAAGGCGTCTGGCATGAATTACACAATCACGCTGCTAATCTTTTAGTATTTATTATCATCCTTCTTATTATAGGGATAAAATGGCTTTTACCCAAAGTCACAAAAGAATTTTTGATTGTCTCCTATGGCATAGCTATCATTTTATTAGTAGCAAATTTTCTATTTGAAACGATTGGTTATTTATCACTTACTGTTTTTGAAATTATTGCGTTTGGATTAGCTTTTAGTTGGATTTTATTATTATTACAACAAATTAATCGATTATGTGCTTATGAAGATGATGTGATTTTAGTTAAAATAGAAGAGATTACTAAATAAAAAGATGTGAAGGTAAAACCCTTCACATCTTTTTATGATTGTTTTTTAAATGCTTGATAGTACTCATTTAATAATTCTAGCATCTGTTGTCCAATTTTTTGATAGTCTTTGGTTGGTAAATTTGCCTCAGATACACGTAAGTCACCAGGATTAGCCCCAAATCCAACGCCATCCATTAAAACAATTCCATTCTTTTGCGCAAGATTAATTAAAAAATCGATTTGTTCATAATGAGTTTCTAAATAGTGACTAAACTCAGCCCCATATTTTTCTTCTGCTAAATGATAAATATTAATCATTGAATAATACTTAGCATTTTTGGCACTTTCATCTTTAGCATAATCTAAAGCAGCATGTAATTTTTCGTAACGCTCATTCACTAATTTTTTTGAAGCCTCGATATAATCATCACTTATGTCTGATACAACTAAATGAGTCAAACTAAATAAAGCTTCCATAATTTGCGACGGTGTTGATAATCCTGCAATATGATACAAGCCAATCGACCGGCTATCTGCTACCATTCGATCAATGAAGCTCATTTCTTCAGTATCTAATACGACAAGATTATAACGTTTATTTAATTTAGCTTGTTCTTCACTAGGTAACTCTTTAATTAACTTATCGAAGACATTTTCTTTATGTAATCCAATGATGCCTAGTCGCCATCCTGTTGCACCAAATAATTTTGAGTAAGAGTACACTAATAATGTATTAAAAGGAACAACAGAATAGACTGTCTGAAAATCATTAACAAACGTGCCATAGACATCATCCGTAATAATCATTAAATCAGGGTTATTCATCACCGCTTTTTTTATTTCTTTTAATGCTGTATCATCTAGTGCTTTTGATCCTGGATTACTTGGATTAACTAGAAAAAAAGCTTTTAGCTCTGGATCATTTAATTTATCAATAGTCGTTGGATCTATTTCCCAATTATGTTCTTCTTTAGAACTTAAATCTAACTCAACGAGTTCATAATCGTTTAACACAGGGATTTGTAAATAGGGAGTAAAAATCGGGGTATTAATTGCAATTTTATCACCAGGTTTGATTAACTTGTTTTCTTTTAAAGAATTAAACGTATAAACAATGGCAGCACTCCCTCCTTCTGTAGGAAAAAGAGTGGTATCATTTGCTAAGTCTACTCCATTATATAAAACACTTTGTAAATATTGATTTAATATGATTTCAGTATGTTTTAACACACGATTTGGTGACGGGTATAAATTTCCTAAGACACCATCAATAAATTCTTTCACTACATCATCCAAATCCAATCCTAATTTATTCTTCAAATAGTCTAAACAAAGGACTAAGAATTGATCTGTTTCATTAGTTTGAGGTGCTAAAAATTGTACTAAACGTTTAGATATTCCCTCTAACTCTGTGTAACCAACTAAATCTCCATCGGAAATCGTCCGTTCAGATTCTTCAATACCAAATTCTACTAATCTAGAGAATGCTAAACGTGCTTTCTTATTAATCCAATTAGGATTGCCACGTCCAGCATTTAAATAAGGATTCCCTTTTGCGTTAATCTTTGCTAATTCAACCATCTTTTCACTAATTTCAAAGGCACCAAGTGTCTCTATTTTTTCTTCATCAGAAATATTCATATTGTTATCAACCTCCGCTAATTAAAAATAAATGTTTTTATTATTCAATAATGTGTTATAGTATAACATTTCAATGAGTTAATTTCATTTATAAAGTATAATATTCAATAAAATATCATAGGGTTCACAAAATTATCATATCGATTTTTAATATAAAAAAAGACTTAGATAAATCCCTAAGTCTTTTGGTTCACATAATATTATTATAGTTTATTTGAGATGTGGTTTTCAGCAATGGTATAATCTCCCAAATACGGGACATCTCTTCCTTGTATTTTTTGATATAAATCTCGACCTTTTCCTGCTAATATAACAGTATCATGGCTCGTAGCTAAATCTAATGCTTGTTTAATCGCTTCTTCTCTATCTATTACAATATGTTGAATAACATCTTTATTTGTAATGTATTGACTAATTTCATTAATAATCATTACAGGATCCTCGTATCCAGGATCATCAGATGTGAGAAACACAATATCAGTATAATCATTTAATACATCACCAAAGTCTTTTCTTCGAGATGTTGCCTTATCTCCCGTACTACCAATCACAGTAATAATTCTTCCATCTTGATGTTCATTTTTAGCAAATCCTAATAAACTCGTTAAACTTACTTTATTATGGGCATAATCAATATACACAGTAGAGCCATTTTTTTGAATGAGTTTTTCCATTCGACCAGGAACAATTGCTTTTTCTAACCCTTTTTGACAACTATTAATATCAACTCCTAATAGTCTAGCAGCCATCAAACTAGCTAAAGCATTATCCTTATTAAAGTCACCCATTAAACTTAACTTATAAGTATCACACAAATCAAGTACATCTTCCTGTGCTTCAACACTAAAACTTGAGGCATTTCCTCCCTTTTCCCAGTAATAAGTTGTAGATTTATCATGCGAACTATAAGTAAGGGTTGGGATGTTTCTAGCTTGTGCTTCTTCTAGAATTAATGCCACATCTTTTGTTTCTTTGTTTACAATAAAATGTTTCGAATGTTGAATTAATTGTCTCTTACAATAATAATAATCATCAAACGTTGGGTGTTCTATTGGGCTAATATGATCTGGCGAAATATTAAGGAAAATTCCAACATCAAACATTAGTTTATAAACACGATTTAACTTATACGCCTGTGAGGATACTTCCATTACTAAATGTGTCATCTGATTATCAACTGCTTGTGCCATCATGCGATATAAATCCATTGACTCGGGTGTTGTTAAATGGGACTTAAAATAAGTCTTTCCATCTAGTGTGGAATTCATCGTAGAAAACATTGCTGTCTTATTTTGGTTAAATTCATCCAATATATATTTTAAAAAATATGCTGAAGTTGTTTTTCCTTTTGTTCCTGTAAAAGCAACCACTTTTAATTTCGTTTGTGGGTAATCATAAAAAGCCATACTAATCAAAGCCATTGCTTTTCTAATGTCTGTCACAATGATTCCTAAGCCATCATTCACCTCAAAAGGCATCTCTGATACATAAACAGATAACCCTTGTGACATAGCAGCCATTAAATACTCTACTTTAAAACTAGCTCCTTTACAAAAAAATAGCGTCTCACTTGATACATCTCTTGAATCATATGATAAATGAGTGAGAGTTTTATCCTCAACGGGAAGATTATAGTGCCACTCATTGTTATATATAAATTCTTTTAATAAATTATTTTCTTTTAATAATCCTTCTACTTGGTGCAATGAAATCGTCAAAAAAACCACGCCTTACTAATTATAATTTATTGATATTATATCATACTCTTTTAACAATCGTCCTTATTAGATTTTATACACAAAAAGATTAAAATAATATTTTTCTTGTTACAAATAAGATTTTATCTAACAAAAGAAAGAACTATTACCAGTTTAACGAAATTTTATGCTATAGTATTAATATAAAATTTGTTTTTTTATTACATTTTGGAGGAATTATTATGAAATATGTCAAATCATTACTACTCTTTATTATCGCAACATTTTCATTAACTGCCTGTACAAATTCTAATTACCAACAAGAACTTACTAAGCATGATTGGACACTAATTAGAGAATCAGAAGAGCAATTCCCACCTTTATTGGTAAGATTTGATCATGATAAGTTATTATCTAAACTTGATAGCAAATCTTTTAATAAAAAAGATAAAGATTACGTTGGAGATGACCTTGCAAAAAAATTTGCCAAAGAACTATCAAACAATACAGAAACCGAATCACGATACACAATTGATGGAGACAAAATCACGTTTAAAAATACTCAGCTAGACATAAAAGGAATTTATACAATGTCTCATGAAGGAAAAGATATTATCTTAACCCCAACTGATAGCATTGATAATACGGATATGATCATTAAGTTAGTCCCTAAAAATAAATAAAAAGAAAAGCTAGTTAGTCTCTTAAATGACCTTAACTAGCTTTTTTAATGGGTTCACACCAAAATGATTGGCTTGGTATAAAAGGATATTGGCACAAGCCAGACTATCGTCTAACGCGTTATGGTGATTGTCTAAAGAGATGCCTAGCTTTTCACTAACAGTATTTAATTTATGGTTTTCAAATTCTGGAAATAATTGTTTACTTGTTCGAACTGTACATAATGACAAATAATGTGGTTGCTCTAAACCATAATACTCTAAACATCCTTTTAATATATTGCAATCAAAACTAGCATTATGTGCTACGAATAATCGATTTTCTTTGAAATAGGGTTTAATCACTTGCCAAACTTCTGGAAACTTGGGGGCACTAACCACATCTTCCGGCCTTATCCCATGTATTTGTATATTCTTCCAATGAAAATCTGTCTCAGGCTGGATAAGAGAGTAATAACTCCCCACAATTTCATCATTTTTTACCATAACTAAGGCAATGGAGCAAGCACTGTATTTTTGATAGTTGGCTGTTTCAAAGTCAAACGCAATAAAATTCATCATCAAAACTCCTTTTAACCATTCGTTTGTTTTATTATACACCATCCTTTTTAAAATAAAAAAAGTTAGATTAAATAAAACCTCCCAATTCGTGTTTCCGGGAGGTTTAGTTCGGTTATAAATTGAAAAACATTAGTAAATCAGCTAGTTCTAGTTGATTTTTTTGTGTTTCATCCATGTCTTTTTGAACTTGTCCTGAATCTAACACGATTAATCGATTGCCGTATTTCAATGCATCTTCCATACGGTGTGTAATCATTAGACACGTTAGATTATTTTCTGAGATTGTCTTTTCCGTTAAGTCCATTAATTGACGACTTGTTTTAGGATCAAGAGCGGCTGTATGTTCATCCAATAATAATAAATCAGGTTTTTGAATCGTTGCCATCAATAAACTAAGTGCTTGCCTTTGACCACCTGAGAGATTACCAGTTGGTGTGTCTAAATGATTTTCTAATCCATTTCCTATTTTTTGACATTGTTCAAAGAAAAATTCTTTTTGTTGAGCTAATTGACGTTTTTTGAGTCCTCTTTTTTTTCCTCTGAGTTGAGCCAATAATAAGTTCTCTGAAACAGTCATTCTTGGAGCAGTGCCTAATTTAGGATCTTGAAAAACGCGTGCAATATACTTTGCTCTATTTTCTTCACTTTGATTCGTCACATCTTCACCATTTAGTTCTACTTTACCACTGGTTAAAAATAATTGACCAGAGATGACATTAAATAGAGTTGACTTACCTGCTCCATTTCCTCCCAAAATAGTCATAAATTCACCATGAGGTATTGAGAGGTTTAAACGATTAATAATCTGACGTCCGCTTGAAATAGTTTTAACACCATTGATAATATCTAATGCGTTACTCATTGATACTTCCTCCTTTTTTCTCACTAAACTTCTTGCTTAATTCTGGAATAATTAAACAAATACCTAGAATAACAGAAGAATAGAATTTCAAATAAGTTGTGTCAAAACTTAATTTAATCACAGCCAGTATCAATAATTGATAAATAATACTTCCCACTACAATTGCAATGAATCGCTCTAGCATGGTCAGTTCTCCAAATAATAGCTCTCCTAAGATGATAGACGCTAATCCAATGACAATAACACCAATCCCTTTATTGATATCAGCATACCCATCACTTTGTGCTATTAAAGCCCCTGATAACCCAATTAGGCCATTTGACACAACAAGTCCTAAAATCTTCATTTTATCTGTATGAATACCTAGTGATTTTGCCATGACTTCATTATCACCAGTTGCAATGTAAGCTTGTCCTAAATCGGTATTTAAAAATGACAATAAACAAAATATCACTATGATTACAACTAATAATCCAATCAATATAACATCAAAATTAGCCGGTAAATGAGCAAAGTTTAGTAATGAAAAGATTTTTGGTTTATTAAGCAGTGACAAGTTAGGTGATTTCATGACAAATAACATCACTGAATTGAGTGCACTCATCACTAGTATTCCTGAAAGAATGACTGGTATCTTTCCCTTAGTGTAGAGTAATCCTGTCGTTAAGCCTGCTAACATACCTGCAATAACTCCTAACAATGTGGCTATAACAGGTGACACACCATTTGTAATAGCCGTGACACACACAGCACCTCCTAAAGGAAAACTCCCTTCTGTTGTTAAATCTGGAAAATCCAATATTCTATATGTCAAATAAATGCCTAGGCCTAGTACTGACCATAATATTCCTTGTCCTATTGTTGATGCAATCATTTTTTAGCCTCCTCTTTTAACTCCTGTGGAATGGTAATCCCCAATTTTTGTGCTTTTTCTTCGTTAATGACTAAGTCGCCTGTATTAAAGGTATAAATAGGTGTATCACTTGGTGTCATTTTTCCTGTTAAATTATCAACTACCATTTTGGCAGTTTGAACACCTAAGTCATATTGATTAATACCAATGGTTGCAACACCACCCTCATCAACCATTGTATCGACAGATGGAAATATAGGGATATTGGCTTCATCTGCAATAGAAACAATCGTTTGAAACCCATTTGCAATAGTATTATCTGTTGGAGTATAAATAGCATCTACCTCACCTGTCATAACGTGAGTCATTTGAGAGATTTCGTTAGTAGAAGGAACTGCATAAGTTTTAACTTCTATTCCTTCTTTTTCTGCTATATCTTTAAAACGATTAACCTGTGATAAAGAATTATCTTCAGCTGATGAATAAATAACGCCAACTGTCTTGATATCAGGCATTAGTTGTGTCATTAATTTCAATTGTGCCTCAACAGGTGATTGATCACTGACTCCTGTAATATTGCCACCAGGCTTATTATTACTTTCGACTAATCCAGCTGCTTTTGGATCACTAATTGCCCCTAAAATAATCGGGATATCTTTTGTCTGATTAGCTAATGCTTGGGCAGCTGGTGTAGCAATTCCTACTAATACATCGGGTTTTTTACCAATTAGCTGCTGACTCATACTTGATAATTTACTTTGATCAGCTTGACCATTTTGAAAATCTATATTAATCGTTTCTTTGTCTTTATAGCCTTGTCTTTCAAGTTCTTCAACAAATCCTTTATAAATTAAATCAAGAGATGGATGACTAACAAATTGCAAGACGCCAACTTTAGGGATTGGTTTCACTATTTTTGTCTCTTGTTTTTTCATTCCCATTACAAATGATCCTAATAAAACGAATACTAAAAGATAGACTGAATATTTTAATCGTTGATTTTTCATATTTTTTCCTCCTCAAAATAAAAAAGACAATAAACCCGAATGCAACGGTTTATTGTCTTTGCTTTTCCACAAAAAAACCGCATAGATATGATTTCTATGCGGTAGGATATGTCTGATTATTCCTTAGCATAGATACATCTTTAGAAAGTCTCTAAAAGCTGTATCCATACACTCGTACAAATACAACTATCTACGCCAAGTTTGCCATGATACATTATTTAAAAGAATGGTTTGATTGTTTTCTTGTTTTTTCATGGCAATTTCCTCATTTCGTTTTAAATTTGCTATTATAATACCGCTAAAATGAACACCTGTCAACCATTTATTCAAAAATAACTTCGTTCGTTTTTTTTCGAGTACTACTATCCGTTGTAGAATTAGTTAAACTATCGTCAACTTTTTTAGCTACTTTTATGCGTTTAGGTTCTTTTCGAGCAATTTTTGGCTCAATAATATCGATTAATTTTTCATCTAAGACCTCAAGGCCTCCAGTTAGTTTATCAAAAGAATATCTTCCTTTTTCTTTGCCATCTTCTATTACGATAAAATTATTTTTCGCTGTTAATTTATATTCTTTTGCAACATCTGTAAAATTATAAATTGGTTGGATATAATTTATTTTCCAATCGATTGTTTCCAATGGTGTTTTCTGTGTCAATAATTTTTCCACTGTTGATAAACTTGGATTCCCTTTTGCATCAATTACAGCAACAATATGGGACTCTTTGTCTGATAAAACAGTCTGAATATCTGTCTCTTTAGTTGGAATAACTTGTTTGTTATCAGATTGTAACTCCGAAATAGCATGAAGTTGTTTTTCTCTTATAGTTGGTCTAACAGCCGAAACGAATGCTGACATAACCACAAAAAGAAGTGTTATTAAACTAATAATGATAACAAAGCGTTTATTTGACTTAATCATATCTAGCCAATTGACTTTTTTTAGGGAATGAAAAAGTTTTTTTACTTGCCGTTTAAATTCCGTCATTTACTCCCCACCTTATTTATTCTAGGAACATTATAACGTAAAAAAGTTTCTTTGAGAATAGTCGATATTGAAAGATTAAGCAATTGATTCTTCTTTTTGACTACTAATTTTATACTGAATGGTTTATAATATATAGGTTAATATAATTATTCAAAATAATAAGGAGCGATTTCTTTTGACCAATGAAGTAAAAAAATGTCCAAATTGTGGTCATATATTTAAAGCAGGAGAAACCTATTGTCCTAACTGTGATTTGTTTATTCCGATTGATAAGCAAAATAATATATCTAATGATACAATAAAAAATGAGAGTCAATCAGGCTTAAACAAAAAGACAACTGATGACTCATCTAACCAATCAGTCCCAACGTTTAAACATCGAACACTATCTAATCAAACTAATGATGAGAAAGTAATGGATGAAGAAGAGACAAAGCAAAGCCCTATTACAGAAGATAAACAGACTGTCTCGGATGAAAAAATGGATACACCTGTCAATAAGGCTGCTATACCCCGTCCCCAAGAGGAAGAAGATAAAGTAGCAGATTCTATTAAAGAAGAAAAAGAATCAACTAAGTCTACATCGCCTATATCTGATATGAGACAATCTAATAATACTCCTCCTACTAAGAATAATAGAACAAAAATTTTAGTAGGGATTATCATTTTACTCATTGTCTTTGGTGGGGGGTATGTCTATAACTCACAAAAAAAACAGCATGAATTAGAAACAACATTAAAGTTGACAACTAGCGCTGAAGAGGCTGTCGATAATTTATTTATGAAAAATCAAGGAGATATCTTTTTGAAAAAAGGTATTACCCAATCAGATATAAAAAATGCCGAAGATAAAGTAAACGAGATAAAAGGTAATGAACAATATGACAAATTAAATGAACGCTTACAGCAAGCTGTTAAGACATTTACTCGTCTAACTGCCATTAATGATACCTTTAAATCACCTATTATTGAAGGCAATCAATTATTGACTGATGCCTATGTAAAAGATGATACAAAACTAACTCTTGAAGCAATTGATCCTGAAGAAAATGGTTTTGACAAATTATATAATGAAGCCATTAAGGATGCGACAAATCAAAAATCTGCTATTAAAACATTCGAGTCAACACTTGAAAAACTATATAGAGATGATAAAGTAGTCAATGAACCAAGTAAACAAGTTTATAATGATGCTGTGAAACAATTAGCTGATATCAAAGATCCTAGCTTAAAATCTGACTATCAAACTACGTTAGATAAAGTCAGTAAAGTAATCGACGAGCAAGAAAAACAAGCTGAAGAAAAACGTCAAGAAAAAGAAGCAAAACAGGCTGAAGCCGCTAAAGCTGAAGCTGAAAAAAATAATCAACAAGCACAAACAAACGACAATAATAACACTCAAAATGGACATTCATTTACCCCATCAACCAATGGCGGCCGTTGGGGAACAAGACAAGATTCCACCATTGATTTATCAAATCCAGCTTGGTCATGGAATGCTGGTGTACAAGAAAAAGTCATTTCTGAAGTAATCAGTCGAGGGTATGTTGTTGATGGTGGTTACACACTTGTCCCTAAATTTATTGAAAATGGTGTTGGATTCTATGATTTATATGCTACAAAGAACTCAAAACTATTTCCAAATAGTAAGCCAGAAGAATTCCCTATATATGTTGTGACAATTAATGATAAAACTGGTTGGTTTAAAGGAAACGGACCAAATTAAACGTGAAAGGAGAAATAACATATTAATTGTTGTTTCTCCTTCTTTTATTTATTTTTTAAAAGGAGGTTTTACCATGTCATTTGACGGTATATTTACTCATTTAATGGTAAACGAATTATCAGATACATTAACCAATGGAAGACTATCAAAAGTTCATCAACCCTATGATAATGAATTGATGTTGGTTTTTAGAAATAACTCAAAAAATCACACACTTTTATTATCAGCGAATCCAAATTATGCGCGTATTCAACTAACAAATATTAAATATAAGAACCCTTCTACCCCACCTAACTTTTGTATGACACTACGAAAGTATTTAGAAGGCAGTATTTTACAAGAAATTAAACAAACAAATAATGATCGAATTATCTCCTTTTCTTTTGAAAGCCGTAATGATTTAGGTGATTTGGAGAGTATTGTTTTAATTGTAGAATTAATGGGTAGACATAGTAACATTATCTTATTAAATAAAGACACACAAAAAATTATTGATACAATCAAACATGTCGGAATGAGTCAAAATAGTTATCGTTTACTTTTACCAGGAGCTGACTACATTACTCCCCCACTAAAAAACACACAAAATCCTTGGACAGTAAATAAAGAAGAGTTGTTCAAAGAGTTAAATAGTATGACAGATATTACACCACAAGCCATTCAACAACAGTTTGAAGGATTCTCTAAAGATACTGCAAATGAGCTAGTTTATCGCTTAATAAAAAGTGATACTGATAAAGTGACAACTTGGACAAACTTTTTTCATGAAATGACTAATCATTTAAATCCAACAATTGGTTTAGTGAATCAAAAAGAACGTTTTGCCCCTATCCCCTATCAAACTTTTGATGAAGAACTTTCACATTTTGACACACTTAGTGACATGCTGGATGCTTTTTATGAAGGTAAGGCTGAAAAAGATCGTGTAAAACAACAAGCTGGTGAGCTGATTAAAAAAGTGACAAATGATATTAACAAATTGAAAAAGAAAACGAAACTTTTAGAGAAACAACTTGTTGATGCTGATAATGCGGAGATTTACCGTATCAAAGGAGAACTTCTCACAACATTTTTACATGAAGTAAAACGTGGTGCAACAAGTGTTAAATTGCCAAATTATTATGATAATGATGAACCAATCACGATTAGTTTAAATGAGGCTCTTACACCAAACCAAAATGCACAAAAGTACTTCCAACGTTATCAAAAACTTAAAAATGGTGTGGCTGTGGTAAAAGAACAGCTAAATATTACAAAATATGAATTACTCTACTTAGAGTCAGTTTTAGCACAATTAGATATTGCGTCACCTAGTGATGTACAACTAATCAGAGATGAATTGATTGCTGAAAAATACATTAAAAATAAAACAAAAGATAAGAAAAAACAAAAAAATAACCCTTCTAAACCATTGCAATTTATATCAAGTGATGGCGATATAATTTATGTTGGGAAAAATAATATTCAAAATGATCAGTTAACACTGAAAACTGCCAATAAAAATGATATTTGGCTACACACTAAGGATATTCCTGGCTCTCATGTCATTATAAAAAATAATAATCCAAGTGATCAGACGTTACTAGAAGCTGCATTGCTTGCAGCTTACTATTCTAAATATCGTCTTTCGGCTTCCGTTCCTGTAGATTATGTTGCCGTGAAACATGTGAGAAAACCAAATGGTGCTAAACCTGGATTTGTCATTTATGAAAATCAAAAAACATTATTCGTTACCCCAGAAATTAATGAAATTAAAAAAATAAAGGAGTGTTAATTAATTTATGTTACGCTTTAGAACGGTTCTATTAGGTGTTGTTGGAATAGGTTTAGCTGTATTTGCTATATCTTATTTCATTTACCGCTATCTCTTCAAAAAAGAATTAAAAAATAAAAAATTAAATATTTTAATGATTATTTTAGTCATAGGTGGAGGTGTATTGGTTTATAGTCCAGCAAAACAATATGTTCAATTAAAAAAAGGAACGATCAATCACAGTAATGTCGTTACATACAATGGACAAAAAATTAAAACTGAAGCAAATGCGACAGAACGATTAACTTTGCCTTCTGTTTATGGAAGTATAGATGCTACGCACCCTTCTGTTGTCGCTCTTGACGAACCTTTGGGCGGCTATAAATACTGGATGGCTGTCACTCCCTATCCAAAAGGGAAAGCAATTTATGAAAACCCGCATGTATTTAAATCAAATGATTTAGTTTCTTGGATTCCAAATGAAGCCAATCCTTTGGACGAACCCAAAAGTGAAAAATTCAATGAGAATAATACACCCATGCAATATGATTCTGATACTCATATCATTTATAACAAGGAAGATAATCGTCTAGAAGTTTTTTGGCGCTATGTTGATGACATTAATAAAAAATCAATTATTTATAAACGAACCTCAACAGATGGAAAAACATGGACACCAAAAGAAATTGTATTCAATGGAACAAAACCTGGTGAAGACTGGATATCACCTGTATTTATTAAAGATGAAAATGGATATAAAGTGTGGTATGTCGCTCACGGATATAAGATTTGGACTAGAAATAGTGTAGATGGTAAAAAGTGGAGTAAACCTGTTGAAGTAATTGTTCCTTATGAAGAAGATAATATGCATCATTGGCATTTAGATGTACAAAAAACTGATTTAGGTTATGAAATGATTGTGGTTGGATTTAAATCAAATGGTGACTATAAATTATCCGATCGTCATGTTATGAACCTATACTACTCTAAATCATCAGATAATAAAAAATGGGATACCTTAAAACCTATTATATTCCCTTCAGGAAAACGTGTAGGATTCGATGGCAAAGGCTTATATAGAAGTACAATGCTAAAAGAAGGAAGCCAATATCATATTTTCTATAGTGGAATCGGATATGACGAAACACGAGGTGTTGGTATTTCAACCGGAACAGATATTAATCATTTAAAAGGATTAAACCTTTCTGATTATGAAGGAAAAATAAAATAGATTATAAAAACGAGTAGAAAACTACTCGTTTTTATATATGTTTTTTTGTTCGTTTAAATCGTTCTTTATGATCATCATACTCATCTTGTAATTTTAGTAACTCTCCATATACCCAATCCATCGATTTGCTAGTTGCTAAAGATAATGAATAGATAAAAGATACTGGTAAAGATTCAATGCGGCGCTCTCTACTCACCCAAGTCGCGACAGTTGATTGTGGGTATTGAAACTGTTCACAAAATTCCTGTACGGTATAATTTAAATGCTTAATTATGAATGTATTGATAGGGTGTGGATATACAAAGGTATTGGTTGTCATGGTGGGAAATCCTCCTTTTTTTGTTTATATCTTATTTGCGATAATAGTTTAAACTTAATTTTATTATAATAAAAAAACGCCAATTATCCTAATGATAATTAGCGTTTTTCCCTATTTTCTATAAGTATTGATTAACTTGTTCAATAAAATCATCTTTTCCATAAAATGACTTATCTAATAATTCAGGAAAAATTTCCTCAAAGAAATAAATAACTGATGGACGATGTTTATACTTCTGAATTGTTTGAATTGCTTCTAAAAACATTTCTCTATACACTGTTTCAGGATTATTTTTAACAATTTCTTCAAAAGATTCATACAATAAATCGACTTTATCTGCAATGGATAAAATTTCACCTTCTACCGTATCATCTTTTCCTTCAAATAAACGTCTTCGATAAATTTCTTGAAATTCTTTTGGTATTTCTTGGGAAATAAATTCTTCTGTCATTTTTTCTTCTACTGTTTGCAGCATTCCTCGTAATTCTTTGTTAGCATATTTAACCGGCGTTTTGATATCTCCAATAAATCGCTCTGTATAATCATGATTTAATGCCTTCTCATAAAGACTTTTCCAATTAATTTTTACACCATGATGCTCTTCAATATCACCTAATACTTGGGCAATAGATGAAACACGATAGGAATGTGCTGCAACTGTATGTGGTGTGAATTTAAACGACCCTGGTGCACGAACAATCGTTTCTAAGTTATTTAATCCCAAAATAAAATCATTTAATCCCATAAAAAAACACCATCCTCTTTAAACTTATTTATTTTTTCTAATTTTTTCTTTTGCTTTAATTAACTCTAATAAATACAATGTTAATGTCAATATTAGTATAGCAATTGTTAAAAGTAATGTTTGACCACCATTATTGTGTACAACTAATAATTGGCGTAAAATAGCCGTGATACTAATTAATACTAAGTATTTAATAGGAATATTATGGGCATCATCAACATATTGCAGTGTCATGATAATAAATTCAAATAACATAAAGAAACCTAAAATATAATCAGCAATCGAATCAATCGCTCCTACATCACCATGAATAAAGATTAGTTTAAAAATATTTACCAAATCAAATCCCATATAAATAACAATTAACATGGCTAAAATGGATAGAAAGACATTCATTGTCAAGCTTAATAAACGCATTAATTTTTCTTCCATAACTCCTCCTAAATTGAATTAATACCTTTATTAAATAATAAAGTGTTTAATAATGCAACCATAAAACGTTACAAAAAACCTACGATATGTTCGCAGGTTAATCTCTGGATTATACTATCAAAAATTGTATAATTCATTCTTTTTGACCTATTTATTTTGTCTTTAATTCTTTCATTACCGCTTTTACGATCATACCTACTGTTTCATCCAACATTTCACTCACTCTTTTTTTAAACTCTTCACTTGATGTATATTTTACTATTTGAGAAGAAATAATACTTATAATCATTTTACCAATTTTAACGCCAGTCCTTTTTATTATCTCCATTTTACTTATCCTTTTCTAATTTATTGATTTTTTCTTTTAATAATTTTTTTAAAAATTTATTATGAGTTTTATTCTCCAAAAATTTAAAAGCTTCTAAAGTAAGTTCTTTTTCGCTTACTTCTGGATTAAGTGCTGTTTCAGCTTTAAGAGAATAATATAAAGCTGTTGGATTCACATCTATACTTTGGTTTAACTCCGTTAATTTAACATTGACCTCTGCTTCTATTTGATTAGCTAACTCGTTATCCCACATTTCTTCCGAAATTGAATCTTGAACCTTTTTAATTTCTTGATTAATATTCTTTTTTATTGCTAATTCATTACTTTTTTTAAAGCTATCTATCTTCTGCTCAGACTCTAAAATTACTTCTTTACTATTCATCTCTACCATCTCCTAAATATATGATTTATGAAACATATTTAAAAAAATTACAAATTCTGACTAACACTTGTTAATTTATATTTTACCATTTCCTTGTCATAATGTCATAAAACCCTTATAATATCACTTTATTAATTATTTCATCATACACAATATAGTAACTCTTCGCAAATATAAATATTATCAATATACTAAAAACTATCCATAGACCATCAATATTAAAAGAAGCTAGTAGATTTCAATACACAATTTAAACAAAAAATAAGATACCACTTTATCTACCTATAAAAAGGTAACTTAGTAAGTATCTCATTAATTCTATATTCTATTTTTCATCTTCGATTTTTAATAACAATTAAATCTCTCATGATTTATTAATTTAACCAAGCAGAAGGATCTTTTTTCCACTCTTGTAATAATAAACGATCATCTTGTGAAATATAGTCATTTTCGATCGCCACTTCAATCAATTCATCGTAATTAGTTAATGTATCAAAAGGAATATCTGCCTCTTTAAAGTTTTCAAAACCACTTGGTAATTGATACGTAAAAATGGCAGCAACACCTAAAACGTCTGCCCCTTCACGTTTAGCAGCTTGGGCTGCATCAATCACACTGCCACCTGTTGAAATCAGATCTTCAATAATAACCATTTTAGAACTTTGATCAATTCGTCCTTCGATTTGATTTTTCTTTCCATGATCTTTTGATTTTCCACGAATATAAACCATTGGTAAACCAAGTTCCTCTGCTACCCATGCAGCATGTGGAATACCAGCAGTAGCTGTTCCTGCAATCACTTCTACCGTAGGAAAGTTTTCTTTAATTAAATTAGCTAATCCTTTTGCTACTTGTTTTCGAACATCTGGATAACTCATCGTTAAACGATTATCACAATAAATTGGACTTTTAATTCCACTTGCCCATGTAAATGGCTCATTTGGACTTAAAGATACTGCTTTAATAGATAATAACTCTTTTGCAATTTGTTTCATTAGTGATTCTCTCCGTTCCATTCGTTTTTTATGTTTAAATAAGCTGTATAAGGATTTTCTGCTTTCGTAATTGGTCTTCCAACAACAATAAAAGTTGAGCCGTTTTCTCTTGCTTTACTTGGTGTCATGACACGTTTTTGATCACCCACATCATTACTTGCTAAACGAATACCAGGTGTAAGACAAACAAAATCATCGCTTGTATGTTGTTTAATGTCTTTGGCTTCATGAGCGGAGCAAACTACTCCGTCAAGTCCTGATGCTTGAGTCAATACAGCATAGTGTCTAACACTTTCATTTAATCCAACTGAAATGAGTTGTTCTTGTTTGACTTGTTCATCACTTGTTGACGTTAATTGGGTGACAGCAATCAATTTAGGAACAGACTGACCTTTAGGTGTCCCCTCTTGTAATCCTTTGTAGGCCATCTCCATCATCTCTTTACCACCAGCTGCATGAACATTGGTTAACGACACTCCCAATTTGGCAATACCCTTCATGGCAGAATAAACTGTATTAGGAATATCATGAAGTTTTAAATCAAGAAACACATCATGTCCTTCACTAATCAACCATGATACAATACTTGGCCCTTCTTGATAAAAAATTTCCATTCCTACTTTAACGTAAAGTGATTCCTCAGAAGGAAAATGGGCTAAAAATGCTTCAATTGCTTCTTTACTTGGTAAATCAAGTGCAATAACTGGTCTTTCTTCTCTCATTTTCTACCTTCTTTCACTTCTTTGATTAGTTTTTCAATTGATTCAATCCCTAATTCATCCATTCTATTAGGTAATTCATCAATTAATTTAGGGCAAATATATGGATCAGTAAAATTCATTGTTCCTACTGCGACAGCACTTGCTCCTGCTAAATACATTTCAATGACATCATCAACAGTAGACACGCCGCCCATTCCAATAATCGGAATTTCTACTGCGTGTGACACTTCATGAATCATTCGAATAGCTACAGGTTTAATTCCTGGTCCTGATAAACCACCTGTTCCGTTAGCTAAAACTGGTTTTCTAGTCTTTAAATCAATTCTCATTCCAAGAAGTGTATTAATCATCGTGATACCATCTGCTCCTGCTTCTTCCACTGCTTTAGCAATTGGCACAATGCTCGTTACATTAGGAGAAAGTTTGATATAAACAGGTACGTTTGCCACTGATTTTGCTGCTGCAGTTAACTCTGCTGCCACTTCAGCACTTGTTCCAAAAGCAATCCCACCTTCTTTGACATTGGGACAAGATATATTCAACTCAATTGCTTTAACGTTTGGAGCGGCTCCGATTTTTTCGCAAACGCGTTTATAATCATCAACAGTAGAACCTGCAACATTGGCAATGATTGGAACATCGTATTTTTCAAGAGAAGGTAACTGTTTAGCCATGACGGTTTCTAATCCCGGATTTTGTAACCCAATGGCATTTAACATACCACTTGGTGTTTCAGCAACACGTGGTGTGGGGTTCCCGTAACGCATCTCTGCAGTAGTTGCTTTAACCATAATGGCGCCTAGTTTACTTAAATCAAAGTATTTAGCATACTCATCACCAAATCCAAAACATCCACTAGCTGGCATAATCGGATTTTTTAATTCTAATCCTGGGATACTCACACTTAATCGACTCATATCATCACCTCTCCTGCTTTAAAAATTGGCCCCTCATCGCATACTTTTTTATTTACGTTAGGATCCTTTTTAGATTGGCAAACACATGCATAGCATGCTCCTACACCACAAGCCATTCTCTCTTCCATTGAAAGGTAAACATGAGGATGGTCACTAAACGTCGATTCAACAGCTCTTAGTAGTCCTGGAGCACCACATGCATAAATGGCTTTTGGTTTAGTTGTTTTTTTGCTTACGTCATCTATCAACATCCCAACATGACCATGTGTCCCATATGAGCCATCATCTGTTGCAATGAATAATGAGCCTAGCTCACTAAATTCTTTTTCATAATACATCACGTCTTTTGAAGCAAACCCATTTAAAAAATAAATATTTGCCCTTTTTTCTTTTAACCTGCGTCCTAACTCATAAAGAGGAGGAACACCGATTCCTCCACCTATTACATAAACCACATCTTCTTCTTCAATCATACTAATATCAAAACCATTCCCTAAAGGTCCTAAACAATCAAGTTTATCTCCTACTTGACAGTGACTAAATGCTCTTGTCCCATCACCTTCAACACGGTAAATAATTTTACAAGTTTGATTGTCATGATTGATTTCTGCCAAACTGATTGGTCGTCTAAGAAGTAAGTCCTCTCTTGGAACACGAATATGAATAAATTGACCTGGCGTTACCATCTCTTGAGTTAACTCTCCCTTTAACGTCATTTCAAATATACGTGGTGCTAATTCAACTTGATTGACAATCTCCATCATCTCTTGTTTCATATCCAGTCTCCTTTATTATAGTGATAGTGCAGTAAAACTTCTTGCTTCCAATACTTTAAGAATGGCTTCTGCTGTGTCGAGTGATGTCATAAGAGGCACACCATTTTCTACCGCTGAACGTCTAATTCTAAAACCATCTGATGTTTCTTTTACGTTGTTTCCTGTTGTATTTATAACTAAACTCACTTTATTTGAGCGAATGCTATCAATCACATTAAATTGACTTGTATCGGCAATTTTTGCTACGGTTTCAACAATTAGTCCTTGATCTGTTAAATACTTACTTGTACCTTCTGTTGCGATAATACCATATCCAATGTCTGAAAAACGTTTAGCCAGACTTAATGCTTCTTCTTTAAAATCGTCTGATATAGTAAATAGAACATTTCCATAATCTGGTAAGTGCATGCCACTTGCTTCAAATGCTTTATAAAGAGCTTTTTCCATCGTATGATCTGTCCCCATGACTTCACCAGTAGATTTCATTTCTGGTCCTAATTGGGTGTCAACTTCATGTAATTTTGCAAATGAGAACACTGGGGCTTTAATGTGAACCATCGGACTCTCTTTATATAATCCTGGTTCATAACCAAATTCTTTTAATGTATGTCCTAGAATTAATTGAGTTGCGAGTTTTGCCATTGGAATATCAGTCACTTTACTTAAGAATGGCACAGTTCGACTGGCACGAGGGTTTACTTCAATAACAAACACGTCTTCTCCTTGAGCGATAAACTGGATATTCATAATCCCTTTACAGTTTAACCCTTTTGCTAATTTTTGTGTGTAGTCGACAATTTTATCAATCACTGTTTGACTAATCGTTTGTGGAGGATACACTGCCATCGAATCTCCTGAATGGACTCCAGCACGCTCAATATGTTCCATAATACCAGGTATTAAGACATCTTCTCCGTCACAGATTGCATCAACTTCACATTCTGTTCCAACAACATATCGATCAATTAAAATCGGATGTTCTGGGGATGCTTTTACAGCTTCAACCATGTAACGTTTCAAATCTTTCGTACTCCACACAATCTCCATTGCACGTCCACCTAAAACATAACTTGGTCTTACTAAAACCGGGTAACCAATTCTTTCAGCAATTTTTATCGCATCTGCTTCATTAGTGGCAGTTGATCCTTCTGGTTGAGGAATACCCAGTTCTTGTAAAGCCTGTTCAAACTTATCACGATTTTCTGCTCTATCTAAGTCTTCTAAAGTTGTTCCAATAATTGGAATACCATGTTTAGTCAATCCTTCAGCAAGGTTAATCGCTGTTTGACCACCAAATTGAACGATTACTCCTTTAGGCTGTTCTAGCTCCACAACATTTAAAACATCTTCTAACGTCAAAGGTTCAAAGTATAATTTATCTGAAATCGAGAAGTCTGTTGAAACAGTCTCTGGATTACTATTAATAATAATCGCTTCATACCCTTCTTCTTGTATTGCTTTGACAGAATGAACTGTTGCGTAGTCAAACTCTACCCCTTGACCGATACGGATTGGCCCTGAACCCAAGACAATCACAGATTCTTTATCGGTTTTGACACTCTCGTTTTCTTCTTCATATGTACTATAGAAATATGGTGTTTCTGAAGCAAATTCTCCAGCGCACGTATCAACCATTTTGTAAACTGGGATAATGTTATGTGTTTTTCTTAATTGTAGAACGTCATCATCTGTCATGTGCCATAATTTAGCAATCACTTTATCTGTAATACCATATCGTTTTGCTTCTGTTAACACACTAATGTCTTGTGGATTTGTAGCCAACGCTTCTTCAAGTTCAATAATTCGTTTGATTTTATCTAGGAAGAAGATATCAATTTTAGTAAATTGAGCAATATCTTGTATTGTCATGCCTCGTCTAATACCTTCTGCCACTCTGAATAGTCGATCATCTTTTGCTTCAACCATTTGTTTGATTAACTCATCATCTGATAAATCTTTTGATTCTTCTGAGTCAATATGATGTAACCCAATCTCTAATGATCTCACCGCTTTAAGTAATGACTCTTCAATCGTACGACCTAATGCCATGACTTCACCAGTAGCTTTCATTTGAGTGCTTAAAATTCTATCACCATGTTCAAATTTATCAAATGCCCAACGAGGAATTTTGGATACCACATAGTCAAGAGCTGGTTCAAACATTGCATAAGTTGTTTGTGTCACTGGATTTTTCATTTCATCAAGTGTTAAACCAACCGCTATTTTTGCTGCAATTTTTGCAATCGGGAATCCTGTTGCTTTACTTGCTAATGCTGACGAGCGACTTACTCGAGGATTTACCTCAATGACATAGTATTCATAGCTATCAGTATTTAGAGCTAACTGGACATTACAGCCACCCTCAATTTCTAAAGCTTTAATGATTTTGAGTGAGGCATCTCTTAATAACTGAATTTCAACGTCTGAGAGTGTTTGGCAAGGGGCAAACACGATGGAGTCCCCAGTATGGATTCCCACTGGGTCGAAGTTTTCCATGTGACACACAACAATCGCTTGATTCTTTTTATCTCTCATTACTTCGAATTCGATTTCTTTATAACCGGCGATACTTTTTTCAATTAAACATTGGTTAACAGGGGACAAGCTAATACCATTTTTTGTGATAGCTATTAATTCTTCTTCATCGTCACACATACCACCACCTGTTCCACCAAGTGTGAAAGCTGGGCGTACAATTAAGGGATAACCGATTTTTTTACCAAATTCAACTGCTTCTTCTACTGTATGAACAATGACACTTTCAGGAATTGGTTCATTTAGTTCTTCCATTAATTGTTTAAATAAATCTCTATCTTCTGCTTGATCGATAGCACTGATTTTTGTTCCTAATAATTCAATTCCTAATTCTTCTAAGATTCCTTTATCATTTAACAAAATGGCCATATTTAATCCAGTTTGCCCACCAAGTGTTGGAAGGATGGCATCTGGACGTTCTTTACGTAAAATTTTTGTGACAAATTCTAACGTGATAGGCTCGATATAAACTTTATCAGCAATGTCTTTGTCTGTCATAATGGTAGCTGGGTTAGAGTTGATTAAAACAACTTCATAGCCTTCTTCTTTTAATGCAAGACACGCTTGTGTTCCGGCATAGTCAAATTCAGCAGCTTGTCCAATCACGATTGGTCCAGATCCAATCACTAGTATTTTTTTAATATCATCTCTTTTAGGCATGTTGATTCCCCCAGTTTTCCATTAATTCAATAAACTCATCAAAAATTGAGACCGCGTCATGTGGTCCAGGTGCGGCATCCGGATGAAATTGCACTGAAAAAGCCGGATGATTTTTGTGTTTCACTCCCTCTACTGATCCATCATTAATATCAACATGTGTTAGCATTAATTCTGTTGTATCTAAACTATCAAGTGAGACAGCATAACCATGATTTTGTGAGGTAAAGTAAACAGAGTCAGACGCAATTTCGCGAACTGCATGATTGCCTCCTCGGTGACCAAACCGCATTTTATACGTATCAGCACCATTGGCTAAACTTAGTAGTTGGTGACCTAAACAGATACCAAAGATTGGGACAATACCTTGAAGTTTTAAAATCGTTTTTAATGCTAATGGTAAATCTTTCGGATTACCAGGACCATTTGATAACATGACACCATCTGGTTGATAGGATAAAATCTCATCAGCTGTTGTATCATAAGGAACGACCGTAATATGACAATCACGTTTAATTAATTCACGTAGGATACTTTGTTTCATTCCAAAATCAATCATGACAACATTTGCTCCTGTACCAGGGATACTATACGGCTTAGTTGTTGAAACGGATTGAACTTGAGTAGATGGTAAAACCGTTGCTCTTAACTGATCATAAGCATGATTCAAGTCTGACACAACATCGATGATACTCGCTTTCATCGCACCTTTTTCTCGAATTTTTTTCGTTAAAGCGCGTGTGTCAATCCCACTAATACCAGGAACACCTTTACGTTTTAAAAATTCATCTAATGTCGCTTGAGAACGCCAATTTGATGCTACTCTGGCAACATCTCTCACCACAACGGCAGAACAAGCTGGCGACATTGACTCAAAGTCATCTCGGTTAATTCCGTAATTTCCTATTGTTGGGTAAGTAAATAATAAAATTTGCCCTTTAAAACTAGGGTCTGTCATCATCTCTTGATAACCACTCATTCCTGTGGTAAATACTAATTCGCCTGTAGCCGAACTTGGTGCGCCAAATCCTTCTCCTTCATAACATGTTCCATCTTCTAAGATTAACAATCGCTTCATTTTAATTACGCCTCCTCTTTGTTCCAAACCATTTTTCCTTTTACAAAGGTGTATAAAGTATCCCCTATAACTTTTTCTCCGCTAAATGGCGTATTATTTGATTTTGATAAAAATTCTTCAGGTATTGTGACTTCATTCTCTAAATCAAAAATGGCAATGTCTGCATCAAATCCAATATTTAAAGAACCAGTCTCTAACCCAAATATTTTTGATGGTGCTTCTGTCATCCAGTACACCACTTGCTCTAATGTAAAACGATTTGTTTTAACAAAGTGTGTGTACATTAAAGAAAAAGCTGTTTCACTTCCCACAATACCAAACGGCGAATCAATCATACTTTGATTTTTTTCTTCGTGGCTATGTGGGGCATGGTCTGTTGCAATACAATCAATCGTTCCATCCAGTAATCCGTCAATTAATGCTTGTTGATCATCAGTTGCTCTTAGTGGCGGATTCATTTTGAAGTAACCATGATCATGCGTGATATCCTCATCTGTCATAATTAAATGATGGGGACACACTTCACACGTCACATGAACACCATGTTTTTTTGCTTGTCTGATGACTTCAACACTTTCTTTTGTTGACACATGACAGACATGATAGTGAACACCCGTTTCTTTTGCTAATAACACATCTCTTGCAATCTGTGATGATTCTGTTGCACTCATAATTCCTGGTAACCCTAACTCTTTTGATTTTTCACCTAAGTGCATCACGCCACCAAATAATAAACTCTCGTCTTCAGTGTGGGCCACAATCGCCATATCAAGTGCTGCTGCTTCTTTCATTGCTTCATACATCACACCGGCTGTTTGAACTCCGACGCCATCATTTGTAAAGGCAAATGCGCCAGCTTCTTTTAGACCGACAAAATCAACTAATTCTTCACTGTTTAATTTCTTCGTAATCGGCGCATATTGTAAGATATTTACTACACTATCTTTTTCAATACGTTGATACATATCTGTTAATTTTTCTGGTGTATCAGGTACAGGATTAACGTTTGGCATAGCACATACAGTGGTGAAACCACCTTTTGCAGCTGAACGACTTCCTGTTTCAATCGTTTCTTTGTATTCAAATCCTGGTTCTCTAAAATGCACATGAACATCAACTAATCCTGGTGTTATCAATCCGTTTTTCGCATCAACAACTTGTTCAAAACTTTCTGCTGTTTCAGTAAACTGACCAATCCCTTTGATTTTCCCTTCTTCAATCCAAATATCTACTGGGATTAACTGATTTCTTCTTGTAACCATTTGTCCATTTTTAATTAATGTTTTCATGTTCATCCTCCTAAGATTTTCCTTGTAAAATGGCTTCTAATATTGCCATTCTAATAAATACACCATTGGTCATCTGTTGCGTGATGCGTGATTGATAACTTTCAACTAACTCATCGGCTAACTCAACATCACGATTAACTGGTGCTGGATGCATGATGATGGCTTTTTCTTTCATTTGTTTTGCCCGTTCATTAGTTAACCCATGTTGTTGATGGTAGTCTTCTTTTGAGAAACTTTCACCACTTTCATGACGTTCGTGTTGAACGCGTAACATCATCATTACATCTACTTTATCTAAAACATCATCTATCGGCATGTAAGTTCCATATGCTTCATATTTTTTGTTGTACCATTCTTCTGGTCCACAGAAAAACAGATTTGCTCCAAGTCGTTTTAACATTTTCATATTTGAATTTGCCACACGTGAATGCGTTAAATCGCCACATATCGCAATATTTAAATTGTCAAAATGTCCGAACTCTTCATATATAGTCAATAAGTCAAGTAAACACTGTGTTGGATGATTACCACTACCGTCTCCTCCATTAATGATGGATGCTGTAATGGTTTTACTTTGAATCAATTCATTATAATAATCTTCTTCCCAGTGACGAATCACACAGGCATGTACCCCAATCGCTGACATGGTCAAGACAGTGTCATATAATGACTCCCCTTTTGAAACAGAACTTGTTTTAGCATCAAACTCAATTACATCAATTCCCATCTTTTTCTCTGCTACTTCAAAACTTTTATGTGTTCTTGTGCTATTTTCAAAGAAAAGATTTGCAACAAAATATTGGTCATTTGTCAATTGAGGTTTATCTCCTCGTTTGAACTGCTGCGCTCGCTTAATTAACCCCATCACTTCTTGATCACTTAATGACTCAGCAGTTAATAAATGTTTTAAACTAATTCGTTCTGATGTAATAATCATTTGAGCCTCTCCTTTTTATTCTAATTCGCTTTTTGCTTTTTCAGGTAAAATCAAGTTCAAAATGATTCCAAATAATGTGGCAAGAGCCATACCAGATACAGCAACCGCTCCAACTTGGAATGTTAATCCGCCGATTCCTACTACTAAGATAACTGAGGCAATTAGTAGGTTTCGTTTTAAGTTAAAATCAATTTTGTTATCGATTAAAATTTTCAATCCACTTGATGCAATCACTCCGAATAGGATAAAACTAATTCCCGCAATAACTGGGTTAGGAATACTTTGAATAATCGCGGTTAATTTTCCGACAAAACTTAATCCCATAGCCAAAGCCGCTGCTCCACCGATAACAAACACGCTATGTACGCGAGTAATCGCAAGAACCCCAATATTTTCACCATAACTTGTGACAGGAGGACCACCAACTAAACCAGCAACAATTTGTGCTAATCCATCACCTTTTAATGTCTTATCTAATCCTGGTTCTTTAAAGAAATCTCGTTTTGTTAATTTATTTAACACCATTAAATGACCAATGTGTTCTGTCATCGTCACAAACGCGATAGGTGCCATGGTCACAATCGCGGTTAAATAAAATTTTGGTGTGTAAGTCACAAATGGTGCTTGAAAGTCAGGTAAAGCAAACCATGCTGCTTGTCTAATTGGCTCAACATCGACAATTCCAACTGCTAATGCGATAAAGTAACCACACACAATTCCTAGTAATATTGGGATAAGTCCCATAAACCCTTTAAGATACATATTAAAGAAAATCGTTAGTGACATCGTAATCAAGGCAACTGCAATGTATTTCACACTGTACACTTGTTCGCCATTTGCTCCAACTGCATACATCGCTTGACTTGCTGCATTTCCAGCTAACCCAAGTCCGATTACCATGACAACTGGTCCAACCACAATCGATGGAAGTAACTTATCTAACCAAGCTGATCCTGCTCGTTTCACAATCGCTGAAACAATTAAGTAGACAATCCCCGTTGTGATAGCTCCCAAGGCAACTGCCGGATACCCATCATCTTTCATTAACATTTGCATCGCAGCAATAAACGCAAAACTACTTCCTAAGTAAGCTGGTATTTTTCCTTTTGTTATGATGAGATACACAATCGTTCCAAGTCCTGAACTAAATAAAGCAATTCCTGGATTAATGCCGACTAAAATCGGAACTAACACTGTAGCACCAAACATCGTAAACAAATGTTGTAAACTTAATCCTAACCACTTAATTCCTTTTGGTTTATCGTGAATATCCAATACAACATCTGGGTTTCTATAGTTTTCTTTCATTTGACAGTCTCCTTTATAATAAAAAATCCTCGTTTCACTTTTGAAACGAGGCGCACGAAAACGTATTGGTGCTTGACTTTTTTCACCAACCGTCTCTGCTTTTCCTAGTCTCTCTGTACTCGATTAAAAAGCTTATTTAATTAATTTGTCGAATTTTAATTTCATCTTTACCATCATATTCTTCAACTGATACAATAATTTGTTCTTTTTTAGATGTTGGAATATTTTTGCCAACATAATCAGCACGAATTGGTAATTCTCTGTGTCCTCTATCAACTAACACAGCTAGTGAAATCTTTTCTGGTCGACCAATATCCATAATAGCATCTAGTGCCGCACGGATGGTTCTTCCTGTAAAAATCACATCATCTACTAAGATGACTTCTTTATCTTCTATTGAAAAGGGAATATTTGAAGCGTGAACTTCAGGTGTATCATGTTCATTCACATGGTTATCATCTCTATAAAGAGTAATATCTAATTCACCTACTGGAATATCTTTTCCTTCTAATTGTTTTAAACGTTCTGCAATACGATTAGCTAGATAAATGCCGCGTGTTTTGATCCCAATCAACACGATATCGTCAATGCCTTTATGTCGTTCAATAATTTCATAAGTAATACGTGTCAATGCTCGTTTCATCGTCATATCATCCACTACTACCTTTTCAGTCATTAAAATTCCCTCCTAAATTTTCCCACAAAAAAACCTCTTAACCATGAGAGTTAAGAGGTTTGTGTTTAGTCATAGTGATATAAGGATACACGTATCCCAATTCTACAAATATTCACGAGCCTTCTTAGCCTCTCTGGACTACTCTTAAAGGACTGTTCTGTTTTGTTGTACTGAGTATAACCCACGAATCAGTAAATATCAATCATTATTTTCGATTTCCTTCAATGTTTTTTTAAATATTTCTGGTAACTCAGAATCAAAGGTCATCAATTCACCTGTTGTCGGATGAGTGAAAGCAAGGGTTTTGGCATGTAAAAATTGCCCATTTCCCTTAATTGTTTTCTTAGGACCATATAATGGATCGCCAACAATTGGATAACCGATATAATCCATATGCACACGAATTTGATGTGTTCTTCCAGTTTCAAGGACACATTCAATTAACGTATAATCCAAAAATCGTTCTAATACGGTAAAATGAGTCACTGCTTCTTTACCATCTGCTACGATCGCTTGTTTTTGACGGTTGTCTTTACTTCTACCTATTGGTGCTTCAATTTTTCCTTTTTCATGTGGAATTACCTCATGAACTAATGCCACATATTTTCTTAGTGTTTTACGTTCTTTTAACTCATCCTGAAGCGCAATATGTGCCACATCATTTTTTGCCACCATCAATAGTCCAGATGTATCCTTGTCAATTCGGTGAACAATCCCTGGACGGATCACGTCATTAATACTTGAAAGTGATCCTGCGTGAAATAACAATGCATTAACAAGCGTCCCATCAGGATGTCCCATAGATGGATGGACTACCATTCCTTGAGGTTTGTTTACAACAATCACATCATCATCTTCATAAACAATTTCTAATGGGATATCTTGTGGTTCTAAGGTTAATTCTTTTGCTTCTGGTATTTCAATATCGATACAATCATTTTGTTTCACTTTATAATTTGCTTTAACAATCTCTCCATTAACATTCACTGCTTCTTCTTTTAACCAACTCTGAATTTGAGAGCGTGAATAATCTGAAAAAACCTCTGCTAGCACTTTATCAATTCTTCCTTTTTTATCTTCTACTACATAATGTAATTGTGTCATTGATTATCTCCTTCATTTAACTTGCTCACTTAGTTTATCATAAAACTGGTTGCTATTCACTAATACAATGATGTTTTTAGATAAACAAAAAAGAGACGATAAACGTCTCTTTTTATTATTCATTAATTTGCGTATGATTTGATGGTGTATTGAACTGATCTTTATCAAACGTTCCTTCCCATTTGTCTACCACAATAGAAGATACCATACTGCCACAAACATTTAACATAGTACGTCCCATATCAACAATTGGATCAATTCCAAAAACTGCTCCAATACTTGATATAGCTGAGCCATATCCTAATCCATTTAATGTAACGGTCGCTGCAACGGTTGCTGTTCCTGGTACACCGGCAATACCGATTGAACCAACTGTTACTACAACAACTACCAATACAAAGAATGAAAAGTCCATAGTAGCTCCCGCTGCTGCGGCAACTAATGTTCCAAGCATTGCCGGAAATACACCGGCACATCCATTCATACCAATTGTTGTACCAAGTGTTGCAACAAAGTTTGATGTTTCACCTGATACACCCATGTCTTTTTCAAGTGTTTGCAGAGTATAAGGTAATGTTCCTACACTTGAACGAGAAGAAAAAGCAAATAACAATGTATTAAAAGCTTTCTTGTAGAACATAACTGGATTGACACCCATAAAACTTAAAATAACAACATATACCAATAACATAATGATAACCCCTGTATAAAGTGCTGCTATAAATCCTAGCATACTAACAACAGATTGGATACCATTTGAAATAATAGTGTTACTTACA
This sequence comes from Vagococcus luciliae, assembly GCF_024637875.1. NCBI lineage: Bacteria > Bacillati > Bacillota > Bacilli > Lactobacillales > Enterococcaceae > Vagococcus > Vagococcus luciliae. The sequence goes on along the minus strand of NZ_CP102451.1, from coordinate 1,524,830 downwards.
AGAGCAACCACACCATATGGCATTAATTTAATAACGTTTGTCAAAACAGAATTAACTGTAGTACGTAATGAGTCTAGAAATGTCACAAAAGGAGCTACTTCAGTTGGTTTTTTAACCTTTAAGAAACGAATTGCACTGGCAAACATCGCTGCAATAATAACAACCGATACGATACTCCCATTGTCTCCCATTACGCTAATAATATTATTAGGAATTAAATTTAAAAAGAATTCAGGGAAACTTTGTGAGGCAATATTATTTATAAATTCTGTCTTTTGTTCCGTTAAGTCTCCTGCAAAACTAGTCGCATTTAAATTAAATAGCTTAACAACTAAAATACCAACAATCGCAGAAATAGCTGTTGTGCTTAATAATGTAATGAATGTACGACCTGTTAAACTTCGAATACGATCACCTTGTACATCCACAACAACTTTAATAATAGATAAAAAGACGACTGGAATAGCAAGTAACTGAACTAGTTTTAAAAATCCTGTCCCAATAAGTCCAAACCATGCAGATATTTCTCCTCTAGCATGATCAATGTAAATACCACTTTTGTTACTGATAATATCAATACCAATCCCTAGTACTAGACCAATGATCAAAGCGATAATCATGCGTTTAGAAAAACTTACTTTTTTGTCTTTAAGCATTTTTAAGCACACCATTGCCGCACCTAACAATACAATAGCAATCAACGTGTAAAAATTACTCACTTTAAGAAATTGTGAGAAAAATGGAACATCTATCATGAATATCATCTCCTTTTTTACCAGTCTACACTGATAGAATCATTTTTTAAACTAATTTGTTTCAAAACATTTTCAGAAAAATTATTTAATAAGAATAATTTCAACTTCTAACAAAACCGTTTTTGAGAATATACTACTTTAAAAAGCAGATTTTACACATGTTTGTTATGATATCAATAAAACCATTAAAATACTCTAAATTTTACAAAAAACATGTCATTTGTACGATTACATAAAACCCTACTTCCTATATCTTCTAAACTCACTAACTATTTGCCATTACTTACATTACTTACGCTATTTATCCTTCAATCATATCTGAACTCATTTATTCAGCTTAAGCATTTATCAGAATTTAATCTGATGTAAAAACTCAACTTTTAATTTCACGATATATAATAAAGAGCAATAGGTTCAAGTAATATGCACATCATTTAACCTCCATTCCTAATTTATAGTTGTCATTATACACAAAATATCTATCATTTAAAAAAATTTACTCTCAAAAATAATGATTTATTTGAAATGTTATTCATATGAACGTTTTTTAATACGAAATTTTACTTAAAATTTAATTGACAGCGCATACATGCAAGTGTTACGTTCAAGGTATTAACAGAATAAAATTAACTTATATAAAATTGGAGGGGATTTTATGAACATCAATACAAAATTACTACACGGTTATTCCGTTATCGACAAAGAAACTGGGGCTGCATCCATTCCAAAATATCAAACATCCACGTTCCATCAAGATGATGTCTTCCATCATACTGGATATAACTACACTCGGTTCGGTAATCCAACCATCACCGCTGTTGAAGAATGCATCGCCTCACTTGAAAATGCGTCATATGGTTTAGCTTTTTCTTCTGGTATGGCAGCCATCAATTCTGTTTTATTTATGTTATCTCAAGGAGATCATCTTATTCTTGGAAAAAACATTTATGGAGGTACTTATCATATTGTGACGGAATTTCTCACACGTTTTGGAGTTGAACATACTTTCGTTGATGAATCCGATGTTTCGGCATGGGAAAATGCCATCCGACCAAATACTAAGTTATTTTATTTAGAAACGCCATCAAATCCTTTATTAACGATTACAGACTTAAAAGCTGTTTGTCATTTGGCAAAAAAACATGGTATTTTAACTGCTTGTGACAACACATTTATGACACCTATTCATCAACAACCACTCGATTTTGGGGTAGATATTGTCATTCACAGTGCCACAAAATTTATTAATGGTCACAGTGATATTTTAGCCGGACTCATTGCGACAAATGATGAAGATCTGTATTTAACTCTAAAAAAACACCAAAAAGCATTAGGGAGTATTTTAGGGGTAGAGGACGCATGGTTACTACTTAGAGGGGTCAAAACAATGGGACTTCGCATGAAACAATCTGTTAAAAATGCTGCTAAAATCGCAGACTTTTTATCAAATCACGATGAAATAAAATCTGTTTATTACCCTGGACTAACATCTCATCCTCAAGCAGACATTCATCAAGCACAAACACAATCTGGTGGCGCTGTTTTAAGTTTTGAGTTAAGTTGTGAGGACAAAGTGGCAGACTTCTTCAATAAATGTCAAATCCCTATTGTGGCTGTCAGTCTTGGCGGTGTTGAGTCGATTTTATCTTATCCTTGGACCATGTCACATGCCTGTATGCCTGAAGAAGAACGCATCAAAATGGGAGTGACTTCTACCTTAATTCGTCTGTCATGTGGTATTGAAGACTGTAATGATTTAATTAGTGATTTAGAAAATGCACTGAAATAAGCAAAAGACCAAGCCACAATTGACTTGGTCTTTTTTGTATTATTTACTGTAGTTTTTCACTTCAGCAACCACTGATTCAACAAATAATGGTAATTTCACTGTTTCAGTTTCTTTGCTTCCGTATTTACGGACATTGACTTCACCGTTATCTAACTCTTTATCTCCCACAACGATTTGATATGGAATTTTTTGAGTTTGTGATTCACGAATCTTGTAACCCATTTTTTCGTTACGATCGTCCACTTCAAAACGTAATCCTAAACTATTTAATTGCTCTTTGATCTCAAAAGCATAATCACTATGTAAGTCTAAGTTAACTGGAATGATTGTTCCTTGAACTGGTGCTAACCAAGTTGGGAAGGCTCCTTTATACACTTCAGTTAAGTAAGCCACAAAACGTTCCATTGTCGATACGATACCACGATGGATGACAACTGGACGGTGAGTATTTTCGCCATCTTGCCCAACATAAGTTAAGTCAAAACGTTCTGGTAATAAGAAGTCTAACTGGATAGTTGACAATGTTTCTTCCATACCTAAGGCAGTTTTTACTTGCACGTCAAGTTTAGGTCCGTAGAATGCTGCTTCACCTTCTGCTTCAAAGTATTCTAAGCCTAATTCATCAATGGCTTCTTTCAGCATTGTTTGAGCTTTTTCCCACATGTCATCATCATCAAAGTATTTTTCGGTATTTTCTGGGTCTCTGTAACTTAAACGGAAACGATAATCTGTAATATTGAAATCTTCATAAACGGCAACCATTAATTCTAATGTACGTTTGAATTCATCTTTGATTTGATCTGGACGAACAAATGTATGCCCATCATTTAATGTCATTTCACGCACACGTTGTAATCCTGATAACGCACCTGATTTTTCATAACGGTGCATCATACCAAGTTCAGCAATACGAATTGGTAATTCACGGTAACTATGAACATCATTTTTATAAACCATCATATGATGTGGGCAGTTCATTGGACGTAATACTAACATTTCGCCATCTCCCATGTCCATTGGTGGGAACATGTCTTCATGGTAATGATCCCAGTGACCAGAAGTTTTGTAAAATTCAACATTTGCCATAATTGGTGTGTAAACATGTTGGTACCCTAAGCTAATTTCTTTATCAGTGATATAGCGTTCGATTGTACGACGAATTGTCGCACCTTTTGGTAACCAGAATGGTAAACCAGAACCAACTTCAGGACTTAACATAAATAAGTCTAATTCTTTACCAAGTTTTCTATGGTCACGTTCTTTCGCTTCTTCACGCATTTTGATGTATTCTTTTAATGCTTTTTTATCGAAAAATGCAGTTCCGTAAACACGTTGCATCATATGGTTATCAGAGTTTCCTCTCCAGTACGCTCCAGCAACAGATAATAATTTGAAGACTTGAATACGTCCTGTAGATGGCACATGCACCCCACGACATAAGTCAACAAAGTCACCTTGCTCATAAACAGTAATCACTTCGTCTTCTGGTAAGTCAGTAATTAATTCCACTTTATATGGATCTTCTTTAAACAACTCTAAAGCATCGGCACGAGAAATTTCTTTGCGAACGATTGGGTTATTTTCTTTTACAATCGCCATCATCTCTTTTTCAATCGCTTCTAAGTTTTCTTCAGAGATAACATTTTCACCATTATCAGTGTCATAGTAAAACCCATTTTCAATCGCTGGACCTACACCAAAGTGGATGTTTGGATACAAGCGTTTCATCGCGTTTGCCATTAAGTGAGCTGTTGAGTGACGTAAAATTCCTAACGCATCTTCATGGTCTGGTGTCACGATTTCAATTGACCCATCCACTTCGATTGGTCGGTCTAAATCAATCAACTCGCCATTTAATTTACCTGCTAAGGCTTTTTTTGCTAAAGAATTGCTTATGCTTTTTGCAATATCTAATGTTGATGAGCCACTCTCAAATTCTTTGACAGCGCCATCTGGAAAAGTAATCTTAATCATACTATCGTCTCCTTTTAATTTTTTAAATAAAAAAAGCCCTAGTAAGTCATATTTGACCTACTAGGACGAATCATCGTGGTTCCACCTAATATTTAAGACATAAACCTATGTCTCCTCGAGCGTGTTAACGGTACGACCGGTCAAGTTTCAACCTGACTTTCGAAAGTGGTCAACACATGCACTTATCTGGAAAACTCTCAATTATGTTTTCCTCCCTGTCAGATAGCCCTCACATATCGGTGTCTTTCTCAACAATTATCTTTTATTTATCTACAGTTATATTTATAACACCTTTATAAATATAAAACAAGTACAAACAATTAATTTTTTAGTTTAAACGTTTTGGGTGCGACTTTTTTTATCACAATTAGCCCAATAGCAACATACAATAACGACACAACAGACAAGCCTAATGCATAGTAAAGTCCTGTTGTTTTTAATTGTAAATTCATGTAGGCAAATAAGTAAAAGACACCGTTCACTACTTTATAAATGGGATTGATTACTTGAAAATCACTTGTAAAGGGTTGAAGGATATAATAAACAAATAATTCGTGAAACGAAAAAAGTAACGTCAGACTAATCATCACAAATAACACAAGTCCAATCAGATAGAGTGAGTTAAGCCCGACAACGACTAAATTAAAAACGATTAACCAAAATAATAACACACCATTGACCATACTGTTATACAAGAGGATTTTCTTAAATCTAGCAAAAAATCCACTTATAATGGCTTCTTTGGTTCGATAAAAAGGAAACGTCAACATGGAGATATCACAATTCATAAATAAACTTTGTACCACACTTTTACCAACTGACGTTAAATATAAAATGAAGAAAAGCGAAGGAACAAGTCGGTACATAAATGATTCTAATTCTCTCACACCAGACATTAATGGAAAAAATAGACTGGCTATCATTAAAGCGAGCCCTAGCACGCTGATGCTAATAACCTTAATCCACATTCCTCGACTGAGCCCTTTTTTAAAACGACTAAAAAATAACGTATTTAAGTAGGCATTACCAGATAAATGGTCAAAGGTAACGTTCTCCTCTATACTCATTTTTTTCGTTAAGCCAACGCCTTCGGTAAAGTTTGTGGTTTTGTTTTTTAACTCTTTATCATCTGCTTCAAATACATACATTGATGATTTAACTTTTTTATCAGCTACTAATGAATAACGGGGATAAGACAAATAATTCTTGACTACTAACCAACTAGCTAGACAGTTAAAAATAATAAGTCCTATTATTACCAATGGATTAGAAAATAAAAAACTCATAAAAGAAGATAACATGGTGAAACAAAATCCAATAACTAACGCCAGCATCACTATTAATATCGCAACTTTTTTTATCCATGGATGTTTTTGCAGTGTCAGTGGTAAATCTATTCTTAGCCAAATCATACTAAAAAACACATAAGCACTATTCCCTAATAATGTGGTTAAAATAACCGGTAAGCTATTAAACAGACTCATAACAATCAACGCAATGGTGACGACGATTAAATCAAAGCATAGTTCCAACAGAGTCATTCGCTTCAAATGAGAGGATTTATTAATCCGAAAATTAGTGATAAACAACACATCTTTTTTATCAGGAACACTAAATAATGAGCCAAATATTGGCAAATAAAAAGCAAAGACAACTAGCCAAATATCAAAACTTGTTAATGATTGCTTGTCAAACACAATAGTCGCTAAAAAAGAACTAACGACAAACGGAATGATCCCTATCACAACTTTGATTGCTAGTGATATAGCAAATTTAATATAGGTGAATACTTTTTTCAATGGATAATCTGCGTAGACCATTCCAACTGGGACGATTTTACCAATGAAAGGAATTCTACCAATAAAATAAACCAAACCATTAATAAAGATAGTCCCTTTAAATAACTGTAATGACACATATTCTGTGAGGGTTAATCTAACATCACTCATCATCTGACTCACCTATCACTTCAACCACTGCATCTTGAGATTTACCCTCTTCATCAGATAACATGGCAACAATATCTGCTTCAAAACTATTAGTATGAATTTTAGTTGGATCAAACCCTGTTAATTTGCCTTTATGAAGCACTACAATCTCATCACATAAATCTTGTGCTAACTGTAAAATATGAGTGGAAAATATCACAACGGAATCTTTTTTTATTGATAAAATCAATTCTTTCATTTCATGTGCTGCGACCACATCAAAACTCGTTAATGGTTCATCCAGTAATAAGACAGGTGGTTGCACCATCATCGTCGCAATCATTTGAACTTTATTTTTCATCCCATGCGAGTAGTCTTTCAATAACCGATGGCGATCCTCTTTTTTTATCCCAACTTTTGCTAAATACTCATCTGGTGTGCGGACGTTGGGCATTTTTTCTTTATTCATATCAATAAAAAACTTGATGAATTCATAACCTGTCATAAAATCTGGTAGGGTTGGGGTAGCATGAACTAGTCCGACATCAAGATCAGAAAAATCATGTGTTTCCATGTCCTCTTCCAACTGAATTGTCCCTGAGTCAATTGATAAATCTTTTGAAATACAATTAAAAAGCGTGGTTTTTCCCGCGCCATTTCGACCTAATAAACCGTATATTTTACCTTTTTCAAATTGAAAACTCGCTTCATCTAAAATCACTTTATCATCAAATGTTTTCACAACATCTTGTATGACTAACTCCATTCAACCTACTCCTTTGCTTTTGCTTATTTTACTAGTATATCATAAAGTGATATAGTATAAAATTAGTTGCCATAAATAATTTGACGTTCTATACTAAATTCGTTAACTATTTAAAAGAAAGATGGGATAATATATGAAGATTGGTATATTTGGCGCTGGCCATATGGGAGGAGCAATGATTAAAGGGTGGGTTCGCTCAAATAGTATTTCTCCAACAGACATTCTTGTAAAAGGAGGAAAAGGTGACACAGCAAAAAAACTAAAACAAAATATTCCTTTTAACATAACTGATAATTTAGAAGATTTCAACCAAGTGGATATGATTTTTTTAGCCGTTAAAACACCTATTATTCTTCCAGTCATAAACGATTTAAAAAATCATTTAAACAAAGACCTTCCTATTATTTCAGTATCAGCTGGTGTCCCTATTTCCTTAATGCAGGAAGCTTTAGGTGGATCTTACCCTATCGCTCAAGCTATCCCCAATACACCTGTACAAATCAATCAAGGTATTACTGGTATTGTTTACTCACAGTCAATAAGTAATCTTGATAAAATCGCAATCCATGATTGTTTAAGCCTTTTAGGAATCGTAGAAGAAATTTCTGAAGATAAGATTGATATTTTTGGTACATTGGCAGGATGCGGACCAGCATTTGTTGACGTCTTTATGGAAGCTCTAGGAGATGCGGCAGTATTACATGGTATGGACAGAAAATTAGCTTATACTGTTGCTGCCAAGATGGTAAGTGGATCAGCTAATTTATTACTAGACTCTAACAAACACCCTGGTGAATTAAAAGATGGTGTAACCTCTCCTGGTGGTACAACTATTAAAGGTATCGCTGCTTTAGAAAAAGAAGGATTCAGGTATGCTACCATCTCTGGTATTGATACAATCATGCAAAGTTACAAATAGAAAAAAGCAACCATGATAAGTGGTTGCTTTTTTCTATTCTGCAGTGACCTCTTGATATAATTTTCTAAAATAAAAATGACTTGCGATTAAATAATAAATAATTTGTATAACTAAAAATAAACCTATAATCATAAATGCCATCATTTGTAATCTTTGATTAAATAAAGCATACATTGCTTTTAACGCTACTAATCCATGAACAGAAGATACTATAATTGGAGTAAAAAATAAAATACCAACTTGTCTATAAACAGTCTTCTTGATTTCTTTGCGACTAAGTCCTAATTTATAAACTATTTTAAATTTTTGAATATCTACTGCCATATCACTATATAACCTAAAATATAAAAAACTACCAGCAGACACAAAGAAAATAGCACCAATAAAAAAACCAACAAATAATACAGGTGTATAAGTTTCTGTAATGGATTCAATAATTAATGGCTTACTTTGAAGACCTTCAACTTCTTTTAAGTGTGTCGCAACCTTTAACTGTTGAGCGTGATCTTTCGGATTACCCATCCATCCAATTTCTTGTTGAATCCCATATTTTTTAGCAAATTGACTATAAACTGTTTTAGGTACTACATATACATTTTGAAAACCAGGCAGAACCACTTTTTCCACCTCAAAATTATTCACAGGTACGCTTGTCCCATCAGGTAATGGCAACTCTTTTAAGTAGCTTGTTTGAGGTTGCCCTGATAATAGGTTACTATCAATATTTAATCGATAAGACTGATTAGTATCCAATATTTTTTTATTTTTAGTATATTTTGCAATGTTATTATACCCATTTGTACTAATGACTCTATACCCATTTTGATATTTAGATTCTGGAACATAGACCACTTTCATACGAAGTTCTGTCATATTTAAGTCTTGATTATCCATTTCACTTTGAACTGCCTCTAAATTATTAACCAATCTTTCTTGATTACCATCAAAGTCTGATAAATAAAAGTCATAAGTCATCGCATTGACAGAAGCAACTGTCATTTCTTTTAACCCTGCTAAAGAGCCAATAGCAGCGAACACAACAGTTGTGATGATTGCTACCAAAAAAAAGGACCGTGCATTATCTTTCATCCGAAAGCCCAAATCTGAATAGACTAGCATATTCGTTTTTTTCCAAAACCGTTGTTTATTTTTTTGCAATTGTGTGACAGCGAGAATACTTAACTGATTAAATAAAAAGTAAGTACCAATAATTACCATCAATACAACGGGTATCATAGCCACAAAAACCTGCATACCCTGAGCGTACAAAGCAATCGCATACCCAACTCCAATAAATAATAAGGCAAAAATCGATTTTACTTTAGATGATTTGACTTCCCCTTTTCCTAAATCTTCACTTTTAATCAATTCTTGAACGTCCATTTTAGGAATCTTAAATTGAATAAATAAAGAAATCAAAAAGAATAAAATAGTAAACGCGACAAATGTAATCACAATTGAATTTAATGGAAAATAAAAAGCTAATTGAATCGTTAATATCTTTTTACTCAAAAATAATAGTGCTTGTGAAAATACTAAGCCAGCTAGAATACCAATAACTGTGGCAAAAAATCCCACTATAGTATTTTCTTGAAAAATCATCTTTCTTAACTGTTTTGGAGACATACCTTGAATCAACAACAAACCAAATTCTTTCTTACGTGATTGGAGAAAGATATCCATAGAATATAATACATAAAAAAATGAAAAAATATAAATAATACTTGATGATAGATTCATGCCAACTATAACAAACTGATTCATAGACGATTCACTAAGAGATGGATGATTGGAGAAAGTTAAAAAAGTAAAAAACGTCATGACAGTTGTTAACGTGCTTAAAAAATAGGCCAGATATGATGGTTTATTTCGAATAGTATTTTTATAAATAAATTCCTTAAAAGTCATCTGCTTCACCTTCCAACTGCTTCAAACTAAATAGAATATCATCATAAAACTCACTTTGAGAACTATGTCGAATAATTTCATCACTTAATTCACCATCTTTAATAAAAACAATACGCTGACAATAACTTGCAGCAAAAGCATCATGTGTCACCATTAAAATGGTGGAATTAAGGCTAGTATTTAACTCTGATAATAATCTCATAACGTCTTTTGATGATTTCGTGTCTAAATTTCCAGTTGGTTCATCTGCCAATAATAACTTTGGTTCATGAATCATTGAACGTGCAATAGCAACACGTTGTGCTTGCCCACCAGAAATATTACTAATTCGTTTATTTAACAATGATTCAATACCTAATACTTCAGAAATATCGTTTAATTTTTTTGTCATGACACTAACTTTTTCACCATCTAGTGTTAATGGTAATACAATATTTTCTGCTACAGTTAAGGTAGGCATCAAGTTAAATCCTTGAAATACAAATCCTAATTGATTTCGTCTAAATTTTGCTAAATCCTCTTGATTTAAATTTGATGCTCGTTCACCATCAATTGTTACGGTTCCTGATGAAGGATGATCTATTGTACCAATTAGATTTAGAAGAGTTGATTTACCACTTCCAGAAGGGCCCATAATACCAACAAATTCACCCTCTTTTACACTGAGGCTCACTCCCTTTAGTGCTTGAAATAATGAATCTCCTGTACCAAACGTTTTTGTTACGTTATTTATTTCTAACATCTTTTTACCTACTTTCGTTCTCATAATCCCCTAATTATAGAATAACATGTTAACGTTTATATTTAAACGAACAATATCTCAAGATTGTTAACACATAATAATTTTAACACTGTTTTATTAGAAAAGGCTATTATTCATACAGTTTTTTGCTATACTTATTATATACAAAAAAACGGAGGTGAACCTATGGCAGTATTAGAAGCCACTATTTTACTTATTATACTCGTTATTCTATCTAATATTATCAGTCACTATCTTGTGGCAATTCCTACTGCATTAATCGAAATAGCTGTTGGTGTTATTGCCGCGTTATTTTTACATTTAGATATAGAATTACAAACTGATTGGTTTATGTTATTATTTGTTGCACCACTTTTATACAACGATGCCAAGCATTTTCCCAAGAAAGAATTATGGGAACTACGAACTCCGATTTTTGCTAATGCTATTTTACTCGTCTTCCTTACTACAATTGCGGGAGGATTATTAATTAATTTATTTATCCCACAAGTAAGCTTGTCATTAGCCTTTGCTTTGGCAGCAGTCTTATCCCCAACCGATCCAGTAGCAGTTCAAGGTATTGCTGAACAAGTAAAACTTCCTAAACGAATTTTAACTTTAATCAGTGGGGAGAGTTTGATTAATGATGCAAGCGGATTAATTGCATTTAAATATGCACTGGCGGCTTTTCTAACTGGCTCTTTCTCATTAAGACAAGCCACTGGTGACTTTATTTATATGACTTTAATTGGTATACTGATTGGCTATATCATCAGTCGATTAATTTATTTGATTCAAAGAAGTTTGTTAAGACAGGGCATTCAAGATGTTATTTTACATTCGTCTCTTCAAGTAATGACGCCTTTTGTTATTTTTATTATGGCAGAAATTGTTCAGGCATCAGGAGTTATTGCAGTAGTCGTTTCAGGTGTTATGGCAATTCAGCAAGAGCCATTATTTAGAGGACAATTTTCTGAAATAAAAATTGTAACCAATAAATTATGGGACATTATTATTTACTTGCTAAATGGTATTGTTTTTGTTGTATTAGGCACAACTCTTCCCTATGCTATGCGTGGAGCCATTATTAATCCTACTATTAATAATGCTTTATTAATCCTATATGTTATAATCGTGTGGCTCATACTGATGATAATAAGAACATTATGGACGTATGCTTACATGTGGTATAATTACTTTAAAGTAAAAGATGATATCCAACTTAAACCCAAATTCTCTGTTGCTATTTTAACGGGATTAACTGGTGTGAGAGGAGCTGTCACTATGGCGATGGTTTTATCTATTCCATTCTTTTTGCCAGATGGTGCTGTATTCCAAGAACGATATCTGATTATCTTTTTAGCTAGTGGCGTTATTTTAGCAAGTTTACTAGTTGCTGTGATTACATTGCCTATTTTCACAAAACAGAAAAAGCGATTGATCTTATCCGGGGATGAAGGAACACAAGAACCTATTGATGACTCAAATAATTCATCTCAACTACCTGAAATAGAAGCTAGAAAATTGATGACTAAGCGAGCCATTCAATCCTTACAACAAGAGCTAAATAATGAAAATCAATTAATTATTAACGATATTTTACAAGATTTTGATAAGCAATTACGTTTCTTATACTTAGATGATAATCACACATCTAACACTGTTTATTATGAATTAGAATCAGATTATAGATGCCAAGCAGCAGATTTTGAAACAAATAAAGTAATGGAGATATTACCTCAATTAGCATTACCTAAAAAAATTGAACAAAACTATTTAAAAATGCTTGAATACAAACGACATGCCCATTCAAGTAATGTTAAAATCATCGTACAACGCTCTTTATATAAAGCTCAGAAAAAAATCAAAAGACTTGTATATCAAACTTTTTTAAAACGACAACCTGAAAAATCTCAATTAGATAATATTAAAAAAATTACCTTATTAGAAGTTAAAAGTTCTGAAGCAACTTTGGATATGTTAAATGATTGTCAAAATAACTTAGATAGAGTAGATAAATATTTTACAGTAAAGTATAATATTTTAAACCAACTTATGATGGAATATACAAGTAAGATACATCGTATTCAGCATTATCATCTTATTCAAGAAGCATCTTATCAAAAGATATACAGAGATTATTTTTTAAGGGCTCTTGATGAAGAAAGAGGTATGATTCAAAAGCTTCTTGAACAAGGGCGAATTTCTAATACTATGGCAAATCAACTACGCCAAGGAATTAATTACAGTGAAACATCCTTTCTACAAACAAATATTGAAGATTAAATTAAAACATAACAAAAAGTCGAAAATTAGTTTAATTTTCGACTTTTTGTTATCTAAAAATATCTTTTGATTATTATGTTATTTAGTATAAGCTAGTTCATATTCATTGCCTAAATCGTCAACCAATCGTTTGTCATTTTCTCATTGGGATATTCTTTATTTAAAGCATTTACAATTTCCTCTAACTTCTTATCGTATTCTGAATCTGATGGATTAGTGTTTGGATTTTCAAATAGTGAAAAAGTCAGATAAACATCCAATTGACCATTTTCAAATTGATACAACGCATTTTCTTGTAAAAATTCTTTATTATTGACCACCAAGGTAATTTGAGTAGATTTAACATCGTGCTCATTTTTTGAACACGCACCTAAAATAAAAGCAGTTAAGCACATCACTATTATCTAAATAACTCCAAGTTTTTTGTACATAAGCAAATATCCCCTTCTTTTCTGTTATTATATCATCTTTATCAAAATAAAAAAAACATACCATATAGTAAAATATTTTTTTAAAAAAACCAACCTTCACTTAAGAAAGTTGGCTTTTAATCTTTTATTCTACTGTGACACTTTTTGCTAAATTACGAGGTTTATCAACATCTAAGCCTCTTTGTAAACTTGCATAATAAGCTAATAGCTGTAAAGGTACCACACTAACTAATGGTGTCAATAATTCATGTACTGGCAACAACACGAGTTCATCGCCGTCATGTGAGACATTTTCAAGTGAGATGGTTAACACATTCGCTCCACGACTCTCTACTTCCTTAGCATTTCCACGTGTATGACTAGCTGTTTTTTCATCTGTAATAATCGAAATGACTGGTGTTCCCTCTTCAATCAAGGCAATGGTTCCATGTTTTAATTCCCCAGCAGCAAATCCTTCTGCTTGAATATAAGAGATTTCTTTTAATTTAAGGGCTGCTTCCATTGATACGGCATAATCTAAGCCACGACCAATAAAGAAGGCATTACGTGTTGTTCCTAAAAATGACTCACTAAGATTAGAAATCAAATCTTTTTCACTAATCATTGAATCCATCACAGATGCAACAATAGCCATCTCGTGTGCTAAATCAATAGATTTAGCTAATTCAATATTTTTTTCTACCCCTACTGTTTGTGCTAAATAAGCCATTACAGCAATTTGAGATGTATAAGCTTTTGTTGATGCTACCGCAATTTCAGGACCAGCATGTAACAATAAAGTATAAGTCGCTTCACGTGATAGTGTAGACCCTTTAACATTTGTAATAGTCAATGATGGTAAATCTAATTCATTCACTTTTACTAATACTTGACGACTATCAGCTGTTTCACCACTTTGCGTTAAGAAAATGAAGAAAGGTTTTTCTGATAAAATTGGCATATCATAGCCCATCTCACTAGCTAGATGCACTTCAACTGGAATATTAGTTAACTCTTCAATGATTTTTTTACCCACTAATCCTGCATGCCAACTAGTACCACATCCAACGATATAGATACGATCACTTGATGCCATATGTGATACTATTTCATCATCAATTGTTGATAGACCATCTTCAGTTAAGTATTCAGAAATTAATTTTCTCATAACACCTGGTTGCTCATCAATTTCTTTTAACATGTAATGAGGATATAAACCTTTTTCAGTATCTGTCGCATCAATATCAGCCACAAAGGAATCACGTGATAATTTATTTGAATCTTTATCAAAAATTATCATGTTATTAGATGTTAAAACAATGCGTTCACCATCTTTAATTTCAACAAATTCATTTGTTTCATTAATCATGGCCATAGCATCACTACCTACATAATGACAGTTTTCTCCAAGACCAATTAGTAGCGGGCTTTTATTTTTCGCAAGGTATAGCGTGTTGCTATCTTCTACGTCCATTAACGCGATGGCATAAGATCCTTCTACTTTATTTAGAGCAGTTTCGAATGCTTCAAATGGTGTCTTTCCTTGACGGTAAAAATAATCCACTAATTCAACTACAATCTCACTATCAGTATCACCTTTTAACGCAATATCGCTTAAATAATCAGTTTTTAAATCCAAATAATTTTCAATCACACCATTATGTACTAAACAGAATTTCCCACTTGTTGATTGATGTGGGTGTGCATTTTCTGTATTTGGTACACCATGTGTTGCCCAACGTGTATGACCAATTCCAATATGGCCTTCAGGAACGCTATTAGCTAAAGCTTTTAATTCACTCACACGACCTGGTGTTTTAACAAGATAAGCTTCCGTGTCATCAGCCACCATAATTCCCGCTGAGTCATAGCCTCTATATTCTAATTTTTCTAATCCTGTTAACAGGATATCTTTCGCTCGGTTATTTCCGATTACTCCAACTATTCCACACATTCATATTTCCAACTTTCTTTTAAAATAGTTGTTTCTATTTTTTTGCATGAATAAAGTTTTGTCAAACAAGTTCCCTTGTTATTTTGTCTTTATCCTAAGAGTGCAAACCCTATGAGCCACCCGCCGAATTTTCGATAAACTCATTCCTCGTCACCTAAAAAGGTCTGGCGCTAAATTGGTATAGATACCTTAAATAGTAATAAAAAATAGAAACAAGATTATAATAACCTTTAATAAGCTTTCAGTCAATATTAAAATAAATTTATCTTTCTTTTTATAACATTTTGGTATAGACAAAGAAAAAATGATGTTATCATCTCTGAATAACATCATTTTTATGGAAACCTTAAATTCCTATTTCTTGAATCACAACATTCGCAATTTTTTCTACATAATAATTTACTTTTTCTTCTGTTGGTGCTTCGGCCATCACACGTAATAGTGGTTCAGTTCCTGAAGGTCTTACTAAGACACGACCATCGCCGTCCATTTCACCTTCTACTTCTTCAATAATTGCTTTAATTGCTGGAACGTCCATTGCACCATATTTATCTGACACTTTTATATTCACTAATTTTTGAGGATATTCTTCAATATCTGCTACTAGTTCTGATAATTTTTTACCGGAAGATTTCATCACTTGCATTAGTTGAATACCAGATAATAGACCATCACCAGTTGTATTATGTTGTAAGAAAACAATATGTCCAGATTGTTCTCCGCCAAGATTGTAACCAGATTTTCTCATTTCTTCTACAACATAACGATCTCCTACTTGAGTTGTTACAGCTGTCAATCCAGCCTCTTCAACTGCTTTATGAAAGCCTAAATTACTCATAACTGTCGCAACAATCGTATTTTTGTTCAATTCATCATTTGCTGAAAGGTATTTTCCACAAATATATAAAATTTTATCTCCATCAACAATTTGACCATTTTCATCAACTGCTATCACGCGATCACCATCACCATCAAATGCCAATCCTAAGTCTGCTTCTTTTTCAACGACAAATTTAGCTAATTCTTCAGGATGAGTCGATCCTACACCGTCATTAATATTTAATCCATCTGGCCTTACTCCCATTGTATAGAAATCAGTATCTAAATCAGCAAATAATTGATTAATTAATGGACTAGTTGCTCCATTTGCTCCATCTAGACAAACTGTTAATCCATTCAACGATTCAGATACAGTTTTTTTCAAGAATTCAATATATTTTTGAGAACCCTCACGGTAGATATTCAATGTTCCTAACCCTAAAGCTGATGGACGAGGTAATAAATCGGTTTCCGCATCTAATAATACCTCAATCTCTTCTTCCTCTTCATCAGATAATTTGAAGCCATCAGGACCAAAGAATTTAATCCCATTATCTTCAGCAGGATTATGTGATGCTGAAATCATAACACCAGCAGCTGCTTTTTGTGTTCTTGTTAAATAAGCCACACCAGGAGTTGAAATAACGCCAAGTTGTAATACTTCGATTCCAACTGATAACAGTCCAGAAATTAATGCTTGCTCTAATAACTGCCCAGAAATTCGTGTATCTCTTCCTACTAATACCTGTGGTTTTCCTTCTGTCAAATGGCTATGTTGACATAAAACATGCCCTCCACACCGTCCGATTTTAAATGCTAACTCTGGTGTCAATTCTTTATTAGCTATCCCTCTAACACCATCAGTTCCAAAATATTTACCCATTTTTTTATCTCCTAACTCAATTTACAATTTATTCTTTTATTTTATTTACTCGAACTATCACTTGTTGATGTTTTTACTTCATTTGGTTTAACCGTCACTGAGACAGTTTCTGGAATAACTTTCACTCCATTTGGAACAACAACAGCATATGAGCTAGTTACCGTTTCTTTAATATTACTTGTATCAATTTTTAGTTCAATGCCGTTTATTTCATCTAGTACTTCTTTAGGACCTTCAATATCAACCATGTCATCTTTAATAGTAAAGGTAAAATCTTTTATCCCTTTAGATATCGTTCCTGACTGAACAGGTGTAACTTTTACTCGTTTGCTTGGAACTGTTACTTTTACATTCACACTAACTGTTTCAGGTTCAATTTTTACATCAAGGGGCTCGCCAGATTTATTGACTGCATAAGGTTTGACTCTTTCAGAAAAATTGCTTGTCACATTTGTTTTATCACTCACACCTGCAATAACTCTGTCTACTTCTTTGACAGATGCTTCTGAACCACTTACTTTTACAGTCATCGGGTCAATTGTTGCTTCATTTGTTGAGTAACCCTCTTGATAAATTTTATTATCAATTGCCGGTTCCACTTTGAATGTATTACTATCTTTATTTTCTATCGTTACTGATAGTTTACTTGGCTTAATAGTTCCCTTAACAGAATTAGGCAACCCAACTACCTCTAAAGGCACCTCATGTGTTCCTACATTATATTTAGTTAAGTCCATGACAACGGAAAATCCTCTTGTCTCAGCATTTGATTCTTTATCAAGTAAAATTTTATTATTACTTGTTAAATCAACAGAAACGGTTTCTTGATAACCAGAAATAAAGTATTTATCTTGATTATACGTTACATTGACAGGTACATTTTCAGCTGTTGCTTGCAATTCTTTCATCGTTCCCGTAACAGTTTTATTCGAAATAACAAACGAATTAGCATTATAATATAATAGAATAGCAAAAAAGAGAGATAAAATTCGAATAAACCAAGGTGATCTACTATCATTTTTCATCTTTTTTGCCTCCTTTTTTAAAGCTTTTTTTTACGTCTTCAATAAACAAAGCAATACCTGATTGTGACTCTTCTTCATTAGAATCAGATAATTCTTGTTTTAACACTTCCAGATACGCTTCTCGTTGAAGTCCAGGTAGAAATGTTTTATTGTGTGTAATACTAACCTCTCCTGTTTCTTCTGATACAACAAGTGTTAAGGCATCAGATGTTTCACTGACACCAATTGCAGCACGATGTCTGGTTCCAAACTCTTTGGGAATTTTATTACTCTCAGACAGAGGTAAATAACTTGAAGCGGATGCTATTTTATTGTCTTTAATAATCACTGCACCATCATGTAATGGAGTATTTGGAATAAAAATATTAATTAATAACTGACTAGAAATATCTGCATCAAGTGGAATACCACTTTCAATAATATCAATTAAATTATCATTTCGTTGAATAGTAATCAACGCACCAATTTTCCGTTTAGACATATACTGTAGAGCTTCATCTAAAGCTGTTATAAAAGACTGTTGCATATTTTTTTGTCTGTTAGAATGTGTTAAGGCAGCACCTCTACCAAGATGTTCTAGCCCTCGTCTAACTTCTGGTTGAAAAATAACAATTGCTGCAACAACACCATAAGTAATCACCTGATTCATTAGCCATGAAACGGTATTTAAACCTAAAAAATCACTAACGATTCTTACAATGATAATCACTGCGATTCCCTTAAAAACTTGGATGGCTTTTGTGTCATTTAATAGCATTAACAACTTATAAACAACATACCAAACGACTAATATATCTACTACATGAACCAAAACACTCAAAGTTAAATACTTGTTGAGTAAATTTTGCCAAATCTCAGGTCTGAACAAGCTTGTTCCAGTTAATATCACCTTGCTCCTCCCCCTTCATTTTTTTATAAGTATTTATACTATTAATAATCCCCCCAAATACTTGCTTTATGATACTTTTCTTATTATAACATAGGTTTATAATCTGAAAACCTAGAAATTATTTTTTTAACAATTTAATAAATTTTTTACATAAAAAAACGCACCTGAAATAATTACTAATCAGATACGTTTTATTCTTTTTATTTAATACTTATTACAATGTTGCTAAAACAATAAAGTTTATAATGAATAGTCCAGTAACGATCCATAAAACTGGAGAAATTTCTTTTACTTTTCCTTTAACTACTTTGATCAACACAAAAAATATAAAACCAGCAGCAATACCATAAGAAATACTATAAGCTAGTCCCATAAAAATTGAAGTAAAGAAGGCTGGAATGGCATCTTCTAAATTTGTCCACTCAATTTCTTTAAATGATGCCATCATCATCACACCAACCAAAATTAATGCTGGCGCAGTTGCTTGTGTTGGAACAGCTCCTACAACTGGGGATAAAAAGCTACTCAATAAGAACATTGCTGCAACAACAACAGATGTTAACCCCGTTCTACCACCTGCACCAATACCTGCTGCACTTTCAACATAGGTTGTCACGTTACTTGTTCCTACTACAGCACCTGCAGTTGTAGCAATAGCGTCTGCAAACAATGCTTTATCCATTTTCGAATGAATTCCTCGACTAGTCATAACAGACTCTTCTTCTTCCTTAGAAAAAATACCAGTACGACGACCAGTTCCTATAAAGGTGCCAATAGTATCAAAAATATCAGACAAACTAAAAGCTAAGACTGTTAATAATACTTGTGGAATTTTTGACGCATCAGAAAATAGTGATGTCATACCATTCGGACCAAACGCTGCACCAAATGTTGTACCCAATTCTTTAATTGAGTTTCCTAATGAATTTTGTTGAAAATTAATAGTACCTAAATCAACTACACCCATTGGAATTGAAATAATCGTTGTAATAACAATACCTATTAAGATAGCACCTTTTACATTTTTTATCACTAAAATAGTTGTAATAATTAATCCAATTAAGGCTAAGATAATAGCAGGATTACTAAAATTCGCTAACGCTGGGACAATTCCTCCATTTGATACAACATTTGTTGCTTTATCACCATCAACAACTGATGAAACAATTGCGCTCTCATCTGACGTAAAGTGTAAAAATCCTGCATTTTTAATTCCAACATATGCAATAAAAATTCCTATTCCTCCACCAATAGCATGTTGTAAACTTTCAGGAATGGATTGAATAATTAATTTTCTTAATTTTGTAATTGTAATGATGATGTTAATAATACCGCATAAGAAAACCATTGCTAAACCTTGTTCCCATGAATAACCTAAGCCCATCACAACTGTAAAAGTGAAAAAAGCATTTAATCCCATACCTGGGGCTTGAGCATATGGAACATTTGCAAACAATCCCATTATTAGAGTTCCTATTGCAGATGCGATAATAGTTGCTAAAAAAACTGCTTGAAATGGCATTCCTGATAATGATAAAATTGTTGGATTCACAAATAAGATATAACTCATTGCGAAAAATGTTGTAACTCCTGCCATAATTTCTGTTGAAACAGTTGTATTATTTTCTTTTAACTTAAAAAACTTTTCCATTTCCTAACATTACACCTTCCATTATATATTTTGTTCGTTAATAACTTTAACAAAATTGATTATAAAGCGAATATTAAAAAATAGCAAACATTTATTTATATTTTGTCATTTTTTAGTTTAAAATGTTCGTGTTTCGCCTTTTTTAATAGTGATTTCTATCTTTTATAAAATATAAAAAGACAAGTAAAGTTTTTTACTTGTCTTTTTTCGTTATGATTTTCTCTTTAACACTGTCACACACTCAATATGTGTCGTTTGCGGGAACATATCGACTGGATAAACAGTATCACTTGTATAGCCTAAACTAGCAAACAGTTTCATATCACGTGCCATCGTACTTGGATCACATGAAATGTAAACAATTTTTTCTGGTTCTAATTCAACTGATTGTTTGATGAAATCTTCTGTTAACCCTTTTCTTGGTGGGTCAACGACAATCACATCAAACTTAATGCCATCTGCTGTCCAATTTTTCAAAACTTTATCAGCTGCTCCGGCTTTAAACTCAACATTTGTAATGTCATTAATTTCTGCGTTATGAATCGCATCTTCAATCGCTTCTGGCACGATTTCAACACCGTACACTTTTTTCACTTTGTTAGCCATGCTCAGCCCAATTGTTCCAATACCACAATACGCATCAAGAACCACATCATCTTTTTTCAAATCAGCTAACTCAATGGCTTTTTTATAAAGATTTTCAGCTTGCTCAGTGTTTACTTGGTAGAATGATTGAGCAGAGATATGATATGTCTTACCTAATAACTCGTCACTAATGCTATCTTTACCATATAAAACATTCAAACGCTCGTCTAAGACTTTGTTTGTCACATTTGGTTGGATATTTTGCATCACTGATACTACGTTTGGATAAGCTGCCACAAGTTCAGTCACAATATCATGCAAGTAAAAAATTTTCTTTTTACGTGTCACAAAAGTTACCATCACTTCATTTGAGTAATGTCCTTTGCGAATGACAATGCTTTTCAGATGTCCTGAATGTTGACTTTCATCATATGGTTTAATTGAGTATTTTCTTAATCTTTCTTTCAAGAATAATAAAATCTCATCAATCATTTTATCTTGAATTAAAAAGTCTTCAACCACAATTAAATCATGACTATTTTTTCTAAAGAATCCAAGTTCAATTTCAGCACCAATCATACGTACTGGGATTTGTGCTTTATTTCGGTAAGCAAATGGGGGCTCCATTCCTAAAACATCCGCAACGTTTAACTCTTCAAAACCACCAATTCGTTTCATCGCTTGAGTTACTTGATTTTTCTTAAAATCTAATTGTGCATTGTAGCTCATATGGTGTAGTGGGGCAATTCCTGTACGAATTAAGTCCTTTTCCACTGCTTCAACACGGTTTTCACTTGTTGTTTCCCACGTCATAATTTTCGCAAATGCAAATTTTTTCATGACTTTCATCACATGAATTTTTACTCGCTCGCCTGTAATGCCTTCTTCAACAAAAATGGGGAAACCATCCACTTTTGCCACGCCTCGTCCATCATACGTCATATCAATAATATCAACAACTAAACGCTCATTCTTTTTCACTGGTGCTTCGATTTTTTCTTTTTTCATAAAATCCTCTTTCTATTTTAAACAGTGCACGTACTACTCTTTATTGCCAAAAATATTGCCATCTTCATTAATGTCTTCTTGAGTGAGTTGTTCGACTTGTTCGATAAATCGATCAGACGCTTCTTCTTCTTCAATTGAAATAGCCGAGTCAGGTATTGCATCCAAATTAGCATAAATTTCTATGTGTTGTTTGTAATTTATAAATTCCATTGGTGCATCACCACCATATTCACCATCTAAGTTAATCATCATGCGATAATCCTCATCAAATGCTTCAGCATATAACTTAGAGGTTTTGATGTATTCAATTCTAGGGTCGTCAATGTGTTTTCCGCCATTTAGCATTAAAGCCACCAAATGCATAATTTCTAATACATTGGCTGTTTTAACAATAATAAGCGAAAATTTTCCATCATCTAATTGAGCATCGGGAACAATTTGTTCAAAGCCACCAACTGAATTGGTTAGCCCTAAGAAGAACATCGATGCTTTCCCGTCGAACTCACCATCGTCATATTTTAGACGCATTTTAATAGGTTTCACTCGCGGTAACATCTCTGCTCCTTTTGCTAAATAGGCAAGATAGCCAAAAACACTTTTTAGATGAGATGGTACTTCATAGGTTAATTCAGTCAAGTAACCACCTGCTGCAATATTCATAAAATAAGTGTTTCCTGCTTTTCCAATATCTGATTTAATGGTTTGATTTTTTAAAATGACCTCAGCTGCTTTTACGACATTATCACGTGGAATTTGCAACGCACGAGCAAAGTCATTTGTTGTACCACCAGGGATAATCGCTAATTTAGGTCGTTTCTCAAGAGGGGCGATTCCATTAATGACTTCATTAATCGTACCATCACCCCCTGCTGCGACAATTAAATCGAACCCCGCATTTGCAGCTCTTGTAGCTTCTTTTTTAGCTGAGAAAGGATCAGGTGTTGTTGCAAAGGCACTCGCTTCATATCCAGCTTTTTCAAGTACCATTAAAATATCTGCTAAATTTCGTTTTAACAACTCTTTTCCAGATGTTGGATTATAAATTAATCTTGCTCTCATTTAACTTGCTCCTTCATATCGAACGTTGTCAATTTAACGTTTCAATAATTCCTCTTTTAGTAATTTGTTCACGACTCCTGGATTTGCTTTTCCTTTTGTTGCTTTCATAATTTGGCCCACTAAGAACCCAACAGCACGATCTTTTCCATTTTTAAAGTCTTCGATTGACTGTTCATTTTTGTCTAATACTTCATTAATCATTGGCAATAATTGAGCTGGATCAGATAATTGGACTAATCCTTTTGCTTCAACGACCTCTTTAGCGTCGCCACCGTTTTCGATTAATTCTTTAAAGACTTTTTTCGCAATTTTAGAACTAATTGTTCCATCAGCGATTAAGTTAATCATACCAGCAAGATTTTCTGGTGTTAGTTTTGTTTCAAGTAAGTCTAAATGCTCGCTATTTAAGTAAGCTGACACTTCACCCATTAACCAGTTAGATGCTTGTTTTGCATCTGCTCCGTTATTCACTGTTGCATCAAAGAAATCTGACATATCACTAGATAAAGTTAATACCATCGCATCATATTCAGGTAATCCAAGTTCACTCACATAACGAATACGTCTGTCTGCAGGCATCTCTGGTAATGATTCTCTGATTTCTTCTACCCATTCTTCACTAATATCAATTGATGGGATATCTGGTTCTGGGAAGTAACGGTAATCACTTGCTCCTTCTTTCACACGCATTAGAATCGTTGATTTCGTTGATTCATCATAACGACGTGTTTCTTGTTGGATGATGCCACCTGACATTAAAACTTTTGCTTGACGTTGTTCTTCGAAAGCAAGGCCTTGTTTCACGTAGTTTAGTGAGTTCAAGTTTTTAAGTTCTGCTTTTGTTCCGAATTTTTCTTGCCCATAAGGTCTTAGCGAAATATTGGCATCACAACGCATTGAGCCTTCTTCCATTTTCACATCACTCACACCAGTAAACTGGATGATTGAGCGAATAGCTTCTAAATAAGCATAGGCTTCTTCAGGTGAGCGCATATCTGCTTCAGAGACAATCTCAATAAGTGGTGTGCCTTGGCGATTTAAATCAACATAGGAATAACCATCTGTTGCATGGATATTTTTACCCGCATCTTCTTCTAAATGAACACGTTCGATGCGGATTTTTTTCTTTTTGCCTTCTACTTCGATTTCAACCCAGCCGTCGTATCCGATTGGTTTGTCATCTTGAGAGATTTGGTAGGCTTTGGGATTATCAGGATAGAAATAATTTTTTCTATCAAAATTTGTGTGATGGTTGATTTTACAGTTAAGTGCTAAAGCGGCTTTCATACCATATTCAAGTGCCCCTCTATTTAAAACAGGTAAAACACCTGGCATTGAAAAATCAATCACGTTTGTATTAGTATTTGGGTCTGCTCCAAAGTGAGCGGCAGATGGTGAAAAGATTTTTGATTCGGTTTTTAATTCCACATGGACTTCTAACCCAATGACTGTTTCAAAATTCACTATGCTTTACCTCCTAAAATAACAGGTTGTTTTTTATGGAAATCGGTTGCTTGTTCAAACGCATAAGCTGCTTGATACATTTTTTCTTCTTCAAAATGATTTCCGATTAATTGAATTCCGATTGGTAATCCTTCAGAGAATCCTCCTGGAACGCTCATCCCTGGTAACCCTGCTAAGTTAACTGGAATGGTTAAAATGTCACGCATATAGGCTGTGATTGGATCATCTTTAGCTGCTCCAAACTCAAACGCCACAGTTGGTGAAACAGGTCCTAAAATCAAATCATAGTTTTCAAAGACTTTTTTGAAGTCATTGACAATCAACGTACGAACTTGTCCAGCTTTTCTAAAGTATGCATCATAGAATCCAGCACTTAATGAGAACGTTCCAAGCATGATACGACGTTTCACTTCTGAACCAAACCCTTCAGAACGAGAGTTAACATACACATCTTCTAAGTTTGACACATTTTCAGAACGGTATCCATAACGAATCCCATCAAAACGTTGTAAGTTTGATGATGCTTCTGATGAAGCGATAATATAGTAAACTTCCACACCGTAAACTGCATTTGGTAAACTCACTTCGTCAACTGTCGCGCCAAGTGCTTCAAATGTTTTAACGGCATTTTTTACGGCGTCACGAATATCAGGATGAACCCCTTCACCCATAAATTCTTTTGGTACCCCAATTTTCATGCCCTTGATGTCTTGACCAATTAAGTTTGTAAAATCTGGTGTGTCACGACGAGAACTTGTACTATCTTTTGCGTCATGACCAGAAATGGCATTTAAAATCATGGCATTATCTTCTACTGTACGAGTCATTGGACCAATTTGATCTAAACTTGAAGAAAACGCAATTAAACCATAACGAGAAACACGTCCATAGGTTGGTTTCATCCCAACAATTCCGTTAAATGAAGCAGGTTGGCGGATACTTCCACCTGTATCACTTCCTAATGATGCAGGAACTTGCCCAGCTGCCACACTTGCTGCTGATCCACCAGAAGAGCCTCCTGGTACTTTTGTTTGATCCCACGCATTTTTAGTTTGTTTAAAATAAGAGGTTTCAGTCGAAGACCCCATCGCAAACTCATCCATGTTTAATTTACCCATAGATACAAGTCCAGCTGATTCTAATTTTTCAACGGCTGTTGCTGAATAGATTGGGTTAAAGTTATATAGCATCTTACTTGCTGCGGTTGTTAACACGTCTTTTGTCACGATATTATCTTTAATCCCAATCGGAATACCAGCTAGTGGCGTTAATTCACTACGTGGTGACTCATCAATTTTTCTTGCTTCTGCTAAGGCTTTTTCTTCGCTTAGCGTGATAAATGCGTCAATCGTTGGTTCCGTTTGTTTGATATAATCAAATCCACTTTTTACGATTTCTTGTGAGCTTAATTCTTTTTTATTTAATGCGTCACTTAGTTGTTTTACTGTTAATGTTTGTAACTCAGTCATTATGCTCCTGCCTCCCCGTTATCCATGATTGCTGGTACTTTAATGTAGCCATCTTGTGTTTCAGGAACATTACTTAATAACGCATCACGGCTTTCGCCTTTCACACTAATATCTTCTCTAAAAACATTGGTTTCTTCCGTTACGTTTGATGTAAACGCAACGTCCGTTGTATCAACATTACTCAAACTAGCCATCATGTCTGTGACTTTCCCTAAATGTTTTGTCATTTCATCTAATTCACTATCTGAAAAACGCAACTTTGATAATTTTGCAACGTGTTGTACTTCTTCTTTTGAAATTGCCATCAATATTCTCCTTTTACTCTGTTGTATGTGATGCATTTATGGCATCAACCATTTGTTGTTCGCTCCAAACATCAATTCCTAATTCTTGAGCTTTGGTTAGTTTACTTCCTGCTTCTTCTCCAGCTACTACAATATCTGTTTTCTTGGACACACTTCCGGTCACCTTGCCACCCAGTGATTCAATCTTTTGTTTGGCTTCCGTTCGTTTAAATTGTGTTAAACTACCTGTTAAAACAACCGTTTTGTCTTTAAATGGGGACTCAATAGATGTGATATCTTCTTTAGTCACACCAAGATAAACCATGTTAACACCAGCTTGTTTTAATTTGTCTATTTGTTCCAATGTTTCAGAAATAGAAAAATATTTAACAATGCTATCAGCTATAACAGGACCGATTGTATCAATAGCATAAATATCTTCTTTACTTGCTTCTATAATACCATCAATTGTTTTAAATTCACTCGAAATAATTTTAGCTGCTTTTGAACCAACGTGCTGAATGCCTAAACCAAACAATAACCGCTCTAATGAATTGCCTTTACTGTTTGCAATGGCTTCTAAAATATTGTTTGCTGATTTTTCTTTAATTTTATCAAGTATTAATAATTGCTCTTGCGTTAAATAGTACAAGTCTGCTGCTTGTTTGACAAGTTCTTTTTCATACATTTGTTCTAGCACACGAGGGCCTAATCCATCAATATTCATGGCATTACGTGACACAAAATGATTGAGGCCTTCTTTAATCTGTGCCGGACAAGCCGGATTTAAGCATCTTAAAGCGACTTCTGATTCAATACGCTCCAACTCAGAATGACAAGTCGGACAATGTGTTGGAAAGTCATATGGCTGACTATCAGCTGCTCGTTTATCTAACACAACTTGTGTGACTTCAGGAATAATATCTCCCGCTTTATGAATCACCACTGTATCAAACAAGCGAATGTCTTTTTCGGCAATCAAATCACAGTTATGTAAGCTCGCCCGAGAAACGGTTGTTCCAGCTAATTGCACAGGATCCATCACGGCAGTTGGTGTCACCACTCCAGTTCGTCCAACGGTCCATTCTATTTCACGTAACACGGTTTGAACTTCCTCAGCTGGAAATTTATAGGCAATCGCCCATTTAGGTGCTTTAACCGTATAACCTAATTCATTTTGTGCGTCAAAATCATTCACTTTAATGACTATACCATCAATTTCATAATCAAGGGAGTGACGTTTATCGCTAAATTCTTCAATATATTGCCAAACTTCATCAATTGAGTGACAAAGCTTACGTTGATGATTGGTTTTAAATCCTAGACTATCTAAGTAATCCAAAGCTTCAGTTTGAGTCGTTAACCCTAAGGCTTCAGGATTGGCTATCGTATATAAAAACGTACTTAACTGACGTTTTGCTGTCACAGTTGAATCAAGTTGACGTAAACTACCAGCTGCTGCATTACGTGGATTCGCAAAGACACTGTCTCCTTTTTTATCTCGCTCATCATTTAATCTGACAAATGATTCTTTTGGCATATAACATTCACCACGCACATCAAGTGTCACAGGAGTTTGTAAAGATAATGGAATCGAATGAACTGTACGTAAATTTTGCGTGATGTCTTCGCCAACTACCCCATCACCACGAGTCGCTCCTTGAACAAATTGTCCGTTGTTATATGTTAGATTAATCGCTAATCCATCAATTTTTAATTCAACCATGTAACTAATTGATTTACTTGTGCCTTTTCTTACACGTTTATCAAAATCACGTAAGTCTTGCTCATTAAAGGCATTACTTAGACTCATCATGGGTGTTGTATGCTCAACTTTTTGAAACCCGTCGAGTAATTTTCCGCCCACTCGTTGCGTGATAGAATCACTTGTTACAAGTTCAGGAAACTGTTCTTCTAAACTTACTAATTCTTTGTATAACTTATCATATTCATGGTCACTAACTAGTGGCGCATCTTTTACATAATAAGCGCGTGCCCATTCATTTAGTGTGTCTCTTAATTCAGATACACGTTTTGTTGCCTCGTCAATCCCCAAAATGGTCACCTCTTTTTAATCTACTTTTGTAATTGGTGCAAAAGCGGCTAATAACCGTTTAATTCCTTGAGAAGGAAATGCCACGTCTAACTCCATATCTTTAGCATCTCCACTCACTTTCACAACCGTTCCAATGCCCCATGCTTTATGTTCGACTTTGTCACCTGGTTGCCATGGTGCTTTTTCGCCACCCGTTTGTTTTTTCGCTGTCACAGCTGTTGTTGTTGGCTGCTGATACGTTGCTCGACGGTATTTTTCCCCAATCGGTTTTTGGCTAGCGACTTTATGCACTGCACCAACTTTTTCTAACACATCTTCATCAATTTCTTCTAAAAAGCGTGACGGACGATTGTATTGTGTACGACCATACAACATACGGCTCGATGCGTTCGTTAAGAATAATTGTTTTTCCGCTCGGGTAATCCCCACGTAAGCCAAACGACGTTCTTCTTCTAATTCATCACTTTCTAAAACAGCTCGTGATAATGGAAAAATACTTTCTTCCATTCCAACTAAAAAGACATATGGAAATTCTAGACCTTTAGCCGCATGAAGTGTCATAAAGGTTACTTGACCTTGGTCATCTTCTAGTGAATCGATATCTGACACAAGTGCCAAATCATTTAAAAAGAGTGCTAATTTGTCTTCATCGTTTTCACTTTCATCCTCATAATCTCCCTCTTCATAACGCTTATCAAATTCTTTTGTAACAGTTAAAAACTCTTCCAAGTTTTCTAAACGTGAATGAGATTCAAGTGAGTTTTGTTTCACTAAATCCTCTTGATAACCACTTTTATCTAATACTTGCTCGACCAATTCAGTGATGGTTAGATAAGGTATCATTTTTCTTAATTGCATAATCATCTGACCAAAATTGCCAAGCTCTTTTTTTGCTTTTCCAGTAACTGGTGTTAAATCAATATCCACTGTCGCTTGAAGTAACGACCAACCATGCATATCAGCAAATTCTCTGATTTTCTCTATTGTTCCAGGCCCAATGCCTCGCTTAGGGCTATTCACCACACGCTCAAAACTTAACGAATCCATTTCATTAGAAATAACTTTTAGATACCCTAAAATATCTTTGATTTCTTTACGATCATAGAACTTATGTCCACCCACCATTTTATAAGGAATATTGGCTTTTAAGAACGTATCCTCAATCACACGGGACATGGCATTTGTTCGATATAGCACACAGAAATCACCATAAGAGCGCTGTTCCTGTAACTTCAACTGTTGAATGGTTGTCACAATGTATTGCACTTCTTCTCGTTCAGAGTTTGCACGATAATACACGATTTTTTCGCCTGATTGATTATCTGTCCATAATTCTTTTTTCTTACGGTTTTGGTTGTGGTTAATCACACTGTTTGCCGCCTGTAAAATATGTTTCGTTGAACGATAATTCTGTTCAAGTAAAATTGTTTTTGCATCAGGATAGTCTGTTTCAAAATCTAAAATATTCTGCATATCAGCGCCACGCCATCCGTAAATACTTTGATCAGCATCCCCAACCACGCATAGATTATTAAAACGTTGTGCCAATAAATTCACTAACGTGTATTGTGCGTGGTTTGTATCTTGGTACTCATCCACATGAATGTATTGAAATTTATTTTGATAATAAGATAATGTTTCAGGACTTTCCTTAAACAAACGAATCGTCAACATAATCAAATCATCAAAATCCATTGATTGATTGTTGCGAAGTTCTTTTTGGTATCTTTTATAGCACGTTGCAACAATTTGCTCAAAATAACCTGTGTAGCGTTCTTCATATGATTCAGGCGTTAATAATTCGTTTTTTGCCTGACTAATCTGAGATAAAATACTGCGTGGATCATATTTTTTAGGATCAATATTTTCTTCTTTTAAAATCCGTTTAATCAATGTTTGTTGGTCACTAGCATCCAGTATCGTGAACTGGCGATTGTAACCAATCAAATCAGCGTCACGTCGTAACATTCTGACGCACATTGAGTGGAAAGTTGAGACCCACACATCTTCACCAACTGTTCCAAGAATCGACACCACACGTTCCTTCATCTCTTTGGCTGCTTTATTGGTAAAGGTGATAGCTAAAATATTCCAAGGGTTAACCCCTTTTTCATCGATTAAATAAGCGACACGATGAGTTAAGACTCTTGTTTTCCCACTACCTGCACCAGCCATGATAAGTAAAGGCCCTTGTGTCGTTTGAACGGCAGCTTGTTGTTTGTCATTTAGACCTGCCAATAAATTATGTTTTTGCGTCATTTGGTACGAACACCCTTTCTGATCAAATCCTTTTCTATTATAGCAAATTCTTAGAATAATTTCTTTCTATTTTTCTTTTTACATTGCTTAATCTTAGAATTTGGATTACAATTTAGGAAAAAGGAGGTTATTTATGACTCGTTTAATAAACGTCACGATAGACAGACCTCTTGGGTATCAAAATGAATATGGTACTGTTTATCCAATCAACTACGGTTATGTCAAAAACATCATAGCAGGAGATGGAAAAGAACAAGATGCCTATATTATTTCTCGAAATGTTCAAACCCCTATTGAGTCATTTGATGGTGTCCTCATCGCCATTGTCAAACGACATGACGATGTTGAAACCAAATGGGTCATCTCGTCTCCAGGTGAAATCTATACAACAGAAGAAATATATGACCAAATTAAGTTCATCGAACAACATTTCGATTCTTCTGTGTATCTTGTTGACTAAACCCTATGATATTAACGAATAAAAAAACAGACTCAGAAAATCATTTTTTTCCCGAGTCTGTTTTTTTATTCTTCTTATTATATTTGATTATTTTGTAGTCGATACATATCAAAATAAAGTCCTTCTTCTTGAATTAATTCATCATGCGTTCCTTTTTCAACAATATGACCTTTTTCAAGAACTAAAATAAGATTGGCATCTTTAATAGTAGACAATCTATGTGCAATGGCAATCGTCGTACGACCTTTACGCATCTTCTCTAATCCTTCTTGAATCAATGTTTCGGTTTCTGTATCAATATTAGCTGTTGCTTCATCAAGTACCAATATTTTAGGATCTGTTACAATGGTGCGAGCAAAAGAAATCAATTGTCTTTGTCCACTAGAAAAACTAGATCCACCTTCTAAAACTGGTGCATGATACTTTTTAGGTAGTGTTTCAATAAATTTATCTGCTTGAACAAATTTTGCCGCATGAATAATTTTTTCATCAGTTATATTATTATTTAACAACCTGATATTACTTGAAATATCGCCATAAAACATAAAGGCATCCTGCAAGACTAATCCCATTTTCTCACGAAGTTCTTCCATCGGATAATCTTTGATATTCACATCGTCAATGAATATGTCGCCATCATAAAATTCATAGAACCTCATTAGTACATTAATAATCGAACTTTTACCACTACCCGTATGACCAACTAGCGCTACAGTCTCACCAGGATTAGCTACAAAACTAATATTATTTAGTACATTGTGTTTACCATCATATGAAAAGCTAACATTTCTAAACTCAATCTTAGCATTCGTTATAGTGGCATTCGCTCCTTCATTTTGTTGTGGCACTAATTCCTCATGATCTAATATTCCAATAATTCGACTACCGGCAACCAATCCATCTTGAAATGTACTTAGAAAATCCATCATCTGTGTCATTGGATTAAAGAATTGTTGAACGTATGAAATAAATGCATAAATCATCCCTACTTCAACTAGTGAGTTAAATGATTTAAATCCAAAGAATCCTAAAATCATCGCTGTTGCTAATGCAAATAATAAGTTAATAATTGGCGCAAGTAACAAGGAGTTAGTACGTATCATAGCATACTTTGTTTTTAAATATTCATTATTATTTTCTTCAAATTCCTCTTCAAGACGTTCTTCTTGTCTAAAATATTGCACAATTTGCATACCTGAAATTGATTCATTTAGCTTAGTATTTAATTGACTTAATCTCTCACGCATACTGCGATAAATTTTTGAACTAAATTTTTGATAATACCAGATAATCACCAGTAATATCGGGAAAAAGATTAAACATGCAAACATCAATTGGATATTAATCGTTGCCATCGCAATAAAGGATGCGATGATACCAAATAACGCAGATAACACCATCAAGAATACTAACCAAAAATCAAATAGCGTTTCTGTATCATTGGTTACTCTTGAAACAATTGACCCTGCCGGTGTTTGGTCAAAGTATCTCATCCCCATCGTTTGAAGTTTTGAAAATAACTTCACTCGAAGTGATTGATAGGTTTGAAGAGATCCCTTGTAATACAAAATCCACTGTCCAAACCAAACAATTGCTTTAAATAATGTTCCTAAACCATATAATCCAGCAAAATATAAAATCACTTTTGTTTGGACATTCACATCAGTTAAATGATTATCCATAAAAATCTGTAAAATTTTAGGTAGAATAATATTGACTACAGCAAGTAACACAGCAAATACTAAAGAACCATAAAAATATTTCCTAAAAGGTTTAGCAAATGTAATCAATCGTTTTACAATATTTTTTTGCTCTTTCATCGTAAATGATTTTGACCATGCTGATTGTTGTTCTTCCATCAATTTATCCCCCCTTCTATTTTTTGTTCAAGTTGTTGATGATCGTACATTCTCTTGTACCAACCGTTTAATGCAATCAATTCACTATGCGAGCCACGTTCAATAATTCTTCCTTCGTCGATAACAATAATCTCTTTGGCATGTTTCACACTACTTAGTCGATGAGTGGTAATAATCGTTGTTTTATTTTTCCGTGTTTCTTTTAGACTTGATAAAATAAGCTCTTCAGTTTTCGCATCAACTGCAGACAATGCATCATCTAAAATAAGCAATTCTGGTTCTGTTAGCAAAGCCCTTGCTATAGAGATTCGTTGTTTCTGTCCTCCAGATAAAGACACACCACGTTCTCCAACCATTGTGTCATATCCTTTGCTAAAGCCTAAAATATCTTCATGAACTGCTGCTTGTTTGGCAATTTTTTCAACTAATTCTTGGGAAGCTTTTGGACGACCGAAGCGTATATTATCTCTTACTGTCATCGAGAAGAGAAAGTGATCTTGTGGAACGTATCCAATTGAGTGAAGTAGGGAATCTAAAGTATAATGTTGTAATTTATTTTCGCCAAATAGAATTTCACCATCATAATCATCATATTCTCGCATTAATAATTTTAATAATGTGGTTTTTCCAGCACCAGTTTTTCCAACAATTCCTAAAGTATCACCTTCGTGTAAGGTAAAGTCTATATTTTCCAGTGCCTTAGTATCATCACCAGGATAATTAAACGAATCAACATGATAGTGAATATCTCCTTTAGCAGGCGTCTTAATCCCTGTTTTCATTTCAACAATGGCTGATTTTTCACTTAATAACTCATTGACACGATCATAACTAGCATTCCCTCGTTGTAAAATATTGAAAAAACGCCCTATTGCGAACATTGGCCAAACCAACATCCCTATATAATTGAAAAATGAAATCAGTTGTCCAATAGAAATACTCCCTGTTTTAACTAAATAGCCTCCTAATGAAATAGAGATAATATAACTTAAACCAATAATTAGCGTAATCAACGGATCAAATAAAGCATCTAAAAAGTTTACTCGATTATTTTTTCTAATAGAATAATCAACTTTTTCTTGAAAATCTTCTATTTCTTCTTTTTCTTGTCCAAATGTTTTAATCACTTTAATTCCTGTGATGGTTTCTTGTGTTTTATCATTTAATCTAGAAAAAGCATCCTGTGATTCTTTAAAAGCCTCATGTAATTTATCCCCAAGTTTACTCGATAACACTGCAAGTAATGGAAATGGTAGTAGGGCTAATAGCGTTAGTCGCCAGTCAATAAATATAATCATGGCTACAACAGTAATAGCACCTGTGATAAACGCATCAGCAAATGTCAAAATACCTCCACCCGCAACATTTTGAATCGCATTCAAATCATTGGTTGCATGGGCCATCAAATCACCCGTTCGATATCTTTGGTAAAAGGTCTG
Organism: Vagococcus luciliae; assembly: GCF_024637875.1. Taxonomy (NCBI): domain Bacteria; kingdom Bacillati; phylum Bacillota; class Bacilli; order Lactobacillales; family Enterococcaceae; genus Vagococcus; species Vagococcus luciliae. Next base: position 1,490,190 of record NZ_CP102451.1, on the reverse strand, counting down.
ATCCATCTGAGTAAAGTGATGGAACAATCTTTTTCTCATCCTTTTCTCAAGTCTCGCTGCACCACCCCAAATATGCGTCCGCCATACATATCGCAGTAAATAAACCACTATGGCAGCAACGACTAATAGACTAACCCAGAATAATAATTTTTGTTTAGTTAATGTCTTATCAGCAATCGAATCTACCACAATTCCAATGACACGAGGCGGTAATAATTGAATAATAGCTACTAATATTAAGGCCCCTACTCCAATAATATAGTTTTTCTTTTCCTCTTTGAAAAACCAAGCAAGTTTTTTAAAAACGCTCAAGTTATTCACTCCTTTTTTCCATAAAAAAAACAGGTGCGAAAAAGCACCCGTTTTTTATGTTTTTTATTCACTCCAAAACAAAACAACCTATTTTTTCTTCTTGTTGTTTTGAGCTGTCATGTTTTGCATCATTTGACGTATTTTCTTCTCTGACGGTTTTTGACCCATCTGTGACATCATCATACGCAACATATCCTCATTAACGGGAGGATTTTTCTGTAATTGATCTTCAAATGTTTTCTTTGCTAAAAAGAATCCACCGACTGCTCCTAAAATTAGGGCAATAATAATGAATAAAATAGCTAATCCAGTATTCATCTTTTCGACGCTCCTTCCTCCAATTAATCTACTCCACAATAATTAATTGTACTAGAAAATAACGTCAATGAAAAGACTCTTTTAACAAATTTAGGCATTATTTTCAATATCTATTAACAAATTAGGATTAAATTCTCCTTTTTTCAACATTTTAATCTCATGATAGTATGGCGCTTTGGCTGTTTTTTTGTCTTCACCTACAAAAGGTGTTTCTAAAATTTTTGGTAACTCTTTTAATTGGTCGTGATGAACCACATAATTTAGTGCATCAAACCCAATTGTCCCAAATCCAATATTAGCATGACGGTCTTTATGTGAGCCTTGATCGTTTTTAGAATCATTGACATGAATTACTTTTAATCTGTCCAAACCAATGATTTTGTCAAACTCTTCTAGCACACCATCAAAATCTTCTCGTACATTATAACCAGCATCATTAATATGACAAGTATCTAATGTGACTGATAACTTATCATTATGTGTCACACCATCAATAATACGCGCGATTTCCTCAAATGAACGCCCGATTTCTGTTCCTTTTCCAGCCATCGTCTCTAAAGCTATCTGTGGCACTTGATCAGATGTTAATACTTCATTTAACCCCTTAATGATTTGGTTGATTCCAGCATCAACTCCTGCTCCAACGTGTGCTCCTGGATGCATCGTAATTTGGGTTGCGCCAATGGCAGTAACACGTTCTATTTCTTGTCTTAAAAAATCAACCGCAAACCCAAAATTTTGTGGTTTTGTTGTATTACCTAGGTTGATGATATATGGTGCATGAACCACAATTTTATTCACATCTAATTGATTTTCAAGCATATATTTTTGACCCAACTCAATATTTAACTCCTCAATGGGTTTTCTACGCGTATTCTGTGGTGCCCCAGTATAAATCATAAACGTTGACGCACCATACTCCACTGATTGTTTTGCTGAACCTAACAGCATATCTTTTCCACTCATACTGACATGAGATCCTAATAACATAAAAAACTCCTCATTTCCTATTAACTTGACCATACAAATTGTAGCGTTTTATTTTAAGCTTCACAAGATAATTGCTTAAAAAAATAACCGAACACAAAGGTCCGATTATTTTTGATAGTTTAATTCAAAACGTTTAGCAAAACTTGATAATGAATAACAAATAGCAAAATAGCAGACAGTCATAATAATAAACATCACCAATACTGTACTTGGGTATTGAGCATAAATAATTTTTGAATTATGTGTTAACTCAGGTAAAGAGATAACGACAGCTAAAGAGGTATCACGAATCAAAGAAACAAACTGACTTACAAGAGGTGGTACCATCAATTTAATCCCTTGAGGTAATACAATATAATACATTGTTTGGATTATATTTAGTCCAGTAGAACGACCTGCTTCCATTTGACCTTTAGGTACTGCTTCAATTCCTCCACGGATAATTTCAGATATCATAGCCGATTCAAAAATAGTTAAGGCGATTACCGCAGACCAAAAAATGCTAAATTGAATACCAATTTGAGGTAGAGCAAAGTAGGTAAAGAAAATAATTAATAGCAATGGTAAATTTCTTATAATATCAATAACTAAACCAACAATCTTTGACAAGAAAGGAATTCTTAAAAAACGAACCACTCCTAGTATTCCACCAATAATAAAGCTCAAAATAATCGATATAACAGCCACTTCAACTGTTACTAATAGTCCATCAAAAATAAATCGTAAATTAGGTAATGTTAATGCTTGAGCAAAATTCATCGAAACAACTCCTTTCTTAATATGTTGCTGTGCGTGTTTCTATGTATCTCATTAGATAAGATAACGGCATCGTCATTAATAAATAGATTAGCCCTATCAATGTATAAGTTCCTAATGTATTAAATGTTGTACTTGCAATCAAATCACCCGTATACATTAAATCTGCTCCTGTTACCATAGCTAAAATAGATGAATTCTTCACTAAATTAATGAATTGGTTTCCAAGTGACGGTAAGGCAATTTTAAAGGCTTGTGGCAACACAATGTAATACATTATCTGTAAATAAGTTAGTCCAGATGACATTCCTGCTTCTCTTTGACCTTTAGATACAGCTTCAATCCCTGATCTAACTGTATCAGCAATAAAAGCTGAAGTGTATAATGTTAAACCAATAGTTCCAGAAGTAATTCCGTCAAATTTGATGCCATAAAGTGGTAACACAACAAAAAAGAACATCACAACAATCAATAAAGGAATATTTCGAAAAAAGTTTACGTAGATATTTCCAATTTTTTTAACCCATTTTTTTGTTGATACTTGTAACATAGCCATAACAGTGCCGATAATCAAACTACATATCAATGCAATGATACTGGCAGTCAATGTGACTTTTAGACCAGCTAAAATATCTTGATGATAAGTATTCCAAATTTCTAACATATTCTCAACTCCTTTATTTTTTAGTCTTTAATCCATTTTTTATAAATTTTTTCGTAAGTGCCATCTTTTTTCATATCAGATAAAATACTATTCACTTGATTAACCAACTCTGTTTGACCTTTATTAAAAGCAATACCATAAGGTTCATCTGTGAAGTTTCCCCCGACTAACTCATAATCAGGATTTTCAGAAGCCATACCTAATAAAATACTATTATCAGTTGTCATGGCATCCCCCTGTCCAGATTGAAGAGCTGTAAATGCTTCTGCATAGTTTTCCAATTCTAACACTTTTGCTTTAGGAGCTTTTTTTCTGACATTTGCCGCTGAAGTAGACCCTTTTACGGCTAAAACAGTTTTCCCATCATTTAAATCCTCAACACTTTTTATGTCACTTCCTTTTTTCACTAAAAGAGACTGACCAGCATCAAAATAGACATCTGAAAAATCAACTTGTTTTTTTCTTTCATCACTAATCGTCATAGTGGCAATAATAGCATCTATATTTCCATTTTTTAATAAAGGAATTCTTGTTTTTGATGTTACTTCAACAAATTCAGCTTTTTTCTCATCGCCTAGAAGACGTTTGGTAATTTCTTTTGCAATATCAATATCAAAACCTTCTACTTCTCTTTTCTCGATATTCATTAAACCAAATAATTTGGTATCATATTTCACTCCCCAAACCATCTTATCGTTCTTTTTTATTTTTTCTAAAACATTGGTTTCAGACACACTTTTCGCTCCACAAGCTCCTAGTAAAAATATTAAAGAAACCATAATGATCATGAGTAGTCCACGATAGAACTTTTTCATAAAGACCCCTCCTAATGACTGATTATTTTACTTAAAAATTGTTTAGCACGTTCATCTTGAGGATCATTAAAGAACGCTTCAGATTCTCTGTCTTCTAAAATTTGACCGTCTGCCATAAAAATAACACGATCTGCTACTTCTCTAGCAAAACCCATTTCATGTGTAACAACAACCATTGTCATACCTGACTCTTTAGCAAGTGACTTCATAACATCTAGTACTTCTCCTACCATTTCTGGATCTAGTGCTGAAGTTGGCTCATCAAATAACATATAACTTGGTGTCATAGCTAAGCTTCGTGCAATAGCGACACGTTGTTGTTGACCACCTGACAATTGAGCTGGCATAGCATTTTTTTTATCTAACATACCAACTCTATCTAATAATTGTTCAGCTCTCTTATTAGCTTCCTGTTTATCTAAACCTAACACTTTTACTGGCGCGAGTGTTACATTTTCTAAAACAGTCATATTAGCATATAAGTTAAATTGCTGAAATACCATTCCTAAGTTTTTTCGAACATTATTTAAATTAGTTTTTGGATCAAAAATACTAGTTCCATCTACTATTAATTCACCAGTTGATATTTCTTCCAATGCATTGATACAACGTAACATAGTACTCTTACCTGATCCAGAAGGACCTAATACAACAACCACCTCACCAGTTTCAATTGTTAGATTGATATCTTTTAACGCATGAAACTCTCCATAGTACTTTTCTACATTTTTAAATGTAATCATTGCTAAAAACCCCTCTCTTATAATGTGATGATAAACCGCTAACTTTTCTCATCAAAAATTAATATTGTTCTATTAAGAACTAATTATATACTGTAAAGTTTATAATTGTAAAGTTTTCTATAATGAAATTTTCAGAAAAAAAGGAATATAAACACTATTTAAATTTATCACTTATTTTATTTTAGAACAATAAAGTTAATTTAATCAACTTTATTGAATAATATTATTTAAAATTATCTTTATTTAAAGAAATAAAAAAACCTAAGAAAAAATGATGATCATCATCATTTTTTCTTAGGTTTAGCTAACTATTAACAACTGTTTAAAACTTCAATAAGAAATATTTTTTCTTTCCACGTCGAACAACAATAAATTCATTTTCTATTTTATCTTTATCAGATAAGACATATTCTAACTCTTGAATTCTCTCACCATTGATATAGATAGCACCATTTTTGACATCCTCACGTGCTTGACGTTTTGACGATTCAATACCAGAGTTGACTAGTAATTCAACAAGGTTTAAATCATCATTAGCTGAGACATCATAACTAGGAACATCTTTAAATCCTTGTTTAATTTCTTCAGCTGTTAATTCCTTGATGTCACCACTAAACAGTGCTTTAGAAATTCTAACAGCTTGTTCGTAAGATTTTTCGCCATGAACAAGTGTTGTCACTTCTTTAGCCAACGCTTTTTGAGCTGCTCTTTCATGAGGTGCCTCATTAAATTCTTTTTCAATCTCAGCAATTTCATCTAGTGATAAAAATGTAAAGTATTTTAAGAATTGAACCGCATCACGATCATCTGTATTTAACCAAAATTGATAAAATTCATAAGGAGATGTTTTATCTGCATCTAACCAAACAGCATTTCCTTCTGTTTTACCAAATTTTGTACCATCTGCCTTTTTAATTAGTGGCATCGTTAATCCATATCCTTGAACTTCTTTTTCACGGCGTAATAACTCAATACCTGAAGTGATATTTCCCCACTGATCACTCCCACCTAATTGAAGTTTTACTCCTTCAGTCTCATATAATTTTAGAAAGTCATAAGCTTGCAGTAATTGGTAGGCAAATTCAGTATATGAAATACCTGTTTCAATACGACGCTTCACACTTTCTTTACTCATCATATAGTTAATTGTAAAGTTTTTACCCACATCTCTTAAAAAGTCAATCAATGTCATACTAGTTAACCAATCAGCATTATTAGCTAAAATTGCAGGATTTGTTTTATCATCAAAATCAATAAAACGAGACAATTGATTTTTAAGACTATTGGCCCATGATTCAACAATTTCAGTAGAATTTAAACTACGTTCTGCATCTTTAAATGATGGGTCACCAATCATACCAGTTCCCCCACCAACAAGTGCTACTGGCACGTGTCCTTGTTCTTGAAATCGTTTTAAGATTAATACTGGTAATAAATGACCGATGTGTAAACTATCTGCTGTCGGATCAAAACCAATATACAACTTAACAGACTCTTCATTCAATAATTCTTCTAATGCTTGTTCGTCAGTCATTTGATAGACGAGACCACGATCCTTTAATTCTGATAAAAAATTCGTTGTCATATTAGTTCCTCCTTAATTTTATTCATCTCTAATCTTAACCTATTCATAATCTAAAAGAAAGATTAAAATGTGATTTTTATATCAGAACACCAAAACAATTTGACTAAGTATAATGATTAATTGTAAAATGATATAATTGAGCACATAAAAAGAATGAGGTGATAAATTGAACGAGGACAATAAGTTTGATACTCCCTTAGATACTCTAGAAGAAGTGGAAACTCAAACCCCTGAACCTGATAAAAAACGAGATTGGCCATTTGTCATTAATGTCACTTATCGTGTATTTCGATCGTTATTTATTCTACTAATTATTGTAGGCTTATCTTTAGCTGCATTAGGTATTGGAACAGGTATTGGCTATTTTGCTTCTTTAGTTAAAACCGTTGATGTACCTGAAAAAGAAGAGCTTGTCAAAAAAATTTCAGATTTAGATCAACAGTCTAACATAACTTATGCAGATGGTTCTTTAGTTTCAGTAATAAAATCAGACTTAATTCGTACAAATATTTCATCAAATAAAATTTCAAATTTTATAAAGGAAGCGTTGGTTACTACTGAGGACGAAAACTTTTTTGAACACAAGGGAATCGTACCAAAAGCTGTTGCTAGAGCAACTTTGTCTGATATCATTGGCATTGGAAGTAAGTCTGGTGGTTCAACCATCACACAACAATTAGTCAAACAACAAGTTTTAACAAATGAAACATCTTATAAAAGAAAAGCTTCAGAAATAATGCTTGCTCTTCGAACTGAAAAAATCATGTCAAAAGATGATATTTTAAGTGCTTACCTGAATGTTTCTCCTTTTGGACGAAATAATCATGGTGAAAATATTGCAGGTATTGAAGAAGCAGCTTTAGGAATATTTGGCGTTCATGCTAGCGAGGTTACCTTACCACAAGCCGCTTTTTTAGCTGGTCTACCACAAAGTCCAATAGAATACTCTCCATATACAAACGATGCACAATTAAAAGATGACTTAAGTGCTGGACTTAATAGAAAAGATGACGTTCTCTTTAATATGTACCGTGAAAAAATCATTACTAAGGAAGAATACGAAGCGGCAAAAAGTTATGATTTGAAACAAGATTTCATTGCACCTTCTCCCAAATCGGATACTGAAAATGGCTTTTTATATACCTATCTATATGATGAAGCAACACGTGTTTTAATGCCAAGTTACTATGAAGCTGATGGACACACAGAAGATGATATCAATAATTCAAAACAACTGTTTGATCAATATTTCGAAAGAGTCAAAAAAGATATTGCACGTTCCGGTTATACTATTCATTCAACGATTGATAAAACAACATATGATGCCATGCAAGAAGCGGTAAATAATTATGGCTATGTATTAGATGATGGCAGTGGAAAATTACTGGAAACAGGAAGTGTTTTAATGGATAATCAAACTGGCCGTATCTATGGTTTTATTGGCGGTCGAAATTATAGCCAAAATCAAAATAATCATGCTTTTCAAACTAGACGCTCACCTGGTTCTACTATGAAACCTATTTTAGCTTACGCTCCAGCAATCGATAATGGTATTATTGGTTCAGAATCAAAATTATCTGATTATCCATTAAAATACAAAAATGGACAAGAAGTAAAAAATTATTCTGATAAAGGGAGTAACTCCTTTAAATCTGTAAGAGAATCACTCAAATGGTCACTAAATATTCCGGTGGTTAATTTATACAATGATATGCTTCAAAGTATAGATCCTAAACAATATTTTGATAAAATGAATATAGGACTTAATCCCGATGAGTACTACCGTGAATCAATCCCTCTTGGCGCAACTGATTATGGTATGACGGTCTTAGAGGAAACAGAAGCTTATGCTACTTTAGCTAATAAAGGAGTCTATAATAAAGGCTTCTCCATTGATAAAATCACAAATGAAGAAGGTGAGGTCATTTATCAACATAAATCTGATCCAACCCAAGTCTTTAAGCCGGCTACAGCATCTATCATGAATGACATGATGCGAGATGTTCTAAAAAGTGGAACAGGTCAAGCTGCTCAGGAGTCCCTTCAATCTGTTAACCCAACACTTGCTAGAGCTGACTGGGTTGGAAAAACTGGGACATCGGAATTAGAAAAAGATTATTGGTTTACAGCTTCTACTCCAGGAGTGACGATGAGTAGCTGGATTGGTTACGATGACAACACTCAAATGAGCTCAACGTGGAACAAACAAAATATGATTTATTGGTCTTATATGACAAATTATGTGTATCAAAGAAATTCTGATATATTTAAAGTGAATGAAAAATTCACCTTAGACCCTTCTGTCAAAAAAGAAAAGGTCGTCGAATTTACAGGAGAAAAGGTAGCCACCGTCAAAGTAGATAATCAACAAATCAACTTAAAAGGAGCAAAAGAAGTAGAAAGCTTTTATGCAACTGATGGCCCTAAAGATAGTACTTTCAAATTTGGTATTGGTGGAACCGATGATAATTATAAAAATGCATGGAAATCATTTAGTACACCTAGAGCAACAACTAACAGAAGAAATTAATCACATAAAAAAAGTGGCTACTGATTAAATCAAGTAGCCACTTTTTTATTTAACAATCAAACGATCTAAACTTGCAAAGGATAATGCAATATTTGCTATCATTTTTAATTGATTTAAACGATTTTCTCTTATTGCTTGATCATCAACCATAACCATTGTATCTTCAAAATATGATTCAATCAATGGATTTAAATGACGTAGTTCTTCATACAATTCATTAAGTGTCAAATCACCCACTTTTTCTGAAACCGACATAATGGCTTCATAAAGTTTTTTCTCAGAATCATTTTCAAATAATTCTGGATTTATCTTTCCTACTTCTTTATCTTCTGCTTTATTAGATAAATTAATAACGCGTGTTAAAGATTCAATTGTTGGTCTAAAATCATTCTCTGATGCATGATTGACTAATATATCCGCTGTTTCAAACATCGTATGCAAGTTTTCTTGTCTACTTTCTAAGACGGCCTCAATAATATCGTGACGAATTTGTTTACCACTAAACCATTGTTTCATACGACCTTTGATGAACTCTGTTAAAACTTCTTCATCTGTCTCAATACTTAATCCAAATCTTTCAATGTCTTCATTAATTAGTTCTTTCATTTGTTGTTGCAAACGAATGATTGGGAAATCCCATCCTTTAGACTCAATAATACGAATAATACCATAAGCTTGTCTTCGTAACGCATATGGGTCATTTGAGCCTTTAGGCATTAAGCCCACAGCAAAGAAAGATAATAATGTATCTGATTTATCTGCAATCGCCAAAACAGCTCCTACATTACTTTCAGGCAACTCACCATCGCTTGATTTTGGTAAGTAGTGCTCACGAATAGCTTGAGCCACCCCAACGCTTTCACCTTTTAATGTGGCATATTTTTCGCCGATGATGCCTTGTAATTCTGGGAATTCATCTACCATAAGAGTCACTAAATCAAATTTATAGATTTCACTAGCACGTCTTAAATCCGTCATTTCTTCCTTAGATAAACCAACAGATGATCCTATTAATTCAGAAATGACCGCCACTCGTTGCATTTTTTCATACATTGATCCAATTTTTTCATGGAATGTCACTGATTTTAATTTTTGGACATAATCATCAATTGATAATTTTAAATCTTCTTCATAGAAAAATTCCCCATCTTCTAAACGAGCTTGAAGAACTTTTTCATTTCCTTTTCGCACATTATCAATGTAATCACTGTTTCCATTTCTAACCGATACAAAATGGTTCAATAATTGGCCTTTTTGATCTAATACTTCAAAGTAGCGTTGATGCTCTTTCATTGATGTGATTAAAACTTCTGATGGTAAAGATAAATAATTTTCAGCAAAATTTCCAACAAAAACAGTTGGGTATTCTACTAAATTAACAACCTCTTCTAACAAATCTGCATCTTGCGGGATTATCCAATGATTATTTTCTTCAATTTCATGAATTTGTTTACTAATTTTATCTTGACGAATCACAGGATTAGCAATAACAAATTGTTCTTCTAAAGCTGTTTCATAATCAGATGAATGGTTAATCATTGCTTCTTGACCTAAGAAACGATGACCACGAGATTTATTCGAACTATTAATACCAAAAAAGTCATAGGAATAACATTATCTTCTAAAAGAGCCACTAACCAGTGCACAGGACGAATAAAACGATACTCGCCATTTCCCCATGTCATAGTAACTGGGAAAGTTAAATGAGCTGCAACATTAGTTAAACCAGGTAAAATGGTTTCCACTGATTGTCCCTCAATAAATTTATCAACAAAGACATATTCAACATCTTTAATTGTTTCAAAATACAAATCATCTGTTGTTGCCCCTTGACCTTTAGCAAACCCTATCGCTGCTTTTGTCCAATTACCTTCAGCGTCTTGTGCGATTTTTTTTGCTGGACCTTTTGCTTTTTCTTCAATATTTTCTTGCTTATCTGCTAAACCATTTACACGAATGGCAAAACGTCTTGGTGTAGAAAATACTTCAATATTGTCAAAAGATACACGATTTTCATTTAAATAGTCTGCTGCTTTTTTAGCAAATTGTTTCGATGTTGGAGTGACTAAATGAGCTGGTACTTCTTCCAACCCGATTTCTAATAAAAATTGTTTACTCATGAATATCCTCCTCCATAACTTCTTTTAATAATGGAAATCCTAATTTTTCTCGTTCTTCAACAAAGCCTTTAGCTAAGGCTCTAGCCATATTACGAATTCTTGCTAAATACCCTGCACGCTCTGTCACGGAAACGGCTCCTCTAGCATCAAGCAAGTTAAACATGTGACTACATTTTAACACATAATCGTAAGCCGGATGGATTAAGCCTAAATCTATCGCACGTTTTGCTTCTTTTTCATAACTGTTAAATAAGTTTAATAATAACTCTTGATCACTTTGTTCAAATGAATAAACTGAATGCTCATATTCAGGTTGAACAAAAATTTCACCGTATTTCACGCCTTTTGTCCATTCTAAATCATAGACGCTCTCAACTTCTTGAATATAAGAAGCCAAACGTTCTAAGCCATATGTAATTTCTGATGTGACGGGTTTACATTCTAAACCACCGACTTGTTGGAAATAGGTAAACTGAGTGATTTCCATACCATCTAACCACACTTCCCAACCTAAACCAGCACAACCCATAGAAGGATTTTCCCAGTTATCTTCAACAAAGCGAATATCATGTTGAAATGGGTCAATCCCTAAAACTTTTAAGCTATCCAAATACAATTCTTGAATATTTTCTGGTGAAGGTTTCATGACCACTTGGAATTGATGATGTTGATATAAACGATTTGGGTTATCGCCATAACGACCATCAGCCGGACGACGTGATGGCTCTACGTAAGCGGCATTCCATGGTTCTGGTCCTATTGCACGTAAAAAAGTATAAGGACTCATTGTTCCTGCCCCTTTTTCTGTATCATAGGCTTGCATTAACATGCATCCTTGATTTGACCAATAATTTTGAAGAGCTAAAATCATTTCTTGTATCGTTAATGTTTGACTCATTGTTTTTCCTCCTATTTTTAACATAATAAAAATCCCTATGCTTGACATAATCTATCAAACATAGGGACGAATATTCGCGGTTCCACCCTACTTCCGTTTCCACGGCAGCTTCATTTTGTACACTCAAGAATGCCTTCAAAATAACTCCTAACATTTGGCTTTCACTGACCCAAATTCGCTTTGGTTAGTTTTGTCATTTTTACTTAGTTCTGTCAACATGTTTATATAAGTTGTCTTTATTTTAATTGGTATTATCCAGTTTGTCAATTTTGTTTTCTCTCTTTGGAATCATTTCTTTCCAATTTTGCATATCATCGATAAATTTTTTACTTTTTAAATGTAAACCAACATATTCTTCATAAATCGAATCAATCACTTGTCTTATATGTTGCTTCGTTTCATCTGAGAGGTTGATACTTTTTATTTGTTCATAACTAACGGCATTAAACAATTTAATAAAATGTAAGGCTCTTGGAGAATAATGAAACCGACGTTCATCCATTGACCAATGTTTTTGGCAAAGTACACCATGGTATTTATCAGAAAAATCAAATGGTTCTCTTTGACTGCCACATATAGCACAAGACGAGAAATTTAATTGTATCCCAAACCGTTGAAGAATCTGTATCTCAAAAATATTTGTTATAATTTCGGCATCATAGCCATCATTAATCAATGTAAGGGATTCTTTTAAAAAACCAAACAAAAAAGGGTCATATACATTGTCCTCAATGGCGGCATCACTTAAATTAAGTATATAAGTAGCATAGGCTGATAAAAAAATATCCTGTTGAATCGCAAAAAACGGGAAAATGTCTTTAGCTGTATTCAAAAAAGATAATCCCTCATCTTTCATATCACCGATAAAAGTCGCTTGCGTAAATGGTTGAATAGCTGAGCCGATTTGATTATTTTTTTTATTAGCATGTCTCACAAAAAACATTTTTTTTCCATTAGATTCTGTAAATATTTTTACCAATTTATCGCTTTCCCGATAATTCCTAGAAAACAAAATAAGTCCATTAATTTCTTGAGGTCCTCTCAACATCTTACCTCCTTAACAACTAAAAAACATGGAAAAATTCCATGTTTAATAATCTGTTTCTCTATAACCATAATTTTGTAAATCACGACGTTTATCACGCCAATTTTTTTGTACTTTAACCCATAATTCTAGAAAAACTTTGTCTCCTAGTAAATTTTCAATATCTTTACGACTTTTCGTTCCGATATTTTTTAGCATTTTTCCGCCTTTACCAATGATAATTCCTTTTTGACTATCACGTTCTACAATGATAGTTGCTTGAATATGAATTTTATCATTATCATCTCGTTTCATGCTTTCTGTGACTACCGCAACAGAATGAGGCACTTCTTGTTCGGTTAATTGTAATACTTTTTCACGAATCAACTCAGACACAATAAAATACTCTGGGTGATCTGTTACTTGATCATCTGGGAAAAACTGGGGGCCTTCAGGCATATCATTTACTAGTGTTTCTAATAGATGTTCTACATTATTTCCTTCTGTTGCCGAAATTGGTACGATTTCTTTAAAATCTAACTCTTGACGATAATCATCAATAATTGGCAATAAATCATCTGGATGAACAGTATCAATTTTATTTATCACTAAATACACAGGTGCATCTGCTGTCTTCAAACGTTCAATAATAAAATCGTCTCCACGTCCTCTTGGCATATCAGCACTAACCATAAAGATAATGGCATCGACTTCGCGCAATGCACTATATGCTGTTTCTACCATGAAATCACCTAATTTATTTTTAGGTTTGTGGATTCCTGGTGTATCAATAAACACAATTTGCGCTTCTTTTGTTGTATAAATTCCTTGAATTTTATTTCGTGTTGTTTGAGCTTTATTACTCATAATCGCAATTTTTTGAGCCACAATTCGATTTAATAAAGTTGATTTTCCAACATTTGGTCGACCAACTATGGCAACAAAGCCTGATTTAAAATTTTGTTCTGACATTTATCTTATCCTTTCTTAACTACCAATCCAAACATGTATTATTTTAGGTAAAAATATCACCATACCGACAAAAAGAGCAAAACATGCACTTAATAATACCATTCCAGCTGACATATCCTTAATCTTTTTAGCTAACGAGTGATAGGTTTTATTGGTTACTAAATCAACCAATACTTCAAAAGCTGTGTTTACCATCTCTGCCATCAAAACCAAAACAATCGCACACACTAGCCATAACCATTCATATTTAGAAATATGACATATAAATCCTAAAACAATCGCACTTGTTCCTAAAAACAAATGATACCTCATATTTCTTTCTTCTTCGACAACAGTCTTTAATCCATGCAATGCATGAATCAAAGACTGACAAAAACAACGATTTTTTTCTGTTTGTCTATCGTTCCAAGCCATAATCATTTAAAATCTTTCTTTGCAAATCAAACATATTTTTTTCATCTTCTGGCGTCATATGGTCATAGCCATTTAAATGAAGAAAACCATGAATGGTTAAAAAACCAAGTTCTCTATCAAATGAATGATTAAATTCAGCTGCTTGATCTTTCGTACGATCTACAGAAATAAATAAATCCCCTATATTTCGTGGTAAACCAAGTTCTTCTAAATCAAAATCAAATCCTGACAAATCCTCTTCTTCCAAAGCAAAACTAATCACATCTGTTGGACGATCTTTTTGACGATGTTCTTTATTTATTTGATGTATTTCTACATCATCTACAAACGTCACAGACATTTCCGTGTTATCTGGTAAATCAATTTCTTCATTTTTTGCGGCAAAATCAATGATAGATGAAACCATTTCTAATTGTTCTTTAGATAAGGAGTCTGTTTTATCAACGAGTACCAAGTCCATCGTTAAATCCCTCTTTCTTCTTGTTCTTGTTTCATTTTTTCTGCTTCAGATTTCATCTTAGGATATTTAATACGTGAATGGAAAGTTGAGCACAATCCATCAACAAGTGATTTTTCAATAATTGCAATTTCATCCAAGGTTAAACCGGTCTCAATTAATTGTCCATCTTCTAGCCTTGATTGGATTAAGTTATGGACGAAGTCTTTTATTTTATCATTTGTTGGATGATCCATTGCTCTAACAGCTGCTTCAGCACTATCCGCAATATTAATAACCCCTGCTTCACGAGATTGAGGCTTTGGACCTGGATAACGAAATGCTTCTTCTGTTGTTTCAGGATTTCTTTCTTGTTCTTTAATAAAGAAATATTTCATCAAAGTAGTACCATGATGTTGTTGACATACATCAATGACAAATTGAGGCATACCAGCTTCTTCTAATATTTTCACACCATCTGTTACATGGCTAAAAATAATTTCTTTACTATCTGATGGTAACAAGAAATTGTGAGGATTTTCTGCCCCATCTGGTAAATTTTCCACGAAAAAATTAGCATGTTTAATTTTACCGACATCATGATAATAACTTGCCACACGTGTTAATAGAGAATTACCTCCAATTTGAGCAACGGCATTCGCACTTAAACTAGCCACCATCATACTATGATGATAGGTTCCTGGTGCTTCTTCAAGTAATTGTTTTAATAAAGGCTGATTTGGATTACTCAACTCATTTAAAACAATCACACTATCATCAGTCAATAATAATTCAATGTAAGGGTATAATCCAATTGATAAAATAAATGAGAATAACCCACTACCAGTCGAAATAAATAACGTTGTAATAGAACGACTATCACCAATATTAAATCCTTGATAAATCACTAATACTGCCATAAAAAGAATTGGCATAATAATCAATAAAAAGAATGCTTCTTTTAATTGTACACCTATTCGTTCGTTAACTAAAAAAGTTGACACAAATGCAGAAAACATATAAAAAAGTGAAATAACTAATAGTGATGTGGTTCCCGCTAAATTATAGAAAATAAAGATAGAAAAAATAGCTTGAAACATCCCCATTAATAATCCCCATCGTTTATCTAAAAACATATATAAAATAACCGATCCAAATGCTGCTGGGAATAATAGAGAAACATTACTTAAATTATCTTTTTGAAATAAATAAAGTAATTTCATAAATAGAACACTCACTGTAATAGCAACAGCATATAAGGTAACACTTTTAACACGTACTTCTTGATTAGAATGTCGTAAAATATACCCTATTAATACGACTTGTAACAAAATAACAAGTAACATAGATAACAATGGCGAAGTTGACGTAGATTGATTAGTTAAGCCAAGTAACTTTATTTTCTCCATTGCCTTAGAATCAATTTGTTCGCCTTCACGGACAATAATTTCACCTTGATAAATCATCACAGGAAGCACATTATTTTTAGCACTTTCTTTCATAGATTCTGTTGCTTTATCGTTTACCACTTCATTCACTACGATTGCTTTATCAAAAATCATCACAAGTAAATTAATCTCTTGTGAACTAAACTCATCGTACTGCACCATTTCTTTTGCTGTTTGTTTTTCCCCTTGAAGCGTAGAATTTCTAATATGTTTAGCCAAAATTGTTTTCAATGTGTTCTCAGACGTTTCTTCAAGTTTAGTTAAATCAGAACTAGATAACTCAAGTAATTGTTCATAAAAAGTGTCTGGAAAAGACTGAAAAAATGCAATATCATTTTGACTATATTTTTCAAAATTAGATTTTAACATGGGTAGTTTATCTTCTACAGTAGGCTTTGAACTACTCTTTTTTTCATTATATTGTTTTTCAGCTGTTTCATTGACTTGATTTACTAAATCAAAAATGGTTTTAACATATTCAATTTGCTTTGTCTCAACATCTGGATTGTAAGTGTACTCTGGTGTCACACTTTCCATTGCCAACTTTTGTTTTTCTTTTGTTTCATCTTTATTTTCAATGGTTTTATTAGCGCGTATTGTTTCACTTGATAATTGGCCCACTTTATAAGTGACTTGTTTTTGTCTTACACTACCAAACATCAAACTAAACATGATTAATGACATTAAAAACAGAATTAAAGGGGTATAGTATTTACCAAGCACATTAGGCACTTGTTGGATTTTTTTCATTACTTTCACTCCTTTTATCTCCTTTTAGTTATCTGCATATGCTTTAATGATATCAGCAACCACCGGATGTCTCACCACATCTTGTGTTGAAAATTCTATAAACGCAATTCGTTTAATACCTCTTAAAATTTTTTCAGCATGAATTAACCCACTTTCAACCCCACGAGGTAAATCTATTTGCGTTTTATCTCCATTTATAATCATCTTAGAATGATTTCCTAAACGAGTTAAAAACATTTTCATTTGTGCATTTGTTGTATTTTGAGCTTCATCTAATATCACAAAAGCTTCTTCCAATGTTCTTCCTCTCATATAAGCAAGAGGGGCGATTTCAATGACACCTCTATCCATTAAACGGGCTGTGTGTTCCATACCTAAAACTTGATACAGCGCATCATAAACAGGTCGCAAATATGGATTAACTTTTTCTTGTAAATCTCCAGGTAGAAATCCTAGGTTTTCCCCTGCTTCAACAGCTGGACGTGTTAAAATAATTTTTTCTACCTCACCTTTTTTTAAGGCACTCACTGCCATTACAACTGCTAAAAACGTTTTTCCTGTTCCAGCAGGACCAATACCAAACGTCACATCATTTTTTTTAATGGCTTGAATATATTTTTTCTGACCATCATTTTTTACACGAATGGCATTTCCTTTATTATCTTTTAATAAAGCGTGTTCGTATAGACTAAAGAATGTCTCTAATTGTCCTTTTTTCGCTAATTGAATAGCTGTTAACATATCACTACTTGTAATTTTATGTCCCCTTAGAATCAACTGTTGTATTGCAGTTAAAATATCTTGAACCATGGAGACATTTTCAACATTTCCTGATAAATGAACAACCTCTCCTCTTGAAGAAATTGATACATTCAAATATTCCTCAAGTATTTTAATATGTTTATCATGTGTACCAAACAAATCATTGCTTTCAATGTTCTTATCTAACATAAATACTAATGTTGTTTCTGATGTCAATCACTACAGCTCCTTCATCTTCTTATAACCTAAATAATACCACACTCTCTAAATAAAAAAAATAACGAGGGTGCTTTCAAACATCTTTTCATCTTTAGAAGTCTGTAGTATAGCATAAAAAAGAAGATAGAGGTAATAACCACCACTATCTTCTAAAAAATCTTTCATATACAATTAATAAAGAACCAATAATAGACTATGCTAAACTTTCTTTTACTAAAGAGTTAACTTTCTGACCGTCAGCTCTCCCTTTAGTTTTAGGCATAACAACACCCATTACTTTTCCGAAATCTTTCATTGATGATGCACCTGTTTCATCTATTGCCGATTGAACAATGTTTCGTAATTCATCTTCAGATAATTGTTCAGGCATATAACGCTCAACAATTTTAATCTCACCAGAAACTTTTTCTGCTAAATCTGGACGATCAGTTTGGTTAAATTCCTGTAACGAATCTTTACGTTGTTTCATCTCTCTAGATAAGACAGTTAATTCTTCATCAGGTGATAATGATTCACCTTTTTTGATTTCCTCATTTTGAATAGAAGATTTCATCATCCGTAAAACAGATAATGTTTCTTTATCTTTTGCTTTCATCGCTACTTTGATATCATTGTTTAACCTATTCAATAGAGTCATAATATCAGATCCATTCATTAAAACTAGTATTTTTTACGTTTTCTTGCAGCTTCAGACTTTTTCTTGCGTTTAACACTTGGTTTTTCGTAGTATTCACGCTTGCGGTACTCCTGTAAAGTACCAGTTTTTGAAACGGAACGTTTGAAGCGACGAAGAGCGTCATCTAATGATTCGTTTTTACGAACAACAGTTTTTGACATATAAATCCCTCCCTCCAAACTTTTTGGTAACCGTTTTTTATATAAAGTAATCTTAAACAAAAAACTGTTCACAATATATTATAGCTAATTGAGTTTTTCTCGTCAACTACCTATTGTTAATTTTTTAAACATTTCTCGCATTTTCCTAATATTTCAAAACGATGACCTTCAATTAAGCAACCTGGCAGCTGTTCTTGAAACATATCCATTGGACACATATGAATCTCTCGTGTTGCACCACAAGAAGTACAAATAAAGTGATGATGATGGTGTTCCCCATGAACATCACAATGGAATCGATATCTTTTTTCACCTTGTAACTCAGTTTCCTCTAAAATATTTAATTCTGCAAAATCTCTTAAATTCCGATAAATCGTATCATAACTCACACCTTGATATTTATTGTTCATAAAATTAAATACATCTAACGCTGCAACATAACGATTTTCATTAATTAAAAAAGAAAGTATATCCGAACGTTTTTTTGTATACTTTAAGCCATTGTCTTTCATTGTCGCTATTGCATAATCTAATTCTTTTTCCAAAATCTCTCCCTCTCTTCATAATAATCATCGTTTATGTCATATTATATGCTATAATTTAAATAAAGTAAAAATATTAAGGATGTGAAACGTTTATGACTGACCAACGTATCAGTATTTTTATTATTTCTGATTCAGCTGGCGAAACAGCTTCTAAACTAGCCCAAGCCTCCATGGCACAATATGAAGATGCAAAAATAAAAATACAAATCATTAAACGCGCGTTCATCTATCGCGAAGAAGAACTAGTGCAAGCCTTAGATGAAGCAAAAGCTCTCGATGCTATTGTCCTTCACACTCTTGTATCTAAAGATTTAGTTCATATAGCCAACAACTACGGTAAACAACAGAATCTTTTTATGATTGATCTCTTATCAGGACTAGTTGGAGAATTATCCAAACGAACTGGATTAGAGCCAAGTCGTTTACCAGGTGCGATGCATTTTTTAAGTAAAAATTACTTTGAGAGAATTAGTGCAATGGAATTCGCTGTAAAATATGATGATGGTAAAAACCCTAAAGGATTTTTAGAAGCTGATATTCTTCTCCTAGGTGTCTCACGTACGTCAAAAACACCGCTAAGTTTGTTTTTAGCCAATAAAAATTTAAAAGTTGCAAACTTGCCGCTAATACCGGAAGCACATATTCCACCACAACTTTGGGAGGTTGATCCGAAAAAAATTGTTGGTTTGACAAATAATCCAAAAGTATTAAATCGTATCCGCCGAGAACGAATGAAATCTTATGGCTTAAATCCAGATACTGCTTATTCAGATATTGATAAAATCAAACGTGAACTTGATTTTGCTAATGATTTATATAAAAAATTAGGTTGTTTAGTCATTAATGTTGCACAACTTTCTATAGAAGAAACTGCTTCTATTATTTTAAGTGAATTAAATATTGAAGATACTAGTTATTTTGGATAATAAAAAAGAGGCTGACTAAAAAATCTTAAAATAAAAAGAATCCCATGAAATCCGTTAATTACAACGTTGATTTCATGGGATTTCTATTTTGTTAGTTAAGTGATTTTATTACCAAAATTACTTTTGGCTCAGTCTCTTTTTATTTTATTGAATTCTTATAGTATAACTTTTATTAAAGTGATTACCTTTAGTTAATTTATTAATCCCGATTTTCTCTTCAATTTTTCCATTGCTAGAAATATCGTCAGCTATTCCACACCAAGGTTCAATACAAACAAACGGCGCTTCAATTGTATTAGGGCTCCAGAAACCAACAAACGGAAACTCTTCATAACTCACTATCACACCATGTGAATGCTTATCAGATAAAATAGAAAAAGTATTTCTTCCCTTTGTTTCTAAAATTTGAGCATCTTCTTTAAAAAGCGTATGTTTTAATTGAATGGATGTGTTTGTTTGTGCCAAAGTTTTACACTCACTATTTATATAAGCTCCTTTTAAAGGAATTTTAATTCGTGATTTCGATGGTGAAAAATGAAGATAATAATCACTCATCTCTGTTCCTTCAATTAAAGGAATATTAAATGCAGGGTGTCCCCCAATAGAAAAATACATTTCATCAGAGAGCGTTGATACCTCATAATTAATGGTTAACATTGTTCCATCTAACTGATAACCTATTAGTAGTCGAAATTCAAAAGGATAATTTGTTAGCGTTTCTTGATTATTCTTTAACTCCAATATAGCAGAGTTACTCGTTTGTTCAACCACATCAAATAACATATTACGAGCAAAGCCATGTTGTCCCATCGAATAATTTTTGTTCTGATAAGAATAGGTATTATCTTTTAATCTACCAACAAACGGAAATAAAATTGGTGCATGACGTCCCCAAAAATGTGAATCCGCTTGCCAAATGTATTCAACACCCGTTTCTTTTAAAATAAAACTAGATAACTCAGCTCCAAATTGATTAATGATTACTATAGCAGTATCCGACTCTAATTTTAACGTCATGACGTTCCTCTTAAACAACCGTTTCTTTATCAAGCAAGTTAATTAATTGTTGATTAGTTATTTTTATAAACGTTCCTTTCATCCCCAAAGAGCGTGTTTCAATTACGCCTCCTGATTCAAGTTTACGTAAAGCATTTACAATAACCGAGCGAGTTATTCCTATTCTATCGGCAATACTAGATGTTGTTAAAATACCTTCTTGTTCATCCAATTCTTCAAAAATTGCTTTAATCGCCTTTAATTCACTAAAAGATAAAGACTTTAATGCCATCTGAACCATACTTGTTTCACGCATTTGTTTCTCTATATCGCCAGATTTTTGATAGAGTAATTGCATACCAACAACCGTTGCACTATATTCGCCTAAGATAAAATCTTCTGTGTTAAATTTTTTATTTACACGACCTAAAAGAATTGTACCAAGCCTAGCTCCTGCTCCAAATATTGGAACAAGAGTTGTGTAGGCGTTAGTTAATTCTTTCTTTAATTCAAAAGGAAAAATAGTTAATTCTTCATCGATTGGAATATTTTCAACTGTTTGTTGAATATCCTTTAATAAAGTAGTGTACGAATGAGGAAATTGATGTTTAGTAATCATTTCATTAATTCGTTCATTATTAAAATCATGTACCACAGAATATCCTAATAATTCACCATCTTTTGACAAAATATAAGTATTACACTCCATAATATCCGATAATACTTGTGCCATTTGTAAATAAGGCAGTTCTTTTTCTTCTTGAATGGTATTTTCTTTTTGTAACAATTCATTAATCATACGTGTTTTTTGCAATAAATCATCCATACCACCACTCCTAAACAGTTCTTATAAAATATAACGACTCAAATCTTCATCTTCAGATATTTCACCGAGTTTTTCATTAACATATTGTTCAGTGATGGTAATTTCACCCATTGACATATCAGGAGATTCGAATAATAAATCTTCTAATAATTTTTCTAAAATAGTATGCAAGCGTCTTGCTCCAATATTATCTGTTTCACTATTTACGTTATACGCGATATGAGACAAGCGTTCGATTGCTTCTTTAGTAAATGTCACATCAATATTTTCAGTTTTAAGTAAGGCGATATATTGTTTGATCAATGCGTTGTTTGGTTCAGTTAAGATGCGGACAAAATCTTCTGCTGTTAAATCATCTAATTCCACACGAATTGGGAAGCGACCTTGTAATTCAGGTATCAAATCACTTGGTTTACTTAAGTGAAACGCACCTGATGCAATAAATAAAATATGATCTGTTTCGATTGTACCATATTTCGTGTTGACAATAGATCCTTCAACAATCGGTAAAATATCACGTTGAACCCCTTCTCGAGACACTTGACCATTACTTTCAGACTTAGACGTAATTTTGTCAAACTCATCAATAAAAATAATCCCATTATTTTGTGCTAATTTAATTGCTTCACTATGAATATCTGCACTATTAACAAGTTTTTCAGATTCTTCATTAATTAAAATTTCACGTGCTTCTTTCACAGTCACTGTGCGTTTGATTTTTTTCTTAGGTGTTAATGAATTGAGAGCATCACCTAAATCAATTCCCATTTGTTCCAACCCGTTATTCATCGTTGGCGTTTGTTTTTTCTCTTCGACTTCAATTGTTATTTCTCTATCTTCAAGCTGACCTTTTTCCAGTTGAGATTGAACTGTTTCACGACTTACTCTGATAGAATCGGTCACTTCTTCTTTTTCTTCGTCATTATTTTGTTGGAATCCATTCATCATTTGCATCATCATATCAAATTGATTCGTTGATTGACGTTTTTCTTTTTTGATACCAGGTACTAATAATTTAACCAATCTATCTTCCGCAGCTTTTTTTGCTTTTGAATAAACTTGACTATATTGGTCTTTTTTCACAATGGTAATACTTGCTTCAACCAAATCACGAACCATTGATTCAACATCGCGACCCACATAACCAACTTCTGTAAATTTTGTTGCCTCAACTTTTACAAATGGTGCATTAACAATTTTAGCAAGTCGTCTGGCAATTTCTGTTTTACCAACACCAGTTGGTCCAATCATTAATAGATTTTTAGGTGTGATATCTTGTTGCATTACGTCATCTAATTGCATACGACGATAACGATTACGCAAAGCCACTGCAACAGATTTTTTTGCTTTATTTTGTCCAATAATATATTGATCTAATTCTTCTACAATTTGTCTTGGTGTTTTTGTTACTGTACTCATTAACGTCATCTCCTATAATTCTTCTACAATAATGTTGTGGTTTGTGTATACACAAATATCTCCTGCAACGTTTAAAGCTGCTTTAGCAATTTCTCCTGCTGTTAAATCATCGCGACCATCTCGTTTTAGCGCTCTAGCTGCTGCTAAAGCATAATTACCACCAGAGCCAATCGCTAAAATGCCATCATCTGGTGCAATGACTTCTCCAGTACCTGAAACAACGAGCATTTCTTTATCATTCATTACAATGAGCATTGCCTCTAATTTTTGCATAGCGCGATCACTACGCCACTGCATGGCAAGTTCAACAGCTGCACGCATCAGGTTACCTTTGTATTGATTTAGTTTTTCTTCAAATTTTCCTTCAAGATTAAACGCATCAGCCACACTACCGGCAAATCCTACGACAACTTCATCGTTATAAATACGTCTAACTTTTCTAGCTGTCCCTTTCATCACGACTGATTCACCCATGGTTACTTGGCCATCGCCAGCCATAGCAAATTTTCCGTCTTTTTCTACTGCACAAATAGTTGTTGAGTGAAATGTTGTATATCCCATAAATAATTCTCCTATTCTAAGCTCTCGGATGAAAATTCCGATAATTTTTTTGTAATGCACTAGTTGTAACGTGCGTATATATTTGAGTAGAAGACAAACTAGAATGTCCTAATAATTCTTGAACCGTTCTCATATCTGCTCCATTATCTAACAAATGTGTGGCAAACGTATGTCTAAAAATATGTGGATGAATATTTGTTGTTAAACTACTTTTTTTAATTAGCTTATCCAATATATATTGCACACCTTTCGCCGTTAATGCTTGTCCATGATGATTAATAAACAACTTTTCATGAGTACATTGATATTTAATCATTAATTCTACCCGAGTTGTTGAGATATAATCAATCAATGCATCCGTGCAAAATGACCCAAAAGGAACGTACCGTTGTTTGCCACCTTTTCCATTAATTAATACAATCCCATTATCTATATCTAAATCATTTAATTCAATTGAAACACATTCTGACACACGAATCCCTGTAGCATACAATAATTCTAGTAACGCTCGGTTTCGTTTGTCTAATAGTGACTGACCTGATACCGAATCGAATAAAATAGCAATTTCCTTTTCATATAAAAAATTTGGTAATTTATTATTCTTTTTTTTCATTTGTATATAACTAAATGGATTATCTTTAATCCACTCATTTTTGATTAAAAATTGATAAAAAGAGCGAAGACTCGAAATTTTCCGACTAATCGTATTACGACTATATTCTTTATCATGAAGATAAGCTAAATATACTCGAGCATCTTGAAACGTGATGTTTAAATAGTCAGAATTTCCTGTTTCTTCCAAAAACTCAAAAAAATGTGTGACATCATCCTCATAGGCGTGTTTTGTTTGTAATGAATAATGTCGCTCATCTACTAGATATCTTAAAAATAACACTAAGTGATCAATCGAAATCAACCCCTTTCATTACAAATTATAAAATTAATGTAACATACAAAAATTTTTTTTACCAATATATTTATATGTTTTAAGTAATTTATACAAATTTTTAAACAAACCATAAAAAAATAGCATGTCAAATGACATACTATTTCTCAAATAATGTTAACGACTCTTTTGTCGCTTCAAGTGCTCGATTAGCAATTTGTGTGTAACGTTCTTTTTTATCACGAATTCTCTCTGGTAACTCTGGGAATAAACCAAAGTTTACATTCATCGGTTGGAAATGTTTCCCAGATGTATGTGTGATATAGTGTGCCATACCACCAATCGCTGTTTCTTGTGGCAGTACAATTGGTTCTTTTCCTTGTGCAAGTCTAGCTGCATTTCGTCCTGCTAAGATACCACTTGCTGCACTTTCAACATAACCTTCTACACCAGTCATTTGACCAGCAAAGAATAACGTTGGTTTCTTACGTGATTGATACGTTGGATCAAGTAATTCCGGTGAATTCATAAACGTATTTCGATGCATCACACCATATCTCACGATTTCTGCGTTCTCTAATCCAGGAATCATTTGAATAATACGTTTTTGTTCGCCCCATTTTAAATGCGTTTGGAATCCAACAATATTATAAAGTGATGCTGCCGCATTATCTTGACGGAGTTGAACAACAGCATATGGACGTTTACCTGTTTTTGGATCTTCCAATCCAACTGGTTTTAATGGACCAAATGTCATCGTTTTTTCACCACGATTTGCCATAACTTCAATTGGCATACACCCTTCAAAGAATTTTTCTTTTTCAAATGATTTTAAAGGAGCAACCTCTGCATTAACTAACGCTTCTCTAAAAGCATAAAATTCTTCTTTTGTCATTGGACAATTAAGATATGCTGCCTCACCTTTGTCATAACGAGATTTCAAATACACTTTATTCATATCAATAGACGACTTTTCTATGATTGGTGCTGCTGCATCATAAAAATATAATCCTTCTGACTCAGTAAATTCTTTGATACTTTCCGCTAAAGGTTCACTTGTTAAAGGACCAGTCGCAATCACTGTAATACCTTCAGTTGGAATTTCAGTAATCTCTTCATGATGAACGGTAATATTTGGATGATTAGATACTTGTTTTGTTACTTCTTCAGAAAAACTTTCTCTATCAACAGCTAACGCACCACCAGCAGGAACTTGTGTTTTATCCGCAGCTGCAATAATAACTGAACCAAATTGTCTCATCTCTTCTTTTAATAAACCAGCAGCATTTGTAATACCATTTGCTCTTAATGAGTTCGTACAAACTAATTCAGCAAATTGATCTGTGTGGTGTGCTGGTGTTTTTTTAATTTTTCTCATTTCATATAAATCAACTTGAGCTCCTGACTCTGCTGCTTGCCATGCTGCTTCACTTCCAGCTAGTCCTGCTCCAATAACCGTTACTCTATTCTCTGTCATTTAGTTACCTCTTTCTCAGTAATTAAGTAGAGGACAAGAGTGAGTTCTCTTGTCCTCCTATGCATTATACACAATTTATAAAAAGAAACCTATCATTATTTTTGCACGTCTTCTTGATAGTCGCAGTTACTGCAAATAATCTGCATACCACCACGAACTTTTTTCTGTACAAGATAGTGACTACACTTAGGACAGTCGCGTCCAATTGGTTTATCCCACGATGTAAATTCACAATCAGGGTATCGGTCGCATCCATAAAAAATACGATTCTTTTTCGTTTTCTTCTCGATGACATCACCTTTTTTACATGTAGGACATGTTACACCAATTTTTTTAACGATTGCTTTTGTGTTGCGACAATCAGGGAAATTACTACAAGCATAAAATTTCCCATATTTACCTAATTTAATCACCATTGGCGAACCACATACTTCACAATCAAATCCTGCTGGCTCATCTTTAATCTGAATTTTTTCCATTTTTTCTTCGGCAGTTGACAATTCTTTTGAAAATGGATGGTAGAATCGACTAATAACATCTACCCATTGTTCTTTGTGTTCTGCAATAGCATCCAAATCTTTTTCCATTCCGGCTGTAAAGGTTGTATCAACAATTTGTGGGAAATACTCACACATAATCGTATTAACAATCTCACCAAGTTCAGTTGGTTCAAAACGTCTAGCGTTTAATTTAACGTAATAACGTCGTTGAATCGTTTCAAGAGTGGGTGCATAGGTTGATGGGCGACCAACACCTTGTTCTTCCAATGTCTTAACAAGTGTTGCTTCACTATATCTAGCTGGCGGTTGAGTAAAATGTTGTTTTGGTTCGATATCAACTGATTTGACAACGTCTCCTACCTCTAAATCAGGCAAGATATTATCTTTTTCTTCTTTTCCTTCATCTTTTCCCTCAACATAAACTTTCATAAATCCTGGGAATTTCACTTTAGAACCATTGGCTATAAAAATGATACCATTTTGCGTTAAATCAACGCGCATCGTATCCATAATTGCTGGTGACATTAAGCTAGCAACCATACGAGACCAAATTAGCGAATACAATTTAAATTGATCTTTATCTAAGTATTCTTTAATTGATTCAGGTGTACGCATCACACTTGATGGACGAATGGCTTCATGGGCATCTTGTGCGCCTTCTGCTTTTTTCGCTGGCTTTTTCTTAGAGTCAAAAAACTCTTGTCCGTATGTCTCAACAATAAAATCATATGCTTCACTTTTAGCTGTATCCGACAGTCTTGTTGAGTCTGTTCTCATGTATGTAATTAAACCAACTGTCCCTTGACCTTTACCAAGTTTAATTCCCTCGTAAAGTTGTTGAGCTACCATCATGGTTTTTCTTGTTCTGAAATTTAGTTTACGCGCAGCTTCTTGTTGCAAACTACTTGTTGTAAATGGATTAGCAGGGTTTCTTTTACGTTCTTTTTTCGTCACTTTAACAACATCATAATCTCGACCAGTTAATTTTTCCGTGATTTGTTTGACATCATTCTCATTCGATAACTTCATCTTTTTCCCATCTACTCCATAGAAATTAGCTGAGAATTTTGCTTTGTTTTTCAAAAACGTCCCTGGAATACTCCAATATTCTTCTGGTTTAAACTGTCTGATTTCTTCTTCACGGTCAATAATCATTTTTAAAGCTACCGATTGTACACGACCAGCACTCAATCCTTTTTTAACTTTCTTCCATAATAGAGGACTAATAGAATACCCAACCAGTCTGTCTAAAATACGTCTTGCTTGTTGTGCATCGACTAAATCAATATTTATTTTTCTAGGTTCTTTAAACGCTTGTTTAACAGCTTCTTTTGTAATTTCGTTAAATACAACACGGTTTTTATCATTTAAATCTAAGTCTAAAATATGAGCTAAATGCCACGCAATCGCTTCCCCTTCACGGTCCGGATCGGCTGCGAGATAAACTTTTTCGGCCTTTTTAGCATATTTCTTTAAATCCTTAATGACAGGGCCTTTTCCTCTAATATTTATATAGTGAGGCTCAAAATTATTTTCAATATCAATACCCATTTTACTTTTAGGCAAATCTCTAATATGCCCAACGCTCGCTACGACTTTATAATTTCTTCCGAGATATTTCTCTATCGTTTTAGCTTTAGCAGGGGATTCCACAATCACTAAATATTTGTAACTCATGCCCCTCTTCCTCTCTTTTTTTACAATTTATACTTCTATATATACCACTTCGGCAATCGTTTATCATATTAGCTATTGATTTCGTATTTGTCAAGGTTTTCTATAATTCTTCTAAAATATCTGAACTTGATTGAACACATTTTGCTCCATCTTTAATAAGCAACAAACAACCTTCTGATTCCTTTATCAATGGATTATTTGGAATAGCAAAAACACTTCTTCCTTCTTCTAATGCTAGTTGAGCTGTAATGAACGTACCACTTCTCTTTTTTGCCTCAACCACAAGTGTTCCCAATGAAAGACCTGCGATGATTCGGTTTCGTTCTGGAAAGTGATAAGGAAGTGGTGATTCATTTGGTAAATATTCTGTTATCACCAATTGATTTTGATACATATACTCTTGCAGTCGCTGATTCTCTTTAGGGTACACTCGATTTAATCCAAAGCCCAATACACCAATTGTGTTTCCCTGTCTTCGAATAGCTAATTTGTGAGCAGATGTATCATTCCCCTTTGCTAATCCACTAACAATTGTTAATTGGTTATTGATTAAATCAGGCATTAATGATTCAATCATCTCTTTTCCAAAGTCAGTCTGTTTCCTTGAACCAATAATGGATAACATAGGTGTTTGCAATAATTCTTTCTTCCCTTTATAAAATAAAGCAACAGGTGGATTATAGATGTATGATAATTGCTCTGGATACTCCTTATCTAAAAAGGTAATCATGCCATACTCTTCCATATATAAAGCCAAATCTTCTTCCGTTATTTTCAGACTTTCATTAAACGTTTCCACAAAAATTGCGTGGTATTTTGGCTTTATTTCTGCAATTTTCAACATTGTTTCAAAGCAATAATCAAATGGATTTGCCATTAAATATGGTAATAGTTTCAACCGACCAATATTTCCAATCCCTTTTGTATGTTTCAGACGAAAAATAAGTAATTGATGCATAAAAAAACTCCCTTGCATTGTTTTTAACAACATACGCAAAAGAGTTCTAATTTAGTTTAACATGCTTTTGATTGGTTCAAATGTTTTTCGATGTATTTTAGTAATTCCTTGATTATCAAGTTGTGCTAAGTGTTCTTTAGTACCATATCCCGCATTTTTTGCAAAGCCGTAACCAGGAAATTCTTTATCAAATTCTACCATCATACGATCTCTTGTGACTTTTGCCATAATACTTGCACTAGCAATTGAAATACTATTGGCATCTCCTTTGATAATACTTTCTTGTGGGATATCAAGAGGTAGCCTCATAGCATCGATTAATAAACAATCTGGTGATACATTTAGTTGATTAACTGCTTCTATCATTGCTAATTTTGTTGCTTCATATATATTGATAGAATCAATGACCTCTTCATTCATGATTCCTATACCAATTGACACAGCTTGTTCTTGAATTTTATCAAAAAATTCTTCACGTTTTTTTAAAGATAACTGCTTAGAATCATTAATGCCAATACCATCAAAATCATCCGGTAATACAACCGCCGCTGCAACTACTGGACCAGCTAAAGGACCACGTCCCACTTCATCAATTCCGACAATAACATTATGTCCTTGTATTCTTGCTTTTTTTTCATAACGAGTCATTGCAATAAATTGTTCTTTTAGTGCTTGTTGCTTTTGTAACCTTTTTTTTGTTTGATCAATAATTTTTTGAACTCCTTTGCGCTCATCTTGTTGATATTGAGCAAATAAGTCATCCTTTTCATCGATAACAAAAGAAAATTTTTCTTTGATAGATTGAATTGTCTCACTCATGAAGCATATCCTCAACTCTATCTAGTGTGTACTTACCCAAACGTCCATCTCGAATTTCTTGAACGATCATGACACTACCTCGCTCATAATCTTCTTGGAATCCTCTTTTTTTGGTAATTAACATCAATTTATCTACTTGATTTAACGTCATGTCTTCATCCGTTAATTTATATCGCTCTTGTAATTGTTCAGGATAAAATTCATTAAAAAATTCTAAACCATATAATGCTAAATCATCCATATGTAATAAAGCATCTTTAATGGCACCTGTTAAGGCTAATTTTTTTCCAATCTCTTTATCTTCAAATTTTGGCCACAAAATTCCTGGGGTATCTAACAACTCTAAGTCTTTTCCCGTTTTTAACCATTGTTGTCCTTTAGTTACTCCAGGCATATTACCTGTTTTCGCCATATTTTTATTCGCTAAGCGATTTAATAGCGTTGACTTCCCAACATTAGGAATCCCAATGCACATCGCACGAACTGGTCTAGGTTTCATCCCGCGAGCTGCTTGTTTAGCAATTTTTTCTGCTAAAATTTCTTTAACTTTTGGTGTAATTTTATTGATTCCTTTTCCTTGATTCGCATTAATAGCTAAACAATGAATCCCTTGAGAAGCAAAATAATCATGCCATCTTTGTGTTTCTTTTACATCTGCTAAATCTGATTTATTCAACAACATCAATCTTGGCTTTTGTTGGATTAACGAATCCAACATAGGATTTCGACTTGAAATAGGCAGCCTTGCATCGACTATCTCTAAAACGATATCCACTAATTTTAATTTTTCTGCAACCTCACGTCTTGCTTTTGCCATATGACCTGGAAACCATTGAATTGTCATACCATTACTCCTTTAGTCTTTAATTATTTTTATATCTTGAATTGGATAATACACTAATCTTGCCTTTCCTATGATTGAATAGGAAGAAATCGTTCCAAAAGAGCGACTATCTTTACTAACACGTCTGTTATCCCCCATAACAAAATACTGATCTTTAGGGATTGTTTTCGTACCGATTAAATCCTTTGAATCAAAATCTGATGTTAACACATATTCATTCTTTTTTTTCTTAATATCTTTTAAAAATGTTTCTTCCACTAAATTATTGTTAATGTATAAACTATCATTTTTATAGACAATGTGATCTCCTGGTAATCCAATAACACGTTTAACATAAGTATTACCATCCGGAGCATGAAACACAATGATATCAAAGCGATTGACTGTAGAAAAATTTTCAACTACGACAAAATCATGCTCTTTCAACGTAGGAGACATAGAATTTCCTGTCACCTCTAATGGAACAAATATAAACGCTCGCATGATAAAAATAATCACCGTACATAGTACAAACATTTTAATCCAATGCCACAGTGTTTCAACAATCTTTTTCTCCATACGTCACCTACTCTCCAGATACTATGATATAAAAAAATCCTTTAAAATACCACATAAATTCGTTATCTTTCCTGTTTCCTTAAAAAAAGACTAGTTTTCACTAGTCTTTTTTTAACGTTTCAATCGCTTTTTCATATTGAACATCATGATTTTTCCAATAATCTACAATTTGTTTTTCTAATTCTCTAACAGTTTTTTCATCCGCTGTACCTGTTACTTCCAATTTATTTTTTTCTTGGAAACTTTTTACAGCTTGTTCTGTTTTTTCATTATAAGTGTCGCTATCATCTACATCATAGCCTAATATTTTTAAATATTCGTTGATTATTTTCACATTCTCATTTATTGAGCCTAACTGATAAGTAAGAGATGTATCAATTAATTTATGTTGAATATAAGATGGTTTCTCCACTTTTATCGTTGGTTCAACCCCTTTTTTATTAATCCATTTTCCACTTGGTGTTAACCATTTTTTGATAGTTAGTTTTATTTCTGCACCATCATTCATTGGAATAACTGTTTGAACGGTTCCTTTACCAAATGTTTTCGTTCCAACCACATCAATGTTAGCTGAATCAATAAATGCTCCTGCTAATATTTCAGACGCACTGGCACTATTTTCATCGACTAATAGAACAGTTGGCTCAGTAATTTTGTCGCCACCATCAAGTTTTTTACTAGCTTTATGCTCTTCATCATCTTCTAATTTACTTTCAAACTTTACAATCGTTTGGCCATCTTTTAAAAAGCGACTACTAATTTTTTCGACTTGATCTAGCATACCACCAGGGTTTCCACGAACATCAAGAACAAATGATTTAGCTCCTTCTTTTCGAAGTTGCGTCACCACTTTATCAAACTCTTCTGAGGTTGATGAGCTGAAACTACTAATAGAAATATACCCTATATCTTTATTTTTTTCATCTATTTTTCCAGTAACAGATTCAACTGGAATAACATCTCTTGTAATGGTTACAGGAAACGTTTCTGTTCCACGTTTAATTTCTAATTTAACATCTGTGCCTTTTTCTCCACGAACCAATTTCACTACATCACTCAAGCTCTTCCCTTCAATACTTTTATCATCTACTTTTAAAATAGTATCACCTGTTTGAAGTTTAGCTTTTTCTGCTGGGGAATCTTTAATTGGAGGCTCTGCAACAGTGGGGAGATCATTTGTCATGCTCATCACAGCACCAATTCCTTCAAAATTTCCATTGATGTCTTCTTCAAAACCTTTTGCTTCTTCAGCCGTAAAATACGTTGAATACGGGTCATCAATTGCTGCTACCATACCCTTCATAGCTCCTTCATAGAGCTTCTTAGAATCAACATCTTTTATGTAGCCTTGTTGAATAAGAGTTGCCAAATCAGCAATATTATCCAAATTATCTTGTGTTGAAGCTGTTTGAGCTTTTCCTTTAGATTCATAAACAAAAACAGTTCCTCCAATAGCCAGAATCGCGATAATGACACTCGTTATAATATATTTGGTCAAAGAAACGGTTTTTTTATTAGTATTATTATCTTTCATATTAGCATACACTTCCTTTATCTAGTAACTTCTTGATACATCTCCCATAATTCATCAAATACATCCATATTTGGAACATAGTAAGTATTGGTTTCCAAATAATCAGAAATGGCATGATAATCCGTTTCTTGTTTTGGAAACTGGATGTCATCAAAAATATCTTCTGCTAATTTTGAAATCGCATCTTGTTCTAATTTTCCTCTGTGTACTTGAATGTAATGATAAAAACTCATAAATTAACTCCTTTATTTCTTATTATCTGATAAATATAAGTTAAATCTTATTTGATCATTAACTAAATTAATTTGTTCTGCTTTTACACGCATTCCATTGGCTAATTTCATTTGTTGTAAATGAAGTGTAATGTACTGTTCATCTGGATTAATTTCAATCCACTTAGGAAAATCAACCGAATGAGAAATATAGCTAATCATTGCAGGTATTGGAACACTTAATGTCCCAACAGTTAAATCCTTTGCCTTTAGTTGAACATCTCCATTAGCTAACACAAAGGGCTCAAAATACAAATAGAAGTGAGTATCATGTCCCAGTAATGAAAATGTCCCATCAATCAATGCATCTTTATCTAAATGGAATGTATAGTCAACACCTGAGCTATCAAATAAATCTTTAATATAATAATTAATTGCTCGACTAACTTGATCCTTTGTCATGGAGACTTCCAAGATAGGATCTTTTAAATCAACAGTTGTCTCATTTTTAGAATCATATGTCATTCTTGGTGTACTAATACGATACCCCACTACAATCACTAATGATAAAAGAATTGCGATTAAAGTAATAAAAGCCACTTTCCAAGGATTTTTAAAAAACTGTTTAACGTCTCTTTTTTCTTGGTTATTTTTTTCTGTATCACTCATTAAATTCATCTCCTACTTAAGCCACTTATCTTTTGTCGACGCCATTTTAAGTTCAAATGCATTAGCAATAATTTGATACCCTAAATTATTCGGATGAAAGGTATCTTCAGATGAAATCAAATCATTAATCGATGCACTATTATTAGATTTAATGGTTTCTTTTTCCTCATCTGTTTTCGAAATTTCTGGAATACCTTGGTAAATATCATCGTTAATTGGGACAAAATAGGCATTGGATTGTTTTTGAACAAATTCTTGTGAACTTTTATTCCAATAGTCTACTATTTCTTGTAACTCTGTAATATCAGAAAAATTTAAATAAAATGGATTATATATCCCTAATTGATAAATAGGAGCATCAGGATTTAATACTCTTATTTCAGCATACAGATTGTCCAATCTGTCGTAATATTTTTCTTTAGAACTATCCATTTTATTAACAGTCACTTTACTAAATAATTTTGGTTGAAGAGCTTGTAATAAATCATTTCCTCCAACTGTTAGTAGTATAGCATTGGCATTTTTCACAGACTTTTGCATGTCTTCATTTTTCTTTAATCTCTTCAATACTTGATCACTTCGATCACCTGATTTACCAAAATTTTCAGCTTGAAATACATCAACTGGATATGTATCAGACAAATCTTTTTGTAATAATGGCAAGTACCCACCAGCATTCGTTGTGTCCCCTACCCCTTCAGTCAGTGAATCACCAATAGCACTTAAACGAATCATTTCTATTTTATTTGTCGAAGATGTTGTTTCTCCACTCAAATGAATATTATCAGCTTTTGGAATAAATAATAGGCCAATCATGCTACAAATAATAACTATTACAGTAAAAAATAGGACATATTTCATGTGATATGTAATTTTTTTCATTAAAATCCCTCATTTAAAAAAGCAGACCGTTTAGATCTGCTATCTTTGTTTTTTAATCTGTATAAAACATTACGGCAAATGCACCTTTTCCTGTATGTGTTGCTACAAGAGGAGTCGTGTGCACAATTGGTATGTTTAAATCAGGTAACGCACCTTTTAAAATAGTTTTCATTTCTTCACAAATTTCGGCACCTGCGGCTTCAGACATACCTAGGTAGCCTACTGATAAATGAGCTATTTTCTTTTCTAACTCTTTAGCCCATTTAATAAATGTTTTATTTCCTCGACCTTTAGTAACCATTTCTAGTTCTCCATTTTTTAACTGCATTAATAACTTCATATTAAAAAAACCAGAAACCGCACCAACTAATTTACCAATTCGACCACCTTTAACAAGGTTTTCTAGAGTAGCAACCCCAATATATAGTTGAGTATTATTTTTTACATGCTCAACAGCTGAAACAATCTCTTCTACCGTATATTTTTCTTCTTTAGCCATTTTAGCTGCCTGATAAACTTGGAATCCTAGACCCTGATCAATATAATCACTATCAATGACTGTCACATTTGATTTTGATAACTGAGCAGCTTGTCTAGCAGTATTAACAGTCCCGCTTAATTTTTCTGTTAAATGGATTGAAATAATTTTACTACCATCTTCACCTAATTGGTCATAAAGTTCTACAAATTCCCCAATGGGTGGTTGACTAGTTTTTGGTAATGTTTTTGAATTAGACATCATCGTCATAAACTCAAAAGGATCCAACTCATTTTGATTGGCATAAATGACACCGTCAATCATTATGGATAAACTTATGGTGTGTATATCAATCTGTTTTAGTCTCTCTTCTGGAATAATACAAGATGAGTCCGTCACTATTTTAATTTTTGTCATCATCAAACCTCTTTCAAAACCAACAATATTCATGTACAATTTAATTAATCTTTCTGTTTATTTAGTATAACAGAAAAAAAAATATTTTTCACTAAAAAACGAAAGGACGTATACATCATGCACAATCCAACTTATTCAAAAAAATATCTTATTGTAAATGAAGTCTTCAATGCTATTACTCATGGTATTGGAACCGGATTAAGCATTGCCGGTTTAGTACTACTCATTATTAAAGGATCCCAATTGCACTCGCCTATTCGTATTGTTTCCTACTCAATATTTGGCGCTTCGATGATTCTTTTATTTTTATTTTCTACCTTATTTCATAGTTTAATTTTTACTAAAGCTAGAAAAGTTTTTCAAGTATTTGATCACAGTTCTATTTATTTACTCATTGCTGGTAGTTATACACCCTATAGTTTAGTCACAATCGGGGGAAAATTAGGTTGGACTATGTTTATTATCATTTGGTTGCTTGCTATTTCAGGAATTGTGTACAAATCCATTTTTCTTCAAAAAAGAGGAAAAGCTGATTATTTTCTCTATATATTGATGGGTTGGTTATGCGTCATTGCGATAAAACCATTATACGAAGGGCTTGGTTTTAACGGTTTACTTTTATTAGTACTGGGTGGGGTATCTTATACAGCTGGAACTTTTTTCTATAGTAGACAACATTTAAAATATATGCATGTTATTTGGCACTTATTTGTATTAGCTGGAGCGGTCTTTATTTTCTTTTCAGTTTATCTTTATACATAAAAAAGTCATTGCTTGAATCAAGCAATGACTTTTTTTATTTTGTTGATTGTTTTTTTATCAATCCATAAGGTAAGACGATATCTTTTTCATCAATTTCTTCTTTATTCATTAGTTTAGTCAACAAACGCATTGATACAGCTCCAATATCGTATAATGGTTGAGAAATACTTGTCACACTTGGTCGCGCAATGTCAGAAAATAATGAATTATTACTTGTAATAATTTCAAACTCTTCCGGTACTTTTACACCATTATCAGTTAGACTATTTAACAACCCAACAGCTAACTCATCATCTGCGACAACTGCTGCTGTTGCACCACTATTAATAACGCGATCGTGCAAAGCAAGACCAGCTTTGTAATTATATTCTGCTTCAAATACTAATCCTTCATTAAAATCTAGATTATTTTCTTTTAGAGCCTCTTTATAACCTTTCAAACGTTGAATACCATTTATAGGATCTAATAAAGAACCTGAAATAAACGCTACTTTTTTATTTCCTGATTTAATCAATTGGTTTGTTGCATCTTTTGTCGCCGCTTCATAATCAATGTTTACTGAACCCACTTGATTATCTGGATCGATTGATCCTGCTAACACAACTGGTGTTTTAGAACGAGAAAACTCCCCTCTAATTTGTTCAGTTAAATGATGTCCCATAAAAATAATACCATCTACTTGTTTGGCAAGTAATGTATTTAATACATTTACTTCTTTCACATCGTTTCCATCAGAGTTTGCTAAGATAATATTATATTTATACATTGTTGCCACATCATCAATTCCTCGAGCTAACGAAGCAAAATAAGCATTACTTACGTCTGGAATAATCACTCCAACTGTTGTTGTTTTTTTACTTGCTAACCCTCTTGCCACTGCATTTGGACGATAATCCAATCTTTCGATTACCTCTAATACTTTTTTTCTAGTGGCAGGCTTTACGTTTGGGTTTCCATTAACAACACGTGATACAGTTGCCATAGAAACTGCTGCTTCCCTTGCAACATCATAAATTGTAATAGTCTGTTTTTCCATATTATGTTCTCCTTTAATTCATTATACTGTCAATTGTAAGTCACACATAGATTATCAGAAAAACATTGATTTTGCAAGCGTTTTATAGATGTTTTCATGAAAATGTGTGAAATTTACAAAAAACTATAGGAATATAAACCATTATTTAAAGAATCAAAATTGAAATAAAAAACCTTTTAATGCAAAATAAATAAAGATAGTTTTTTGCACCAAAAGGTTTACCTATTATTTTTTAATATGTGCTCTATTAATCATCTAAGCTACTTAAATAATTATAAACTTCTTGTCCAGCGATACTACCATCTCCAACAGCTGTCGCAATTTGTCTCAAAACGGTTTCTCTAACATCTCCAATTGCGTAAATACCTGGAATGTTAGTTG
Source organism: Vagococcus luciliae (assembly GCF_024637875.1). Taxonomy (NCBI): domain Bacteria; kingdom Bacillati; phylum Bacillota; class Bacilli; order Lactobacillales; family Enterococcaceae; genus Vagococcus; species Vagococcus luciliae. The sequence goes on along the minus strand of NZ_CP102451.1, from coordinate 1,452,234 downwards.
CCATATGATTGTCTGTTTCAATCCATCCATGAGCATTTGTAATACCTAAATCTTTAACAAAATTAGTCAACGGATCTAATCCAATATAAATAAATACACCATCCGCTAATAAGTCTTCTACTTCACCTGTTTTAGTATCCTCTAATTTAATTGATTGCACACTCATATCATTTCCGTTTATCTCAATTGGAACTTTATTCCACATAAATTCAATTTTTTCATTTTTAAATGCACGATCTTGTAGTATTTTTTGCGCTCTTAATTCATCTCTTCTATGAACAATGGTTACTTTACTTGCAAACTGAGTTAAGTACATGCCTTCTTCAATCGCTGAGTCTCCTCCTCCAATCACTACTAAATGACGGTCTCTAAAGAATGCCCCATCACAAACTGCGCAATAAGACACACCCCGTCCAGCGTATTTTTCTTCACCAGGGATATTGATTTTACGATGTTCACTTCCTGAAGCGATAATCACTGTTTTACCTTCATACGTTTCATCATCACAAACTACTTTTTTAATAGCTCCATGGTCTTCAATGCTAACAACATTTCCATAGACATGTTCTGCGCCAAAGTTAGTAGAATTTTCATACATTTTAAGGGCTAAATCAGGACCGGAAATAAGATTAAATCCAGGATAATTTTCTACCTCATCTGTATTCATTAGCTGTCCACCTGGTGCACCTCGTTCGATTACTAATACAGATAATCCAGAACGAGAAGCATATAAAGCTGATGTCATCCCTCCAGGTCCTGCCCCTATAATAATTACATCATACATAATTAATACCCCCTATAGTTTTCTACTCATACTTTAACCTTTTCTATTTTTATTGTCTATTGATTCGTCTTGACTATCAAAAATAACAATATAAAATTTTCTAAATTTAAACATAAGTAAGAAAAAAGATTAAAAATTCATTTAATTTCATTATTACTATATACTATTATCAATAAAAGTGGTAGCTTATTAAAAGTATGGACTTAAAATTTTTAATTAATATAACTAAATAAAGGATAAGATGACGGCATGAAACGACAAGAATATCAACAACAAAATAATTTTAACTACGCGTTATTATTGCCAATATTTTTAATGCTTATTTTGAGTGTTTGGCTACAATATTGGGTCGCGTACTATGACCAAAACGATCCCACTAAACAAGCTTTAAAACAATTAACTTTTGTATTATTAGGAACAGCTTTAATGTTTGGAGTGAAATATATCAAACGTGATATCATTTGGAAAGCTGTCCCATGGTTTTATGTTTTCTCATTATTATTGATGGGGTCTTTATATTTTTTTTATGATCCTCACATGTACGAGTTAACCAACACAAAACGTTGGTTAGACATTTTTGGCTTTCAATTTCAACCATCTGAAATTGCTAAAACAGCTTACATTCTCTTTATATCTAAAGAACTTGTAAAATACAATAAGAGAGTACCTGAAAAAGATATTCATACTGATTTGGATATGGTAAAAAAATTAGCCTTGTATTCTCTCCCTTTATTCTTTTTAATGTTTGTGCAAAAGGATTTTGGAACAAGTTTAGTATTCATTTGTGTTCTTGGCGCACTTATTGTGGCATCAGGTATTAACTGGCGAATTGTGGCTGTTCTGGGTGGTATTGCTACTGTTTTAGGTGGAACACTTATTTTCTTGGTGTTTACTGATTTTGGTCAATCAATACTTTCCTCTCTACATTTTAAAGAATACCAATTAAATCGCATTAGAGCTTGGGTTAATCCTTTTGAGTATGCAACCTCTATTGCTTACCAGCAAGTTCAAGGACTCTTAGCTATTGGGTCTGGTGGATTGTTTGGGACTGGAACAACCGGGGTACAAGTTTATGTGCCAGTTAGAGAGTCTGACATGATTTTCACTTTTGTAGGTGAAGCATATGGCTTTGTCGGTGCAACAGCTGTCATTTTACTTTACTTTTATCTATTTTTCCAAATTTTCTATACCGGCATTAAAAGTAATTCTACCTTTAATATTTACATCTGTGTTGGAATAGTCTTTATGTTGGTTTTCCAAACATTCGAAAACATCGGAGCCTCAATTGGTTTGTTACCATTAACAGGTATTCCTCTTCCTTTCTTAAGTCAAGGAGGAACAGCTTTAATTTCAACGATGTTAGCTCTTGGTTTAATTTTTGGAATGGATTCTAAAGCATAAAAAACAATCAAATGCCGTCATGTGCATTTGATTGTTTTTTTATAAGTAAATGTCTTTTTCAGCCAAGTTATCTAAACATTCTTTTAAATAGTCATCATGATGTTCTGGATAAATTGGAGTTTCTATCGGTATCTCTGGTAACTCTGTATAAGCATCGATTGCTTTCCCCCTATATAAAGGATTTTTCCAAAGTGTATCAGGTTTATAACCTCTGTTTTCCATCTCGTTCATAATCAACCAATGGTATTGCACTAATTTATACGGACTATGATCAAACACATAATTAACAGTTGAATGTGGTTTTCCCCACCCTTTACCTCTTAGCGCACAACACTCTCTATGCTGACCTAGTAGTTGTTGCCTTGGTAACTTAGGTATTAATACTTCATGCCATAATCTCATGTTTACTCTCCTATCAGATTATTTTACTGTTGGTATCCTACCATAAAATAATTAAATTTCAAAAAAATTAGTCTGATTTACTTATTTCTTTGCTTAACAAACAAAAAATAACTAACAAACGCTAATACTAGAAGGACATTTAAACCAACTGCTAAAACTAACCACTTATTTAGTCCGACGTTTTTATCGGTGACTAAATCATCTAATTCATTTAGTTCCTTAGCTTGTTTTCGGTCAATATTTATCGTATCTGTTAAAACCCATTCTAATTGTTCTTGCTCTTCTTTATTTAATTCTCCTGTCACCCCACTAACCACTGCTTTATAAAGATACTCTCCATCTTCTAATTTCTTACCATTTAAAAAGGTCGGAAACTCAAAAATAGAATTAGGGGCAATCTGCATTTGTTCTTTTTTATATTCATAATAAGGCTCGCTACTTCCTTTTTTTGTTAACGTACTCTTAATCGTTACCTGATTTAAATAAGCTGAAGATAAATTTCTAATAGGTGCTGATACACTTGTTTTAGTATTCAGTTCCATCGCTTTAACTTTTCCTAACTTTAACTCAGGTTGTGTCTCGATACTGGCTGACTGTTGCATTAACAACGCTAGTACATAAGAAAACTTATTATTAACCGTTGTTTGACTAGATAATTGACTCGATTTAACATTCCCCTCTTCTTCAAAAGAGATACCACTAGCTATAACTCCTGGAATATCTTTATTTGGCATGCTCACTTTAACTGACACTATTTTTTCTTCTTTAGGGGATAAAGTAATTGCTTTATCTACTGTTATTTGCTTTGATAAATTTATCGGTAATGTCTCGTCAACTTTATTTTTTGTTGGACTATAATCAATCACGCCATTGATATTCGTCGTTGCACTTGCAACTGATGTTTTTAAGACCATTTCTTTCTCTGTATGATTTTTCAATTCAACGCTTAATTGTTGCTTATTTCCTGCTTTTAATTGAATATGAAAATACCCACTTTCTTTATCAATCTGATTAGACGGTAATACTGGTGCTACTGAAAATCCGACTTGATTGGCGTATGTTACAATTGAAAACGACATATTTATCAAAACAAATAATACCATTATATAACCAATTTTTCGTACATTTTTCATCTTCATTCTCCTTAATTAATAAACATAAAAATCGACAGACTAGTGTTTTTCTAGTCTATCGACTAACATTTGACCTTATGGTGTTGGAACCATTGATAATTTATAAGTAATATTTGATTGATACACTGTTTCTTTTGGATTTGCCGTACTTGGAACAGTTAAAATAACAGATGATTGACTAGCATCATTTGCGTTTAATTGGCCTATATTATTGTCTTTACTTTGACCATAAGACAATACCCACGTTCCCATTCCTTGACCTTTATTTGCTTTTAAAATAATTTGACTTTGTCCTGGAATTAATTCTAATCCCCCAGATAAAGTGGCATCAGTCGCTTTTAATGGATGCGCTAAATGTTGTGGTATTGTTTTCACGTCATAACCATCTTGCAACATATTTGGTGAATTCAATTGACCATTTCCTAAAGTTAACTTTGCTCCAGTCAATTCATCATTTGTTGATGATTTAAACTGATTATCTTGTACAATCTGTAATACCCATCCTGATTGTGTCCCGCGTTTATCTGTTACTTGAACATAGTTTCCACGTAAAGCATCCGTTCCTTTAAACCGTTGAGCAAATGCCCCATAGTTTTTTAATGTCGGCTCAATCGTTGGTTGGCCAAAAGAAAAGCTTGATGCATAATCAACAGATAATAATCCACCAGTACCTGGTTTAGTTTCAGTCCCATCAGGATTAAGTGGTGTTTGTGGTTCATTTGGGTTTTCAGGGTCCACTGGTTTTACGGCATCATCTGATTTTTTAAACTGAATTTGCCCAATGACACTATAGTCTAATGTTTTATTCTCTTCCTCTGGTTGAGGTGCTGGTACTTCTGTTGTGTCATTTAAAATAGTGATACTTTGTGTTAACACATTATTTTTACCAAGTTTCACTCGGAAGTTATACTCTCCTTCAAACTCAACTAAATACTCAACTTCTATACTAGCAATACCTTTATCATCAGCAGATACAGAGAATTTTTCAGAATAACCTATTTTTTCGCTTAATGCTTTATCAGCAACTTTTGTTTTCGCAACTTGATTTCCAAGTTCAAATCCATTTTGAGCAGTTGGAGTGTAGACGCCAAATTGATAATCAGATACGACTGAATTTGGTTTTAACCCTTCCATCTTAATCGTTGCTTTATTTAATTTATTTGCTACTGGTTTGTCAGCAAAGACAACTGATGTCGACGGTTGTGCTTGTGCTTTTTCAGCCGAACCAAAACTCCCTGGTGCAAATGTTTTAGAATCAAACCATTTATAATTAGCTTGTGGTGCTGCCCATGGCTCATCTTGTGGTTCTGTTGTATTTTCTGGTACTTCATAATCATGGATTTTGGTGATTTCAGATAATACTGTGCCACTTTCTGTAAATGTTTTATACGTTTCTTGTTTTGATAACCAGTCGACTAATTGCATCAAAATCTTTGCATCATCGGCTTCTTTAAAACCATCATATGTTTTTTTCGATTTTCCATTTTCTTCTCTTAAATATTTAGGCGATGCATCTTCAACTAAAGAGGTGTCACCTAAAAAGGCAGCTTTACCATTCCCGCGTTTACTAATGGCAACATAAGGGCCTTCTTCAATCCCTCCATTGTTGTAAACACCTTCATCAACAGCATGCCCCCATTTATTGGCACTTGTTAATCCTTTTGGCGGATAAATCAATCCTTTGGCACGAGTGTTATCAGTGATTGCTAAAGTACTTCCAGCATGAAGCCCTACTTTTTTTACACCTTCTGTAATACCAAATGCGTCTTCGATAATCCATTCTTGTGTTTTATTATTAATATTGTCTAGTGCATTGTATCTAAAACGAATACCAAATGTATCGCTTAGCCAATCACTGCTTTTAACGTCTTTCATCACTTCTGAATTTTTTTCTTCAGTTGTCATGTCTTTTGTCATATCTTGATAAGCACCACGTCGATACCCATTAAACGCTTCGCTTGAATCAATACGATTTTTATTTCGATCTGCATTATAATGATCGGCTATATAAAAAACAGCTCCACCTTGGCTAACATAATCTGCAATAGCTTGTTGTTCACCGATTTTATATGGAATGTTTGCCTCAGGTAAAACAAACACATCATACTCTTTTAAATCATCTAGAGTAATAGGTGTTGTTTTTCTTAACTCTTTCACAAAATACCCTTTTTCTGATAAAGCGTTTGCAAAATCTGAAAATGCTCCATCTATAACCCAGTCAGCTGCTCCAGCTGTTTGGCCATGCGTGTTATCAAATAACACTTTTTTGTTATTAACTGTTACACTTGAAGCATTTATCTCTGGTGCTTTGTCCAGTGCTGTTTCTGCTCCAACAGAAACAGAAAATAACATTGCGCTTGCAAAAACTACCAACAAACGCGAGGTGAACCTAGACTTTTTCATTTTTTTCTCTCCTTTTCATCATCAGTTATTTTACTGACTAATTAAAGTATAAGTTTGAATTGTAAATTTTTTGTAAAAAATATGTAAAGTTTAACATATATAAGATTTATACCTTAAAAGGTTCGGTTATAAAACGAACATTATGTTTTAATAACGCTTTTACAACGTTACTCATTCGGTTATTAAAGTAAAAATTACTCATATCAACAAAAAAAGAGAGAGAAAAAATTAATATGTCTAATTAACATATAGTAAAAAAATTTTTCTTGTTATTTTATATATCCCTCTTATAAACATGATATAATCTAAAAAACTCTTAGGATGTGATAATACTTGTTTTATTTTAAGCTACCCGTAAACTCGTCGATTGATTTAGTTAAACCAGATATCCATATGGCTGAAGAATTTTTTCTCCTTATTAGAAAAAATCAAAAACATTTAGAAACATTTCTTGATTTTGTTGCACTTACTAACGTTGTAAAAGATAGCGAACATTTTATTACTCATTCTATAAAACAAGAGTCTGAACAAAAAGAACTGGTTTTATTTATTATAACCAATACAAAAATCATTGGTTGTATTGATTTACATAATATAAATAAAACTCATAAAAAAGCTGAAATTGGATACTGGCTGGACTCTGACTATACTGGAAAAGGTATCATGAGTGACTGTGTAAATTGTCTCATTGACATTGCCTTTACAAATTTAGACTTAAACAAGTTAGTTATACTGGCTGAAGAAACTAATGTAGCGAGTAATCAAGTTGCTAAAAAAGTTGGATTTCACTTGGACGGTATTGAAAGAGAAGATATTTTTAGACAAAATCACTTTGTTAATTTAAACAAATACAGTTTATTAAAATCTGAATATTTAAATACAAAAAAAGATTAACCTTCATTTTAAAAGGTTAATCTTTTTAAAATACTATTCCTTAATTCCCAAAATATCAATACCGTAAATTCTAGCAGCTGAGTCTGCACCTTGGCTAGGTTTGTCTAGAGTGAGACGAACATATTGTGCTTTAACCGGTGCAAATGTATCTATTGTTTCGCTAGCTGTGTTGCTAATCACACGTTTCACTTGTTTGTATTCTTTTCCATCTTCACTGACTTCAATTTTATAAGCTTTTGAGTTCATATCAGGACTTTCGCCACCAGCTTCAGCATGGAATATATTTACTTGGCTTACTGTTTTAACTGCTCCTAAATCAATAATAATATCATGTGGAGCTGATCCAACTGCACACCATTTTGTCTCTAAATTGCCGTCTAAAACAAATTGCGGAGCTTCACCATCATTAATAAACGATGACGCTTCAACGTGACTGTCTTTTGTTGATAATTTTTCAAGCTCATCTTTTACTTTTTCACTCACGACGATGAATTTTTCTTGTTCCATCACTGATTCACCAGATTTATTTTTAGCTGTTAATTTAACTTTATAACTTCCCTCTTTATCAAAGGTTACAATGGGATTTTCTTTGGTACTAGATTTTATGTCGCCACCTTCAAATTCCCAAATGATTTCATCAGTATTATCTGTTGATTGGTTAGTAAATGTTACTTCTTGTCCTGGTGCAATTAATGTTTGTGAAGCAGTAAAATCTGCTTTTGGTAAACTATTATCCGGCCATTCAAGAACAACTGTTTCTGTTTGTTTTCCTCTTTTACCAAACACATCAACTGGCACAACTTCGAGTGTTGTTTTATTGGATTCTCCTACTCTTTCTAACGCATTAATATAGTGAGTTGATGACAGGGTTGCTCCAATAAATGAACGAGATTTGTCATCATTCACTTGATAAATATCATAGTGACTTAATCCATCAATTTTATCTGATTCCCACGATAAACGTACGCCAGCAAAATTACTTTCTTCCTCATCAAATATGGCATCTTCTATCGATAACTTTTTAATATCCATCACTGATTTTTCTTCTTTAGGTAACACAGAAAGTTCACCTAATTTAAACTCATAATCAGGAGCATCTGATGTTGTTTTCCACTCATAAGAAATATCAGTAATCGTTTTTCCAACTAGCTTGTCTGTGTCGTAAGTCACACGCGTCCAATCTTCTTTAATTGCCCCATTTGGACTAAGAACTTGTTTTTTACCATCTTTTAATGTTGCAACTAGATTTAATTCTGTTTCTTCATTGGCTTTAGCCGTTGTAGATATTACATTATTTTTATCTATAGTCATATTAGTTCGATATAAATGAATATTATTGGTTGCATTTTTCTTCATATTTCCACGATATTTTAGTGAGTTTCCTCCATTATAAGCATCCGCATAGTCAATCGACATGCTGCCATCATTTCCTTTACCATAATCTATCTCCCAACGATATGTTGGCATGATATCTTGTAGACTTCGATTGTTCCAATTTCTACTAGAAACTTTTTCTCCGTCAATAAAATAGTTATATCCATTTCCTAGATTAAAATTCGTTTTAAATGGCACACTAGTAATAGCCGTTTGCTCGATAGAAAAAGTCGAAATACCAGGCCATTCGCCCTCTTTTGGTAATGTGGCTTGTCTTGGATCTGATTGAGAGTTCACCCAGAAAATATTTTCTTTCATTTGGAAATCATCAGGGTTATCGGTTGAAGCATAAGTCCAACTAGGAACATAAAGACCTAGTGATGTGTAAGGTTTTCCTTTTTCATTCATAAATAAATCCCATTTAACAGGTGTTGAGTAACCATTTTCCTGAACGTCAATTCCAGCATATAGTGAGTAAGGATCAATTCCTTCTTTTTGGGCTTTAATGTTTGATTCTTTTAATAGTTCATCTTTGGCAAATTTTTCTGTATTCCACCAAAAATTTAAAAACATAGAATCAGATAATGGATTCATTTCACTATCAACAAGATACGATTTATTTGCATCTGTTAAAGCATTTTGCCAATCCATTTTTCCTTCAGATGTCATCGAATCATACCACATAATATCTAATGTTTCTGGTGCTGTTTCTTTAAATTCTTTAATTAACTCCATCATTAAAGTGGCATGTTCTTTTGTTAGACCCTCTTCTGTTGATTCTTCTGTTTCTTTTCCGTCTTTTACATCATCAAAACTGGTCACAAGATTATCTGTTTCTTGATTGATAAACCAGCCGTCAAAACCATATGTTTCAGCAACTTCAATCATCTTATCAACTGCTGGGAAATGACCGCTGTCATCTTTTTGTAAAAATTCTTCTAACCATTCAATTTTTCCGCCATGCTCTGTTTGTGGGAAAAAAATTGTTCCTAGAACTGGTACGCCGTTTTTATGAGAGGCATCTATGACATCTGGACTAGGTGGAACAATAATCCCTTCACCTGAGGAGCCACCCCAATATACTAACTGATCAATATATTGCCAATAAGAAAAGACATTCGCATCAAACGTGTTAATACCAAAAGGTGAATTTCCACTAGTACTACTATTCATAATAGATAACGCAACTACTTTTGTTTGTTTGTCTTGAATATCATTAGAAGGTGTTAACTCTTTTTTATCTACTCTTTTTGCTAAAGGTATGTTACTAACATTATACTTTGCATCTGGATCATTGTTAAAATCCCACGCTAAAAAATCTTCCGGGAACCAATAAGAAGATTCTGGTTGGTTATCCATTCCACGATCTATTTTACTTGATGGTGTTTCTGAATAGACAAAATCATTGGCTGATTTACTATTGGAACACCCAGATATGACTAAACCTGTCGACATTAACATCAAAATCATTGACGATTGTGTCATGCGTTTTTTATTCATTATTATTCCCCCGAATATTATATTTATTCCCAACACCATAATAACGCTTACATAAAGAAGTTTTAATGAACAAATTAAAGTTTTGACTAAACAAACTATATAATATTCGATAAAAAAACACAGTTTAAATTTTATGTGTTCGCATAAAATTTAAACTGTGATGTCTTTTATTTTGCTCTAACAATTTCTTCTTTGGAATGAATTAATAAAGTTAAAAATTCGCAATAAGGCGTTTCTATACCATATTCTTTTCCTTTACGAACAATTGCACCATTAATGTAATCAATTTCTGTTAAACGATTATTAATAACTAAATCTTGATACATTGAAGGATGGTGCAAACCAATAGTCTCTCTATTAAAACAACCATTGATTTGTTCAATAACAGCTTCTTCATCTAAAAAAACATTTTCAACACGAGCAACCGCTAAAAATTCAGAAACAATTTTTTTAATGATTGTATTAGCACTTGATGTATCACCAAAATCTGCCATATTAGAATCTAAAATAGTACAAAGCCCATTCATCGTACCATTTACACATGCTTTTCGATAAATTGACGTTAAAATATCTTGAGATACCCTAGCATTTAGGTCTGCATTAGTTAAGACGTCTGCTATATTCTGAGCCATATCTTCTTTGCCTTCACCTAAATTTTGTAAATCAATACTTCCATTACCAAATAACGTCACTTTACCTGGTCCTTCCATTCCAGCTGTCCACATTGTATTACCTAGTAGAATATTGTCATAATCAACATATTTTTTAATCACATCTTCATGACCGATACCATTTAATAAGCATAATACAATTGTATCTTTGCCTAACATGTTATCAAGTGATTGAAGCATTTTATCTAGTTGCATTGCTTTTGTAAATAAAATAACTAAATCTGCTGAGAAATCAACATCTGATAAATCATTTTGATTATATGCAGGAATGACTTCTGTTACATCTTGACCATTGAAATTAGCTTTTAATCCATTTTGATTAATCTCGTCAATGTGTTGTTGCCAACCATCAACTAAAATCACATTTTCTCCTGCCTGTTTTAACATAATACCAAAACGACTTCCCATTGCTCCTGCACCTGCAATAACTATATTCATCTATAATTCCTCCAATTAATTATTTACCATTGTTTATAGTACTATCAATATAAATCGTTTACAATATCATCTTTTTATCTTATGTTTTAAATATTACTTGATAAGACATCCTTTTATAGCAATTTTGTAAACAAATCCATATAATATATTGAGTTATCTCCTAATACATTACTGTTAAACCTTTAAAAAGAGCCTACTTTATCCTTATCAACTAACCATATAATGATGCCATTTATTATTAGAAAAAATCGTTTTTTTGAATATAAACTAGACTTTTTTACAAGATGATTGTTTACAAGTGTTAATCCATAATCTATAAAAAAACAATTCTATCTAATCATTTCTAATTGAACTTAGTGTAATAAAGGTTTTAATATCCCTTAATCCTTCCAAACTCTTAAAGGAAACTAACCTTGATACGCGAACACTACTTTACTGTCATAAAGTTTGAATACTTTTTCAAAAATAAATTTTGACAGAAGTCCTGCTGCAATTGGAACAACAAACCAACATATGATTAATAGAATAATATTTAATCCTGAATCAAGTGAAGCAAGTGGTCCAACTAACCCAACTAGCCCAAACCCAGCTGATTGAGGTATTCCAGAAATATTTAGCAAAGCCACTGGAATAGCAGAAATAATTGCTGTAAATAACACCGGTACTAAAATAATTGGGTATTTAAATAAGTTAGGCATCATCATTTTCATTCCACCTAATGCAATGGCTAAAGTTACACCTGATTCATTGGTTTTCCATGAATTAATAACTAATACAATCGTTGTAGCTGCTATTCCCATAGCAGCTGCACCAGCTGATACACCGTTTAACCCGATAGCAAGTCCAATCCCTACTGTTGTAATTGGAGAAATAATCAGTGTGGCAAAAGAACAGGCAATTAAAATACTCATCACAATTGGTTGGAAATCAGTAAAATTATTAATTAATTTTCCAATGGCAACTGTAATTTGTGTTACAAATGGATAAGCTATCATACCTATTAAACCAGCACCTACACCTACAACAATTGGCATGGCAATAATTTCAACTGAACCAAATTTACTTCCAATGTATAACATCATCAATACAGCGACCGACGCAGTGATCATAATATTGATAATGTCTCCAGTACCTGCTCCTACATAAGAATTGATATCTGTATTAAATTTAATAACACCTGAACCCGCAAAAGCAGCACCTCCAGCAATCATCATTTTTGTTGGAGTTAAACCAAATTGATGAGCAATTAACGCTCCTATGATTAATGGGGTTGCTAATTGGAAAATTAATCCAGCATGAATAATCATTTGTATAATATCATATTGAGAAAAATACTTTAGAATTGCACCCAGTACAGCATTTGGAATTAATGCAATAATTGTACCCTGAGCTGTACCAGCTAAAACCTTATTAAGAAACAGGCGCGGGGTTAGTTTTGTTGTCTCTGTTTTCGTCATATCAAAAACTCCTATTAATATTATTTTTATAGTTTGGGAAAAATTTCACTTACTTAAATAAAATAATGAGACATCCTGATTATCTCAAGAAATCTATCTTTATCCATAGCGTTTGGTAGGTTAAACTAAACCCAATAACTATTTGATCCAGATGAAAAATTTATTTTAACATCTTTTAAACAAGCCCTAATTTGTTGACCATCCAGAATTCTGTAATCAATTGATAGACATAAGTTTATCATATTCGTAGTTTGAAATCTACTATCTTTTTTATACAATATATTTTGTTTATTAGATACCTTTGATATTATTGTATCTCTTATTCTTAAATTTTATTGACTATTTTACATTTATGCTAAACCTTTTACTTTTTTGAAAACAAAAAAAGACCTCGATTTCTCGAGGACTTACTTTTTATATCATTTTTCCTAACGCAACATCATAAACTTGATCTACTAAATCTTCTAAAAAATCCATCTCATGAGAAACAAGTAAAACCGTTCCTTCAAATTGATTTAGTGTTTCTTTTAATGCATCTTTACTTTGTTGATCCAAATGGTTGGTTGGTTCATCAAGTACTAATAAGTTACTCTTGATTAAAGTCAAGTGACACAATTTCACTTTACACTGCTCTCCCCCACTAAGTTGGGATAAAGGTTTACTCATATTATCATCATTAATGCCACTTTTAGAAAGAACCCTACGTACTTCTTTATTAGATAGTTTTGGATGAACAACTTGTAACCAATCAATTGCTGACTGATTTGGGTGTTCCCAATTTAAATCTTGTGAAAAATAATTAATTTTCACATCATTACTGATTTCAATTGTGCCTGATAGTCTATCAATCTCACCGATTAACGTTTTTAATAAGGTTGATTTTCCAATCCCATTAAATCCTTTAATCGCAATTTTTTCACCCTTATGAAGTCTAAAATTAATATTTTCTAGTAGAGGAAACTCGTACCCTACTGATAAATCATTTGTTTCAAGAACTAAATGACTATGACTCATTTCATACGGAAATTCAAATTTACCTGGTTTACCACTTGGTGGAGCAGCCAGTCTATCAATTTTACTTAATTGTTTTTCACGACTTTTCGCCATATTCGAACGACTTCCGGCTTTATACTTTCTAACGTAAGCTTCCAATTTATCAATTTCTTTTTGTTGTTTTTCATAATCACGTTGGTGCTGTTCTGCTTTCGCTTGTTTTTGTTTCATCGCAGCTTCTAGATTACCATTGTATTTCGTCAACGTATGGTAATCAATATCACAAATACATGTCGTTACTTTATTTAAAAAGTCTCTATCATGAGAAATAACAATATACGTGCTATCTAATTGGTTTAAATAATCTGATAACCATTCAATATGTGAAACGTCCAGGTAGTTTGTCGGTTCATCTAATAGAAATACATCAGCTTTTTCTAGTAATAATTTTGCCAAGCTGACTTTCGATCGTTGCCCACCACTTAACTTAGCCACTTCTTTATCCAAACCAATTGCAGTTAGTCCTAGCCCATTGGCAACTTGTTCAATTTGTGTTTCTATTGAATAGAAATCACTGGCTTCTAATTTCTCTTGCTTTTTACCAATTATTTCAAGTAACTCATCATCATACGTTGTCGCATATTCTTCATACATCTCTTGGATTTCATCACTAATTTTATATAAATGACTAAATGCTTGTTTTAAATAATCAAACATTGTGTCACCTTCACTAAAGGTTAGCTGTTGCTCCAAATAAGAAATCATAATATTATTTTGCCACACAATTCGTCCTTCATCTGGCATAATTTCTCCTTGAATCATTTTTAACAGGGTAGATTTTCCTGCCCCATTTTTTCCTGTTAACCCAAGGTGCTCACCTTTATTTAAACGAAGTGAACCATTCTCATACAACATTTTATCTGGTAATTCATACTTCAAATCATCAATTTCTAAAATACTCACGGTTGAATCTCCTTTTTACTAAAATCATCATAAAAAAAGAAAACAATTGAAAAATCAATCAATTGTTTTCTACCTAACACTTTATGATTCTATCTAACATCTTTAGTCTATATTATCAGTAAAATATATCATGCAATTGGTTATAAGTCAATTTTTAGTGATGGATGACTATTATCATCATCATGATTATTAAATTTTGACTTAGGTAAATTCCAATCATATGTTAAACCAACTACCCTTAACAACACTGTCAATGCAATAATAAAAAGATACACTAATGAATGCGTTGGTCGATAAACATAAAGTAAGATTGCAATCAAAATAGACCAACTACCATATATTTCAGCACATAGTACACTTGGTTTTTTACCTGCTAGTATATCACGTATTAGCCCTCCACCAGTTCCTGTTAATAATGCTGCCATAATAACAGGTCCAATATGACCATTAATACCTAACCCGTGCAAAGCACCTTGAATACTAAACGCTGCTAAACCTATCGCATCAGAAATTAATTCTAATGTTCTCATAGATGATAGTTTTTTAGGAAATAAATACACAATACCAATAGTCGCAAACGAAACATAAAACAAAATAGTCTGACTCCAAAAAATTTCCATTGATAAGCCTAATATTAAATTTCTTAAAGCACCTCCACCAAATGCCGTGACAAAACCTAAAACGGTGATACCCAATAAATCATATTTCTCCTCTATGGCAACAAGTGCTCCAGATAACGAAAAAGCAATCGTCCCAATGATACTTGTTACTTCTAAAATATCCATTGTTCCAACCCCCTGAAACAGTTTAATCCTAAATAAGTCATAGACTCTTTTCATATTATAACTACTTCAAGGCAAATTTACGTCAATTTTTAAATTTTTTGGTTTAATCTAAGTTTTTTACTATAATGCAGTCAAAAATGTAATCAACCCAAAAATAATACCAGGAAAATTAGCTAAAACAAGTGGCCAGTCTCTAGGATTTTTAAAAAAACCATATACCACCCATAGCGTACAGTTAATAGCCGCGACTAATGGTTGGATAGGACTTCCTTTATCACCAGCTAAATTATTTCCAATTTGAGGGATGTATGAGACATACATTAAAATAGCAGTCACTGTCGCAATCCAACTAATATATTTTATCATTTTCGATTGTGGCTCACTTTTTTTGACAGATTTACTGTCACTCATTGATTATTCCTCCTATTTAAATATCATTTTTTCAAGAATCTTCTTATATAGTAGGATAACATAATTTGAAAAATAGGTTAATTAATAGCTATTCTAAAAATAAAACCTACTAACCAATTGCTTAATAGGTTTATGCGTTATAACTATGTCTGTTTTTCATAATTAATAATTTTAATCATTTTTTCTATGAAAACGTCTTTATCTTTTTGTGTAAACACTTTAGGTCCTTTGGTTTTTTTCCCCGCTTTACGCATTTGACTGCCAATAAAACGTTGATTTAATAAGGTATCAATTGTCTGTGTGGTGTATTCTTGACCACTATGATGAAACACTCGTACTGATTTTGTTAACAACAAAGAAGCTAACCCATAATCTTGTGTAATAATAACATCATCATCTTCTACCTCTTTTACAATACGATAATCTGCACTATCGCTTCCTTTATCTACATAAATAAACTCAATAAATTCTGGATAAATTTTATTCGTATAGTGATCAATACTTGTCACGATAACAACTGGAATATTATATGCTTCTCCCAAAGCAATCACTTCATTCTTTACTGGAGAACCATCTCCATCTATGACAAAACGCATATGTCACCTCCTAAATAATCATTATCTATAATCTGTCATTAAGCCTTTTAAAAAATGTCTTGTATAGTTATCACCACATACTTTATAGTTTCGATGTCCTTCTTTTCGTAAAAAAGCACTCAATTCACTTTTTGAAACACTTACCCCTGCTTCATCTAAATAGTGAAGCATATCATCTGTTGTTAACGACAAGGCTATTTTAATTTTTTTCAAAAAGACATTATTCGCGTTTCCCTCGTGCAACTCATAAACAACTTTTTCATCATCTTTTTTCCCACGCTGCGAAATAATCATACCGTTTAAAAAACGTTCAAACATTTCATCTTCTAACATATTTTCATATAAGTCATCATCAATTTTATTTAGCATCGATAAATATTCTTCTTTTGTGACAGTCACCCCACCTAAAGAAAAAAGTTCGACCATATCGTTATCTTTAATATCAAGCGCATATCTTAAACGTGTTAACCGATCATTGTTATTCATACCATACCTCTTTTTATGTAATAGAACCATTATAACATAGCCCATTCACTTATAAGCATAAAAAAATAGGTCGAAACCTATTTTTTTAACTTCAAATTTGGATAATTTTTAAGTAAACGATTTAGATTATGATGTCTTAATTTTAAAGGTCTATTCTTTAAATCATGCAATACTCTCAGTCTATTATGGTCAGATTCTTTATTTTCCAATAGATGCTTTAATCTATATTCTTTAATAGAAGCATTTTCTGAGTCACTGGTATCAATGGAGGCGGCCACTTCTTTTTTAGTTGTTGCAGTAAAGCTGAGTGTCGTTACTACATCCGTCACAAATATAATAAACAATAGAATTGGTCCAATATTATGGGTCATATCAGAAAATTGATTAATCCCATCTTGAACAATTGGATTGATTACTTTAATTAAAAATAAACATCCGACTCCCCAAAACATTGATACTGGTACGGCTACACGCCCTTCAATATTAAATGGAACATTTTTATAATCCCACAAGGACATATTAAACAATTTTTCAAGTAACCAACTTGTGATATATTCGATAATTGTCACAATAACCACTGAATTAAAATAAAGATTTAATAACGTACCAGATTTATCTGGTACTAAAAGTAAGACAGCTGTCACTCCAAAACCATAAACTGGACAATAAGGTCCTAATAAAAAACCACGATAAACGAAATGACGTGCTTTAAAAGAACAGTATACACTCTCCCATAACCACCCTATGATGGCATACGTAATAAACGTCATAAATATTTTTTCCACAATCAAATCCCCTTTTGTTTACATTATCTCTCTATGTTATAATCGATTAACTACATTCTATCATGATGATAGAATAAATGCTTCTATTAATAGAATTTAACATAGAAAGAAGACTTATTATGACATTTTTTGGTAATATTATTTGGTTTATTTTTGGAGGCTTTATTGGAGGTTTTTCATGGTTTTTAACCGGTTGTATTTGGTGTATAACCATTATTGGCATCCCCATCGGCCTCCAATGTTTTAAAATAGCGGGACTTTCCTTTTGGCCTTTTAATAAGAAAGTTATCTATATAGGCAGTGGTCTATCCATTGTTGTCGATATTTTTTGGTTACTTATTTCAGGAGTTCCTTTAGCTATGATGCATGCTATCAGTGGCATTCTTCTCTGCATTACTATTATCGGAATTCCTTTTGGTAAACAATCATTTAAATTAGCCAGACTAGCCTTAATGCCTTTTGGTGCACAAGTTGTTTATAAAAGATAACAAATATCTGCTATAATATTTACTCTTAATGGTTGCTTCTATGAACAACACACCTGCTACATGCAATCCTTGAAGTTGAATTTGCTAAACCACATTAGTTTAGTCGGCTATTAAAATTCCATGAAAAGTTAAGTCCAACTGAAAACAAAGAATAATAGTTAAAAAACCAAACCGTTTTTTAATATTTTTTGTAAAAAGCACAAGCTTTATGTAAGATAATCTAACATAAAGCTTGTATTTTTCTATTTTTTTAAACTATAATGAAAAAAACAGAAAAAAAGGAGAACCTTCATGAAAAATAAATATTCTTTATTTTCATTCATTGCTTTATTAACTTCAATAATTATCCTAGCTTTCGGAGTTAACGTAAAAGCAGAAGAAAAAACTTATACAATTGGGACTGACTTAACGTTCGCTCCTTTTGAATACCAAAATTCTAGTGGAACTTATATAGGGATTGATGTTGATTTAATAAATGCTATCGCAAAAGATCAAGGATTTAAAGTAGATTTAAAGCCTCTAGGATTTGATAGTGCTGTACAAGCTGTTCAATCGAAACAAGTCGATGGTATGGTAGCTGGTATGAGCATCACAGACGAGAGAAAAAAATCATTTGATTTCTCAGATCCTTATTTTGATAGTGGTATTTCAATGGCTGTTAAAAAAGGAAATACCTCTATCAAAAGTTATAATGATTTAAAAGGCAAAACGGTTGCTGCCAAAGTTGGAACCGAAAGTGCTGCTTTCTTAGAAAAAAACCAAAAAAAATATGGCTACACAATTAAAAATTTTGATGATGCAACTGGCCTTTACAAATCTCTAGAAAACGGTGAAACAGTCGCCATTTTTGACGATTATCCAGTACTTGGATATGCCATTACAAATGGGCAAGCATTAGAATTAGTTGGCGAAAAAGAAACAGGTAGTGCTTATGGATTTGCTGTTAAAAAAGGACAAAATCAAGAATTATTAGAAAAATTCAATGCAGGTTTAAAAAATCTAAAAGCGTCTGGTGAGTACGATAAAATTATCAACAAATACATTTCATCAGGTAAAGATACAAGCACTGAAGAAACTGCAGTAGATGAAACAAGTTTTGCTGGTATGATTAAAAATAACTGGAAAAGCTTATTAAACGGATTATGGATGACCATTAAATTAACTTTAATCTCATTTATTTTAGCTTTAATTATTGGGATTATTATTGGATTATTTAGCGTCTCTCCCTCTAAAGCTTTAAGAATCATTGCCACAATCTATGTTGACATTATCCGTGGTATTCCGCTAATGGTACTAGCCTTCTTTATTTACTTTGGTATGCCAGGTATACTAGGTTTTAATATTCCTGTCTTTTTAGCTGGTATCATTACTTTAACTCTTAACTCCAGTGCTTATCTATCTGAAATTGTCCGTGGAGGTATTAATGCCGTACCTGTCGGTCAAATGGAAGCCTCTCGAAGTCTAGGGCTTTCTTACCACCGTGCGATGCAAAAAATTATACTACCACAAGCAATTAAAATTATGATTCCATCATTTGTTAATCAATTTGTTATTTCTTTAAAAGATACCACAATTTTATCTGCCATTGGATTAATCGAATTATTACAAGCTGGAAAGATTATCGTAGCAAGGAATTTACAAAGTACAATGGTTTACTTTACAATCGCATTGATTTATTTAATTTTAATTACAACACTAACTAAATTAGCAAAAGTTTTAGAAAAGAAGGTGAAATAAATGGCTGAAAAAATTTTAGTGGAACATTTGGTTAAAAAGTATGATGAGCACACGGTACTAAACGATATCAATGTATCAATTAAAAAAGGTGATGTTGTTTGTATTATCGGTCCATCTGGATCAGGTAAAAGTACATTTCTTCGCTGTTTAAACCAATTGGAAGAAATTACTAGTGGAAATATTATTGTTGATGGTACAAATCTAACTGATAAAAATACTAATATCAATAAAGTACGTCAGCATATTGGGATGGTTTTCCAACACTTCAATTTATTTCCTCATTTAACCATTTTAGAAAATGTAACCCTTGCTCCTGTTGACTTGGGTAAATTATCTAAAGCTGAAGCAAATGAAAAAGCAATTAGTTTACTTGAATCAGTTGGTTTAGCTGATAAAAAAGATAGCTATCCAGACTCTTTATCAGGTGGACAAAAACAGCGTGTCGCCATTGCTAGAGCATTAGCCATGAATCCTGATATTATGCTCTTTGATGAACCAACATCTGCTCTTGACCCAGAGATGGTTGGAGATGTATTGAACGTTATGAAAGAATTAGCTAACCAAGGAATGACGATGGTAATTGTAACCCACGAAATGGGATTTGCTAAAGAAGTAGCTAATCGGGTAATGTTCATAGATGGCGGTAATTTCTTAGAAGACGGCTCACCAGAACAAGTCTTTGAACACCCTCAACATGAACGAACAAAAGATTTCTTAAACAAAGTATTAAACATATGAGAAAAAGGAATGACAGTAAGGCGATTAAACCTTGTGTCATTCCTTTTTTTGTTTATTCCTCTTTCATTGCTGCTTTTAATGCTAATGCTAATGGACTTTCCATTTCTTCAGTTTGATTATATTTCTTAATTAATTTTTTCTCTTCATGTTTCGAGATTTTTTTCTTACCTTTAGAGCCCTTTTGCATTTTTTCTGTGTATTGACAGCCACCACACTTGAAATATGCTCCATTCTTATTCTCTAAAATCATCATTTTTTTCTTACATTGTGGGCATCGTTTATTGGATATCTTTGGATCTTTACGACGTTTGTAGTGACAGGTTTCACTACTACATACATAAATTTTACCATCTCGTGTATTTTTTTCTTTTAATTGACTACCACAATCTGGGCATGTTTTATTAGTTAATGAATGATCCACATACTTTTCTTCACTCATTTTAATCTCTTTAACCAAACGAGTGGTTTCTTTTTCAATATCTTTAATAAAAGATTGATGTTTTAATTGACCATTCGCTATTTTTTCTAAAGACAGTTCCCATTTTTGTGTTAACTCTGGCGTTACAAGGGATGGATTAACCAACTGTAATAATTGTTTTCCTTTTGCCGTCACGACTAAGCGATGAGTTTGGCGTTCAATTAAATCTGAACTAATTAGCTTCTCTATAATCTCGGCACGTGTTGCAGGTGTTCCTAGATTATGTTTCTCCATCTTACCTAAAAGCGTTCCTTCTGACAAGGGATTAGGAGGTGTTGTTAGTTGTTTATTTATTTTATAAATTGCTTTAATCGCCATTCTTTTTTTAAATACAACAGACTGTTTTGCAACATTTTCTGATTGTCTCCACCCCATCTCAAGGACACGTTGTTGTTTAAAGATAAAAATTGATTGTTCTACTTTGGTACTAATTGTTTCAACAGACACTTTATATGGCGGTAAAAATAGTCCTAGGAAACGTTCCACAATCATACGATAGATTTTCATTTCATCATTATCTAATTTTTCAAGTCGAGCTGATTGTTCAGTTGGAATCAAACCATGATGATCGGTCACTTTTGCATTTTGGAATACGTTTTGCTGTTTTACTACTGCTCCATCTTTAACTAAACGTTTTACTAGTTCTGGTGACATTTGTGTCACTGCAATCAAACGTTCTTTCATCGTTGATTTCATATCAGTCGTTAAATGTTTTGAATCTGTTCTTGGATAAGTAACCACTTTATGAATTTCATAAAGTCGTTGAATAATCGATAACGTTTTTTTAGCTGAAAATTGATAACGTTGATTGGCCTCACGTTGAATTTCTGTTAAATCATATGGAAGTGGTGCGTGCTCTGTTTTTTCTTTCACCTTTATATCATCTACTACTAATGATTTACCATCAAAAGAAGTGACTAATGTTTCCAAATCTTCACGCTTCTTAAATTGACGTGGGTTTTTTAATTCCAAATGGCCAACCACTCCATCATACTCTGCATCTAATGTAAAGTAAGTCTCTGGCTTAAATTTCTCAATAACTTCTTCTTGTTGTCTAACCATTGCAAGTGTTGGCGTTTGAACACGACCTGCTGATAAACTATCTTTATATTTCACTGTTAAAGCACGTGTAACATTAAGTCCTACTAACCAATCTGCTTCAGCACGAGCGACAGCTGAATAATATAAATTATCATACTCTTTACTTGGTCTTAATTGTTTAAATCCTTGTTTAATGGCTTTATCTGTTTGAGATGAAATCCATAAACGCTTCACAGGTTTTTTAAATTTAACATATTGTAAAATCCAACGTGCAACTAGCTCTCCTTCACGTCCTGCATCAGTTGCTATAATTGCTTCAGATACATCTTTTCGATTGGCTAATTGACTAATGGCTTTTAATTGTGGTCTTGTCTTAGGAAGTGGTTTAATCCCCACACGTTTAGGAATCATAGGTAGAGTATTCATATTCCACTCTGCCCAATCTTTATTATAGTCTTCCGGCATTTTTAAGCCCAGTAAATGACCTAATGCCCAAGTGATAATCACTTTATCTCCTTCAATATAATTCTTTGTTTTTTTAGTTGCCCCTAGTACTTTTGCTAAATCTCTGGCAACACTTGGTTTTTCTGCTATTACCAATTGCTTCATCTAAATTATTATCTCCTAAATCAATTTTTTTGTAGTTACTTACAAGCATTAATCCTTTATATGCCTGTAAATCATCATCACAGTCTTCGCAATAAACAAACTCTTCATCATTCCAAAAAGCGACTAAATAAGGATTTTTGCACTTTACTTCTTCATATTGCTCTTTTAAGTCATCATATTGTTTCATGAATTCATTTTCTGCATCATGAAACTTATCAAATACCACTTCTGATTTTATATTTTTTTCCCATTCTTCAAAAAACCACCAAGGCTCATCTTCACTATAAGTCTGAATAACTTGATACATCTAATTATCCACCCTTCTTTTACATTTTACTTATAGACTATGTGAAAATGTCTAAATTGACAAATATTACGACTTATCTATTTTAGCGTGTAAAAAAAAAAGAAACAAGTTTTCACTTGCTTCTTTTCAAAATATTATTATAACAGTTCCCCAAAACGTTTAACATAGATTTTTTTTATCACCATTACTAGCATTAAGTAGGCCACAATCGTAAGCGCTAGATACCCCCAGTACTCTCCTGGCAATGGCATTAATCCTAAATCTTGACCAAATGCTGTAAATGGTAAGAATGAACCTATCGCAATACCAATTGACGTAATCGTTGTTAAAATAAATGATGCTCTACTTTGAATAAATGGTAATTTTGGTGTTCTTAATGTATGAATAACTAGTGTTTGAGACCATAACGATTCAACAAACCACCCTGCATGAAATACTGCAATAAATAACGCTTGTTGTTCAGCACCTAATGTATGATATGAACCACCCACAACTGCTGGACAAATCACAAAATACATTAAAGCATACGTTGTAATATCAAACACTGAACTGGTAGGTCCAAGCCATTTCATAAATGACCCAATGCGTGTAGCATCCCATTTTTTTGGTTCTTCTAAATACTCATCATCCATATTATCCCAAGGAATAGACATACAAGAAATATCATAAATCAAATTTAAAAATAGTAATTGTAAGGGTAACATTGGTAAAAATGGTAAGAAGATACTTGCCACAACAACTGAGAACATATTACCGAAGTTTGAACTAGCTGTCATTTTGACATATTTCATAATATTACCAAATGTTGTACGACCTGCAAGGATACCTCGTTCTAGAACCATTAAATCTTTTTCTAGCAAAATCACATCTGCACTTTCTTTAGCAATATCAACGGCTGTATCAACAGATATTCCCACATCTGCTTCTTTCATTGCTGGTGCGTCGTTAATACCATCACCCATAAAACCAACTGTATGCCCAGCTTCACGTAATACACGGACTAAACGTGTTTTTTGAGATGGTGTTAGCTTAACGAAAATATTAAATTTTTCTGCAATCACTTTCAACTCAACATCATTCATGCGAGAAATTTCAGTTCCTGTAATTAATTCTTCATCTTCTAATCCGACTTGTTTACAAACAGATTTAGTGACTAAAGCATTGTCCCCTGTTAATACTTTAACACCAACACCATGTTCTTTTAGTGCTTTTAAAGCGTCTTTTGTTGTTTCTTTTGGTGGATCAAGGAAAGCAAGGTAACCAATTAATACCATGTCGCTTTCGTCTTTTACTGAAAACTCACCAACCACACTTGGATTTGTTTTTTGAGCGACCGCAATCACACGTAATCCGTCCTCATTTAATTCATCGACTGTTTTTAGAATCGTTGATTTGATGTCTTCTGTTAAAGGAACCACACTACCACGGTAGTCAACATAACTTGATACTTCAAGCATCTCTTCAACGGCACCTTTTGTAATCATTTGCGTTTTGCCAAATGCATCTTCAATCACAACGCTCATGCGACGACGTTGAAAATCAAATGGAATTTCATCCACTTTTTTATACGCATTAACATTCATGTTTAATTCTTCTTCTGCTGATTCAATAATGGCTTTATCCATTAAGTTTTTCAATCCTGTTTGATAATAGCTATTAAAGAATGCATGCCTTAAAACTCTGTCATCTTCTTTTCCATCTACGTCCAAGTGATACTCTAGAATGATTTTGTCTTGTGTTAATGTTCCAGTTTTATCTGTACACAACACATCGATAGCACCAAAATTTTGAATGGAGTTTAAATTTTTGATGATAGTACCTTTTTTTGCCATTGTTGAGGCACCTTTTACAAGGTTAGTTGTCACAATCATTGGTAACATTTCAGGTGTTAATCCAACTGCAACAGATAAACCAAATAGAAATGCTTCTAACCAGTCACCTTTTGTTAAACCATTAATCAAAAATACTGTTGGAGCCATCACCATCATAAAACGAATTAATAACCAAGATGTCTTTGAAATGCCAACATCAAAACTAGTAATCGTGTGTTTTTCGGACACATCTTTGGCAATTTGACCAAATAATGTACCATTTCCAACTGCTATGACTAATCCAATGGCACTACCACTCACAACATTACTACCCATAAATGCAATATTCTCATAGTCTGTTTCAGCATCTTTTTGACTCATACTAAATGTGTCTTTTTTTTCAACAGGATAACTTTCACCTGTCATAGCTGCTTGAGAGACGAATAAATCTTTTGTACGAATCAATCTAACGTCTGCTGGTAACATATCTCCTGCTGATAATTTAATAATGTCGCCACACACAATTTCTTCGATAGGTAGTTCAACTTCTTCACCTTTTCTTAAAACAGTTGCTGTCACTTTTACCATATTACTAAGCTTTTCAGCTGCATTGTTTGATTTGACTGATTGAATAAGTGTCATAGTTCCACTTAAAACAACCATTGCCACAATGATTAAGACTCCTGTTAAATCTCTTTCATCTGTTGGAACAATCACATAATCAGTTATAAATGAAATAATAGCTAATGCTAATAGTACTGTTGTGAACGGTGTAAAATATGCTTTTAATACTTCTACAATAAATGGTGTTTTCTTTTTATGTGAAATAACATTTTCACCGTATTCATCTCTTAATACTTCTGCCTCATTATTATTTATTCCACTAAGGCTTGTTTTAAATGTTGAAAATAATTTATCAACGCTTGTTTGTGCAAAAAATTTGTAGTTTACTGCTTCTTTTTTTTCCATTGTAGTAACCTTCTTTCCCACTAATTGTATCCATAAGAAACACCCGACCATAAAAAAGAGCATACCACTCAAGTTTGTATGTATCATGTGTATTCCTCCTTATTATTGGGGTCTGTTGAGAAGTGGCTACAAGCTATCAAGTTATCTTTCTGAGGTAGAAACAGATAGACAATAATAAACTCTTTTTATTTTCCACTCTTCATGACCCTTGTAACTTCGACCGTGACTACTATCTTCCATGTGTTTCCATCTCCTTTGTTCGTTATTTTTGTAAGAATGCTGATTTAAAAAAACAATTAATCCTCCTTTTATTGATTAAAAAACGCGAAAAAGCCTTTCGTCCAAAAACTCGACGAAAGGCATAAAGACACATTAAATAAACTTGTGAGATCCAATCGTTGAGTTTTAGCACTATACAACGTAAAAGTTACCAAGAACTTTAGCTACGTTAAAGAAAACCTTATATCGATCATCTCTGTTATACCCATTGGCGTCTCTCGACATTTTTGGGCAGTAGCCTATGTTTGTATAGGAGCCTCACCTAACTAATCTATTTTTCTTACACACAAAACTATATCGTATTAAAAACATTCTGTCAATATCTTTTTTAATTAAATATATTGACGTTGTTTATCTTCATAAAACGCCGCATCGATTAATCCGCCACCTAAGCATTCCATGCCATCATAAAAAACAACGGCTTGGCCAGGGGTAATAGCTCTCACTGGTTCATCAAAATAAACGGTTGCTTGTGTTTGATCCTCTGACAATACCACACGGACACCAACATCTTGTTGTCTATATCTAAACTTAGCTGTACACGTAAATTCTTTTGGCTTTGGTGTATCAATGGTGAAATGAACGTCACTTGCTTCCAGGTGTGTTGAATATAAGTTTTCATGATGAAATCCTTGTCCTACATATAAGGTATTTGTTGATAAGTCTTTTCCCACAACAAACCACGGTTCGCTTGATTCACCTTGACCGCCACCGATTCCTAATCCTTGTCTTTGACCAATGGTATAATACATTAATCCGGCATGGTCTCCTTTAATATCACCATCTAACGTGACCATTTTTCCAGGTTGTGCTGGTAAATATTTTCCAAGAAATTCTTTAAAATTCTTTTCACCGATAAAACAAACACCTGTTGAATCCTTCTTTTTAGCAGTTGCAAGTCCAGCTTTTTCGGCAATCTCACGAACTTCTTTTTTCTCCATATGTCCAAGTGGAAACATTGTTTTTGATAACTGTTCCTGAGAAAGTTGACTTAAAAAGTACGTTTGATCTTTATTTTGGTCTACCCCACGTAACATGTGAGATGTTCCGTCTTCATCACGAACGACTTGGGCATAATGACCTGTCGCCACGTAATCAGCACCAAGTTGCATAGCATAATCTAGAAAGGCTTTAAATTTAATTTCTTTGTTACACATGACATCAGGATTTGGTGTTCTACCACGTTTGTATTCAGCTAAAAAATATTCAAACACGCGATCCCAGTATTCTTTTTCAAAATTCACAGAATAATAAGGGATACCTATTTGATTCGCTACTTTCGCCACGTCTTTGTAATCTTCAGTTGCCGTACAGACACCATTTTCATCCGTATCGTCCCAGTTTTTCATAAAGACTCCAACAACGTCATATCCCTGTTCTTTTAGAAGTAGTGCTGTCACAGATGAATCAACACCACCACTCATACCGACTACTACTTTAATTTGACTATTATCTGTCAAATTCATCACCATCATTTCTTTTTATAGATTCTGAAAATCTACTACGATTTGAAGGTCGTATTTTTTTCAGTTATTACATTATAGCGTTTTTGTCGCATAAAATCATCTCTTTGGCACAAAAAAAGAACTGTCACATGACAATTCTTTTATAGATTTACGCTTTTTCAAGGCAATCAAAAGACATTAAATCTTCCATAATGTAGTAAAATTGCTCTTGTTTATCTTTTTGATCATCTGATTTGAAAATATTAATCGCTTTTAATCCATTAGCAGTTGTTAAAGACATTTTTAAAGTCTTTAAATCTTTTGCTACAGTAATTTTTAATTTTGGACTTTGTTTAGCTTGTGGCGAAATATCTAATGGTCTAGCAAGTTGTAAGTTACCTGAAGACGTCACTTGAAACCCATAATCTTTAAATGTATAAGTTCGTGCTTTTGGATTTATTTTATAACATTGTGGGCACCCTTCCACTGTTGCCTTTTCTAAAAATGACATAATAATCCTCCTAATAAAATTGATACTTTCATTATAATAAATCTGTTTACAAATACCAACTAATTTTTCAACATTGATTGAATCGTCGCTACTAATCTTTGTGAAAAATCCATAATATTATCTTCTGTTACTCCTTGACCAAAACTAATTCGAACGGATTCTTTAGCAGCTGCTGAAGAATCCGAATGAATTGCTTCTATCACTCGTGAGGGTTTCACATCTCCAGCACTACAAGCAGAGCCAATCGAAATGGCAAAACCAGCCAAATCTAATCGTGATAATAGTACATGATTTGGTACATTTTTAAACCAAATATTTAAAATATGAGGTAATTTATTAGATAAATCACCATTAATGACATACTCAATGCCAGCTTCATCAAGTGTTTCTAAAATTGTTTTTTCAAAAATAAAATATTTTTCTTTATTGGTTTCTTTTTTCTCTGGCGTTAATAGTGATACAGCTGTTTTTAATCCCACTATTCCAGCAAGATTTTCGGTTCCTGCTCGTCTTTTTTCTTCTTGGTCGCCACCTTGTATTAAGACTGGCGTTGGTTTTGTCGAACGAATATAAGTAAACCCTACACCTTTAGGGCCATTAATTTTATGAGCAGAGATAGTCAAATAATCAACGAACAAATCATTCACATCTATTACTTCACTACCAAATGCTTGTACCGCATCTGTATGGAATAAAACATTTTTTTCGTGAAGTAATTGACCAATCTCTTTAATTGGATTCAATGTTCCAATTTCATTATTTCCATACATTATGGACACTAATATGGTTTCAGGGGTCAAAGCTTCTTGAATTTGTTCTACGGTGACTTTACCAGTTTTGTCTACCGGTAAAAAAGTCACATCAAACCCTTGTTCCATTAATGTTTTTAATGGTTTAATCACCGCAGAGTGCTCAACATTCGTGGTAATGATATGATTCCCTTGATGTTTCATTTGTCTAGCAACATCAAATAACACAGTATTATCTCCTTCAGACCCTCCACCATTAAAGACGATTTCGCGTGACTGTGCACCAATCGAAGAAGCAACGACATCTCTTGCCATATCTAACTCAAACTCTGCTTGTCTACCGAATTGATGGACACTAGATGGATTACCAAATGTTGATGACATAATTCGTGTCATTTCCTCAATCACTTCAGGAGCCATTGGGGTTGTTGCTGCATGATCTAAATAAACTGCTTGCATATTTTTCACTCTCTCATTTTTCTATCTTTTTGTTATTACAATAACGGGGCAAAAACCGATAAACACGCCTGTACAACTTTTTTAGGGAATGACACGTTTTTTGCTTCTTCTAATGTAATTAATTGACTTAATTTTTCTGTTTCTAAGTGATCTTGTAGGACATCGTCTACTCCATTCGTTTTATACATCCACACACCACATTCAAAATGTAAAAATAAACTACGATAATCCAAATTGACTGTACCGACAGTTGCATACTCTCCATCCACCACACAGGTTTTAGAATGGATAAAACCTGGCGTGTATTCATATATTTTTACTCCTGCTTCAATTAGTTGAGCATAGTTTGATTTGGTCACGGCATGAACATACCACTTGTCAGGAATATGTGGGGTAATAATCCTCACATCGACACCACCTTTTGCGGCATTACATAGAGCTTCCATCAATAAATTATCAATAACCAAATAAGGAGTAGTAAAATAGACATAATCCGTCGCACGATTGATTAGATTTAAATAGACATTCATTCCAACTGTTTCTCTATCAAACGGGGAATCCACATAAGGTTGATAATATCCTTTTGTTTCCGGTAGTTCATTAGCCTCATAGGTTGGAATAAATTCTTCTACTCTACTTTCAGTTGAATTGACAAAATCCCACATAGATAAAAATAACAAAGAAAATCCCCACGCTGCCTCTCCGACAAGTTTGATTGAATTATCTTTCCAATGACCAAAACGCTCAATCGCATTGATGTATTCATCAGCTAAGTTAATTCCACCTGTATAAGCGATTTTTCCATCAATGACAGTTATTTTCCTATGATTACGATTATTGAAAATTGGAGATAATACAGGAATAAATGGATTAAAAACACAACACTTTATGCCTTCTTTTCTTAATTTTTTATCATATCCATGAGGTAATGTAAACAAACATCCAAAATCATCATAAATAAATCGAACATCCACACCTTCTCTTGCTTTTTTTATCATAATATCAAGAATGGTTTGCCACATTTCACCTTCATTAACGATAAAAAATTCCATAAAAATGTATTTTTCAGCTTTTTTTAAATCCTCAATCATGGCTTCAAAAGCTTGCTCACCCAATGGATAATATTCACTGGTTGTATGTGTAAACAAAGAAGATTCTCCATATTTACTTAAATAATTAGACTGTATTATAGCATTTTGATTACCATCTGTTATTTTTGCTTTTGGCACTGTTCGCTCATTGGCAAGTTGTTCTCTTTCTTGAATCACTTCCATTTTTGTTTTTTCTTTTTTACTAAAGCGAACACGTCCAAATACTAAATAAATAACCGTCCCAAAAATAGGAATTAACATAATTGGAATAATCCAAGCAATTTTGTAAGCTGGATTACTTCGACTATTAATAATTTTTATCACAACAGAACTGGAAATTAATAAATAGAACGTATAAAAATAAACAAAATAATTTTGAAATCTAAACACAATCGCAAATAACACACCTAATTGAAGAAGGATTAATAACACAATAATAACAGCTCTGTTTGAGATAACTTTTAATAACTTTTCCATCAATTTCTCCCAATCTACTCATCTTTTTAATGAAGAAAAAGGCTCTTTATAAAGAGCCTTTTAAAAGTTAACTTCATCCGGATTTCTTGCCTGACCAGCTTTTCCTTGTAAAGCGTCAATGAGTCCCATCTCAAATTCAGATAGTTCAAAATCAAACAACTCAATATTTTCTTTAATCCGACTAGGAGTAACAGACTTAGGAAGTGGTACAAATCCCTTTTGAAGAGACCAACGTAATACAACTTGTGCCACAGTCTTACCATGTGCTTTAGCGATTTCTTCTAATTCATCTAATTTAAAAATATCACCTGTGCCTAGTGGACTATATGCCTCTAGTAAAATACCCTTATTTTTACAATAACTAACAATTTCTTGTTGTTGATCACTAGGATTTAAATAAATTTGATTCACCACTGGTTGAAAAGAAGCTGTCTCTTCTAACGCCTTCAAATGATGGGTCAAAAAATTAGAAACGCCGATACTTTTTACTTTTCCAGAGTTGAGAGCCTCTTCCATCGCTTTCCAAGCACTAGCATTCGCTTCTTGCCAATGGTCCCGATAATCCACTGGATTTGGCCAATGAATTAAATATAAATCTAAATAATCAAGGCCTAATCTCTCTAAAGACTCATCGATAGCCAGTTTTGCTTTATCGTATGAGTGATCTTTGTTCCATAACTTTGTGGTAATAAATAATCTTTCACGTGGAATACCACTTTCTTTAATTGCTTCGCCTACACTTTCTTCATTACCATAAATCATTGCTGTGTCAATATGACGATAACCCGCTTCTAACGCAGATTTTACTGCTTGTTTTGCTATTTCACCACTTTCAGCTTGCCACGTACCAAATCCCACTACTGGAATTCTGTTACCATCTTTTAGAGTATAGTAAGTCTGTTCTGTCATCATTACATCCTCCCTTATTTTTTTAACGAAAATTATCTTCGAGAATAGCGTTTCATTCTCTCTTTAATCCTTTTTCGTCGGTTTCTTTTTCTAATATACCATATTATTAAAAATAGTAAAAAAATTAAACTAATAAATCCAACAGCTATTTCTTTCCAAAATCGTTTTGCTGTCTGCAACCATTCAGATTGCGTTGTTGGGATATTTAATGCTATTAATTCAACAGGTGTATTTTTTAATACTTTTTTAACAGAATGTTCTTTTTCTTTATATGACACTTCCACTACTGGAATAGTCGCTGAAATTTTTTCTAGCCTATTAACAACAAGTACATTGCCATCATCTAAACTCAATGTATAAGATTTATCCTTTTTCACTGTATCGTATAGCGGTTTATCTGTCATAATAACTTTATTTTCTATTTCGTGTTCACCAGTCTCTAAAATATTTTTGTATTCATAATGATTAAAACCATAATTTAACATAGCATTAGCAAAAGGATGTCGCTTATACTCACCAGTTTGGTCTGACCAATCACCTACACCTAATACTATTGCGATTAAACGTAAATCACCCTTTTTTGCTGTCATATCAATGTTAAACCCTCCTGATGGGCTAGAACCTGTCTTTAATCCATCGACTCCTTCATAAGAATATTCTAATCCCGGTAGCGAATAATTATACGTGTCAAATGTCTCCTCAAATGGTGTCCCTGTCATTGCTGTGACTTTTGATGAATTAGTTATGGTTAAAATATCAGGATATTTTGATAACAAAAAATAGGTAAATGTTGCTAAATCTCTTGCTGTTGTTGTATTAGATGCATTCATTTCTAAGGATGATGTATCAATTCCTTCTGATGCGTATAAACCATGAAACGCACTGATTTCTGCACCAGTTATGTTGACAATTTTAGTGTCGTTCATGCCTAATTCTTGCGCGGTTTGATTCACTTTATTTAAAAATTCTACAGCATTTGGTTCAACTAAATCTGCTAACATGACTGTTGCTACATTTGAAGAAGGCACAACTGCCATTTTTAGCAATTCTCTTACTGGGTAGGAGGCTCCTAACTGAATCTTATTATTACTTAATTGATAAATTTGAGAAATCGCTACATAGCGCTCGTTGGCTTCAACTGTTGTATCTAGCGTGAGTTTTCCTTCTTCAATTGCTTGATAAACTAAATAAACAACCATTAATTTCATAATACTTGCTGGATTATGTGGCCTATCAGGATTTTCTCCCCACAAATACTGCCCTGTATTTGCATCAATTAACACTGCACCTTTTGGTTTATCTGCTTCATTGACAGTAAAACCCGATTCATTAATTAAATCCATCATGCTTGGTATCTCTTCTGCTGAAACCTGTGTTACAAATAGAAAACTAAAAAAAATCATTCCCACAAATAATCTTTTTAAACACTTTTTTAATACCATCCCAATCTCCTTTAATATATTATCCCATCTATAATACCAAACTTTTATTTGTTTTTCTGTCCTTTTAAATAAAAAAAACAATTAGCACATGATTATTATCACATACTAATTGTTTTCATATTATCTGACTTCAATGTTTAACTCATTAACTAACGCTTTTTCTATTTTGTTCATAACAGAAACCACTTCGTCTTCAACTAAAGTTGAGTCGTCATTTCGGAATACAAGAGAATACGCAAGAGATTTTTTCCCTTTACCTAATTTTTCCCCTTTGAATAAATCAAATAGATGAATTGATCTTAAGTTTTTACCTCCAGTTGCTTCAATCACATCAACAATTTGTTGATGTGACACTGTTTCATCAACTAACAAGGCAATATCACGTTTGATTGATGGATATTTACCTACTTCTTTGTAAACATTATCTTCTGGTACAAATTCAAATAATTTATCTAAATCAATTTCCACAACATATGTTTCTTTCAAGTCCATATCTTTTGATAATTTAGGATGGATTTGTCCCACAAAACCAACATGACTTTCGCCAACTAAAATATCTGCTGTACGACCTGGATGCATCTCTTTTAATGTTTGATTTGGTTGATAAACCACTTCTTTTTCAAGTCCTAAAAAGCTAATTAATGACTCAACAATTCCTTTTGCTTCATAAAAATCAACCACTTCTTGTGATTCTTTCCAATCTTTTTTACGAGAAACGCCTGTCATAGCCATTGCTAAATGTGTGGTTTCTTTTGGTAAATCAGACTTATCGTACCAGTTAAACACGTGTCCAATTTCATAAAATGCCACACCACTTGCTTTTCTCGCCACATTGTAAGAAACATCTTTAAGTAAGCCATTAACTAAACTTTGACGTAACACAGAATGCTCTTCACTCATTGGAAAATCAAGCTCGACAATGTCCTCTGAATTTTCTGTATCTAGTTTAAATTGAACAGCTGATTCAGGAGACGTTAATGCATAGCTAATCGCTTCAGTTAATCCTTTTCCTTCTAATAATGATCTAATCTGACGAGTCATTTGCTGTTTAAATGATAATTTACCAGGTAAAGACTCTCCACTTGGTAAAGTAGAAGGTAAGTTATCGTATCCATAAATACGCGCTACTTCTTCAATCAAGTCAGCTGGAATCTTAATATCCCAACGTCTTAATGGAATTGTCACGTCAAATGTTTCCCCACTTAATACAACATCAAACCCTAGTTGTAGGAAGATCTTTTCAACATCCATTGCTGATAATTTTGTACCTAATGAACGATTGATTTTCTCTAATGTGATTGAAACAGTTGGTTCTGTTGGTACATTTGACTCAACCAGTGCTTCACCTGTCACAATCGTTCCACCACCAAGTTCAGCCATTAGATTAGCAGAGAACTCGCTAGCTTGACGAATGACTGACCAGTTAATCCCACGTTCAAAGCGACGGCTAGATTCACTTGATAAAGCTAATCTTCTTGCTGTACGACGAACAAGAGTTGGATTAAAAACAGCTGTTTCTAATGCAATCGTTGTGGTTTCACTTGTTATTTCAGTATTTTCTCCACCCATCACACCAGCTAAAGCAATGGCCTTTTTACCATTTGTAATCACTAAATCTTCAGTAGTTAATTCTCTTTCAACTCCGTCTAAGGTTGTCAAATCTTCCTTGTCTGTTGCACGACGAACATAGATTTCTTTTGAATCAAGTTTATCGTAATCAAAGGCATGTTGTGGTTGACCAAATAATAATAAAGTATAGTTTGTTACGTCGACAATATTATTAATCGGACGAATTCCTTCATTCATTAAACGAGTTTGTAACCACATTGGGCTTTCTTTAATTGTGACATCTTTGATAATTTTCATTCCATATGATGGCACATCTTCTTCATCTGCTAATTTGATTGACACAAAATTTTCCACTTGTTCATCTGGATTTTCATTGATTGTCACAGTTGGTAATGTAATATCTTTGTCATAAATCGCAGCTAATTCATAAGCTACCCCTATCATGCTTAAAGCATCGGCTCTATTTGGTGTGACAGATAATTCAATAATTGCATCATCCATTCCCAAATATGGGAATACTGGTTGACCTGGTACTGCCTCTTCTGGTAAGAAATAAATTCCTTCAGAATATTCTTTAGGAACCACACTATCTGAATAACCTAATTCTTGTAATGAACAAATCATACCTAATGACACTTCACCACGCATTTTACCTTTTTTAATTTTGACATTTCCAGTAATACGTGAGTTTGGTAAAGCCACAATCACTTTTTTGCCTGCCGTGATATTTGGAGCACCACAAACAATTTGATACAACTCTTCTTCGCCAACATCTACTTGGCAAATTGATAAGTGATCACTATCTGGATGAGGAACACATTCTTTAACGTCTCCTACGACAATTTTTTTTAGTCCTTCTTCAGGAATCATCACATCTTCTACTTCAATTCCTGAACGTGACATTTTATCCGCTAATTCATTAACATCGATATCTTTCACATCAACAAGTTCTTTTAACCATTTATATGATACTAACATTTATCTCTACCCCTTTACCTTAAATTGCTCTAAGAAACGCACATCATTCTGATAGAAATAACGGATATCATTGACACCGTATTTCAACATTGCTACTCTATCAGGTCCTAATCCAAAAGCAAATCCACTATACTCGTTTGAGTCAATACCTGACATTTCAAGAACGCTTGGATGTACAATGCCTGCACCTAAAATTTCAATCCAGCCAGTGTGTTTACATACGTTACAGCCTTTACCGCCACATTTGAAACAGCTAATATCCACCTCAACTGAAGGCTCCGTAAATGGAAAGTAACTTGGTCTTAGACGAATACTACGATCTTCCCCGAATAATTTTTTAAGTAACACTTCAAGCGTTCCTTTTAAGTCTGCCATTGTGATGTGTTTATCAACAACTAATCCTTCAATTTGATGGAATTGATGACTGTGAGTGGCATCATCACTATCACGTCGGTAAACTTTCCCTGGACTAATCATACGAAGTGGTGCTTTTGAAAAATCATGTTTTTCCATCGTACGTGCTTGAATAGGTGATGTATGTGTTCTTAACAACATATCATCTGTAATATAAAATGAATCTTGCATATCACGAGCTGGGTGATCTTTAGGTAAGTTCATTCTCT
Source organism: Vagococcus luciliae (assembly GCF_024637875.1). Classification (NCBI taxonomy): domain Bacteria; kingdom Bacillati; phylum Bacillota; class Bacilli; order Lactobacillales; family Enterococcaceae; genus Vagococcus; species Vagococcus luciliae. The sequence goes on along the minus strand of NZ_CP102451.1, from coordinate 1,416,048 downwards.
CAAAGTTATAGTAATCTTTTTCAACTTCATATCCTTCAATGATTTCGTAACCTAAACCTAAAAAGACATCTTCAATTTCTTGCATCACTTGTGTTAAAATATGAGGTGTTCCAGTACTTGATACTTTACCTGGCAGTGTCACATCGATTGTTTCATTTAATAATGCTTGATTAAGCGCTTCTTCTTCAAGTTCTTGTTTTTTCTCATCTATTTGAGTGGATAATACATCTCTAATTTCATTAGCCAAACTTCCGACAACTGGTCGCTCTTCATTTGATAAATCTTTCATTCCACGAAGTATTTCTGTCATACTTCCTTTTTTTCCCATTACCTCAACACGTATATTATTTAAATGATCTAATGTTTCCACTTGTGCAATCTTTTCAATAAAATCTTTACGTAGTGATTCCAATCTTTCTTTGATTTCCATTTGTTTCATCCTTTCTTAATCCAACAAAAAAGACACCATTCCTTTATGAAAAGGAACGATGTCTCGTGGTACCATCCAATTTTTATGCTAAAAGCATCTTTATTTGTTAACGATGATGCAGATCACCGGTTTGACAACCAAACAACTAAGGAAGTGAACTTCATCTAGCCTTTTCACAGATTGCTTTCAGTCTATGGCAATCCTCCCTAATGAGAAACATACTAAACTACTCGTTTCCTATAACGTTTTTACTATATGTCTAAAGTGTACAAGAAATAAAATGGTCCGTCAAGATGATTCTTACATCCATTTTTCTCCCCAACTTTGGACTTCATTCATGACAGAGCGTAATGCTTCTCCTTTTTCAGTCAAAGAGTAATCAATGCGTTTTTTTTCTATAGGATGTTCATCTCGTGTCACAATTCCCTTTTCTTCCAATTCTTTCAACCGCTCAACCAACACTCGATCACTAACATCTGGTATTTTATTAGCTAACTCAACAAATCGCTGTGTGCCATCCTCTAGTAACACATCAATAATCAAACCATTCCATTTTTTACCTAACATATCAAATGTTTTTTCGAATTTTGGACAAAGTTCAAACTGTCTTTTCTCACAGGAATTCATAAACTGCCTCCTCACCATCAACTATCAATTTTTATACTATATTTTCTAGTATAAAACAATAAGCTGACAAATACTATCTGTCAGCTTACAAATGTACCACTTTAGAATATTCTACGGCTTTTAATTTTACTTTTTTAAACAATGGTTTAATAACTTCTTCACAGGCACAATATTTATCAACCAGTGTGACAATATAACTTTCTTTGTACTTAGGAGGGGCTATTGTAGCTCCAAACATATGCTTAATAATGATATCTTCTTCAAGTGGTGAGATATCTGTTAATTTTTTCGCATTTTTTAAAGCAATACGTGGATGAACATAAGCATGTGTGCCTTCGCCCATTTTTTGTTCGCGCCAATCATAGAAAAACAAATCATGAAGTAAGCCTGCTCGAGCAGTTGCCCTAACATTTCCACCCCACTTTTTTGCGAGTTTGTAACTCTTATAAGATACTTGAATCGAATGTTCTAAACGATTTGAGTAATGATGTTGTGTGTATTTTTTTAAACTTTGAACGTCATCTGTATAAATTAAATCTTCAACAAGTTCTAAGTAAGCAGTATCTTCTTGCCAATTTAACGACATTTACTATCACTTTCTTTCTTAAACAATAACTTTATAAACAGTTTCATGATAACAATATATCAGTTATTTTTAAAAAAATATATCAAAAAACATGACTTTAATAAATTTATAATAATTTAAAAGTGAAACATAACAATACCAGCAGCAACTGCGACATTTAGCGACTCTGCTTGACCTTTCATTGGAATATACACCTTTTTATCCACGTGTAGTAAAACATCACTTGAGACACCTTGACCCTCATTCCCCATAATAATGGCAATTGACTCAGTTAGCTGTAATTCTTTAAAAGACATCGCAGTATCATCTAATGCTGTTGCAACTGTTAAAATATGTCGCATTTTTGCCTGTTCTATCCATTTATCTAACGCAACATTAGTCACAATAGATACATGAAATTGACTGCCTTGTAATGCTCGTTGAACTTTTGATTGATAAACATCTACACATCCTTCACTTAATATAACTTGATCAAAACCAGCTGCATCTGCTGTTCGGATCATCGTTCCCACATTCCCAGGATCTTGCACATGATCTAAAACTAAGATTTTTTCCCCAAATCCTGTTAATTCTTCTGACTTTTTCATAATCGCGATAATTTCTTGTGGTGTTGGTAATTCAGATAGTTGCTTTAATATCCCATCAGTCACAACAACCAATTGTTCCTCGGATACCTTTGATAGAATAGACTTATATTTTAATAATCCATCATCAGTTGTAATCACGCAATCAATCAACCCATTATTTTCTAAAGCTTCCTGAACAGAATGCTCTCCTTCTAAAATATATTGATTGGTTATATCACGATACTTCTTTTTATGTAATTTCTTGGTTTCTTTTACCCATTGATTGGTCAAAGATTCGATTCGCTTCATATCTATATTCATTCCTCTCAATTCTGGATTCATTATATCAGATTTTTTATTTGTTTAACCCCTTTATCATTAAAAATTGTATAATAGAATAAAAAAATACAAAGGAAGTGATTAAATGAAAATTTCTATGATCGTTCATGGTCGAGTTCAAGGTGTCGCGTTTCGTTATATGACAAAGATAGTTGCTGATGAGTTAGGGGTTTATGGAATTGTCCGTAATTTAGATGACGGTGGTGTTTACATCGAGGCGAACGGAGATAAATTAGCTGTCCAACAATTTATTGAAGAAGTAAAAAAATCACCTGCTCCGATGGGAAACGTAACAAACTACTCGATTGATTTTGAGCCAAGTTTTAAAGAGCATCATAAATTTAACGTTGTTTATTCTTAAATTATTTCTATAAAATAATTGAATTATAGCGAAAAATTCGATATAGTAATGCTTGTGTAGATTTATGAAGATTATAGTAAAGGAAGAAATAAATGAAAAATTTAAAACGTTGGATGATTGGTTCTGGACTGTTTGGATTATTAATCTTTTTATCCGGATGTGTAAAGACCGACTCAACAGGTGCTCCTACAGGCGAGGGATTCGTCTATAATGTATTAGTAAAACCCATGAGTCATTTGATTACCTTCTTTGCAGAAAATTGGGGATTAGGATTTGGTTGGTCAATTATCTTATTAACGATGATCGTTCGATTAATCATTTTACCACTTGGTTTAAGCCAAATGAAAAAATCAATGATTCAACAAGAAAAAATGGCAGCGATCAAACCGCATATGGATGTTATTAATGAACGTATGAAAACTGCCACATCGCCAGAAGAAAAAATGGCAGCACAACAAGAGCTACAACAATTTTATAAAGATAATGATATTAATATTATGGGGGGAATTGGGTGTCTACCCTTATTGATACAAATGCCAATTTTTACAGCACTATTCTTTGCTGCAAAAGTGACTCCTGGTATTTCTGAATCTGTGTTCTTTGGAATAAATTTAGGAAAACCTAGTTTAATTTTAGTGGCATTAGCTGGTATTAGTTACTTTTTACAAAGTTACATCAGTATGATTGGGATGGCTGATGAACAGAAAAAACAAATGAGAATGATGACATATATGTCACCTCTTATGATTATTTTCTTCTCATTTAGAGCTCCAGCAGGTGTTACACTGTATTGGGTTATTGGTGGTATCTTTAGTTGCATCCAATCATTGATTACTAACCTATATCATAAACCAAAAGTAAAAAAAGAAATTGCTGAACATTTTGAAAAAAATCCAGTGAAAGTTGTTAAATCAGCTGTTAAGCCAACACCAAAAAAACAAAATACACCGAAAAATAAGATTACTACAAATAACGGTGGACGTAATCAAGGCAAACAAAATAAAAAATAAGACTAGAACTGATGAAAACTTCCTGTTTTTCATCAGTTTTTTTATACGTTACTCTATTAATGATCTTTTTCTTTAAATTATTAGTTGCAATGATACTTTTTAAATGATATACTTATAAATGGAATTTCGTTATGAACGTTTTAGTTGCCTTTCGTTACGATTAAGAAAGGAGAATGCTATATGACATTCAATAACACTACAATAGAGTACCGTGTAACTTTAGATACTGAGTTAAACTTATTTATCGTTTTTCTAAAAGATGATGAAACTAAAATGGCTACTGGTACTACTATTCAAAACGCAGTACATGAATTACAAAAAATTGCATAAGGAGTAACGACCTAATGGATGACACCAGTTCGTACTGAAGAGCATTTACCTTTTAATGACTATTAATGGTAAATGCTTATTTTATTGCATAAAAAGAGAGACAAATGTTATTTTCTCTATAAAAAAGCAAAAATAAAAACCACTATTCTAAGTGGTTTAACTAGCTTAACTTCGACTATACCTATTCTTGTACACATAGGTTTCATCATCTACTGTCACGCCATCTTCTTCTAGTGTTTTAATCAGAACGAGATGAGTATCCTCAAACCTATCCCTCACAACAATGGTATTTTTTAAAATCAATTCTACTTTACCAATAACATGTTTCTCATGAACGGTAGGGTAATCAATAATCGAACCTATAGAAACTAATCCTTTAGACAAATTAAATCAATCCCTTCTTCTTTTATTATAGCACACTTTTAAAAAAGGAGTTTTTTATAAAAAAGAAGCAAAAAATAAGACTGCTAAACTCTGACATATCATTGATACATAAAGGTTTAAACAGTCTTATCTTATAATTGGAATGGAGGCGGCGGGAGTCGAACCCGCGTCCAAACACATTGCCACCTAAATATCTACGCTCATAGTTACTCTATTTAAATTTCGCTCAAGTCTCTGCCGAGCAACTGGCCGTAACTTTCGCTAGTCTGATGATCTCTTCTAAATTTTACAGACGGAAAAATTTAGCGTATCCCACTCAATTTGAGACCCTTACTTGAGCACATGGGCGATGCCAAGAGGATCTTTACCCGCTGTTTTTAGGCAGCTAAGGCAAAAGTATTGTTTTCGTTTTTAGCAGTTATATTTAACTGTAACGTTTTAACGTAGACGTAACCTACGAAGCGCAATTCAAGCTCAAACTATGCCTGTCGAATCCGTAACGCCCCCTTATTTATTAACTAAGCTAGTATAACATAACTTTACACTGTTTTCAATTATCCAATAAATAGAATTTAATCACTGTATTGAGCAAAGAAACATAACGCTAATTGCTACACATAAAAAATAAGCCTTAAAGCAATCAACCTTTAAGGCTTATCAATTTAGTCATGGTTTATGTGGTTCATATGGTCAAATGTTTGTGATAAGATACTTTTCACATGTTTATCATCCAAACAATACACCACACTTTTTCCCTCTTTACGCGATTTCACCAAATGATTTTCTCGTAACAATTTTAATTGATGAGAAACAGCAGATTGTTCCATATCTAAAAATTCAGTAATACTTGAGACATTCATCTCTTTTTCAGATAACGCAACCAGTATCTTTAATCGGGTTGGATCTCCTATCGTTTTAAAAAAACGACTTGTTTGTTGAATCGTTTGAGGATTTAATTCTTTCATATAGATAACTCCCCCTTAATCACGATATTTTGCTAGCTCTTTACCAAATCTCTCCATTTTATTGTCAACATCTTCTTGCGTTTCATCGACAGCACCAATATAAAACTTAATTTTTGGTTCCGTTCCAGAAGGTCGAATAGCAATCCAACTACCATCTTCTAAAAAGAATTTTAGAACATTAGCATTTGGTAAATCTAGCAATTCTATTTTACCATCAGAAAGCATTCTTTTACCAACAGAATAATCTTCAGTGAAGTTTACTTTAATCCCACCAAATGAGGTTGGTAAGTTATTTCGAATGTCTTGCATCAAACGAGTAATTTCTTTCAATCCTTCCATCCCTGATTTAGTCACTGAAATGGTTTTTTCCTTAAAATAACCAAATTCTTTGTAGATTTCTAATAAAGCATCATATAACGTTTGATTTTTTTCCATGTAGTAAGTAGCCATCTCTGCTAATAAAACCAATGCTTGAATCGCATCTTTATCACGAACAAATGGTTTGACTAAATAACCATAACTTTCTTCAAAACCAAATAAAAATTCATTTGTTTGCTTCTCTTGAACGTCTTTAATTTGTTCAGCAATAAATTTAAATCCAGTTAAAACATTTTTCATCTCTACTTGATATTTCTCACAAATACGTGTTGGTAATTCACTCGAAACAATTGATTTTAAGACTAAGCCATTTTTAGGTAAATTCTGTTTCTCACTTTTTTTGGTTAAAATATAATGAACCATTAAACTTGCTAGCTGGTTTCCAGTCAAGACACGATACTCGCCATTTGGCAGTTTTACTGCTGCTCCCAATCGATCCGCATCTGGATCAGTGGCCACTAATAAGTCAGCTGATAATTCTTCACCCAAACGAATAGCATATTCAAAAGCAGATAATTCTTCTGGGTTAGGAGATGTTACAGTAGTAAAATTTGGATCCGCAATCGCTTGTTCTTCTACTAATGATACATTTGTAAAGCCAATTTGTGATAATGCACGCTCCCCTAACATTTTCCCAGTTCCGTGAAGAGGCGTAAACACCATATTTAATTTTGAACCACTTCTTTTAATTAATTCATCATCAATCGTAACCGTTAATATGTCTTTTAAATAACTATCGTCTACTTCTTTACCAATTATAGTGATAAAATCATCTGACTGGCTATCATCAATAATTTCTATTTCAAGTGGATTTTCCACACTACTAACAAATTCAGTCACTTTATCAGCATCTTGTGGTGGCATTTGAGCCCCGTCTTCACCATACACTTTAAATCCATTGTAATTGGCAGGATTATGACTGGCAGTAATCATAATTCCAGCTACACAGCCAAAATGACGTACAGCAAATGATAACTCAGGCGTTGGTCTTAAACTATCAAAAACATAAGATTTGATACCATGACTGGCTAAGGTCTTAGCTGATTCCATCGCAAATTCAGGAGATTGATGTCTTGAATCATAAGCAATTGCCACTCCTCTTGTTTTTGCATCTTCACCTACTGTACCAATAAATAAAGCTAAACCGTTCGCTGCTTGTCGAACAGTATAAATGTTCATACGATTAATACCAGCTCCTAATATTCCTCTCATACCAGCAGTACCAAACTCTAAAGGAGCATAAAACGCCTCCTGTAATTCGTTTTCATTTTTTTCTAATTGATTTAAATTATCTTTTAAAGTTGTTTCTAACTCTCTAAATTGTTTCCATGTTGAATATGTTTCCTTCCAATTCATCATGTCACCTCATCATTATTTTCGTAATGTTTATTATAGCACTATGTCCTTTAATTTACTAAAGATAAAAAGTTATCCCTTGCAAGTTTTTATTTCAATAACCTTCTCTTTAATCAATTAGATTAAAAAGGGTCACCCTTTAGGAGTGATCTTAATACACTGTTCCTAAAAGTGACCTTAATTCAATAGATTAGTTCGCTATAAAATATATTATTAACTGTAATAAAGAAATAACGAAGAAAAATCCTATGAAAAGTAGATGTTTTCGTTTTGTCATCACTAAATATCCTACATATTCACGAATAAAAGCAGTAGGTAAATAATACAATTTCGTCTTAGAACCAACACCTCTAGCCTGTACGCCCAAACGTGCTGCTATTTTTCCAGCACGTAATAAATGATAATTATTTGTTGCAATCACAACCTGTTTATCTTTAAAGTCACTAATGCCATCTCTTACTCCAGCAAGTTTTTCAGAGAACTTAATATTTTCCTGCGTATTTGTTGACTGTTCTTCCAAATAAACTGTTTTTATAATGACCGGTAATGAATCCAAATAATCTTTCATCGCTTGTGCTTCTGATATTTTTTCATCTGAACCTTTACCCCCAGACAAAATAATCGTTGGTTCATGTCCATATTTTCTTTTTTGTCTAACATAAAGTGCTATTCCCCGATCAATTCGACTCGCTAATAAAGGGGTCACACGCTCACCATCAATTAATCCAGCACCTAAAATAATGATATAATCTACTTTTTTGGTAATGGGAAAATGATTATATAAAATAGCTGTTGTCCCATACATAATAAACAAAAAAATAAGATAGGATAACGTTGCAGTAAAAAAACCTAATAATGTTGTTAGAAAAATGTTCCGTGAATAAAACGTAACAAGTAACATTAATACCTGAACACCTAATAAACCTAAAGCAACAATCAAAGGAACCAAATTACTAAATGAGCGTCCCTCTCTTTTTAATAAAACTTTTTCGTTCCAAAATAATCCAACAATACTAGCACTTAGCCCTAACACACTTAAAAATAACATAACTAAGATAGCCGGAAATAAAAAGATAAGTGCAATATTTTGATTCACTTTCTCCAATAATAGAATAAACGATAGATAGAGCATTCCTGAAGATATTAAAAAGAAAAAGCCATTCCATAAACTAGTTGGTCTAAAATAATTCCAATATAAAAAACAGACTAGTGGAACTCCAACAAAAATGACATAAAAAAATACTGTCATACTTAACAAGATAGACACTCCTTTCCACAATAAAATTGTAAATTAACTCACTATTTTACCATCTTTCATTTGTAAAATATGTGACGTTGTTTTGGTTAAAAATTCATTATCATGACTGATGACTAAAACAAATAAGCCATATGACTGAACTTTTTTCAATAATTGGCTAACAGAAACCATATGACGATAGTCTAAGCCACTTGTTGGCTCATCTAATATAATCCAATCTTTACCAGATAAAATGGCACTGGCTATAGCTACACGTTGTTTTTCACCACCAGACAAATTTTGAGGGTGCAACTGTAATAAAGGCACTAAACTTAATTCCTCAACAACTTCGTCAAACAACTCTTTTCTCTTCGATTGCACTAATAACTCTTTTTCTACAGTTTCAAAAAATAATTGCAAATTCACATCTTGCATAACCAGAAAACTACGATTAAGGCGTTCTTTAGCAGATAATTGTACACCATCAATTAAAAACTTGGATCTTTGACCATTTTCAGATAACAATCCTGTTAACAATTGAACAAAAGTTGTTTTTCCAGAACCATTCTCACCGATTAATCCCATAATATGTGACGTATCAATCGATAATTCATCTATGCTAAGGTTGGTCTTTGAATGCTTATAATGAAAATTAAGATCCTTTATATGAAGGTTAGAAGAATGAATTACTTCTTTAGAACAGTTCTTTATTAATAATTCACTTGGCTCATTTAATGTACGCAAACCCATCTCTTTCTGAATAGTTGGAAAGAGTGAATAAAATTCTTCAGACGGTAAATTATAGCAAATATTACCTTTACTTAACACGATATATCTATCTGCTAAATGTGTTAAATAAAATAGACGGTGTTCTGCAATAATTAATGTACACCCTTGTTGCTTTAAAATAGATAAATAAGATGATATTTGTTTGATTGTTGAATAATCAAGATTGCTAGACGGTTCATCAAATAAAAATAAACGATGTGGTAGCATACAAGCTGATGCAAAGGCTATCCGCTGCTTTTGTCCACCTGAGAGTTCCGTTACTTTTTTTCCTATCAACCCTCTCAAATTGAACAATTCCATAATTTCATCTATACGAGTCTCGATCTTATTAGCAGGTACTCCATAATTCTCCATTGAAAAAGCTAATTCACTAAAAACAGAAGTAGTAAAAAACTGGGTTTTAGGATTTTGAAATACTACCCCTATATCTTTTACATAGTGATTAAAATCTAATGGTGGTAAACTTGTTTCTAATACAGTCGCATCACCTGTTACTTCACCTTCGTACAATTCGGGGATTAAACCATTTAGTAGACTAATAAGCGAGCTTTTCCCACTGCCACTTTCTCCAGTTAATACAACTACTTCACCAGTATTGATTGATAACTGAATGTCTTTTAACACAGTTTTATCATCTCTTAAGAGGTTAACATGGTCAAAATGAATCATAATATAACACCTCCCTCAATTAATAACAATACCAATAAACTTGCCAGTAGTAAATAGTCTTGAATCTTTAATTTAATCGAGATAACACTGGTATGCTGGCCTTCATATCCCAAACCACGCACAAGTGCTGTAGCAGATAATTCTTGGGCTGTATAATCAACTTGCTTTAAAATTGGAACTAAAAAATATTCCATTGTTTGAATAGGATGTTTAACCACTTGAGAAAAAGATAAATAAATCCCTCTAAATTTCATAGCCTGTCTAATTGATTTAAAATCATGACGTAGTGTCGGAAAAAAACGACAAATGACAATAAAAGGAATAATTAAAAAGTTCGGCATATGCCATTTTTTCATAGCAGCTACCCACTCACCAACAGAGGTATTCTGTGTTGCAAACATTCCTGCAGCAACTGGTGGAAGCAAACTTTTATAGACAACTAAAATAAATGAGATTATAGCGGATAATACTCCTGTAATTTCATGAAAGAACTGTATTGTGAGAAAAACTAACACAATATAACTCATAAATATTACCATCGCTTTTTTTATCGAACCACTCAAACACAATAAACAGGTTATAAATACCATAAAAATAAGTTCCATTGATGGATTAGCTCGTGAAATTAAGATTAAACTAGCAAAAATAACGGTCACTAATTTACTTCTTGGATCAAATATAATATATCTATTATTTTTCAAAACCAATCCACCTCTAACTTATTTATTTTGCAAAATGTTTATTATAAATAATCTGCCCAATTTTAAGTCCCACAAAACTTGTAATCACGACTAGTATCATTGATACAAAAAAACTAGCAGTACTAACTCCCTCAAAAACGCTATTAACATAAGTCATATCTTTCCCTTTAGCTAATAAAGAATCTATATAAGCATCTCTCATAAACCAAAGTGGTAAAATAGGACCAGTCAAGCCAAAACTAAAAATAGTATAACTCAACATTATTTTGGATTTATCTGCTATTTTTGTTTTAGTTTGCACAAAGTCAGCTAACAAAGGAAATAAAAAACTCGGTAAGAACGCTAATGGAAAGTATCCAAAGGCAAAAAAGAAAACAGCCATAACAGACCCAACAATAGTAATTGCACCAAATTTTGGTATTTTATTTGCCACAATAAGGTATATTGTGCCAGAAATAAGTGCTGACATACTTGGAACAAGCAAACTATGAAAAACCGGCACGGTAAAACGCATCAACATCGTGGCAATAAATACTGTAAAAAAATAGACTGTTGCATATACCCCTATAGAAATCAAATCTTGAACTTTTAACTTTTTCATAACATAAAAACTCCCTAAAAAAATTTTTTAACTTAGTCATTATAACATAGTTAAAAATTATGAGACATTTTTTCACTAAAAAATTCACAGAGCTTTTCTTAAAATAACAAACTGTTCTAACCTTTACATAAAATGATTATCATGTAATTTATCATTCACTAAACTAATAATAATCTATAATTCTTCCATATCATGCTCATATTTTAATAATAATCCACTAATTTTTTAATATATAAAACGAAACAAAAAAAGCAACGATGAAAGGTTCTCATCGTTGCTTTAACTACTATTTTTGTCTATCTTCAATTGCTTCAGTTACATCATCTGCAATATCATCAGTACTTAACACAATATCATCTTCTACAATAGGTTTTACAGTGGACTTTAATTTATCAGAATTAGTTTGAAAACCTTCACTCAATGTTTGTGTTTGATTTTTAAAATTATCTAATAACTCAGAAGAATCATCTTTCAATTGGGAAATCTGTTCTCCTACCCAAGGGTATTCAGCTGTTTTTTCTTTTGCTAACTCTCCTAATTCAACCCCTTTTTCTTGAGCTAAATCAACTAATTCACTTGCTTTACCATCAGATAAATCATCTAATTGTTCTAATAAATCTTTTCTCAGTTTTTTTCCACTAGTTGGTGCTAATAAAAGAGCTGCTGTTGCTGCTGCTACTCCCCCAATAACTGCTCCTGCTAAAAAGCCACTTGATTTTTTTGACATACTATTTCCTCCTAATATTCATTCTATTTATTTTTCTTAAACAAATGAGAAGCTGTCTGTGCTGCCTTTCCCACAACTGTTGCAGTAGCTGCTGTCTTACTTGCTTCCCCTACTTTTGATAATATTGTTTTGCTTGAACTGTTTAATTCTGATACGCTTTCACTTAAATCAGCTACCGCATGAAATAGGGGATCAATTGTTTCTACTTTTTGCGTCACATCAGATAGTAAATCATTTCCAATGACTAATAAATCTTCACTTTGTTTTAACAGTATATCAACATCTTGTGTTAAAACTGTGACGGTTTTGTCCGCTTCATCTAAAATTCCATTAACTTTTTCCATTGATTTGGTTATATTTTTATTTAATTGCAATAAAAAAATGACTAGCACTACTACTAATACTGCAAACGCTACAGCAGCTATTATAGCGGCTACTTCTGTTCCTGTCATATAAAACATCTCCTGCCTCTCTTGTAAATTACTAACAATAGAATACCATTATCTACTTGATTTCACAACAATTTATACATTATTATAGTAAGTAATACTTGATATGAAAGGAGTGTTTAGTTTGCAAGAAACAACAACAAGTTCTCAGACACCGGAAGTTCTAAATGAGGCTGCAAAAAATGTGAGAGGGATCAATCGTTTTTTGAATCAACTTGACTGGAATAAAATAATTGCTTCGGTTATTAATAAGGCTATCTTAATTTTAATCGTTTTACTATTACTGACTATTATTCGTAAAGTCTTATTTAAAGTGATTGATAAATCATTTAAGAATAATAATAAAAAGAAGGATAATTTTAGCGAAAATAGAATGCATACGTTAAGAACCTTGTCCCGAAATGCAGTACAGTATAGTTTATTTTTCATAGGTATCTATTCATTTTTAACCATTATAGGTGTCCCTGTTGGATCATTAATAGCTGGGGCTGGAATTGCTGGTATCGCTATTGGTCTTGGAGCACAAGGATTTATTAATGATGTATTAACAGGATTTTTTATTATTTATGAGCGTCAATTAGATGTAGGTGATCATGTTGTAATTGATGATATCGAAGGAATTGTTAATGACATTGGACTACGTACTACTCGTATTAAAAGTTTTAATGGGACAATGAACTATATACCTAATCGCCAAATCCTTATTGTTAGTAACTTATCTAGAGGCAATCAATTAGTTGTAGTAGATATCAGAGTCAACCCAACCGATGATATTGATCAAATAATGGCTATTATGAAATCAATTAATGAAGAAAAAATCATTAATTTAACCGATATCCGTTCTGAACCTAACCTTGTTGGATTAGTTGATTTAGGTAATGGTTATTTCGCCATTCGTTCAACTGTTTATGCTATTAGTGGCTCTCAATTTGGAGTCAAAACGCAAATGATGACGGCTTATATTGAAGCTTTAACAAAAGCAGGCATAAAACTTCCTTCTACACCGCTTAACCTTAAAATATAACATAGTGATAGAGTCTTCTACTATTAGGTAGGAGGCTCTATCTTTATTAATCTTGCGATATAAAATAATCAGTCATTAGTGTTACTGCCTTTATTAAAGCAGACTCATTGGGATTAAATGATGGATGGTGTAGTCCATATTGGCTGTCCACTCCAAGCCAAAACATCGTCCCTGGTATTTGCTTTAATAAATAACCAAAATCTTCCGCTGTCATTAAAGGGGTTGCTATTTCAACCACCATATCTTGTTGTTCATTGAAAAAATCCATTAATTTTGTTGTGGTGTCTTTATCATTAACTACTGGAACATAACCAAGTTGATTAAAATCAATTTCTACTTTACATTGATAAGTAACCTCAATACCTTTTACGATATCTTTTACACGTTGAACAACTAAATCTGTCACCTCATGTGTTAATGTTCGAATTGTTCCAGTTAAATCAGCATATCCAGGTAAAACATTACTTGCAACACCAGCATTGAGTTGTCCGAAGGTAATGACAGCCGAGTCCATTGGGTTAACATTTCGACTCACAATAGTTTGAATTTGTTGAATAAACGATGACACAGCAACAATCATATCATTTCCCTCATGAGGTAATGCAGCATGACTTTCTTTTCCGTAAAAGCGGGCACTAAACCCACAATCTCCAGCAAATAGTGTTCCTACACGTGTTGAAACACTTCCTACTGGTAAAGTTGGACTCACATGTAATCCGTAAATCTCATCAATCATTTTCACATCTAAAAAATGATTATCTGTGTAAATTTTAGCACCACTTTTATTTTCTTCAGCTGGTTGAAAAAAGAAAACAACATCATTCTTTAATTCAGCATACACCACATTTTTTAATAATCCTAAAGCAATGGTCATATGGAAATCATGACCGCATGCATGCATAACACCTTCATGTGTTGATTGAAATGGCAAGTCCGTTTTTTCTAATATTGGCAGTGCATCGATATCTGTACGCCATGCAAGTGTTTTTGATGAATTATTTCCTTTAACAGTCACTATAATAGCAGTATCTTGTACTTTAATAATCAATCTATCTTGAGGTAATGCACGTATGTTTTCTAGTAAATAGGTTGAAGTTTTTTCTTCTTCTAGGCCAAGTTCTGGTATCTGATGTAACTCTCTCCTAATTTGAATCAATTCATCTTCTGAAATACGTTCCATATATGTCCCCCTTACTTATTTCATCATCACGTTATATTCCGTCTCTAATTCATGTGCTAAATGATTAACAGCTTTTAATATTTCTTTTCTCGTAATAATCCCCATAAATTGATTGTTTTCATCCACGACAGGAATAAAATTGTTATCAACTAATAAATGGAGTGTTTTTTCTAAATCTATCGGCAATTGTGCAGGTGACATATTTGTATCCATTACATCAGATACTTTTTTACCAGACAAATTTTGTGGCTCAAAATCTTCCATTCCAAACATTTGATCAACTACTTGTGATAGAGAAACTAAACCTACTAATTGTTCTTCTTTATTTAAAACTGGTACTCGAGAATACCCTATTTTCGTTAAAACAAGTAGAGCATGCTCGAGTGAATTTATTTCATTTAGTGTTGCCACATTTTCTGCAGATATTAAAAAATCTGCTTCATTTTCTAGCAATAATTTTTTTACAGTCGATCCAATCATATCATTTCCTCCATACACCTTTAATCATTAATCCATTAAAAAGAAATGGGTTAATTCTTTTTGTAATTCATGTCTTTCATTATAATATTCCACTAAATAACCATCTGATTGATGTGTAATGATAGCATATGTCTTTAAATAGCTATACTTACCCCGTGGTTGAGAAATACTGCCTGGGTTTAACAATAAAATATCATCTACCATGTCCACAAATAACTGATGTGTATGTCCATATAATACGATGTTTGCCTGTACTTCTTCAGCCTGATAAAGTAGTTTATCAAATGTCATATTCACGTTAAATAAGTGCCCATGTGTTAATAACACTCTATCTTCTGATGTCTCTACAACTTCAACCGTATCGTATTCCTGATAATAATCACAATTTCCACGCACAACATGAAACGTTGACCAAATATCGTCTTCAGGAGATAATTCTGAATCCCCACAATGAAAAAAATAATCTACATTATTTAACCATTTTGCTTTTATATCTTCTAAATAAGATGCTACACCATGATTATCACTAACGACTAAATATTTCATTTGCTTTTCTCTCCTAACCAAGCATCTATTTTTTTATCCAATTCATGTAAAGCCTTTGCTCGATGACTAATCTTATTTTTTTCATCTGCCGTCATTTCTGCTAATGTTTTATCTGTCTCTGGAATAATAAATAATGGATCATATCCAAATCCATTATTTCCACGTGGAATACGACCAATCATACCTGATAATTCGCCGGATACCACCAAACTTTCTTTCCCTGGTTCAGCAAGTACTAGCGTACAATGAAACTGTGCTGTACGTTCATCCATTGGTATATCAGTTAATTCATGTAATAATTTAGCATTGTTCGCTGCATCACTTTTTCTCTCACCTGCATATCTTGCTGAATAAACGCCTGGTTGCCCACCCAACGCATCTACTTTCAAACCAGAATCATCTGCTAAAACCAAGCAATTTAACTCTTTAGCAATTCCTTCTGCTTTTAGTCGAGCATTTTCTTCAAATGTTTTTCCTGTTTCTTCAATATCTGCCATTTCTGGATAATCAAGTAATGTTTTAATCTCGTATCCTCTTGATTTAAATAATTCAACAAACTCTTTTGCTTTTCCTTCATTTCTTGTCGCAATTAATAAATGATTTTTCAAAACAGGTTCTTCTTGTTTTTTTGCAACATTTCTTAACGCTAACGCATTTTTTTGCAAGCGAATAAGTTCTGTCACGCTTTTTTCAGCATAATCTAATAATTGATTCAACTCTCCTCTTGTAAAGGTTGCCTCTTCACCTGTCCCTTGAATCTCAATTAATTCTAATTTTTCTGTCATCACAACATTACAATCAACTTGAGCTGCTGAATCTTCTTCATAATCTAAATCTGTGATTGCTTCTCCATAGTGATTTAACCCCACACTAATCGCAGCCAAGTGAGATGTAATTGGATTTTCTGTTAATTCTCCGCTTTCTACTAAAGTATCCACTGCCATTTTTAAGGCTAAAAATGCACCCGTAATACTAGCTGTTCTAGTACCTCCATCTGCTTGAATCACATCGCAATCAATTACAATCGAGCGTTCACCTAATTTTTTCAAATCAATCACCGAACGTAGTGACCGACCAATCAATCGTTGTATTTCCATAGTACGCCCTGTTAATTTACCCTTGCTACTTTCCCGTCTATTTCGAGTATGCGTTGCTCGTGGTAACATACTATATTCAGCCGTTACCCATCCTGTTCCTGTCTCTCTTAAAAATGGAGGAACAGAGTTTTCTATCGTTGCGTTAACAATGACTTTTGTATTTCCAAAATTAACTAAAACTGACCCTTCAGGATAATCTAAATAGTCTAATACAAAAGATACTTTTCTCATTTCATTATTTTTTCGTTTATCATGTCTCATTCTCTAATCTCCCATACGTGTAATATCTACATGTTCTACTATTATGTTCTCTAATGACAACCAATCAGAACTGATTTTTTCAAAGTTTCGAACCGACCCCGTTGTATAAAATTGGTGCTCTTTTAATGATGTATCTGGTAAGGCTGCTATTTCATAATAATCAAGTAACACACTCACTTCAGTAATTGTTTCAGCTCCTGAATCAATTAATTTAACCTTTTCTCCCATGACATCTTTAATAAATGGTTTTAATAATGGGTAGTGAGTACATCCCATTACTAAAGTATCAATGTTTGATGTCTTAAAATACTGCAACGTTTCAGCTACAACTTTTTTAGCGATAGTTGATTGATACTCATGACTTTCTACAATAGGAACAAATTTTGGGCAAGCAAGCCCTAATACATTAACATTTAATGACTTACGTTTTATTTCTTTGGTATATTCTTCACTATTTATCGTTCCAACCGTTCCGATGACACCAATACGTCCATTATGCGTTTCTCGTAAAGCAGCTCGAGATCCTGGGACAATCACCCCTACAACAGGAATATCTAATGACTCTTTAATTTCTTCCAAAGCGACAGCAGTTGCAGTATTACATGCAATCACAATCATTTTGACATTCTTATTTAATAAAAAGTGAACCATATCCCATGTGAATTCTTTAATTTGTTCAACTGGACGTGGTCCATATGGACATCTAGCAGTATCTCCAATGTAATACAGTGTCTCATTTGGTAGTTGTTTTAATGCTTCTCTTACAACTGTTAATCCTCCTACACCAGAATCCAAAAAACCAATTGGCTGATTGTTCATGACGTCTACCTCATTCTTTATATAATTCATCCAACCTCTATTTTCTCTTTATTTCATTGATAATTCAAGTTAAAGCATTAAATTTTAATGCTTTATTATGTCTTATCTTATTAACGCAAAAGAGTAACAGTTTCCTGTTACTCTTAATAAATTATAGTGTTAAACTTGGTTTAGCATTTAAATGCCAATCAGAGGTATGCTGTTTTTGATACTCAACAAATCCAGCTGCTCCAATCATTGCTGCGTTATCTCCACATAAACTAATTGGTGGCACAACTAGTGTCACATTTGGTAATTCTTTTGCCAATTCAATTTTCAAGGTATCTCTAAGTCCCTTGTTAGCAGCGACACCACCTGCGACAATTAATTGCTTCACATCATATACTTTACAAGCTCTTATAGTTTTATCTACTAAAACATCAATCACACTTTTCTGAAAACTTGCTGCTAAATCAACATCACAAAGTACTTCATCACGTTGTTTGGCATTATGCACCAGGTTAATCACTGAACTTTTTAGTCCACTAAAACTAAAATCAAAATTATCTTCTTTTATCATGCCTCTTGGGAAATGATAATTATCCTGACCTTTGTGAGCTAATTCGTCAATTTCTTTTCCACTAGGATAGGTTAATCCTAATACTCTACCTACTTTATCATAAGCTTCTCCTGCTGCATCATCTCGTGTTTCACCAATGACTTCAAATTCACCATGTTCAGTCATATACACAAGTTCAGTGTGTCCACCACTTACAAGTAATGCCATTAAAGGAAATGTCATCTCTTCCACAAAGCGAGCTGCATAGATATGACCAGCCATATGATTAACGGGAATAAGTGGTAAATCATTTGCCCATGCAAATGATTTTGCTGCAGTAATCCCAATCAATAAAGACCCTACTAATCCAGGTCCATAAGTTACTGCAACAGCCGACAAATCAGAAACTGTGATATTAGCTTCATCTATAGCTAATGACATACACTGTATAATTTGTTCTACATGATGACGACTAGCGACTTCTGGAACCACTCCACCAAATCGCTTGTGGCTATTGATTTGAGATGCAACAATATTAGATAAAATATCATTGCCATTTTTAATAACAGCAACGCTTGTTTCATCACAACTACTTTCTATTGCAATAATATATATTTCTTTTTTTTCCATTTTTTCACTTCCTAAATCTCTAACTGCATTATTTTTGCATCATCATTTGGGTGTTTATAATAATTTTTTCGTATTCCTAACTCTTTAAAACCGTGTTTATCATAAAAAGAAATTGCTTCTATATTTTTGACTCTCACTTCTAAAAATAAGTGTAACACTTTTTTCTGTTTTAATCGTTGACACATATCTTTCAATAATTGTGTTGCAATCCCTCGATGTTTATAACCAGGGATAACACCTATCAATAATAATTCAGCTTCATCCAATACTCTTTGACAAATGATGTACCCTATTATTTCGTCATCTTCAAAATGGTAAATGATTTCAGTATTTGCTTGCATAAGTTGTGATTCAAACTGTGATTCAGTCCATGGACTGCCATGTTCAAAAATATTATTACTTATTTTTTTTAACTGTCTAGCAAAATTTTTATTATTCATAACTCACGTCCTAGAGTCTTAAAGACATTTCAATTGCATCTTCATTCGAAGAAATATAATAATTTTCTTTCACACCAATTTGTTTAAATCCAAATACTCGATATACTGAAATGGCTTGATGGTTAGATGCTCTTACTTCTAAACTCATGGTTAAACAATTCATTTTAACTGCTTCTTTTCTTAATTGATGCAGAATCTGCGTTCCAATACCTTGTAATTGGTAATCTTTCAATACAGCAATATTCGTAACATGAGCATCATTACACTCTATCCGAATACCACCAAATCCGACTAATTCATGATTTAATTGTGCTTTGATGTACCGACCATACTTTTTTTTACTTAGTTCCATCCACAAAATAGCCGTACTCCAAGGAGATTCTCCATCGTAAACATTTTTTAATAATTGCTGAAACGCCATAATGTCAGTTATTTTGGCTATTTGAAATTCCAAATCTGCTTCAATCATAACATCCCCCCTCATTGATTAACTTAAACGTTCAACGTAAGACTGTGCTTCAACTTTCCCATGCTGTTTTTTTAACCATTCTTCTTCTGCTTCAACTTTTTTCAAATAAGTTGGAACAAAGACATCGATATCTGTTATTTCTTCCATAAGATATTCTAATTCCAACATAACAGCTGGATTAGAAGGTTGAATAATTAACTCGATTTCTGCTTCAAGGGAAAATGTTTCAAATAAACTTTGTAATTTACCAAAATCTTCTCCAATAAAAACAATCGATTCTCCATAACTTAGTAAGATTTTAGTCCACTCTTCAAATGATATATATTGATCTTCAATAACATTCATTAATTTAGATCCATCATATTTATAAGCTCCTGTATATAAAAAGCCTCGCCTGGCATCCATAAATGGCACAATTAATTTAGTTGTTGGTTGAATATTTTTTGCTAAACAAGCAAGTGAAGATATAGCATATAAAGAGGCATTCAAGCTCCAACTTAATGTTTTAGCTGTTGTCACACCAATTCTTAACCCTGTATAGGAACCTGGCCCTTTTGCCACAATTATTTTAGTGATATCTGTCGGTGCTAACCGACTTTCACGAACACAAAAATCAATTGCTGGCATCAATGTTTCACTATGATTTTTACTTGCTTGACTGTAATAAGAAGAGATGAGATTCTGTTCTTCTCCAAGTACGACACCTAACGCTTTATTTGATGTATCAATACCTAGTACTGTCATAATTATACCAATCCTTTTTCTATTTTTCTGTTTCATTGTAGCATAAAAGACCCCCTTCTTGTGTTATTTATAAGTAAAAAAGAAAAAGAGTCTTCTTACTTGTTTTGATAAAGTCCATTTTTTTAAAGATTAAACTTTCAGTATGATTGATATCTTTTAGGTAATATGATGATACATGTTTTTACTTTATAGTTTGCTTCATAAAAGTTAAATCATTACCTTTAAATATACAATAAAAATAGAATAGGAGTACTTTATGTTAAATTACTATAAACAATTTGCAAAAAACATCCATATTGGCATGTCATTTTTATTTTAAGTATCGCTAGTCTAGTTGGAATACCAATTGAGTATTTAATTAATAAAGATTTTATTAGTTCAGGTATATATGCTAGCGTTTTTTTAGGAATAATTGAAATAGCCAGAGTTAAAAGAAAAAAACATCATCACAATTGGTAATTAAACTCTCTCAACATAAAAAACCCCTCGATATTAAAAATAATCGAGGGGTTAACACTATATGAAATAACGTCATAATATTACTCTGCAAGTAATGTAATATTAACATTTCCTTTAATCGCTTTTGTATAAGGACAAATAGTTTCAGTTTCTTTTAGATATTTCATTGTATCATCTTTAGATAAACCTTCTATTTTACCAATTAATGTAACTTCAAGGTGTAAGCTGTGTTCATCAGGTAAATCACCAAGTAACGTAACTTCTGCTCTAATTTCACGATGATGATCAGCTAACCCATCACGCTTCAAAGGAAATTCCAATGCACCGTTAAAACAAGCAGAGATACCGGCTGCAAATAATTCTTCTGGGTTAGTATAACCTTCCTTTTTTTGTCCGCTAGTTTTTAAATCTAAAAATCCAGTTACAGATTTACTTTCTCCTTCACGACCTCCACTATTTACTACAGTTGAAATTGACATTTTTTTTGACATATCTAATTCCTCCAATCTATAAATTAATTCTATAAAAAAGTTGTATTATTTTCAAATAATTGAACTTAACTGTGTGATAATAACTATTATATGAACATTTAGATAACAAATTGACAATTACTTGATAACTTTTAATTTGGCACTACACTATAAAGTTTAACTTATTCATACTATCCATTTTCTTTTATTTATCTTTTTTAATTTTATGATTATTATTTTAAAACAAAAATAAAATAGCATTAAAAAACTAATAATTTGAACAACTAATATTACCCAAAAATAATCGGTCGTTTTACTATCTACTCCTAATGATTTTTGCCACATTATAGTAATAGAAAATAACAAAATACCTACTAAAAGAATATAAAAAGGATGTTTATATTTTTTCGTATAATTCTCCTTTTCTAATTGTAATAATATAATGTTTAAATATAACTATATTAATATCGAACACCAATATATTTGGTAAACAATAAAGATAGAAAAATTAAATAAAAGATATGTATAAAGTCATTAATAACTATAAATTACTACTAAATAAAAATAGTATATATGAATGTCAAATAAAATATGCTGAAAAAATAAAAATTATTATAATTCAAATAGAGCTCTTTTTAACATACATATTAATTAATATAAACTAAATTAGACTATAAATTACCAATAAAGTATCGGAAATTTATAGTCTAAACTTGTTTTTTATTATTATCCCATTTTTCAGAACAATATTGTACCTAATTATATTATCAAGCTTTCTCTTTAATTTAACCTATTTTAAATTGATAAACCGAATAAGTAAGTCAATAATAGAGCAATAGCTCCCAAAATATTATTCATAAAGTGTACTAACATTGAATCAATAATTCGACCACGTGAACTATATGCCCAATACATTAGAGCACCTAAAGAGGCATACATCCCGAAAGAAATAATATTTGAAGATAAATGAACACTTGAAAATACTAAAGATGTAATAATCATTGGAACCCAGACAGGCGTTTTTTTAAACAGTAATGTCGTTGGTAATCCACGAAAAATTAATTCTTCTAGAATAGGAGCTTTAATAGCTATGGTAATAGTCATAATCAACACATAATAAATCGATTCATCTTGAGAAAATAATGCCGCAATCGCTTCATCATTAGCACTTGAATCAGTTCCATAAAATTGTTGCATCAAACCAGTTCCAACAATAGCTATCACACGTCCTAATAAAAAGATTTTAAACGCACGCCATATGTCTTTTCCTGTAACACTTGTATCAATATCATGTGATTTTTTTTTATAGTATCTCCAAATAAACCATATAACACCAACTAATACAATTAACCAACACATAAACAAAATAAAACTCACACCATTTTGTTTTTTATTAAAAATAGGTTGAAACAGGGTTAACAATACTGAAGGAAACTCACTCACTATCAACATACCTAAAATAATAAAAATACCAATAATAAATAATGCGATTTTTTTACCTATAGAAACTTCTTCTTTCAATACTTAACCTCCAATTCATTACTTAATATTTCCATTGTACATAACCAATTATCTCGTGATTTTTCAAAAACTTCTTCATTTAATGTAATAATAAATTGATAGCCTGTATCTATTTTTAATAAATCATAAGTAAAATCTGTACTAAATAATCCTTTTTTTAAAGAAACTGTTAGAGAAAAAATATAACTAAAAATCAGCCATAAATCCTTAGCTTTCTTTACTTGAATAACCAACTCATTATTTTTTAAACTGTTATAAGATAGCAAAGAATCTTTAAAAAATGGCAAAGTTTGATGACAAGTCATTTTTCTATTTTTTTGTGGTCGTCTTCCAATCAAATAACTATGTCCTTTAAATGAATTTTCACTACAATATTGTAATTCATATTGTGGATATAAATCAACTATTCCTGTCATTCTATCCAACAAATAACTATTCATCAATAAATATGTGTGAGCCTCTGTAAAAAATATTCCTTCTTCGATTTCTTTTTTTGTTGGGTTTAATTGATATCCCCAACTGTCATTAGATAAATTTAACCGAATAAATCGTCTAGTCTTTTTTAAATAATCTGAGTGATGAACAAATACTCCTTCATTACAAAAACAGATGGGACAAATTCCTTCTTCCTCACTATCATAATCTTCATGTGTTTCACCTGTTAGATAACCATTAACTTGATTCAACCAATAAAAATAATTTGTTGCCTCAACTGCAGAGGTTTCAAATTTTTTAGCAAACATGGCGTTCACAACAGATGGTGGTGGTGTTAAAGTATCCATCAAACTTTGTGATAAAAGCTCAATATCTTTATCAGTTTGATAACTATCTGGCTTATTTTTCTTAGCAATTTTTACTAGAGAGTGACACAATTCCTCTGTTGAAAGATTAGAAATTTGATTTCTGGTATCGACTATTTCTCCACACCCAATCATTTCAGCTATCTTATTTTGGAGATAAATTCGATCTAGTCGCATCCAGCCACCAGATTCAATCGCTAAACTAACAAAATCATAAACTACTTGAGAGTCTTTCATAATGATTCCCCTTTATTAAATTGACTAACCAATATTATAAACTATTTCTACAAAAAAAACCTGTTTTTTCAAAGATTTTCCTCTTTTAAAAAAACAGATTTTTCTAATTATAATTTACTAGCCGCTTCTTCATCTACAATAATAGTCACATCAGGATGAACTTGTAAAGCACTTGCAGGAACTAATTCAGACACAGGTCCTTTAACCGTTTCATAAATAGCTTGAGCTTTTTTTGGTCCATAAGCTAATAAAATAATTTTATCTGCCATCATAATAGACCCAATTCCCATTGAATAAGCTTTTGTTGGAACTTCTGAAATATCAGAAAAGTTTCGACTATTTGCTTCAATCGTTGATTCAGTTAGATTAACTTCACTTGTTTTACCATCAAAAGAAGATCCTGGCTCATTAAATCCAATATGTCCATTTTCTCCAATTCCTAAAATTTGAATATCAATTGGATGTGCTTGTAAAATTTCATCATAGCGCTTGCATTCTTCCTTCGCATTTTTTGCCATGCCGTTTGGTAAAAATGTTTCTTTAAATGGTTTTTCATTAAATAAATGTTCTTTCATAAAATAATGATAGCTTTGTGGATCATCGGCTTTAAGTCCGACATACTCATCTAAATTAATAGATGTCATACTGCTAAAATCAACATCACTTTCTACCATTTCTTTATACAATGCCTCAGGAGTACTTCCTGTTGCTAAACCTAGTGTTTTACTTCCATTAGCCATTCCATCTTTAATCATATCAAAAGCAACTGTTGCGCCTTCAAATTGGTCTTTTACTTTAATGATTTTCATAATAAATCCCTCCATCATTGGTATAGTCCAATTATACTCTTATCTTTTTCTTTTTTCAAGAAAGAGTTTTCTTTTCTATGATTTAACTAGCTATTGCCCCGCTAAAAAACAATCATATAACAGCTATAATTTTTTAAGATTCAGTTTTTCTTTAAATACTAAACATTAAATGAATATTGTTCATTTATATATATAATAAGTCACAAGGTAAATAATCAAAAAGTCACACTGGAATTTAACCCTTGAAAAATTATCTGGGTTCATCAAATTTTTACCTTCTAAACAAATAGTAGCACATATTATTTGATACACCTAATACAACTCGATACTATAATGTAAATTAGGCGTAGAAAAAACATCACCTTACTTTTCAAAAAGTAAGGTGATGTCTCTTTTAATAACTATAATGATTCTCACCGTCAACATATTTCATAGCCTGTTTTTGAACTAGCTCAATATATATATCTTCTGCTTCTTCAATACTTGCACAATTAATCGTAATTTTCTTTCCATTTTTTTCCAATCGATCCTGAACTAATTTTAGTGCTACATTTTGATTTAATTTTTTGGATGTTCCTTGATAATCTTTTTTCATTATTTATCAGCCTTCCTTTTATTAATCACGAACAATCATCTATCAAATATATTTTAACATTTAACTACTGAACAATTATAATAAAATTATAAAATATTAGCGATTAATAAATGAAGAATTAACAACAATAAAAAAAACAAAATGTTTAATATTAACATTCTGTTTTTTATTTCTATAACTCTAAGCAATAAATTGAATACTACTTTCAATCGCCGATAAGTTTTCACGATAAATAGTTAACTCTTGACGATTCATTTTCCCTTTTTCAAATTCTTTCTGAATATAATCCCGTTCTAATTGTATCGCATAATCTAACCACTCATCCAGTGTATCTTCACTCATATCAATCAATGTTTGATCTCTATCCTCATATCGCGTCAAATAAAAATCGATTAGTTCAGGTGGAAATTCAGTTGTATCTAATTGATTAAGCATACCTATCACATAATTTCGATTACTTTCTTTTAATTTAATTTTTAACTCTTTTTTTCTATCAAAACTAGTTAAGCGAGTTCCTAAGAATTTCAAATGTGTTCCTATAATATTTTTGTAAAACGAATTTTTACTATACTCAGGTTTATGAGTTAATCGAAATAGGCGTCTATCTAATACTTCTAACCGTCTAAAAACCATTTGTAAACTGACTTCACCAGACTCAACTAATTCTAATGTATCTTTTAATTGCCAAACTAAAACCAATTCCATCAACTCTTTATTTTTTTCACTAAACTCATCATGATTCACTAATGATACAATTCTCTCATTGTACAGTTGAATCACTTTACGAATCGCTGGAGTATTTTGTTCTGTTTGTTTACGTTTGAGCTGTTCAGTAACGCGACGTAATATTTGAACTTCTATTTCTGTATTGGTTTCAATAGATTCTTCTTTTTTATCTGCTAATAATGGCATAGCAAAATTAGCTAGAAGAAGTGTCACAATAATGACCCCTGCTGCAATACTAATCAATAGTTCACGCTCAATAAATGTTTCGCCCGTGCTTAACACAGTTGGTAAACTAAGGGCACTGACTAACGTAATTGTCCCACGAACACCTGAGACTGTATAAAGTAATGATTTTTTTATATCGCGTTTTCCTTTAAATCCATCAAAGTTATTACAAATAAGAACACATAAAAAACGAATCCCTAATAGTACAGTTGTAACGATTAAAACATAACCTAAAATGGTCCAGTTGTTAATTTGATTGTTTTTCCAAACATAATGAGCTAATTCAGGAAGTTGTGTTCCTAATAACACAAAAACCAAGCCATTTAAACTAAAACTAAAAATGGACCACGTACTTTTTGACAAAATATTAAGTTGAGCCACTTCAGGATTTATTTTTTTGTAATTCCATGAGTAAATTAACCCCGCACTTACGACCGCTAAAATACCATTCACATCAAGTGTCTCTGCCACTAGAAAAACTATAAATGGTAAAAGTAATTCAAATAGAATGTATGATACATTATTTTCAATACCAAGTGATTTCATCCAGCGTATAAACCACAAACCTAATAATCCTGATACCACACCAATCAAAACGCCACCTAGAGAAATCAGAACGAAACTCACTTCAGCATCAACTAATGAAAATACACCTGTTAAAAGTGCGGCTGAGGCAAACTGAAATGACACAAGACCAGATGCATCATTAATCAAAGACTCCCCTTCTAGTGTATGCAACATTCTATGTGGAATTTTTACTTTTTCTGCTAAAGCACCAACTGCTACCGCGTCTGTAGGTGCTAATGCTGCTGATAAGGCAAAACATGCTGCCCATGGAGCTAGTGGAACAAGTAAGTGAATCACATA
The DNA here is from genome assembly GCF_024637875.1 of Vagococcus luciliae. Classification (NCBI taxonomy): domain Bacteria; kingdom Bacillati; phylum Bacillota; class Bacilli; order Lactobacillales; family Enterococcaceae; genus Vagococcus; species Vagococcus luciliae. Next base: position 1,388,606 of record NZ_CP102451.1, on the reverse strand, counting down.
CCCTAAAATACCTACCGTAATAAATACCAATAAAATAGATAAAGTCAATACTGCTTTTTTTTCTTTCCATAAAGCTTTTTTGTCAACCATCTGCCCTTCATTAAATAATAAAGGGGCTAAAAAAACTAACATAAATAATTCCGATTCAAGTTCAAACGAATGAACAAATGATAGTAGAGCTACTCCAAATCCTAATACAACCTGTATTAGAGGGATAGCAATATTAGGGAAAAATCGACTTATGATATTCGAAATCAATACCATTGATAACATAACTAAAATACCCTCGAATAATTGCATATAACACCTCGCTAATTCTATTCAATTTTAAACATAGTTTTATACTATGTTTATTATTTGAATATGTCAATTATCTGAAAAAATTTTTAATATTTATGGTAATTTTTAATAGAATCATCAGTTTTTATATCGTGCCTTATTAAGATATTTTTTTTAATAAGCAATCCTTTTTATAGATATAGAACGCCTATATCAACTTAATTAAGTTGATACCCTTTAATTTGTTTCTAATTACCAATAGTTTTTTTATGAACACTAAAAAACAGCAATAATAATTTGCCGACTCCATTTTTCATAGATACTAAAACAATACAATGTCTGAGAAATACAAAAAGACCTCCCAACCTTTTAATTTAAAAGGCAAAGAGGTATCACAACTTTTCTAATTAGAATCCACTACAAAAACTACTTTCTGTTTGACTTCTAACTTATCTACAAAATCACCCAATTTTACTGTTAAAACACCTTCAAACTACTATTATATCAGTCTTATCTTATTCCCAAAGAAATTCTAGCATAGCGTGACATTCTATCAGTTGTCCAGGCAGGGTACCAAACTAATTTCACTTCTAATTTTTTGATTTCATCTATATCACTTAACGCTTCGTGAATTTGTTCCGTAATAACATCTGCCAATGGACATCCCATAGTAGTTAAGGTCATTTTAATCTCACAATAACCGTCTTCTTCTAAATTTACTTCATAAAGTAATCCTAAATTAACAATATCTATCCCAAGCTCTGGGTCAATAACTGTCTCAAGAGCAGCAATAATATCTTCTTGTATCGCACTTAATTCTTCATCTGTCCATTTTGACTCACTCATCTTCGTCTTACCCCCTAAATATAAACTCACTTTTATATTAACCGAGAAATGAATGTTTGTAAATGACTTAGATTAATGCCCTTATTAAAATTTTCTAAATCGTTCATAGCGTTGATCTTGTAGTTCTGAAATGGAGCATGTTTTATAATAATCAAGTTGCTTTAAGATTTCTTGCTTTAACTGACCTATTAATTGAGCATTTGATAGATCACCTATCTCATCTGTTTCTTTTATTATTTTATCAATCACTCCTAATTTCTTTAAATCAGGAGCAGTTAATTTCATTATTTCAGCAGCTTCTAAAGCGCGACTGCTGTCTTTCCAAAGTATTGACGCAAACCCTTCAGGTGATAAAATCGAATAAATGCTATTCTCCATCATCCATACATCATTTGCTACAGCTAATGCTAATGCACCACCACTACCACCTTCGCCTGTTAAAATTGACAGGATAGGCACTTGGAGTTGGCTCATTTCATATAGATTTTTGGCAATAGCTTCGCCTTCACCTCTTTCTTCTGCTTCAATTCCACAAAAAGCTCCAGGTGTATTGACTAACGTTATAACTGGTCGCTTAAATTTCTCTGCTTGTTTCATTAGTCTTAATGCTTTTCTATATCCTTCAGGTGTTGGTGAACCAAATTTAGTTTGAACATTTTCTTCTAATGTCTGCCCTTTTTGAATGCCAATAATCGTAACAGGTCTAGATTCTATAAAGCCAATACCACCCACCACTGCTTTATCATCACCATAGTAACGATCGCCATGACACTCTATAAAATTATCAACTAATCCATCTATCATTTCTCGTGTGGTTATTCGGTTACTATCTCGTGCTAGTTGAACAATGTCATTGGCTGTTTTTTTAGTCACACATTTCACCACCTTGATGTAAATATAATAGTTGTGATAACACAGATTTGAGATGTTGTCGTTTCACAATTTTATCGACAAAGCCATGTTCTAATAAAAATTCAGCTCGTTGAAAATCATCTGGTAATGTTTGACGAATGGTTTGTTCAATGACACGTCGACCAGCAAAGCCAATCAACGCTTGTGGCTCAGCTAATATAATATCTCCTTGCATAGCAAAACTTGCTGTCACCCCACCCGTCGTAGGATCGGTTAGCACGGTGATATAGAGTAACCCTTCTTCACTATGTCGTTTAACAGCACCTGAAATTTTGGCCATTTGCATTAATGACATAATTCCTTCTTGCATACGAGCGCCACCAGACGCTGTAAAAATGATAACAGGTTGTTTTTCTTTTGTCGCTTTTTCAAACAAACGAGTGATTTTTTCTCCAACAACATGGCTCATACTACCCATAATAAAGCGACTATCCATGACACCAATCATGACTGTTTGATGATCGATTTGTCCCATTCCTGTCACAACCGCTTCATCTAATCCAGTTTTTTCTTTCGCTTGCTTTAACTTTTCTTCGTATCCGGGAAAATCAATTTGATTTTTAAACGGTAAGTTTGTATCCATCTCTTCAAATGTTCCCTCATCTAAAATCATGTTTAATCGACTATAAGCATCTAATCTGAAACAATAACCACAATGATGACAAGTTCTTTCTTGTCCTAATTCTTTTTGATGAAGTGCTTTAGAACAATTTGGGCATTTTTCCCACACACCATCAGGGACATGAGGTTTGTCACTCGATTTAGTTTCTTTTTTAAAAGGAGTGATTCGTATATAATCTCTTTTTTTAAATAATCCCATACTTATCCTCCTTTTGCATATTACTCACTAGACCAATTTGGCAAAAAAGTCGTTTGTAAAAACGAGGTATCATACTCGCCTTTTACAACAGAAGGATGGGTCAATAAATCAATTTGAAATAGCTGATTTGTTGTCACACCTTCTACCACCAATTCTAGTAAAGCTCGATTCATTTTGAGTATGGCTTCCTCACGAGTATTGCCATGTACAATAATTTTCGCAATCATAGAGTCATAAAATGGTGGAATCGTATATCCTTGATACACCGCACTATCCACTCTTAAACCTAAACTTCCAGAAGGTAAAAATAAGGTTGATATCTTCCCAGGTGATGGCGCAAAATGAAATGCTGGGTTTTCTGCATTTAATCGGCACTCAATAGCATGACCTGTCAACTGAATATCTTTCTGTTTTAGTAGTAAAGGTTGATTCGCTGCGATTTTTAATTGCCATTTAACAATATCTACTCCTGTAATCATTTCTGTCACAGGGTGTTCTACTTGAATTCGTGTGTTCATTTCCATAAAATAAAACTCATTGTGTTCGTCTACTAAAAATTCAATGGTTCCAGCATTTTGATAGTTCACAGCTTTCGCGGCTTTTATCGCCGTTTTGCTTATTGCTTGTCTCAATTGATCTGTTAAGGAATAGGCAGGGGCTTCTTCTAAAACTTTTTGATTATTTCTTTGAAGTGAACAATCTCGCTCTCCCAAATGAATCACATGTCCGAAATGATCACCCAATATTTGAACTTCAATGTGTTTGGCTGGATAAATAATTTTTTCAATATACATGTCGCCATTACCAAAAGCTGCCAACGCTTCTTTTTGGGCAGATGAAAAATGAGTCGCTAACTCCTCTTCACTCATCACTTTACGAATCCCTTTTCCACCACCGCCTGCTGCGGCTTTTAGCATCAGAGGGTAACCAATTCTTTTGGCGATTTTTTTTGCTTCCTCTATTGATTCTATAGAACCATTACTACCAGGTATGACAGGGACTTGTGCTTCAATCATCAGTCTTCTTGCGTTCACTTTATTTCCCATCTCATCAATTGTCTTCGCCTTTGGACCGATAAAAGTGATTTGACATTCTTTACACATCTCTGCAAATAAACTATTTTCTGCTAAAAAACCAAATCCAGGATGAATGGCTTGAGCACCTGTTATAACGGCAGCACTTAAAATATTATGCATATTAAGATAAGAATCTGTTGCTTTAGCTGAACCAATACAAATGGCTTCATCAGCTAACGCCACATGAAGAGCCTCTTTATCCGCTTCAGAATAAATGGCAACTGTTTTTATTTCAAGTTCTTGACAAGCACGAATAATCCGAACAGCGATTTCCCCACGGTTTGCTATTAGTACTTTTTCAAACATCTTTTATGCTCCTATAATAAAGGTCATCAACGCTTGACAAACAACTTTATCTTCAACTTTTGCCGTTGCTTTTCCTATGCCAATATTGCCTTTTTGCTTAATGATTTCCATTTCCATGATTAATACATCACCTGGTACAACTTTTTGACGGAATTTTACTTTGTCTATTCCTCCTAAGTACCCAGTTTTCCCTTGAAATTCTTCACTTTTTAATAAAGGTATAGATCCAGTTTGTGCTAGTGCCTCTAAAATCAATACGCCAGGCATTACTGGTTCTCCAGGAAAGTGTCCGGGAAAAAAATGCTCATTATACGTCACATTTTTAACCGCTTTGACGTATTTTCCAGGTTCTAATTCTAACACTTTATCAACCATCATAATCGGGTAACGATTTGGAATAATTTCCATAATTTCTTGTACATTTAATTGCATTTATTCTTCCTCCTAAGAAATTCTAAATAGTGGCTGACCAAACTCAACAATTTGCTCATTTTCCACAAATATTTCTGTTACAGTTCCTGATGTATCACTCACGACATCATTCATAATTTTCATGGCTTCAATAATACATAAAGTATCGCCAACAGATACACTTTCTCCGACTGATACAAAAGGTGGTGCTCCAGGTTTACTTGACGTGTAAATCACTCCAACAATTGGTGAGGTGATAATTTTTCCATCTAATGACTCATTTTCTATATCAGTCGTATTTTCTCTTTCTGAGACTAATTTTATCTCTTCAACACTATCAATCGTTTCTTCTTTCAATACTTTGGATAACATTTGATTTTCATTAGGATGATTGACTTCATTTTTACTCAAATAAAGAGATAACCCTTCTACAGCGACATTCATTTCACGAATGTCACTATGCTCAAATTGGCTCACTAATTCTTTAACAGACTCAATCCCCATTCTACTCACCTCGCCATTTTTTCATCGCGATCACAGCATTATGCCCACCAAAACCTAGTGAGTTACTTAATGTGTAGTTAACAGCTACGTTACGTTTTTTGTTTGGCACGTAATCTAAATCACACGCTTCATCTACTTCTTCTAACCCAATAGTTGGTGGAATAGTGTCAGTCATTAATGCACCCAAGCAAGCTAAAGCCTCCACTGCACCAGCTGCTCCTAATAAATGACCCACCATGCTTTTAGTACTTGATACAGGTGTAGTATAAGCAGATTCTTTCATGGCATATTTTATCGCCATGGTTTCTGCCCCATCATTTGTTGGTGTACTTGTTCCATGAGCATTGATATAACTCACCTCTTCTGGTGTAATCCCTGCTTCTTCCATCGCTAACATCATGCATTTCCCAGCTCCAGACCCATCACTACTTGGACTGGTGATATGATTAGCATCACAATTCGATCCATATCCAACTATTTCACCGTATATTTTAGCGCCTCGTTTTTTCGCATGGTCTAATTCTTCTAATACTAAAACAGCACTACCTTCTCCCATGACAAACCCATTTCGCTCTTTATCAAAAGGAATTGACGCTCGTTTTGGATTATCTGAATTTGATAAAGCGGTCAATGCGGCAAAACCAGAAATCCCTATTTCACAAATCGTTGCCTCTGCCCCTCCAGCTAAAATAATGTCAGAATAACCATGCTTGATGTTTCTAAATGCCTCTCCAATTGCATTTGTTGAAGAAGCACAAGCAGTAACGATTGACGTACAAATGCCCTTTGCTCCCACTTTTATGGCAATATTTCCTGCTGCCATATTGCTAATTGCCATTGGAACAAAAAATGGTGCCACTCGTTTTGGTCCTTTTGTATGCATTCGAATGACTTGATCTTCAATGGTTTTCATGCCACCAATTCCTGAGCTGACCATTACTCCAAATCGATCTGCGTTAATCTCATCAACATTAATCTTGCTATCAGCAACTGCTTGTTTAGCTGCTGAAATCCCGTAAACAGAAAACATATCCATTCGTTTGATTTCTTTTTTTTCCATATAAAGAGTCGGATCAAAATCTTTTACTTCAGCGGCAACGTGAATACCTGTTTCTGATGCATCAAACTTTGTAATAGGAGCAACCCCATTTTTACCTGCTTGAATATTTGTCAAAAATTCTTGTGCTGTGTTTCCAATCGGTGTCACAGCACCAATTCCTGTCACGACTACTCGTTTCATGAAATTCCTCCTAACCGTTCATTACCATACCGCCATCAACATTAATCACTTGCCCAGTGATGTATGATTGATTAGCTAAAAATAGTGCCGTGTCTGCAATATCATCTGTTTTTCCTAATCGTTTTAACGGAATATGAGATAGCGTTGTTTCTTTTATTTTTTCAGATAAACTATCCGTCATATCTGTTTCAATAAATCCTGGGGCAATCGCATTACACGTGATACCGCGAGCAGCCAATTCTTTAGCTGTTGACTTTGTTAGTCCGATAACGCCTGCTTTACTCGCTGCGTAATTTGCTTGTCCTGGATTACCTATTTCTCCAATAACACTCGACATATTAATAATGGTGCCGAACCGTTGTTTTAACATTAATTTTGACACATGATGAATGGTGTTAAATGTTCCTTTTAAGTTAACAGAAACTACCTCATCAAACATCTCTTCCGTCATTCTCATCAATAGTGTATCTCTTGTTATTCCGGCATTATTAATTAAAACATCCACACGTCCAAATCGATTATGTGCTTCATCAATTAATTTTTTAGCCTCGTCAAATTTTTGTACATCCCCAATCACAACATGTGTTTCCACTTGATAAGATTCAATTTTTTTAATCAGTTCTTGAGATATTTCTTTTCTTGCATTTAAGACAATATTTGCCCCTTCTTTTGCAAAACGAATCGCTAGTTGCCCTCCGATCCCTCGTGAACTTCCTGTAATCACGACTGTTTTTCCTTTAAACATCTAATACCCCCATTTCATCAACTTTTTACCTAGTTGATTGAGTGTTTTTATATTTTCAATATTTTGTACGTTTATCGTACTCTCACTTGCTCGAATAAAATGACTTAATGTTTTCCCAGTCCCTAACTCGATTAAGTTGTCAACTGACTCTCGTTTAAACGTATGAGCTGTTTCTTCCCAATAAACTGGTGCCATCATTTGTTGCTTCAAATTCTCTTTGATATCAGCTGTATCAGGTAGTACATCTCCCGTAACATTTGTAACAAGAGGAACGATAGCATCAGAAAAAGTTACCTGTTGTAACGTTTCAAAAAATTCTTCTGCTGCCTCTGTCATTAGTGGTGTGTGAAACGGACCACTCACATTAAGACGAACAATCTTTTTGGCGCCAGACTCATTTAACTTTTTTTCTGCTTCTGCTACAGCCGATGTATTTCCTGCTATTACAATCTGTTGTGGCATATTATAATTCACAGGTAGCACTATGTGGTTTGGTTGTGTAATAGACTGACAAATCTTCTCAATTGTTTCTCGGTCCACTTCAATCACTGCACTCATCGCTCCTTGACCTTCTTTTACAGCAGACGCCATTAAATCTCCGCGTTTAAATACTAATGCCACCGCATCAGAAAAAGAAAGCACCTCATTTTCTACTAACGCACTATACTCACCTAAACTAAGACCTGCTACCATCGAAGCTGTTATGCCATATTCTTGTTTGACAACTGCTGAGGTAGCACAACTCATCGTTAAAACTGCTGGTTGTGTGTATTTTGTCAGGTGAAGTTGATTGTTTTCTTCAAATAGTAATTGAGCCATATTAAATGATAATGCATCACTGGCACGCTCAACATACTCTTTAAATATAGGAAACTCATCATATAATTCTTTTCCCATACCAATGTATTGACCACCCTGACCACTAAACATAAATCCTATTGTCATAAATTACTCCTTGTCTAGTACCCATTCTGCATAACGATTTTTTAAAACATCTTGTGTTTCCGCTATAAGCTCCTGAATAATCTCATCACATGTTTGTTCATCTGTTTTAATCATACCGGCAATTTGCCCGGCCATCATGGAACTGTTTTTTATATCCCCATCAATGACTGCTCGTTTTAAAGCACCCTTACCTAAATCTTCCAATCGATCAAAATCAGGTTGTTCTTTGCCACCTTCAAAACGTTCTACTTTTTCAAATGTTTGAGTCAATTTATTTCTAAGTCCTCTAACTGGATGACCTGTTAGCATTCCTGTCACAACGGTATCGATATCTTTTGCTTTCACTACTTTTGTTTTAAAATTATCATGGGCAATGGATTCTTTTGATACTAAAAACCTAGTTCCAAGTTGAACTGCTTTGGCTCCAAGCATTAATGCTGCTGCAACGCCTCGTCCATCCCCAATTCCCCCTGCAGCGATAACTGGGATACTAACCGCATCTACTACTTGTGGAACTAACGTCATGGTAGTCGATTTTCCAATATGTCCGCCACCTTCCATACCTTCCACCACGACAGCATCTGCACCTTCTTTTTCCATGCGTTTGGCTTGTGCCACTGACGCAACAACAGGTATCACGATAATCCCTGCTTCTTTAAAACGTTTCATGTATTTACCTGGTGAACCTGCCCCAGTTGTAATCACTTTGACTCGCTCTTCAATCACTAAGTCAACAATATCTTCAACAAATGGAGACATTAACATGATATTGACCCCAAATGTTTTATCAGTTAGCGTTCTCGCCGCTTGAATTTTTTCTTGAATTACTTCTTTTGGTGCATGGCCTGATGCAATCAGTCCTAAACCTCCTGCATTAGAAACTGCACTGGCTAATTTTTCTTCAGCCACCCAAGCCATCGCCCCTTGAATGATGGGATAATCTATATCTAAAAGTTGACAAATTGTCGATTGTTTCATCGATTCACCTCATTTTTGGTTTTAAAAAAATAGCTATCGGCTAATAACAGCCAATGCTATTTATATCTTATTTATTTGCAATAATTTGTTTGTCAACGAAATTAACTAAGTCTTGAACCGTTGTTAATCCTTCATCTGTTTCAATCTTGACATCATACTCTTCAAATGCATCTTCAATATCATTTAAAATTTGGAATAAATCTAAACTATCTGCATCTAATTCTTCTCTAAAGTTTGTTGTTAATTGTACTTCCTCTTCCTCTTTCCCTAATTGATCCACAATGATTTCCTGAATTTTCTCAAATGTTGTCATAGTTGTTTCCTCCAATAAATTTATAATTTAATTAATAGACTTCCCCAAGTAAGACCTGCACCATATCCTGTTAATAGGCACAATGAGTTACCAGATAGTGTCACTATTTTTTTATTCACCACATCATCCAATAAAATAGGGATAGATGCAGCTGACGTGTTACCAAATTGTGCCACATTAGTTAAAAATTTTTCCTTCTTAATTCTCGTTTTTTTCGAAAGAGCTAAAAGAATACGATAATTGGCTTGATGAGCTAATACAAAATCAATCTCGTCAGATGTCGTATTGTTAGTTTCTAAAATCTGCACCATATTTTTCGAGACATCCCTTAATGCAAAATCAAAAATTTGTTTCCCATTCATTGTCAAATAGAGCTGTCCAGTTACATCACTAAAACGATTTTGTCTTATATTACTATGGCCATATAAAGCACTTGATCTGCTACCGTCTGATTGGATCAATTCTCCTATAAAACTAGGTGTATCAGATATTTTTTCTATTAAAACACCACCTGATCCATCGCCAAACAATATCGCTGTTTGTCTATCTGACCAATCAACTAGCCGACTCATCACATCTGTTCCTATCACAAGAGCACGTTGTATACGTTCTCCTGACAAATAGTTATTTGCCACGGATAAGGCATAAATAAATCCAGAGCACGCAGCGTTAATATCAAAACAAAGTGCTTGGTACGCCCCAATACTCTCTTGTACTAGACACGCAACAGACGGCGTTGACATATCAGCTGACATTGTCGCAACGATAATTAAATCAATTGAGTTAGCATCAATATCTTTTACTAATTGTTTTGCTACCTCAATACTTAATGAAGTTGTCGTTTCTTCTACAGCAATACGTCGCTCTTTAATTCCTGTTCGTTGCTCAATCCACTCATCACTAGTATCTAAAAATATTTCTAGCTCTTTATTCGTGACGTTCTTTTTCGGTAATGCTTTCGCTGTTTTAGTTATCTTAGGATATAGCATCACTTACTCCCTACTTACTTAATGATATTTTTTTAAAAAATGATGCAAGCTACTAAGGCCTTTAACCAATGCTTTTTTTTCTTCCTCAGACATATCCTCTAGCACTGCTTCAACCATTTTTTTATGGAAATGCTGATGGACGCGATAAAATAATCGACCTCTATTTGTTAATTTTAATCGAACAATGCGGCGATCACTTTCACTTCTCACACGATCAACATAACCTTTTTTCACCAAATTATTGATTGCAACAGTCAATGTTCCGACGGTTATTGACAATTCTTTTGCTACTTCACCTGTTGTTTTATTTCCACCCATACCAATGGCTTCTATGGTATGCATTTCTTTAATTGATAAATCAGAAAAATCACTCTTTTTTAGTTCAGTTTCTTCAATGGTTAAAATGTCATTAAATACTTTAACTAATTGTGAATTGACAATCGTAATTTTCTCATCCATATACTTGCCTCTTCCTTTAATTGTTTGATAATCAAAGTATATGGGTAAAAAAAAGAAAAAGCAATGTGAAATAGTTTGATAATCAAATGATTTGATAATCAAAGTATATGGAATGGTTTTATAAAATGCAAGCTTTTTTTTATAAAATTTTTATTTTGGCATTTAATCATTACGTGAAACATTGATATAATAAGGTTTTTAAATATAAAAAAAGAGAGGGGTTTATAACCCCTCCACTCTTGATGCTTTAATTTTCTTTTGATCATCTTCGCTCCAAAATTGACCAACAACTGTTTGAGTTGGAATAATATTAATAAAAGCTTTATCATCTGCATTGTAGACTGCTTGTTCTAAATCATATAATTCATATCGGGTTACAACCATCATAATAACTGAAACATCTTTACGTGAAAATACTCCAGTTCCTGGTAATAAAGTCATTCCACGTACAATTGATTGTTGAACAGAAAAAATAACTTCTTCCGTTCTATTTGTCATAATAAAAGCGGTCACTTTTTGATGACTTGTATGGATTTTATCCACTACTTGCGTTGTACAAAAAATTGAAATAATAGTATATAATGCTGATTCCCAACTAAATAAGAATCCAGCAGCTGCAATGATAAATAGATTGATAATAAACATCAGTGATCCCACTGTTCTACCGGTTGTCTTTGATAAAACTAAAGAGACGATATCCATCCCACCAGTACTAAATCCATATTTCATCGTGAGTCCAATAGCTAACCCAGATAATACCCCACCAATGATTGCATTCATTAAAGGATTATCTGTCACTTGTACAACAGGAATAACGATGGTCATCACAGATACTGACAATACAGTTAATAAACTTAGAATGGTGGCCGAACGACCTAATTTTATCCAACCTAAAATAGCAATCGGAATATTTAATATAAAAATCCAAATCCCTGTCCCAATGTTTACATTAAACCCTTTTGCTAGAACACCAGAAATTAATTGTGATATACCGTTTACTCCAACTGAAAAAACATCAGCGGGAATCAAAAACATATTTAATCCAACAGCTATAGCTAAACCGGCAATAATAATAATTAGCCCTTGCTTAATTGCCTCATTTTTACGATATGCCTCGGTGATATTTCCCAAATCAACTGCCTCCCTTTATCCATCATAAATTAGTCAATCATAAATCCTTGTTTTTCAATATCTAATTTTACTCTCAATCGTTTTTCAGGTTTTCGATTCATCCCTTGTGTAATTTGATGAGTAAATGAGTCAATTCTCTTATTATCATCTCGCAAATCATAATAATCAGTTACGATATTATCGTATTGTTTTAATTTATCAATATAGTTATCAAACGTTTGATAATTTTCTTCAAAAAACATCATTTCTTTTGGTAAACGTGGTTTCAATTGTGGCTCTTGATCTTTATATCCTATAGCTAATCCCAGAACAGCAAAGGTTAATTCTGGTAATTCCAATAATTCTTTTACTGCCTCATTATCATTTAAAATACTTCCTAAAAAAACAGTACCAAGATCTAAACTCTCAGCAGCTAAATTTACATTTTGCGCAGCTAAAACAGCATCGGTCATTGCAACCATATAACGATCCATATTATGTAGAACAGAGGTCTCTTGATTATTTTCTGTCGCAATTTGTTTATTTCGATATTGATCAGCCACAAAAATAAACACATGACTTGCTTCAGCTACATAAGGTTGATTACAAATGTTAGCCAACTTTTGTTTCTTTTCTTTTGATGTTAAACACACTATACTATATGACTGCATAAAATTACTTGTTGCGGTATGTCTGGCAACATCAACCAATGTATCCACAATATCTTGGGGTAATTTTTTATCCTTAAACTTTCTAACACTCTTATGATTTAATTGTAAATTAATCACTTCATTCATCTTAAAACTCCCTTTCTAGAAAAATTTCATGTAACTAATCGTAGTATAACATTGGTTGGTTTAAAAATCATGATGAACAAGTTAGAATCCATAAAATAAAAGCAAGAGATAGTTAGTCCCTTGCTTTTATCAATTGTTCATTTAAGATGCTTTATTTTTAAAAACATAAGCAGCTGAAGCCACTGCAGTTAGAATTAGGCCAATACTAACAAAATTAAATACTTTTTCACCTGTTTTTGGTAAACTATTTGTTGTTGTTGGTTTATTTTTAGCCGCATTATTAGCAGTTGCTTTGGCTAAATTCTTTATAGCTTTTGTAAGAGCTTCTTCAACTTCTTTTACAGTATCTACCGTTATATCTATCTCTTTTGATTTGGCATCTGTTAATACCTTATTTGCCTCTGTTAGAGCTTTAGTTAATACGTGCCAAGTATTAGCTGTATAATCCGCTTCTTCTAAACGATCTGTTTCTTTTACTAAAGCTTTTAATGTTTTTATTGATACCAATGCTTCTTTTTGTTTTACTAAGGCACTATTGATTTCTTTTGCTTTTGATTCGTCTTTATCTGTTAATACTTTTTCTGCTTTGACTAACTCTTCACTAAAAGCTATCCAACTCTTTACTGTATAATCAGATTCCGATAATTTTTTACTCTCAGTTATTGTTTTTTCAAGTTCTTCTAAAGTTGTCACTATAGTATCTTCACTAGTTTCACTTGGTATAATACGTGAATAAGGGATTGCTTTTTCATAATCCATAATAGCATATTTTGCAGAACGAATTGGGAGTACTTTTTCACTCTTATCTACACTAATATCACTTAAAAAATCAGTAAACACTTGATCTAATGATGGTCCTTCTTCACGAGAGCCACCTAACATAGTATAACCATCGCCACCTGCTGCTAAGAAATCATTAGTTGCTAATTTATACGTTTTAGATTCATCTAAACGTTCAAATTCTCCTGTTGCTTTATTTTTAATTTTAATTGACCAAACACGTTGTCCAGCTTGATTATCTTCAGGTTTATTACCTGCTCCTTGTTTCGTTGAATCATAATGAATTTTTACAGAGTCTGATACTTGTAAGAATCCACCATTGCGTCCTAAGATAGGCTGTTTTGTTGTTTCATCTATCATAACCTGACCTGTTGATTTATCTTTTTGAACCTCAGAACGTAGGGAATACTCAAACATCTCTTTGATTTCTTTACCTGTCACATCAATTTGAGAAATAGTATTGCCAAAAGGTAGAACTGCTAAAATATCCCCTTTTGTTACTTTTCCTTTATTAATGTTGGTGCGAATTCCTCCACCATTAATTACAGCCAAGTCTGTTTGTCCATTTTTAAATCCAGTTTGTCCATAATCATATAGTGAATCAGCAATAATATTTCCTAAGTTTGTTTCTCTTGTCCGAACATTATCCCCTTGACCTTCAAATTGAACGGGATTATTTTCTAGAACAACTTGATTCATTTCGCCATCAAATTTTTGTCTTGTCTCATCAATTATTTTCTTTATCGTTTCATCTTCTTTAATGTCTTTAAACTCTGATGCCGGTATTAATTCTGCTTTAAAAGTTGGATTTTCATCTTTATAACTGATATTAATCAACCCAACATTATTTAAATAATTTCCAGTTTGTGCTAGTAATACATTCCCATATGTTTGACCAGTAGGAAAAGCTGTATGAGAATGACCATCTAATACCACTATTTTTTCTTTAGGATATGCCTCAGATAAATTTTTTGCTAATGTATCACCACGCCACTCTGCCGGAGTTGTTTGATCTACTCCAAGATGACTCAAAAAGACAAATACATCTGCCTTACCTTTCAATTGCTCCATCATTTTTTTAGCTACAGGAATCGGTTCATCAAATGTCACATTTTTAACATTATCCGGATGTGTTTTAAACGCTGTCTCTGGTGTTGATAATCCTATCACTGCAAATTTTTTCCCGTCTTTTTCAATCATCTTATAGGGCTCAAATGACTCTTTACCATTTTTTTCAACATTAGCAGATACCATAGGCAAAATCTGTTTATATGCCACAGCTTGATCATAACCAAAATCAAATTCATGATTTCCAACTGCAACAGCATCATAAGGAATATTGCTCATAGCACGTGCCATGTCCATTCCTTTACCAAAATTTGAAATGGCTAATCCTTGCATAGCATCCCCACTATCAAGCATTAATGTTGGATTTTTGCTATCTTTAAATGTTTTGAGCTTAGCTAAACCAATCACTTTTCCATCTTCATATTGCATACGTCCATGCATATCATTGGTATGCATAATACTAAAATTAAAATCTGTTGATTTATTTTTCTTTTCTTGGCTACTTTCTGAATTGGTTACTGACTCATCAGTAGACAATTCGCTATCATCTGTTCGATCTTCTTTTTTTGTAGATGTACTTGTTTCTTTTTGATTACTTTCCTGCGTTTCTACATTTTCCGTTGTAGTTGTAGTCGTTTCTTGTGTTTCTTCAGCAAATACTGGTATTGCTGGAGAAAGAATACCAAAAACTAACATAAAACATAAAAAACTAATAAATTTTACCGAAACCTTTCCTTTTTCCAATGCCATCTCCTCCATTATAGTCAATTCATTTTTACACACTTTATTATAACAAAATTCACAAAATAAGCTATGTTTAATCCAACTATTGGGTTAATAGTTCATTAATTAATAAATGGACAAACTAAATAATATTCCATCAAACGAGACAAACAACAAATACATATTCGTTTATAAAAACTAGATAAGGCTAGTTATAATAATAATCAAATTGATACCTATCAAATAAAAAAACAGATAGCCCATTCTATCTGTTTTTTATCTTGTCTATTTAATTAAATTTCAGTCATATAATGTCTAAGTTCTTCTTTATTGAGTTTAGCATTTAATGCAACTAATAGACGCAATCGTGCTTTAGGACCAGTAATACCTCTAACAAACATCACGCCCATACTTTTTAGTTCCACCCCTCCACCAACATAACTATATATATCTTCTGCTATGCCATTGGCACATCTTGAAACTAGTGCTATAGGAATATTCTTTTGTAAAACTTTTTCCAAACTAGGCAGTACAGCTGGAGGTAAATTTCCAGCACCAAGAGCTTCTATCACAATCCCATCGATGCTTCTTTCTGTTAATAGATCAAATAATGTTCCATCCATACCAGCATAAGCCTTAATAATAGGAATAGTTCCTTCCACTGTTGTCACTGGATAAACTTCTTCTTCGATAACATCCTTTAAAAAAATAGGTTTATTTTTGGATAAAATACCGATTGGTCCAAAAGTTGGAGCACGAAAGGTATCGACACTTGTTGTATGGGTTTTTGTGACAAATCGTGCCTCATGTATTTCATCATTCATCACAACCAACACACCTTTATCACGAGCTGATTCATGGGAAGCTGTAATAATTGCCTGCCTAAAGTTATACAAGCCATCTGATCCTATTTCATTACTACTTCTCATTGCCCCTGTTAATACCATTGCTAAATTATTTTTCAACGTCAATTCCAAAAAATAAGCTGTTTCTTCTAACGTATCGGTTCCATGAGTTATCACAACACCCACAAAATTTTCTGATTGGGCTTTTACGATACGCTCTTTTAATAATAACATCTCTTTAGGAGTAATATGTGGCGAGGGTAGATTAAATACCTCTTCAACAACTAATTCTATGTCTTTTGGTAATGGTAAAAATTTATCACCTAGTGGATGTTTATTGGATAAGCTAACCCCTACACCATCTTCTTGCGTCATAGAAATCGTTCCGCCTGTGTGTAAAACGAGTACTCTTTTCATTTCTTTCACCTCATCATTTTCTAAAACCATTATAGACTTATTTTTATCATAAAACGCTAAGGCGAATAAATTCTCATTTTTAATTCATGAATTTCTCAATCTTATCATGGTTTAGTCGAATCACTAATAGTACTATTAGATAAAATACCACAAAACATAGGAAAGGAAATTTTAAATCTGTTGTATCAAATAGTCCATTTAATAGACTCATCAAAACTGGAGATAACAAAACACCTAAATTACAACCAATAAAAATAACCGATGTCGACTGATTGATATCTACACCTTTAGCAATTTGTTCAATATGGTTAAAAATATAAGGTAAAATCCATGCCACCGGAACACTTGAAATAAATAATCCGATAAGTAGTAAGATAAACGAATAATCAGATAAATAGACAAATAAATTAAATAAAATATTAATACCTAACGCAACATAAATGACTTTAAAATGAAATAATCGAATAACTCTTTCAAAAAGAAATCCCGCAATAATCCCTAATGCCGGCATAATAGATAGAAATAAACTAGTATTAATCGTTTCTCCTTTTAACTCAATCGCTAATGACGGAAATCTAACAGCCACTGCAATCGAATTCATCACCAAACTTGAGGCAAAAATAGCCGTCAAAACAAGTGGCTTGCTTAATGAAAAAGAAGCTTTTTTTCTATCTGTTTGTATCTCAACTTCTGGAACATAGTGGTAGAAAAATAACGCGATTGGCAAACTTAAAAAATAGATGAGATAAGCATTAGTCCAATTTATGGTAATAAGTAATCCCGCAACAAACGTTAAAACCATTTGACCAAGCCCTTCGATCGCATTTCTAATCCCCAACAATTCAGAACGTTTTCTTCCACTATATAATCCATTTATAAAACTGACAGATAACGCATTATACATACCAAATCCAGCTCCTAATAATAGCCGTCCAATAAATATCATCATATAACTATTTGGCGTAAACTTTGGTAGTACTCCGCCTAGACAAACCAGTAGTAATCCAATCACCACTGTTTTTTTCATTCCTATTTTTTTTGAGATACCAGAAGATAATAGAATAAATATTATCACTGTAATACTCGGAATGGTACTAAGTAACTCTGCTTTAACTTGCGTTAATTCAAGCGATTTTTTTATGAATGGTAACGTACCATTTATCGACACCCCACTTGTCAAAATAAATGAAATCGATAAAATTGCCATGGCAGTAAAAGAATTCATTTCAACCTTTTTTTTCATCATACACTCTCCTTAGCTATCAACTCCACTATAATACCATTATTCTAATACTTCAGATAGGGATACTTTAAACTCTTCCTATTCCTTATAAAATTATTATTTTTTGTTAAATCATCTTTTTTTAGCCTTATTTTTTGTTATACTAGTCTAGTATATATAAAAATGTATTCTTAATAAAGGGGATTTCTCCATGAGAAAAAAATTACAATTTATAGATTTTAAAATTTTGATTCCATATATTGTACTAAATATTATTGGTATCATCATGATTTTTAGTGCTAGCTCTTATAAACTCAACCAACAAGGAAAAAGTATTTTTTCTATTGCAACCAAGCAAGGTATTTTCTTTGTGATTTCGCTAATTTTAATTGCTATTATTTATAAAACAAAATTAAAAGTTTATCAAACAGATCTTTTTCAAAAAATTATGCTTGGTCTTACATATATTTTACTCGTTGCCACCAGTGTCTTGGGTCTTGGAAAGACAATAAGTGGAGCACAAAGGTGGATTTCTATTGGTAGTTTTAGTTTTCAACCATCAGAATTTGTTATGATTTCAACTATTCTCTATTGTGCGTTTATTTTTTCAAAACGACAGGAAACTATCAATCAAGATTTTTTCAAATCTGTTATGGTCCCGACTGCCATCATTGGTGGGATGATTTTGTTAGTGTTAGTTCAACCAAATGTTGGTGGTGCGGCCATCATTTTCTTCTTATTCGCTGTATTGATTCTCTCAAGTGGGATTCCTGCGGGATACACCTTTCTAAGTTTTGGTGGGCTTGTCTTGTTTATTGGGCTAGTTTGGCAAATTGTTATGTTCAATGGGGGGATGCTAATACCTGAGCGTTTTTCCCATGTATATAAACGCTTTTCTGTAATGAGTAATCCGTTCGAGGATAAGTTAAATAATGGTTTCCAATTAGTAAACTCATATTTTGCGATTTACAATGGTGGGTGGTTTGGTAAAGGGTTAGGAAAAAGTATTCAGAAAAAAGGGTTCTTACCAGTTGCTGAAACGGACTTTATTTTTTCTATCACCATGGAAGAACTCGGATTAATCGCCAGTATTATCATTTTAATGATTCTTTTCTATCTAATTTTAAGAATTTTATCCATTGGGATTCGTTCAACTAATGCCTTTAACTCTTTGGCTTGTATTGGAATTAGCACAGCAATTTTACTTCAATTATTTGTTAATCTAGGTGGGATTTTAAGTATTATGCCAATGACTGGTGTGCCATTTCCTTTCATGAGTTACGGAGGATCTAACTTAATGACATTATCCATATTAGTTGGTATTGCTCTTAATATTAGCGCCGATGAAAAACGTCATCAACTATATGAAGGACACGCTTTAGAAATACAACCTTACAAACAAATAAACATGACTAATGAGGTTTAATTCCCTCTTAGTCATGTTTTTTTTAATGATTATAATACATTGGCAAAACAAATTGCTGATGGTATTCGAATATTTCTGCTACATCAAGGAGTAATTTATCGTTTCCTTTAGCAGCCATAAATTGAACGCCAATTGGTAACCCATTTTCTGCTACATAGATGGGTAAATTAATCGCAGGTTGACCTGTTAAATTAGCTAACTGCGTGTAGGGTGTCATGTGCAAGCTTTTTTCAAACATCGCATAAACTAATTCTGCTAATTCCTTTTTAGTCAATTCATGTGCCATCCTCATTGATTGTCGAATTTGATTACTTTGTAAATCTTCTATTATTTTAGGAGCTGTTGTTGTAGCTGATGGTGATAAAAACAAATCATACTCCTCAAATAATTCTTCCATAACTTGAGTGGCTTTATCCCACGCGTAAAAGCTCTGAATATAGTCTGAAGCTGATAATGTTTCGCCATACTGATATAATGTCCATGTCATGTGTTCCATATCCTCAATAGATAATTCTCGCTGCAAATGCGTTTTGAATGAAGTCATCATGGCAGATGTTTCTCCACCATTCATTGTATAATAACTTCGAATTAATTCATCTCCATTAACCGGATAGGGAATTTCAACCACATCATGTCCTTCACTCACTAAAAATTTAATAGCTTTCTCAACTGATTGTTTGGCTGCATGTGAGACCTTATTTCCAACTGGTGAGTCATTGCAAACAGCTATTTTTAATGTTTTTTTCTGTTTATAAAAATTCTGTGGCGCTAAAAATGGTGAAATTTGTTGTGTCGGTTTTAATATCTCTAACATCGCTCTTGCATCTCTGACTGAAACGCCCAATACAAAATTAACAGACGCACCTTGCCAAGCACGCCACTCATCAGGCCCTGTCACAATATTTCCTCGACTTGGTTTTAATCCTAATAATCCAGAAAAACTCGCTGGAATTCTAATAGAACCACCACCATCACTTGCGCCTGCTAATGGAATAACACCTGAAGCTATTGCTGAAGCGGCACCACCACTACTACCCCCTGCATGATAATCTTTATTCCAAGCATTTTTTGTTACGCCATAGATTAAAGGATCCGTCACATTTTTAAATCCAAATTCTGGTGCATTGGTTTTACCAAATGGAATGAATCCAGCTTCTTCTATCTGTTTCACGTAATTATCAGTTAATGACGATTGATTACCCGTCATCAATTTAGCTCCAGCAGTATTAAGCCATCCTTTTTTTTGTTGACCAATATTTTTTAATGGAAAAGGTACCCCATAAAATGGACTTTCTTTATTAGACGTTTTTAAAGACTGTAATAGTTGATGATAGCTTTCTTCATCGAATCCAACGAAACAGTTTAATTCACTATGTTCGATAACCTTATTATATGTTTCGTTTAATAATTCTTCTACTGATATTTTTTTTTGTTGAATTTCATTTGCCCAAAAAGTCGCATCTTTCATCCAATAAAACTCCTTTTATTAATAAGATATATCAAGTCTAACTAGCTTGTGTCGATTTTACTATAAAATAAGATTAAATTATGTTAATTAAACGATTTAATCAATAATAAGAATAAAAAAAAGACAACATTGTTTTATAAAAAAAGAAGGCTCATGGCCTTCTCTTATTTTTTCTTTTTCTTTTTGTTTTTATTTTTCATTTTCTTTTTATTTTTCTTAATCATTCTATTCATAGCCATCTTACCTAATTTACCTTGTACACCACTACCGCTACCCATCATATTTTCAAGCCCAGCTGGCATGTTTCCTTTAGACATTTGTTGCATCATTTTACGAGATTCATTAAATTGTTTAATCATACGGTTAACTTCAACAACTGAATTACCTGAACCTGCTGCAATACGTCTTCTACGACTTGGATTTAATAATTCTGGATTTTCTCGTTCCTCAGGTGTCATTGAGAAGACAATCGCTTTTTTACGAGCCACATCTTTTGGATCAACTTGTAATTGGTCAAGACCTGGCATGTTATTCATCCCTGGAATCATCTTAATCAAATCTTCTAATGGACCCATACCCATTACTTGATCAAGTTGTTCGATAAAATCATTAAAATCAAAATTATTTTCACGCATTTTTTGCGCTAATTCTTCTGCTTTTTCTTCGTCATATTCTTTTTGTGCTTTTTCAATTAAGGTTAACATGTCTCCCATGCCAAGAATCCGACTAGACATTCTATCAGGATGGAATACTTCAATATCCGTTAATTTTTCACCTGTACCAATAAATTTGATCGGTTTTCCTGTAATCGCGCGAATAGAAAGTGCCGCACCACCACGAGTATCCCCATCAAGTTTTGTTAAGACAACCCCTGTCACATCTAGTTGCTCATCAAAACTTTGAGCTACTGTCACAGCATCTTGACCTGTCATCGCATCAACTGTTAGTAGAATATCATTAGGTTGAGCAAAATCTTTAATACGTTTTAACTCATCCATTAAAGTTTCGTCGATATGCAAACGACCTGCCGTATCAATAAACACATAATCATTTTTATTTGCTTTAGCTTGTTCTAACCCCTGGCGAACAATTTCAACTGGATCAACATCTGTTCCCATATCAAAAACTGGAATATCTAGTTGTTGACCAATGACTTTTAATTGATCCACCGCCGCAGGACGATACACGTCGGCTGCAATCAATAATGGTCTAGCTTTCTCATTTTGTTTTAAAAAGTTAGATATCTTACCTGTAAAGGTTGTTTTACCAGCCCCTTGTAAACCGACCATCATGACAATTGTCGGTATCTTAGGTGATTTATTTAACCCAACTGCCTCAGAACCTAATACTTTAGTTAGTTCCTCATCCACTACTTTAACAATTTGTTGGGTTGGATTTAACGATTCCAGAATTTCAACACCGACTGCGCGTTCTCCAACACTTTTGACAAAGCCACGAACGACCTGTAAGTTAACGTCGGCTTCAAGTAACGCAAGACGAATCTCGCGCATCATATCTTTAACGTCTTCCTCTTTTACCGTCCCTTTTTTCTTTAATTTACTCATCGCTACTTGTAAGCGATCTGTTAAACTTTCAAAAGCCATATTTTTAAACCCCTACTCTTCTTCTATTTCTTGAATTTTATCTAATAAATCATAAATCATTTCTGTTTCTGGATAGGATTCTTTTAGCAATGATTTGATTTCATCAATCATCTCTTGTCGAACCACATAATTTGAATACAAATGTAATTTTTTTTCATAAGTTTCTAGTAATTTTTCAGTACGCTTTATATTATCATACACAGCTTGACGACTCACATCATACTCCTCAGCTATTTCACCTAAAGA
The DNA here is from genome assembly GCF_024637875.1 of Vagococcus luciliae. Classification (NCBI taxonomy): domain Bacteria; kingdom Bacillati; phylum Bacillota; class Bacilli; order Lactobacillales; family Enterococcaceae; genus Vagococcus; species Vagococcus luciliae. The sequence continues at coordinate 1,366,077 of NZ_CP102451.1, read as the reverse complement.
AAAATCATCTGCATAATAAAGTTCAATATAATTCATTTGCTTTTCTGTTAAAAGAGTTGAATAAAATTCAAATAAAGCATTCATTCGATTTGTTTTTTCAATTTCCATGTTTTCCCTCCTTTAACTTAACTATCTTGGTATAGTCACTTTCACATTATACCATACTTGTATCAAGATATTTAGAGAGAAAATACATAAAAACCTTATCAGCTAAACAAACAACTCTTTTTAACAGATAAGGTAAATAGTTAACATTTTTTACTTTATTTGAGCTAAATTATTAGCAAATTCATTAATTTTTCGGATGCGATGATTAATACCTGATTTTGTTATTGGACCAGAAGGAATCATTTCACCAAGTTCTTTCAAACTGATTTCTGGATTTTCCAGACGTATTTCTGCGACTTCCCTCAATTTTTCAGGTAATTGCTCCAATCCAACGGTTTCTTTGATTAAACGGATATTCTCAATTTGACGTTTTGCAGCATCTGCCGTTTTATTCATATTGGCATTTTCACAATTCATTAATCGGTTAACTGAATTACGTAAATCTCGTACAATTCGAACATCTTCAAATTTTAACATAGCGTTCGTTGCACCAACTAATACTAAAAAATCGGCAATTTCTTCTGCACCCTTGAGATAAGTGATAAATCCTGTACGCCTTTCAACCACTCGTCCATTTAAGCCATAAAATTTTAACATTTCACATAAATCAACGCACTGATCTTCATACATTGAATAAATTTCTAAGTGATAACGACTTGTCTCAGGATTATTAACTGAACCACCTGCTAGAAATGCACCACGTAAATAAGAACGCATTTTTTGTTCATTCCCCATGATACTATCTGAAACATGGGTATTAAACATCACGCCATCCATGATTTCTAAATCATTTAATATTTCTTTTGTTCCTTGTTTCAAACGAACGATATAAACATTATTTTTTTTTAATTTCATTTTTCGTCGCACTAACAACTCACTATTTACTTCATAGTGATCTTTTAATAGTGTATAGATACGTCTAGCTATTGCAGCATTTTCAGTTTGAACATTTAATACAAATTGTCTATTAGCTAACGTTACAGAACCATTCATTCGAATTAAAGCTGCCAATTCAGCCTTTGCATGTTCTTTATGAACTTCCAAAGTAGTCAGTTCTTTTTTAACATCCGATGCAAAAGACACTCTAAGCACCCCATTCTTTTAATATTTTGCTCCAAAAACCAAACGAAACAGCTCTTCAACTACTTTGGTTCGATCATGGAAAACTCCGCCATTTTTTAACTCTAAAAAGTCAGTCGATATCACACGACATCCTTCATCGCGTAAGCCTTGAAAATCGTGTTTAACTTGTAATAAATACTCATCATAAACAGTTGGATCAATGTAATTTTCAGGTATCGGCTCTGTATTGACCAATACGGTATCAATAAATTGTTTTCCTAAATGATGATGCAATACCCGTACATGATCGGCATCAGAAAAATGCTCAGTCTCACCTTTTTGTGTCATAATGTTACAAATATATACTACTTCAGCCTCTGATTTACAAACCGCTTCACCTAGCTCTTTAATCATCAAATTAGGTAAAATACTAGTAAACAAACTACCAGGTCCAAGAACAATCATATCTGCATCGCGAATACTTGAAATAACCTTTCTAGCTGGTTTAACAGGCGTGCCATCTGCTGTATTGGTCACATAGACATAATCAATTTTCTTTCGTTCTTTGGCAATAGTACTTTCACCTGTTGCACCTGTCCCATCAACAAATTTAGCATGTAATGTCATGGATTGCTCGCTTGCTGGATAAATATGTCCATCCACATGCATAAACTTACTTAATAACTGGATTGCTTCATAAGTACTATTTTTCATTTCAGACATTGCTGCAATAATCAAATTACCAATCGTATGATTAGCTAAAAAGTTATCTTCTTTTTTAAAACGATATTGAAAAATATCTTCATACATTTGTGGCATATCAGATAACGCCACTAAAACATTTCTTAAATCTCCTGGAGGACTCATATTAATACTCTGACGAAGAAGCCCACTACTCCCACCATCATCTGCTACTGTTACAATTGCTGTAATATCAGCACTTTGATCTCTAAGCCCATGTAAAATAACGGGCAAACCAGTTCCGCCACCAATCACAACAATTTTAGGCTTCCTTATACGATATGTTTTCATGAACGATTAACTGATTCCTTACGTTTCATCATATCTCTGTGGGTAATATTTGTTTTATAGTCTTCAGAGATTTTTTTTCCTAGTCTCTCAGTCAATGCTACTGAACGATGTTGTCCTCCAGTACAACCAATCGCGATAGTCAAACTCATTTTTCCTTCTTTTATATAGCCTGGTAAAATATCTAAAATCAAATCTTCATACTTCTGATAGAATGATTCCGTCATGTCAGAGTTCATAACATAATCATATACTGGCTTGTCTTTTCCATTTAATGGACGCAATTCATCAATATAATGTGGATTAGGTAAAAACCTTACATCCATCACAATATCTGCATCAATTGGTAATCCATATTTAAAACCAAAAGAAACCATTTCGACACGGAAAGTATCTGTATCATGATTTTTAAAATTTTCCATGATTTGTTCTCTTAATTCTCTAGGAGCTAGTTCAGTTGTATCAATCACTAACTGCGCTTCTCCTTTTAATTCTTCAAGTAACGCTCTTTCTTTCTTAATTCCCTCTGTAACTAGTCCATCCATTGCAAGTGGATGAGCTCGCCTTGTCTCTTTATAACGTGAAACCAATTCTCGATCTGAGGCATCTAAAAACATGACAGTGGTATCCACTAATTTAGTATTTTCTATTTCAATTAGCATACTTTGAATTTCTTCAAAAAATGCACGTGATCTTAAGTCAATAACTAATGCAATTTTAGTGATTTTACCTGACTCTTTAATTAGTTCCCAAAACTTTGGAATTAATGTTGGTGGTAAATTATCAATACAAAAATATCCCATATCTTCAAAACTTTGTACTGCAACGGTCTTACCAGCACCACTCATTCCAGTAATGACGACTAATTGTAAACTATCAATCTGATTTTCAGTCATTTACATCACTCCTTCTTCATATTCTCTGTTCTCAATTATAACATACCTGGTGTATCATCTGTAAAAAAATAGATAAAAAAAGAAATAAGACAACTGTCTTATTTCTTTCTTATATATTATATTTTTAAGAATCGTCTCATAGACATCACAGAACCCATGGAACCAATCACCACACCTACGACGATGAGTAATGTATTTAATTGCCACATTAAATTACCTGGAGCAATCAAATCATATGATGCATTAGCAATCATACTCTTTGTAAAAATAACATATACTCTTGGATAAGCAAACGTTACAAGCAAAACAGGTATGACCGATCCCAATAGGCCAATAAATGCTCCTTCTAAGAAGAATGGTCCTTTAATAAAACCATTTTTAGCTCCTACAAGACGCATAATTTGAATCTCACGTTTTCTTGAAATAATCGTGATACGAATTGTGTTAGAAATTAAGAATACTGCTACGCCTAGTAAGAAGACGGCTGCAATTGTCCCCCATAATCTTACATCTTTAGAAATCTTGAATAACTTATCGGAATTTCGTCCACCGTAATCGGCCTTTTGCACACTTGGTAAGTCAGATGCTGCCTTTTGTATATCTGGTATATCCTCTGCGTTAGAAGCTGTTAAGACATAAACATCATACAATGGATTCTCATCTTCACCGAAAAGTTTCCATGTATCCCCCAACTTATCTACTAACTTTTTATATTCATTTTGTTTACTAGAAAAAGTAACATCTTTTACCCCATCAATATCTTTTAACTTTTCACCTAATTCTTTTACTTCCTTTTCAGGTGTTCCAATATCAATAAAAACAGAGACATCCACATTATCTTTTATATCATCTGCAATTTTTGCAACATTTAAAATAACACCTAGAAAAATTCCAACAAGCGTTAATGTTACGGTTACAGCACTGATAGACGCTAATGTCATCCATCCGTTTCTTTTTAAGTTCTTCAATGCACTACCTATGTGTCTAAAAAAATTACTAATCATCGTAGCCATAATCCCCCTCATCTTGGTCTCTTGTAATGCGACCATTTTCAATAGCTAATACGCGATGACGAATTTTATTTACAATTGTGCTATTATGTGTGGCCATAACAACAGTTGTTCCTTGATTATTAATTCGCTCTAATAGCTCCATAATTTCCCATGAATTTTCTGGGTCTAAATTTCCTGTTGGTTCATCTGCGATAAGTACTTTTGGTGTGTTCACGATGGCTCTTGCAATTGCCACACGTTGTTGTTCCCCACCTGATAATTCATCAGGAAAAACACGAACTTTATGTTTTAACCCAACTAAGTCAAGTACTTCTAGTACACGACGTTTGATTTCACGTGGTTTTTTTCCGATTACTTGCATGGCATAAGCAACATTTTCATACACTGTTTTATGTGCCAAAAGCTTGTAATCTTGAAATACAATACCTATTTCACGACGTAAATAAGGAACATTGCGATTTTTTATTGTTAATAAATCATATCCACAAACATTTAATGTTCCTTTAGTTGCGGCTTCTTCACGGTACATTAATTTGATGAAAGTTGATTTACCTGCCCCACTTGGGCCAACGACATAAACAAACTCACCTTGATTAATTGTAATGGATAAATTACGAATCGCTGTTGTCCCATTGGAGTATTTCTTTGTTACTTTCTTCATTTCTATCATAAGTTTATCTCTCCAACTTGTTATTGTTATTTTGACTAATATATAATAATCAATCCGAATATAGTATAACATGTCTTCTTTAGGATTTGATTACAAATATATATCAATTACTTATTAACTGTCAAATAAAGTATTACAATTTCCATCTTAAATAAGCGTCAATAAAACCATCTAAGTCTCCATCCATTACTGGTTGAGTATTTCCCACTTCGTAATTTGTTCGATGGTCTTTAACCATCGAGTACGGATGAAACACATAAGATCGTATTTGTGAACCCCAGCCTATTTCTAACTGCTCGCCTTTAATCGCAGCTGCTTCTTGTTCTTGTTTTTCAATTTCTAATTGATATAACTTTGCTTTTAACATACTCATCGCTTGCTCTCTATTTTTTAATTGAGAACGTTGAGCCTGACTAGATACCACAAATCCTGTTGGGATATGGGTGATTCTGACAGCTGAGTCTGTTTTATTAATATGCTGACCACCAGCTCCACTAGCACGGAATGTGTCAACTTTAATATCATCTGGTTTGACCTCAATATTAATATCATTTGTTAACTCTGGCATCACATCGACTGAACAAAAGGATGTATGACGTCTCGAGTTGGAATCAAATGGCGAAATACGAACCAATCGATGAACGCCTTTTTCAGACTTCAAATAACCATAGGCATTGTATCCTTTGATTAAGAGTGTGACACTTTTAATCCCTGCTTCATCTCCAGCTTGATAATCAACTGTTTCAACTTGAAATCCCTTTGATTCAGCCCATCTAGTATACATTCTAAGAAGCATACTTCCCCAATCTTGTGACTCTGTTCCACCTGCTCCAGGATGAAGTTCTAAAACAGCATTATTTTGATCATACTCACCATTAAGTAGTTGAGCTAATTCATACTCTTCTACAATTTGAATCGTTTTTACTAACTTTTCTTCTAATTCTTTTTGTGACTCTTCATCACCTTCTTCAGCCATTTCCAGTAAGATTTCTAATTCCTCATAAGCTTCCTCAGTTTTTTTAAAAGTATCATATTGCGATTTTAATTGATTCACTTTATCAATAACTATCTGAGCAGATTCATTATCATCCCAAAAGCCAGGCGTAGCCATTTCGTATTCACCTTCAGCAATTTGTTCTTCTAGCGACTCTAAGTCAAAGAGACCCCCTAAAATTTGTTATTTTTGTTTCAATTTTACCTAATTCATTTTTTATATCGCTAATTTCCATTAATTATCTCCCTTTCTTTAAATAAGGGAAGCGACTCAGTTAAACTAAGTCGCTTCTTGATTTATTATGATGGTTTACCATGACAATTTTTATATTTCTTGCCACTGCCACATGGACATAAATCATTGCGTCCAATTTTTTCGTCAACACGAATCGGTTGTTTTTTCTCATCATTAGATACTTGTCCTTGCTCTAAAGTTGGCTTAACAGCATCACCTTGAGCCACTTGCTCACGTTGAACATTTTGTCTGATTTCAGATTTCATGAATAAGCGAGTGACTTCATATTCGATCGCACCAACCATATTATTAAACATATCATATCCTTCAGTTTGATAATCAACCAATGGATTATTTTGTCCATAAGCACGTAATCCAATAGATTCTCTTAATTGGTCCATCGCATCAATATGGTCTGTCCATTTTGTATCGACTACTCTTAAGATAACCACTTTTTGGAATTCTAATAACTGTTCTTCACTACTTAAAATTTCTGCTTTTTCATTATAGATCGCTTTTGCTTTGTCGTAAATGAATGTTTTCATTTCCTCAGGTGTTTTACCTTCAAAATCAGATAAACTAATGGCATCTTCATGCGTAATAGCTGAACCAACAAAGTCTACTAATCCTTCAAGGTTCCAATCTTTTTTCTCACCTTGAGTGTGTCCATCAACATAGCGATCCACAGTTCTTTCAACCATTCCAAGTAAAACAGGTTGTAAATCGACTTCTGACATAATTACTTCACGACGTTGTTTATAAATGACTTCACGTTGTTCACGCATCACGTCATCATATTGCAAGACGTTCTTACGTGTATCGTAGTTATTTCCTTCTACACGTTTTTGAGCTGATTCTACTTGTTTAGATAACATCTTACTTTGAATGACAGCATCTTCTTCTTCTAACTTCATACGATCTAAGAACATTTTAATTCTTTCAGAACCAAAACGTTTCATCAAATCATCTTCAAGTGATAGATAGAATTGTGACATACCTGGGTCTCCTTGACGACCAGCACGACCACGTAACTGATTATCAATACGACGAGATTCATGGCGTTCAGTCCCGATAACAGCTAATCCACCGACTTCACGTACACCAGCGCCTAAACGAATATCTGTACCACGACCAGCCATATTTGTCGCAATCGTCACAGCACCTTTTTGACCAGCATTCATGATAATTTCGGCTTCTTTAAAATGATTTTTCGCATTTAAAATTTGATGCGGTACTTTTTCCTTATTCAGTAGATCAGATAATAACTCTGAGGTTTCAACGGCAACTGTCCCCACTAATACTGGTTGGCCCTTTTCATGACGCTCTTTAATATCTTTCACTACTGCATGGAACTTACTTGATAGTGTTGGGTATAATAAATCCGCACGATCATCACGAATGATTGGTTTGTTTGTCGGAATTTGAATAACTTGCATGTTATAAATTTCTCTAAACTCTTCTTCTTCTGTTTTCGCTGTACCAGTCATACCTGATAATTTTTTATACATACGGAAGTAGTTCTGGAATGTAATATTTGCCATTGTTTTTGTTTCATCTTCGATGTCTACGCCTTCTTTGGCTTCGATTGCTTGATGAAGACCATCTGAATAACGACGACCATCCATGATACGACCAGTAAATTGATCCACGATTAATACTTTACCTTCTTGAACGACGTAATCAATATCACGTAACATAATATAGTTAGCACGTAATGATTGATCTACATAATGTGTTAAAGACGTATTTTCAATATCATAAAGGTTGTTGACATCAAAATATTTTTCTGCTTTTGTAATACCTTGTTCTGTCAAACTAATTGTCTTTGATTGAACATCAATTTTGTAATCTTCTTCTTCAGTTAATGTTTTGATAAAATTATCAACTCTTGTATAATAAGCAGTTGATTTTTCAGCTTGACCAGAAATAATCAATGGTGTTCTAGCTTCATCAATTAAAATTGAATCGACCTCATCCACTACAGCAAAATTTAATGGACGTTGAACCATTTGTTCTTTGTAGACAACCATATTATCTCTTAAATAATCAAACCCTAATTCATTATTTGTTGAATAAGTAATATCACATGAGTAAGCTAAACGTTTTTCATCCGAAGATTTTGAATTAATATTTAATCCAACTGTTAGACCTAAAAAGTTATATAACTCACCCATCTCACTTGCATCACGTGTTGATAAGTACTCATTGACGGTTACAACGTGTACCCCTTCACCTGATAAAGCATTTAGATAAACTGGCATAGTAGCAGTCAAGGTTTTACCTTCACCAGTTTTCATCTCTGGAATGCCACCTTCATGTAGTACAATTCCACCCATCATTTGCACTTTATATGGAAATAATCCTAGAACGCGTTTAGCTGCTTCTCTAACAACTGCAAATGCTTCAAAAAGTAAATCATCTAATGTTTCACCTTTTGTATAACGTTCTTTAAATTCCTCTGTTTTTGCTTTAAGTTGGTCATCTGTTAGCTCTGACATTTGTGGTGCCAATTTATCAATATTATCAGCCATATGTCCCAAGCGTTTTAAATCCTTTTTATCATTTTCGATTAATTGTTTTAAAAAATTAGCCATGAAATTTTTCCTACCCTCTCATCCTTATTCTCCTAGAAGTATTGACATCTTACATAATAAGGTCATCTTATACATTCTATCATTTGTTTATGAAAAATAAAACTCTTTAAGAAAAAAAAGGGACGATTAAGGGATATTTCCTATTAGAGATTCTAACTCTAGTACAAAAAGGACGTGAAAAGTTAAGTTTTATCTAACTTTCACGCCCCCATATAACTTGTAGTTACTACTCTAATTGCTTCAAGATTGAAGTGTATCCTAATTGCTTAGCATAATCTTCAGCTGTACGACCTGAATAATCCCTTAGAGATTTATCCGCTCCAGCTTTTAGTAATTCAGCCACGATATTTTGATAAACCTTTGAACCATCTCTTAAAGCAACAGCTTCTATTAAGGCAGTATAGCCAGAATTATTTTGATGATTAATATCTACCTTTCCATCTTCAATTAATAATTTAACATTTTCTAAATGTCCTTTTTCAGCAGCTGGAATAATAGCATTTCCGCCAAATCGATTATAAATCGCTTGATTTGGAGTACTATTTTCCAATATATAAGCTAAAATCTCTGTCTTACCTTGAGCTGCAGCATACAAATAAGCACTATCTTGAATGTTATCCTGTTTATTAACATCCGCTCCTACATCAATTAATAATTTTGCAATTTCCACCTGATTGTTATGTGTCGCTATGACTAAAGGTGTTTCGCCTTTCTCATTTTGCTCGTCGACTATATAATCATAATCAGATAATATTTCTTTAACTTGATTAACGTCATTATTCCCAACAGCTTGAAGTAATATTCCTGATTCAAACTTCTTTAAAACATGACTTGACGATTGTTCTGTTGCTTCAACCGATTGAGAAGTAGAAGAACTAATTGTTTCAATCGTACTCGTGTCAGAAGTGACTACTTGTTCTTTCTCTGCTTTATCTGAACAAGCTGATAATATGGTTAACAGAAAAATTAAACCTAACACTTTTTTCATCAAATGGTTCCTCCCTTTTATTACTTACTAAAAGTAACTTTAGTAAAATAGTACCACATTTTCATTTTATTCCCTATTTTTATGCCTGATTTTCAACATAATAAGTGTCATAAACACATTAAGTCTTATGATTATAATTAATGTCCTCCTAAAATAAAAAAACTACCCATTTTATAGGTAGCTTTTTTAAGATAATTGTTCGATAAAATAAAGACATAACGTCATAATTAATAAATCAGCCGTTCCACCAATGCTTAAATTTCTTTCTTTATACTCACGAATCATATCAAGATATAATTGTCTCCCTAGATTTGATTTTACTCCACCAGCAGCTAGAATATCCGTTGCGCTTTGTCTTGCTTCATCTAATATTTCCACAGTACCTGCCCGTTTTATAAGATTAGTATCTTTAGAATATTTTAATAAATACAATAAAGTATCAATCATTCGATCATTAATATCACCTGTTGTTTGATTAACCAAATATGGTAGTGAGTGATTAAATACGATTGAATAACCACTGCTTGCTTCTCCTCGAATTCCTGAAATACCGTAATCTAAAAATAACTTTTCTCCAATTGTCAAATCTTTCGGATCTTTATTTTCCAATCCATCAAAATCAGCCATCAAATACCTTAACATCTCTTTTATGATTTCTTGAATATCAATTAAATCTAAACTACCAGATTGAGCAAAAGAATATCCTAAAGCAGTTATCAATACACCTAAAGAAAAAATGGCACCTTTATGCGTATTTATTTGTTGAGTCGCTTCATTCATAGATTTTTCTGCTTCTATCCCGATTGGACGTATTTTATTAAATAATCCACTTAATGGTTGATCTTTAGAGTAATAAAATCCTGCTTCAAAAAAAGAATCAAAAAATGGAGTTAATGCACAACTACTATTTATAAAAGTATAAATAGTCATGTCTTCATGAGCCCCAGAATCAATCGCATCTACCAAGCCAGGCTTTGGGGTACACGTCACTTCATATAATAATGCTTTTTGAGCACATTGAGATACTGCTTTTTTAGTATTAGAAAGATAATAATAAGTGTATAGCGTCACTAACTCGCGTTGAATTTCTTTTAGGGTGTGTTTTTTACTTCTAGCACAAGCCTTAGCATCGTTTTGACAAACAAAACACTTTCTGGGGGAGAGGCTTAATGATTGTCTAGAAATATCCTGAATGCTGCTACCAACTGTAACATAAACATCCAAATCAATCATAGAGCTTAACGAAAAATTATTTTCTAACTTAATACATAATTTTTTTGCATCAATGCCACTCATTTCAATAACAAAGTACCCTTCTGGCCCGGTTGGTAGATCACGATAGGTTTCCGCAAGTAACGTTACACTACTGGCTAATAAATAGTGTTGAAGCATATTACTCGCGGAGTGAAATACCTTATTAATAGCATCATTGGTTTTAATTGGTCCAGGTATGTTCATCTTTAAAGAAATTAATGTACTTTTAGGGTGACGCGCTAATAATTTTTTTTGTAAAGCTACGCGATCTTCTCGATTATCTAACGCATCCATTAAAGATATTTCTTGTCCTTTTTCAAATACATTTTTCATTAAGAGTCACACCTATTCTTTTATTTGTTTTACAATATCAATTAATGTTCCATCACGATATTCAACGAGTGCTACAACACGATCAGTAAATTCTAAATTTTCGGGAACACCGACAATTTTTTCAGCACGCTGTTGTAATTCTTCAATTGTAAACACTGGAACTTTAGAATTAGCAAAAATTTCTTTTAAATCTTCACGTTTAGGATTAATAGCAATCCCTACCTCAGTAACTAAAATATCAATGCTATCTCCTGGTGTAATCACCGTTGTCACATCGTTTACAACTGTTGGTATTCTTCCACGAACAAGTGGTGCTGTGATAATTGTTAATTTAGCATTAGCCGCATCTTGATGCCCACCAATCGCTCCTCTTAACACACCATCAGAACCTGTCATAACATTTACATTAAATTTTGTATCAATTTCAAGCGCTGATAAAATGACAATATCTAATTGATTAACTACAGCACCTTTATTAAAGGGATCAGCATAAAATGATGCATCAATTTCTTGTTGATTTTCATGCTCAGCCATCCCTAAAGCAGCACCTTTATCAAAATCTTGCACATCCAACACTTTTTCAATAAATCCTTCACTTAATAAGTCAACTGTTGGTTTAGTGATACCACCTAAAGCAAAAGAAGCTTTTATATTTTCTTTTTCCATACTTTCCTTTAAGTAACGACTAACAGCTAAAGCTGCACCACCAGTACCTGTTTGGAAAGAAAAGCCATTTTTAAAATAAGGTGATTGTGTAATCACATCATTAGTGAGTTGAGCAATTTTTAATTCCTTAGGATCTTTAGTGAAACGTGTCGCACCAGCCCCAATTTTTTCAGGATTACCAATTTCATCAACTTCCACAACATAGTCAACTTGTGTTTGTGGAATACTGATTGGTGTACATGGATATGGCACTAATGTATCCGTAATCAAGACTACATTATCCGCATATTTTGCATCGACCATCGCATAACCTAGAGAACCAAAGACTGCTTTTCCATGAATCGCGTTTGCATTTCCATATTCATCTGCATTTGGTACACCTAAAAAGGCGACATCTATTTTTATTTCACCTTGTTCAACTGCTCTTGCACGACCACCATGTGATCTTAAAATAACTGGATTATCCAATCCACCATGAGAAATAAACTCTCCTAATGATCCACGCATACCACTAGAAGTAATATGTGTAATGACACCTGATTTGATACACTCAACAACCATATCATTCATTACATTAGTTAAAGAACTAGGCGCTAGAGTTAAGTCTTTAAATCCCATTTCTTTAATAACAGACATCACTTGATTGAAGACGTAATCCCCTTCTCTAAAATGATGATGAAATGAAATGGTCATACCATTTTCTAATCCAACTTTTTCAATGACTTCTTTAATACTATGAACTAATTTTGTATCTTTTTGAGAAACGACTTTGACAGTAGGGGCTTTATAATCAATTTTTTGATGATCAATTGTAGTTGTTTCAAAAACAGAATAATCTGTTAAAAATTTATCTGGTATGTCACGATTCACTTTGTTTTTCATTTAAAACTCTCCTTCATCCAAAAGTCCTGATGCTTTTGCTAGCATAATGACACGTTCAGCACGTTCAACAATTGGTTTATCAATCATTTTACCGTTTAACGAGATAACACCAGAACCTTTTTTCTTCGCTTCTTCAATCGCATAAACCACATCTTTAGCATGTTTAATTTCTTTTTCAGTTGGTTGATATACACTGTTTACAACAGGAATTTGTCTTGGATTAATAACTGATTTGCCATCAAAGCCTAATTGATGAATCAATGTCACTTCATTTAATAAACCTTCTTCATTATTAACATCAGAATACACTGTATCAAATGCGGCGATACCAGCCGCTCTTGCTGCATGTAAAATCATACTACGAGCAAAGAATAACTCTTTTCCATCTGGATAACGTCTGGTTTTCATATTTGTCACATAATCTTCTGCTCCAATTGCGATACCAATTAGACGATTGCTTGCAACAGCAATAGCCGGTGCATTTAATACCCCTTTAGCTCCTTCAATTGCTGCCATCATTTTAGTTGTTCCCACTGGAATACCAAAAAAGTTTTCTGCTTCTTCAATGACTTTTTCTACTTCAACAATATCTTCTACGGTCTCTGTTTTAGGAAGTCTAATAACATCTACTCCGGCTTTCACCACAGCAAAAATATCTGCTCGACCAAATTCTGAATGTAAATCATTGATACGAACTACTAATTCAGTATCACCATAATCGACTGTTTGTAACGCTTCAAACACAAGTAATCTTGCAACATCCTTTTCTGTCATAGATACAGCATCTTCTAAGTCAAACATAATTGAATCGGCTCCATAAATCCCTGCATCTTTAATCATGCTAGGATTATTTCCTGGCACAAACATCATTGTTCTTCTTAATCTTTCCATTAGATTAGCGCCTCCCAATTTAGATCATGATCTTTTTCAATGGCACGTTGAATGGCTGCTTCTGTACGTGCTTTAATGGTACAATCTAGCGCACCTTTATCAACTGCTTTAACTGTCGCATTTTTTATACCATATTTGTCAAACGTTTCTAAAATAACGGCTTTAATTTGTTTACCAAATTGTTCAATAACCTGACTTTCTAAATCAAGTTCAATACCATTTTCACCAATTGATACCATAATTTGAATATCACTAGATTCAAGTGTTCCAGCAATCGCTGTTTTTTTGATGTCCATAATTCTCTTCCTTTTCTTTAATTATTGTCTAATCGTTTCTGTAATTCGGTTAAATGTTCGCTAATAAAATGATACGTTGTTATGGGGACAAGTTGTTTAATTAACTCTAAGTCTCCAAATTGAATACACTCTCTAACTTTTGTTGCCGAGATAACTTGATGATGATCAATCGTTTTTCTTGGAATAATCTCTACTTCTATTTCTGGTGGCAAATAAGTTAGCAACGCTTTATTATAGCGCTTAGTTGTATCAGATAATGGTTCTTCTCCTAAAAATCGTTTAGTAATATGTAAGGTTTTCGCGATATACTCCTTAAACAATAAGGCATCTAACTGTGTTTGATAAGAAATCACCTCTTCTTTATTTTTTAAAAAATAAGAAGGAAAAGTAGCTAAACTAACCATATATTCCCCACCTTGACATACAACAGCGCGTTCCAAATGTTCAACCCCTTGACACACCAACTGATATCTTTCTTCTGACGTAAATAGTGACTGATTGGCACTTACGACAAAAACATAAACATAGTCACTTTTCTTCAATGCTTCTTCTACCAGATAAAGATGTCCCTTAGTAAATGGATTGGCATTCATCACTATTGCTGAAATCGTATAATCGCCCTTTATCAAAGGGAGTTGTGATAAAAAGGTATTAATCGATTGATCTCCTTTTTCTAAGAAAACCCCATATTCAGTCGTCATAATGTTAGAAAAACCTAAATATTGAAAAGATTTAGCATAATCTAATTTTGTAAAAACTAATACATGAAATATTCCCTGACTAGCTAATGCGTTAATAGCATGAGAGACTAACATATTAAACAACTTTCCGTTTTCACGATACCTTTCTTCAATGACTAAATATTTCAATACATTTGATGCAATAGAAATTGTCGCAATTAATCCTTGATTATCATAAATTCCAAAAGTCTGATCAAGAAGTAAAACGTCTTTATCCGTAATAGAAAAGATATCATGGTGATATAACAGGCTTTCCCACTGTTGACGTGTCTTTTTGTCTTTTAAAAATAGAGTCGTAATTTTTAATTCATCACTCATGATAATCTCTCCTTATACTAACTATCTAAACGAATAAACTCATTAAAAATATGGCGGTTGTTACCATCATAGCCCCACCTAAACGTACTGAAACTTGAGCAAATGGCATAAGTTCCATACGATCACCTGCTGCTAAAATAGCTAAAGCTCCTGTACCACCTTGTCCACTACAACAAGAAACAGCAATAGCTGTATCAACAGGATACATACCTAACGCTTTTCCAACAAAGTAAGCAGTTAATACAATTGAAAGAACTGTGGCAAAAATGGTAATTAACATAGGAACATGTGTAAAGACTTTAACTAAAGAACCCCAAGGAGTCATCGCAACCCCAACACCAAATAGTAATGGAGGAGTAATTCCTTTAACAGTGAGGGAGTAAAGTGAATGTCCACCATTTTCAATATCCTTTGGAATCCATCCTAACATTTTAGCACCCATAACAGCGACTAATAATACAATTGGAGCTGGTAAATGAATCACATGATTAACCCAAACACCCAATAGATATAATGTAATAGCAAGGACACCTGTGACTAACATTTTTTCAATATCAACGTCGACTTTTCCACCTTTTAAGTTATCTAAGTGTTCATCATCACCATCAATTAATTGTCCATTACCAGTTAATTCTGGATGTTTTTCACCAAGTTTTTTTAATAATCCGGCAAAAATAACCGCCACTAAACTACCTAACATGACACATGGTAAAATTGAAGCAAAAATATCTGCTTGTTGTGTTGCAATAAGTCCTGCGTATCCAATTGATAAAGGTAATGCTCCTTCACCAACTCCACCAGCCATGATTGGTGCTACTACAAAGAAAAATGCTTCAAATGCTGACAAACCTAGCAACATACCAACACCTGTTCCAACTAATGCACCAACAACATCACAAATAATCAAGATTAAAATAATTCTAGAACTAGCCTTTAATAATGTCTTACGATTCATTGAACAAATACTACCGACGATTAATAAAGCGATAAAGAAAGATAAAAAGTTATTATTTTTCATGAATGCTGTCACTGTTTCAATAGATGATTCAGGAAGCCAAGATTTATATACTAAAAATGATGGCAAGAACGTTACAACTAATACTTTTCCCCCTAATGAGTTTAAAATAGGGATATGCTTTCCAACTTCTTCTAAGATAAAAGAAAATAATGTCATAACACCAATGGCACCCATCATGTCATTTGGCATAATTTTATTCACTGTTAGTAATAAATAAACGACAACTAAAATGAGGTAGATAGGTAATGGGATAAATCCAATTTTTAATTTTGACACTTTTTCAAAAAAAGTTTGTTGTTTTTTTTCTTCCATTTTTTATTCCTCTTCTCTTTTTAATTAAAAAAATTAACGACAGATTGTTTAACAGCTGGAACAACTCTTGTTTCAAATACATTTGGAATAAAATAATCCTCAGTTGGATTTTCTACTAAATCAGCTAATGTCTTAGCAACGTGTAATTGTAGCTTTTCGTCAACAAATTTAGCTTTTGCTTCTAAAAGTCCTGCAAATAACCCTGGAAAGGCTAATACATTATTCACTTGATTAGGGTAGTCTGAACTTCCAGTCGCAATTAGTTTTGCTCCTCCTTCCTTGGCTTCTTCAGGAGTCACCTCTGGAACAGGGTTAGCTAATGCAAAAATAATCGGATTATCATTCATCGTACGAATCATCTCTTTTGTTAAAAGGTTCCCCGTTGATAACCCAATAAATACATCTTGATCCACAATTGCCTCTGATAAATCACCAGATTCTCTTTTGTTAAATAATGATAATAAATGCTCCTGGTAAGGGTTCAATTGAGCTGATGATTTTGTTAAGATCCCTTCTTTATCCACTAATGTCACATGAGTTACGCCAGCTGCTGCAAGTAACTTAGCTGTTGCAACACCTGATGCCCCAACACCATTTAACACAATCTTTAAATCAGATAATTTTCGGTGACTAACTTTTGCCGCGTTAATCAGTCCAGCTAATACAACGATTGCTGTTCCTTCTTGATCATCATGATAGACAGGTATATCTAATAGCTCCTTTAACTTGTCTTCTATTTCAAAACACCTTGGAGCTTGAATATCTTCTAAATGTATTCCCGCAAAACTATGAGACATATTTTTGATTGTTTCAACAAATGCATCAATTTCTACCTGATCAATTGCCATTGGAATAGCGTCAACATTAGCAAACGTTTTATATAAAAGAGATTTACCTTCAACAATAGGCAATCCAGCTTGTGGCCCAACATTTCCAAGACCTAATACAGCAGAACCATCTGAAATGACTGCAACCAACTTTCCACTGATTGTATATTCTCTAGCCAATTCATTATGCTTTTCAATGAGTTTGCTCAGTTCAGCCACACCCGGTGTATAAGCCTTAGCTAAATCAATGCCGTTTTTTACAGGTAACTCTGATTGTATACTTAAAACACCAATATGTTCATGATGCAATTCTAGAATTTCATTATTCAAAATTCTCAGCTCCTTTTTATATTTTTATAAACACATTATACAATTTATTTTAAAAATTGTAAATAATTATTATTATTTTTAAAAAATGTAAATGATTTTGTTTATTTTTTTAATATTTTCAAAAAAATAGTAATATATTTTCATTTTTTAGAAAGAATATACTTAAAAAATTTGGTATAATAAAAGAAATAACAAGTCGAGGAGCCTTACTATGGAAAAAAATGATATCAATCAACTCATGATTAATTTAGCAAAAGACTACTATATTGAAGATATTCCCATCACAACTCTGACCAATAAATATGAATTAAGTCGATACAAAATATTAAAATATCTAAATGATGCCAAAGAGCAAGGAATCATTACTATCAACATACAAGCCCCTTATGAGCGAAATTATGAACTAGAGAGATTATTAGGTTCTATGTTTGATACTTCTTTTTTCATCCTCAAAGAAAGTGAAGATCTGACAAACTCCAATTACTATTTTTGGAAATTTTCAGCTGAAATTATTGAAGATTACATCATCCAAGCAAATATTGTCTCTCTATCTTGGGGTGATTCTATCTATCAAATTATTGAACAATTTAAACCTGCTATTACCGAAAATTTGATTTTCACACAATTTGTCGGTGAGATAGGAAAATATCATTCTTTAGCTGGTTCTATGAGATTAGTTCAAAAAGCTGCTTCAAAATTTGAAGCAAATTATTTAACGCTCACAGCTCCTCTTTATATCATTAACAACCAAGCAAGAGAGCTTCTTGCACTAGAGCCTTTACTGCAAAAAACATTAGTTACGGCAGAAAAATCCGATGTCATTTTAACTGCTGTCGCAACACCTGCTTCTATCACAAGTGTTGATTCATGGAACCAAAATAAGCATTTACTTTTTGGTGACTCTTTTAATCAAACATGCGGATTCGCTTATGGTAGACCTTTTGACGAGTACGGAAATATTCTAAATTTAGAAAATGATAAAACATTTGGTCTATCACTTGAACAAATATTCAAAATACCAAAAAGAATCTGTGTTAATAATAATAAATTTAAAACTGGTGCTCTAATTGGCGCATTAAGAGGAAACTTCTTTACCCATATGTTTCTAAATGAGAAAAGTGCGCTTAGTATCCTTGACCAATTAGAACAATAACTACTACGTAGTGTGCTATTAAGTTTCTTTTGTTATAAAAAAACTTAATTAAAATTCATAAAAAATTAAATAATTATTTAATATATATATTATAACACTTAAATAGATATTTTATATTTTAAAGTACTTTTAATTTATAAAACCCTTTCTTTTTAATCTAAATATTATAATAAAGCAATTTATTACGGACAAAAAAGCAACAGTTTTTTATAATGACTATAAAAAACTGTTGCTTTTAACTTTTATTGTTCTATCCATTTTATACTAAAAAAATATTTAAATTAATTATTGCTACACCCAAAAACTAAAACTTAATCTTTGTCTGCACATTCATCTTATAAATTCATCACTCACCACATGCCATTCATTTTCTGAGTATGGTGATCCTTGTTCTAATTTTCCATCTTTTGTGACACGAAAAACTGAAGATAATGTTTTATAGGTATGTGCTAGATTCCAAGTATAAAGAGATACTCGAATCATCCCTTCATTATCCGTTTCTGACTGAAGTCCAATGTCTTCAAAATTTATTGGCTCAGTGGCTGATGAAGAAAGATAATCTTTCACCCAAGTCTCTGCTTCACTAGTTGTTATTTGTTGAGTTTGCTTCGATATTTTGTTTTTTACTTCAACATTAGTTGTGTCCATATACTTATCTGATATCACTTCCCAACCAGTGACATCACCTTTTCCTAAATAATAACCAGATATTTCTAGTTGTCCATTTTCGTTAACCCTAAACACGCAATACTTATCCACTTGCTTATCTTCTGGTGGCAACACATCAATGTACACTAGTCGATCCTTTTCATCACTACGTATAGTTAAACGATAATCTTGTAAGTCAGGAAAATTTTCGAAACGTTTTTCCCATACAGCACCTACCCATTGTTTAATTTGATCTGTTGTTAATTGTTTTTCATCAATTAAACTTGATTCTGTTGTGGTTTTTGATTCTTTTGACGCGACAATTGATGTACTTTTCTGAGTGTTAACAACTGCCCTATCAGATGATGGTATTGTTTTTTTAGTTTCATTTTTTTTGATACTAAATACTAATCCAGCCATAACAATTATCAAAACCCCAACAATTGATAATCGGATTTTCTTCTTTTTTTCTGCTTGTTCTAAATCAGCAAGCATTTCTTGCAATACTGATTTTATTGTTTCATCCGTTGTATTCGCTATTTCAAATTGAATCATATATTTTTTATCTTTATTATTCTTTTGACTTAACTCTTCCAACAAATGATTTAAGTGTTCTTTACTGTTTACCATGTCATCCTCCAAAACTAAATAATCCTATAAAAAGTATAACATAAAGACAAATTATGTTATTCAAAATCATATAAAAGTGTTTATTATTTTGTTATTATTTAGTTCATAAAAAAGCACCCTCCAGTTTTCTAGAGGGTGCTCTAAGTCCGAACAGTTTTAATTCCATTAGAATAAGCTATATTTAATCGTTAATTATTTGTTTTTTTAAGTTGTAGAAAGATTTCAAACCATTGTATTCAGCAATTTCACCTAATTGGTCTTCAATACGTAATAATTGATTGTATTTATCAATACAGTCAGACGAACTTTGCTTTTGTTTGAAAAAAATCATACCACATAAAGCTTTATATATCAACATTCTTAAAAATAGATTGTTATGTACTACTAACTAGGATACATTTTGTAGTTAGCAGTATCTTACTATATAATAGTATCTTCTGGAAATATACATATTAGTTCTCTAATAATCGTGAAAACCAATCTTCTCTATTAGAACGTTCAAATGAGTTCAAACCTTCTTTTAATTTACCTCCAATGGTTTCCCCAAGTACATTACTTATAAAACAATTTGCTGTCCCTGCACCTAAACCTATTAGCAATGCTATAGTACCTCTTAGGTAATTCTCTGACAAAACTATTTTATTTCCTTTTTTATACAAAGTAGTTGGAACTTCTTTAATGAACTTAGAATCAACTCGACTTTGATTATGAATTATTATATTTCTTCTTGCTACAATTTCGGTATAAAAATTTTTTATCTCATTATCATAATTTTCAAAATAAGTTTTGCATTCAAGTTTACATTTTTCTTTAGTAAAAAACTCAACAGGATTTCCATAGAAAATACTTCTTACCTTTTCTTCTATCACTCTATCTAAAACACTCGAAACATCATCATATTTATAAATTAATTTGTATGTTTTTTTTTGCATCTAATGGTACATCTCCCATTTTTTCTGGTCTATACGAATAATTTATTATAGCAATATCACATATATAATCTTCAAATAAATTAATCGCATCAATAAAATGAGTTTTCAAATTCCCATGTTCTAAGAACCTATCCTTATCTCCAGCCATTCTTTTTTTACTTACTAATAACTCATCATTAGACAGCAATGAGTTCTGAATAAACGATTTCAAGTCTGCTTCCTGAACTAAATTTTGTAAATAATTATATTCTTACCAGATATTCTTCATTTCTCTACTAAATCTTTTAAATCTTATATGTGTTTTAGATACTACAATATCTTTTGTTTTTTTCATCTTTATCGTCCTTATATATAAAATCAGAATTTTATTTATTAATTTTTATCCATTCATCATCAATTTTCGTGTTTTTGGTTCTCCAACCGTCTGGTACATCAAGAAAAAGATATTCACAGTATTTATCTTTAGTATCATAGTATGAAATTCTTATTGTATCAAATTCTAATTCTGTATCTTTTCTTAAATTAAACTGTAAATTATACCTAACAATTGATTCTGGTTCCAAAATAAATGTATAAGTTCCCTCATTTCCAAAAGCAACTATTATTCCTTCACTATTTTTATAATGTGATGACTGAACCATACTCTTAATTTTCTTATCTCCTTGATAAAGAACTAAATTAAGATTACGTATTATCTCTTTTTTTCCCTTAGTATTATGTAATTCTATCCATAAAGGAATCATAAGCGATTCACCGCTACTTACTCTATAGATTCCCCAAGGTTTTGAATTTATTTTACTATAAACAGATTTTGTATAAAGATTAACTTTTCCTTTATTAACTTGATATCTAGACTATCTAGATTGCCAAACTCTTTTTCTAAATCAAGTAACATCAATAACGCTTTATTCTTCACATTACTGGTTATTTCAGATAATGACATTAAACTATACTCTTGGAAAATACTATAACATTGAACACCTGTTTTATTGTAAATAGCACCTGCTAAAGAAGTCAAATCAACTCCTATTTCACTCTCATCAAGTAATGTTTTTTCTATTGAGCTAATACTTTCCTTTATTTTGGGATTGAGCACAACATCTCTCATTTCTTCTGGAATAAAAGAAATCGGAAGCGGTTGATTAGTAATTTGAAAACTCCCATTTATTCCAGAATATATAATTCTATTTCCTACTTTTTTTCTATAATCAGGTAACATTTCCAAGTTTGAATATCCATTTAACTCCCCTTTTATCCACTCTTTCATTTCAACAATATTTAAATCATCAGTAATTATTAATAATCTTTGTAAAGTTTCTTCAACAGTAATTTGATTAGTCGCTACATCTTTGATAAGTTGACTTTTTGCCATAATAATCCCCTTTTTAAACTAATATCCTCTTAATTTATGAAGCATCTCTGAAAGTTCTTCATTTTCTTTAATGAATCGATGTAAATAATTTTCCGTAATAACAAATTGAACATGATTTCTATCTTTAGATGCTAGTCTTTGCTCTCCATCTATATCAGTAATTTGAAAACTATGAACTATTCTATTTCTCTTCTCAACTAATTCCTCAAATTTTTCCATAATTTTCAGATTAGAGGCTTTCTTTATTTCTGATTGAACTGAATTTTTTAATCGTCCAGATGTCATATCAATTAATGAATACCAATCAAAACTATTACTTGTTTCAATTTTTAGGTAGTTTTCTATCACAAATGAAGTATTCGAATTAAATACAGTAATTGAGCTACCTAACAACTCTCTATATTTTTTCGAAGGTAACAACTGTCTAGTAAATTTTTCGTACATACAATAATCAACTCCTAATTTTCTTTAAAAATATTCTATATTATTGTTTTATTGAATATTACGTTTAGACAAATAATTAAATACACTCTTTATCTATTAATCTTTCATCTCTAATCCTATAAATCGTGTTCCTATCCACATCTAACTCTTTAGAAATCTGAGTTATAGGAACATCTTTCTCCAACATCTCAACAATCTTTTCATATGTTACACATTTCTGTTTATCTGTTGAGTCAGCACTATAAGTCAAAGGGCGACCTTTATATTTACCTTTTTCAATACCTTATATCTGCCTTTTACGTATCTATTTACGCTCATTTTCAGCCGTATACTTAAACAATTCAATGATTAAGTTGTTTAGTAACCTTCTCAAGTTATCGTCCTGTTTACCTTTTAGGGATGGTAAATTAAGGATTTCGAATGTAGCTCTTTGTCTTGAATTCATGATACTAGTTATTTCTTTATTACTTCGCCCTAATCTGTCTAATTCCAACACAACTATTATATCATCTTCCCTAATATAGTTAAGCATCTATTTTAATTATGGACGATTATTATCTTTAAAGAAAATTTTTTAAACTTTTGCAGCTCTAATAACTTAAATTGTCTTTCTAAATTTTGTTCTCTTAAGGAATTTATTACTTATCACAAAGATCATTTTGCCATAGTAATTGACATTTTGAATCCTCTTAAAAAAACAAAAAAACACCCTCCAGTATTAACTAGAGGGTGCTCTACGTCCGAACAGTTTTAATTCCATTGGAATAAGCTATATTTAATCGTTAATTATTTGTTTTTTAAGTTGTAGAAAGATTTCAAACCTTTGTATTCAGCAACTTCGCCTAATTGGTCTTCAATACGTAATAATTGGTTGTATTTAGCAATACGGTCAGTACGAGAAAGAGAACCAGTTTTGATTTGTCCAGCATTAGTTGCAACTGCGATGTCAGCAATTGTTGAATCTTCAGTTTCACCAGAACGGTGAGATACAACAGCTGTAAATCCAGCTTCTTTAGCCATTTCGATAGCATCAAATGTTTCTGTTAATGTACCAATTTGGTTAACTTTGATTAGGATTGAGTTACTTACGCCCATTTCAATACCACGAGCTAAGATTTCAGTGTTTGTAACGAATAAGTCGTCACCAACTAATTGAACTTTTTCGCCTAAGCGTTCAGTCAATAGTTTCCAACCATCCCAGTCGTTTTCATCCATACCATCTTCAATAGTGATGATTGGGTATTTGTTAACTAATTCTTCTAAGTAATCTACTTGTTCAGCAGCAGTACGTTTTGCAGCACCTTCGCCTTCAAATTTAGTATAGTCATATACGCCATTTTCGTAGAATTCTGATGATGCACAGTCAAATCCAATCATGATGTCTTTGCCTGGTACAAATCCAGCAGCTTTGATTGCTTCTAAAATTGTTTCAACACCGTCTTCAGTTCCTTCAAAACGAGGTGCAAATCCACCTTCATCACCAACAGAAGTTTCTAATCCACGAGATTTTAAGATTTTAGCTAATGCGTGGAATACTTCAGCACCCCAACGTAAAGCTTCTTTAAATGTAGGAGCTCCTACAGGGACAATCATAAATTCTTGGAAAGCGATTGGTGCATCAGAGTGAGAACCACCATTGATGATGTTCATCATTGGAGTAGGTAATACTTTTGTATTAAATCCTCCTAAGTAATGATATAAAGGTACTTCTAAGTAATCAGCTGCAGCGCGAGCACATGCAATTGATACACCTAAAATAGCGTTAGCTCCTAATTTACCTTTGTTTGGAGTTCCATCTAATTCGATCATACGACGGTCAATAGCCATTTGGTCTCTTACGTCATATCCAATTAATTCTTCTGCGATGATGTTATTTACGTTATCAACAGCTTTTAAAACACCTTTACCTAAATAACGAGATTTATCTCCATCACGTAATTCAACAGCTTCGTGTTCACCAGTTGATGCTCCAGAAGGCACCATACCGCGACCAAAAGCACCACTTTCTGTGTAAACTTCTACTTCAATAGTTGGGTTACCACGTGAATCTAAGACTTCGCGAGCATAAATATCTGTAATAATTGACATTAACATTTCTCTCCTTTAGGAATATTGTTTTTATAGCTACGGAAGGAATCTTCCATAAACATTGTACCATTTTCACGACTACTTTCAAATAAAAGCACGTGAATTATTTAATTAATGACTCACCTGTCATCTCTTCAGGTTTTTCAATACCTAATAAGTCTAACATTGTAGGAGCCACATCTGCCAAGCGGCCACCATCTCTAAGAGTTGCGCCAGCTTTTGTCACAATGACAGGAACTGGAACAGTTGTATGAGCTGTATGTGGGTTTCCTTCAGGTGTTGTCATTGTTTCTGAGTTACCATGATCAGCAAAAATGATTGCTGCGCCACCTTTAGCGATAATCGCATCTACTACTTTACCTAAACATTCATCCACAGCTTCAATTGCTTTGATTGCTGCTTCTAAAATACCTGAATGACCTACCATGTCAGGGTTAGCAAAGTTTAAGATAATCGCATCATGTTTGTCTGCTTTAATATCAGCTAATAAAGCATCAGTGACTTCATAAGCACTCATTTCAGGTTTCAAATCATATGTTTCAACTTTAGGTGAGTTGATTAAAATACGACTTTCACCTGGAAATTCTTCGTTACGTCCACCATTCATGAAGAATGTTACATGAGGGTATTTTTCAGTTTCAGCAATTCTTAATTGTTTTAAGCCTGCATCTGATAATACTTCACCAATCACATTTTTCATTTCAATTGGTGGAAATGCTACTTCTGCTACAATGCTTGGATTATATAAAGTCATTGTCACAAATTTAACATTTTCAGGATGATTTTTACGTTCAAAGTGTTTCCACTCTTTATCAGTGAAAGCATTTGATAATTGAATCGCACGGTCTGGTCTAAAGTTAAAGAAAATAACAGAGTCATTGTCTTTTACTTGTCCGACTGGTTTGCCGTTTTCTTCAATCACAACTGGCACTAAGAACTCATCATTTACTTTATTGTCATAAGATTCTTGGATAGCTTGTAATGGATCAGTCGCTTTCACGCCGATACCATCAACAATCGCTTCATAAGCTTTTGCTACACGTTCCCAACGTTTATCTCTATCCATTGCATAGAAACGTCCAGAAACTGTCGCAACTTTTCCGTAATCTAATTCTTTCATCACTTTAAGCAATTCTTCCATATAGCCATAAGCTGAAGTTGGTGCTACGTCACGACCATCTAAGAAAGCATGTACGTAAGTTTCTTTTACGCCGCTATCTTTTGCCATTTTTAAAAGGGCATATAGATGGTTTTGATGACTATGAACCCCACCATCAGATAATAGACCAAATAAATGAAGCGCAGAATCATTGTCTAACGCATGTTGAATCCCGTTATTTAGGGCAACATTTGTTTGAAACTCTTTGTCTTCGATTGCTTTGTCGATACGAGTTAAACTTTGATAAACTATACGGCCCGCACCAATATTAGTGTGTCCAACTTCAGAGTTTCCCATTTGACCATCAGGTAATCCTACATCTAAACCAGATGCTTTTAGTGTGTTGTGAGGATAGTTATTCCAATAACGATCAAAGTTAGGTGTATTCGCTTGTGCAACAGCATTACCTGTAACTTCATCACGTTTACCATAACCATCTAATATAATAATTGCTACTGGTGCTTTTTCCATATTAGTTTAATGCCTCCAATAATGCTAAGAATGAATCAGGTTGTAAGCTTGCGCCACCTACAAGTGCGCCGTCAACATTTTCTTTAGCCATGTATTCAGCGATATTTTCAGGTTTAACTGATCCACCATATTGAATACGAACTTTTCCAGCTACGTCATCTGAATAAAGATCTGCAACTGTTTGACGAACAACGCCACAGATATCATCAGCGATTGTTGCATCAGCAGATTTACCAGTTCCAATAGCCCAGATTGGTTCATAAGCAATAACTAAGTTAGATACTTGGTCCGCTGTTAACCCTTCTAATGCTGCTGTAATTTGTCCTTTAATCCATTCAGCAGTTTTACCTGCTTCATAAGTTTCTAAAGATTCACCACAACATATGATTGGTGTCATATTATGAGCGATGATTGCTTTTGCTTTTTTATTGATATCTTCGTCTGTTTCGTGGAAATATTCACGACGTTCAGAGTGACCAATAATCACATAGTCAACACCTAAATCTTCTAGAGCTGCTGGAGATGTTTCACCAGTAAATGCTCCATTGTCTTCAAAGTAACAGTTTTGTGCAGCAATTTTTAAATCAGTTCCTTTAGCAATATCAACTAAATCTGTTAAGAATAAAGTTGGTGCGCCAATAACTGAATCCACCACATCGTTACTTGGAATTTTATTTTTTACTGCTTCAGCAAAGTCACGTGCTTCTGAAACAGTTTTAT
This sequence comes from Vagococcus luciliae, assembly GCF_024637875.1. Lineage (NCBI taxonomy): Bacteria > Bacillati > Bacillota > Bacilli > Lactobacillales > Enterococcaceae > Vagococcus > Vagococcus luciliae. The sequence continues at coordinate 1,339,005 of NZ_CP102451.1, read as the reverse complement.
TCATTTTCCAGTTTCCTGCAATAATTGGTTTACGCATGTTCTCGACTCCTTATTAGTCTTATTTATCTGAAATAGATTCTACACCTGGTAATTTTTTACCTTCAAGGTATTCAAGTGATGCTCCACCACCTGTTGAGATATGTGTAAATTTATCAGCAAAACCTAATTGGATTGCAGCAGCTGCTGAATCTCCACCACCAATAATAGTAGTAGCATCTTTTAAGTTTGCGATAGCTTCACAGACACCAATTGTCCCTTTAGCAAATGTAGGTAATTCAAAGACTCCCATTGGACCATTCCATACAACTGTTTTAGCACCTTGTAATTCTTTAGTGAATAATTCAATTGTTTTTGGACCAATATCTAATCCTTCTAAGTTATCTGGAATATTATTTTCATGAATTTCAGTTGGCGCATCATTATCAAAGTCAGGTGCACAAACAGTATCCACTGGTAAAATAATTTTTCCAGCTGCTTTTTCAAGTAATTCTTTAGCTAAATCAACTTTATCTGGTTCACAAATTGATTTACCGATATTTTTGCCTTGAGCTTTGTAGAATGTATAAGTCATCCCACCACCAATTAAAATTTTATCAGCTTTCTCAATTAAATTTTCGATAACACCAATTTTATCAGACACTTTTGCGCCACCTAAAATAGCCACAAATGGACGTTTAGGTTCATCAACAGCGCCACCGATAAATTTGATTTCTTTTTCCATTAAGTAACCTGCAGCTGAAGGCAAGTTAGATGCAATCCCAACATTTGAAGCATGAGCTCTATGAGCTGTACCAAATGCATCATTTACATAAACATCACCTAAAGAAGCCCAGTATTTACCCAATTCTGGATCATTTTTGCTTTCTTTTTTACCATCAATATCTTCAAAGCGAGTGTTTTCAACAACCAACACATCTCCATCTTTCATTTCACTGATAGCTTTTTCAAGTTCAGCTCCACGTGTTTGGGGAACGAAAGAAACTGGTTTGTCTAGTAATTCTGATAGGCGAGCAGCAACTGGTTGTAATGATTTGCCTTCTTTATCCTCTTCAGTTTTTACACGACCTAAATGAGAGAAAAGAATTGCTTTTCCACCATGTTCGATAACATAATTAATTGTTGGTAAAGCAGCAATAATACGGTTATCATTTGTAATTTCTCCATCTTTAATAGGGACATTAAAATCAACACGTATTAAGACTTTTTTACCATTTAATTCTAAATCTTCAACTGTTCTTTTTGCCATGCTTGTTGACGCCTCCTTATGAATTAACAAAAAAAGCGAGAAAGCGCGATAGCTTCCCCGCTTCGATAATCTTGATAGGGTGTATTAAATTAAGCTAATGATGCAAAGTATTGTAAAGTACGAACTAATTGAGCAGTGTATGACATTTCGTTATCATACCAAGAAACAGTTTTAACTAATTGTTTGTCGCCAACTGTCATTACTTTAGTTTGAGTTGCATCAAATAATGATCCGTAAGTCATACCAACGATATCAGAAGATACGATTGGGTCGATTGTGTAACCATAAGATTCATTAGAAGCTTTTTCCATTGCTTCGTTAACTTCTTCAACAGTAACTTCTTTGTCTAAAACAGTTACTAATTCAGTTAAAGAACCTGTTGCGATAGGAACACGTTGAGCAGCTCCATCTAATTTACCGTTTAATTCTGGAATAACTAAACCAATAGCTTTAGCAGCACCAGTTGTATTTGGTACGATGTTTGCAGCAGCTGCACGAGCACGACGGAAGTCACCTTTTGGATGTGGTCCATCTAATGTCATTTGGTCACCAGTATAAGCATGAATTGTTGTCATTAATCCTTCAACAATACCAAAGTTTTTGTTTAAAGCATCTGCCATTGGAGCAAGACAGTTTGTTGTACATGAAGCACCTGAGATAACTGTTTCTTTACCAGTTAATGTTTCATGGTTAGTGTTATAAACGATTGTTGGAACGTCATTTCCACCTGGAGCAGAGATAACAACACGTTTAGCACCAGCTTGTAAATGTAATTCTGCTTTTTCTTTAGATGTAAAGAATCCAGTACATTCTAAAACGATGTCTACGCCTAATTCTCCCCATGGTAATTCAGCTGGGTTAGCGTTAGCAGTTACTTTAACTTCTTTTCCGTTTACTTTGAAAAATCCATCATGAACTTCAACGTCACCATTGAAACGTCCTTGAGTTGTATCATATTTTAATAAATGAGCTAACATTTGTGCATCTGTTAAGTCATTGATTGCTACAACTTCTAATCCTTCAACTTCTTGAATACGGCGGAATGCTAAGCGTCCGATACGTCCAAAACCATTAATACCTACTTTAACTGTCATGTGAGATTTCCTCCTTTAGAAAATCGAAAAAATTTATTTATTTTAAAGAGTTTCCTCTTTTAAAATCTGTTTTGCAGCTCCCTCATCTGTGAGTAACCACGTCTGCTTAGGAGCATTTTTGATGTATGCCTCTATTGCCCTAGCTTTTGTTTTACCACCTGCTACAGCAATAACATACGGTATTTTTTGAAGATCTTTCATTTGAAGACCGATTCGAGGTATTTTATAGACGACCTCTCCGTCTTTATCAAAGAAATAACCGAATGACTCAGCAACAGCTCCATTATTAGAAAGCATTGCTAAATCACTTGCACTCATATTACGACGTTTTGCCATATGCAGTGCTCGTCCAATACTGTGAATCACAACATTTGATTTGGATATCAACTCTAATACTCGTTGGACAGTTGGCTCGTGAAGTAATAACTCATATGTTTCCGAACTGACTTGTTCTGGAACATACAATACTTTAAACTCGCCACCAGTCTGTTCTGCCATTGTGGCACTTATTGAATTAGCTTGAGTTTGAATGGTTTCACCAATTCCTCCTCTTGCTGGAACAAAAATATTATGTCTTTCTGGTGTCTCTAATTTGTACATGCATCGACTAACTGTTGCCATTGTCGTCCCACCCATAACGGCAATAATGTTTTCACCATCAGGTAAACGTGTTGAAAGAATATCAGAGATAATCTCGCCAAACTTTTCTAACACTTTGCTTTCAGTATCGCTATCTCCAGGCGTAATCAAACACCTTTCAATACCAAGCTTACTTGCTAATTTTTTTTCCAGGACACGATTGCCCGTTTGCTCTGCCATGACTATTTCTAAATCACTATAAAGACTTAATCCTTTTTCACTAAGCGACATTCCAATTTTAGACACATCAATCAAATTCAATTGTTTTAATACTTCTGTTTCACTTCGAAGTATTCGTTCAGTTAAATTTACCTTTTCAGATAATTTTCTACGTCCAACTGGTTGATTCCAATAAATGTTTCGCATAATACGAAATCGTTGTTCAATCACTTGAATCATGTCAGGAGCAATCTGTTCAATAATATCAAAATCATTGCTCATAGATAATACTCCTCAACTCAAGGGACAATTTCAGTCCAACATAGACTTTTTTTGACCCACGTATTGTATTTTGATAGGGCTGAGTCAAAATAACTTTTATTTTGTCCAACCCTTACACGCATATAATAACAAGTCTTGATGAATAATACAAGTCTGATACTCAAACTTTCTCTTAATTATCAAATCTTTTTCTCATAGAAGATGACTGAATTCCTAATTCCTCACGGTATTTAGCGACTGTTCTTCGAGAAATTTGAATATTTTTTTCTTTTAATAAATCGACAATTTTTTGATCAGATAGTGGTTTGGTCTTGTTTTCTTCTCTGATAATTGTTTCAATCAATTGTTTAACATCATTTACTCCAATCACTTCGTTTGAATTTTTTTGTTCCAATCCTGTTGAAAAGAAACTTCTTAGCTCAAATACACCAAAATCTGTTGTTAAATATTTTCCATTAACAGCTCGACTAATAGTTGATTCATGAAGTGATAGTTCTTCTGCCACACTTTTCAACTTCATGGGAGTAAGTGGGTGATTGGATTCTATAAAGAACGCTGATTGTTTTTTAACAATTTCTTCTCCTACTCGTAAAATCGTATTTCCTCGCTGCTCTAAGGTTTTTTTAAGCCATTCAAATTCACTTTTTTTATCATTTAAATATCTTTTGACTTCTTCTCCACCTTGATGAGACATTTTTTCAAAATACGTTGTTTGAAAGCTAATTACCGGCTTTCCTACTTTAGTAGATACAATAGAAATTGAATTATCTGTTCTATCTACTTTGACTTCTAAATCTGGGTAAATGATACTATCTTCGTCCGAATAAAACAGTGATCCTGGATTTGGGTGTAATTTTTGAATATAGTCAAAAATTTCTTGAATCTCCACTAATAAAATCCCTAACTTTTTTTCAATCTTTTGCCATTTTCTATTGGCCAATTCGTCAAAATATTCTTCCAATACTAAGTAAGCTTGGTTAGGAGCGTTATCATCTCTTTCTATTTGTAACATAAGACACTCTTGTAGATTTCTAGCACCAACACCAGCAGGTTCAAGCATCTGAATAAGTGTTAATGCATCTAGCACTTCTATATAAGTCGCTTGCTTTAATTTCATCGCTTCTTCTATTGAAATTGTTAAGTACCCATTTGTATCAATAAACTCAACAAGAAATAAACTAAGACTTCTCAACGCTGTATCCCGATAATTCAAATGGATTTGTTCAATCAAATAATGAAACAATGATTGAGTCGTTTCTGGAATCTGATTTATCCAATCCGTTTTTCCATCACTTTTTGACGCATCATAATTTTTAGGTTCTAAGTATTGAGTATCCATATCGGAAACGGATACATCAATCAACGGATTTTCTAACATTTTATCATTTAAAAAAGAAAGTAAGTCTTCTGTACCATACTGTAGTATCTTAATGGATTGTTGTAATTGTTGGGTCATGGCTAATTTTTGAGTCTGAACTTGGCTTTGACCCTGTCTAAAATTTTGCGACATTTTCATCAGCTTTTCCTCCTTTTCATCTTGCTATTTATGTTTTTTTTGGTAAACTAGTAAAAGTAGATGCGCCCTTAGTGTAGTGGATATCACGCAAGATTCCGGTTCTTGAGACGGGGGTTCGATTCCCTTAGGGCGTGTTACTTTCTTTTTAAAAGAAGTATATCATATTTTATCATAATATTTTTAAGGACGTAGGTCCTTTTTGTTTACTTTTTATTATTTTGACCTTTTTTGACTAAGATGACGCTAAATTCTAGGTAGAATAAAAAGAGTATGTTAAAATGTGGCTAGTAGCGTTACTATTAGGAGGAATTTATATGAATTTAATACCAACAGTTATCGAACAATCTGCTAGAGGTGAACGTGCCTATGATATTTATTCACGTTTACTTAAAGATCGCATCATTATGTTAAGTGGCCCTATTGACGATAACGTTGCAAATAGTGTCATTGCACAATTATTATTTTTAGATGCCCAGGATCCTGAAAAAGATATTTATCTTTACATTAACTCACCAGGAGGAAGTGTTTCAGCAGGTCTTGCCATTTATGACACAATGAATTTCGTTAAATCTGATATTCAGACTATCGTATTAGGTATGGCTGCATCAATGGGTAGTTTCTTATTATCATCTGGAACTAAAGGAAAACGATTTGCTTTACCAAATGCTGAAATTATGATTCATCAACCGCTTGGAGGAGCCCAAGGTCAAGCAACAGAAATCGAAATTGCAGCGCGCCATATTCTGAATACAAGAGAAAGACTAAATAAAATTTTAGCTGAAAATACTGGTCAGCCAATTGAAATTATCGAACAAGATACTGATCGAGATAATTTCATGTCAGCTGAAGATGCTAAAAAATATGGCCTCATTGATGAAGTAATGGTAAACAGTGCCGCTTTAAAATAAGGAGATGAGTCATGCCTATGACACAAATTGACACATCAAAAGTCAATACTACAAACGGAATAAAGATTGGGCAAAAGGAAGCACCAAATACATTAATTGAATTTGTTAATCTTCGATGTCCATACTGCCGCCAATGGTGGAATGAAAAGTTAGACTTAATAACAGATGAAGTATCTAAAAATAATCTTCATTATGTCATCAAACTTTTTAATAAAACATCACCTAGTCTAATACTTGGTAACGTTATGCATCAATATGTTCCAATGGATGAACGAGCTCTTGAGATTATTACAAAGATATATGACACTCAAAATGAGTGGGGTGGGTTATCTTCTTCTGAAGAGGTAACTCGTTTTGCTGAAGAAACATTAGGACTTGTAAAGCAATCAAATGATGTAGCGCTAGATAGTATTGTAAAAGAAGCAGAACAAGCCTCTATCCGTTTTGTTCCTACTTTAATTGTGGGCGATATTAATTTTGACCAAAAGATTTCAAATAATGATTTTTTAGCTTTATTTAATTAAAAAAACGTATCAAGTATGAGTCACCTCACTCTACGCTTGATACGTTTTTTCTATTCTATTATATTTTTTGAGTCAATTAATTAGTCGTTTTTTCTGTCACATAAGGAATAGATAAATAAAAGGCTGTTCCTAAATCTACATGACTTTTTACATTTATCGTGCCATGATAATTTTCGATTAATTGTTGTGCAATAGACAGCCCTAATCCATTACCACCAGTATGACGAGCTCTTGCTTTATCTACCCGGTAAAATCGATTAAATACTTTTTCAATCTCCTCTTCTGAAATGCCTTCACCAAAGTCCTGAATCATCACATCAACAGATTGATAAGACTTCGATGCTGAAATAATCACTTCTTTTCTATCTCTAGAATACTTTACGGCATTGTCCATTAAAATAATTAAAATCTGTTCAAAATGATTACGATACATTTTGATTTGAACCGAATGATCTAAATCATCATCGTCTAAATTAAACACAAAATCTGGATACAACATTTGAAAATTACTAACCGTTGTTTGAATCGTTTCTTTTGCCAAACATGTTTCATTTTTATAATGAAAGTCCGATTGTTCTGCACGAGATAAATCAAGCATCTCTTGAACCAAGCTTTTCATACGTGTGATTTCTTGTAATGAGGCACTTAAAGATTCTTCCAACACTTCTGGATCGTCTTTTCCCCAACGATTCAATAAATTCATATGCCCTTCAATGACCGCAACAGGCGTTCTAAGCTCATGTGACACATCCTCAACAAACTGTTGCTGTTGGGTAATAAAACGCTCCATACGCTCAATCATGTCGTTAAACGCCATAGCTAGATCATAAATCTCATCATTTGATTTAGGAATAGGCATTCTAAGACCTGTTTTATGAGCTGTTTCAATATTATTTAATGTTTTCACCATTTTTCTTAGCGGACTTGTAAAGTAAGTTGATAAGAGGAAACTCACAATGACACTAACAAGTAATCCGCATATACCTATCATAATTAAATTCTGTAATAGTTCTTTTCTAAACTTATAATAAAATCCTAAGTCATAAAAACCTTGTGCATAGCCAATCAACTTACCAGTTTGATCAGAATAAACTGGTTTTAATAGAACTAATCCAGTAACGTACTCATACGTTTTTATGCTTGTTTCTGATTGTTCTTCTTTATTGAATGGTACAAAACGATTTTTCGTTTCAAATACCAAATCACCATCAACATTATATACTTTTAAATCCATTTCAGGTCGTGACAATTCAGAGATAAAGCTATTCAAATTCATCATACTGGATTCTAATGTGTTCGCACCATAGTAACTATCGCCTACATACTCGCCTGTTGATTCTTTTAAATAGAAAACAGAGCTATTAAAACTTAGCGATTCGGTTCCTCTTGATAAACGAGTGGTAACTTCAGATAACGTTCGATTAAATGTCATTTCTTCTTGTTCGACCATTAGTCTTGTACTAATTTGATAAGATATAATGGCAAAAAGCGTAAACAAAATAGAGATGACTAATGATGTTAGTATCGTCCATTTTAATGTGATAGATCTCCAAGAAAATTTTTGAGGCCAATTCATCTTACTTTTAAATTGATTCATCACGATCTCATAACATACCCAGTACCACGAACAGTTTGAATATAACTATCTTCTCCTGGCACATCAATTTTATTACGTAAATAACGAATATACACATCAACAACATTTGTTTCAACTTCTATTTCATAGCCCCAAACCTTATTTAGTAACACATCTCTTGATAGCACGACATTAACATTTTCCATCAAAATAAGTAATAACTCATATTCACGTTTAGTTAACTCAATAATTTCATCACCACGGCGAACTACGCGATTTTCCTTTTCAATGGTTAAATTACGATAAGATAAAGTCGTTTGTTTCGCGACATTTTTATCTCCCTCAATATCAATTCGGCGGAGTAATGCACGTAATCGTGCTAATAATTCTTCAATCGCAAATGGTTTAACAATATAGTCATCTGCTCCATGGTCTAATCCTGATACGCGATCAATCACTGAATCTCTTGCTGTCATCATAATAATAGGCGTATTTTTTACTTGACGAATACGACGACACACCTCTAAACCATTTAATTCAGGTAACATTAAATCAAGTAGAATCGCGTCCCATTCTTGCGATAACGCTGCCTCTAAACCAGTACGTCCATTATAGTGAACCTCTGTCTCATATTTTTCATGCTTTAACTCTAACTCTACAAAACGAGCCAAGTTTTTTTCATCTTCAATAATTAATATTTTATTTGACATAAATACACATGCCTTTCTCATTAAACTAATAGATTTCTTCACAGTCTTACTTATTATAACGATATTTTAATTAAAAATCTATTATAATTATTTTAAAAATTTACTTAAAGTCTTATCTTTATAGGATAGACGGGTCTTATTATAATTTAATTTAATAAAATTACTCTGTTATTTGAACTGGAAATCAAATAAAAAAGAGGATTGTCATAGACAACCTCTTTGTTTTTCACTCGAAAACAAATTGATTTTGGTATAGTTCTGCATAAAATCCTTTTTGAGCTATTAAAGAATCATGTGTACCCGATTCAATGATTTCTCCTTGATTTAACACCACAATAAAATCTGCATCAAGGATTGTCTTCAATCGATGGGCAATGACAAAACTTGTTCTACCACTAATAATTGTTTCCATTGCTTGTTGAATACGACTTTCTGTCACAGTATCAACATTACTTGTTGCCTCATCTAATATTAATAAATCGGGATTGGTAATAATTGTTCTAGCAATACTGATTAATTGCTTCTGACCAACACTGAAAATACTATTTTCATCACTAACAATTGTATTATATCCATCTTCAAGTGATACAATGAAATCATGAATATTCGCTTGCTTAGCAGCTGAAACAACTTCTTCATCTGTCGCATCTGGCTTTCCAAAAACAATATTTTCACGAATTGTTCCAGAAAAAAGAATAGAATCCTGTAATACAATCCCAATGTGTGATCGTAAACTATCTAACGTCACAGCTCTAATATCTCTACCATCAATCGTGATATTACCTGAATTGACATCATAAAATCGATTTAATAAATTCATGACAGTTGTTTTACCAGAACCTGTCGGGCCAACTAAAGCGACCATTTGCCCTTTTTTGGCTTCAATCGAAATATCTTTTAATATAGGTCGATCCTCTTCATAAGAAAAATCAACATGAGATAGTGTGACGTTCTTCTCTAATCCTGTTAATTTTTCTAAATTTTTATCATCTGGTTCATCTGGTTGAACAAAGACTTGATTCAATCGTTTCGCTCCTGTAAAAGCTAATTGTAGCATACTAAATTGAGATGATATTTGTGTTAGTGGCATGTAAAATTGTTGTGAATACTGGATGAATGTGACAATCAAACCCAAACCTGCTGCTTTTTCAATACTCCCACTATTCACTAACCATCCACCGGCAAAAATAACAATCGCAGTGTTTAATAAAGAAATACCTTGCATCGTTGGAAACAGTAACCCTGAATAAACTTGACCTTTAAAGGTTGCTTCCTTCACTTCATTATTAACTTTTTCAAATCCTTCAATGGTTTCTTCTTCTAGTCCGTTTGTGATAATCACTTTTTGACCAGAAATTTTTTCGTCAATGTAGCCATTCAAACGCCCGATACTTTCTTGTTGAATTCCAACTTTTTTCTCGGCTTGTTTAATAATAACAATCGCAAAAATAATGGCAACAGGAGACATGGCTAGTGTAACCCATGACATTGTAGCATTTTCACGAAACATCATAAATGTCACACCAATTAACATTGATACATTGGTTAATACTTGAATCAAAGCTTGGTTCATTGTGTTTGAAATATTATCCAAATCACTCGTAAAACGACTCAATATATCCCCATGCTGATGTGTATCAAAAAAACGAATAGTCATCGTTTGTAGCTTTCTAAATAAGCCAATTCTCATGCTATTTGTAGACTGTCCAGTTACTCGTGACATTAAAATGTTTTGGATAAACATGGAAATAGCATTTAATACATATAATCCAACCAATAACTTGATCACACTAGTAAAAGGTGATTTATCAGCATGCCCAACAGATAGGTACGCTCCAGCATACTTGGCTAATTCTTCAATTGCTTTACCAGTATACTGTGGTGCTTTTACTTGCAAGTAAGTCGAGAAAATGATGGCGACAATAATAATAAAAAATTTCACTTTATACACTTTTAGATAATTCCAAAAGAAACTCAATACACTTGGTTTTTCTTTAGTCAATTTCCTCGACCTCCTTTGATTTTTGTGTCTCATAAATTTCTTGGTACACATCACTGGTTTTTAATAACTCTTGATGCGTTCCTTTGGCAACTAGTTTTCCTTCATCTAGCACTAAAATAGTATCAGCTTGCACAACAGATGAAATCTTTTGAGCAATGATAAAAACAGTCGTGTCGTTTAATTCATTAGCTAACGCTTCTTTTACGAGTTTTTCACTTTTAGCATCTAGTGCACTGGTGCTGTCATCTAAAATCAGAACTTTAGGATCTCCGATAACCCCTCGAGAAATGGATAATCGTTGTTTTTGACCACCTGAAAAATTTGAGCCTCGTTCTTCCACGCGACTATCAAATCCATCCATTTGTCGTTCAATAAATTCATACGCTTGAGCGATTGACGAAGCACGGTATAACTCTTTTTCATCAGCATTCTTTGCCCCGTGACGAATATTATCTCCTATTGTTCCAGAAAATAAAATAGCACGTTGCAACACAATTGCGATGGATTTTCTTAATTCTTCTTTACTAACATCTTTAAGATTTGCCCCACCAACATCAATCACACCATTTGTTGGATCATACATTCTGGCAATCAGTTGTGCGAGTGTTGATTTTCCAGAACCTGTTGCTCCAACAATCCCAACTGACATGCCATTATCCACATGAAACGATACATTTTTTAACGTAGGTGAATCGTCTCCTGCATAAGTAAAGCTCACATCATCAAAAACAACGGAACCATTTTTTATTGGAGTGGTTTCATCTTCAGGTAAGTAGGTCAATGTTGGTTTTGTTTCTAATATATCGTTTAGCCGTTTAATCGATACCATCCCACGACTTGCCATCATCAACATCATTCCACCTATAATGATACTCATCATGATTTGCATTAAATAATTCATAAAGGATACCACGGCACTAATTGCCTCAATATCTGTTTTAGCAATATTCGCTGTAAAATAAATCGACATCACAATCGCTAAGTTTGAAATTAACATAAAACTTGGAATCATAATGGAAAATAAATTTCCAACAGATATGGTGTGTTTGGTTAATTTTTCTGATACGGCTGAAAACTTGCTAATTTGATTTTTTTCTTGTACAAAAGACTTAACCACTCTCATTCCTGCTAAGTTCTCTTTTGCTATCCCGTTACTTTTTTCAAGATAATGTTGGATTTTAGCAAAATGTTTTCCCATCATGCTAAACACAATCATAACCGTCAATACCACTAATACAACAAGTAAAATAATCACCCACCATAATTTAGGTAGAGTCATCATAGCCAAAATGAAACTTCCTATAAACATAATAGGAATTCTAAAAATACTTTGAAACATCATCATAACGACATTTTGAATTTGCGTGATATCATTTGTTAGACGAATAACCAAATTACTCGTAGAAAACGTTTCGATGTTTTCAAATGAGAACTCCTGTACTTTTTTAAATCCATCTGAACGAATATCAGATGCCACTTCTTGAGAGAGCCGTGCTGAAAAAATCGTATTAAGTATCCCAGCAACTAGACCAAATAGTGCAACAATAATCAACATTGTTCCAACTTTTTTTAACTCTCCTTGATCTTCAGTCATAATTGAATTCATTATTTTCTGCAATAATTTTGGTTGCCACAATTGCGATGCCACCATGATTACAGTCATAAATAAAGACAATCCGACAAGAGATTTATTTTGTTTTAATTTTGTTATTAAAATCCCCATATTGTTCCTCCTCTTTACTTTCAGAGTTTATGATACAGCAATAAAAAAAGGACAGCTACTATTATGTTTTATTTACTGTCATAAAATAAAAAACTACCAAGCTATTCATTTATACTTGGTAGTTTTTCTATTTAATAATAGTTTAGAATATATCACCGTTAAAAATAGAATTCTTAACAATCACATAATCTACTTTGCGAATGGCTTCAACATCTTTTCCACCAGCATAAGAAATAGACGATTGCAAATCTTGTTGCATTTCGTTTAATGTATCTTCTAATTTCCCCTTAAATGGTGTCCAGATTTTTTTGCCTTCAACATTTTTATGTTCACCTTTTTGGAATTCAGAAGCACTTCCGAAATATTCTTTATACAATACGCCATCTTCTTCTTTCATCTCACCTGGTGACTCTTCATGTCCAGCAAATAATGAACCAATCATCACCATTGTTGCTCCAAAGCGAATGGATTTCGCAATATCACCATGTGTTCTAATACCGCCATCTGCTATCAACGGTTTTCTAGCAGCTTTACTGCATCGTCTTAATGCTGAAAGTTGCCAACCACCAGTACCGAATCCTGTTTTTAATTTAGTAATACATACTTTGCCAGGTCCAATCCCAACTTTTGTGGCATCGGCTCCGGCATTTTCTAATTCTCTGACTGCTTCTGGTGTTCCCACATTTCCCGCAATAACAAAGGTATCAGGTAATTGTTCTTTTAAATGTTTAATCATATTTATTACAGAGTCAGAGTGTCCATGAGCAATATCTATAGTCACATATTCAGGAATTAATTTTTCTTCTTTTAATTCATTGACAAAATCATACTCAGCTACTTTAACCCCTACACTAATTGAGGCAAATAAGTCTTTATCATGCATGTCTTTAATAAATTGTTTTCTCGCTTGTTCATTGAAACGATGCATAATATAGAAATATCCATTTGAAGCTAAATATTCAGCAATTGGTTCATCAATAATAGTCTGCATATTAGCTGGAACAACTGGCATTTTAAATTGTCTTCCGCCAAGGCTCACTGTTGTGTCGCATTCCGAACGACTGTTAACAATACACTTGTTTGGTACTAATTGAACGTCTTCATAATCAAAAATCTTCATTTCCATCCTCCTATAGAGTCAAAACGTGATATTAGGAATAAAAAGACGAATATTTATATAGAAATAATAATATATTGTTTCTCATTCCTATGATAATCTACACCATATTTAAAAAAAAAGCAAGAACTTTCATTAAAGTTCTTGCTTTTTACATCATAATTGTTCGTCTTTAATAAGTATTACAAATTTTGAGTCTTCATAAATCGCAGCGAAATCAAAATAAAAATTAATGTCATCAAAACTGTAATGAGGTTATTCATGATCAACACACCTGTCATAGAAAAATTTAATACTAATGGGATAAATGACAACAGACTAGCTACAGCAGATTGCACCATTCCTAATCCTATAAATAAGAAAAAGGTTAAACTATTTCCTTTTAACATGATTGTTGCTGTTGCGATGATAACTAAACTATTAATATAAGAAATAAAACTAGAAACCATCATTCCTAAAAAGGAAAATCCAGCCATATTAATTCCTTGAGTGATTCCTGAAATCAGCGATTGGACATCAACCACTTGTAATAATTTAAATAAAATTAACGCAAATGGGATAAAAACTAACACTAATGTTAATAAAATAGTCCACAAAAAGATAGCGCCTATTTTAGCAAAAAACAACTGTGTGCGATTAACACCAGATGATACTAACATGCTCATCACATTATTTTTATAATCCATTGACACTAAATGAAATGGGTAAAGGAACATAAAAATCATATTGGCAAAAATTGTTAATACTAAAAACACAACCATAAAACCAAAGAAATAGTTATCTTCTAGACCACTATATTGTGTGTAATTATCAATAATATAAGTAAAATAAATCGTTACAAAAATGTTAATGATAGCTAAAATACCTGTCGAAATAATATAATTTTTATCTCGAATATATTTAAATAATTCCATTTTAAAAATTTGTGTACCTGTCATACTAATTACTTCCCCCATTCAAATGATCATCTAATACTGTGACTTTTTTCATTTCATAAATATTAATATTTTGATCATTTAATAGCTGTGTTACTTCTGACCATCGTTCATCTTTAATGTCTACTCGTATATAGTCATTAGGAAGTACCTTTGAATAATAATTTAAACTTTCCAATATAATCAAAAATGCTTCTTGATTAGAGGTATCTATATCTCGTATTTTGGTATCTTCTATATCCGATAATGACATTTGTCGAACTGGATGTCCTTTTCTAATAATGATGACTTCCTCACATAACATTTCAATGTCACTTTTGACGTGTGATGAAATAATTAATGTCATACCTTGTGAGGTCATCTTTTTTAAATAAAGTTTAAACCAATCCACTGTTTCACTATCTAATCCTCTAAACGGCTCATCTAAAATTAAAATATTGGGATCATGTAATAATGCTATCAATAAAATAAGCTTTTTAACCATTCCATAAGAGTAAGTTTTTACTTTATTTCCAAGATATTCTGAAAGATTTAATTCTCTAGCTAATGCCTCAGCTTTGTTTAAATTGTACTCACCGCGCAATCCAGAAAAATATTCGATATTAAACCAACCTGTTCTTTCTTTATAGACAGATACACCATCTAATACGATACCTAAATTAGCTAAGACACTATTATCTTCTCTTACGGATATCTCATTGATTTTAACGTCTCCCTGATAATCTGTAATAATATTGGTCATACACTTAAATAAGGTAGTTTTTCCAGCTCCGTTTGGACCTATTACACCATAAGTTTTTCCACTTTCAAATACCAAGTGATCAACAGATAATACTTCAAGAGAACCATATTTTTTTACTAATTGATTGATTTCGATAGCCATATCTTTCCCCTTTATCTTCTATAATAATTTAAATCCTGATGCTTGATATAATTCATACCATTCTTGACGTGTTAATTCAACACTAGTTGATTGTGATATTTCCTTAATTCTTTCTGGATTCATACTACCAACGATTGTTTGAATATTAGCTGGGTGTCGATTAATCCATGAAGTGGCAATCACGGTTGGGGTCACTTGATAACGATTAGCAATGCTCTGTAGGCAGTCGTTTAATTCTTTAAAATCAGGATGGTTTATAAAGACGCCATCAAAATAACCAAACTGATAAGGAGACCAAGCTTGTACAGTTAGTTGTTTTAGTCTCATATAATCTAATACTGAGCCATCACGATTAATGCCTGTTTCATTCTCCATATTAACATTCATATTGGTTGACACCATCCCAGCATGTTGTAAACCAAATTGTAATTGATTAACTATCAATTTATCCGATAATGATTGTTGTAACAATTCTACCGTGCTTGGTGCAAAGTTGCTCACTCCAAAGAAACGGACTTTACCCGATTTTTTTAATTTATAAAAAGCTTCAGAAATCTCATCAGGTTCCATCAACGCATCTGGCCGATGTAGTGCTAATACGTCAAGGTAATCTGTCTGTAAACGTTGCAAACTTCCTTCAACTGATGAGATAATATGCTCTTTTGAAAAATCATAGTACCCTTTTCTAATACCGCATTTTGATTGAAGATAAAGTTGGTCTCTTGATACATTTAAGCCCCTGATGACTTCACCAAAAAGACGCTCAGACTCTCCATCACCGTAAATATCTGCATGATCAAAAAAGTTTATTCCAACTTCCATTGATGCTGTTACCACTTCTTTTGCTTTTTCGGTTGATAAACCTGCCATTCTCATACATCCTAGTGCAAGTTGGGACGCCTCGATTGATGACGTTCCAATTTGAATTTTTTTCATAATACAACCTCCTTATATTTGTTGATCGATTAGCTCTAAATTCAAACGATTAATATAAACACGAATTTCTTTTCTAGCTACTTCATAATTTTTTTCTAATAATAACCTTGATAATGTTTTACTTAATTTATGTGTTTCATCATACAAAAAATTAATGGAAACATTGGGAAATTCGACTAATTTTATAGAAGTTATCTGTGTTAAAATAGTCGATTTCATTAGCTCATTATTTAAGGGTGATAAAAATTGTTGCCAAAATAAATCATAATAATATTCTTTATCTGATGATGGTTTATTTAATTCTTCTATAAATAAAAATGACTGATCATCGATTAAATATTCTTTAATTTGTAACTGAAACAGATAATGGGAACAAAGAAGCTCAATCAATTGGGTTCGTTCCGTAAATTCTTTATTGCTTATTCTTTCTTTTTTTACTATGACACCACGATTGGCTTCTTTTTTTAAATAGTTTTCATCAATTAATTGATCAATTGCCGATCGAATCGGCGTTCGACTAACTTTTAAGTCATTAGCTAAATCTTGCTCAATAATATGATACCCATTCAACCACGTATCAGTTTCAATTTGCTTTTTTACATAATCATAAACTAATTTCTGCGTTTTACCTTTTTTCACTCTGACCATCCTGAATCTCAACAGAATCACTTATCAATCCTGCATATTTTATTTCTTGTAAACTTTCTTGCTTATTAATTGGAAAAACTTGAGCAAAACCTTCTTGTTGAGTATGTCTAAAACCATCATTAAGAAAAAATTGCCATTTATTTTTCTTTTCCATTAAATCATATAACGCTTCTTTTTTTCCCTTGTATAACGGTAATAAATAGGTTGGCGCTAATTGCCTCACAACAGGCAGAGAAAAATTACAAATACTTTTTATATGTAAATCAAATACAGACAAGCTACATGAATGAATCGTTAAAATATCATGTTCTCTTGGAAATGTATAAATGTTATTAACATATAGATTATCTTCATTCGTTAAAAAATAAGACACTTTAACCGTGCCAGATACACCTAATTCAGAAGCAATTACTTTAGTAATTAATTCCATTTGGTTTACTGTATCCTTCTTTAAATCTTCCCATTCTTCAAACGATTCAATATAAGGTAATTCACCAATGTTTGTCGCTTCTATTCTAACAGGAGGAAATATAGTGTAATATCCCTCGTCATTTAGGCATAGCGTAATTTCCCATTCACTTTGCTTTTCAATATAAGATTCCACAACACAGAGTCCCTGTTGAATCAAAGGTACGGTTTGATTAATTTCAAAAGCACTATGAATAATCAAATTATTATCCCAACCATACAATTGACGATTTTCTTGTTTAACAATGCAAGGGTAACCTATCCTTTCTGCTGCATCATAAACATCAGAGACGACAACAGCCGATTCATATGGTGTTATATTAATTGAATGACTATCTAAAAATTGTTTTTGTAAATAACGGTTTTTAACAATAGAATGAGCATACATATTTTGAGAAAAAAAAGTTTTTTCTGCTAAATATTTATAAGTATTTTTATCTAATGTCTCTGTAATAACCGTTACGACATCAGATACTTCAGCTAATTTCAATAAACTAACTTCATCGTTTATATTACAAACAAAATGTATGTCGGCTGTTTTTCCTGCTATACAATTTTGAGACTCTGATAAAACAGCTACTTTATACCCCATTTTTTTAGCAGACAATACTAATTGATAGGATACAATTCCTCCGCCAATTATACCTATTGTGCTACCAGGTAAAATTCTTTCCGACAAATCTTTCACTACCTTCGCCTTTTCTTTTAAAACACTTTAATAGTATCAATCTATTGGGTATGTGTAAAGGTTAAAACATGAAAAAAAGCAAGGATAGATTGTCATCCATCACTTGCTCTTCCTATTTTATTAACACTCTAATTATTGGCTTAAAGATAACTTTTTTTACCTATACCAAATTATACAGTATCCCAATTAATCAATGATTAATCAATAAACTCTATTTCATTATTTTTTAGAGAAATAACACGAGCTAATGAATCTACAGTGTAGCCTTGCTCTTCTAATAACTGTCTGCCATCTTGAAAAGATTTTTCAATGACAATCGATACAGCTTCAATAGTAGCTCCAGCTTGTTTACATAACTCAATTAATCCTAATGCTGCCTGTCCATTAGCTAAAAAGTCATCAACAACTAATACATTGTCACCTTCTTCAAGATATTTATTAGAAATGGCAATGGTATTTGTCACCTGTTTGGTAAATGAGTACACTTCAGATGTTAAAAGCTCACTATTCATTGTTAAACTTTTTTGTTTTCTAGCAAACACAACCGGAAGTCCCATATGTAATCCAATAAATACTGCAGGAGCGATACCTGATGACTCAATAGTTACAATTTTTGTTACACCCTTATCTTTGTAAGTTTGTGCCACATGTTGACCAATTTCATTCATTAAATTTGGATCAATTTGATGAGTTAAAAAGCTATCAACTTTCAAAATATTTTCATCCAAAACTCTGCCTTGTTCAATAATTGCTTGTTTTAATAATTCCAATTTTTCTCCTCCAATAATATATAAGATAAAAAACCCTTTTTACATAAGTAAATAAGGGTTTTTATCCTTTTATTTACTCATAGACTGATATTTTCGGTATCAGGTAGAAACGACTTACCATATTAAAGTCATATATAAGTGATTATTTTTTTGTTGTTAGTGATGATAATTTTGTTGGGGCAAAACTTTCTGCTAACTGATTGACCATATTGATACCTAATTCATTGACAACATCAACAGGCTTAGTTGATTTTTCTTCTTTTTTATCACTATTTTTAGCTACTTTATCATATTGTTTTAAATTATATGTATCAATTAAACCATTTAAACGTTTATGATAACGTCTATCTTCTTTATTTTGTGCTGTTAGGTAAGCTGTTACTTTTCTGGGTGTGTCTTTTTTAGAGCGCGTCATTTCTTGATAAATCGTTGTATCTTTCTTCAGCTCTGCAACATAATCATCAATGGCCTCATCGTTATCTGAATACACTTTATATGCTTTTGAATCAAGTGTTGTCTTTTTTGTTTCAATATCTGTTTTTAATGTTTCAACTTTAACAGTCTGATTATTAGAATTACCAGGCACTTGATAAATATTATGTTTTTCCATCAATTCATTGTTTCCTGAATTACTTTTAATAATTGCTTCAGCAATTAAAACGGAAGCATATAAATCATTTTTATCTGCTACATCTTCAATTTTAGGAGCAATCTCCTTAATAAAATTTTCTGTTTCTTTTGTTTTATCAACAGTCTCTTTTTCAGCTTTTTTTGAATCATATTGTGTTAAATCATATGTCTCAATTAATCCATTTAATTTTTCATGATATCTCGAATCAGTTGCATACCTTCCAGTTAAATATTTTGTTGCTTCTTGATAGTTAGATGTATTAGATTTCCAAGCTCCTTGATAAAAAGTCGAACGACCAGATATTCCACCAGACATTAGCATAGCATAATCTTCCAATGATTCTTTATAACTTGGGTATTTTCTAAATTTAGCATTAATAGTATATAAACCACCGTCACTATTTTCTTCTAGTGTAGCCATCTCAACAGACTCACTTTTATAAGAGCCTTTAATACCAAATAAATTATGATTTGGAGTTCTAGATAAACTACTATTGCCAGAACCACTTTCGAGTATTGCTTGTGCTATCATAATAGACGCATAAAGATTATTTTTTTGCCCAATTTCTCTTGCTTCTTCACCTATTTCTTCTATAAACTCTGCAGTTGTTTGGTTTCGTGAATAACTAATAAGTGACTTTTCATTTTTTACATTACTTGCATTGGAAGATGAGTCATTACTAGAAGTTGAGCTGTTTGACGAGCTTGGTTTAGACGTTGACGTATTAGAATTTGTATTTGGTCTAGTACCACTATCCTCGTTTTTACTAGAAGAAACGTCTGTTGTCGAACTTGATGAACTAGAAGAATTTGTTTCATTGGTTGATGGTTTTGTCGGTTTTGTTGAGCTATTTGTTGATGAATTACTACTACTTTCCTGTGTGCTACTTGAACTAGAAGATTCTTCAGATGAAGTACCCGAAGAAGAGTCAGCTGTTGAACCAGATGACTCTTCTATAGTATCTTCAGAACTGCTATTTTCTTTTACATTACTCTTTAGAATATTATCATTAACATTTAGACTATATAAAGGCTTAGGGGATGAGGATGTTTTATCCGATTCTGCAATAGCTACGACCTCTAAGATAGGCAAACAAACTGACATAACAGACATACTAACACCTATAACAGTATTGGCAATAAATTTTTTAGACAAATTTTTCTTTTCTTTCCTCATTATATTCCCCTCTCCCTATTAAATACGGTCAATGTCTCCAATTTTTTCTAATTTTCTTAATAATTCTGAAAAGACACTTTCAGATTCATATTTAATTGATTCTAACTTACGATAATAATTACGAGCCTCTTGACTAATGGTACTTAATTCAGACTCAGCATCAACTATTCTACGTTTTGCTTCTTGATTAGCTGTTTCAACAATTTCTCTTGCTTTTGATTGAGCCTCTATCATAACTTGAGCTATATCAGATTGATTCATACCAATTTGTTGTTGTGATCTAGCACGTCTTAATTGTTCTTTTGTTTGTCTTAATTCTTCTTGTAACACTTCAATTTCTGGTGAAGACTCAGAGCGTAATTTTTGTACTTCTTCTTCAAGTTCTTGTGCGCGACTTCGCTCACCACTCAAGTCAGTTAAACTAGCTGTTAAACGTTCTTGTTGTGTTCTCATACCATTAATTTCTTGCTCAAGCTCATCAATAATACGTTGATTTTCACGTAATTCAGCTAACTCTTTCTCTAATTTTTCAGTTTTGCTTAATTGATTTTCAAGATTTTCGGTCATTGTTGTTAACTCCTGTTCCATTTTCTCACGTTTTTCATTAGCTTCTTTAGCCAATGTTTTCTCTTCTTCATATTGATTAGTCAGAATATTTTCTAATTCTTTTGATTGTTGGAGTTCATCTTGCAATTCAGTTAATGCTCGCTGAATATCTTTTAATTCTAGCAATTCAACCGTTGTTTTATTTAACTCTTCTTCAACCTCTTTTAGACTTGATATTAAACGATTATTTTCTTCAGATAAATCATTAATTTGTTTTTGATGTTCGATTATTTGATTTTCTTTATCCTGTAATTCTTTTTCTAAGTTTTCCACAACTTCTTGATTTACAAAAGAACCCTCTTGATTCTTAGCTTCTGTTAATTCAGTTTGTAATGATGAAATCGTTTCGTCCATAGTATTAATTTTATTTTTCAATTCTTGAACTTCATCATCTTTTTCATTTGATTCATTTGCTAATCTTAATACATCTTCTTCTTTTATTTCTAAAAGTTTTGTCATTTCCTCTAATGCCGATTCTTTATTAGATAAGGCTAGCGTTAATTCCTCAATTTTAGTATTTTTAATTTCAATTTCTTGTGATGCTTGTACTAATTCCTGATCTAATGATGTAATATTACTTGTAAACTGAGTGATTTTATCATCTTTAGTTTGCATATCAGACTGTAATGTTAAGAATTGCTCTTTTAAATTATCTAATTCTATCGTTAATTGTGTTTTTTCATCGACTAAATCATTATTTTCTTCTTTTATTTTATTATAATCAGATAAATGACTTTCCAATTGTTGCTGTTCACTCAATTTTGTCTCTAATTCAACAATTTGGCTTCCTAACAAGTCATTGTATTCTTTTACTTTTTCAGCTTCTTCCAGTTCTTGTTCATGCTTTTCTTTTTCAAGTAATAGTTGATCTATTTGAGCCTTTAATTGTTCATTTTCATTCTCTAACGCAACAAAATCAACCTGATTAGATATACTAGTATCATTATCTGACGTACTAGTATTTTCACTTTCTACAACTTCTGTTGGTACTGAAAGATTTTCTTCTTCAAAAGCAGAATTAGTGTAAAACTGATTAGACTCACTATATAAATCATCTACATTATCTGAATTACTATTTTCTAAAACAGGAATACTAGGTTCAACACCCTCATTATCGTCTTCATAGTAATAATAATAGTAATAATCATCATCGTCTTCACTGTCATAAAACAACTCTTCTGTTGTTTGTGGCAAATTTTCTGACTCATAATCTTCTTCATAATCTTTTTCTGGATTATCGTTTTGTCTTCTTAGCCATTTATTAAACAACCAACTTTCACCTCACTATATTTCCCTATCTAATTGTCACAACGTTCTATAAGTAAGCAAAAAAGGTAATTATAGAAATTGTACATATATAATGAAATTATATCATACAGTCATTATTATGCAAGATTTTTTGGGGTATGTCTTTTCATCTTAATTCTTTATAAACCTATATCATTGATGATACTCTTTGTACACCTCTTGTTTTTTTAATCCTCTTATTTTAGAAACCTCTTTAATTGCTTCCTTTACTGTCATGTTTTCTTGTTCAGAGACTAGATTAACATGTTCGGTAATAGGCATGTCATGATCATAAGACATCGTTTCTTCTTCAACAATATTTTCTATCAGCAAGCAACACTCACCTTTTACGGGATGATTCGATAGGTAATCAATAACTTCTTGAATAGTTCCTCTGATATATTCTTCATGTAATTTAGTTAGTTCTCGACAAAGAACAACTTGTGTTTCTTCTGAAAAAACCTGTTTCATTGTTTCAAGTGTTTTTTCCACTCTATAAGGTGATTCATAAAAAATAATAGTTGCATTAATTCCTTTTAATCTTGTTAATTCAGCCGCTTGTTCTTTCTTTTTTCGTGGTAAAAAACCATGAAAATAGAACGGCTGTGGAGATAGCCCACTAGCAATAAGAGCGGTCATCCCTGCTGTCGCTCCTGGTATAGATACAACTGATATGCCTTCTTTAATACAAGCCACAACCAAATCATGTCCTGGATCACTAATAGAAGGCATTCCTGCATCACTTACTTGTGCGATATCTTGTCCTTCTTGCAATAACTTGATTAATGTTGGAATTTTATCATGTGAGTTATGCTCATGTAGACTAGTTTGTTTTGTTTTTATATCAAAATGATTTAGTAATTTTTGAGTATTTCTTGTATCTTCACTTGCAATGAAAGATACTTCCTGCAACAGCCTTACAGCACGAAACGTCATATCCTCTAAATTACCAATTGGAGTCGGAACTAGATAGAGTTTTCCTTTATCATCTTGTATGGCAAAACTTTTTTGACAATTCATCTTTTCCCTCCTTAAAAAAGCTGGTGGGAGAAACTCCCATCCAGCTTATTTACCATAAATCATACTAGAACAAAAGACACATTCTTCTTGATTTTCACGTCTCGAACCATAAAAATCTTTACAAACATGGAACCCTTGCTCATATAGTTTTTCTAAATTTAATCTTGATTTTGATAATTCCTGTCTTCCGTCGTCTACTACTTCTTGTTTTTCTAATTTATCCAATTTATCATGGAGATGCTGATTTTCTAATTTTAAGTTTAAATTTTCTTCTACTAAACTATCAACAATCGGTTTCATCTCTTTGACTTGAAATAACATGGTTTCTAATTGACGTTCAACATTGACTAATTCATCATATAATTTCATTTTATCCATGCTATTCTTCCTTTAATCATTTTTTATCAACTCATCATATTGATATTCAACTGGTGTTTCCCTTGAAACTAATTTTACCTTAATCACTTCATTTAAAAGATTTAATCCAATTACTTTTCCCATACCATCTGGTGTTTGAACTTTCTCACCAAAATCTGGCATCATTTTACGAAGTCTTTCATATTCATCATTTTCGTAATTCAAACAACACATCAATCGACCACATAATCCAGAAATTTTAGTTGGATTTAATGATAAATTTTGGTCTTTTGCCATTTTGATAGAAACAGGAACAAAATCACCTAAAAACGTGCTACAACACAAAGGTCTACCACATGGACCAATACCACCTAATTTTTTTGCTTCATCCCGAACACCAATTTGTTTTAATTCAATTCGTGTTTTAAAAATCGAGGCTAAATCTCGTACCAACTCGCGAAAATCAATACGTCCATCAGCTGTAAAACTAAACATCATTTTACTTCTATCTAGTGTGTACTCAACATCAACTAATTTCATCTCTAACTGATGTTCACGTATTTTTTTCTTCGCTACATCAAAAGCATTTAATGCATCTATTTTATTTTTTTGAACTTGTTCCAATTGTGTCTCATCAGCTAGTTGAATTATCGTATTTAACTCGTCGGGTAAATCTTTTTTGGCAACTTGTTTATTAGGTATAGCAACTTCTGCCACATTTTTTACTTTTTGTGACTCAACCACAACTTTTTGCTTATATGAATACTGTTCACCTTTTTGAGGTAAATAGTAATAAATACGTCCAGATGATTTAAATCTTACACCAACTACTTCTATCACAGTGTATTCCTCCTAATGAGATGTCATAATTCTCAAAGCTAGTTGTTCACATGTATTTTGAAAACTAACATTTGATGCTAGTTTTTGTTTTGCTTGTGTAGCATTCATAATCATTCTAACATAGTCGATACTATTAGAAAACTGTGTATTTATTTGTTTACGCATCTTTATCTTCATCATCGCAACTAGCATATCTAATAATTGTCGTTGCTGCATTTTATCTTGTGCTTGCTTTATCAAATATTGTTGAACGAAAAGAAAGGCTCTTGCATCATTTTTTTCAAAATAATCCAACCACTTAGCCAATAAATCCCTTGTACTATTAAACCACTCATCATTTGCCAATTCAATTGCTTCTTGTATTGAATTAGTCAATTCAACTAACAAATCAACATGAGCTAGTGGTTGATTCAATGTTAATATTTCTTGTTTTAAATGATCTTTTGCAAGTTGTTTTAAAAGAATTAATTGACATCTTGATTGAATAGTTGGTAATAGTGACATAGCATTATTTGTCAAGAAAAAAATATACACTTCTCCATCTGGTTCTTCAATAAACTTTAATAAACTATTAGCAGATTGCACAGTCATTTTTTCGGATTCCAAAACCAATAAGACTTTCCTTCTTGATTCTACTCCACTACTTGTAAAAAATGATTTTATTTGTCTAATTTGATCTACTTTGATTGTTTGTCCATCTGGCTTTATTTTGGCAATATCTGCGTGCTCATCTTGCTCAATACGTAAACAAGAACGACACTTTCCACAAGGTATACCATTATTGTCAAGAGACTCACAAAATAATCCCTGACAAAGAAACAAAGCGAAATCTTTTTCTTCTTTAACATCACTACCTTGGATAATATAGGCATGGCTCATTTTTTTATCTCTAAAAACCTGACTAAATTTTTGATATAGTATAGGTTGTGTCATTAATATTTTTTCTTTTATGGCACTCATTAAAAATGATAAAACCCTTCTACCGGTAGAACAAATACAGTTGCTCCCCCAACTTGTATTTCAATAGGATGAGTGGAATGAGCATCCATAGCGATATCTAAAGAAATAGGAGGTGTTATATATTGCTCTCTTGAATGACAAACTGATTTAATGATCGATAGAACCTCTTCAACACGTTCATCTTCAATCCCAACAATAAATGTGGTGTTTCCTGATTTTAAAAAGCCCCCTGTTGTAGATAATTTTGTTGCACGTATATTTTCTTTATTAAAATGGTTTTGTAAACGTGAGCTATCTTTGTCTTGAATAATTGCCAATAATAATTTCATTGTTATCACCCTTTACTTGATTTAATAAACATACTTGGAAAAGTTTCTTTAATTAAATTATAACAAGTATCTACAACGTTTTCTATTGATTGACTTGCATCAATTTTTTTTATTCTATTTGGTTCTAATTCTAGTAATGTTAAATAGGCTAATCGAACTTGTTCGTGAAAATCCAATGATTCTTTATCTAAACGGTCCAACTCAGCTTCACTACGTCCCTTATTGATACGACTTAAACCGACTGATGCTTCAACATCTAGATAAAGTGTTAAATCAGGGTAGTTTCCTTCAATAGCGAACTCATTAATCTGACGAACCTCTTCAACTCCGATGCCTCTTGCTGCACCTTGATAAGCGATAGAACTATCGATAAATCGATCACAAACAACCAAATGATTTGTTTCTAAAGCTGGTAAAATTTTTTCAACTAAATGTTGTCTTCTAGCTGCTGCATATAATAAAGCTTCTGTTCGCTCATCCATCATTGTATGAGTTGGATTTAAAATGACCTCACGGATTTTTTCAGAAATTGGGATACCTCCTGGTTCTCTTGTTGTCACTATGTCAACATTTAACTCATGTGACATTTTTTTTATTAATTTTTCTATAACTGTTGATTTTCCAGCACCATCTGGGCCTTCTATCGTAATAAATACTCCATTTCGTGACATTTATTCATTACCCTCCATTACAATTCCGTTCGTCCTTCAACTGCTTTTAACAATGTAATCTCATCTGCATACTCTATATCACTACCAACAGATAATCCATGTGCCAAGCGTGTCACTTTTATTCCTGAAGGCTTAATTAACCGAGACAAATACATAGCTGTTGCTTCACCATCAGTTGTGGCATTCGTTGCAATAATGACTTCTTTTACTTCATTGTTGTGTAATCTTTTAATTAAGCTAGCAATGTTTAAATCATCTGGTCCTGTTCCATCCATAGGAGAAAGGACACCATGTAACACATGATATAGCCCCTTATACTCTCTCATCTTCTCTAAAGACATAACATCTTTCGTTTCTTCTACTACTAAAATCGTTGATTGATCACGATTTGGATTACGACAAATATCACATGATTTTTCTTCTGTGATATTTCCACATATCTCACAAAAATGTAAATCGCGTTTCACACTTATTAATGATTTGGCAAAATCTGTCACATCATCTTCTCTCATGTTAAGCGTATAAAACGCTAAACGAGTCGCCGTTTTGGCACCGATACCTGGCAATTTCATATAACTGTCAATTAATTTTGCAATAGGGGTTGGATACTGCATGCTAAACCCTCCTTTTTCTGTCAAAAAACAGGAAGTCACCCTCCTGTTTTTCCTTACTTATTACAATCCTGGGATGGCTTGTGCGTATTTGCCCATTACTCGTTCTGTTTCAGCATCAATTTTTTGAATCACTTTATTCGTTGCATCAATTACTAAATCTTGCACCATGTCAGGATCTTCTGGATCTAACACATCTGGATTAATCTCAATACTTGTCACTTTCTTTTCGCCAGTCATCGTAATTTTTACTAAGCCATTTCCTGCTTCAGCTTCAAAGACTTGTGCATCTAATGTTTCTTTAGCCGCTGCCATCTCTTTTTGCATTTTTTGAACCTGTTTCATCATTCCTTGCATATTTCCCATTCCACGCATCATAATTATCGTCTCCATTTCTATTTTTAATCTTCTATTATTTGAATATTTTGTTCTCCAAACATTTTTTTTGCTTCACTGATTAACACATCTTCTTCAACTTGCTCTACCTTATTTTCATCAGAGTCATGTGTTCTATCAGTTTGCGAGATAAACTGTTGTCTTAATTCTTGCCAACTATCTTTTGGAATACTAATCAAACTAGGTGTATACCCAATCAATCGATTTAAACTATTATACACTGCTTGCTGAAGTTCTTCATCATTACTTGCCTTTTGACACAAAATATCATAATCAAACGCTATGACTAATCCTGTTTCACTCGCTGCTACCGGTTCACATGCTTTTAACATAGCTCGCTGTGTAACAGATAATAACTGAAGTAAATCAACCCAAACGTCTCTGACATTTACCAAATGCTCTTTTGTTGCATTTTCTAACACTTGGAAGATTCTTTCAGTTGGTACTTTATAAAGAGGCTGTTTCGCTTTAGATGAACTACTTTTGACTTTTTTTTCTTGTTGAAGACTTCGATTTTCTTGTAATGTCTCCAATTTTTTCTCTAATTGTTGAATTTTTTGAACAAGCTCTTGATAATTTTCTCCTTTTATATCAGTCGGTTTAACTGATTCAGTAGACGCATTATCTACCTGTTTTTTTGGTCTTACTGCCATTATTTCTGATAATTTGATTGTTAATACTTCTAAATAAATGGATGGTTGTGACGTAAACTTCATATTTTTTTGCATCTCATTTAACTCTTCAATCCATTGATATAACACACGACTATCAATCGCTTCACTCAACGACTTAAATGATTCACTAATAGAGGGTAGTTGACTTTCCACTACTCGTGGTGCTTGTTGATACATTAAGATATCTCGGCAATGAATCAACAAATTTTCAACAATCCGGTTACTTTCTTTGCCTTCATTTAGCATACTATCAACTAACTCTAATGACTTCTGAGTATCAGAGTGAAAACAAGCGAAAAAATAATCATCCATCATTTGACTTGTTAAGCTACCTGTTACTTCTAAAGCATCTGCCACACTCAATGTTCCATCACTAAATGAAATCAACTGATCTAAAATACTTAACGCATCTCGCATGCCACCTTCTGCAGAGCGAGCGACAATTTTCAACACTTGACCATCAAACGAAATATTTTTTTCTTGCAAAATATAAGCTAAGCGTTGCTCGATATCTCGTGTATTAATCCGTTTAAAATCAAATCGTTGCGTCCTTGAAATAATTGTAGCTGGTATTTTATGCGGTTCGGTTGTTGCTAAAATAAAAATAACATGTTCGGGTGGTTCTTCAAGTGTTTTTAATAAGGCGTTAAACGCTCCTGTTGATAACATATGTACCTCATCAATAATATACACTTTATATGGTACTTGTGTTGGTGCATACTTTACTTTATCTCGTATATCACGAATTTCTTCGACACCATTATTACTTGCAGCATCTATTTCTAATACATCGTTAATTCTACCTTCTGTAATTCCTTTACAATTATCACACTCATTGCAAGGTTCACCATTAGTCGAATGTTCACAGTTTATAGCTTTTGCAAAAATTTTAGCGGCACTGGTTTTCCCTGTTCCTCTGGGACCAGTAAAGAGATAAGCATGTGATACTTTTTGTTGCATAATGGCATGTTTTAACGTTTGTGTGATAATGCTTTGACCAACTAAATCATCGAAAGTTTGTGGTCGCCACTCACGATACAATGCTTGATATGCCACATCAACACTCCTCTCTATTTTCAATCTTCTCTATTATATGTTAAAAGTTCAAAAATTTCTAGCCATGTCTTACACAATCCCTTACCAAATAAATCATTCTTTCGCCCGATTGTCGTGTTTTTTTATCTATGGTAAACTTATCTAAATCGAGTAACAAAAATGAAAGTAGGGATAATAATGGGATTAATAAAAGCTGCAGTTAACTCTGTTGGCGGTGGATTAGCCGACCAATGGTTAGAAGTCATTGAGCCATATAATTTAAGTGATGACACTGTCATGACAACTGGGGCACCAGTCAGAAAAGATAGTAAACGTCAAGGAAATAAAAAAGGTACCGAAGGATTTATTACAGACGGTTCCGTTGTTTATGTTTACCCAAATACTATGATGTTATTAGTTGATGGGGGTAAGATTATCGACTTCACAGCTGAAGAAGGCTATTACACTGTCAATAACGCCAGTGCCCCTTCCATGTTTACTGGTAATTTAAAAGGAGCCATTGAAGAATCATTTAATCGATTTAAATTTGGTGGTCTACCTCCACAAACACAACAAGTTATTTACATTAACTTACAAGAAATTAAAGGCATTAAATTTGGCACACCGAGTCCTTTAAATTATTTTGATAATTTCTATAATGCTGAATTATTTTTACGAGCTCATGGAACCTATTCTGTCAAAGTGGTTGACCCAATTCTCTTTTATAAAAACGTCTTACCAAAAAATAAAAATCATGTCACCATCTCAGAAATCAATGACCAATTTTTATCTGAATTTTTATCTGCCTTCCAAACATCCATTAATCAAATGTCTATGATGGGGGAACGGATTTCATACGTTCCATCTAAAAGTATGGAGTTAAGTAAATTTATGTCCTCTGCCCTAGATAAAGAATGGACAGAAATCCGTGGAATGGAAGTTGTTAGTGTTGGGGTTGCAAGTATTTCTTACACAGATGATTCTCAAGAATTAATTAACATGAGAAATAAAGGGGCTATGCTGTCTGATGCGTCAATTCGCGAAGGATTTGTGCAAGGATCCGTTGCACAAGGACTACAGGATGCTGGTAGTAATTCTAATGGTAGCGTCAATGGCTTTATGGGTGTCGGCATGGGAATGAATGCTACAGGTGACTATTTAAGCCAAAGTTCTAAAGGAAATCAAGAACAAATGCAACAACAAAACAAACAAACACCGAGTGATACTTGGATTTGCCCAAATGACCAGACAGAAAATACTGGCAAATTCTGTTCAGAATGCGGACAATCAAAACCTGCACCACAAACGTCTGGTATTCAAATGAAATGTGCTAACTGTCATAACGTTGTCACCATCACCAATCAAATGCCAAAATTCTGTCCAGAGTGTGGGGCACCTTTTCAAGGATTGCCTTTATAAATTTAGAAATGAGGTGATCCAATGTCAGACGTGGTTTCACATAAATGCCCAAATTGCGATGGGCCCTTACTCTTTGACCCTAGCAACCAAACCTTTCATTGTGAATATTGTTTAAGTGTTTTTAATGAGGGGGATTTAGATTCAACAGAACAAAAAGAATCTGCTGAAAATCTTGACCAAACGAGCCAAGAGATGTTCAACCTTTATGACTGTCCGTCTTGCGGAGCAGAAATCGTGACCGATGATACAACTGCGGCTACATTTTGCTATTACTGTCATAATCCTGTTGTGTTAAAAGATCGTGTTTCTGGTAAATTTTTACCTAATAATATTTTACCTTTTAAAATTTCCAAAGATGAAGCAAAAGAACAATTTTTATCTTGGGCAAAATCCAAAAAATTTATACCAAAAGACTTTTTTGATGAATCCCAAATAGAAAAAATTACCGGTATTTACTTTCCTTATTGGAAGACTGATGCAACGACAAAGGGACGCGTTGATGCGACAGGAACTAAAATTACCGTTTGGCGCGTTGGTGATACCGAGTACACTCGAACGAGAAAATATAAACTAACCCGTGGTGGGACCATTAATTTTAGAGATTTAATCAAAAATGCCCTTCAAAAAAATACCAAACAACTCATGATTGAATCAGTTCAACCGTTTCCATTAAACGATATCACGAATTTTGACTCCAAATATTTATCAGGCTTTCAAGCAGAAAAACGAGATATTGAGTTTTCTTCATTAGAACCCTCTCTGGTTGGAGAACTTTCTCACTATACTCAATCTATTTTAGAAAATGACATGCAAGGATTTACAACTCTATCGACCAATCATCACGAAAGTCACGTATTAAGTCAATCAAATAAATATTTATTATTACCTGTTTGGGTTGTAACCTATCAGTCTGAGACAAGTGATGAACCATTTTATTACGCGATGAACGGTGTCACTGGAAAAACAAGTGGGAAGTTGCCAATTAATAAACCAAAATTAATCGGGACTTCTCTTGCATTAGGTGTTTTAGTGACCATACTTATCTTAGTTGGGGGGTATTTGCTATTTTAAAAAAATATAACTCACTCATTGGTTTCACTATTATCATGCTATTTAGTCTATTTAGCTTTTCTATTTATACAGCAGCCGAAACGTCAGAACGAGTATTTGATCAAGCTAATTTATTGTCAGCTGATGAAAAAAATTCCCTTCAACAAGCTATCAATGAATTCAAAGACAAAAATAATCAAGATTTTGTTTTTGTCTCAACAGAAAATACTGATGGAAAAACACCGGAAGAATATGCTGATGATTTCTATGATAATAATGGTTTTGGACTCGGTGATGATAAAAGTGGCATGCTATTTTTAATTGATATGGAACATCGAAAATTTCATATTTCGACAACAGGAAATATGATAGATATTTTAAATGACAATCGTATCGATCAAATTATAAATAGTAGCACTGAAGATATGAAAGACGGTCGCTATTATGATGCCATTAAATACGTCTTAACTGCTTCAGAAAGCTACATTAAAGATGGTCCAGTTGCTAATACACATCGTGTTGCACGAGATAATTCAAAAGCATTTTCAATATTGACAATCATAATTGCCGGTATCGCAGGTATTGGTTCAACTATTGTTTTTTATGTGTATATCTCTAGAAATTATTTGTTAAAAAAAGCGACTTATCATTATCCCTATTATGAAATGAGTTCACTTGATTTAACAGAATCTCGCACATCAAAAATATTTGATATTACGACGACTAGACATATTCCAAAACCACCTCCAAGTAGTGGTTCTAGTACTCATATGGGAAGTAGTGGAACAAGTCATGGTGGTGGCGGTGGAAGCTTCTAAAAAGGAAAAAATGCTGTAGACAATTTATTATTCTGTCTACAGCATTTTTTTGAGTTGGAATGATTGCTTTATTTTTGAACAATCGATACTCTTAACTAAAGGAGGAAACTTATGAAATGCTTAATTAAAGAAAGAATGATTCAACATATTCCTGTTGTAGAAGTTGTTCCTGAGACTCATCAATATGATCCACTTCCATGTGTTGTTTTTTATCATGGCTGGCAAACATCAAAAGAATTGGCCTTAACACCTGCTAGAAAAATAGCTCAGTTAACTAACCGTGTGATTGTTCCAGATGCCATGTTTCATGGAACGAGACGCGTTGAAAATCGCTCTGTCATCCCTTCTTTTGCTTTTTGGTCTAGTATCCAACATAACCTTATTGAGTTTAATTTAATCAAAGAATACCTTTACAACAAAAAATTTGTTTTAGACAACCAAATTGCTGTTGGTGGCTTTTCAATGGGTGGAATGACAAGCGCGGGACTTCTAACAAAACATCCTGATATTACAGCTGCTGCTATCTTAATGGGCACTCCCGATTACCAAGGTTTTATTGATCGCCTGATTTATTATAGTAAAACAAAACAACTCACGTTACCTATTGATTTAGAAGATAGTCTCTCTTGGACATCATCTTACGACCTCAATAGACAACCCGAAAAAATAAACAGTCGACCAATCTATTTTTGGCATGGAACAAAAGACGCCAAAATTCCGTATTCTGCTAGCCACGATTTTTATGACTTATACAAACATGATACTTTTGGTAAAAATATGATATTTGAGACTGGAATAGATGAACCCCATATCTTAACCATACCTACGATGGAGAATATGGCGAATTTCTTAACGAATCAGTTTCATCATTAAAACTTACTGATAATCTCCTCAATATTTTTTATCATTACAGAGATTGTTCCATCAGGATTGTTGATGAACTCAACCATATTTGCATCATTAAACACATCACTTGGAATAGATAATTCAATTCCATTGGCTAGTTTAAATTTTTGTTTACTGTATTTTTTTTCATATTTCACAATATTTTCTGGAATATCCTCAGTAAATTTTGTTTTTTCGATAATATCTTGATATTCTTCTTTTGCTGAAATATTATCTTTAAATACAACATCAGCTACTTTTTGTGTGTCAATAATGCCATCTGATTCAATGCTTTCAAAAATTGCCTGTTGTGCTTGACTCATACTCACATACTCTTCTTCATTGTAACGTTTAGCAACTTGTTTCACTGCTTTTTTCACAATATTTAATTTCTCACTAACTGTCGGTAGTGGGTCAAGTTGCAACAATCGTTCTGTAAAATAGTAACGCTTTTCCCCTTCAAACATATAGCGTTTTTCTATAACTTTAGTAGATAAATCTGTTAAATTAATCATAAAACATTCATCAATTTTTTGTGTGACAGCAGGAAAAACAGTTTGATTTAAAATAATGTTATTTTGCATCACATCATCCACATACGTCACATGATGTGTAAATTGAGGTTTATAATTAAATTTAATCACAACCAAATAATGATTTTCTTCTAAATCTTTAGTCTCTAAAAATAAGACATCCCCACTAGGTGCATCCTCACTAATAGCTAATACATCAAACATCTTTTGAGAAATATCTTGTGTTACTTTGATAAAATTAGTTTCTATCTCTTGCATAAAAGGAACAATATCATTATCTGCTGATAGAATGCCATGCTTATACTCTCCTTTATCCAATCGCTTTAATACTGTTTCCATATATTGACTCACATGAAAATCACGTAAATCAAGTTCTGCTTGTGAACAGATTAATTGTCCTGAATCTTTATCAATAATGTGTAAAATCGCTTTTAGTATTTCCATATTATTCTCCTTTAAACAAGAAAAAGAGAAGGGAATTAATCCTTCTCAGTTTTTTTGCTCTCAGTTTTTTTTGTTGTTATGCCTTTTTCTTTTTTGATGTCTTCACTCAAATCTAAAATAAGTTGAGCTAAATCATCTTTAATTTGAGGGTGCTTCAAACCATACTCGATACTTGTTTTCATGTAACCAAATTTATCCCCAACATCGTAACGAGTTCCTTTAAAATTATGAGCAAAAACACGTTGCGTTTTATTCAAAGTATCAATAGCATCCGTTAATTGGATTTCTCCACCAGCACCTGGTTTTTGTTGTTCTAACACATGAAAAATTTCTGGTGTTAAAAGATAACGGCCAATAATAGCCATATTACTTGGTGCTTTATCAACAGCTGGCTTTTCGACAAAGTTTTTTACATTAAATAAGTTTTTTTCTACTTCACCACCAGGATTAATGATACCATATTTAGATACATCATCTTTTGGTACTTCCATAACCGCAATAGTAGAAGCATGTGTCTCATCATAATCATTGATTAATTGTTTTGTTAATGGAATATTATCTTCCATGATATCATCCCCCAGCATTACAACAAATGGCTCATTTCCAACAAA
This sequence comes from Vagococcus luciliae, assembly GCF_024637875.1. NCBI lineage: Bacteria > Bacillati > Bacillota > Bacilli > Lactobacillales > Enterococcaceae > Vagococcus > Vagococcus luciliae. The sequence goes on along the minus strand of NZ_CP102451.1, from coordinate 1,303,828 downwards.
TGATTTTGCCTGTAATACTGCATGACCCAAACCAAGTGGGTGTGATTGACGAATAAAGTGTAAATTTAATCCCGTTGTCTCTTCAACCAATTCAAGTAATTCTAACTTACCTTTTTCTTTCAAGTTAGTTTCAAGCTCTAAATTAGAATCAAAATGATCTTCAATCGGACGTTTTGCTTTTCCTGTAATAATTAAAATATCTTCAATCCCTGAAGCAAGAGCTTCTTCAACAATAAATTGAATAGTAGGTTTATCAACAATTGGTAACATTTCCTTAGCCATCGCTTTGGTTGCAGGTAAAAAACGTGTTCCTAATCCAGCTGCTGGAATGACTGCTTTCTTCACTTTAGACATATGTATTATTCTCCTTTTATAATTCCTGCTCAGACTTATGTTCTCTAAGCATAATATTTTTTACTGTTGTTGGAACGTCTGTATGATTATAAATAACGTCATAAATAGCTTCTGTAATGGGCATTTCTATATGTCTTTCTTGAGCTAATTGATAAGCTGCTTTAGTTGTATAAACACCTTCAACAATCATGCCCATATTATTTAATACATCATCTAATGAATTACCTTTTCCAAGTAAATACCCAGCTCTAAAATTACGTGAGTGTTCACTCGCACATGTTACTGCTAAATCTCCTACGCCACTTAACCCAATAAATGTCAAAGGATTAGCTCCCATTGCAACACCCAAACGGCTAATTTCAGCTAATCCACGAGTCATAATAGCTGCTCTAGCATTATCTCCGTAACCTAATCCATGTAGTGCACCAGAACCAAGTGCGATAATATTTTTTAAAGCCGCACCCATTTCTACTCCAATGACATCACTATTAGTGTATACTCTAAAATAGTCATTTGAAAATAAACGTTGAACGTACTCGGCAGCTTGCATTGAATTTGATGCTGCTGTAATAGTTGTTACATCTTTTACAGCTACTTCTTCTGCATGGCTAGGACCAGATAATACAACAATCGCTTGTCTATGATTTGGAGAAATTTCCTCTTCAAGTATTTCTGTGATACGCTTATGACTATCCTGTTCTAACCCTTTACTTGCATGAATAATAACCGGTTGATTGTCACATACTTGGTTAAATTGATTTGATACATCACGCATAGCCTTTGTTGGTACAACAAATAACACAGCATCTGCATCTTTCACACATTCCTTTAAATCTGACGTTCCTTTTAACTTACTAGGTAACGTAATTTCTTTCAAATAATGAGCATTAGTATGATGAGTGTTTATTTCATTAATTTGAGTTTCTTTATGTCCCCAAATAATCACATCATGCCCATTTTCAACGAGTACCATCGCTAAAGCAGTACCCCAAGATCCTGCCCCTAAAACAGCAATTTTTTGTTTCATCGAATTAAATTTCTCCTTTTAAAAAACATTAGTATCTTTATTTTATCATAGGTTACTAAAAGAAGTAAGATGCGAGACGGTTTCCGCCACACATCTTACTTCTTATTTAAGACTATATGATCGATTATAATATGGCAAATTCTTATTTTTACGTCGAATGACAATTAAGCTAAGCGCACCAATGAATAACACAGCTGAAAGAATTTGTGATATTCTTAAACCACCGAAAAACATTAAACTATCTGTTCTCATTCCCTCGATAAAAAAGCGTCCAAATGAATACCATAAAATATACGTTAAGGCAACTTCTCCTCGTTTAAAAAATTGATTTTTTCTTCTTAATAAAATAATCACGATAAATCCAATCATATTCCACGTGCTTTCATATAAAAAAGTGGGTTGTCTATACGCACCCTCAATATACATATTCTCAATAATAAAATTAGGCAAATGTAACTTCATTAAAAAAGCTTTGGTTGTTACTTCTCCAAATGCTTCATGATTCATAAAATTTCCCCATCGACCAATAGCTTGTGCTAATAAAACGCTCGGAGCTGCGACATCTAAAAACGTCCAAGTATTAATGAAGTGATGACGTGTATAAAAATATAATACTAAACCACCTGCTATTAATCCACCGTAAATAGCAAGCCCACCATTTCGAATAGCAAATATTTCAATTGGATGCTGCGCATAATATTGCCACTCAAATATAACATAGTACAATCTAGCCCCAACAATAGAAATAGGAAGAGCCCATAGCATCATATCTATGACATCATCTTCTTTAAGTCCTACTCGAACAGCTTCTTTGGTAGCAAGCCATGAAACTAATACAATACCAGACACAATAATAATCGCATACCATTGAATTGCTATACCAAAAACATGAAAAGCTGTCGGATTAATTGTTGCTATCATTTATCAAACTCCTTGCCATTCTCTGAATTTTCAGCAATCAATTCTGCTAAATTATTTTCAAATTTTTTCGTTGCATCATATCCCATTGTTTTTGCTCTAAAATTCATTGCTGCAACTTCAATAATTGCTGCAACATTTCGACCAGTAGAAACTGGAATACTAATTTTAGGTACGGGAACATGTGCTAAATCAATTGACTCGGTACCTGAACCTAATCTGTCAAAGGTATTATCAACACTCCAATCTTGAAGATTTACAACAAGAGAGATATGAGCATGATTTCTAACCGCACTGGCTCCAAACAAGTTCATTACATCAATAATACCCACACCACGAATTTCCATCAAATGTTCTAAAATTTTAGGAGATTCTCCAATAACAGTTCGCTCATCTTGACGGTAAATATCCACACGATCATCCGCAATTAAACGATGCCCTTTTTTAATTAATTCTAAACCAGTTTCACTTTTACCAATACCGCTGCTACCTTGGATTAATACACCTAAACCATATACTTCTACTAATACTCCATGAATGGAAACACGTTCAGCTAGTTGACTTTCCAAAAAGTTTGAAATCATACCAGATAAACGAGAAGTAGAAATAGTAGATTGTATAATCGGTATTTCTTGTCTGTTTGCCGCCTTAACCAATTCTTCTGGCACGGATAATCCTCTAGCTACCACAAAACAAGGTGTATCATCATTACATAATTTTTTAAAAATAATTGTTTTTTCAGCTACTGTCATCTTTTCAATAAACGTAATTTCTTTCATACCTAATAATTGTATTCTATCATATGGGTAATAATTAAAATAACCAGTCAATTCCAATCCTGGTCGTGAAATTTCGCTTGAAGAAACAGTACGATTTAAAAAATCATCACCTGAATAGACATCCAGATGCAGTTGATTAACAATATCTTTGATTTGAACCATTTTTTCACTTCCTTACTTTAAGTACTCATCTTGTCTATTTTAACACTTAATCTGCTAAGTGACTATCTTTTGATACCGTTTTACTTTTCACTCGATTTATTTTTTTATTTATAAATGGTTCTTCTTCAATTTTTATTTTAGCTGCCAATAAAATTTTAGATACTGCTTCATTAATAATAAACCCAATGGCTATTGCCCCGCCTACTAAACACGCTTGAAAGCCATAATGGAGAGCGACTTCATAATGTTTTTCTGTCAAATTATTAAAGGTCTTAAATAACAGTCCACCTGGTACAATCGGCATAATTCCTGGCATATTAAATACCAGACTGGATACATTTTTCCACTTACTTAGTATGTGAGAAAAAAATACTAAAGCAAGTAATGCTATTAAAGAAGATATGGCTTCACTAAAAGACAATTTTGTACATACATAATATACAAACCATGTAAACATCCCTGATAACCCACATAGCAAAGTATAATTTTTCTCAATGTTATAAAGAATAGCAATGGCACAACCAGCAATAAAACTAAAAAATAATTTTATAATCATCTAATCACCCCTTATAAAACACTAGAAAAAATGATAGCAACGGGTAGTCCTAGCATTAAGGCTGTACTAAAAGCATCCATAGTTTGAATCATTCCCGTCAAATAATTACCGTCCATCATTGCCCTAATAGCATTAACAAATGTCGTACCAGGTAATAATGGCATAATACAACTAAATAAAATAGAATACGGTTCACTCACCACATGTACTTTAACTAGACATACAATAAAAAAGCAAATAATAGTTGAATAAGACAAAATAGAAAAGATATTTATTTTGGTTGTTTTTTTTATTTTTAAATATGACCAATAACCAATTATACCTAGAAAAAATGTTGTAAAAAAACTCCAATTTAAACCATTCATAATCACATTCATTCCACCACAGACAAGCGCTGCACTAATAATTCGTGTTTTTTCAGGAAAAGAATAGGTTTTTTGATTAATCACTCTTAACTCATTTAGAAAACTTTGAGTATCCATTTTATTAGCTAAAAAATCATCTAATACTTTTTCAACTCGTAGTATTTTTTCAAAATTATATCCTGATTTCTCTACTGGAATCATTTTAACTGTATTATCATGTCGATTTATAATAACAAAACTCGTTTCTGCATTAAAAGTTGATAATTCATTATTTTCTATATTTAAATGATTAATAATTTTATGTATATTAGCATTAATCATATCACTTGTCGCATTACTTTCTTGTAAAATTTTTCCATACAATAAACAAACTTGTACAATATCATCAAAATTAGGTTGAGAATCCATTTTGTATTTCCTTCTTTCATACAATGTAATCTCATTTACTATAACGAAAAAAAATTCCTATTATACAGATATAATAGGAATAAATAATGATTTTTTATAATTATTTCATTCGTTTAAAAGCTTGTTTTTTGTTTAAAAAGAACGGACGATAATAGGCCACAGTATCTGTCATAGGTAAGACATCTTCACTTAATTTAATATTCAGTTGATTTTCAATAAATTTTCTACGAATCATAAACGTTTCATACAAATCAGCATAATGTTTTTTTATATCGCGTTGTAAGGCACTATCTGCTAAAACAATACCACTTTCACAACTTGTTCCTGCATAACCTGCCATCGAGGGTATAATGTCTGTTTGAAACATCATCCCACTTTTTAATATGATATCAGATGTTGGATAGATTGGTGAAGATAACCATTCTTCATCAGCAAATAAATGTCCAGGATTTAAATGCCATCCATACGTTTTTTGTGGCAAAATGTCTTCTATGATACTGTACATCTCATGCCCAGTCATACCAATTTTTATTGTTTCAAGCCATGTGGCAATAGCATTGAAATACGGTTTTGCTAAGACATCTAAATAATCTTCTACTCCTGTTGGTAACTGTTTAGTGGTCGAAACAGCATAGCCTGCACGAGAAGTGAGTCCGCCTTTATATCCTACAGTCATAGATACTGGATCTCCCAAAGTCACTTTTTTATTAGTTGGATACATATTGGCTTTTTCAAAACGTTCTCCGGTTGCAGCAATTGTTACCACACTTCTTGGTTGTCCAAGCTCTTGCATAACGTCCCCAATCTCCATTTCTGAGATACCAACATCAAATGTTTGCAAACCCTTTGACATGCTTTGACTAGATAGCTGAGCCCAAAATTCATAGTGAGCAATCTCATTACTGTTATTTGTAACTCTTGCCCCATTGTCACTACTAATAAATAACCCCGTTTGATTGGATAGATTTTTTTCATCTACTACTTCTTTTAATCCTTGTATTAAAAAGTTAGGTAAATCAAATAGTTTATTATTATCACAATAGTGACTAGTGAATAACTTCCAACCTACTACACCAACTTGCATGTTATTTGATAATCTAGCTTCTTTAAAATAATTTGTAATTGGATTGTCATTATCCATTGGTTGATTTGCTAAAGATAAATGAGGCATATGAATACCCTTAGCTTTAATACGTGATTTAGAAACTTTATTTAAGTTTTCATTTCCTAATATTAAATATGCTTCTTTTGTTTTATGTAACACTAACATACCTTCTTCAAAACGTGTCACAAATCCTGTCAAATATTCAAAATTTCCACCATGTTCCAAGTCACAATAAACAACAATAGCATCTAAGTTTTTATCTGACATTCTTTTAATTACTTTATCCAAGCGTTCTCCTATCGTATCATCTGTTAACGGTACAGGTTGAAGCTCTCTATCAACTACTAATTCCTCTACTATATCTAAATCTATATCCACCAATATAATAAACCCCCTATTTTTATTTATCTATTCAATATCATAACATAAGTTAATTACTACTATCATTATAGGATAATGATAGATTAACAAAATTTAGCGATTTATTTATGACAATATTTTGATTTTAAACGTTACAACCAATGCTCATTGAGCTACTATTAGATTTATTAATTGATAAAATTACTTTCATATCACTACTTGCATTCAAACAAAAAAAAAGAACCCTATTTTCATAGAGTTCTTTGTTAGTTAATAATGACTTATTAACGACGGATTTCTTTAATTCTTGCTGCTTTACCATGTAATGCACGGATGTAATAAAGTTTCGCACGACGAACTTTACCATAACGGATTACTTCGATTTGAGCAACACGTGGTGTATGGATTGGGAAAGTACGTTCCACACCAACACCATTTGATACTTTACGTACAGTGTAAGTTTCGCTAATTCCAGCTCCACGGCGTTTGATTACAACACCTTCAAATAACTGGATACGTTCACGAGTACCCTCAACAACTTTAGCATGTACACGTACAGTGTCACCAGGTCTAAAAGCTGGGATATCAGAGCGTAATTGTTCTTTTGTAATTTCTTCTATTAATGGATTCATGTCCACATTCTCCTTATTCTAAACATTCATATGAGTCTTACACAGCGGAATGTTGTAATAGATGAGCCACTTGACTCACTAAATAATAATAGCATAATTACTCTTTTCAGTAAAGAGGCTAAATACTTTTTTCTTCCTTTTTCACTTCTTCTAGTAATCTTTCCATCTCTTTTGTTAACTCAATCGATTCTAACATATCAGGTCGTCTTAAGTAGGTTCTTCTAAGCGATTCTTTTAACTGCCATTCTTCAATTAATTTATGATTTCCATTGGTTAATACGTGAGGAACTTCCATTCCTTCATAATTAGCCGGACGTGTGTATTGTGGATGCTCCAAAAGACCTGTTGAATGAGAATCAGTTTTGGCTGACTGATCATTACCCAAAACTTCTGGTAATAACCTCACTGTTGCATCAATCATCACCATTGCGCCAAGCTCACCACCTGTTAACACGTAATCACCAAGTGACACTTCATCGGTTACTAAAGAACGGATTCTTTCATCATAGCCTTCATAATGACCACAAATAAAAACCAAGTGTTCCTCTTTAGAAAATTCTTCCGCCATCTCTTGATTAAATCGTTTACCTGCTGGATCAAGTAAAATCACACGAGGTTTAGTTTTTGCGTCTGTTTCAATGAAAGTAAGTGCATCATGGATTGGTTGAACTTTCAACAACATCCCTGCTCCCCCACCATACGGGTAATCATCTACTTGTTGATGTTTATTTGTCGAAAACTCTCTAAAATTTCTTACATGAACCTCAAGCAACTCTTTAGTGATGGCTTTCCCTAAAATAGATTCAGTTAGCGGACCTTCAAACATTTTTGGAAAAAGAGTTAAGACATCAATTCTCATCATCAATCAACCCTTCTGGAATATCAACAGTTACTTTTTGTTCATCCACATTCACATCTAAAACAACGGATTCAATATATGGTAATAAAATATCTTTTTTCCCATGTTCTTTAGATTTAACTACCCACACATCATTAGCTCCAGGAGATAAAATTTCTTTAATTGTACCCAACAACTCGCCAGTTTCATCTACTACTTCACAGCCGATTATTTCGTGATAATAAAAGGCATTTTCTTCTAATTGACCGACTTCGTCTTTTTTAACTTTTAAAATGCCATCTCGATATTTTTCAACATCATTAATATTCGGATGACCCTCAAAACTAACAATATCAAAATTTTTATGTTTTCTGTGAGATTTTATCATTAACTCAACCATGTCTTTTCCATCTTGAAATAGGTATAATATATTCCCTTTTTTATAGCGTTTTTCTGGAAAATCTGTTTGAGATATTACTCTAACTTCCCCTTTAATACCTTGTGTATTAACAATTTTCCCAACATTTAAATATTCTGCCACCTTTATTCCCTCATTTCACATATTTCATTTTATTATTGTAACATTTTGCTTAAGTCAAAGCGAAACATTTTAAAAAGCATTGGCTAAGAAACTAACCAACACTTTCTAATCATTTTTATTTATCTAACACTTTAATTGATTCAATCGAATCTCCAGGAACTTGTGGTGGTATTGAAAAAGTTAAAGCTGGCGTCGGAGTCAAAGTGAATTCGACTGTTACCCCATATCTCATTTTATCTTTATTTTTAGTTTTGTCATATAGTTTTTTATCCACATTTAAAACTACACCATTAGAATCAAGAACATCATGAATAGAATCAGGATCACATACTACATCAACCGACTCAAATGATAAAATAACCGTATCTTTTTCAATAATCGGATCCATTGTTAATCGTCCTTCAAAAATGGGACGACTTTTTTGGTTAGATTCCCTAACGGTTGAGGTTGATGAAGAAATTTCACCAGTTCTTTTAGTAGTTTGTCCTTCACTTGCTGTAGTATTCACTCCAGACGAGCAACCAGAGATAACAAATACACTACTAATCAACAGACTACTTAAAACTATTTTTTTCATTTTACCCTCCCATAATAAACTGACGTCTACAATACAATTTTATATTACACAGTGAATATATCTTTTTTAATAATAAAGTGTGAATTTTATGTTAATTTACTCTTTTAATAACTTATGAATGACTTTTCGAATAAGATAAAAAATCGGTACCGACACACTCATTAATGGTAAATACACAAGAGCTAAATGACTGTTATATATGCTTGCCAATGAGAAAATGTGATCAAAAAATGTAAAAATAAATAAAAACAATACGATTAAAACACTTAAAAGTCCTATAATTTTTTTCGTTAAGGGCTTGGCTATTTCCCTAAGAACAATAAAACCAATAAATCCTGTCAATAACACTGTTACGGTTGATTTTTGCTCATATGACCATCCTAATATATTTCCGAGCACCTCAATTAATAAAGTCATAATGACGACTGTTAACCCACTAGCTAGTGGTGGTTCAAATACATTTTTCAAAAAAGCTCCCTTGATTGGCTGCGTATTTGGCCTAAGCGCTAAAAAGAAAGAGGGTATTCCTACTGTTAAAGCATTAATTGGACTTAATTGAATGGGTTGAAAAGGATATGGTGAACTAACAAAAATATAAATTGCTGCTAAAAACAATGAATAGACTGTTTTAGTCAAGTACAGAGAAGACACTCGTTGAATATTGTTAATAACTTGTCTGCCCTCTAATACAACATCTATCATGGAATCAAAATTAGAATCTAATAAAACAAAATCAGCAATCCCCTTTGCAGCATCACTCCCATTTGCCATAACGATACTACAATCAGCTTGTTTTAACGCTAAAATATCATTCACTCCGTCCCCTGTCATCCCGACAACATGGTTTTCTTCCTGAAGTGCTATGACTAGCTTTTTCTTTTGTTCTGGTGAAACTCGCCCAAAAATACGGTGTGTCTTCACAATTTCTGGAATTTTCTCATCTGATATTTTACTCATATCAATTGATTCTTCATCATGTGATACGCCAGATCGTTTAGCTATCTGTGCGACCGTTTCTGGATGGTCTCCAGATATAATGCATATGTCCACTTTCTCCTGCTTAAAATAATCAAGCGTTTGAGGTGCTTCTGGTCTAATTTCATCTTCAAGGTAAATAAATCCTAATAATTCTAATTGATCTGGTAATACCTGAGATAACTCAGTACCATTACTTTTAGCCACCGCAATAATTCGTAATCCTTTTTCAAAAGCCAATCCCATTTTTTCAGTTTGATCTTCAGAAAAGCCTTCAAATAAATACTCAGGGGCTCCCATAAAATACGTACCGTTTTCTTGAAATGTAATAGCACTCCATTTTCTCGCTGAAGAGAAAGGTATCTGTTTGACTGGCTTAAATAAATTTTCGTCACTTTGATCAAAATAACTCATTAAAGCTAGTCCAGTCGCATTATCTTCATTCAACCCTTTAATCATTGAACCAACTAAAATAGAAAATGTTTCATCTGTCAAATTAGTTGTGTCAACTGTATCATATTCCACAACTTTTAGTTGTCCACTTGTTAAAGTTCCTGTTTTATCTAAACAAAGAACATCTACTCTAGCCAATGTTTCTATAGCACCCATTGTCTGTACCAACACTTGCCTACGACTTAATTTGATAACCCCAACAGCTAGTGCAACAGTTGTTAATAAAATAAGTCCTTCTGGAATCATCCCCATAATGGCTGCTGTACTGCCTAAAATGGCTTCATTCAACTGAGTTCCACTTGTTAAACTGGTTATCATTAAAATAGCACCGATTGGTATGATCACCATTGTCAGCAAACGGATTAGACGATTCATCAACATGATTAATTCACTATAAATGCCTTTAGTTTGCTTGGCTTCCATACTAAGTTTGTAGCTATAACTATCTTCTCCAACATGTGTTGCTTGCATCAACCCACTACCACTGACAATATAACTTCCTGAATAAATAGAAGACCCAATAGTTTTTATGATAGGATCAGATTCACCAGTTAATTGAGACTCATCACATTCCATTCCTTCAGTATCTAAAATAGTTCCATCTACAACAATTTGTTGTCCACGTTTAACTATGATTAAATCATCTTTGACAACCTCATTTTGTGGAATATCAAACGTTTGATGATTTCTTATTACCGTTACTTTTGATTCACTAAGTAAGCTTAGCCGATCAATATTATTTTTCGCTTTGATTTCTTGATAAACGCCAACTAAAGTATTAGATACAATCACACCCAAAAACAGTAAGTTTTTATAACTTCCAGTATAGATAATAAAACCAGCTATGACTAAATTGATAAAATTAAATAATGTAAAACTATTCTCAAATAGAATCTGTTTAAATGTCCGAGTTGTCTTGGGTATGGCTTGATTTACTTCACCTCTAGCCATTCTATTTAGTACCTCTTCATCTGTAAGACCTGGATAGGATTCTTTTTTAGACATCGCACCCTCCCCCTAAAACCTTTTTATACTATAAGAATACCATTTATTAAAAAAACTGTCTGCTTGTTACACTAATTTTGTCACTATTTAGATATATTTAAAAAAGAGACGATTTCTCATCTCTTTTTAACTACTTATTCAAAATAATTTGAGTAATACGTTGAATACAGAATGAAATACCATCAGTTGCTGCATCTTGTTTAACCTCTGACACATCAAATGCTTCGCTATCAACTCTAGCATTTTCAGCATCAATCGAATCAATCATTTCTTGACAGCCTTCAACATATTCTTTAAATGCTTTTTCCAATTTTTTATGAATCCCTAAAACTCTAACAGGTGCTTTTAAGTGGCTTAAAGTGTTTTCCATTACTCTATATTCTTCTGTTCCTTCAGAAAAATGGCTCTTAATATCTGTTAATTGTTCAACCGTTAAATCTGATAATTTTCCCTCATCAATTGCCGTACGAATAATTTCATATGACGGATTCATTTTTTCTCCCACTTTTTCAGATTCAGTCACAATGGCATTAATTACCTGTAAGTATTGCCCTATATTTGGTTTCTTCAACATAATTCCCCTCTTTCAATCATTCTTGTTTATTTTACCTTTTTTTAAATAAATTTTAAAGGATAAGTTACAACAACTCTATTAGACATCGCAACACATTAATTCAATATTATATATATACCTTTAGTTTGTCAATAAAAACAAAAAAACTACCCAAAAGAGATTGGATAGTTTTAACACCCTATTTATAAATCGTTTTTCGTTGAACCCATTTGACACATTCTACAATTGGTAAAATAGCAAATGATCCAATAAATACAGCTAACCATTGATGTCCATCTAAATGAGCCACTTTAAATAAATCATTAAATCCAGGTATCACAATTGTAGATGCTAATAAAACAAATGAAAGTAAAATCGCGTAGTTAAAGATTTTATTTCTAAATGCACCTACTTTAAATAATGATTCATGAACAGATTTTACGTTAAAGGCATGGATTAATTGAATTAAGCCAAGTGTAGCATAAGCCATAGTTAACGCATCAGCATGAATAGCATCATAACTTGAATGAACTGGGTTATTAATAGCATACATGTAAACACCAAGTGTTAAAGCTGCTTCTAAAATTCCTTGATAAATAATACTACTCATCACTCCACCAGAAAAGAAATCAGAATCACGTCCACGTGGTTTGTACTTCATAATACCTTTTTCAGCAGGTTCTAATCCTAATGCAATCGCAGGGAATGTATCAGTTACAACATTAATCCATAATAAGTGGACTGGTAAAAGCGTATCCCAACCAAGCATTGTCGCAATAAATAAGGTTAATACTTCCCCTAAGTTTGCAGCAAGTAAATATTGAACAGTTTTTTGAATATTTGAGAATACTTTACGACCTTCTTCAACAGCAACAATAATAGTAGAAAAGTTATCATCAGCTAGGACCATATCACTTGCCCCTTTAGAAACTTCGGTACCAGTAATTCCCATACCTATACCAATGTCAGCTGTCTTAAGTGCTGGTGCATCATTGACACCATCACCTGTCATCGCAACTACTTTTCCATCTTTTTGCCAAGCTTTAACAATACGTACTTTATGTTCAGGAGAGACTCTAGCATAAACAGAGTATTTTTCAATCGAATTAGCCAACTGCTCATCTGACATATTATTTAATTCCCCACCTGTCACAACGGCATCATGTTGACCTTCTTTTAAAATACCAAGACGAACGGCAATAGCTTCTGCTGTGTCTTTGTGGTCACCAGTAATCATAATTGGTCGAATACCCGCTTCTTTGGCTACTCGAACAGCTTCTGCTGCTTCTTTACGTTCTGGGTCAATCATCCCAACTAAACCTGAGAAAATTAAGTCTTTTTCGACGTTTTCACTTGTTAATTCGCTTGGAATATCATCAACAATTTTATAAGCCATTGCAAGTACACGTAACGCTTGTGTCGCTAATTGTTTGTTAGTTTTTAAAATTAATTCCTCTTCTGATTTATCCATTGACTTGATTTCACCATTAACGTCATAAGTTGTACAACGTTTTAATAACTCATCAGGGGCTCCTTTTACTGCTACAAAGAAACGACCATCTGATAATTTATGAAATGTTGACATCAATTTTCTATCAGAATCAAATGGGACTTCTGCCAAACGAGGTTCTGATTTTAATTGACTAGCAATATCAAATCCACGATCTTCACCATATTTAACTAAAGCTGTTTCAGTTGGATCACCAATTAGCGTGCCATCATCAGAAATTTTTGTATCATTACAAAATGTCATAATTTTTAATGTGGTATTGTCTAAAGAGATATCTTTTGAATCACGTATTGATTTATTATTTGTAAAGACTTCCTCAACTGTCATTTGGTTTAACGTCAATGTACCAGTTTTATCTGAACAGATAATATCAGTACTACCTAATGTTTCAACAGCTGGTAATTTTCTTACCAATGCATTACGTTTAGCCATTTTTTGTGTTCCTAAAGCTAAAATAATCGTTACAATCGCTGGTAATCCTTCTGGAATAGCTGCAACAGCTAATGAAACAGATGTTAACAGCATATCCATCCAATCATGTCCACCACGTAACATCCCAACACCAAACATCACAATACAGATAAATATAATAGCTATAGATAAAACTTTACCTAATTTATTTAGATTTTCTTTTAATGGTGTATTTGTTTCGTCAGCTTGCGCTAACATATTAGCTATCTTACCAACTTCTGTATTCATACCTGTACCAGTTACAACACCCACTCCACGACCATATGTCACATTACTATTCATATAAGCCATATTGATTCGATCGCCAATACCAATATCTTCTTTTTCTAACACAACAGCTTCTTTTTCAACGGGTACAGACTCACCAGTTAATGCTGCTTCTTCAATTTTTAATGACGCTGTTTCAATCAAACGCATATCTGCTGGAATCACATCACCTGCTTCAAGTAACACAATATCACCAGGAACTAAATCCGGACTTTTCACTGTTTTCGTTGTGTTGTCACGACGAACATTAGCATTAGGTGTTGACATATCTTTTAACGCTTCAATTGCTTCTTCTGCTTTTGACTCTTGGAAAACACCAAATATTGCCATGATGAAAACTACGACAATAATCATGATAGCCTCAACTTGATCGCCCATGAAAAATGAAAGGACAGCTGCTGCTAATAAAATAATAATCATAAAATCTTTGAATTGGTCTAAAAATTTACTAAATAAACTTTTTTTCTTCCCTTCATCCAATTGATTATGACCATACTCCTTAAGGCGTTTTTCTGCTTCAGCAGTACTCAACCCTTGAGTTGTTGTTTGCAGTTTTTCTAACACTTGCTTTTCATCTTCCACATAAAAAGCGTCATTTAACTGCTTCTTTTTTTGCTCTGACATCTCTTTTCCTCCTTTTATTTGTCGCTATACATAAGTCAAATAAAAAAAGACCTATGTATGCTTAACTACATACATAAGTCTCACTATTTAAGGTAACACCAGAAATACGTAGTGATTTCGATTGGTGGCATTACCGCAGTATGTAGAACTGCCAGTTACTCCCTTATGAATAATTCAAATTGATTATATCATGAAAATTTTTAACTTACAATTAATTCACTATTTTCTTAAAAAATTCATGATTATGATTGAACATCAAAAATTTGTTGACCATATTTTTCACCAGAAACCAAATCATAAACAATCATTTGGTAGGCTTCATATAACTCTCTTTCTTCTTTAGTGAGAGAAACTTCTTTTTCCCATTTTCCATTAACATAATACATTTGCTTTTCAAATGCCGGAAGAATTTTTTGTAACTCCAATAACATAGCATTGAATCCTGTCTGCTCAACAGATGAAAAATCAGTAATCAAGCTGGAAAAATAAAATGGGCTCATCACTTCTTGGTGATGAATCGTTTTATTTAAAGTATCATAAATCAAATATTCCGTTAAATGTGTTGTAAATGGATTATTTTTTTCTACAATATCGTCTGGGTAAATTGACGGTAAATGATCACCCCAGAATACAACAATTGTTTGCCTATCCAATTTATTGACTTCATCGATAAATTGTTTCAATGCTTTTGATGTGTATGAAATATCCAACGCATAATTATCAATCGAAGCGCTAGATGCTGAGTTTGTCAAAGTATAAGGTGAATCCGTGTATTTATTATTATATGGCATATGCGTTTGCATTGTCACAAGATGGACAAACGACGCTTTGTCAGAGTTTTTTATAATATCTAGTACATCATTAAAAGCTGACTCATCCGAAATATAGCCATTATCGGATAATTTATCTTTATGCGTCATCATATTTTCATCTAAAAACTGATTAAATCCTAAAACATTGTAAACATCTTTTCGTTTATACATCGATGTATTATATGGGTGAATGGCAACTGTTTGATAATCTTGTTGTTCTAAACTCGACACAATAGATGGAAATTCTGTTTTCTTTGGAAGCATCATCGTGTAAGGTGTCGTCATTTGTGGGTTTAATAATGCCATCGAAATACCTGTCAACGCTTCAAATTCAATATTCGCTGTCCCACCACCATAATTTTGAGACAACATGTCACCAGAATATACAGACTGACGCGCTACCTCTCTAAAGTCTGTAATGGGGCTTTTATTTAGTTTAATACCATCTAACTTATCTGGATCAGAAAAACTTTCAGACATAACAAACACGACATTGGGTTTGTCTTGATATTTTTTGGTAGCATTTTTACTTTTTGCTAGTTTGTTGTATTTAGAAACAATGTTATCTATTTCTTCTTTTGAATAATTTTTTGGCTCGTCCATTGCTTCAACTTTTAAGTTATATAAAAAGCCACCCATAAATCCTGTGTTATAATAATTCATTTTTTGACTATATGGTATCCAGAGCGCTGTTTTATTATACGCTTTTCGCAATAAATTATTTGGTTGATTAAATAAGCTTACATAAAATAACCCACTAACTGAGATTAAAAAACAAAAAAGGCGAATAATTTGTTGACGTTTTGTTAGACGAATTGATCGATAAATGGCATATAAAAGGCCTAATAGAGCTAATCCAATCAGTATTAAAGCCAAAATAAAATAGGGTGTTCCTACAATATCCTTCATCATCGTAAACTCAAAAATCATTTTCAAATCATCTGGATAGATAGGTTCCATCCTCAATGCCATTTTTTGACTATTAGCAATACCAAGTAACCCAATACTCGTGATATAAATGATATTTCCTACCAAAAATGAGCCACTTAAACTGATTAAAAAAATATCTAATAGTAACAAAACTAACGTGCCTAATAAAAATTTTTCAACATGCCACTCCATCGCAAACTTCCATGCTAAAGACAGGCTCCAAGTATTTTGACTTAATTGTAAATAGAAATTACTAACATAAACAATCATTAAGGTTAACAGTATTTTTGTAAGAGGGTGCGTGATAAATCGCTTAGCCCAGTGTTTTTTTTGATGTCGTTTTACTCTTTCCAAAATGTGTCTCCTAATGTAATCGGTAAATGACGTTTGTGCTCCGCTTTTTTATACCATGTTTCAATCGTTTTTCTATCTTCATCGCTTACTTGTTTACCCTCTAAATAGTTATCTATTGCTTCATAAGTTACCCCTAGCGCGTCCTCATCAGAAATCATCGGTTTATTTTCTTCTAAATCAGCCGTTGGAATTTTTTCATATAAGGACTTATCGGCATTTAATTCTTTTAATAATGTTCTACCTTGACGTTTATTTAAACCAAATAATGGTAAAATGTCTGCTGCTCCATCACCAAATTTGGTAAAGAAACCTGTCAAATTTTCTGCTGCATGATCCGTTCCAATTACTGCACCATTTTCTTGAGAAGCAATGGCATATTGAGCCACCATACGTTGACGAGCTTTAATATTTCCTTTATTAAAATCATTAATGTTGATTTGTGAGTGCTCTTTCAACTCATTCACTAATGCATCCACGCTTGGTTTCACATTTACGACAACTGATTTATCAGGTTGAATAAATTCTAGTGCTTTTTTAGCATCTTCCTCATCATTTTGAATACCATATGGTAATCGTACCGCAATAAATTGATAAGCACTATTTCCTGTTTCATCCCTTAATTCAGTCATAGCTAATTGTGCTAATTTCCCAGCAAGAGTGGAGTCTTGTCCACCACTAATCCCTAATACATAAGTATGTAAAAAAGGGTGTTTTTTCATATAGTCTTTTAAAAATGCTACACGTATGGCAATTTCTTCCTTAGCATTTATATGTGGCTTAACTTGTAAATTTCTTATAATCAATTGTTGTAACTCTGTCATATCCATCTCTCCTTACATTTAACCCATATTTTACCACAAAAAAACAAATGACATACTATCATTTTTTTACTTTAGTAAATTTTGATAAAAAATTAATAGAAACGTTTTGTCTTACTTTTTCAATAGGCAACCAAAATATAATTTGACTTTGGGTCAATTTAGGTAATACTTCCTGTTCACTTATCACAGCACGATATAAAAATAATGTTTCGGTTTGTTCAAAATGTTGATGAGTCGTTTGCTCAACAATATCGACATATTCAATTGTTTCAAATGATAAATCTAATATATCTTTACCATATCTTTCAATTGCTTCAAGTGTTGTTTCTGCAAATTCAGGTTGTACTTCAAGAAGATGTTTGTCACCATCTTTATTGGTGGTAACCAAACAATGATCGTTATGTTCAATCCATATTACTATTCTAAATTGTTGATTATCTGTTGAATAATTCATTTCACCAATCCTTTCAATAAAAAAAAGACTCCTGATAAAATACCAGAAATCTTTTCGACACTGAAGACTATTCTGCAGCGTTTTCGTCTTTGAGACCATATTTTTTGTTGAAACGATCCACACGGCCGTCTGCTTGTGTAAATTTTTGACGTCCTGTATAGAATGGATGTGAATCTGATGTGATTTCCACACGGATGACTGGGTATGTGTTACCATCTTCCCATTCAACAGTTTCTTCAGATGTTTTAGTTGATCCAGATAAGAATTTGAACCCTGTTTGTGAGTCCATAAATACTACTGGATGATATTCTGGATGAATTCCTTGTTTCATATTTCTCTCTCCTTTGCCCTGATTCATTTGCTGAAACAGAGTTATTATTATAACGATACTATAGTAACATGTTCAAACTATTTTAGCAATTTATTTTTTTAAAAAAGAAACGTCTTTAAACGACTCAAAAAATGTCGTATTATTCTTTGTTTTCTTTAAAAAGTTTAATAGCTGGTTGGTTGCGTTAATTGAATCACCTTTCATATGACGGCGTAATTTCCATATCTCTTCCAAATGTTCAGGTGACATTAACAATTCTTCACGTCTTGTACCAGATCGCTTGATATCAATCGCTGGAAATACTCGTCTTTCAGATAACTCTCTAGATAGATGAAGCTCCATATTACCTGTTCCTTTGAATTCTTCATAGATAACATCATCCATTCGACTTCCTGTATCAACTAAAGCGGTCGCTAGAATAGTTAAGCTGCCGCCTTCTTCAATATTTCGTGCAGCTCCAAAGAAACGTTTTGGTTTATAAAATGCTGCAGGATCAATCCCCCCACTGAGTGTGCGTCCACTTGGTGGTATAACTAAGTTGTATGCTCTTGCCAAACGCGTAATACTATCCATTAAAATCACCACATCACGTTTATCCTCAACTAACCTTAATGCTCTGTCAAGGACTAACTCAACGACACGTGTATGATTTTCAGGCATTTGATCAAAAGTAGAAGAAACCACTTCTCCATCAACACTTCTTTCAATGTCCGTTACTTCTTCAGGTCGTTCGTCTATTAATAACACAATCAATTCAACATCCGGATAATTTTTAGAAATGCCATTCGCAATTTCCTTAATGACACTTGTTTTCCCAGCTTTTGGTGGTGCCACAATTAGACCTCTCTGGCCAAAACCAACCGGTGCGAATAAGTCTATCATTCGTGTAGAAAGATCTGTTTTAGTGGTTTCTAAAACAATTTGACTATCCGGATAAAGAGCTGTTAATGCAGGAAAGTGTGGGCGTTGTTTTGCATCTTCTGGATTTCTTCCATTAACTGTTTCAACGTGCATTAATCCATAATAACGCTCGCTCTCTTTTGGTGGTCTTGCTTTTCCTGATACTTTATCCCCGTTTCGTAATCCAAATCGTCTAATTTGTGATGAGGAAATATAGATATCTTCTTTACTTGGTGTATAGTTAATAGGTCGTAAAAAGCCATATCCATCATTTGATACAATATCTAATACACCTTCTACCATAAAAAAGCCTTGTTTTTCTGCTTGCGCACGAATGACAGCCAATGATAATTCTTTTTTATTCATTTGACTATAATAAGGTATCTTAAAATCTTTTGCATAAGCATAAATTTCTTTTAGGGTTTTATGTTCTAATTCACCCATTGTTAAATAATCACGCATATTATCCCTCTTTATCCGTGCCTTCTTCCATATGGATATCAGCACCTAGATTTGTTAATTTATCAATGATATTATCATACCCACGTAAAATATTATCCACATTAGAAATACGAGTTGTTCCGCTTGCCATGATACCAGCAGTTACCAAACAAGCACCTGCACGTAAATCACTCGCCGTAACGTCTGCTCCTACAAGCTCTAAATCATCTTGACCATTTAATACGATCATTTTTCCTTCAATACTTGCGTTTGCTCCCATGCGGACTAATTCTGGAATATGATTGACTCGCTGTTCATAAATAGTATCTGTCACAATACTTTTTCCATTGGCTTTTAATAATAGGGGGGTAATAGGCTGTTGCAAATCTGTAGCAAATCCTGGATAAGGAACCGTTGTAACGTTGATTGGTTTTAGGTTTTTAGCTGGATGTACTTCAATACTATCTTCACGAACAGTCATTGGCACACCCATTTCTTCTAATTTTGAGATAAAACTTTCTAAATGCTCATAAATAACATTTTGGACTACAACACCATCACCATGAGCAGCTGCCATTGATAAATAAGTCCCTGCTTCGATACGATCTGGAATAATTGAATGACGACATCCTTTTAATTCTGTCACACCATCAATCCGAAGTTCATTCGTACCAGCGCCACGAATTTTAGCTCCCATGTTATTTAATAATGTTGCCACATCAATAATTTCAGGCTCTCTTGCGGCATTTTCAATAACTGTTCGACCTTTTGCTTTTACCGCAGCTAACATGACATTAATCGTTGCTCCAATAGAGACCATATCCATGTATATGCGAGTTCCTTCTAATCCATTTGGTGATTTTAAGTAAGTTGCTCCATGTTCAGTTGTTACTTCAGCTCCAAGTGATTCAAACCCTTTGATATGTAAATCGATAGGCCTTGGTCCTAAATAACAGCCACCTGGAAGACCAACAACACCTTCACCAAATTTACCTAGTAAAGCTCCCATAAAATAATATGAGGCACGTAAGCTATTAATTTTTCCACTTGGCATTGGTATGGATACCATATTGGTTGGATCAATTGTCATGGTATGATTATCAAAAGTTACTTTCACACCCATAATTTCTAAAATTTCTTTTAAAGAGTGCACATCCTTAATATCAGGTACTCCTTCTAAAATAACAGGAGTGTCAGCTAAAATAGCTGCAGGGATTAAAGCAACAGCACTATTTTTAGCACCACTAATTGTGACCGTGCCTTTTAATTTTTTTCCACCATTTATAATTAATTTTTTCATTTTGTCTTAATGACCTCACTTTAGTCTTTAAAAAAGCCGCTTAAAATAAGCAGCCAAATAAGTTTCGTTATGCATAATATAGTTGTATTCTATCACACAATATAAATGAAAAAAAGCACTTGGTAAATTTATACGTAAAAAAAGAGCGACTGACAAAGTCAGACACTCTTTTTTCATTAAAGCTTTAAAATTATGCTTTACCGTTTGATCCAAACCATTGGATACGTTCTTTAACTAACTCAGTTACTGCAGTAGTACCTGGAGCTAATAATTTACGAGGGTCAAATCCTTTACCTTCTAAGTCTTTGCCTTCTTCAATGTATTTACGTGTTGCAGCTGCAAATACTTCTTGACATTCAGTATTAACGTTAATTTTTGATACGCCTAAAGAGATTGCTTTTTGGATTTGATCTAATGGAATACCAGAACCACCATGTAATACCATTGGTTTACCGTCGATTACTGCAGCAATTTCAGCTAAACGATCAAAGCTTAAACCAGCCCAGTTTTCAGGGTAAGAACCATGAATATTACCAATACCTGCAGCTAAGAAATCAATTCCTGTTTCAGACATTGCTTTACATTCAGCTGGATCTGCTAATTCACCAGAACCGATAACACCATCTTCTTCTCCACCAATTGATCCAACTTCACACTCTACAGAAACACCTTTAGCATGAGCTTTAGCAACAACATCTTTTGCTTTTTCTAAGTTTTCTTCAAATGGTAAGTGAGAACCATCAAACATTACAGATGTGTAACCAATTTCGATACATTTTAATGCATCTTCGTATTCACCATGGTCTAAGTGTAATGCTACTGGAACTGTAATTCCCATTGAGTCAATTAAGTCGTTAACTAAATCGTAACATACTTGGTAGCCACCCATATATTTTGCAGCACCCATAGAAGTTTGAATCATTACTGGAGAATTAGATTCTTGTGCACCTTTTAGGATAGCTTTAGTCCATTCTAAATTGTTTGTGTTGAATGCACCAACTGCATATTTGCCCTCTTTAGCTTTTTTTAACATTTCTGTTGCTGATACTAATGCCATAATTAAATTCCTCCTATTATGTTATCACTCTATTTTATATAGGTGATACTTAACTAACACCATTATTTTAACACTCTTTAGTTTTTTTTGCTAGTCAAATCACAATCTTTGACGTTATTTTCAGAAAATTTTATTAAAGTCCTTTTTTAATAAAGGTTAAACCCAGTTTCCTTTGTATCGATGTAAATATTTTTAAATTGGCTATACGCATCAAGAATTGCTTTATGTGTTTCTCGACCAATACCAGATTTTTTGTATCCACCAAATGGTGCTCCAGCAGGAATTTGATTATATGTATTTACCCATACACGTCCTGTTTCAATTCCTCGACTCACTTTAAGAGCTGTGTTGATATTTTTAGTCCAAACACCACCACCTAAACCATATTCAGAATCGTTTGCCATTTTAATTACTTCATCAATTGTTTTAAACTTGATCACAACAGCCACAGGACCAAAAATTTCTTCTTGGGCAACTTCCATATCATTTGTTACATCAGTTAAAAGTGTTGGTGCCACATAACATCCTTTTCCTAAGTCACCATCAAGACGTTTTCCACCTGTTAAAATTGTTGCACCTTCTTTACGTCCCACTTCTACCGCTTCTAAAATTTTATTTACTTGTCCTTCATTCACTTGGGCACCCATTTGGACATTTTCATCCAACGCATCCCCAACGACTACGGCTTCAAATTTTTCTTTTAATTCTGCTACGAATTTATCGTAGATTCCTTCTTGAACGAAAATTCTTGATCCTGCACAACATACTTGTCCTTGATTAAACAAAATACCAAGTTGCGCTCCTTCAACTGCTTTTTCAAATGGCATATCATCAAAGAAGATATTCGCTGATTTACCACCCAATTCAAGGGTTGCAGGAATTAATTTATCTGCTGCAGCTCGAGCAACTTTATAGCCAACTTCTGTTGATCCTGTAAAGGCTAGTTTATTAAATCCATCATGTTTTAACATATAATCGCCTGATTTAGATCCTTTACCTGTAATTAAATTTAACACACCCTTTGGTAACATTGGACCAATCAACCTAACTAATTCTAATAAGCTTAAAGAAGTGGATGATGATGGATGAATGACGATAGTATTTCCAGCAGCTAGAGCTGGAGCTAATTTCCACGCTGCCATAAGAATTGGAAAATTCCATGGAATAATTTGTCCAACCACCCCGATTGGTTCTCTTAATATTAAAGTTAATGTGTCTTTATCTAGTGATTGTGCTGATCCTTCTTCACTACGTATCACACCAGCAAAGTATCTAAAATGATCGGCACTAAGTGGTACATCAATCGCTTTTGTTTCACGAATTGGTTTTCCATTGTCGATAGACTCTACGTAAGCTAAATGCTCCATATTCTCATCAATGACATCTGCAATTTTTAATAATAAATTACTTCTATCAACAAGTGACCAATCGCGCCATTCAGGCAGAGCATTTTGTGCTGCTTCAACGGCAGCATCAACGTCGGCATCAACGGCATCAACAAATGAGCCAATTTTTTCTCCATTTACAGGCGAAAAAGTATCTAACATCTCTCCCTTAGCGCCTTTTGTCCACTCTCCATTAATAAACAAATTATATTCTTTGTATATATCGTTAACAGCTGTCATAACAATTCTCCTTTTATTTTTTTATCATTTGGTATAGTTAAGATTGTATCTGCTTTCATTTTAAAAATCAAGCGTTATGCTTATAAAAAAAGAAAGAGTATCTCTACTCTTCCTCATTATGTGTTTGTTCAATTTCTTTTCCTAAAAAATAAGAGATAGCTGTTCTGATCACGACAATTCCACCTAAGATAACAATATCTTGTGTTGATGGGTTTAAAATAGTTTCAATAATATCTGACGCAATAAGCACTTCCAAACTTAGTAATATATAAGATCCTAAATATAATTTAATTTTATTATTTCTGAAAGATATTTCTTCCCTTGTGCCGCTTCCAAATTCATTTTTAGTAAAATCAACGATGGCTTTTGCCACACCCACTAAGAGAATAATCACTGAAAAAGCATTTAATACAAAAATTATTTTATCTACTACCTCACTAATCATTGCTATCTCTCCTATTCTATAATAAACAAAAAAGAGCATCAAATGACACTCTTTTTATTATAATTCTTCGTCTTCTTCATCATCATTGTCGTATAAATCATCTTCTTCAACGATGGTTAGATCTTCTTCTACACCTTCTGGCACGTCATCATCAACGTCATTGTCAGCACCGATTTCTGATAAATCAGTTGTGTATTCTTTGATTTCTTTTGTTTCATCTTCTTCATCTTCATACAACTCATCATCATCTTCATCATGATCGACTAAGTCCAAATCTTCTGGATCATCATCATTATAATCAATGGCATCGTCATCCATTGCGATAAACGCATTAACTTTTTTACGTTTTTTACGACGTGGTGTTTCTTCTTCATCGTCATCCACACCAGAAACTTCTTCGTCAATTGAATCGATTGGATACCAGCTACGTAAGCCCCAACGATTATCTCCTAAAGAAATAAAACTTCCGTCAATATTTAAGTCTGTATAAAATTGTGGCAAGATGTCACGAATTTCACTATCTGCTTTTTCTAAGTAGTTTTGGATTTCATTTACTAAATCACTAAAATCAATAATGTCTCCACGTTGATTTAAAATTGCATGTGCAACTTCAATCATCGACAATTCATTTTTATTTACGCCTTCAAAAGCTTTAATTTCCAACTGACACACGTCCTTTCACAGTCTACTCTTTATCATACAATAACTAGTGTTTCTTTGCAATTCAAAATTTTTATTTCATCTATTCTCTCCACTAAAATTAATCATCAAATGGTATGTTCCTAACTTTTCTTCCCCAGCAAATAAATCATAATCAATTGTTAAATCACCTGATTGTGGATTATCTTTTAGACTAATATGTAAATGATTAGTCATAGTTGAAATACTCATCATACCATAAGGAGTAGCATACGTTGTTTCCCGCTTTTCCTCATAGGAAAAATTTAATTTCATTTTAACATCACCTGAGCGAATCAATGTTACCGTTCCATCTGGTAAAATTTTTATTGTAACAGGAACAGGTTTATCAATTCCTTCCAATAATTCTTCGTATCTTAAATAGATGACATCATTAATCACTACCATATTACCTTTGACTTCTACTAAAAATTCTTTAAATTCTTGCTCTTGTGTAACCTCAGTTTTCACCAAAATATTAATTGGTGTTTTTTCTCTTTGCGACACTCATTCCACCTCTTTACTTTTTTATATATTTTGGTCTTTTTTAAAAGCTTTGTCAAACCTTTGTGATTATTCTTAAATCCTTTCCGTTTCACAAAAGAATCGGTATAATAAGGAAAGTATAAAAAGGAGTTGTATATATGTCGTTAAAACAATCAATTGTTCTGTTTGAACAACATCATCTAACAAATGAAAATAAATATGATCCATTTATCGTGACAGATATTTTGGCTGATTACTCAGGTAAACATGGAATGCCTATCATTCATTTTTGGACGATGACAAATCAACTAATATTAGGAATGCAAGATACTCGTGTCGCAGACTTAAGTGATGCCATCTCTTCGGTTAGATTTCATCACTATCATCCTGTTGTACGAAATTCTGGCGGTTTAGCTGTAGTAGCTGATGATGGGATTTTAAACTTTTCAATGATTTTACCACAAGAATTTACTAATCAAACCAGTATTAATCATGGATATGAAACAATGAAAGCCATCATTTCAAACGCTCTATCTTCATTCAATGTTATTATAGACTCTTTCGAGGTAGTAAATTCCTACTGTCCTGGTGAATACGATTTAAGTATTAATGAAAAAAAATTTGCCGGTATTGCCCAACGTCGAATAAAAAAAGGCTTAAGCATTATGATTTATATCAGTGTTAATGGTAACCAAGAAAAAAGAGGAAACCTAGTCCAACAATTTTATCAAGCAGGTTTAAAAGACAAATTTGGAAAAGAGACTTTCCCTCCAGTTGATCCAAACTCTATGCGAAATTTATCGGACTTACTACAACAAAAACTGAACGTTGAACAAATGCAAACGCTCATTATTGAAGCTATTAGTCAAAACTGGACAATTGATGATACTGCTCAAGTCAAATTTAACCATTTTTTAACTTCTGATGAATTTAAAGAAAGTTACGACAAGGGCTATCAAAGAATGGAACAGCGAAATGAGAGGATTAATACTATTTTAAAGGAGGTGGATTAATTGATTGAAAAAGTATTTAGAGATCCTATACACCATGATATTAAAGTTGAACACCCAATTATTTTAGAATTAATTAATGCCAAAGAATTCCAACGCCTAAGACGAATCAAGCAACTTGGAACAACATCATTAACCTTTCACACAGCAGAGCATTCTCGTTTTGGTCACTCTTTAGGGGTCTACGAAATTACTCGCAGAATTTGCAACTACTTTAAACGAAATTATGATGCGAGAGAATACGGGGAGTATGGATGGGATGATTCAGAACGACTTGTTACACTATGTGCGGCATTATTACATGATCTAGGTCACGGACCTTTTTCACATACATTTGAAGCGATTTTTAAAACAAATCATGAACAAATTACAGTCGACATCATCACATCAAATAAAACAGAAATTAATCAGATTTTACGACAAGTGTCAGAAGAATTCCCTGAAAAGGTAGCGAGTGTGATTGCTAAAACCTATCCAAATAAACAAGTCGTTCAACTGATTTCTAGTCAAATCGATGCAGATAGAATGGATTATTTGTTACGAGACGCCTATTTTACTGGAACAGAATATGGTACATTTGATTTAACACGTATTTTACGTGTCATCAGACCTCATAAAAGTGGGATTGTTTTTAAAATAAGTGGCATGCATGCTGTTGAAGATTACATTGTTAGCCGCTATCAGATGTACATGCAAATTTATTTTCATCCCGTCTCTCGAGGAATGGAAATGGTTTTAGATCGTTTATTACAACGAGCTCAAGATTTATACCATGATAATAAACCATATTTTAATAAAACATCGCCTCTTTTAGTTCCTTTCCTTGCACATAATTTTGATTTAAACGATTATCTTGTGTTAGATGATGGTGTATTAACTACAGCATTTCATTTATGGAGCCATTCAGATGATGCTATTTTAAATGATTTATCTAAACGATTTTTAAATCGTGTTCCATTTAAATCAGCAGCCTTTTCAAATGAGAGTTTTATCATGTTACCAGATTTGCAAGATTTAGTTGAAAAAGTTGGTTTTAATCATACCTATTATACTGCAATTAATTCAAGTTTTGATTTACCTTATGATTTTTACAAACCAGAAAAATCACAAAATAAAACACAAATCGAGCTTATATACCCTGATGGAGAACTAATTGAACTTGCAAGTGCTAGTGAGTTAGTTAGAGCAATTGCAGGAGAAACTAAGGGGGATCAACGCTTTTATTTCCCTGATGAAATGCTTGCATCCTCTACATTAGACAATTATACTTTATTTGAAGACTCTATTAACACTTTTAACAACTCCATAAAAAATGGAGAAATAATTAAAAAGGACGTGTAATATTTGGGAATTAAAATGGTCACGATTGATATTGATGGCACTTTAGTCAATTCAGAAAGAAAATTAACACCAAAAGTGAAGGAAACAATTAAAAAAGCTTCTGATAGTGGGATTGATATTGTTTTAACAACAGGAAGACCAACTATTGGAGTCATTGATTTAGTAAAAGAACTTGAATTAGAAAATGACCACAGTTTTATTATTACATATAATGGTGGCATGATTCAAAATGCTGGAACAAAAGAAGTTATTTTACGACATTCACTGTCATTAGATGACTATCAAGATTTAGAACTATTATCACGTAAACTAGGCGTTCATTTCCATGTACAAGATGCTGATACAATGTATACAGCTAATCCTGATATTAGCCCTTATACCATTAACGAAGCAGTAATCACAGGTATTCCACTACAATATAAACCGGTAAATGACATGACAAAAGATATCGAACTTGTAAAAGCAATGATGATTGATCATGAAGATATTCTTGATGCAGCAATTAAAAAAATTCCACAAGAATTTCATGAACGCTTTGCCATCGTTAAAAGTGCTCCTTACTATTTAGAGATACTAGATCCTAAAGCAACTAAAGGAGAATCAGTCAAAGAACTGGCTGCGCATCTAAACATTAAACAAGAAGAAGTCATGGCAATTGGTGACAATGAAAATGACTTATCTATGATTGAATATGCAGGTATTGGGGTTGCGATGGGAAATGCTGTAGACAGTGTAAAAAGCATTGCAAACAAAATAACAAAAACCAATGATGAAGATGGTGTCGCTTACGCCATCAATGAATGGGTTCTTAACGATAACTAAAAAAATCCAGTTACTAGTCTTCTAGTAACTGGATTTTTAATTTGCTTATTTATTTTCTTCACCATACCAATCATAATGGAACACGCCATCACGATCTTTACGTTCATATGTATGAGCACCAAAATAATCTCTTTGTGCTTGAATAATATTTGCGGGTAAATCTTTTGTACGATAAGAATCGTAGTAAGAAATAGCTGATGAGAATGTAGGGACAGGTACACCTGTTTCAACAGCTAAAGAAACAACATCTCGAACTGATTGTTGATATTTTGTTGTGATATCTAAGAAATAATCATCTAAAATAAGATTTTTGATTTCTGGATTACGTTCATAAGCATCAGTAATCTTTTGTAAAAATTGGGCACGGATAATGCATCCTGCTCTAAAGATTTTCGCTATATTACCATAGTTTAAATCCCAACCATATTCTTCACTAGCCATACGCATTTGAGCAAATCCTTGAGCATAACTCATAATTTTACTGAAGTAGAGAGCTTGGCGAATTTTTTCAATAAATTCTTTTTTATCTCCAGTAAACTCTTTCACTGGTGGCGCAGGAATAATCTTACTTGCAGCAACACGTTCTGATTTAAGAGCTGAAATATAACGAGCAAATACAGATTCTGTAATAAGTGGTAATGGGGTTCCTAAATCAAGCGCGTTTTGACTTGTCCATTTACCTGTTCCTTTGTTTCCAGCTGCATCTAAGATAACGTCAACAATTGGTTTCCCTGTTCCTAAGTCATCTTTACGAGTTAGAATATCTGATGTTATTTCAATCAAGTAGCTATCCAACTCTCCTGTATTCCAATCCTTAAAGATATCTGCTACTTCCTCAACAGATAAACCTAATACACGAGTTAAAATATCATATGACTCAGCGATTAATTGCATATCACCATACTCAATACCGTTATGCACCATTTTTACATAGTGACCTGCGCCATTTGGCCCAATATACGTCACACATGGCTCACCATCTTCTGCTTTTGCTGCAATTTGTTCAAAGATTGGGGCTACTAATTCATACGCTTCTTTTTGTCCACCTGGCATCATAGAAGGTCCTTTTAACGCTCCTTCTTCACCACCAGATACACCAGTACCAATAAAATTGATACCAGATGTTGCCAGTGCTTCATTACGACGGATGGTATCTTTAAAGTAAGTATTACCTCCGTCAATTAAGACATCACCTTCATCTAAATAAGGTAATAGACTTTCAATTGTTAAATCAGTCGCTTTACCGGCTTTTACCATTAATAAAATTCGTCTTGGTGTTTCAAGAGAATTAACAAATTCTTCGATAGAATAAGTTGCAACTAAATTTTTATCAGGATGTTCTTTGATAACTTCCTCTGTTTTTGATGATGTCCGGTTAAAAACTGAAACAGTATAACCTCTACTCTCAATGTTTAGTGCTAAATTTTTACCCATGACTGCCATACCGACAACACCAATTTGTTGTTTAGACATAGACTTTCCTCCCATTCATTTTTCAAAAAATGATTCTTTTCATCTTTTTTATATCTTGTAAATAATTATAGCTTATTTTACCTAAAATATAAATAGACATGACTTTTCTTATGAGATATCACATCTAGACAAAAGAAAAACAGCTAAAACAATCAGCAACATACTTATTATTTCAATAGGTGTTAAAACTAATCCTAAAAATAAAACAGAAAGTACAGCAGAACTTAATGGTTCAAATGATGTTAGTAAACTTGAAAATTGTGGTGGAATGTACTCTGTACTTGTTAATAAACATATATAAGAAAATACCGTACCAATAATAGTAATCACTAAGACACCTAATACTATCCTTGGAGTAAACTCTGGCATATTTCTCCAGATAGGTTGATATAATTGAAATACAATACCCCCAATAAGCATTCCCCATCCGATAATTAACGTTGTACCGTATTTAGCCATTAATTTTCTGGGTTGAATGATATAAAACGCTCCTAAAAAAGCTGATAATAACCCCCAAAATAAACCTTGACTGGATATTGCTAATTCATTGATGTTTCCTTTTGTCACCAATAAAAAGGTTCCCACTAACGAAATGAGAATACTCACAATACTTAATTTATTTGGTAACTCCCTTTTTTCAAAAATAAAATAAACCACCAATAATATTGGTGACAAATATTGTAGAATAGTAGCAGTTGCTGCATTACTTACTTGGATGGCTTTAAAAAAAGAATACTGTAATCCTAATACACCCAACACGCTGAAAATAATTAATTGAATGATTTCATGTTTATATTTAAATGGTGATAAACTATTTTTATTACCCTTTATCATTTGATATAACAAAATTAAACAACCGGCTACCATCATTTTGACCCCTACTAACCAACTTGCCGAAATATTTTCATTTCTCATCAAATATTCAGCGACCACTCCAGAAATCCCCCAGAATACTCCTCCCATAATAGCTAATATCATACCCCTTAGCTTATTATTTCCTTTTTTCATTTATATTACCCCCTTACCGCCTTATTCTACAGCTTAGAGGTCTATAAAAACAACAAAAACCTAGAAATATTCTAGGTTTCCAACGTTTATTTTATGGTTAATTTTAAATGGTCTAAATTGGTATACATAACAGATAAATAATCTTCTCCACCATCCATTTCTTTTTTTGTTAAACTTTCTAATGGATTAAGCTCTGATAGCGTCGCTCCTGTTGCGCTAGTAATGGTTTCGGCAACTTTTGAAGAAGCACTACTTTCAGTATAAATTACTTTAATATCATCCTTTTTGACTAAATCTTCAATATTTTTTAATTCTTTTGGTGTTGGTTCTTGATCAGGAGAAATACCAGAAATGGCAACTTGTGTCAAACCATACTGTTTAGCTAAATAAGAAAAAGCTGTGTGTTGTGTAACAAATGTTTTTTGTGTTGCGTCTTTTGTTGCTTCAACATAAGCATCATTTAATTTATCTAATTCCTTAATAAAATCTTTAGATTGTCTTTCATAAACATCTTTGTTAGGTGTATCCACTTCAACTAAACCTTTCGTAATGGTTTCTACTTCTTTTTTAGCTAAAACTGGATCAAGCCATACATGTGGATCTAATTCATGATTATGTGAGTCCTCTCCCTCATGTTCTTCTTCCGTCGCTTCCATCAAATCAATTCCTTGACTTGCTTCGATAACTTTCACTTTTTTAGTATCAATAGAAGCTAAAACATCTCTTACCCATGTTTCCATCTCATTTGAATTATAAATAAAGACATCTGCATTTTGAATTTTAGCTAAATCTTTTGCACTCGGTTCATAATCATGCGGCTCCACACCCGCTTCAGTTAGCACTGTAACATCAGCCTCGTCACCAGTAATTTTTTTAGCAAAGTCATACATAGGATAAAAAGATGTTACTATGTGTAAAGTATCCGCCTCTTTTTGTTCTTCTTTACTTTCTTTTCCACATGCAGCTAACACACCTATTAATGCTAAACCTAAAATAATTTTCGTTATGCGTTTCATAATATATCCTCACTTTCACTCAAATCGTAAACATTACTATCTAACAATACATATTACATGTTTTTAAATTTATTTCAAGTAAAAATAAAAAAGTAAAACAAATAAACTGTTTTACTTTTTTGTCTTACTTATTTTTTCTTTTTCTTATGACCTGAAGAAAAGGCATCTTTCATTTTATCAAAAAAGCCTTCTTCTTGTTCAACTACTGCTTTTTCACCATTTAATTCAGCAAATTGGCGTAGAAGTTTCTTTTGTTCTTCATTCATTTTAGTTGGTGTATCAACATGAACCGTTACTTGTTGATCGCCATTTCCATTACCACGTAATCTCGGTGCACCTTTTCCTTTAAGTCTAAAGGTTGTACCTGTTTGGGTTCCTGCTGGTATTCTTAACTTCACTCGCCCATGAACAGTTGGCACTTCAATCTCGTCTCCTAGCGCTGCTTGAACAAATGTAATATGGTGATCATAATAGATTTCAGAACCATCTCTTTCAAAGATTGGGCTTTCTTCCACACTAAAGACTACATATAAATCACCATAAGGTCCGCCATTATAACCAGCCTCCCCTTGTCCAGATAAACGCATTTGTTGACCATCTTCAACGCCAGCTGGAACAGTTACTTTAACAGAATGGGACTTAATCATACGTCCAGCACCATGACATGTTTCACATTTTTCTTTAATGATTTTACCTGTTCCTTGACACTCATCACATGGTTGTTGGCTCATCATACGTCCAAGTGGCGTTTGTCTTTCAACATTAATAACACCTGAACCATGACATTTAGGACAGTTTTCTGGATGA
The DNA here is from genome assembly GCF_024637875.1 of Vagococcus luciliae. Lineage (NCBI taxonomy): Bacteria > Bacillati > Bacillota > Bacilli > Lactobacillales > Enterococcaceae > Vagococcus > Vagococcus luciliae. The sequence goes on along the minus strand of NZ_CP102451.1, from coordinate 1,271,237 downwards.
GTTCCTGGTTTTGCCCCAGTTCCATGACATGTCGCACATTCGTCTTCACGATTATAACGAATATTTTTTTCAAGCCCAAAAATTGCTTCATTAAACGTTAAATCTAATGTGTACTGCAAATCAGAACCTTGTCTTGGCGCATTAGGATTACTTGAACGTCCTCCACCGCCAAAGAATGATTCAAAAATATCTTCAAACCCTCCGAAACTACCACCAAAATCTTGGAAACCACCACCGCCAAAACCACCAGCACCAAAGTTTGGATCAGTACTTGCATGGCCATATTGGTCATAAGCCGCACGTTTTTGTGCATCACTTAATACTTCAAACGCTTCAGATACTTCTTTAAACTTATCTTCTGCATCGGGTTCTTTATTTATGTCTGGATGATACTTTTTGGATAGTTTACGATAGGCTTTTTTTATTTCATCATCTGTTGCTGTTTTAGATACTCCTAAAACCTCATAATAATCTCTTTTGGCCATATATAACTAACCCTCCATTTTTCTAAAACCTCTAAATTCGTTTAAATCATACCATAATTTAGCCAATTTTAGAATGCTTTATAGTAAATAATCAAGAGAAAAAGCCAAAAGCACAATGCTTTGGCTTTTTTCTCTAGTTAACATTATTTTTCATCGTCGTTGATTTCTTCAAAGTCTGCATCAACAACATCATCCGCGCCACTTTGTGCTGCTTCTGGATTTTCTTGTGCTTGTTGTGCTGCTGCTTGTTCATATAATTTAACAGTTAACGCTTGTACGATTTCATTTAATGCATCACGTTTAGCTTTCATATCTTCAATATTATTAGCTTCAACAGCTGCTTTTAATTCATCACGAGCATCTTCTGCTTTCTTCACTTCATCAGCATCAACTTTACCCTCTAATTCACCTAAAGTTTTATCAACTGAGAATAATAACGCATCGATGTCATTGCGTAAATCAACTTCTTCTTTACGTTCTTTATCTGCTTCAGCATTTGCTTCAGCGTCTTTTACCATACGTTCAATTTCTTCATCTGTTAAACCTGAAGATGATTTAATTGTAATAGTTTGTTCTTTTTGAGTACCTAAGTCTTTTGCACTTACATTAACAATACCGTTTTTATCGATATCAAAAGATACTTCGATTTGTGGCACACCACGTGGAGCTGCAGGAATATCTGTTAATTGGAATCTTCCTAATGTTTTATTATCAGCTGCCATTGGACGTTCACCTTGTAATACATGGATATCAACGGCTGGTTGATTGTCTGCTGCAGTAGAGAAGACTTGTGATTTACTTGTTGGAATTGTTGTGTTACGGTCGATTAATTTAGTAAATACACCACCCATTGTTTCAATACCTAATGACAATGGTGTAACATCAAGTAAGACAACATCTTTAACATCACCAGTGATTACCCCACCTTGGATAGCAGCACCCATTGCTACTACTTCATCAGGGTTAACTGATTTGTTAGGTTCTTTTTTAGTTTCTTTTCTTACAGCTTCAACCACTGCAGGAATACGAGTAGATCCACCAACTAAGATAACTTCATCAATTTCTGAAGTTGAAATACCAGCATCTTTGATTGCTTGACGAACTGGAATTTTAGTTCTTTCAACTAAATCAGATGTTAATTCATCAAATTTTGCACGAGTTAAGTTTAACTCTAAGTGAAGAGGTCCAGCTTCACCAGCAGTGATAAATGGTAAGCTGATTTGAGTGCTTGTTACACCTGATAAATCTTTTTTCGCTTTTTCAGCTGCATCTTTCAAACGTTGTACTGCCATTTTATCTTTAGATAAGTCAATTCCATTTTCTTTTTTAAATTCTTCAACTAAGTAGTCGATGATTTTTTCGTCAAAGTCATCTCCACCTAAGTTGTTGTCACCTGCAGTTGATAATACATCAAAGACACCATCACCTAATTCAAGGATAGATACGTCAAATGTACCACCACCTAAGTCGAATACTAAAACTTTTTCATCACGGTCAGTTTTATCTAAACCATAAGCTAAAGCTGCTGCAGTTGGTTCGTTAACAATACGTTCAACTTCTAAACCAGCAATTTTACCAGCATCTTTTGTTGCTTGACGTTGAGCGTCATTAAAGTAAGCAGGAACTGTAATAACAGCTTTATCAACTTTTTCACCTAAGTAATCTTCAGAAAATCCTTTAATGTATTGTAAAATCATTGCAGAAATTTCTTGTGGTGTATAAGTTTTTCCTTCAACTTCAACTTTATATCCAGGTTCTCCCATATGACGTTTGATTGAAGAAATTGTATTTGGGTTGGTTACAGCTTGACGTTTTGCTACTTCACCAACTTGGATTTCACCATTTTTAAACGATACAACAGATGGTGTTGTACGGTTACCTTCTGGATTAGTAATAATTTTTGCTTCTCCGCCTTCTAATACAGCTACTGCAGAGTTTGTTGTTCCTAAGTCAATACCAATTATTTTACTCATATTAAAAATCTCCTTTATCTAATTAATTTATTTAAATGTTAATTTATATTATTGTGTCACAATAACCATTGATGGTCGTAAAATACGATCATGCAATATATAACCTTTTTGTAACACTTGAACAATCACATCTGATTCTTGACCATCTTCAGCGGGAACTGTTTGTACGGCTTGATGTAAATTTGGATCAAATTTTTCACCTTCAGCTTTTATCTCTTCGATACCAGATTCTTTAAAAGCATGTAACATGCTTTCTCTCACCATCTCAATTCCTTTTTTCATCGCTTCACCATGCTCATCACTTACCTCAATCGCTAACGCACGATCTAAGTTATCCAAAGCTGGTAATAACTCTTTTGCTAATTCTTGTGCACGATATCTAGAAGCTTCCTCACGCTCTTTTTTATGTCGATTGCGCATATTAGCAATCTCAGCTTGAGCTCTTAGAAATTGATCTTCCATCTTATCTAAATCTTCTTGTAATGTTTGTTCTAACGATTCTTCCGTTTCGTTTTCTTCTACCACTTCTTCGGTTTCAACAGCCTCATTTGTTTCAACTGTCGACTCTTCGTCTTTTTTTTCTTCCTCGTTAACTTTATCAACTGATTCGTCTTTCTTCACTTTAGTCAGTCTCCTTTCACTCTCCACTATTTTCCAAATGTCGATAATATGTTTCTAGATGTCTAGATAACTCATCTGTTAAAACATCCATAACTCCTAACAGTTTCGAATAAGACATGCTAGCAGGTCCTAAAACAGCTACTAATCCTTTGCCTCGTTGAAAAACATCGTATGATCCAGTTACTAAACTCATGTTTTGCAACAATTCATTGTTTAGTTCGTCTCCAATTTTAATATCAATTTTTTCATCTTTATCCGATATAAGAAGCTCAGTCAATTTATCTGTATCACTAATTAAGGAATACACTGACTGAAACTCATTTGGGTTTGTAATAGCAGCTGAATTTAATAAATTCATCCCTCCACCCACATAAATTTGTTCATCAAAAGCTTGATTAAACACATCTTCGAATAAGAATAAAATATTACTTGAATTATTAAAATAACGTTGGAGAACTAATGGAATCTCTGTTCGAAGCTTATGGTAAACTGTCAAAAGTGTTTCTCCCAACAATCGATCATTGATGATTCGAATCATTTTTTCGATATCTTCAGTTGACACTGAACTTGGAATTGAGAACACTTGACTTTCAACATATCCTTGATCAATCACGATAATCGCCATTAATTGTCGCGTATTTAATGGAACAATTTGAAACCCAGTTAATCGACGTTCTTTTACCTCTGGCCCTAACGAAAAGGCTGTGTAACTTGTTAGCTCGGATAAAATATTAGCAGACCATTCAATGATTTCATTTGTGGCATTAAATTTGCGATCAAACAATCGCTTGATACGTTGAGCATCGGTAGAACTAATCTTACTAGGATCCATTAAATGATCCACATAATAACGATACCCTTGCATTGAAGGGATTCTACCAGAAGACGTGTGCATTTTTTGAATAAGACCAAAATCTTCCAATTTTGACAGCTCATTTCGAATAGTTGCTGAACTAACTGTAATCCCGTTATTCATCAAGGTCTTCGATCCAACAGGTTGTCCTGTTTCAGTATAGAGCTGAACTAATAATTGTAAGATGTGTTCTTGTCTCATACTCAACATGCGAATCACCTTCCTTATTAGCACTCATTTATACTAAGTGCTAACTACATTATTCAATATAACAAGGATTAATTTTTTTGTCAACTAAAAGCCTCTCTTTTTTAGCACTCTTTGTTATAGAGTGCTAATTTTAACGATACCAGTTAACAAAGCTTAATAAACAAAGGATTTATCTATATTATGACAAATTTATAAATGAGTAATCACAAGAATATGTCAATTTATTTTGTCAAAAAAACGAGAATAACAAAAAAACAGCCTAATTTTTTCTCTTTAGACTGTTTCATACTTATTTTTCTAATAAAAACTTCTCAAAAACATCATTTCCTAAAATTAACCCTTTATCCGTTAACGAAATAAAGCCATCTCTTATTTGAATCATTTCTTCCTCTATTAACCTCTCAGCAATACTTCCATAAATTGATTCAAATGTTTGACCAAATTTTTGTTCAAAATTAGGTAGAGAAACACCTTGTTTTTTACGTAATCCTAAAAACATTTCCTCTTCCATTTGATGTTTAATCGTTAAATTTTCTGTTGTAATAGTAGGTAATTTATTTTGTCTTAAAGGTTCTAAGTAATGTTGGATAGGCCCATGATTTTTATAACGAATATTGCCTAAATAACCACTTGCTCCTGCGCCCAATCCATAATAATGATCATTATTCCAATAAACTAAGTTATGCTTGCTCTCTTTTCCCACTTCAGCAAAATTACTCACTTCATACTGATGTTTTCCAGCTAACGTCATGCGTTCGATAGCTCGCTCAAACATATCTCCCTCAACATCAATCCCTGGTAAATGCAATCTACCTTGCCTTGCCCAATTATAAAACATGGTTTTATTTTCTAAAATCAATGAATACATAGAATAATGAGGTAAATCTAGTGCCAAAGCTTTATCCAGCGTGTCTTCAAAACTTTCCATTGTTTGATTTGGTAAAGCATAAATTAAATCAATACTAACATTCGAAAAATCAGCACGTTCTAAAAGAGACATAGTATCAAATACATCTTGTGCTGAATGTTTTCGACCAATTTTTTTTAATAACCTATCATCAAACGTTTGAACTCCCATAGACAATCGATTGACCCCATGTGTTTGAAGAACGTTTATTTTATCCTTTGTCAAATCACCTGGATTAGCCTCTACAGTAAATTCATCACTTAGATTAAACGGTAATAATTCTTTTACACCACTTAATAGACGGTCGAGCTGTTTAGCAGATAAAGACGTTGGTGTACCACCACCAATATAAATGGTTTCAGTTGTATCTGATGGATAAGCTTCTTTTGTTAACTTGATTTCTTTCAACAAAGCCTCAATGTATTCATCAACAGGTTGTCCTTCAATAAATACTTTATTGAAGTCACAATAAAAACAGATATGTTCACAAAAAGGAATATGTATGTAAGCTGACGTCATATTAGTCCCCCTCTTGCATCAAAATAATCCCTTGTATTTTGTTCATCTTGTTTTAATTGAGCAATTAGTCCATCCACATTATCAAATTTTTTCTCTCCACGTAAAAAGTGTAGCCATTCAACACTCACTTGTTCACCGTAAATATCATCTAAAAAATCTAGAATATTGACTTCGATGGTCATCGGACGATTGCTCTCAAATGTGATATTGTATCCTATTTGCGCCATACCCATATACCATTTGTTTGCTACTTTTATCTTCACAACATATACCCCACCAGTAGGTAATAACGAATATGTTGGCACTTTAATATTAGCAGTTGGATACCCTAATAATCGACCGCGTTTATCTCCATGTACTACAATGCCCGTTGTTTCGTAAGCATAGCCCAATAGTTTGTTCGCTGCATACATATCACCTATCTTCATGCATTCACGAATAGCTGTTGAACTAACTTTTTCATCATGTTCACTTAATTTTTCAACTTCAACTACTTCAAATCGACCTTTTGCATAGGTAGGTAAGATACTCATATTGGCAATATCTTTCTTTCCATAGGTATAATCAAATCCTGCTACGACAACTTTAGCATGCAATCCTACCATGTATTCATCGACGAAATCTTGTGGCGAAAGACTGGCAAAAGAAGACGTAAACTCAATGATATATAAATAATCGACACCCAATTGCCTCATTCTTTCTTCTTTCTGCTCAATTGTTGTAATGTATTTCATTTTCTTGTAATTTACTTTTTGGAAAACAACTGCAGGATGATGATTAAATGTCATCACAGCCAATTTTAATCCTTTTTCATTTGCTATAGTCTTAGCTGTTCGGATTACTTCTTGATGACCTCTATGAACGCCGTCAAAAAAACCTAAAGCTAACACGACATCATCCTTAGGTAAGTCACATGGATCATACGGATGATGGATATTAATAATTTGCATAACATATACTCCTTTAATCGTTTCGAATCACTTTAATTGGTTTAAATAAACCAGGTTTACTTGGGTGTTTACCATATAGACTAACAAGTTGTTGATGATAAAATAATGCAATCAACTGTGTATCATCATATTCTGCAAAAAAAGAGTCTGGCATCACCAAGCCATTTTTGATTACTTGATATTCATCTGACGTTAGTATTTTTTTAGGAAACGTCTCGACAGCTCTCTCAAGCGGATAAAATATTTCTGATAATCGATTACCCTCTACAAGCTCTCTGACTTTTTCTAATGTAATGGCTTCTTTCGCGTCAAACCCTCCACTTGATAACCTCGTTAAATCTGACATATGTGCCTCATAACCTAATTTTTTTCCTGTATCCACAGCAAGTGTTCTAACATACGTTCCTTTTGCACAATCCACTTCAAATTTCCAAGACTGTGTCTGTGTTTCTTCTGAAAAGATTGGTTGACTGATGCGTTTATAACGATGAATAACTGTTTGTCTGACTGGACGCTCAACTGATTCGCCTTTTCTCGCATAATCATATAATCGTCGACCATTCACTTTAACAGCAGAATACATAGGAGGAATTTGTTGAATATCACCTGTTAAAGATAACATGGCGTCATCAATTTCTTTTTCTGTTAAAGGCTTGGTAATAGGACTTTTTGCCACAATTTCCCCACTTGCATCTTCTGTTTCTGTTGAAAATCCAAGGGTTATTTCCCCAACATATAGTTTATTGGATTCTTGCAAATACTCAACAACTTTTGTTGCTTTACCGACACAAATAGGCAATACGCCATCAACATCTGGGTCAAGTGTGCCACTATGTCCAACTTTTTTTGTTTTTAAGATTTTTCTTAACTGGAACACACAATCATGACTTGTCATGCCACGTGGTTTCCATAGAGGGATAATTCCTTCCATTTGTCTTCTCCTACTCTTTTCATCATTTCCACAATATTATAGCATACTTAAAGACCTAATTAGGATAAAAGCGATTGTAAACATAAAAAAAGGAGGTCGCCCTCCTTTTAGGTATCTATTATAATTTCCATCCCCACTCATGTCTCATAGCGTCCATCAACTCAATCACTCGTTGACTGACTTCTCGACAATCAGGAACATGCTCTAATTCTTTTTCACTAGCCAAATGATTTAACATATCCATCTCATAGGTAAATACATCTTTTCCATCGCCTGCTTCAATGACTTTTGTTGTTCCATCATTATAAAAGATCTCAGCTGTTGTGGCTCTTGGAAAATCATTAATCATTAAATAGCCTTCATCACCTGTGACTAAAATTTGTTTTGGTAATCTTCCTCTAAACGATAACATCACACTAGCTAGTTCGTTATTTTTTGTTTTTAATGTAGTCACTGATTTCTCATCAACGCCACTTGGTGCCATGACAACCTCAGAAGAAACTAACTCAATGTCTGTCCCTAATAAATAAACAGCTGCTGATAAGGCATATGGTCCAATATCAAATAATGCCCCACCACCTTTTTCTAATGAGAAAAATCGATTATTTACATCATATTCTTTACAACTACCAAATGTGATATTCGCCCCGCTAATTTTACCTAACACATTTTGTTCTAATAAATGGCTCACTTCATGATACATTGGCATGAAGAACAATGTTACAGCTTCCAGTATAACCACGTGATGCTTTTTCGCTAATTCAAATAACTCACGTGCTTGGTCAGCATTTAATACCATCACTTTTTCACATAATACATGTTTACCTTTTTCGATTGCTTTTTTGGCATAGTCATAATGCGTTTGATTTGGTGTTGCAATATAGACACACTCAAGGGTATCATCATTTAAAAACTCATCATAATCTGTGTAGCCATTATGTAATTGATGGGCTTCTTTAAACGTTTCAAGAGATCTTGGGTTACGATTATACACTGAATGGACCGTGTATTTTGACGTATCTACTTGCGTTACAAATTCTGTTGCAATCACACCTGTCCCAACTATTCCGATATTTTTTACCAATCGAATCGCCTCCTAATTAATCTACTCTTAGTTTATCATACTTCATTATTATGCGTTAATAATTCCTATTTTATGAAAAATTAAAAAGACCAGAAGAAATAAATTATCCTCTAGTCTTTTTTTAATTAATCTTTATGCAATCCTCTTAATAGTTCATCAATATGATTTCCATATTCGACTGACTCATCTCTTGCAAAGGTAATTTCAGGTGTTTTATAGATACTTAATCTATGACCTAATTCACGACGAACTAATCCTGTCGCTTTATCCAATCCTTCTTGAGCTTTTTGCTTATCAGACGCTTTATCACTCAACAAGCTATAAAAAATAGTTGCTTCTTGTAAATCACCAGTTACTTTTACGTCAGTGATACTTACATCTTGTACACGTGGATCACGCACTTTTTTATGTAAAATATCATTCACTTCTTTTAATATTTCTTGAGCGACACGACGATCTCGGTAATTTGCCATATGCTTATCCTCCTCATATAAATGAGCTGAATTATTTTTTCACTTCTTCCATGATGAACCCTTCAATGACATCATCAACTTTTACGTCATTGTAATTTTCAAGAGTGGCACCACATTCAAATCCCATTTTTACTTCTTTTGCATCATCTTTAAATCGTTTCAAACTAGCTAGGTTACCTTCATGGATAACAATACCATCACGAATTAAACGAATACCACAATCACGACGAATGAAACCTTCTGTTACGTAACATCCTGCAATTGTCCCAACTTTAGACACATTGTAAGTTTCACGAACTTGCATTTGTCCTGTAATTTTTTCAACAAATTCAGGATCAAGCATTCCTTTCATCGCTGTTTCAATTTCTTCGATAACTTTATAGATGATTCTGTGTAAACGAATATCGACTTGTTCTTGTTCTGCTTGTGTACGAGCTTGTGCTGTTGGACGAACATTAAAACCGACGATAATCGCATTACTTGCAGAAGCTAATGTAATATCACTTTCGTTAATTGCCCCAACTGCTGAATGGACAATTTTCACGCGAACGCCTTCTACATCAATTTTTGTTAAACTTGCGGCTAATGCTTCAGCTGAACCTTGAACGTCCGCTTTGATAATAACATTAACTTCTTTCATTTCGCCATCTTTCAGACTTTCGAATAAGTTATCTAATGTCACACGTTGACTCACTTGACGTTGTTCTAATAAAGCACGTTTTGCTCTTTCTTCTCCAGCTGCACGAGCTGTTTTTTCGTCTTCGAAAGTTACAAATCTGTCACCAGCTTGTGGCACATCATTTAACCCGGTAATTTCAACTGGTGTTGCTGGTCCAGCTGTTTTATCACGACGACCAATATCGTTTGTCATCACACGAACACGTCCGTGGGTGTTACCAACAACGATTGGGTCTTGAACATGTAGTGTTCCTTGTTGTACTAATAATGTTACAACAGGTCCTTTACTTTTATCTAAGCGAGCTTCAATAACTGTTCCAATGGCACGTTGTGTTGGATCAGCTTTTAAATCTTCTACTTCAGAAACAAGTAAAATCATTTCTAATAATTCTTCAATATTATCCCCAAATTTTGCAGAGATTGGAACAAAAATTGTGTCTCCACCCCATGATTCTGGAATCAAGCCATATTCACTTAATTCTTGCATCACGCGATCTGGATTGGCACTTGGTTTATCAATTTTATTGACCGCCACAATAATTGGGACTTCTGCTGCTTTAGCATGGTTAATGGCTTCAACTGTTTGAGGCATGACACCATCATCTGCTGCTACAACCAAAATAGTAATATCTGTGATACTTGCTCCACGAGCACGCATACTAGTAAACGCCGCATGTCCTGGTGTATCTAAGAATGTAATTGGTTTGCCATTAATATCAATTTGATAAGCACCGATATGTTGTGTAATCCCGCCTGCTTCACCAGATGTTACTTTTGCATTTCTTAATGTATCTAATAAGGTTGTTTTACCATGGTCAACGTGTCCCATAACAGTCACAACAGGAGGACGACTGACTAATTTATCAGGATCAACAACATCTGCTTCAAAGAATTTGTCAATATCAGCCACATCTTCTTGAACTTTTTCTTCCGCTTCAATACCGTAATCTGTTGCTAATAATTCAATTGTATCTTTATCTAAGGCTTGGTTTTGGTTAACCATCACACCTAAAAGGAATAATTTTTTAATAATTTCTGCTGGTTCACGGTAAATTTTCTTAGCAATATCTGCTACATTCATGCCTTCAGTGTAAACTAACACTTCTGGTAATTCTTTAAATTTACGTGGTGGTACAGCTGGCTTATTAGATGTTTGCTGTTTGCCTTTTTTATTGTTACGTCGCTTATTATTTTTGTTATAGCGATTGTTTTGGTTTCCTTGATAAGGTCGATTACCATTGTTATTACGGTTTCCACCTTTATTTTGGTTATTGTTATTACCTGTTGAATTATTGCTTCTATTTGCTTGATTAGATGTATTTCCAGCTGGTTTTTTTGTTCCATTTGCTGAAGATTTTTGGTGATTATTTTGTTTATTCGTTGGTTGTTGTTTGTTTTGATTCTGATTATTCACTCGATTACCCTTACTGTTATCATTATTTTCTAACTTTTTGTTAGAATGATTATTTTTTTTAGCTGGTGCTTGACCAGATTTTTTATTATCTTGTCCCTTAGCTTTTGAAGGTGCTAATAGGTGTTTGACTTTATCAATATCTGAGTCATTTAATGTACTCATATGATTTTTCACATCAACACCTGCGGACTGAGCTTTTTCTACGATATCTTTACTTGGAACATTAAGTTCTTTTGCTAATTCATATACGCGTTTTTTACTCATTCTCTCACCGTCCTATTCTGTCATTAGTTCACACATCTTTCGAGAAAATCCGGTGTCACATACCCCGACAATCATACGATTTTTGCCAATAGCAGAACTCAGTTCGGCTGAGGTGCATGGCGAAATCAATTTTGTATGATAACTATGACACTTGTCTCTCATTTTTTTTTCGGTATTTTCACTTGCGTCACTTGCTAAAATCACCAAATTTATCGTATTTTTTCTCACTGACTGTAAGGTTGTTTCTTCACCAGTCACAAGTTTACCGGCTTTCATTGCTAAACCTAGGAGATTAAGAAATCGTTGTTTATTTTCCATTTCCGAATAATTCTCTCCTTGCTTTTTGATGTGACACATAGTCTAGCAACTCTTGATAGAAGTCATCTGTTAATGTATCGTTTAATACTCTGTCTAAAATCTTTTGATCCCAACTTTTTTGGACAACATCTGGTTCCATAGATAGATAAGCACCACGACCTGGCATTTTTCCAGTTGGATCAATCGAAATCTCGCCTTCTTTAGAACGAACAATACGAATCATTTCTTTTTTGGGTTTCATTTCATTTGATACAACACATTTACGCATTGGAATTTTTCTTTGTTTCATCTATTTCGCCTCCCAAAAAGTGGTATTATTCTTCATCTTCTTCAACAGTTACGACAATTTCTTCTGTAGCGTTCTCTGTTGATTCTTCTGATGTAGTTTCTTCTGATATTTCTTCCACAGCTTCATCTAATACATCTTCAACGACTAATTCTTCATTTGCTTCAAGTACTTCTTCAAGTAACTCTTCTTCATTTTCTGCAGCTATTTTTTCCCATTCCGATTCAGGTTTAATATCAATTTTATAGCCAGTTAATTTAGCCGCTAATCTCGCATTTTGTCCACGTTTACCAATAGCTAATGATAATTGGAAATCTGGCACAACGACTGTACAAGCACGTTGATTTGGCTCAAAAATAACATCTAATACTTGAGCAGGATTTAAAGCGTTAGAGATAAAGACAGCAGGATCTTCATTCCATTCCACAATATCCATGTTTTCGCCTTTTAATTCATTAACAATGACTTGAACACGTTGTCCTTTTGGTCCGACACACGTTCCAACTGGATCAATGTCTTTGTTAGCAGCTGTCACTGCAACTTTTGCTCTATCTCCAGCTTCTCTTGCAATGCTAATAATCTCTACTTCACCATCATACACTTCTGGTATCTCTTGTTCAAATAACCGTTTTAATAAATCTGGATGGCTACGACTAACGTAAACTTGAGGACCTTTTGATGTATTTTCTACTTTTGAAATATAAACCTTGATGCGATCGTGTGGTTGATAAACTTCATTTGGGATTTGATCTTGTTTAGATAATACGGCTTCAATTTTACCTAAATTAACATAAATATAGCGATTATCTTGACGTTCCACAATTCCTTGCATAATTTCATTTTCGTAAGCACTAAATTCATTATAAATAATTGAGCGTTCTGCTTCACGTACACGTTGTAAGATAACTTGTTTAGCTGTTTGTGCTGCAATACGGCCAAAGTCTTTTGGTGTTACCTCAAAACGAATCATATCACCAATTTCATAAGCACCATTAATTTTTAACGCTTCTTTCAAGCTAACTTCTAATTGAGAATCCATGACTTCTTCTGTTACTTCTTTAACAGAAAAAATATGCACATCCCCCTTTTTCTCATCAAACTCAACATCTACATTTTGTGCTTGTCCATAGTGACGTTTATACGCTGAAACCATTGCTGCTTCTAGTGCTTCAATTACGATACTTTTTGAAATACCTTTTTCGCGTTCAAGAGCATCTAGTGCTCCTAACATTTCCTTGTTCATGTATTTCCTTAACCTCCATTTTAAAATTGAATAGCCAATCTCGCTTTGGCAATATTTTTTCTATCAAATGTCATTTCTTTTTCTTGCGTTTTAATTTTTACTAATAGGGTGAGCGTCTCTGGGGTTACTTCTTTTAAGAAACCTTGATACTGCTTTTCTCCTTCAATAGCTTGATAAAAAGAGATATTTACATACTCTCCAATAGCATTGACATAATCTTCTTCTTTTTTCAAAGGTCTTTCTGCCCCTGGTGAAGACACCTCTAAGAAATAGGCTTGTGGAATCGGATCTGGATCGATTGTGTCAAGTTTTTCACCTAACGCCTCACTGACTAGTGCACATTCATTGATATCAATACCGCCATCTTTATCAATAAATACTCTTAAAAACCAATTTTTTCCTTCTTTAACATATTCAACATCTACTAAGTCAAATTGATAGCCTTCCAAAATTGGATTAACTAAGTCAGTGACTATTTCGACTACATTTGCCAATATTTTCGCCTCCCTATACATTTTCGAGAAATTCATCAAAAAGAGTGAGCGTCAACACGCTCACTCTTTCCACTCATATCACACAATGATATGTTAGCATATTTTCAACTACTATTCAATGTTACTAACTTTTTTTTGAAAATATGGTTAAGATTTTTCTAAGTTTTTCGATTTTAGTTCTATATTTCTTATTTTTTGTTAATTTAACTAAAGATAATTTTTAAAATAAGGAGGCGTCTTTATGACACAAGTAAAAAAAATTGTTACCGGATTACTCCTAACTATCCCCCTACTGATTATTGCTGAAGGGATTCGTGAAAACAGACAGTTAGATACAGAATCCATCATCATCACAAGTAATCGAGTTAATGGTGATCCTATAAAAATTGCTCACTTATCCGATTTACAATTTCCAAGATTAAGAGTTAGTCAAACACAATTATTCAACGAATTAGAAAAAGAACAACCTGATGTCGTGTTTTTAACTGGTGACACAATTGATCGCACTGAGTCTGTAGAAACAACCGAATTTTTTGACTTTTTAACTACTTTAACCTCTCGCTACAAAACTTATGTTATCAATGGCAATCACGAAGAAACAAACCCAAATTATTCTTTATGGAGACAAAAAATCAAATCCAGTGATGCGATTTATTTAGAAAATGATGTCACTAATTTGGCCATCAATAATAATACATTTAACCTCGTTGGACTAAGTAATCGACACACTTCACTTTCAGGTCAAGATATGGCGAAAATTAATACTAATCAAGATACATTAGTGTTAGCACATCATCCTGAACTATTTGATGAATACATTAACTCTTTTAATAGCCCTCTCGCTATTTTTAGCGGTCATGCTCATGGTGGACAATGGCGTTTACCTAAAACAGATGGTCTTTTATCACCTGATCAAGGGGTGTTACCAAAACTAACAAATGGCTTATACATTAAAAATGACTCAAATCTTATTGTCAGTCGTGGCCTAGCTAATAGTAAATTTCCAATTAGACTAAATAACTATCCACACCTCATTTTTACCACTATTAAACAGGCATAGAAAAAAGCTTTGGAACATCATGTACCAAAGCTTTTTTTATTAGTATGATGTGCCATACAACATATCTCTTCTTTTTAATCACGTTCAAGAGGTAATAATTCTTCCTCCATAACTTGTACTAACTCTTTTTTAAAACTTTTCCAATATCTTAACTTACTGACAGGGGCATCGTTAGATTCTTTATACTGCTCATAATTTGATGAATCTCTTAACTCCTGTTCACCAACTTGTTTTTCTTTTTTAGGATTATAGTTGTTAACAACATATCGCAAATCACCTTCGTTAACTGACCATTTTTCAGCAAGCTGAGAGGTTTCATTTAGCTTTTTATCTTGTATTAAACGATTTAATAAGATAGATATATCTTTATCACGATAATGTTCAGGATTTTGACGAATATCTTCCCATAACGTTTTGATTAACGCTGACAGTTTTTGATTAGATTGAGACAATTCATCTAGGTACTTATCAATTTCTTTGGCTGATTTGTCATCTTGTCTTCCTATCAGCTCATACTCATCATCTCCTACCGGAACATATCGTTGAATCAACATCAAAATATAATCATAATTAATATTTTCTGTTTTAACTGACTCTAACTCATAGAAAATATCAATATCAATTTCTTTTTCTTCAGGGGCATCAGATAATTCTTTAATTTTTTCTAACGCGTTTTTGTATTTTCCTGTGTACTCTTCAAACTCTTTTTCCGTAATAGGAAATAAACTGCCCATTTGTTCTTCAGAAAATTCTGTATAGACTTGCGATGAAGCATAATATTTATCCACTTGTTGAAACGACCTAGCGAATTTTTTTAATTGGACTATACTCGATGACCCAATATCGATTGCATGTGGATTTGGTTCTACCAATTTTAACTCCTCGATTGCCTCAATAAATCGATCTCTCGTTTCTTCCCACGTTGGAGCTAACACCTCATTTTCTCCACCATTTGAATATAAAATCAACGCATTGGTCACCGCTTGTTCAAAGGTTGCTGGATCTTGAAATGTCACAATTTGACCGTAACGTTTGTATTTGTCAAATAAACGATTTGTCCGTGAGAATGCTTGAATTAAATTATGTTCTTTCATCGGTGGTCTATCAATAAACAACGTCGATAAACAAGGTGCGTCAAATCCTGTTAGCAACCTATCTACCACAATCACTAAATCAAGCTGTTCGCTTCGTGCTTTATACTGATCTTTTTTTCGTGCCAATCGGTCATTAACATTTCGATTATATGCGCGCATCGTTTCAAGCGTATAGTGTGTGCCGTACTCTTCATTATAATCTTCCAATGCTTCTTTCATCTTATCTTGATTACTTGAAGAAGATGCCTCATTTTCAGAAATAGAATATGTTATAGCCACCTTAGGAAAGTCTGGTAGTACTTTTTTAGTTGCCTCTGACACACTCACACTAGATTGCCCAGCCTTCACTTCTTTAATCAAATCATAATATTTTTGTGCCTGTGAGATAGACGTCGTTGTTAAAATAGCATCATATGTCTGACCTACCCCTAAGTTAAACCCTAATTTTTTGCGAGATTTATTAATGATAGAGTCTATCACTTCTAACATATGTGCCTCATCTAAATACACTTCATTTGGAACATAATATTCTTTTTCCATCAAACTCATCTCATAGATTGCCAACTCAGATTTTTTATCTGAACTTTCCACAATATCATCCAGCTGTTCTTCTGAAAAAGTGGTCTTGTACTCCACTTGAAACCCTAAAACCGCTTTGTCATGTATTGCTTCTTTTACAGTGTACTCATGTAAACACTCACCGTATTGTTGTTTTGTTGTTCTGGGTAGATTGCCTTGTACCTTTTTAGCATTTTCAACAAAAATAGGAGTACCTGTAAAGCCATACCAAAGAGATTCAATAAAAAAGGTTTCTAATTCTCTTTTTTTCTCTGGACTAACAGCTCGGTGACATTCATCGACAACAAACGCCAGCTTAAGACGACGTAGTTTTTGATATTTTTTATTTTCTGGATTTTCTTCAACTCGACGCATGACATAATTTAATTTTTGTATCGTCGTCACTACCACCGAGCGTTCATCTGATAATAGTTTTGTAATTAACTCGGATACATTTTTAGTCTCATCAATATCTATCACATCATTTTCAGCATATGATGTAAATGACGTGGTTGTTTGTTGGTCCAAATCCACTCTATCCACAATAAATATGGTTTTATCAATAGATGAAATTTGTAATAAATTTCTAGCTACTTTATATGACGTCAAAGTTTTTCCAGAACCCGTCGTGTGCCAAACATAACCTGACTTTGATTGCTTAGACGCTTGCTTAACTGCTTCAATCGCATGAATTTGATAAGGACGAAGTAAAATCAATGCTTTTTTATCATTATCAATCACAGTATATTGTGTCACCATTTTATGTGCCATTGGAATAGACAGCACATGTTTTGAAAAATCTAAATAATTATCCACTGCTTTGTTGTCTTCATCCACCCATTTTGTTAAAAATTGGGCATTAAGCTTAGTATCTTGTGCTGAAGCAATGTAACGTGTGTCTGATCCATTTGTGACCACAAACATCTGAACACTAGAAAAAATGCCAGTAAATTTGCCTTCTTTCAAATATTTTGAAATTTGACGAAACGCATCCATATATGCATTATTCTTATTTTTTAATTCAATATGAATCATTGGTAACCCATTAATCAATAACGTGACATCAAATCGTCGATCATTATCCATGTATTCTTTTTTAGTTGAGACATATTGATTGATGACCTCATAAGATGATATGCCACCTGCGACATCCTCACGATTCAACACACGTAGCCTAATAGTTCCTAACTTAGCATCTTCACGCTGTACCTGGACCTTTGCGACACCATTTTCACCTGCTAACCACTTAGCAGCTTCATAAAAATTTGGAAAACTTAACTGATTTTTTATTTGGCGAAATTCTTGTTCTGTTAAAAGTGTTTCCCCTAGTATATCTAAATTATTCATTTCTAATTTATCTTTAAAATTATCCCATAAATCATCTTCTGTTTTTAAATCTGGTCGATAAGTCCATTGTGATTCACCGGAAATTAACTGTTCGATTAATTGTTTTTCTAAATCTAACTCTGAAGTAAACTTACCCAACATTTTTTCCCACTTTCTCTCTTTTTACGTAATTTTATTATACATCATTTTCCCTCTTTCTACACACGCTTGGGAACAGCGTAAGTTGGGGGATATTACTAAAAAAATTGGAAGCGGAAAAACACCTAAAGGAGGAAACTCTACTTATCTAGATGTAGGGATTCCATTAATTCGGTCTCAAAACATTTTTGGTAATAGATTAGATTTTACCGATATTGCTTATATTTCTAAAGATACGGATAATGAAATGAAAAATAGTCGAGTAAACGAGAATGATGTACTCTTAAATATTACTGGAGCGTCTATTGGACGCAGTGCTGTGTATAGAGAGAAATTTACAGCAAATGTTAATCAACATGTATGTATTATTAGACCTGAGAAACACTATTCATCCAATTTTATTCAATTAAATCTAAGTTCATACAAAGGGCAAAAGGAAGTGGAATTAAATCAAGCTGGTGGTGGACGAGAAGGTTTAAATTTTAAACAAATTAGTAAAATGTCTTTTTATTATCCAAATTATAACGAACAAACAAAAATAGGGAACTTTTTCAAACAACTTGATGGTACTATCGCACTTCATCAGCGTAAGGTTTAAAAGTTGGATAAATATCTCATTATTTTATCGTTGTCTTGATTTTCTAATTCTTGAATGATATGTAAATAAATCTGTTGAGTTGTTGTCATATTAGCATGACCTAAACGTCTTGCTACACTGGCAATAGAAACACCTGCAAATAACAATAATGAGGCATGTGTATGCCTTAAACCATGGATAGAAATCACAGGAACGTCTGCTTTTTCACATAACCTTTTTAAACGGTGATTAACTGTGGAATTAAAAACACGTCCATTAATAAAAATAGGATGATGACTAGGTAATCCTTCAACCATCTGAGCAAATTGCATGGTTGTTTTCCAATCTAATTGGATATGACGTTTTGAGGAATGATTTTTTGTTTCTTGAAAGTGACCATTTACTTCTTTATAATTCCAAGTTTTAGAAATAGAGAGTGTTTGATAAGCAAAGTTAAAATCACTAGGAGTAACAGCTAATGCTTCTGAAAATCGTAATCCAGTTTTAGCGATTAATAATATTAACCAATCATGATTAAAAAATGTTGGTAAAAATAATTCATCCAATAATTTCTGTAAATCAAACTGACTAATGTATTTTGTTTTCTTCTTTCTGGGAATCTTACCTTTTATGACCACTTTACGAGTTGGATTAGTTGGAATGAGATTTTCGTCCATTGCGTCTAGTAACGCCCCTTTTAACTGATGGTGAAAATCCATTGTAGTCTGTTTCTCATGTGTTTCAGCATATTTATTTAAAATTCGCTGATACTCTCTCCTATCAATATTTTTTAATAAAACATCAGGTGCTAATTCTTTTAGCCTCGTATAAGACATTTGATACTTCGATAAAGTCACTTCTCTTACTGCCCCAACCTTGTATAACTCTATCCACTCTAAGAAATACTCATGAAATAACAACCCTTTTCTATTACTCATTCTCTTTCCTCCTTAAATATTTATAAAAAAACAAAAGTAGACATACGACAAATTTTAAAATTTGTCGCATATCTACTTTTAACTATTTATTAAACAAACATTTTTTGTAGGAATGCTTTTTTCATTTCTTGTAATTTTTCTAACTCACACTGATGAAGTGCGATAGTGTCGTCAAGTTGCTTGAAGAAGTTACCGATTTTGGTTTGTTCTTCAATACTAGGAAGCATAATTAGTGTTGATTTTATATTTTCAGCGTTAATATTTATGTTTGATGATTGTTGTACAATCTTTAGCAACTGACTTTTAAACAGTTCTGATTGATAAAAATATCCAAAAAATTCATTCGTGACAATAGAAAGATTAAATCTGAAATTTATGAGATAAGAACCGAATATAGCTGGAATATCTTCATAAATAATGCTATACGTACCTACTGTACCACTTCTAACAATTAAAAAATCATTTTTTTTAACTCTAAAATCTTCATAATCTTTTTCAGTTGCATTTATTTTAGGAGTGTCATCTAACCTTAAGCTATTTGAAGTTAATTCTGTACCTCTCAAAAGATAATATTTTTTCGTATCTGAATACTCTTCCTTAGTATAATATCCTTGCTTATGAAATAGGGTAATATCTGATACCTTACGCTGTTCCCAAGCGTCAGTAAATCCTGCAAAACGAATTTCAGGTACTACTTCATCTTTTTTAGGGAACATTTTTTGTAAAAAGCCTTTTTTCTGTTCTTTCAATAAATCTAACTCACGCTGATGAAGTGCGATAGTACCATCAAGTTGTTTGAAAAAGTTCCCTATTTTTGTTTGTTCGTTATAATTTGGATAATAAAAAGACATTTTACTAATTTGTTTAAAATTTAAACCTTCTCGTCCACCACCAGCTTGATTTAATTCCACTTCCTTTTGCCCTTTGTATGAACTTAGATTTAATTGAATAAAATTGGATGAATAGTGTTTCTCAGGTCTAATAATACATACATGTTGATTAACATTTGCTGTAAATTTCTCTCTATACACAGCACTGCGTCCAATAGACGCTCCAGTAATATTTAAGAGTACATCATTCTCGTTTACTCGACTATTTTTCATTTCATTATCCGTATCTTTAGAAATATAAGCAATATCGGTAAAATCTAATCTATTACCAAAAATGTTTTGAGACCGAATTAATGGAATCCCTACATCTAGATAAGTAGAGTTTCCTCCTTTAGGTGTTTTTCCGCTTCCAATTTTTTTAGTAATATCCCCCAACTTACGCTGTTCCCAAGCGTCAGTAAAACCTTTAAAACGAATCACTGGTGCAAGATGATTACTTGTCATGGTTATCACCACCACGTGTCAATATGGATTTAAAGGCATCTAATTCATCTTTTGCATCATCAGTTGTCGCAACTAAGTCATCTAAAAATGTCGCAAGTACTTGATGAGCTTCTGCAATATCTTTTTGAACAGCGGTCAATTCAGTCGCGACATGTTTTAGTGAGATAGGTTCTTCTTCTTCAAACGTATCAACATAGCGTGGGATATTTAAGTTAAAATCATTTTCTGTAATTTCATCAAATGTTGCAAGCTGTGCATATTTATCCACGTTTTCACGTGCCAAATAAGTTTGAAGGATGTTATCTATGGCATCATTGGTTAACACATTTTGATTTTTTCCTTTTTCAAAATCTTTTGATGCATCAATAAAGAAGACATCACGATTTTTACGATTTTTCTTCAATACAATGACAGTCGTTGGAATGCTTGTGTTGAAGAAAATATTTGCCGGTAAGCCAATCACTGTGTCTATTGCACCATGTTCTAACAATATTTTACGAATTTTTCCTTCTGCTGCACCACGAAATAGCACACCATGAGGTAATACAATCGCCATCACACCTGTGTCTTTCAAATGATAATAACCATGTAATAAAAAGGCAAAATCTGCTTTTGATTTAGGGGCTAATACACCATAAGGAGCAAATCTTGGATCATCTAAAAAGCCTTTATCTGCTGTCCATTTAGCACTGTACGGTGGATTCATTAGTACGGCATCAAAGTTCGTTGGCTCTTCTGTCGGCCAGTCCGCATCCAATGTGTCACTATTATGTAAATGCTGATTTGCCACATCAACACCGTGTAAAATCATATTCATACGAGCTAAATTATAGGTGGAGGTTTTTAATTCCTGTCCAAAATAATTGATCGTGCCAGGTTCATTCGAAAACTTTTGGACATTTAATAATAAAGAACCTGACCCCATTGCTGCATCATACACACTAAATCCTCGTTTATCCTCTTTACCACTTAAAACAATTTGAGTCATTAAGGTAGAAACAGCTTGTGGTGTATAAAATTCCCCAGCTTTTTTTCCTGAATCAGAAGCAAACTGACCAATCAAATACTCATAGGCATCTCCAAGCGCATCTCCTTCGTGGGCAATATCTAATGAATCAAGCTCCACCATCACTTCAGAAATGGTTTTATTTTGTTTTTGTGGTGTAGTTCCCAAACGTTTTGAATACAAATCAATGTCTTCAAACAAATTAACAAACAACTCACTACTTTGCTCAATATTTCTAAACCCTTGAGCCAAATCTTCTAATTGAAATTGTCCCATATGTATTTTATCAACTAAAGAAGTAAACGTTAAACCTGGTTCTAAGGCATAGGAATACATGTATTTCAATTCAGAAATCAAATCATCTCTTAACTCACCATCTTTAAATGCTTCTTCGTAAATTGCTTGAGCTTCTTTTAGACTGTGAGCAGGTTGTTCCAACAAATCAGCGGCACTATACAACATTCTATCTGATAAATATTTATAAAAAACCAAGCCTAATAAATAGTCCTTATAATCTGCCGCGTCCATTTTAGAACGTAGAATATCCGCACTATTCCATAAAGCTTGGTATAACGTTTTTGATTCTTGCTTACTCATTGTGTGTCTCCTTATAAGTTCATCTTTTTTCCTTATTATAGCATAGAAAAAAGCCAAGAACGATGACCGTCCTTGGCTTAACTTTTACTCACTATTTTTCGTATCCATGTGGGTGACTTTGATGCCATTGCCATGCACTAGATATGATTGTTTCCACATCAGTATATTGGGGATTCCACCCTAAAATAGTCTTCGCTTTTTCATTTGAAGCAACTAACATTGACGGATCACCCGCACGTCTTGGTGCAATCTCAGAAGGAATATCTTTTCCAGTTACGTTGATGGCTTCAGTCAGCAACTCTTTCACTGAAAAACCATTGCTACTTCCAAGGTTAATGATTTGGCTTTCATCATGTTTCGATAAATAATTCAATGCTAAGATATGAGCGTCAACTAAGTCAACGACATGTACATAATCACGAATGCATGTGCCATCTGGCGTTGGATAATCATCACCAAAAATCATTAATTTTTCCCGTTGATTTAGTGCAACTTGTAAAATGATGGGCAACAAATGGGTTTCAGGGGTATGGTCTTCACCGATTGACGCATCAAGCATTGCACCTGCCACATTGAAATAACGCAATGATACATATTTAATGCCATATGCGTTATCACACCATTTCATCATTTTCTCCATCATGAGTTTACTTTCACCGTAAGGGTTGGTTGGATTCGTTAGCGTGTCTTCCGTAATAGGTGTTACATCAGGTTCACCATAAGTGGCAGCTGTTGAAGAAAAGACAATTTCTTTCACATCAAATTCATTCATCACTTCAAGTAACGTTTGCATGCCGTAAACATTATTATTAAAATATTTTAGTGGATTTTCAACTGATTCTCCAACAAGTGAACTTGCGGCAAAATGAACCACTTGCGAAATGTCTTCTTTCTTAAAGACTTCTGTTAAAAAGTCTTTATCACGAATATCTCCTTCATAAAATGTCGCACGTTCGTCCACTGCTTCTTTATGTCCAGTCAATAAATTATCAACCACAATCACTTCTTTGCCACTATCCAATAATCTTTTCACCGCATGAGAGCCGATGTAACCTGCTCCCCCTAGTACTAACACTTCTGCCATTTTCATCCTCCTGCTATTTTTTATAACATATCAAACAATGATAATTGATTTTCATCTGGTAAGTCTTTTAACACACCATTGTCTGTCATATATTCAATCAATGTTTTAGATACTTTTCCTCGATTAGACAAGTCTTCTTTAGATAAAAAGTCTTGTTCTTCACGAGCTGCCACAATTTGTTTTGCCACGTTTAACCCCAAACTTGGGACAGAACGAAATGGTGCAATCAATGTGTCACCATCAATTACAAAGTTTTCTGCATCTGATTTATACAAGTCAATCATTTGGAATTTAAAGCCTCGCTCTAACATTTCGTTAGCAATCTCCAACACTGTTAATAAGTTTTTCTCTTTTGTTGAGGCATCCATTCCCTTATCAGTGATTTCTTTCATGCGTGCTTTGACCGCGTCTTTCCCTTGTGACATTGCCACAATATCAAAGTCATTAGCACGAACTGAGAAATACGCTGCATAATAAAAAATTGGGTGATGAACTTTAAAATAGGCCACACGTAATGCCATCAACACGTATGCTGCGGCATGGGCTTTAGGGAACATATACTTGATTTTCAAACAAGATTCAATGTACCACTCTGGCACATTGTTTGCACGCATCTCTGCTTGCCACTCATCTGGAATCCCTTTTCCTTTACGGACGCTTTCCATAATTTTAAAGGCTAAGCCATCTTCTAAACCTGCATGCATCAAGTACACCATGATATCATCACGACACCCAATCACATCAGCCAGTGTGGTGGTTCCTTGACGAATTAATTCTTCCGCATTACCTAACCAAACGTCTGTACCATGTGAGAGTCCAGATATTTGTAGTAACTCGGCAAAAGTGGTTGGCTTTGTTTGTTCTAACATACCACGAACAAATTTTGTCCCAAACTCTGGTATACCAAGTGTACCCGTTTTAGAATAAATTTGATCAGGCTCTACACCTAAAACTTGTGGTCCAGAGAAAATCTTCATGACTTCTGGATCATCAGCTGGAATGGTTTTTGGATCAATCCCTGATAAATCCTGTAACATACGAATCACAGTCGGATCATCATGTCCCAGTATATCAAGTTTCAACACGTTATCATGAATCGAATGGAAATCAAAGTGAGTCGTACGCCATTCAGAATCTTGATCGTCAGCTGGGTATTGGATTGGAGTAAAGTCATACACATCCATATAATCAGGAATAACAATAATCCCCCCCGGATGCTGTCCAGTGGTTCGTTTCACACCTGTTGAGCCTTTTGCTAGACGGTCAATTTCAGCGCCACGAAAACTCAAATCATTGTCTCGCTCGTATCCTTTTACAAACCCATAAGCTGTTTTATCGGCTACCGTACCGATTGTTCCAGCACGGAAAACATAATCTTCCCCAAACAACACTTTCGTGTAATTATGCGCTTCTGGTTGGTAAGTTCCTGAGAAGTTCAAATCAATATCGGGTACTTTATCCCCATGGAATCCTAAGAATGTCTCAAATGGAATATCGTGACCATCTTTTGACAGTTTCGCCCCACATTTAGGACAATCTTTTTCAGGTAAGTCGAACCCTGACCCATAACTACCATCTTCAAAGAACTCTGAATACTGACATTCAGGACACAAATAGTGTGGTGGAAGTGGGTTGACCTCTGTAATACCTGTCATGGTTGCGACAAAACTTGAACCAACTGAACCACGAGATCCAACCAAGTATCCATCTTCTAAACTCTTATGAACCAATTTTTGAGAGATTAAATAAATAACGGAGAACCCATTTCCATTAATACTTTTTAACTCTTTTTCAATTCGTTTCTCAACAATCTCAGGCAACTCTTCTCCATAAAGTCGATGTGCTTCATCATAACTTAATTTAGTAATTTCATCTTCTGACCCTTCAATTTTTGGGGTATATAACTCTTGTTTGACAGGCACAACGTCTTCACACATATCCATGATTTTTCGTGTGTTGTCTACCACGATTTCTTTGGCCTTTTCTTCTCCTAAAAAGCTAAACGCATCCAACATTTCATTGGTTGTCAAAAAATGAACGTCTGGTAACTCATAGCGATTTAGAGGATTGGCTCCACCCATCGAATTAATTAAAATTTTACGATAAATGGCGTCCTCTTTATTTAAATAGTGAACATTTCCTGTTGCCACAACTATTTTACCTAAATCATCTCCAATCGACACAAGATTGGTCATGATATCTTCTAAATCCTCATCATTTTTTACTAACTCTGCCTCGATTAATGGAGCATAAACTTGTTTTGGCATGACTTCGATATAGTCATAAAATTTTGCACGCTTTTTCGCTTCCTCAACACCCTTTTGCATCATCGCTTCGAAAATTTCACCGTTACTACATGCCGATCCAACTAGTAGACCTTCACGTAATTCAGATAATTTAGAGCGTGGAATACGTGGCACACGGTAAAAATAATTGACATTTGACATCGAGATTAACTTAAACAAGTTTTTTAATCCTGTCTGTGTTTGGGCAAGTATCGTCGCATGAAATGGGCGTGCTCGTTTGTACGCATCTCCTTCCCCAATGTGTTGGTTAAACTCATCATGAAAATGCACGCCATATTCTTCTTGTGCTTTTTTGATAAATATCCAACACAAGTGACCCGTCGCTTCCGAGTCGTAAATGGCACGGTGATGTTGCTCTAAGTTGATGTTATATTTTTTTGTCAAACGGTTTAAACGATGTGACTTCAATTCAGGATGAAGTAGTCGTGATAATTCCAACGTATCAATGACTGGATTGGGAGCTTCTGGCATATCGTATTTTTCATAACTAGTATTCAAGAATCCCATATCAAAACTAGCATTGTGGGCAACCAGAATACTATCACGGCAGAACTCTTCAAATAGCGTTAAAACTTCTTTTTCCGATTTTGATCCTTTCACCATATCATCTGTAATCCCTGTTAAATGGATTGTTGTTTGAGATAACGGATGACCTGGATCGATAAATTGTTCAAAGGTATCAATAATATTTCCCTTATGCATTTTAACTGCTGCTAACTCGATAATGGTATCGTAAACAGCTGATAGTCCCGTCGTTTCAACGTCAAAGACAACATAAGTGGCATCTGTTAAACTAATATGTTCTGGATTGTACGCAATCGGTACACCATCATCAACAATGTTTGCTTCCACACCAAATAACACTTTCACACCATGTTTTTGTCCGGCAAAATAAGCATCGGGATAAGCCTGCGCACCACTATGATCCGTAATGGCGATTCCTGGCATGCCCCATTTTCCTGCTTGAGCCACTAAATCTGTGGCACTATTCGTTGCATCCATAGTACTCATATTTGTATGAACGTGAAGCTCAACACGTTTTTCATCTTCAGGAGCTGTATCTTTTCTTAATTCTTTTTTTACCTCAACTAAGTCTTGACAATTCATCACTAAATCACGCATAAACGTGTCTTCCTGGATACTACCTCGCGCTCTTAACCAACTTCCGGTTTTAATTGCTTCAAATATAGCGACGTCTTTTTCATTATTAGAAAATTTCTTCACAGCAAATGACGATGAATAATCTGTGATTTTGACAATTAATAACTTTCTGCCTGAACGCAATTCTCTAATTTCTTTATCAAACACAAACCCTTCGATAGTCACACGACGTTCTTCTTCAATGATGTCTTCCATACGTGTGATCACCTCATCACTTGGAATGGTTCTTCCAAGTTGAATTGGGCCTTCGTGTTCAAGTGTTTCTTGTTTTTTCTTTTGTTGTTGATTTTTTTCAATGGCTGCTGCAGTTTGTTTCATTAACTCTTCAGCTTGTTCTTGTTGGCGTTGTTCAAAAGCTTTCTGAATATCTGACTCTTTTGTATCATCAATTCGAACAACAAATTTAAACTCAGGAAATCCGTAGCGTTTGTATAATTCACTAAGGTGTCCTAAATGTTTTTGACTTAAATATTTTTCGACCCCTTCATTTTCAACCAATAAAATAACCTGTTGGTCTTCAACAAATGGTGGTGTTTGCAACAATGAATTTTTAACAACATTTGTCATCTCTTCATTGGCTTTTAATACGTGATACCAATAATCTGCTAATAAATCATCATTTAAGTCTTTATTTTGACTCGATACAACCAATGAAGTACGCGCAATATCATTAAAAGCAGTCTCTAAATGAGTAGATAACAACTGATAATGTGACATTGGTAAAATATGATGAAACCCTAAATTAAACTCCCATAGTCGACTTTTTTTATGTACAGTGACTTTTTTCACTTCACCTGTTTCTAAAAGAGGATAGTTGGATAATTGGTCATCTAAAGCAATTTGTTTTATTAATTGAGCATATAATTCTACTGGTGATAAGCTCATGGTCATCCCTACTTTCCTTTTTACATTATACATGAAAAAGGTTCTTAGTAAATAAGACTAAGAACCTTAAAGGTATTGTTACTTATTCAAGATATTTAACGTTGCATATAACTCGTCGCGACGAATTTCTAACTCGTCTTGTGTTTTCTTGATTTTCACTTCAATAATTTCTTCTTCTGCTTTTTTACCAACAGTGATTCTAAATGGGGCACCAACTAAGTCAGCATCTTTAAATTTCACTCCTGGACGTTCTTTTCTATCATCTAGTAACACATCTAAGCCATAGCTTTCTAATTCTTTTTCAATATCTAAGGCTAAGTTCCATTGATGCTCATCTTTTGGATTAATTGGGATGATATGTACATCAAATGGCGCAATTTCAGCTGGCCAGTTGATGCCATCCTCGTCAGACATTTGTTCGGTAATAGCTGAAAGTAAACGACTCACACCAATACCATAACACCCCATTTGAACTGGAATAGCTTTTCCATTTTCATCTAACACTTCTGCTTTCATTTTTTCAGAATAAAATGTACCAAGTTTAAAGATATGTCCTAGCTCAATACCTCGTGTAAATTGTAATTTCCCACGACCATCAGGAGAAATTTCTCCTTCTTTGACTAATCGTAAATCTAGGTATTCTTTCGGTTCAAAGTCACGACCTGGATTCACATTTTTGATATGATACCCTGTTTCATTTGCTCCAACTACTGTATTAGATAAATCTTGTACATATAAATCAGCTAGTAATTCAACCGTATCAGGTAATCCTACAGGACCTAAAGAACCAAATTCTACTCCTAAGACTTCTTTTACCTCATCATCTGTTGCTGGTTCTAAATTAACAGCGTTTAAATAATTTTTTAATTTTACGTCATTTAATTCGTGATCACCGCGAAGTAAAATCATCACAGGGTTTCCATCAGCCATATAAAACAAAGATTTCACTGTTTTATCTTCTGAAATAGATAGAAAGTCAGATAATTCTGCAATCGTTCCAACACCTGGGGTTTCAATTTTTTCCATTTCAAGTGGTGTTTCATGAGATTTTTTAGAGGCATAAAAACTAGTCGCCATCTCTAAATTAGCCGCATAATCACTTTCATTTGAATAAACAATCGTATCTTCACCAATCTCAGCAATGGCCATAAATTCTTTTGAATCATTACTTCCCATTGCACCGCCATCACCAATGATAATGCGGTAGTTTAAGCCACAACGGTCAAATATTTTTTTATAGGCTTCTTCAAAGTCATTAAAGCCTTCATCTAAACTCTCTGTTGAGGCATGGAAAGAATACGCATCTTTCATAATAAATTCGCGTCCACGTAGTAGACCAAAACGTGGACGTTTTTCCCCACGGTATTTTGATTGAATTTGGTATAGATAAAGTGGTAATTTTTTATAAGAATTCACATCTTTACGAATTAAATCTGTAAATGTTTCTTCATGTGTTGGTCCTAAAAGATACTCTTTATCACCATCTGCAGTAAACGTCATTAGTGCATCGCCATATGTTGCGTAACGACCACTTTCTCGCCATAAATCAGCTGGTATAACGGCTGGTAAAAGCATCTCATTAGCATTAATTTTAGCAAATTCTTCTCGCATGATGTTTTCAATTTTTTGAATCACTTTATAAGCAAGTGGTAAATAAATATAATAACCACTTGATACCTGTCTAATGTATCCCCCACGAAGTAAAACTTTATGACTCATTGCCTCGGCTTCACTTGGTACCTCACGCAAAGTTGGCATAAAAAATTTTGATTGTTTCATTATTATTAAACTCCCCTAATCATATTATTGAATAAAAAATCGTTGAATATCATTCCAAGTAACGGCAACCATTAATACAACTAGAATCACCACTCCAGCCATAGTAATCATCACTTCTTTTTCTTGACTTAATGGTTTACCGCGAACACCTTCAAATAAATTCAGCATTAACTTTCCACCATCAAGACCTGGTAATGGAATTAAGTTCATAATTCCTAAGTTGACTGACAATATCGCTGTAAAGGATAAAATAGCAATGATGCCACTTTTTGACACAGATTCAGATAGTTTAAAAATCATGACAGGTCCACCTAGTTTATTAATACTAAATCCAGTAATCAAATCACCCAATGCTTTAAAAATAGTGAGTGAATTAGCTGCCATTTGTGTCACTCCATATTGGATTTTACCAAAAAATGATAATGGCGTGAATTTATTGCTAATCTGAATCCCAATCAGTCCAATACTAGGATTTTGTTCGCTTTTTTCCGGCACTACTTCAACCGTTCTTTTTTCATTTTTATCATTTTCTAAAACTAAAGACACTTTTTTTCCAGCATTAGAAGAAATTTCTGCTGAAATATCCGTAAATTTGGGCGTTTCATTACTATTTACTTGAATAATTTTATCGCCCGGTTTAATGCCTGCTTTATCCGCTACACTATTTTGGATAACACCACCAATCGTGTTTGATGGGTCTTCAACATATTTTCCACCTTGCATAAAGGCTACAAGAATAAATAGAACTGCGGCTAAGATGAAGTTATTCATTGGACCCGCAAAATTTGTCATAATTCGACGACCTAAAGAAGCTGATTGAAATTGTACATCACGTGGTGCAATTTGCGTTTCAATACCATCTTCTTCAATAATCGTTGCGTCATGAGATACTGGAAAAACCTTTTCCTCAGATTCATCCCCATTTTCATATCCTTTAATAAATAATTCATCTTCTAAATCATATGCAATCAATTCAATTGGTATACTATTAGGTAATTGTACTTTTTTTGTTGGGTTGATTTTCGTCACGATACCATTTTCATCTATAACAAGTGACAGGTGCATTCCAGGAGATAGTTCTCCTTCATCCTCACCTTCTCCTGCCATACGAACATAGCCACCAATTGGTAGTAAACGGATAGTATACGTTGTGCCATTATGACGATGATAAAATAATTTTGGTCCCATTCCAATTGAAAACTCACGAACCAATATGCCACCACGTTTAGCAAAAATAAAATGACCAAATTCATGAACTAGAACAATCAAACCAAACACAAAAATAAATGTTAAAAATGTTTTCATCAGAACATCCTTTCTACTTATTGTATCAATCTATTTAAAATAATCCGACTAAATGCATCAATGGAAAGACAAATAATAAGCTATCAAATCGATCTAATATGCCACCATGTCCTGGTAAAATATTTCCAGAGTCTTTCACACCATAGTAACGTTTATAAGATGATTCAACCAAATCACCCAATTGTCCGACAGCTGAAAAAATGACAGCTAGTAATAGCATCACAAACACATTATAAGTTAATGGCCATATTAAAGTAAAAACAAGTGACACAACCACTGCACATAAAATACCACCAAGAGACCCTTCAACGGTTTTATTTGGAGAAATATCTGGTGCTAATTTTCTTTTACCATATTTTCTACCAATCATGTAAGCCCCAATATCTGTAGACCAAACAATAAATAATGCATACATCAATACATGTAATCCTGTTTCTCTAGCAGAAATAAAGTTTTGAAAACCAGTCCCCACATATAAACTCACCAATACTGGAAAACCAATATTATCAAAAGTTAACGCATTTTTAAGAAAAACAGGTAGAACTAATAATGCCATCACGACTAAATAAAACAATGTGTTACCATTCACCGTTTTAGGTAAAAAATCATACCACGTTGAGCGCGGTAAAATCAACACAATAGAGCCAACTATTGCTAAAATCCCCTCTGGTGTTTTAATGTCTAACCCTTTCATTCTAAATAACTCATAAACCGCAATCCCACCTAACATAGCCATCACGACTTGCAGTGGCATTTGTCCAATAACTATTAGTGGAATAAATAAAATTAATGCCACAACTGCTGTAATCACTCTTTGTCTCATTTACTTGCCTCTCCTTCTATTTTCAATCCCCCAAAACGACGTTGACGTTTTTGGTAAGACCCAATGGCCTCTTCTAAGTGCGCCAAACTAAAATCCGGCCAATAGCTCTCAGTAAAATATAATTCACTATAAGCAATTTGCCATAATAAAAAATTACTGATTCTCTCTTCCCCACTTGTTCGAATCAATAAATCTGGGTCTTGTAACTCTTTTCCTAGACTTGCTGTCATTAAATAATTAGAAAACATATCCTCATCAACTTCTTCTGTGAAGTTTCCTTGTTTTACTTCATTTAACAAGTCATTTACTGCTGTTAATATTTCTGCCCGACTACCATAGTTTAACGCAAAGTTTAATATCATGCCTGTGTTATTTTTTGTTTCCTTAATAGCATTTTCTACTGCTTTTTGCGTGTGTTTTGGCAAATGTTCTGTATAGCCCATCACATTGACCTTGACATTTTCTTTGACCAACTCTGGTACAAAGACACCAAAGAAATCAACTGGTAGTTTCATTAAAAAATCGACTTCATTTGACGGACGTTTCCAATTTTCCGTCGAGAAAGCGTATAATGTTAATACTTTAACTCCTAACTTGCTTGCATAAGTCGTTATTTTTTTAACATTATTCATCCCTTCCTTATGCCCAGCAATACGTGGAAGTCGTCTTTTTTGTGCCCACCGTCCATTGCCGTCCATAATAATTGCTATATGCTTGGGAATATCTCCATCTTTGGAAAAGTTTATCGTTTTTTCTTCTCCTAATTTTTTCTTCGTTTGCTTTGTAAATATATTAAACATAAAAAAGCCCCCTCAAAAGACTTGAGCATAAACATGCACTCACCTTATTGTAGCAAATGGGACTAGAAAAACCTATAAAAAAAAGGATAATCCTACTTTTTTTAAAAGAAATTATAAAAAAATAAGCCACGAATCTCTTCGTGGCTTTATTTTATTCGTTAAACATCTAAAATTTCTTTTTCTTTTTCACTAACAATTGCTTCAATATTTTTTGCACTAGCATCAGTCAATGTTTGAACATCTTTTTCAAATCCACGTAACTCATCTTCAGAAATTTCTTTGTTTTTTTCTAATTTTTTCAATTCATCAATCGCATCACGACGGATATTACGAATAGCAATCTTAGCATTTTCACCTTGTTTGCCCACTTCTTTCGCAATATCTTTACGACGTTCTTCTGTTAATTGAGGAATAACCAAACGAATAACTGTTCCATCATTAGTTGGTGAAATACCAATATCACTTGCTAGAATAGCTTTTTCAATGTTTTCCATTGCAGATTTATCAAAAGGCGTAATCATTAAAACACGTGCTTCTGGAATGGTAATAGAAGACAGTTGATTTAGTGGTGTTGGCGCTCCGTAGTAGTCTACTGTAATACGTTCTAACAAACTAGCGTTAGCACGACCTGCTCTAATTTGCCCTAGTTCACGACGTAAACTTTCCTCAGATTTTTTCATCTTTTCTTTTGCATCATTTAAAATCGTTTGACTCATAATTTATTTCCCCCTTACGGTTGTTCCGATTTGTTCACCTAAGCAAACTCGTTTAATATTTCCTGGTTCATTCATATTGAAAACTACTAAAGGTATATCATTATCCATACTTAAACTACTTGCTGTTGAATCCATTACTGATAAGCCTTTTGAAATAACTTCCATATGAGTTAATTCTTCAAATTTTGTGGCATTCATATCTAACTTAGGATCTGCAGAGTATACACCATCCACGTTGTTTTTAGCCATTAAAATAACATCTGCACCTATTTCAACTGCTCTAAGTGCTGCTGTAGTATCTGTAGTGAAATATGGATTACCAGTTCCACCAGCAAAAATAACAACACGACGTTTTTCTAAATGACGAATAGCACGACGTCTAATATATGGCTCAGCAATTTGTCTCATTTCGATTGATGTTTGGACACGGGTTGGTACACCTAAGTTTTCAAGTGTATCTTGTAGTGCTAGTCCATTCATTACAGTAGCAAGCATTCCCATATAATCTGCTTGAGAACGTTCCATTCCCATTTCAGCGCCAATATTACCGCGCCAAATATTTCCGCCACCAACAACTATAGCAACTTCTATTCCAAGATCGTGAATTTCTTTAATTTCTTTCACTAAACCATTGACAACACTTGGATTAATGCCAAATCCTTTTTCTCCAGCTAATGCTTCGCCACTAACTTTTAATAATACTCTACGATATGTAGGTTCTACCATTTTTATGCCTCCGCTTTTATCCTTTAGTCTTACTATACAAACCACTTTATACAGTAATTTTTTCAAAAAAAAGGAGCGCATATATCATAACAACAATAAATGCGTTCCCGATGATTAACTATTTACCCATTTGACTTGCAACTTCATCAGCAAAGTTTTCTTCACGTTTTTCCATACCTTCTCCAACTTCAAAACGTACGAATTCTTTCACTGTTCCACCTTTAGATGCAACAAATTTTTCAACAGTCATATCTGGATCTTTAACAAACGGTTGGTCTACTAAACAAATTTCAGCTAAGAATTTATTCATACGGCCAATAACCATTTTTTCAACGATTTTTTCTGGTTTACCTTCATTTAAAGCTTGCTCTGTTAATACTTTTTTCTCATGATTTAGTTCATCTTGAGATACTTGGTCTTGAGATACGTAACGAGGATTAATAGCTGCAACATGCATTGCAACATCTTTAGCTACGACTTCATCTGTTGTTCCGTCAATAACTGTTAATACGGCAATACGTCCACCCATATGTAAGTATCCACCAAAAGCAGCGTTATCGTCTTTTTCTAAGACTTCAAAACGACGGAAACTGATTTTTTCTCCAATAACTTGAGTTGCTTCAATTACATCAGAATCAATTGTTCCTGTTTCTGTTTTGATTTTTAAAGCTTCTTCCATAGTAGCTGGTTTGTTTTCAGCAACTAATTTAGCAATATTTTTTACTAATTCTTGGAATTTTTCGTTTTTAGCAACGAAATCTGTTTCAGAGTTAACTTCAACGATGGCAGCTGTGTTTCCATCAACGTATACATTTGCTAAACCTTCAGCAGCGATACGATCATTTTTCTTACCAGCTTTTGCCATTCCTTTTTCTCTTAATAAGTCGATAGCTTCTTCCATTTTTCCTTCAACTTCCACTAACGCACGTTTAGCATCCATCATGCCGACACCTGTACGTTCGCGTAATTCTTTTACCATAGAAGCACTAATTTTACCCATTTATTGTTTCCTCCCAAGTGTTTGTTTTTAATGAAAAAGCCATCTAAGACAATTGACAAAACCATTGGCTACTTCGTTCACCTTTGCCAGCAGCCCTAGACAGCTTCAATTTATTTATTATTCAGCGTTACTTCCTTCAACAACTTCAACGATTTCTTCGATTGATGGAGCTTCTTCAGAAACAACTTCTTCTGTAAAGACTTCTTCTACAATTTCATCTTCGCCTTGACGACCTTCAATGAATGCATCAGCCATTTTTCCAGAAATTAATTTAACCGCACGAATTGCGTCATCGTTTGATGGAATAACAACATCGATCTCATCTGGATCACAGTTAGTATCAACCATAGCAACGATTGGAATATTTAATTTATGAGCTTCTTGAACGGCAATACGTTCTTTACGTGGGTCAACGATAAACATAACATCAGGAATTCTTGGCATATCAGCGATACCACCTAAGAATTTTTCTAATCTTTCACGTTCTTTCATTAAACCAGCAACCTCTTTTTTAGGTAAGACTTCAAAAACACCGTCTTCTTCCATAGTTGTGATTTGTTTCAAACGTGCGATACGTTTTTGGATTGTATCCCAGTTAGTCAATGTTCCACCTAACCAACGATGGTTAACGTAGAATTGACCTGAACGAATTGCTTCGTCTTTAATCGCTTCTTGAGCTTGTTTTTTAGTTCCTACAAATAAAGCAATTCCGCCTTCTTCAGCGATGTTTCTCATATAGTTATAAGCATCATCTACTAAGCGAACTGTTTTTTGTAAGTCAATGATATAAATACCATTTCTTTCTGTGAAGATATATTTCTTCATTTTTGGGTTCCAGCGACGAGTTTGGTGACCAAAATGTACACCAGCTTCAAGTAACTGTTTCATACTAATTACTGCCATTTTTTGTTTCCTCCAATGTGGTTTTTATTTTTCCCTCTTAACAGCCTCACTTTTCTTGTGGACTTAAAGTATTTAAGCACCTCACAAAAAATCAGCTGAAAATGTGGATTTGATACTACTCTAAAGTAGCACCTTTGTTAGTATATAACAGCCATATAAGAAAATCAAACATTTTTCACTAATTTTTTATATCGGAGACTTTTTATTTTTCTTTTTTACTATACTCTACTTTTCTTGTATACTTAAATTACTATTATATAGGAGGAAATTTACTACATGACAACTTTTTACTGCATGAGACATGGGAAAACTGAATTTAATCAAGCGGGTATTTTTCAAGGGGGACTAGTTGATTCACCACTGCTTGATGAAGGGATTGAAACAGCTAAAAAAGCTGGAAACTATTTGCAAGATGTGTCTTTTGATCGTGTGATTATCTCTCCACAAAAACGCGCACAAGATACCGCGAGAGCCTTTTTATCTACTCACTCCTCAAATCCAATAAAAGAAACTGTTGAAGATATACGGGAAATGAGATTTGGTACTTGGGATGGTACCCTTGAAAAAAACTATGAAGGTCAGACTCAATTTGAGCATTTAAAATATCGCCCTCATCTTTATGATCCAAGTGAATTTGGTGGAGAAGATTTTGAGACACTATTAAATCGAACAAAATCTGTTTTTAAAGAATATGCTACTAAATATCCCAATGAAACTATTTTAGTTGTCTCTCACGGATTAACGCTCCAAACACTGCTTAAGCATTTTCAAGGGTTACCCATTAGTGACATTAGAAACGGTGAACTTTTAGGAAATACAAGTATTTCTATTATTGAAGCAAAAAATGCTGAAGAGTTTTCCGTGACACGCTATAATGATTTAACTCATACTCTTTAATCTTTTTATCTACTCAGCTCCTTTATTTCATGGTAAAATGAAAAAGTTCGATTAGATTAAGGAGTGTTATAAAAATGAAGCAATTTAGCAACACACTTTTAAAGTATGCAAAGAAAATAGAGTGGCATTCATTTTTAATGGGTGGATTGATGATGATTTTTGGGTTTATTATGGTTTTCCATCTTGATTCACAAATCAAACAATTTAGTATTATCATGGGACTTGTCGCTATTTTAAAAGGTTTTTTAAACTTTAATTATTATTCGACAAACATTCGATTGGAGCCAAAAGAAACATGGCATATTATTTATCTCATCTCAGGAATTGTCAGTGTCATTGTTGGTCTTTCTATTATCTTTAATTTTTCAGCAACAAATAATGCACTTTGTGTCATTTGTGGTCTTTGGTTTATTTGGGATTATATCCCACAAATTATTTTGAGTGAATTGGAATTTATCAATGAATCACAACTTCTTATCACTTTTAGGATCATACAAGGGATCTCCATCTTATGTGGAGTTATATTAATATTCCAATCGTTTATTCCATTCATTAATCCTTTAATGTTTGCCATCGTCTATTATTTTCTCTCTGGGGGAATTCTTCTTTGGGAAAATTATCAAATTATAAAAAAAAGAAGCTAATCTTTTATTTTGAAAAGACAGCTTCTTTTTTTTGTCTATTTTGCAATATTATCAAAATAATGGCAAACCATCCTAATAAGGCATATTTACTCATATCTAATACTGATATAGCA
Source organism: Vagococcus luciliae (assembly GCF_024637875.1). Classification (NCBI taxonomy): domain Bacteria; kingdom Bacillati; phylum Bacillota; class Bacilli; order Lactobacillales; family Enterococcaceae; genus Vagococcus; species Vagococcus luciliae. The sequence goes on along the minus strand of NZ_CP102451.1, from coordinate 1,233,743 downwards.
TTTGTATCAATTTGTTTAAAAGTATAACTTCGAAGAATATTATCTAACGATACATTATGTGCACACTTTGTTACGATAAATAACGTTGCCATCATAAGTAATTGATGTAAAATGCTTCCAATATTTCCTAAACGATATTTGGCAATTAACCGAAAATCTCTTGGCAAAACTGGATAATGATAAACTGCTTGATTTAATTGTTGATTATAAATAGAGGTAATCACACTTAAAGTAAACACTCCTACATAAAATAATTCGTGCATTATCAATAATAAAAAACTAAACATCAATCCATAAAAAATAGTTCTCTCTTTATTCTGTATTTTTTTTGCCATCATTGGAGAGATAATAATGGAAGTTAAATACAAACTATATATTATCATTAATGAAGATTTTCCATGATTAATCATTTGATACAATGTGCAAAACACTAAAATAAAATTAGTCAACATACCTTTATATAACATCATAGCACTCTCTAGCGGTCTAAATTGACGTTGACGCGTAATTTTTTTATAGTAAATAAAGTAAATAACCAACAGTATAGCCATTATAATCATCAGTGTTAATAAAAAATGACTCACACCTAATTTTTTATCCCCTTTTATGATAAACACACTAAAAAATCCAACAAAAAATAAAACAAGTGTTTCAATAGTTGAATAATTTGGATAAGGAATAGTTTCATCTATTGTATAGGTTGGATAAGTTGATAAAATGCTAGCTAACAACAATAAATTTAATCCTAAAAATAAAAAGGTTCCTACTATTGATACATCAATCAACTTAAACAATATAGTTGAAAAAACAATGGCAAAACCTAATGAATATAATTGATTGCTTTTTTTATTATTAAAATCATTCAGTGTTCTCTCATGAAACATAACTGTCATATAGCTTGGAAACATTAAACCTGAACAAATACCCAATAATCCTCCAGCAATCCAACCAAACGCAATCGATTGATTAAGTAATAAACCAAATCCACAACCTAAAATACCTAGTCCAATTGCTACAAATAATAAGCGTCGCATAGGCAATGTTTTTAAACGAATTAAAAACAAAATAGTTGATTTAAAGCAATAAAAGAATAGTAAGGGTAATAAATAATGAAATTCACGATTATTTTGTAAAAAAATATGTACCAAAATAAATATTGGAAATAAGTTCATTCCATTAACCAATACAAAAGGAATAAACTGTAATGATTCAAACTTCTTTTTCACGCTCTCCACCACAGCACCTCTCTTTCCCTACTTAGTTTACAATATTTTTTCCTTCTTAACAAAATTCTTTATACTTTAGAAATATCCTTTTTTTCGTTATAATACATTTATACTCAAAGGAGGAATTGATGTGTTAACTATTAAACAAATTCCAACAGGTACAATCCAAGAAAATTGCTACCTGATTTATAATGAACAGTCGCTATTAATTGTTGATCCAGGTGATGAGGCAAAAAAAATTGAATCTACCATTGATGAGCTTAACGTAAAACCTGAAGCGATTTTAATTACTCATGCTCACTATGATCATATTGGTGCCGTTGACGCGATTCGCGATCGTTACAACATTCCTGTCTATATCAGTCCAATTGAACAATCTTGGTTAACTGACCCACAATTAAACTTGTCAGGTCTAGCTCGTCATGATGATATGGCTGACGTTACAGCAAGAGAAGCGGAATTCGAATTTAAAAACTATGATACCTACACTATTGGTGATATCACTTTTAAAGTTGTTCCTACTCCAGGACATTCACCTGGAAGTGTTAGCTTTATATTTGATGATTTTGTTGTTTGTGGTGACGCATTATTTAGAGGTAGTGTCGGTCGAACTGATTTACCTTTTGGTGATTCACAAGTTCTTTTATCTGGTATCAAAGCCGAATTATTTACTTTACCAGACGACTTCAAAGCCTATTCTGGTCATGGTCCTGTAACAAGTATTGGTCGTGAAAAAAGAGAAAACCCGTTTTTTAATTAAATAGCATTCCTACCCTTAGATAATTAAATTTTTCTAAGGGTATTTCTATTCTCAAAAAAAGATTTGGTTTTAAAAAAAGATACTGTATACTTAATTGAGATAAAAAGGAAAAAAGGGGAATAATAGGAATGGATTTTTATAATATATTAAAAGTAATCTTTTTGGGGATTGTTGAAGGGATTACAGAGTGGCTACCGATCAGTAGCACTGGTCATTTGATTTTAGTCGATCAATTTTTAAAACTTGATGCTTCAAATGATTTTAAAGAGATGTTTAATGTTGTCATTCAATTAGGGGCAATTCTTGCAGTAGTCGTTCTTTATTTTAACAAATTAAACCCATTTGCTAGAAATAAATCAGATATTGAAAAAAAAGATACTTGGTCTTTATGGTTTAAAGTCGTAGTTGCTTGTATCCCAGCTGTTATATTTGGCTTTCTATTTGATGACTTTTTAGAAGAACATTTCCACAAGTTTGTTCCTGTTGCTATGATGTTGATATTATATGGTATTTTATTTATTATCGTTGAAAATAGAAACAAAACAATCAAACCCACTACAACAACACTCAATCAGTTAACTTATAAAACAGCATTTATTATAGGTCTATTTCAAGTACTAGCTTTAATTCCAGGTACTTCTCGTTCTGGTGCAACCATTATCGGTGCGATGATTATCGGCTGCTCTCGTTATGTTGCTGCTGAGTTCACTTTCTTTTTAGGTATTCCAGTAATGTTTGGTGCTAGTGGCTTAAAAATGATTAAATTTGTTTTAAAAGGAAACTCATTTGGTTCTTCTGAAATTATTTTATTATCAGTGGGTTCTTTAGTTGCATTTATTGTTTCTATCCTAGCAATCAAATTCTTGATGGGTTACATTAAAAAACATGACTTCAAAGTATTTGGTTGGTATCGAATTATTTTGGGAACGATCATTCTCATTTACTGGCTAACAACTCTATAATAAAAAAACCTTTTAAAGAAGCGATTTATCGCTTCTTATTTTATAATCATTATCATTGATAACGACTATCAATCCCATCTAGATTATAACTATTCTAATCTAACTTTTTTTGTGTTACACTTGCTTCATAAGGAGGTAATACAAATGACTTATCTTAAAGAAAACAAACAAATGCTTGCTACAATCGTCTGTGGTGTCCTTATGTTACTAGGTTTTATTGTAGAAAAAAATAACATGACTTTTGCTCCTATTATTTATATTATCGGAATGATTATTGGAGGATTCTCACAGACAAAAGAAGGAATTGAAGACACAATTGAGAATAAACATTTAAGTGTCGATTTATTAATGGCTCTAGCTGCTATCGGTGCCTGTACGATTCAATTTTATTTTGAAGGAATTATGTTAACTTTTATTTTTTCATTAAGTGGTTCACTAGAAGAATACACTACAAGTAAAAGCAAAAAAGAAATTGAAAACTTAATGGCTATCCAACCAGAAAATGCTTTTTTATTATTATCTGATAACACAACAAAAGAAGTGCCAGTTGCAGAACTAAAAATTGGTGACACATTACTTGTTCCAAAAGGGGCGAGTGTCCCAATTGATGGTGAATTACTAAGTGATTACTCTTCTATTGACGAAGCTGCCATTACAGGCGAATCGATTCCTGTCGAAAAATTAAGCCATGATTCTTTATTCGCTGGAACAATTAATGTAGGAAATGCTATCTCGATGATAGTAACCAAAGAAGCTAAAGATACCTTGTTTAGTAAAATCATTCAATTAGTTGATGAAGCACAAAATACGCCTTCAAAAACAGCAAGTTTCTTAGATCGATTTGAAAATGTCTACGTTAAAGCTGTATTGGTTATTGTCCCACTAATGATTTTCCTTCCTTATTTCGTTTTAGGTTGGACTTGGAGTGAGAGTTTCTATCGTGGGATGGTTCTATTAGTTGTCGCCTCTCCTTGCGCTCTTGTTGCCTCAGCTACACCTGCTACTCTAGCTGCTATTTCAAATGGGGCTAAGAACGGTGTCTTGTTTAAAGGTGGCGTCTTCTTAGAATCATTATCTGATTTAAAAGCTATTACCTTTGATAAAACAGGAACTCTTACAAAAGGAATTCCTATTGTAACAGATGAAATATTTATTGAAACCCAATGTGATAAAGCCATTTCAGCTTTAGTGACCATTGAAAAAAATTCTACTCATCCTTTAGCCAATGCCATTGTGAGATTCTATCAAGATTCAAAGGTATCGATTAACGACACACTTATTGTAGAAGAAATTGCAGGATCAGGTATGCAAGCAACTGAAGAAGATACTTTATGGAAAGTTGGAAACAGTGATTTTGTGACAAATAAACACCTTGATAATAAAACGATGGAAAAAACATTGCAATTACAGCAAGAAGGAAAGACAGTCATTTATCTATCTAAAAATAATCAAGTAGTAGCGTTCTTCGGATTACTTGATGTACCAAAACCTGAAGCGATTGAATGTGTTAAATATTTTAAAGAAGCTGGTATTACAACTACTATGTTAACAGGCGATCATCATCAAACAGCCAATGCTGTTGCTAAAATAGTTGGTGTGGATCATGTAATAGCTGACTGCCTACCCGAAGATAAAACAATTTTTATTAAAGAACAAAAAGAAAAAGTTGGAACTAACGCTATGATTGGTGATGGGATAAATGATGCTCCAGCATTAGCAAATGCTACAATTGGTGTAGCTATGGGGCAAGGAACTGACATTGCTATTGATGTTGCTGATATTGTATTAATGCAAAATGATTTAAATAAATTAGCAATGAGTCATAAAATGTCTATAAAACTGAAAAAAATTGTAACAGAAAATATCATCTTTTCTATTTCTGTCATTGTTTTGCTGATTATTTCAAACTTTTTACAAGTTATAAATCTTCCTTTAGGTGTTATTGGGCATGAAGGTAGTACCATTTTAGTAATATTAAATGGTTTGAGAATGTTAAAACCAATCAAAAAAGAAAAAAAACCTTTCTATACTCAATCAAAAACAAAGACAGCTAACTAAAATCTTGGACAAATTGTCCAAGATTTTTTTATTGTCATTCATCAAACTTTATGATATAGTTTTAAAAACTAGATAAAGGAGTTTTTGATATTGAATAATTCCATTACGGATAATTTAACAGATTTTTCTCTACCTGTATGGGATGAATTACCAGATATTGATGTTTATATGGACCAATTAGTTACTATTATTGATCGATATTTACAACCTTTATCTGAAAATGGCATACCTTTTAAGCCATTAACCCCCTCAATGGTAAATAATTACGTTAAATTAAAGTTAATTCCTAAACCAATCAAAAAAAGATATAGTCGAAAACATATTGCAAGGATTATTGTAATTACTATTTTAAAACAAGTATTTGATATTCCTTCTATTCAACAAAGCATTGATTTACAAACTGAAAATACTAATTCAAAAGATGCTTACAATTTATTTTGTCAGTACCTTCATGAATCACTTCATGCTTTTTCAACACAGGGAGAAACGATTATATTTAATAATCCCGAAACAGATATCGCCCCTATTCGTTGGGCATGTATTACAATTGTGAGTAAATTATTTACAGAATCTGCTCTCACATCTACGCTAAATATGATAAACAATAAGGAGATGGCATCACAACATGACTGAAAAAATCGCATTATTTGTTGATTCTGGAATGGACTTACCACCAGAAATCGCAACACTAGATGGTGTATTTATTGTTCCTTTAAGTATTAATTATTCAAATGGAAGCTTCTTGGATAAAATCGATATCACAGCCGCTGAAATTTATGACCGACTTGATCAAGAAATCCCAACAACATCCCTTCCCTCACTTGAAATCATTGAAAATACTATTCAACAAATAAAAAATGATGGGTATACGCATATTTTAGCGATGACAATTTCTAGTGGTTTGAGTGGAACGTTTAATGCATTAAGATTATTACTAAATGATCATAAAGATATAACATCTCATATTATCGATACCAAAAGCATTGGTGTTGGTGGTGGAATACAAGCCGCTTATTTAAAAGAATTAATTGATAAACACTATACATTTGATTCTCTTGTTGAAATTGGAGAATTATTACCTAAAAAGGGACGTATCTTTTTTAGTATTCCAACCCTTGAATATTTAAAAAAGGGTGGAAGAATTGGTTTAGTTACTTCCATTCTTGGAACAGCATTAAATTTAAACCCAGTGATTTCATGTAATAGTGAAGGAATATATTATACCGTAGCAAAAGCTCGTGGACGGAAAAAAAGTCTACAAAAAATGATTGATCAATTAGTCGCTTTTGGTGAAAATAGCACCGATTATCAAATAGCCATTGCTTATGGAACATGTAAAGAGGAAGCTGAACTTGTCAAAAAAACAATTGAAGAAAAATTACCACATGCAACCGTCATTTATTTTAATGACGTTAGTCCTGTATTAGGTGTTCATACTGGACCAGATGTCATCGGTGTCACCATTTTAGATTTAAATTAAGAAACATTGCAATTAATTTATTGCAAACTGATTATGGTTTCTGTATAATGAGAATGTTGATTACATATGATTTATCAATGTAAACTCTATGTCGGAGGTGAAAACAAATGCCAAATATCGAATCTGCTATCAAACGTGCTCGCACTAGCAAAATTGCAAACGAGTCTAACTCTGCAAAATTAAGCAAAATGCGTACTGCTATGAAGAAATTTGAAAAAGCTGTAGAAGAAAATGCTGATAATCAACAAGAATTATTAGTTGCTGCTACACGTGAAATTGATATGGTTAGTGCAAAAGGATTAATCCATCAAAATAAAGCAAATCGTGAAAAATCACGTTTAGCTAAAAAAATCGCAAAATAAAAAAACTTGATTGACTGAATCTTTTGATTTCTAGTCATCAAGTTTTTTCTTTTATTTAAATTGTTTCATCAAAAATAATTCAAACAATAAATTAGCATCCATGTATCCAGACTTCATCTTATAATCATTTTCCACTAGATAATCAAAAATTACTCCCAATGTCTTCAACTCGAATCGCTTTGCTTCCTGTAAGGATAATTTAATACGATACGGGTGAATCTTTAGGACATCAATCATATTACTTTGTTGGTAATGTCTTTCTGCCATTATTTTCACTTGTAACAACAAACGAAACTGACTAATTAGAATAGCATTAATTTTAATAGGCTCTTCCCCTTGTAACAACAACTCATTATATAAAGCCAATGATTGCTCTTTTTGATTGGCTAAAATGTATTTCAGTAAGTCAAAAATACTATGTTCTAATGACCTTGGGATGAGGTCTTTAACTATCTCTTTGGTTATTTTTTTTGATTCAGTTGCTACCAAAAACAATTTATCTAATTCATTCATCATTTGGCTAAGATTAGCATTCGTCAAATAAATAAATTCTTCAAACGCCTCTTTACTTATCTCGTAACCTTCATTTTTTATCGTATCGGAAACATATTGTTGTGCCAAACGATTAGTCATATCCGAAACATCAATCAGTGTTGCTTCTTTTTTTAATTTTTTTACTATTTTCTTACGTTCGTCCAGCTTATCATAAGGCGCTAAAAACACTAATATCGTTGATTGGGAGGGATCATCTAGATAGTCTAATAATGTATTTAAATTATGATCGACATCTATCTTTTTCTTTTCACCTGTCAAAAAGTATGGCTCTTGAATGAAGATAATCTTTCTTTCTCCAAAAAAAGGAATCGTTTGCGCTTCTATCATAACGTTATCTAACAAGTCTTGCTTCATATCAAAAGTCATCAAGTTAAAAGATTGCTCTTCTTCTTCCATGCCAGATGCGATTAATTGTTGTTTAAATTGATTAGTAAGATACCGCTCTTTTCCCAATAGGATATAAACAGAATCAAATTTTTTTTCTTTAATTTTTGCGATTTCTTTTTGAAAACTCACTTATTATGACACATCCTTCTTGTCTTCTCTTCACTATTCTAACAGATTTTTATTTTATTGACGTCATTTTCAACATCTCTTTTTTAAAAGGTAACCATTTTTGATAAATCATCCCATCTTCATCTGTCCTAAAAATAGCAATATCGTGATTTGTTAGGGTCTCTAATGTTTCTGGTGAAGGATGTTTAAATCGATTATTTTCTCCGACAAGTATTATAGCTTGGCTGGGATCTACTTTTTCTATGAAGTCATGATAACTAGATGTTTTACTACCATGATGCCCAACTTTGATACAGTCTGCCTTTAGATCATCTTGTTTGTATTGATCTATTAAACGCAATTCTCCTTCTTTTTCTAAGTCACCCATTAATAAAAATGCTTTTTGATGAATCGTAACCTTTAATACAAGTGAATCATTATTTTGACCATCGCCTACACCTAAAGGAGATAATACATCCAGTTGTAAATTAGATAGCGTTAATTGATTTTTCTGAGTTACTTGATGAACAGATGATACATTCATTTTCTCTAATTTTCGTTGGAAATTCTCTTGTTCATATGCCCCTGGTGTGGTAATAATCTGTTTAATCGTTACCTCTTCACTCAATCGGTCCATATCACCAAAATGATCTTCATGAGCATGTGTAATAAAAAGAGCATCTAGTTTTGATACCCCCTTACTTTTTAAAAATGGCAGTAAAGTGTAGTCAGCATTTCGCTTACTGTTTATTTTTTGCTTCCAAGCCTCCTGCTCAAAAGATAAACTTCCGCCTGTATCAATTAAATAATTTCCTTGATGAAATGGAAGCTGAATAAAAATCGCATCTCCTTGTCCTACATCAACAAAAGCAATCATACCAAAAGGATTAATGTATTTAATACTCAGTATCATAAATGGACTTAGCAAAATAAAGGATACCTGTTTTGCTGATATTTTTTTTACTTTCTCCCAGTAAATTAAACAACCAAATTGGCCAATGATGATAAGAATAAGTAATACTTTAGAAAATGTTCCAGTTGTGACTTGAAACATCGTCCACTTTTGACACCATATAGCAAATAAATGAATCATTCTCACAATACTTTCTATCGAAATGATAATAAAGTTGGGTAAGAATGCTAATGTTATGAAACTAATGACTAATAGTGGTAGTAATACTTGGAATAAAATAGGTGTGAATAATAAACTAAATAAACCAGATAAAATATTGAACTCAAAAAAGTAATAGCAAATTAATGGAAGAGAAAAAAACGTTAACAATAATTGAAAAAATATTGTCTGTTGATATTTTTTATAGGTGGATATAATTGGTTGGATAAATATAATTAAAAAACTTAAATAATAGCTAAGCTTTCCCCCAATAGTCAGTAAAACGGTTGGAAATAAAAACGTATGGATAAATAATGTCACACTCCAACAATCCAGTGAACTCAAATACCACTGATAATGAGTTGAACTCTTTTTTATAATATGTTGCAAACTTGCTCGAATCACTCCAACACTATAACCTGAGAGACCAACGAATAGCAATAAAAACAAACATTCTATGATTGACGTGACTTCTTTTGTAATACCTGCTCTTAGTAACACTGATCGTATCATCATCACTAAAAAAGTAACATGTAAACCAGACAAAGCAAATAAGTGCGACAAACTTAATTTATTCCATACCTCCCTATTTTCTCCGTCATTGATTCCTAATAGTAAACTAGTCATATAAAATGACGTATAAGGTAAAAAAGTTTGATTAATCGACTGATAAGAAGATGCTCGAAAACTTGATATCAACTCAATTGGATGAATAATAGATAGTGATTTTTCTTTAACTTCCACAATATCTTTTAGCTGATAAATTCCAACGACTTGTTGAGAAAATAAATAGTTGCTATAATCAAAACCATTTAAATTGCGTTTTGATTGTGCTGAAACTTTTTCTTGACTACTCGTTATAACCAATGGGTGATTAACTGATAATAAGGCCTCTTTTTCTTCTTTTGAAGTCAGTTTATATCGTAAAAAATAACGATGATGATTCTTTTTCACTTTAGCTTTAACAAAATCACCATCTACTTGTAATGTGTCAGGCAGTACTGTCCATGTTTCTTTATTTTCATTAATAAATACATCGTGTCTATAAGGGACTGTTAGAAAAAAATAACCATTTGATAAAATAAAGCAAATAATACTCAGCATGAATAGCCTAGAATTGTTTAAACGCCATACATGAACGGTACAAAATAATACTAAAAAAAGCCCTATCCACGATTGATTTAATAAATATAATAGCCATATCACAAATATCATCAAAGGATAAAAAAAATACCCCTTTATAGAGGTATTTTCATTAATCATTGTCTTCACCAAAAGCAAGTGTATCAAAATATTCTTGAGATAACGTGACTTTATCAATTGTCGCTCCAGCTTGTTTAATCAATTTCATTGCATAATCATCATTTCGATAATCTTTCAAATAGTGAATCGTTTTAATCCCCGCTTGTAAAATCATTTTAGTGCATTGTAAACAGGGAAAGTGTGTCACATAAATTTCCGCCCCATCTGTTTCGACACCAAATTTTGCACATTGCAAAATGGCATTCATCTCTGCATGGATGGTCCGTACACAATGTCCATCAACAAGGTAACATCCTTCATCTATACAATGAACATCTCCCGTTACAGATCCATTATATCCTCCAGCTATTATTCGTCTATCTCGGACAATTGTTGCTCCAACTGATAATCTTTTACATGTGCTACGTAAAGACAACAATAGACTTTGAGCCATAAAATATTGATCCCAAGGAATTCTTTCTCTTCTCATCTTTAAACCTCTTTTTCTTTAACTTAAGTTTATTGTAATTGATTTTTAATGTTTTAACTAGTTATTTTATTTATTCAACTATAACATCTTCTCCTTTTCTATTTTTCTACACTATAATTAATGATTTTAAACTTTCAAAAGTTTTTTCCCCAATACCATCAACATTTTTTAGATCTTCTATTTTTTTAAATAATCCTTTTTCTTCACGGTATTTAATAATACTTTCTGCTTTTTTCTCACCAATACCATTTAATGTTTTTAACTCATCTATGGTTGCTGTATTAAGATTAATTAAATCTGACTTACTTGAGTCTTGCTTGTCTTTTCCATTACTTTGTAGCATTGGTATGTCATCTAGTGCTTCGCCCTCTTTTGGGATGTAAATAACCATTTGATCACTTACCCGCTCGGATAGATTCACCTGCTTATCATCAGCATCAGATAAAAATCCACCTGCTAATTCCACAACATTCAATACTCTCATATTACCAGTTACTTGATAAATACCTGGATTTATAACCGCACCCTTAATATCTACATACATCTCATCAGTTGACATCACATTTTTTTCAATATTTTCTCTTAGTGTACTATTCGTTGTGATAGTGGTGGTCTCCTCAACTATTATCTTATTTGTAGAAAACATTCTTATCAGCACAAAAACACTCACTAAAATAATACTTACAACACCAAGTACAAGCCATTTTTTATCTTCTACTTTTTTAAAACGATTCATCTTACCTCTCCTTTCATTAATAGATACGAAAAAACACACGTCTTATTCCTAAGGCGTGTGTTTTTCTAAGTAATCTATTGCATCTTGAATCGTTTTAACAGGTACCACTTTTAGTGAAAGATGATTTTTATCTGCTGATTCCTTGGCTAATTCATAATTCGTTTTTCCTTCTGTTTCATTATTCGGGGCGAAAAATATCGTTGCTCCAGCTTTTTCAGCTGCCACTACCTTTTTCTCGATTCCGCCAATATCTCCTACTTTTCCTTTATCGTTAATCGTTCCTGTCCCTGCGATATTTCGTCCTTGTTTTAAATCTTTCTGACTTAACATGCTATAAAGTTCCAAACTAAACATTAATCCCGCTGAAGGACCACTTACACCTTCTGTATTAAATTGAATGTCTTTTTTAGTATCAATAGATGTTTGATCCACAACAGTCACGCCAATTCCCGGCCGCTCTAATTTAGGTAACTTAATAATTTTTCCATCAGCCACTTCTTTGTTTCCATTTCGCTCATAACCAATAGAAAGAGATTCAGCGATTGGCATCTTTTGTAAGGCTTGAATAAAATCATCCGATTGTAGCATTGTCTTTCCATTTAATTTTTGAATTAAATCACCCACTTCTAATTTTTTATAAAAACTAGAATAGTCAGCAACAGATAATACATAAATCCCTTTATATACCCGCTTATAAGGAATATTAGCTAATTCCAATGCAATCTGGATGGCTTCATTTTTTGAGTCTTCCATATTATATTCTTGAATACGTTCATACTCAGCTGAATTGGATTCACCTAATATATCTTGTTGGGGAATTAGCTCTGCATTACGATCAAATTTACTTAATAAAACCGTTAAAACATTGGCTTTTTGGACTTGAACTGTCGTCATCATGAACGAGCCTTCTTGCGTATCCTTTTTACCATCTACAGTAATAATTTGATTTAATTTATCAGCACTACCTGGCGATTCAATATAATAGGGTAATGGAAAAATTAAAACCAATAAAATCACTAAAACACCTAACACTTTTAGATAAAATGATTTCTTTTTAAAAAGCTCCTTGTTCATGACTATAACCTTCTTATTATTTAAATTTTAATTTGAGTGCATCATTGACCTTTTCTGGAACAAAATCGGTGATATTTCCTTGAAATTTAGCAATTTCTTTCACCATACTAGAACTGATATGATTATATTCTTCATCAGAAATCAAAAAAATGGTTTCAATATGAGAAGAAAGATGCTTATTTAAAACGGCTATACTTTTTTCATATTCATAATCTAATTGATTACGAATACCACGTACTAAATAATCTGCCCCTAACTCATCAGCAATTCGAATAGTTAAGTCATTATCGCATAATCTAACTGAAACATTTTCTAACTCTTTTACTTCTTCAGCAATAAAATTTTGCCTTTCAATTGGGGTGAATAATGTTTTTTTGGTCGTATTAGTAAAAACTCCTACAACTAACTCATCAAATAACCTACTGGCTTTTTTAATAGTATTTAAATGCCCTTTGGTTACTGGATCAAAACTTCCCGGAAAAAGAGCAATCCTTTTTTTAACCATCTTTTTCCTCCTTCAATTGATAAATTCTGACTTTTGTCACACCATATTGCTGTTCTCGTTGTAAGACTAATTGACCAATTATATCTGGTAATATAACATGTTTATCCATCTCACAAATGATTTTTGCCTGTTTTTTTAATAAATTTAAAGATTGTAACATGACCATATTTTTCTCTAAATCTTCTTTAGCATAAGGCGGATCTAAAAACACATAGTCACATAATATTTCTTGGCTAGCTAAAAACTCTAATGCTTTTTTTGCCTCTAATTTTTTTACAATAAATGCCTCTTTTTTTTTAGTCATTGTCACGTTCTCTTGAATCACTTTTACAGCAGGAAAAAACATATCAAAACAATAGGCTTTATCCATTCCTCTAGAAATACTTTCAATAGCAAGATTTCCACTACCACTATATAAATCCAAACAAATACCACCATCAAAATAAGGACCAATCATATTAAAAATAGATCCCTTTATTTTATCAGAAGTTGGTCTAGTATTATCCCCTTTTAAAGATTGTAATTTTCTTCCTTTAAATTCACCTGCAATAACTCGCATTTGTTTCTTCCTTTCTATCTATAAATCTAGATAAAAAAAGTATTTGCCTTATGCCAGACAAATACTTTAATCATCAAATTCTGCTAAGCGAATTTCTGTTTTTTGCTCTTCAAAATCTAATGGTTCATCATGACAGTCTTGATTTCCTAACCTATTAGTAAAATTCATGTTAATATCTGGTCTAAAAGACTTGTCTACACTTCTAACAAAAAATTGTTTATTCAATTTTTCAATTGTCTCTTCAAGAGAATCTTCATTAACATAGAGAACCGCATATTTCATCTTTTTTGATACATAATGAATATAACCAAATCGCTTCAAATTTCTCAATTGTTTTAAACTATATACCCAAACGATTAAACCACGTCTTGGCGTTAATTCCAATTCATTTGTTAACATGACATGTCCCTCCACATCCTTTTTTAGCAAATTCAAAAAAGGGATTTCCTGCATCAACTTTTATCGTATCAGATATGGTTTGAGCAATATCTAGACTAATATAGTCTAACACATTTTGAACAGTTGTTTCACTTATTTTAAACGTTGCAACTAATTCGTTCGTATCTAGTGCCCGTTTGGATTTTCTTAGTGCACGTCTTGTTTCCTTAAAGTCAGGGGCATACTTCCCATAAGGTTCTATTTTTTCAAACGCTTCTTTTTTAGTTAAAAAATCTGACACTAAATCAGATACCTCGCTACTTTTGTCAATCGCTTGATAGTCATGGAGATAATCTATCACAGTTTGACTATTTAATACATCTTTAGCTAATTGATTCACTTTATCTTCTAAATCAAATAATTCATCATTATAAATCATTTTTTATCACTACTTTCAGTGGTTAGTGAAGTATTTACTGCCTTTTGATTAAATAAGACCAATACTTGATTTTTATTAAAGGCAATTCCTATATACTCATCCTTCGCATCATTAATTTCTTGTTGATCAAATCGATTAACAAACCAATTTGACACAATAAATGGCACATCACCCATACTTTGGGCGAATAAACCATGTGTTCCTTTATCAATAGGCTTTCCTAGTTTTAATAGACGTTCTAACTCTTCATCAACTAAAATAAAACTATCACTGGGATTACTTGAATCCACTTTTTCTTGCCATTGGTCTAATCTTTCTTCTTTTTTTATAACTAGTTTGGGATCTGCATTAAACTCTTCTAGAGCTTTTTTACTTTCTAAAGCTAATTCAGCATCTAACTTATAAGGTTTACGATTGACCCTTTCACGCATAATATTTAAAATCGTAAACATTTGTTCTGTATTTGCTTGATTAAATTGATTCCACTGCTCATCTGTTAACTCAACTGGTTGAAGAGAGACTTCTTCGTTTAATTGATAGGGAATCATTTCCACCAAAGCGCTCTTACTAACATAGCGAACCCCTAATAGTTGTCCTGTATCATAATTAAAATGTAATAAAGCAAACGTCCCGTTATCAAAAGCTATGAGTGGTCGATAATTCATATCGTCTTCTGTGAGCTCTATTTCATATTTTTTATCACGATAGTCAAACTCGAAATTAGGATAAATTGTTGTGATTTCTGAAATATCACCTAACGTCATATCCATACTAAAAGGAGAAACGTCAACTTTTGTCCCTAAAACAAACACACTTGATACTTTACCATCTGTCAACTCAACTTGATAATAATCGATTTTATTATCTCCGTAAACCAACCATTTTCTATCAACACCCACAACCCATTCATTTTTAGGATTAGGCATCTTTTCTTTTAGTTGCTTTTCTGATAACCCGATAATTGTTGCTAATCCAGTAGCATTTAGTTCATTTTGTTGATTAGATTTTGTTTGAGGTTTTACCTCATTAACAACTAGTTCCTCTACTGACTTTGGAGACCTTTGTGACAAGACGACTGGTTTCATATAAAAAAATGTCAGCACTATTAAAAACACTAAAATAAATTCTCCTATACGTCGCATCTTGTCACCTCTCCTAAAAGTATTATTAAATCGTTAATTCAACTAATAAATCACCTGCTTGAATGGCTTCCTCATCTGACACCAGGACACGTTTTACAATCCCATTGCGTTTTGCGTAAATAGTTGTTTCCATCTTCATAGCTTCAGTAATCATAATAGGATCACCTTTTTGCAAAGAATCTCCTGGTGTTACTAACACCTTCAAGACAGAACCTGGCATTGTTGCGGCAACGTGTGCACCATTTGTTGGCTCAGCCTTTTCTTTTGCCATAACAGTTGATTTGATATTACTATCTTTAATCACAATTTCACGACGTTGACCATTTAAATTAAAGAATAAGACGCGATTTCCTTCAAGGTTAGGCTCACCGATTTCATCTAATGTGATAATCAGTGTTTTTCCTTTTTCAATACGCACTTCAACTGTTTCTCCCACACGCATTCCTTGGAAGAAAGTTGGTGTATCAAGTAATTCCACATCGCCATAAGTATTATACATTGTCATATAATCTAGAAATACTTGTGGGTACATGATATAACTAATGACTTCTTTATCTGTTGGTTCACGGTCAATTTTAGTTGCTAATTCTGTTTTTACTTTATCAAAATCAACAGGTTCTGCTAAACTACCAGGACGCACTTCGATTGACGGACGACCATTTAAAATGGTTTCTTTTAACTTTTTAGGGAAACCACCAGTTGGTTGACCCAAATCACCTTGGAAGAAACTAATCACTGACTCTGGGAAGTTTAACTCACTACCTCTTTCTTCCACATCTTCTTCAGTTAAATTATTTTGAACCATAAATAGTGCCATATCTCCCACTACTTTTGAAGATGGGGTTACTTTAACAATATCGCCAAATAAATAGTTCACACGTTCATACATTTTTTTGATGTCTTCCCAACGATCGCCAAGCCCAACTGCTTTAGCTTGTTGTTGTAAATTAGAATATTGTCCACCTGGCATTTCATGTTGGTAAACTTCTGTTTGAGGCGCATTAATACCATTGCCAAATGGGGCATAGAAAGCTCGTACATCTTCCCAGTAGTGATTAATTTTTTGAACAGATTCAATATTAATATCTAAATCACGATCACCATTTTCTAACGCATAATATAAACTACTCATACTTGGTTGACTTGTTGAACCACTCATAGCACTCATCGCCACATCAACAATATCAACGCCTGCTTTAGCGGCTGCAGAATAAGTAATGATTCCATTACCTGCTGTATCATGTGTATGTAAATGAATTGGCACATCAACGGTTGCTTTTAATTCAGAAATCAAATGATACGCCGCTTGCGGTTGTAATAAACCAGCCATGTCTTTAATCGCAATAATATGAGCTCCCATATTTTCTAAATCACGTGCCATTTGTTTATAATATGTCATATTGTATTTTGGACGACGAGGATCTAATACATCTCCAGTATAACAAATAGTCGCTTCAGCAATTTTATTGGCATCTCTTACATACTGAATACTTTGTT
Source organism: Vagococcus luciliae (assembly GCF_024637875.1). Classification (NCBI taxonomy): domain Bacteria; kingdom Bacillati; phylum Bacillota; class Bacilli; order Lactobacillales; family Enterococcaceae; genus Vagococcus; species Vagococcus luciliae. The sequence goes on along the minus strand of NZ_CP102451.1, from coordinate 1,216,672 downwards.
CCATCTGTGGCAACCAGTTTAAACTATCAAAGATACGGAACACATCAATGCCTTCTCTAGCTGCAACCGTAATAAATTCTTTAATCACATTGTCTGGATAATTTTGATAACCCACAGCATTTGATCCTCTAAATAACATTTGGAACAAAGTATTTGGCATTAACTTACGTAATTTCTTCAATCTCATCCAAGGGTCTTCATTTAAGAAGCGATACGCTACGTCAAACGTTGCCCCACCCCACATTTCAAGTGAAAATAATTCTGGGATAAGTTCACCTGTTTCTTTTGCAATCCGTTTTAAATCATTTGTTCTGACACGTGTTGCAAGTAAACTCTGATGAGCATCTCTAAAAGTGGTGTCTGTCACTAAAACAGATGACTGATTTTTTACCCAATCAACGACAGCATCAGGTCCTTTGGCATCTAAAATCATTTTGGGCGTTTCAATTCGTTTATCTGTTGTTGTCATAATCTCAGGGATTCTTGGGGAAGAATGGTATTTCTTCTCATGTTTTCCAATTCCTGGGAACCCATTGACTGTGACTTCTCCAATATATTTCATTGTTTTATTTCCACGGTCACGCATTTTAGGGAAATTAAATAATTCGTCTGTTGTATCAATAAACGTTGTCGTTGCTTCTCCACTCGTAAAAACTTCGTGAGATAGTACATTATAAAGAAACGGAATATTGGTTTTAACACCACGAATTCTAAATTCTTTTAGTGCACGTAACATTTTTTGGACTGTTTGCTCAAATGTAATACCATGTGTACAGACTTTAACTAATAATGAATCAAAAAATGGCGTTACCATTGCACCTGCAAAAGCATTCCCTACGTCTAGACGAATACCATAGCCACCTGGAGAACGATACGTGTCAATTTTACCAATATCAGGTAAAAAATTATTCAATGGGTCTTCTGTTGTAATTCGACATTGAATCGCATATCCGTGAATATGAATATCTTTTTGCTCTGGTAAGCCAATTTCTTTATGTAAATCTTTTCCCATTGCAATTTGTAATTGACTGGTCACAATATCAACATCTGTAATTAACTCTGTAATCGTATGTTCTACTTGGACACGTGGGTTCACTTCGATGAAATAGAAACTATCTTTATCAACTAAAAACTCAACTGTTCCAGCATTAATATAACCAACGTGTGACATTAATTTTACTGCTGCTTGACAAATTTCTTCACGTTTTTCATCAGACATAGACACACAAGGTGCAACTTCAACTACTTTTTGATGACGTCGTTGAACAGAGCAGTCACGTTCAAATAAGTGAATAACATTACCATGTTCATCCCCTAAAATCTGTACTTCAATATGTTTTGGATTCACAATGTATTTTTCAACATAAATTTCATCACTACCAAATGCTGCTTTAGCTTCACTCTTAGCCCGTTCATATCCATCGCGTGCTTCTTCGTTATTATGGGCCACACGCATACCACGTCCGCCTCCACCTAAAGCGGCTTTAATCATAATTGGATACCCAAATTCTTCCCCAAATGCAACAACATCATCCACTCCACTGACAGGGCCATCTGTTCCTGGAATAGAAGAAATACCTGCTTCTTGAGCTGCTAATTTTGCTTTAATTTTATCTCCAAAAATATCTAAGTGATGTAAACTTGGTCCAATAAATTTGATACCTTCTTCTTCACAACGTCTTGCAAAGTGAATATTTTCAGATAAAAAGCCATATCCCGGATGGATAGCATCTGCTCCACATTTTTTTGCAATACGAATGATATCTTCTATATCTAAATAAGCATCAATTGGTTTTTTTCCTTTTCCTACTAAGTAGGCCTCATCTGCTTTAAAACGATGAATCGAACGATCATCTTCTGTTGCATATACTGCTACTGTTTGTAAGTTTAACTCCGTACACGCTCGAAACACTCTGATAGCTATTTCCCCGCGGTTAGCTACTAATACTTTCTTCATATTTATATCCCCCACATTTTTTTATTAATCATTTAACATTAATAGCAAACGAGTCTCTTCATACTCGTTGCTTTCATATTTTTTACGTTTTTCATCTGCACTAATATTTAATGCAAAGCCAACACCGATTGATAAAGTAACTAAACTCGATCCTCCTTGACTTAAGAAAGGAAACGTCACACCCGTTAATGGAATCAACCCAGTGACACCTCCTAAATTAACAAATACTTGTATTAGTATCATGCCAGCAACTCCTATACACATTAACGAATTAAAACTATCCGTTGAACGAATGCCAATGGCAAATATTCTTAAAATCAAAAAGAATAATAACACAAGTAAAATCAATGACAGAATTAACCCTAATTCTTCAACCACAATTGAAAACATAAAATCTGTCTGAGCATTCGTTAAAAAACCTTTTTTTTGAATACTCTTACCAAGACCTAAACCAAACCAACCACCATTATTCAGAGCAAAATATGAATTAATCATCTGATGTCCATCGCCTAATGGGTCTTCAAATGGATTAGTAAATGTTTTAAATCGTTTATATACGTACATCATACGTTTTGGAAATAATGCCCCTCCAAATAATGCTATAAATTGAATTAAAAAGGTGGATACAACTACCCCTCCACCAATCGCTACTAGACTATATAAATACGGTATCCCGCTAGCTAAAACCATAATTAATGTAATCAAAATTAAAATAGCTGCTCCTCCAGTATCTGGTTGAATTAATACTAGAAAAATTAATAAACCAATTAACATCATAGGTTTTAGTAAGGCATCTTTAAAATGAGATAAAATTGTACCTTGTCTACGCGACAAAATATAAGCTAAATACCATATGACAATAATTTTTAAAAATTCAACAGGTTGTAATGTGATAGCACCAATCTTCAACCAGCCATCAGCGCCTCCTCCTTTAACACCTAAACTAGTGAATTTCGTCAAAATAAGCAAAGCTCCTATTGTGATAATAGCAGTCATAATAAACTGTTTATTCTGAAATACTTGTGTTTTCATTTTATAAATAAAGAAAATAGCAATTAACCCCACAATAAAAAATCCACCTTGTTTAATTGCTTCTAAAGCTAAACCTTGTGAATTAACAGAGCTTGCACTATATACCATTAATATTCCAACAACTGATAATATCAAATAAGGAACTAAAATGAGATAGTCTAGAAAAAATTTTTTATTTATTTTTTTATGCACCGATTAAACAACCCCCAAATCCTTTAACTCTCTGACTCTTTTACTTCTTGATATACCGTGTTATAGACTCTATTTAACTCTTTTTCTAATTCGATAACCATATCAAGCCCTTCTTGTCTGTCAATTAAACCAATGGATTGAGCGAATTCTACCTGTTTTGAAAAACCAAACATTTGTGTATCAACGACTTCTTCAAAGGCTTTACACTGGGCAATACATTGATGATTTCTTTGATTCGTTAGCAAGTGTTTAATTTTATCAGCTTCATGTTTTAATGCACTTAATACCGATTCTTTAGATAGTTCTAACATACGGACTTGCCCTCCCTTTTATTTTCGTTCATTATACCATATTCTTTTCATTCATATGTTTAACTTTTACAGGATACATGCGAATTTTTACAAAAAAAAGGGAAAGCGTTTTGCTCCCCCTAAACTAATTATTTTTGAACTGCTTTATAACGGTTGTTTACTTCATCCCAGTTAATCACATTGAAAAATGCTTTCACATAGTCAGGTCTAACATTGCTATATTTTTTATAGTAAGCATGTTCCCAAACATCTATACCTAATAAAGGAGTCTTTCCTTCAGTTAATGGAGAATCTTGGTTTGGGGTTGACATAATTTCTAATTTCCCATTGTTATCAACTAACCAGGCCCAACCTGAACCAAAACGACCAGTGGCAGCTGCTAAAAATTGATCTTTAAAGTTATCATAGCTACCAAATGCACTTTCAATTGCACCTTTAATTGCCCCAGTAGGTTCTCCACCACCATTAGGTCCCATAATTTCCCAGAAGAATGCATGATTTGCGTGTCCGCCACCATTGTTTCTAACAGCCATACGGATATCTTCAGGGACATCGTTTAAATTAGTAATTAATTCTTCAATTGATTGCTCACCCAATTCTGGATGTTTTTCAATTGCCGCATTTAAATTAGTCACATATGTATTGTGATGTTTGTCATGATGTAATTTCATTGTTAATTCATCAATATGTGGTTCTAACGCATCATATGCATATGGTAAATCTGGTAAAGTATAAGTCATAATAATAAAGCCCCCTAAATTTTTTGATAATTATGAACAATTTCAATATACCATTGAAACAATAGAAAAAGCAAAAAATAAAACCGAAAACTCACAATTTTTGCTTTCTTGTATTCAGTAGATAAAAGCGTTACAATGAGTATTAATTAATTTATATTGCAAAGGAGTAATTATGCGAACATTTGACTTAATTAAGGCTAGTTTTAAACAACCTACTTTGTTATTAGAAGGTCGAAATAAAAAAGGATTTCACGTTTTTTTATATCTATTATTACTAGCTATTGTACTGTCACTTCCTGTTATTTATCAGGCAACCTTAATCACAAAGACTATTCAAGATGATGGAGAAAAAATCATTCAAAAACTACCTGATTTTTCTATTGAAGATAACACATTAGTGACAAAAGAAAAAACAGATGGCTTTATCTACCAAACAGATTCTATTATTTTTACATTTGATCCCACAGATAAGCGAACAAAAAAAGAAATTGAATCAGATGCAACCGGAAACGTACTCGTTGTTGGATTATTAAAAAAAGAAGTTATCATGATTTTACCTAGAGTCAGTACAACAACAGATATTATGGATAATAACGTTCTTAGTATTCCATATTCAATGTATCAAGCAAATGGATTGAACAAACAAATACTAGAGCAACTTTTTACTAGTAATAGTAGTCAATCAATGTGGTTTAGTGTTATTTCCCTAGTAACTTGGTTTATGGTGTTTTTTAATCTGTTTGTCGATATCGTCATTCTTACCTTTTTTGCCAATTTATTTACTAAATTTAGGCTGATTGGATTTAGATATAAGGATGTTTTCAAAATCATTGTATATGCTGCCACCTTACCGAGTGTTTTAACAGCTGTTCTTCAATTCATTTGGCCAAGTGTTTCATTTGGTTCCGTTGGAGTAGCCTTGACCCTTTTAATTTATTTCAATGCTCTACCAAAACGTATAAAAAAATAGAAAGACAGAGATAACTCTCTCTAACTATAAATTTAGCCATCAGAATTGATGGCTTTTTCTTTTACTGTGTAGATAAAATAACCTAATAGTTTATTTAATTAAAAAATCAGGTATATTTTTTTCATCTTTTAATTAATGAATGATTTATCACATTATTTTTATAATAAAAAAAAGAGAGAAGCAAACTCTCTCTTTTTAAACAATATTGTTCCTGAATACTCTATTTAGGCATAGGTAAAATTCGGTTCATTTAATAAGTCATCTCTATCAATAGTCAATGTATAATCGGTAAAAAACCAATCATCTGACTGTTCTACAAAATAAGTGATACCATCAATTACCGTCGTTATTAATGGATTTTCTGGCTCAACTAATTGAATACCGGTTGAAAACCCAACATGAACATTAGTACTACCGCCATATTTCCCAAAAAAGCGGACAAAATCTCCAGATTCTATTCCTAGTTCTTCTACAAACCATTTGTGTGCATCATCAGTTACTATAAGTTTCATTTTATCTTCCCCCAACTATTTGGATGTCGCACTTATTGTAACATAAACATTGAGAACCTTTTAACTTCATGCTTATCTTTATTTCATTTTTGCATCTAGATAATCGACATCATCATTATGCCCAACGACAAGTAAAACATCTCCTTCTAAAATAACTTGTTCAGCAGGAGGTGAAACAATCAAATCATTTTTTCCCCGACGAATTGCTACAATAGTGACATTGTAATGCTTTCTGAAATTAATTTCTTGAATTGTTTTATTAAAGAATTGTTTATAATTAACACGAATTTCAGCTAAAGAATAGTCATCGGATAACTCAATGAAATCAATCATATTATTCGACGTTAATTTATGCCCCAATCGGAAACCCATATCTCGTTCAGGATGAACAACTAAGTCTGCCCCAACTTTTTCTAATACTCGTCCATGATACTCATTTTGAGCTTTAGCAGTAATATGTGGTACACCCATTTCTTTTGCCATCAATGTCACTAAAATACTTGCTTGAATATCTTCCCCAATTGTCACAATCACATGGTCAAAATTTCTTAAACCTAATGAACGTAACGTTGCTTCATCTTGAGCATTAGCCAAAACGGTATGAGTGGCAATATTCATGTATTCGTTAACACGATCTTCGCAATTATCAATTGCTAATACTTCTTGGTTTGATTCTACTAATTCTCTACACACACTACCACCAAAACGCCCTAATCCGATAACTGCAAATGTTTTCCTCATGTATTTTGTCTCCTTAATGACTTAATTATTTTACAATTCCATGTTTAAACGCATAAATAGCTGCCTGTGTTCTATCATCTACATCTAGTTTTGATAAGATATTCGATACATGTGTTTTCACTGTCTTTAATGTGATAAATAACTCATCTGCTATTTCTTGGTTACTTTTCCCTTCAGAGATTAGTAGTAATATTTCTTTCTCCCTATTAGTTAAATCCTCATGTAAAACATGAACTTTTGGTTTAGATAATCGCTCCATCATTTTACTAGTTACTTCAGGTTCTAGTACTTTTTCACCATTATATGCTGATCTAATAGCATTGGCTATATCTTTAGCCGACGATGTTTTTAATAAATAACCAGCAGCACCTGCTTCAATAGCTGGATAAACCTTCTCATCATCAATGAAGCTCGTCACGATAATCACTTTTGCTTCTGGCCACTCTAATAAAATTTTTTTTGTGGCTTCAATCCCATCCATTACTTCCATCACTAAATCCATTAAAATCACATCTGGCCTTTTTTCTAATGCTTTTTCATAACCTACCAAACCATTCTCAGCTTCTCCTACCACCTCAATATCAGATTGGATGGATAAATAAGACGATACCCCTAAACGAACCATCTCATGATCATCTACTAACAGTACTTTAATCATCACGTTCCTCCTTTAGAATCGGGACTTTAATTTCAATACTTGTTCCTTGTCCTTTAAAACTCACTATCCGACACGTTCCTCCCATACCTTGAACGCGCTCACGAATATTTCGTAAACCATAGCTACCTACTTTTTCTTCTTTCACATCAAATCCAACTCCATCATCTACCAATCGCAATAAAACCGTTTGATCGATTTTTTTTAAGTAAACTTCTAGTAAATTAGCTTTAGCATGACGCAAGGTGTTGGACAAAAGCTCTTGTGTGATTCTAAATAAATTATCTTCTATTGAACTAGGTAAGGATACATTTTCTATTTGCCACTTTAGCTCTATATTAATCTTTGTTTGTAATTCTTTCAATAACATTTCAATTCCTTGTTGCAATGTTTTCTCTTCTAAATTAATAGGCCTTAAATGTAATAATAGCGCGCGCATTTCTGATTGAGATGTATTAATAATTGAAGCAACAACTTGTAGTTGAGATTCAACAATGTCTGGAATATCCATTTCTTCAACCACTTCATTTAAAGCTGACAACATCATCGTCGCTGCAAATAACTGCTGACTAACAGAATCATGAAGTTCTCTTGCAATTCGTTGTCTTTCAGATTTAATAATATCTTCTTTCGACTCACCATTCACCTGTTTAGGTATGGCACTCAACTCTTGTAGTTCTTTTGACATAGATAACATTTTTGAACGGATATTTTGAACATCTTGCTCCAATTCATCAATCAAACCATCTTCTTGATATTGTTTCTCCTTATTTGAAAAAATACTATGATCATAGTTGCCAACACTTAGAAAGTGTAATTGTTCTTCAATTTTACCATATGTATGTCGATTAACTAAATATAGAATTGAGAATACAATTCCACTAACTGCAATGGCTATCAACACAATATATACAATAATTGGCACTTTAAATAGACGAGTCGTGATCAATTCAAGCATCCATTTACGTTGATTATTCGCATAAAAATACGTGTAAAGCGTCACTATTAATACAATAAACGTTAATAAAAACGAATAAAAAAAGATAAGAGGGCGACTCTTTTTAGACATCATACACGAATCACCTCTAAATCTCCAAATAGTGTATTGGTAATTATTTTTAAACGTCGTGTAGATTCATCATAGTCTTCACTATATAACTTGAGGGATTCATTATTTAAATGATAGACTTCTTGATCAAAATGAACGGCCCCACGCATACTTGAATGTTCTAACATCACACCTATCCCAGTTGGAACTAAAATACGAGTACGACCAAAACCTTTTCTGATAATAACTACATTGTCTTCTTTAGGTAGCAATGTATTTCCCAAATCAATAATCGTATCCCCAATAACAACTGAAAAATTAATATCATCCCACTCATACGTATCACTTCCAAGACGCTGACTGCCAATCCAAGGGCGTTTAAATCGTTTGCCTGATCTAACATTACGACTAGTTGTTTGAATCATTTTAATCTGCTTCTTCTTCCAAGGAGCAAAATTAAATAATCTAACTTCTGATATTTCTCCCATTATAAGACCAAAATAAATAATAGCCAACACTAGAGCTAACCAAATAGCTGGACTACTAAGTAGAGACAACACGATAATAATAATAGAGGCTATCAGTTGAAATTGATTAAAGGAGGTTTTTCTTTTTTTCTTTACTGCATAAAACAAATTAATTAACGCAAACGTTAAGAAAATAATAGCTGGAACGTTTCCAAACATCTGATAAAGAGCCCATAATAATAATAATGACTCAATCACAATAAATACTCTCCATGAGCTACGCATAATAAATCGGCTCCTTTTATTTTTCTTTTCATTTATTATAACGTTTCTTAAATAGGTCACACAACTTCAAAAGATTGAATCTTTCATCAGACTTAAGTCTTAGATTCAAAAGAAAAAGTTATGCTAAAGCATAACTTTTAAGAGATTTTTTGTATTTTAACATCCATACTTCCACCTGGTGTTTCAATTTTAACAATATCATTTAACTTATGTCCTAATAACGCTTTAGCAATTGGAGAATCATTTGAAATTTTTCCTTCAAATGGATCTGCTTCTGCACTACCAACAATTGTATATTCTTCTTCTTCACCATCTGGTAATTCAACAAACGTTATAGTTCTACCTAAAGATACTGTATCTTTATCAGCACTGTCACTATCAATAATTTGTGCAAAGCGAATCATGTTTTCTAAAGTTGTAATACGGCCTTCTACAAAGGCTTGTTCATCTTTAGCTGATTCATATTCAGAGTTTTCAGATAAATCACCAAAACTTCTTGCAATTTTGATACGTTCAACAATCTCTTTACGTTTGACTGTTTTTAGCATTTCTAATTCTTCTTCTAATTTTAATTTACCTTCTAAAGTCACAGGATAGACTTTTTCCATAATACTCTCACTTCTCCTTAACTAATTTATATTAGCTTATTTTCTAATAAAGGAATAGCTTTCCTGATAAATTCGTATCAGAAAAGCTTACCCTATTTAATATACACAACACAATACCACGTTGTTTGAAAAATGTAAACTCTTTATTTTATGAAACGTTTAATATCATAAAAATTAATTATTTTTGTCATCAATATACTCTTTTTTATTCGCTAAATGTTCATCATATGTTTTAGCGTAGTACACTTTACCCGTTGATACATCAGCTAAGAAATATAGAGCATCCGTTGCTTCTGGATTTAGAACAGATTCAATGGCTTGTTGACTAGGGTTATTAAATGGCCCAGGTCCAGTCCCTTTATTAGTATACAAGTTATATGGTGAATCAACTTGTGTATCTTTTTCAGATAGATGAACTTTATGCTCATCCATCGCGTAAAGAATCGATATATCAGATTGAATCGGCATATCGATTGCCAATCGATTTAAAAAGACTTGAGCAATTTTACGTCGGTCATCAGGTGTTACACCTTCTTTTTCAACTAAAGAGGCAAGTGTTAATACTTCTTGTACTGTCATTTTTTTCTCTTTAATTTGATCATAATACGGAGCTAACACTTGATTTGTTTTATCAACCATTTGCGTTACCATATCTTTAATCGGGACATCTTTATAGTAGTAGTAGGTAGCAGGATATAAATAACCCTCCAAACGATACCTGACATCTTTAGCTTCTTTTGCACTAGTTAGTAGATCAGGGTATTTTTTAACTAATTCATTAAAGAAATCCTCATCTTTCATGACATTTAGGAAATCATCTTTAGGTAATTTCGTTTCTTTACTAAATAATTCAGCAATTTGATCAACAGAATATCCTTCAGGAACTGTGATTTTAGCATCTGCTAACGATACTGGCTCATCCGTTCCACCTTCTTCTAGACTATTGGTAATTGCTTCTAATGTCATACTTGGAGACATTTGATAATAACCTGCTTGGAAGTTTGCTTTATTATTCATCTTGACATAATACGAGAAAACTAAACCACTTTTAATGATTTTATTTTTTTCTAATATTTGACCAATTTGCTTGCTACTACTACCTTGAGGAATCTCCACTTGGACTAATTTTTGATTACTACTATCTAAAGGCTTTAGGCTAGATGTAAAATATTGATACGCATAAAATCCAGCAATAGATAATGTCAAAATAAGAACAGCTACAATAATTAGTACAATTTTTTTTACCATATTATTTTCTTTTTTACGTCCATTATAGCTTTGTTCTTGCCTTCTACTAGAACTTCTTTCTCTACTACGTTTATAGGTATCATTTGTTGTGTGATTGGTTGGTTCTTCTTTTTCTGCATCCTCTGACTGCATTGAGTCAAGAACATAATCCTTCAACTCTTTTCCCGTCTTATGTTCATCTTCACGATTAAAGTCATCATTTTTATCAGTCAAAAAAGGGGCCTCCTTTTATTTAAATTTGCTTCTATCATTATACATGATTATAATGAAAATCCAAATACCTTATTATATTTAAACATGAATCTTTAACTTTTTAAATGCAACTTTCTTTTTTATAACAAATAAGATACAATAAAATAAATTGTCGAAAGGAGGGTAAGACAGTGGAAACATTGCCAAATTGCCCAGAATGCCAATCAACTTACACATACGATGACGGACTAATGTACGTATGTCCTGAATGTGCACATGAATGGTCTAAAGAAGAAGAAAAAATAACAGAAATTGTAAAAAAAGATGCTTTCGGAAATCCGTTAGTAGATGGTGATTCAGTCACAGTTATCAAAGACTTAAAAGTAAAAGGCGCTAGTCAACCAATCAAACAAGGAACTAAAGTTAAAAATATTCGCTTAGTAGAAGGCGATCATGACATTGATTGTAAAGTTGATGGATTTGGACCAATGAAATTAAAATCTGAATTTGTTAAAAAACTATAAAAAATATCACTAGGAAGTCATCCTAGTGATATTTTTTCTTCGTAAGCCACCTGTCGGACTTGAACCGACGACCCCCACCTTACCATGGTGGTGCTCTACCGACTGAGCTAAGGCGGCAATTAAATTACACTCCATATCATACCGATGATACTAAAAATTGTCAACAAACAATTTAATAATATCACCACTTCTTTTTATTAGTGTATTTTATTGAAAAAGACCAACATTTATTGTACGATATGTACAGAAAGATTGACTGGAGAATCAAATTAGAATGAAAATACGAATTATTGGGTATGCAGGTAGTGGTAAAACATCTTTAGCTATTAAGCTTCAAGAAAAGTATCACATACAAGGAATCTCTTTAGATGACTATTTAAAGATAAAAGATAAAAACAAGCGTTATCATCAACTCAATACTCGTCTTTCTGAACTACCTAATTGGATTGTAGAAGGCGTTCAAGTTAGCCACTGGACAGAAAAAACTACAAAAGAAGCAGATTTAATTATCATTCTTGATTATCCTATATATCTTACACAGTATCGTGTTACTAAGAGAGCTTTTACTCAATGTTTTACTAAAAAGAAAACATTTACTCAACGAAAAAAAAACATTAAGCGTATGTTCAAACTTTATAAATGGAACCGTCGTTTCAAAAAACGTCTACCAGATATTAAAAAAAATTTAACTACTGACCGCGGTAAATTGTTAATTTTAGAGTCTCCCGAAGATGTAAAACGCGTTCACAGAGAAATGAGGCAATATTTATACTCTGAAAACAAGAAAAAAAACGATAAGAAATAATTTTCTTATCGTTTTTTTCTATATCTAGAAATCCATTAATGCTAGAATATCATAACCTTTAATTTTTTCTCTACCATTTAACTCGTTTAATTCTACTAAGAAAGCACATCCAACTACTTCTCCACCTAATTGCTCAACTAATTCAATTGTTGCTGCAATTGTACCACCTGTTGCCAATAAATCATCACAAATAATCACTTTTTGACCAGGTTTAATGGCATCTTTATGAAGTGTTAATGTTGCTTTACCGTATTCTAAACCATAGTCTACTTCAATGGTTTCACGAGGTAATTTCCCTTTTTTACGAGCTGGTGCAAACCCTATACCTAGTTCATAAGCAACTGGACAACCAATAATAAAACCACGAGCTTCTGGTCCAACAACCATTTCAGCTCCACGTTCTTTAGCATACTTAACGATTTGATTTGTGGCTTCTTGATAAGCTGCTCCGTCTCCCATTAACGGTGAAATATCTCTAAAGATAACACCTTCTTGAGGGTAATTAGGGATACTAGCAATATAATCTTTTAAGTTCATCTGTCTTCCTCCTGTTGCGATATCCAATGACGAATATCTGCTACATTACTATATAAAAATAGTTTTTCCATGTCAATTTTATGTAAGTAAGCTTGATAAACGTCGCTTTCTTCTAAAGCTTTAGCACTAGGATTGGCAACTTTACTCATCAAACCATCTTCTATTGTAACAAATCCTAAATCAAAAAACACTTTTATGATAAAAATTAAATGATTTTTAGATATTTGTAGATAATTGGATAACTCTGTTAATTTATAACGCACATCTAGACTTCCTTGCGTTTGAACCAATTTAAATACTTTACTAAACTGTTCTCGTGTTGGAACGCCTGATAAATAATGTTCTGTCGAGACATTTATCCACAAGTACAAACGATGAATGTCACACAGTGAAACCAAAGATGAAACTACTTCTAAATCATAAGGACAATCAACAAACACCATTTCTTTAATTTGTGTTAAAGCCTCAATATCTTTTTTAGTTTTAACATGATACAAACGTTCTGTTGGTATATTAGCTGCAGATGTCTCATCATTAAAAATGACATAGGTAGGATTAATTGATAACTGATCAAAATCATTGGTTTTTCCACCACGCATATCAAAAATTTGAATGCCTGATACCTGATAATCTTCCATCATTAATTGAACTTTCCTAAATCCATTCCACTCATTAATGGATAACTTTCCTACTACATCAACCGATTCACCTGTCACTAGTTCATCTATTGCATCCCCTTTTCCAAATGCAATACAATCAATTTGACTAGTAGTTTGAACTAACTGTCCCTTTAGATGATTGTTATCTGCCCCAATTTTTTTCATTCCATCCACTTGATTTTTTTCAAATAAAAAATGTGGTGATGGGTTATCTGTTCCAAAAGGAGATAACTGATTTAATTCCTCAATCAGTTCAACTGAAATATCTGAGAGTTCAAGTCTCGCATCAATTGTTAAAGTTTCTTTGGTTTCATCCGTTATTAAAGGAGACACTATCTTAATCAAATCATTCTTAATTTTATCTAATTTATCCGGTTCAAATGATAGTCCTGCTGCCATATGATGTCCACCAAAAGACACAAATTGTTCTTTTATTTGTGATAAAACTTGAAATAAATCAATGTTAGCAATACTTCTTCCAGATCCTTTTAATAATTGTGTATCATTGTTTTTCGTTAAAACAATGGTTGGTCGTTGTGTTTGTCTGACAATGTGGCTTGCAACAATACCTAGTACCCCTTCATGCCATTCTTCTTTATACAAAATATAAATAGGCAACTCGCCCATAGCGTCAACCATTTCTAAAGCATCTTTTGTAATAGCTTTAACTAAAGCTTGACGTTCAGCATTGGTTTCTTGAATATCTGTTGCAATACTCATTGCCTCCTCATCATCAAATGTTGTCATTAACTCTACAGCTGGCATAGCACTTTTTAATCGTCCCATTGCATTTAATCTAGGGGCAATACCAAATCCAATCGTTTCTTCATTTGCATTAGCTAAATCTAAGTTCCCAATTTCTGCTAAAGCATGCAAGCCAACTCGCTCAGTTTGTTTTAATATTTTCAATCCGGAACTAACTAATATTCTATTTTCTCCAGTTAAAGAAACTAAATCAGCTACTGTTCCAATTGCCACTAAATCTAAGCTTTCCATAGGGATTTCACCTAAAAGGGCTGTTGCAACTTTAAATGCTACACCAACTCCTGCTAAATCTTTAAATGGATACTCTCCCAACGGATGTCTTGGATGAATAATCGCATATGCTTCAGGTAATTCAGCTGGCAACTCATGATGATCTGTGACAATCACATCTACTCCTTGCTCTTTTGCAAACATCAACGCTTCATGGCCACTCACACCATTATCGACTGTCACAATTAAATTAATTCCTTGATTAATATAATATTGATAGACTTCTGTATTAGGTCCATACCCATCAACAAATCGATCTGGTAAATAATACTCTACTTCTCCACCAATCAATTCAATGGCTTCTTTTAACACTGTTGTACTGGTAATACCATCTGCATCATAATCACCATATATTAAGATTTTTTCACCTTGTTCGATAGCTTGTTGCATACGATTAACCGCTTTGTCCATATCGTATAACAAAAAAGGGTCATGTGTAGCTGCTAATGTAGGGGTCAAAAAAGATTGTGCTTCTTCTAAACTTGATACACCACGTTTTACTAATAATTCACTCATAATTGGAGATAATTTATTTTCTTTAAACACTTCCATAAGTTGTTGTTGGTCTTCAGATAATGATTGCTCTTCCCATTTAAATTGAGATTGTTTCACCCAAACACTTCCATTCTATTTTATCTATTAATTCTGCTTAACTCACCTTAAACAGTTTAACATAGCTCAATTCTTTCAACAAATACTTGCCAATCTAAAGAGGGCTTTGATACTATAGACAAGATAAGGAGGCAACAAATGAAGAAAAAAATACTATGGTTTTTAGTTATCCTATTATCTGTTGAACTTATTATTTTGGGTGTAAAATTATTTCAACCACATAATCAACTAAAAACTACTAAAACAACCACATCTTCTAGTTTAGTTGATGTAGCAAGCCAAGAAACAACTCAGACATCTGAAAAGAACAAACATTCTGATGACATTGATACGTCTAATTGGATAACCAGCGATACAACTATTTCTTTTCCAATTTTAATGTATCATAGTTTAACTAAAAGTGATGATGGTAATACCTTGAAACTCCCACCTGAAGAATTTAAACAGCATATGGAATGGTTGAAAGAACATGATTATTATACGTTAACTCCTGAAGAAGCCTACATTGTATTAACAGAAAATAAAAAGCCAAAAGAAAATATCGTTTGGGTTACTTTAGATGATGGTTACTTAAATAATTTTACCGAAGGATTTCCAATATTAGAAGATTTAAAAATGAATGCGACTATTAATTACATCACCTCAAAACTAGATAATCAATATTATTTTCATGAAGATGATATGAAAAAAATGACTGATAGTGGCTTTATTTCAATCGAAAGTCATACTGTAAGCCATTTGGATTTAAACACATTAAGTGATGAACAAATTCATACAGAGCTAGCAGATTCTAAAACTTGGATGGATACTACTCTAAATCAGAATACATCAGTCGTGTGTTATCCAGCTGGTCGATATGATGAACGAGTTGAAAAAGAAGCAGAAAATGTGGGGTATAAATTAGCACTGACTACCGAACCTGGATATGCTAGTAAGAATGATGGCTTATTTGCCTTAAAACGTGTTAGAATTTCTCCCGGATATGACAAAGAAGCCTTTGGAAACTACTTACTATCAGCTCAATAATACAAAAAAAGCTGACTAAAAAATGATTTTTTAAATAAAAATCACTTAACTAATAAAACAGAAATCCCATGAAATCAACGTTGAAATTAACGGATTTCATGGGATTTTTTCTATTTTAATACTTTTTAGTCAGCCTTTTTTTCTATACTAATACTTTATTTTTTACTAATGGTCTCAATTTTTGTGATATTAAACCAATGACTACAACTTTTATAATAGTCGTTGGAATAAATGGTAACACTGTTGCTGCAAAAGCCACAGATAAACTACTTCCCGTCACAAAATGAAACACAATAAAGCCTACTAAGAAATTAATCACAGCTCCTAAAAATAATCCTATATATAGAAATGCTTTATTATTTCGTTCTGCAAACCAACCTGCAATATATGCCATAATTGGAAAACTTAAAATAAAACCTCCTGTCGGACCAAATACAATAGCAACTCCTCCAGAAAATCCCGCAAAAACAGGCAAGCCAATTAATCCTAATAAAATATATAATATTGTGGATATAGTTCCTGATTTTTTTCCCAGTAATATGCCCGTTAATGGAATAATAAATGTTTGCAACGTCATTGGAACACCATACGGCATCGGAATACTAATTTGTGATAAAACAACTATCACAGCAGTAAATAAAGCGATTTTTGTTAAATCAGATGGTTTAAATTTTGTCATCATTTCTCCCCTTTTCTTTTTTTATTATAACAAAAAGAAAAGGATAGTCAACTAAAAAAAAATAAAAGGTGACTATTTTATTTTTAACGACACTTCACCAAATCTCAACTCTCTTGTTTCCCCATTAGACAATTTAATCATCAAAGAGCCATTATCTTTAATATCTTCCACTTGAGCAACATAAGAATCTGCTCCTGACACAATGGAAACCAGTTGACCAACTACAATAGATTTTTCACGATACTGTTGCATCATATTTTTTTGCGTCATGTTAGAAGCTTGTAAGAAAAATTGATTGATAACGTTAGCAGCAATTTCATTTCTTATCGTATTTTTATTATTAAACAGGGCTGTTGCAATAGATTGAACGTTTTTTGAAAATAGCTCAGATTTAGTTGATACATTAATACCAATACCGACTACAATCCAATCTAAACGTCCAGTTTCTAAATTACTAACAGCCTCTGTTAAGATACCACATACTTTTTTTCCATTTAAAAACAAATCATTAACCCATTTTATACCTATTTTTTCACCGGATAATTGTTCTAATACTTCTGAGACAACAACCGCTGAATAGGCTGTCATAAGAGATGGATCAATCTGTGGCATCTCTTCAGGTCTTAGTATGATACTCATATAAATACCTGAATCTTTTGGCGATTCAAATGTTTTCCCGTATCTTCCACGACCCTTTGTTTGTTCATTTGCAATAATCACTGTCCCATTTTCAGCTCCTGACACAGCTAATTCTTTTGCTAAGTTGTTTGTCGAATCAATCGACTCACAAACTTGAATCAAACTAGAATCAATGGTTTCATCAAGAAAAGGTAACATTCCCTGCAGAGATAACTTATCACTAGATTCCTCTAACGAATAACCTTTACTTTTTACGGCTTTAATTGGATAGCCTTCACTTTCTAAGTGCTTGATGGCTTTCCATACGGCATTTCTAGATACCCCTATTGTTTCAGCTAGTTTTTCACCGGAGAAAAACTCTCCCCGATGATTTTCTAACATTGCTAATGTTTTGTCTTTTACACTCATTTTATTGTCTCTCCATTGTTTAAATACTTATCAAACCATGATGAAATATCTGTCAGACGAGCTAAACGTAAATGAGGTAATCCTCCTCTTGATAAACCATGACTCGATTTCGGATACACAACCATTTCAGTAGGCACGTTAAAACGTTTCATCGCTGTATACATTTGTTCACCTTGCTCTTTTGGACAACGTAAATCGTCTTCTCCATGTAAAACAAGTAAAGGTGTTTGCGCATGTTCTACGTAAGCTAATGGTGATAATTTCCACATAGCATCCATATTAGGTAAGTCCGTCAATAACTGATACTTAACAAAGAATGCTCCAATATCACTTGTCCCATAAAAACTAATCCAGTTAGAAATAGAACGTTGTGTCACTGCCGCTTGAAATCGTTTAGAATGGCCAACAATCCAATTTGTCATAAAGCCTCCATAACTTCCACCAGCAACCACTAATTTTTTCTCATCAATTTCAGGATGTTCTGTTAACACAGCATCTAATCCTATCATCAAATCCGTATAGTCTTTATTGCCATAATCTCCTAATATCGCACTAACAAATTCCTGGCCGTAACCTTGTCCACCTCTTGGGTTTAACATAATCACGCCATAACCATTTGCCGCATGGTATTGCATTTCATGGAAGAACGTTTCACCATAACATACTTGAGGACCACCATGAATATATAGAACGGCTGGATGCTGTTTTTCACTTGATACAGGTGGCACATACCATCCCTGAACGGATACATCCTCCTCAGATTCGTACCAAAATTCTTGTGGTGTTGATAATATCATATCTTTTAAAATTAACTCATTTGGATTGTATACTGTTTTTAATGTGACATCTTCTAAAGATAAAGTCGCTAAAACTGATGGCTCTATTAACGTTGAATACGTCACAATTAGTTCATTACCTGTTAAATACGCATCTGTTAGATGATTTTGTTCATCATATATTTTTTTGAAATTACCATCAAAATCACCCTTGTATAACACAATTTTTCCATGATGAGTTACGGGGAAAATAAAAGTATCAGAAGTTAAAAAGTCAATATCGACTCCCCTTACTTGTTGTTGAAAATCTCCAACAATAGCGTCACCTACTTCTTCATCTAAGCTTTCAGTTAAACAGGTTAAGCAACCACTTTTCATGTTATAGTGGTACAATTTATTTTGGGTAACAAAACCATATTCAAAGGTATTTCCAACTAATAATAAATCTTCTTCAGTAGGATTCATTTTACCATAATAAAAACTTCCTTTAGGCAATGACTCTGTTAAATTCATCAGAGATTTTGTTGATAAATCATATTTATACAATGTACTACCATAATCCCACTCATCTTGTGGTTCTTTATCTCGTCCAAGTAACACATAGCTTTCATCTTTAGAAACATAGGTTAAATTGATTTCATCAGTGGTTTCAAATAAGATGCTTTCTTCTTTCGTTGCTAGCATTATTTTACTTAATTGATACGTCGCGTTTAAGTCTAATAATCCAGCTCCATCTAATTTATAAATCAATTTATTCCATCTTTTTGGTTGCACTAAAGTCTTTTCTTCTTTCTTTTCATCAGTTGATTTCGTTTGGATAAAATAAATCGCACTACTTGATTCATTCCAAATGTAATCCGAAAAAGAATCTTTTTGCATCAAACTATAGGCACTACCTCCATCTAGTGATTGGATTTTTAAATGTTGGTTTTTGCCAACTTTACTCACATAGCTTAGCCATTTTTTATTTGGTGATACTTTCAACTGACTAATTGAAGTCTCCTCACCACTCCATAATCGACGCTCTTTTGTCTGTTTATTTACACTATAAATACGAGATTCGTATTGATTACTCTCTTTATTAATCGAATGCTCCATAAAAAAGATGATATTTCCCACTGAAATAGGTTGGGATAAACTATTTAGTTCAAATAAACTTTCTTTCGTTATTGTTTTCATAGACTCATTCCTTTCTTTATTAGTCTCATTGTAAATCAACCCTTAAAAATATACTAGTTTTACACAAAAAAAGATGACATCATCCGCAGATAAGGTCATCTTTTTATTATTTTCTATTTTGTAAAGCTAGTGCCACTGTTTCTTCTGCTAAGACATTTTGTGGATCAATGACATGCTCATTCATCTGATTTTCAGCGTCTTCCATCATAGATAATTCTGTACAACCTAACACTATGACATCACAGTTTAGTTCATTAAACATATCATCAAGTATTTCATGATATAAGTCATGATCTAATTGATCTAAGTGTTTAATTTTATCAAAAATTAACGTACTCACTTTATCTTGGATATCTTTTGTTGGATGAACGACGTTGAAACCAGCTTCTTCAATAAAAGGATCATAAATCTTATTTTTTATCGTTCCTTCTGTCCCAATAATCCCGACACGTGCATTTTTTGCATACGCATCACTGACTCTTGAAATAGCCAATTTTGGCATATGAAGAAGTGGTTTGTCTGTTGCTTTTTCTAACTCGTCAAAAAAATAATGAGCTGTATTACAGGTTAAAACAAAGAAATCTGGCGATAACTTATCATATGTTTTAATCACATCAAGTAAGTATGGTAATGGATTTTCATTATTTTCTTTATCCATTATATAAGAACTTCTATCAGGAATAGTGGCATAATTAACTAAAACATAATTTAAATAATCTTGGTCTTTTTCAGCTGGTGTTTTATCATTCACCATCTTGACATATAATTCTGTTGCTTTAGTTCCCATACCTCCAATGACGGTAAAGAAATTTTCCATATCATCCCACCTTACTTACCATATTTTTTAAACGCTTTTCGATAATACCTAAACATACGCTGAAGTAATAAATAACGACCTAAACTACGATCTCCATCATAATAGAAAGTATAACCATAGCGTTTATCGGCTATCATCTCTCTAGCAATATCTTTGTATTGTGTTTCAGGAACGTATTTATCGAAAATATCGATTGGTACATTTAGCCATAGTTTCCCCTTATCATCTGGAATATTGGCATAAACTGTGTCACTATCTTTTAAATCATCATAAATATAATCTCTCACAACCCACTCAGCTAAGTTTAATCCGTTAAGTGTGACAAAGAAACTACTTCTTCCTTGTCGTAAATTAATTTCAAAGAATTTAAACGTATTGTCTTTAATGTCATATTTCAAATCAAAGTTTGCAAATCCTGTGTATTTAATATCTTCCAAAAAGTCTTTTACTTGTTTATAAATCGCTTCATTATAATCAGGCATGATAGCCAAGTAATTTCCAATACCTAGTGGAGTCGGATCTTCAAGTAATGGGTGACCTAAACACATCATTTTTACTTGATGATTTTTATCAACATAACAATTTAATACACGCATTGGACTTTCATTGCCCTCCACAAATTCTTGTAAGATTAAATTGTCTTTGTATCCAGCTCCATAGATGCCATGAATAACACGATTATATTCTGTCATATTGTCAATAATATAAACTTTTTCCTTAATCGGATCGGTAAAATCATTCCATGACACACTATTAGCAGGTTTTAAAGCGATTGGAAAATCAAAAGGTTGTGTAGCTTCAGAATTTTCCACCATACGACGAGTGATAATTTTCGTTTTTGGATAGGGTAAATCATACTTTTCGCAGATGTCATAAAAATCTTGCTTATTAACTAATTGTTTTTCTAACTCTTTATTGATGTATGGGCAAACAAACGTTTCAGATAATTCCTCCAAATGTTTTGAGATAAGTTCTGTATACCAATCTCCCATTCCCATCAAAATAACTGGCACATCAGAATCTTTATACTCTTTTGCGACTTCTCTCATGGTTTCGATAAACGTTGGATCTGTATCAAAACTTGGTACAACTTCGATAGCTAATATTTTCGTATGTTTTGTTGGTGCAATAGAGGCGCTGGCGATTGTCCGGACTGGTTTATTTGTAATGTCATAAAATGAGCGGGCCATCCCATACAGATTCAAATCTCCCCCTAACAACACTGGGATAAAATCTTGTTTTTGAGTCAATATAATCGGTTCCCTTCTTCTAATTAATTTTCAATAAAATAAACTCGGTACCAAACAATAAATGTATAAATAGTAAATATTTTTTGCATATTTGCTATTCCTTGTTTTTGTTCTTCCAATAAACGATTTAAATAATCAACATTAAAGAATTCTTTTGCAATATCTGAATTAAATGCGTCTTTTAACATTTCTTGGTATTTATCTTCTTTTAACCATGAAGCAAGTGGTGACGGGAATCCTAATTTTTCACGGTTTACAATGCGATCGGGTAATTTAGCTTCAGAAGCTTCACGCCAAGCAATTTTTGTCACACCATTTTTCATGTCAACACGCGTATCAGTTGGCATACGTTTTGCAATTTCAGCCACTTCTTTATCCACTAAAGGTGTTCTAACCTCTAATGAATTCGCCATACTCATACGGTCTGCTTTATGTAAAATATCATAAGCTAACCACCCATGAATATCAAAATGTTGCATTTTAGTGACATCATCTTTGCTTTTTGCTTCATCAAATAAATCTTTTACATATAACGATGAAGATTTGTTAAAACGCGTATCTTTTAGTAAGTCATTTCTTTCTGCTTCATTAAATACATAATTTACACGATAATAACGTTCACTAATATCTTGTGCCCCACGAATTAAGAAACGACGACCATGAAAATGTGGCAAACGTTTCGCTGTTTGAGCAAACAATTGACGCATATTTCGTGTCGTAAACTTTTCATATTTTTTAAATGTTCCTGCTTCTAAATAGGTATTATAGCCACCGAAAAATTCATCGGCTCCTTCTCCAGACAACGCAACTTTTACATGCTTACTTGTTTCTTTTGATAAGAAATACAATTGAATCGCAGAAGGATTAGATAAAGGCTCATCCATGTGATACATTGCCTTAGGAATAATACCAAAGAAATCTTCATCATTAATCATGATAGCCGTATTTTTTTGATCAATTTCTTTTGCAAATTCTTGTGCCCACTCTAATTCACTAATATTTTTATCGTCAAATCCTAATGAAAATGATTGGATATCTCTATCTTGTGATGCTTCATTTAAAATGTAGCTTGAATCAATCCCACTTGATAAGAAACTTCCCACTTCAACGTCTGCAATCATGTGTTTTTTCACTGATTCGTCTACTGTATCGATAATGTCACGTTTTGCTTCATCCATGGTCATTTTTTGTTCTTCTTCAAATGTAAAGTGGTAATATTCATTAACCTCTAGATTGTTATCTTTAAATTTAAAATAATGACCTGGATTTACTTTAAAAACATTTTTAAAAAGTGTTTCATCACTTGGGATGTATTCAAAACTTAAATGAACAGGTAATAATTCTTCATTTAATTCTTTAACAAATGAAGGGTGATCTAAAAAGGCTTTTATTTCTGATCCCCACATAAAGGTATCCTCATTTTTAAAGTAGTAAAGAGGTTTAATACCAAAGTGATCACGTGCTCCAAAGACTTCACCGTTTTCAGAATCATAAATAACAAACGCGTACATTCCACGAATACGGTCTAATAATCCCTCTTGCCAAGCATCATAGCCATGAATCAATACTTCAGAATCCACTTCTGTTTTAAATTCGTAACCTAATTCTTGCAATTCTTCTCTTAATTCTACGTAATTATATATTTCACCATTAAACGTTAATACTTTTGTATTGGTTTGGTTAGTCATTGGTTGTTGTCCATGATTTAAATCAATAATTGATAGGCGTCTAAATCCCATTGAGATAACGTCATCTTGGTAAAATCCTTCATCATCTGGTCCTCTATGTACAATACGATCCGCCATTTTTTTGATGACTGTTGGATCAATACCTGGTTGGTTCATATATCCGACAAATCCACACATGTTTTCGTCCTCCAATTTTTATAAATAAAACTTTCAATCACAAGTAACTCATGATTCTTCAACTATCAAGTATACTTCAAATCACCTGTAAATTAAAGTATATAATAGATAGTTTCAAATTAAAATAAGATAACCCTACAAATCTCTTAATATTTTATTAAGAATACAACAATAAAGCGATAAAAAAGGCTTTAAGAAACGTATATTTCTTAAAGCTGAATCATTTCACTTTTCTCTTGTACCAAAAGTTGTAATTTTTTTCCAATGTCTATTAAATCACGTTCTTTAATTGGATAATCAAATAATTGGACATGTGGAGAATAGCGATTCATTTCTTCTAATGTATTTGGAATATTAGTTAAAACTAAATCTATTCGTTTTGTTTCATTAAGTGTCTTGAATACTATGTGATAATCATACTTATAACGATGCCTAATTCTTTCTTCTATATCTCGTATCACAAAATAGGGTAAATCTGTATCGAGATAAATTGTAATTTCTGCCTCATAATATGTTAATGGCTTAACTGATGAAAAAAGTAAAATATATTTTTGTAACAAAAAGTCTTCCATCAGAAATAAATCATTTCCTGTATCTTTATATAACTGATGAATCATCTCTAACATCTTACGTTTTAAAACTGGATACCGATCATTTAGTTCATTAATAACATAATGACCGTCCACGTCAACATGAACTCGTTTAAATAACCGTGAAAACATATGTGCACAAAAACTGGTAATAAAAAACCGATCTAGCAAATCAGTTGGAATCTTACCAAACGTTTTTTGAAACAATTCCATAAATTCTTGTGTAGCCAAATAAACGTCTGATTGTTGACGTTTATGGTAAGACAATATTTCGTCTTTAAAAATGGAAGACTCATAAAATTTAGTTTTAATTTGTGAGACAACAGCATAAAAATAAACTTCTGACTCAGAATAAATATTAAATTCTTGCATTAAATTTTTCAAAAAGGATAATTTTTCAAGTAAAACATCCATATTAACATAATTTCGCCAATCTTCTTCCATCTCTATAAAATGTTTTTTTCTAAGACGAATTAAATTTGTTGATAGCACGTAAGCTAACTGTTTTCTCTGAATAACAGAAAAAGTTAAGTGGTTCGTTTCAGAAAACAAATCAACCGTTTGATACATAATATGCTCATTAATTGTTTCAAATGGCCACTTCATTCCTTTATATAATGTCCACATCATAATATAAATAATTAATCTGATTTGTTTTTCATTGCCAATAATAGCGTATGTTTGTCTAGACAAAGTCAAGTCATACAATTCAAACAAAACTTTAATTTTTTTAAGCGATGATTTAACAGAATTAACGCTAATATAACGGTCTACTACATATTGATCAATTATTACACCATCTTCTACAATAAGGTGCTTTAAAAGTTGAATGGTCTCGTCTTGCTCAAAAATATAATTCTTTAATTCAATGTATCCAGAATCACTCTCAAGATAAATGCCACGATATTTTTCAAAATAAATCATAACATTTTTTGTTGAGTAATCATTAAATGCTACCGTCAAGTCACGTATTTGGTGTATATACCTTTGAGCTGTTCTTTCAGTAACATTGATATGTAATCCAATCTCTTTTGTTGTATACCATCGTTTATTTTCAGAAATCAGTTCCAATATAGTTAATAATTGTTGGTTTGTCGAATTTAGTAATCGAAACATTTGCTTTTCCATCAGCTCACCACTTTTCGTGTACTATTTTATTAATTTTACCATTATTATGTATTACTTTTTATATTTTTCTCTGAATTCTTTTGGCGTCATACCATTTAATTTACGAAACATTTTTAAAAAATACGTCATATTATTATACCCAATTTCAAAAGATATCTCATTAATTGTTAAATCAGTATGTAATAACATATCCTGAGCTTTCTCAATACGTAATTGGTTTAACACCTGAGCAAAACTACGTCCAGTTTCTTTTTTGACAAGTTGCCCTAGATAAACTGAATTAACATGAAGTTCTTCAGATAGTCGCTTCAAAGTCAAATCCTCTTTGTACTCTTTATCGATAATATCCATACTCTTTTGAACCAATTCTGAGTAACGTTGCATATTCCCATCCATACTTTCAGTTAGTTCAAGTAAATAAATCAGCCAATCTTCTAACTCTTTAATACTATGAGACTGCTTTATTTTTTCTAATGTTTCATTATAAATAGCCACACTTAATGAAGGAAATCGGCGATAAATATCCGTAAATAATAAAAACGTGACATGACGGACGTTATCAGGTAAAAAAGCAAGTTGTCTCATTTGAGAGAATATCCCTTTTAATTTTATAATCGTTTCATTCATGTCACCAACCATTAATGCTTTATTAAAAGACATAAACTCAAATGTCTCATCATCAAGTAGATTCAACACGTTTTTTGATGAGTTACTCAAAACTTGTTTATTATCATAAAACACAGAAAAAGTCATCATAGCTAAAGCCTGTTCATAACTTTCATAAACATTTTCCCACTCCTGTACCAATTCACCCACACTTAATTGATAATCTTCTTCTATTGTCTGATCCATCTGTAATAAAAAAGTTGATAATCCATTTTTAGAGCCATGATAAACAATAATCGTATAAAACGTATCTTCGTTTTCTTGGATTACACATAATTTTTGTCCCATCGCCAAACTATATTGCCTTATAGTATCCGTATAAACGTCATTGGCACAGATAATAACAGCATAATCATCCAGTTTATCTACATCAAAATGCTGAATAAAATTACGGTATTCTGATTCATTTAACTCATCATTTAACCATCTAATTAATAACATTTCATTATATAAACGTTCTTTTTGTTTTTCTTGTCTATCATGATTTAGCTCTTCTTTTATCATCATTACTTTTTCAGTTAGTTCATTTTTGTCCACCGGCTTTAACAAATAGCCTTTAATACCAAGCTCGAGCCCTTGCTTTACATACATAAATTCTTGATACCCAGATAAAATCAGTATTTCTGAGGCCATGCCTTTTTCTTTCATGTAACGAATCAAATCAATCCCTGATTTTTCAGGCATATTAACATCGGTAATAACTAAATCAACAGAATGATTCTCCAGATAACGAATCGCATCCTCTGTTCTACGACAAGTAGAGACCACCTCAAATCCTAAGTCATTCCATGGGATGATTTTTTTTAACCCCTCTAAAATCATGTACTCATCATCAACTAACAAAACGCTATACATCTACACTCACATCCTTTGATTGATAAATAATGATTTGTATTTTAGTTCCCACACCAATTTGTGATTCAATTACTAATTCAACTCCATTTGAAAAGTAGTTTTGCATACGTTGATACACATTCTCCAGTCCAATCGATCCAGATAATAATGTATCACTACCTTCTAGTTTTTCCGTGACTTCTTTTAATCTTTCTGGCGTTATTCCTTTTCCATTATCTTCCACTAAAATTTCAACATAAGAGTCATGTATCGTTGCTCTGACACTAATAGCATTATCAATACGCGAATGATCCATTCCATGAATAAAATAATTTTCAATCAATGGTTGAATCATAAATTTTGGAATCGTAAAATTTTTAAGTGATTCATCAATAATAAAATGATACGCAATACTGTCTGGAAAACGCATTTGGTACAGGTACACGTATTTTTCACAAAAACGTAATTCTGATTCTAAGTCAATGGTTTTAGCTTGATCGATATTGTTTCGTAACAACGATGAAAAAGCAAAAACAACATCCGCCAACTCCATTTGATCTTTGCTAATCGCATACATGCGAATATATTCTAATGTATTATACATAAAATGAGGGTTAATTTGTGACTGTAATGCACGCAAATGAGCATCTCGCTGTTTAACTTCTAGAACATAAACATCTTGAATATATTGATTTAAGCTCACAATCATATCATTCACCGCATCTGATAAATCACATAATTCCATTTTCATATCTGTTGTATCAATTTGCGCTGACAAATTCCCCTGACTAACTTCTTTAGTAACTGATACAATACTGTTTACTTTTTTCGCATAGTTACTAAAGACCCTTTTTAAACTGACTAATAAAAAGGCAATGACAAAGAACCCTACCATCCATACTGGAACTAGCGAGCGTAATATATCTTTCGTCACGTTTGATTTATCTAAAATAGTTAACACAGTCAAGCCCTTAACTACCTCATCATTAAAGACTGCTTCTTTTTGTAATGTTGTCTTATCTAGGTCACCTGTTTTTTGAAAATTTTCTACTATTTTTTTTATTTTGGGGTTATGAAGTGAAGTACCATGCTCGTATACTACTTGATGCCCAGTATCAAATACAAACGTTCTTATAGCATAATCATTAGCTAAGTCTTTTGATAAAAACATGTCATCAAACGTCACATAAATATGTCCAACCATTTCACGTGTATTTGGTATAGGAATTGGTCGTGATAAAGTGAAGTCCTTTGATATTACTGGTCTTCCTTGTAAAAACACACCATTTGTTTTTCTAGTATCAGCATGTAAATAATCATCTCTTCCATCCCACACAATGTCAATTGTTTGAATTGATGGAAAACTATAAAACAAATTATTTAACACATTTGGGAAAAAATCATTATTATTCGTCTCACGCCAGTTATCCAATGAATATTCTACGTATTCACTAATGGGTAACGTCATAAATTGATTTAAATTATCAAATTGATTTGGGGTTAACGCAATATCCCATAAAATCCCAGACAACGTTGCATCTTTCACTTGAATAGACGCTGTTAATTCTCTAGAGACCGTATCTAACACCTTTTTAGAATCGTCTTTTGCAAAATTAATAGTCAAAATCGTGTAACCAATTAAGATAATTCCAATTGACCCAACTAATAACAAACTATAAATTGTCATTAATTGATTCATTAAAATATTTTTTGAAAATAAACGTTGCAATCTAGCTTTCATTTCCCACTAACCTTTTTTCAACAAACTCTCGGTTATGTTTTGTTGCAATATTATTCCATGCTGTCCACAGTGCAAATGTAGCAAAAAGCAATAAACCTTTCATTCCCCAACTAAATCCTAAAATAATAGCAATCCCAATTAATAATTTTAAAAAAGAAGAAAAACTTAAAAAGACACTAATGCACGATAATTTAATTAACTGTAATATCGGTAACTCATACTCTGATTCATACACTAATACATATTGATAAGACACGAAAATGAGTAAACTCATGGTTAATAATAAAAAGTCGATGATTAACCATAACAAACCCTTAAGCTGGACAGATAAGTATAAATTATAAAATAAAATAGCTAAACAGCCATTGTATAACCAAAACAATTGGTTACTCCGCACAAAATGACTTTTAAATGATATCCACGCTTTATGAAAGGTTATTTCTTTGTAATCAAATTCAGACTCAACAAATAAATCATTCATCATTTGAAGTGCTGGACCCACACCAAACACAACTAGTCCACATAAACTAAATAGTACAAACAATAAATTTAATTTAACTATTAACCATACGCCTTTAAATCCTTTGTCAATCATCACTTTCACCTCTTCTATTTTCTCACTTATCATATCATTTTTTTATGATAGGATTAATGACCATAATGTGAAAAGACTGAAACTCTTTTTGCTCGTTTCAGTCTTTCATTGTTATTTACTTGTCTTTAAAAAGTCATCCAATTGAGATTGCATTTCTTTTTGTACTTTATCCCATCCTGCAGTTTCCAAATCTTTATTTAATTTTGGTAATGTTTCTTTTGGATCAACTGTTCCTGTATTTAAACTGGCTTTATAACGATTCATCACATTTGCGATGTTAGTAATTTCAGTTTTTACAGGTGCTGTATTAAAGTTGAACCCTAAAATTGGAGAAACTTCTGCATTTTTTATGCTTTCATCACGTTCTTTAATTTTTTCTTCTGGTAATGTATCTTGTGTGTATAAAATCATGTTGTTCCCTGTATTCCAAGCAGCCATGTGCATATTTGGTTTATAACCGTCTAATAATTTAATACGATTGTCACCAACTTTTTCCCACGCTTCGCCTTCAACACCCCAAACTAATCCATTTAATAAAGTTGGGTCACTATTTAATAATCCTAAAAATTCGACTGATTTTTCTTTGTTTTTAGAAACATTTGATACAACAAAGTTTGCCATTTGAGCTTGTGCTGTTGTTTTCAATGGTTTCGTAATTGCTTTTGACACCAATGGATGACCAGCAGCATTACTTAAAATTGTATCACCATAATCCATAGGTCCTTGTGTTTCTTCACGCATAAACCAAGTATTACCTTCTAAAGGATAGCCTGTTGTGTTTGTTGATGCGTCTGTTGGAATTAATTTGTCTTCATACCATTTATGCATTAATTCTAAGTTTGATACAAATTCAGAATCATCATATTGGTTGATAATTTTGATACCATCTTTACTATCATTTTTAACAGCAAATGGGTACTCTTTTCCTAATGGATAATCATAATCTCCTGATAATTGGAACGATTGTCCAATAGCAAATGGCGCTATATTAGGTTCTTTTTCATGAAATTCCTTTAATACTTTTTCAGCATCTGCATATGATTTAACATCATCAATGTTTAAATTGTATTTATCTAAATATTCTTTATTAAATGTTAGAACTTGTTGACCATATACATTACCGTTTACTGGAAAAGCATATAATTTTCCATCAATCGTATTCCCTTTAATATAAGCTTCATCCAACTGCTCATAAGCATCTTTAGCGTATTTAGGCGCTAATTCAGTTAAATCAGCATAAGCTCCTTTTTGTGCATTTGCCACATAATTTGAAGCAAAAGAGATGTCATAGTTTTCACCTGAAGCAATGATGGTACTCATTTTCTTGTCCCAATCACCCCAACCAATATATTGTAAATCAACTTTTACATTAATGGCTTCTTCAATTTGCTTATTAGCAATTGACATCAACTCATCATAATTTTCTGGTTTATCGCCAATTTGATACATCAATAAAGTGGTGACATCACCATCTTTTCCGCTACTTTTTTTATCATCTGCTTTTTTATCTCCACCACAAGCTGTTAACGCAAGGGTTGCCACAATCGCAGTCGACGCAAATAAAAATTTCTTTACATGTTTCACTAATAATTCCTCCTAAATAGTTATTCTTTTACTCCACCAATTGTTAATCCGCCAACAAAATATTTTTGGAAAAACGGGTAGGTTATTGCTATAGGTAATGTTGAAATAACAACAATCGCCATACGAGCTGACTCGCTTGGTAAGGCTGCTAGACCTCCTGATACTTGAGCACTCATTCCTGCATTTTGTGCTAGATAGTCTAAGTTATTTTGAATCTTCATTAATAAATACTGTAATGGAATTAAATTATCATTTTGGATATAAAGTAATGCATTAAACCAGTCATTCCAATACCCAAGAGCTGCAAATAAACTAATCGTTGCAATACCTGGTACTGCAAGTGGTAATACAATACGAACAAAAATCTTTAATTCACTCGCGCCATCAATTCTAGCTGATTCGATAATACTATCTGGAACATTTTTTCTAAAGAAAGTCCGCATAACTAAAATATTAAATGGTCCAAGGGCTAACGGTAAAATCAATGCCCATATGGTATCTTTTAATTGAAGTAAGTTACTCATTACTAAGTAATTTGCCACCATACCAGGTACAAATAACATCGTAATTAAAGCAAACAGTGTAAAAAATCGTTTAAACGGAAAATTATTTCTTGAAATCGCATAAGCATATAAACTGGTTATGGTAGCATTTACAATTGTTCCCACAACTGTGACGAAGATAGTCACTCCAAACGAGCGTACAATTTTAGCTGACATGTTTCCAGAGAAAATATATTTGTATGCTTCAAATGACCACTCTTTTGGGAAAAAGCTATATCCATTTGCTGTTAATGCCGATTCACCTGTCAGTGAAATAATAATGACAAAAATAAATGGGATTAAACAAGAAATAGCAAATAACGCGATTAAAATACTGAAAAACAAATCCACTTTTGGACTAAAAGCACGTATTTCAACTTTTTTGACTTTCTTTTTTTCTCTCAATATTACTCACCTCCATTAGAATAATGCTGCATCTGGATCTAATTTTCTAACAATTGCATTGGTCCCTAATAATAAGGTACTTCCTACAACTGATTGATATAAACTTGCTGCAGCTGACATCCCAATGTCCCCTGTTGCCGTCATACCATTATAAATATAAGTATCCAGCACAGATGTCACTTGATACAATGCACCAGAATTCATTGGAACAGAGTAGAACATACCAAAGTCTGCTCTAAAAATACCACCAATGTTTAAAATTAATAACACACTCATCATTGGGATAATTTGTGGAATGGTTACATTTTTGATTTGTTGCCACTTACTTGCACCGTCCACCATTGCTGCTTCATAATACGTTGGATCAATCCCCATAACTGATGCATAGTAGATAATACTGTTGTATCCCAAACTCTTCCATACATTTAAGATAACAAAAATCAATGGCCACCATTTTGGATCAGCATACCAATTAATTGGTGTTTTTCCATTTGATAATAGCAAATGATTAATGATACCTTTATCTGGACTTAAGAATGCGTATACAAAATAGGAAATAACTACCCAAGACAAGAAATATGGCAGTAAAGACATCGTATGATAAACTTTTACTGCTCGTTTATTTCTCAACTCACTCATGATAATGGCAAACGCTATAGCAAAAAACAAATTAAATGCTAAAAATACAATATTATAAACCAATGTATTTCTAGTAATTAACCATGCATCACTTGAGGAAAATAAAAATTTAAAATTTTCAAATCCGACCCAAGGACTCTGTTTTAAACTAGCAAAAAAACCATCTGGAGATATTCTAAAGTCTTTAAAGGCAACGACATTAGCCATTACTGGAATATAGAAGAAAAAAATAAACCAAATCATGCCTGGTAAAGCCATCAAAATTAATGCCTTGTACCGAACAATGTCAGACCATGTTTTTTTTAATTTATTGCCCATTTGTTTCCCTCCCTCATAACTTATAGATACAGTATAATACTGAGGTCTCATTTTTTTAAGAAACAAATTATAGTTTTATCTAAACAAATTATAGTTTTATCTCATAAAAACATTTTCAAATTAATTTTTTAACCACTTTGAATACATTAATATGATTTAAGTTATTTAATCAAAGATATTTAAATGTAATTTAGTTACTACGTCTTTTAATAATCTCACCCCTGCCAAACTATTTCCTGACTTATCTAGTGGTGGACTAAATACTCCAATCCCAAATTGATTGGGCGAAACACCCATCAATCCCCCACCAACACCACTCTTACCTGGTATACCAACATGTGCAGAAAACTCACCCGACTCATCATACAATCCAGCAGTTGTCATAACAGATTTAACCAGTGTGGCAGATTCCTCTGAAATAAGTCGCTTATTATCCCATGGTTTAATTCCTTTATTGGCTAAAACACTTGCCATCATGGCGATATTTTCAGTGGTTACATTCAAAGAACACTGCTTAAAATAAACTTCCAATACGCCTTCAACCTCTTTTGAGAGCATGTTATTCCCTTTTAAATAATAAGCTAGTGAACGATTAATATCTCCAGTTTTTGCCTCTGACTGATAGATTTCCTCATTTAAAGAAATGGTATTATCATGACAGATTTCTTTAATAAAGCTTAGCAATCTACTATAACAGTCATCAGGAGAACTTCCCTGAATTAACGATGTTGTTTCAATAGCCCCTATATTAACAAAAGGATTAAGTGGGTGTTTATCGTGATTTATTTCCATATTAAGAGGTGAATTAAAAGAAAAACCAGTGGCTTCAGTATTTATATGATTTAATACATTAGACAAACCATTGTCCTCAATGGCTAACAATAACGCTGGCACTTTTGAGATACTCTCAATAGCAAATTTAACAGAAGACTCTCCCGCTGATAACATATCCCTTGTTTTTATATTATACAAAGTTATCCCTAGCTGGTTGGGATTCACTTTTGCTAGAGCTGGGATATAATGAGCGTTTTGGCCTTCACTACAATATGATTTATTTTTTATCACCAATTGTTCTAATTCCTTTTGATTCATTATCCACCATCTACTTTCATTCAATTTTGTCATAATATTAGTTTGCCTCACACAAAAGAAAAAATAATGTTATTTTTACAAATCTTCTTAGTTTTTTTATCCTACGACAACTAGTCAACATGACAAAATAAGATATTCTATGAAAAATGACAATAAATCATAAACATTTTCATTAGTTTTTCAAAAAAGTAGCGTAATATCGACATTATATTAGTTAAGGAGGGGTTTTTATGGAACAACCAATTGTCAAACTCAAACATCGTAATATATTAGTCATTACAATTATTATTGGAAGTTTTTGCACCGTTTTAAACCAAATGCTTCTAACAACTGCTTATCCTGATTTAATGCGTCAATTTTCTGTCTCTACCTCAACGATTCAATGGCTGACAACTGGATTTTTATTAGTCAATGGTATTATGATTCCAGTTAGTGCTTATTTTATGAATAATATCCCCACTAAAAAATTATACATTGGGGCAATCACTCTTTTTTTAATAGGAACCATTATTTGCTTTGTCTCAACGTCTTTTAACCTCTTGTTATTTGGTCGAATCATTCAAGCCATGGGAGTTGGTATCTCACTTCCTCTTTTACAAACCATTATGTTAAGCATCTATCCTGAAAATGAGCGTGGTAAAGCACTAGGTATTGCAGGAATTGTTATCGGTCTTGCACCAGCGATTGGTCCGACGCTTTCTGGTTGGGTTATTGATACTTTCAACTGGCGTTACTTATTTGGCTTACTTATTCCCATCATTCTTTTTGTTATCGTTCTATCTATTATTTTTATGCAGAATGTGCTTCCCCTGCATCCTTCAAAAATAGATATTCCCTCACCTATCCTATCCACCCTTGGTTTTGGTAGTTTACTTTATGGGTTTTCTCTTGTCGGAGATCATGGCTGGACAGATCCTCTTGTTCTTTTATTACTTATTTTAGGGACTACTCTTGTGGTGATTTTTTGCAAAAGACAACTTAAAATTAATAACCCTTTTTTGCGTATGGATGTCTTTAAATCAAAGTTATTTATTAACACAACCATTTTAAGTGGTATTGTGAATATGGCTATGGTTGGTGCTGAAATGGTACTCCCTCTCTATATCCAAAATGTTCGTGGGTATAATCCCTTTCATTCTGGATTAGTTTTATTTCCAGGTGCTTTAATCTTAGGAATTATGATGCCCATTACTGGTAAATTATTTGATAAGTATGGAGCAAAATATTTATCAATTATTGGGATGAGTTTATTAACAATTGGGACTGCTTGTTTATGTACTCTAAATGAAAAAACACCTATGCATTTTATCACCATTATTTACGGTGTCAGAATGCTAGGTGTCAGTATGGTTATGATGCCAGTAACCACAGCCGGTATGAATTCACTACCTGATACTCTCATTAGTCATGGTTCTGCTGCAAATAATACAGCAAAACAATTATTCAGCTCTATTGGGACAGCCATCTTAATTAGTTTCCTATCTCAAGCAACCCTAAAAGATATGCCACATAAATCACTTCTGTTAAGTTCTCCTATTACTTACAAATCAGATGTGTTATCTGCTACCTTACATGGTTACAATATTGCCTTTATCGTCGCAACACTATTTTGTGCGATGGGTCTAGCGCAAGCCATTTTTATGGGCATGAACAAATCTTTGAATAAATAAAATAAAAATCTATGCCAATAAAATAACATTGACATAGATTTTTATAAATAATTATTAGTTTCATATTTCTAAAACGTGTATGCATTGAAACGAACTTTAGTATGTTGTTTTGGAAGCATTCAAAACAACATAGCTCTAAAACCTATTTTTATTAGCATAACGATTCCACATTGTTTTGGAAGCATTCAAAACAACATAGCTCTAAAACATAACACCTAGATTTTCAGCTAATGATATGGTTTTGGAAGCATTCAAAACAACATAGCTCTAAAACAGAAACTGATGAAAATATTGGTGGTGGTCGTTGTTTTGGAAGCATTCAAAACAACATAGCTCTAAAACTTAAAGTACGTTTCATAACCATTTGAATTGGGTTTTGGAAGCATTCAAAACAACATAGCTCTAAAACTGAGCCATTGATTTCACACCATCTTCTGATGTTTTGGAAGCATTCAAAACAACATAGCTCTAAAACAACTATGTCTTTGAATGAGATGTTAGACTTTGTTTTGGAAGCATTCAAAACAACATAGCTCTAAAACCTCTTTTCCGGCAGATAAGCGTAATTTACTTGTTTTGGAAGCATTCAAAACAACATAGCTCTAAAACTAAGCTGCATTTAACATCAACTTGGCACGCGTTTTGGAAGCATTCAAAACAACATAGCTCTAAAACACTCTTTCAAATATCTCTTAACTTCATAACGTTTTGGAAGCATTCAAAACAACATAGCTCTAAAACCTCATAGTAAAAGATTTCGTAATCGCACTATATACTCATAGCAAAGTATTTGTTTTGAATGCTTGTCATTTTTTCAAAGAACTTCGTTTACTCCATTATATCATATTTTCTTTATAAAAATAGAAATCGTCATCTAAAACATAATTAGTCATTCCCATCATTTTATGTCGTTCTAAAAATAATACACTAACCTGGCATAACTGAATATATTCATTTAGAGAGAGCATGTCTTCAGTAGATAAATAAGAACTAACATTAATAAATACCAGACACTTCTTTTTAGATAGATATCTAAAAGTTTCAATAATGTCTAACATTTTAAGAAAAATTGATTCCTGATTGACTTGTATTTTTATACCTAAAGACTTAAATAATTCCTGAGTAGTTATCTCATCCATCGTTAAGCTCAACTCATGTTCCAACATTTCATGACTTATAAGGCTTGTAATCTGATCAGTATAATAGTCTATTTTTGTTTTTGTTTCAATATTCATATTAAGTTGTGACTCTAAATCAGAATATATTAATCTAATAATAGGAGATGAATTAATATCAAAACCTAAAACATCGGTAATCACTAACAATTCATTTTCTTTTAATGATTGAAACTTGGAATCAAATAATTTTAATTTAGTTGCCATATCTAATTGATGCATCTCTTTTACTATTTCAGCATAGTATCCTTGATCTTGTATAACTAAATACAGTAATCCATTTATCTTAATTGGAGAATCTAAAATAGATAAATTCATATTAATCATAATCGTCACCTAAAAAGACTACTCGACTATCTGTATTACTAACACTCGTATCACTTTCACCTGATAAAAAAAGCATACGAGAAAATTGCTTTTCTGTTATATTAAGCACTGTCACAATTCCATCCTCTGGGTTATTTTTTCGTAATCTGGCAATCATCGCTTTTGATGCTGTATCATTCAACAGTATCTTACTATATACAGAAAATTGATGCATGAGAAACCCTTCCTCAATTAAAAATTTTCTAAACTTACGATAGGTTTTTCTGTTTTCTGCCGTCTCTGTCGGTAAATCAAACATTACTAACATTCTCATATATCGATAACTCATATCCTAAAACTAGGAATGCCTTCCACTTCTCCATTTAATTTTTTTATAACTTTTTTAGTATAATCACTGACAATATTCGTTAAATACATATTTTTATTATTAAATTGATATGTATTACTAAACAATTCAAATAAGTGTCTCTTAATTTTTATAAACTCTTCTTCTTGGTACTCGTAAACTAACTCGTCTACAAGACAGCGAAAAGGTTCCATGATATCACTAGCTAAATTATAACTATTAAACTGATTATTATGTTTCAATCCTAATTGTGTCATGCAACCATTTTTGACAATTTCTCTAGCAAACATGCTCATAAGTAAAGTGTACCCATAGTTTAAACCACTATTGATATTTGACTCATCATGTCTAGAAAAACCATTACCAAATAGTGTATTGAAGTAGATTCTTGCCGCATGACCTTCTCGATTGGATGGATCGTGAGGAAGTAATCCATCATGCAAATATAAAATGGAGTCCGACTTATCATAATAATGATGATCTTTTAAAAAAGCACTCTGATTTAAAATTTTTTGCGAAATAATACTTGTCCACACCTCTATTTTTGTTTCCTCACCCCAATTAATTTGTTTAGATAGTTGCAAACTACTATCATGTTTACCATAGAAAGGTAAGAGTTTTCCAATTGGTAAACGATGATCGTCACAAAATAATATCAAAATATTTTCATCTACTAATCTCTTGATTAACATAGTCGTCAAAGTAATATCCGTCGTTTCCAACAATAGAATGTCTATCTCTGATAAATGAATCATCTCACTTTGTTGTGTGGAACGATAAATCAAGTGATTGTTTTTATAACTAATTTTAGAATGTGTGTTAATGACCACTACACGCCACCCCATTATAATTGTCCTAAGTCTATGCGTGTTTCATATAAACCAGTAATTGATTGATAAATAAGTGTACTTTCAAACAATTCTTGAATATCCAATGTTCTCATATATCTATACCTAGATATTTTTACTCCAAAATAATCAAAGTCCATTGCCACACCAAATCGAGTAAATTTTAATAAGTTAATAGTAGATGAAGCCAATTTTAGCAAATCAGTTTCCTTATTATCATTATATAATGTATTTATTTTATTTAAGTTAGATTCAGCTCCTACGTACATTTCAGCATAAAGATTGACATGTGTCATCAACTCATCATATTTCTCTCTGTTTTTAGTGATATATTCAAAACTTTCTTTATTTCCTTCTATTGCTTTTTGT
This sequence comes from Vagococcus luciliae, assembly GCF_024637875.1. NCBI lineage: Bacteria > Bacillati > Bacillota > Bacilli > Lactobacillales > Enterococcaceae > Vagococcus > Vagococcus luciliae. The sequence goes on along the minus strand of NZ_CP102451.1, from coordinate 1,178,034 downwards.
GAATGATACAGCAACTTCACTAAATCATTTGATAAAACAAATTGGTTGCCTTTTTGTAATTCTGTTGCACTTGCTAACATACGTCTTTTACCAGTTTTCGTTTCAAATAGACTATATTTTGAAAGTTCTAATAAGATCACAGGCTCAACATACCCCATTTTTAGCAAGTAATCTCCTTTATTTTTCTGGTAATCCGATAATTTGATTAATGGTATCCCTACTACTTCGTTTGTTAAAACAAGTTTTTTTCCTTTTTTATGTCTAATAAACACACTAAGTGCAATTATAGGTTCCTTATAACCTCCATATTTTTTCGTGTCTAGATGAGATTTAATTGGTATCAATTTATTAGAGTTACTATGAGGGTATATCGTTTCTTTATAAAAACGTCCCTTTTGTTGTTCCACTTTTTTAACAATATTCATTTGTTTATACTCTAATACTTTTTTTACCGTTGAAATATCTTTACTCGACCAAACTATCTCACCATTACCATCAACTACTGGTTTCTTTGCCTCAAAACATTTCATGATATTAGTATACATTTTTAATTTATCTGTTGCAGACAATCGTTTTTTTAAACTTTGTGTTGGGAATTCGCCATAGACAAATTCACCACGTAAATTGGGATACACTTTTAACAGTGTCGTTCCTACCACAGCATTTAAATAAGCATCATGAGCATGATGATAATCATTTAAATCTCGTAATTTATAAAGATTAAACATCTTTCTAAATTGACTAGTCAGTGAAGATTTCAATGTTAAGACATTCACTGTTCGTTTGATATTTCCTTTTTCATCTTTTTCTATATTAAATTTTTCATCTAATAATCTAGCAACATGTTTAGTAATTTGTCTTGTCTCAACTAATTGTCGATGAATAAATCCTGCTTTATCCGCTTCAGTTAATCCACCTCTTTCATTTTTAGTCAGATTATCAAATTTTCGTTGTGATATAGCCCCACATTTTAATAATTTTTGCCAATATGCTTTGTTTCGTTTAACCACTTTTTCACTAGGTACATCATCTTTTTTCCCACGATTTTCTTTTGATGAAACAAGGACTAAATTATCCAATGAATTATCCGTAATAAAACTTTGAGGAATAATATGGTCGATATCATAATACGATAGTTTATCCAAGTCTAATGGTTTACCTGTGTATAAATCAATTCCATTTTGCAAATAATATAATAACAATCGGTTACTTTTCAATGCGTCATTTGATGGCAATTCTCTCTTTAACAGCTCACTATCTAACTCTTTTAAACTTTTTTCAATTTGAGATAATCTAGTATTACTTCTATTTGTTCGCTGATTTTCTCGAGCCATCTCAACTACTATATTTTTAGGAGGTGTTCCCATAATTTCGACAAGCTCATCAACTATTTTTAAACTTTGTAGTATTCCTTTTTTCAAAGCTGGACTACCAGGTAAACTAGTTACCACGTCATCTTGACTATCAAATTCTTTTGCACGCTGTTCTGCTAAAATAGTGTCTTTAAATGATAATGATGGATCATTAATTAATTGCATAAAATTACGATTAGTATTAATTGAAACACCATCATCATTAATTAAAAAATCAAGAATTGTTTTATTACTTTCTTTATCCTTTATACCCACTAATAATTTCTTAGACAATCTCCCCCATCCAGTATAGTGTCGTCTTTCCAAATTTTTTAAAGCTTTCTGGGGTAATATATCTTTGTACTGTGAAAGTTGTTCTCTAATCATTTTCTTGTCTTCAAAAATAGTCAACGTTTTAATAATATCTTCAATTATTTCTTCATTCAATATATCATCTAAAAATTCTTTTGGTATTCCTTGTTTTATCAAATCGTGATACGTACTAAAGGATGCATTAAAAGATTCTTCTATCCCCTCAATTGATGCTGTTGTGATGAAGTAACAATTGCTTAAGTAATTAATAATATCTTTTTTAGTTACTCTTCTCTTATTTTTAAATAACTCTTCAAATATAGCAATTTTCTCATCACTTGAAAAATTCATAAATCGATTTCTTTCATCCTTGTATCTAACTTTTGTTAGTTCGTTAAATACCATATATTTTTGATAAATCAAACTATTTTTAGGTAAGACTTTTTCATTTGGTAAATAAAGGTCATAATTGGTCATTCTTTCAATGAAATTGGTAGCTGATTTTGGTAAGTCAACTTTCTCTTCCAGATTCCAAGGTGTGATATTACCGGTTTCTTTTCGTACCAACCACGAAAATTTACTACTTCCATTAGCAAGTGGACCAACATAATAAGGTATTCTAAATGTTAAAATCTGTTCAATCTTTTCACTATTTTCTTTTAAAAACGGGTAGTGTTCACTTTGATTTTTTAAAATAGCACGTAATTCTTCCAGATGAATCTGATGTGGAATAATCCCATTGTCATAAGTACGTTGTTTTCTTAAGAACTCTTCATTGTCTATTCGTTTCAAAAATTCCTCATTATTAGGTGTACTAGATAATGTTTTTTTCATATATTTATAGAATTCCTCTTCACTAACTCCATTATCAATATAACCTGCATATCCTTTTTTAGTTTTATCTTTAAATATCTCGTTATATTGATCAGGTATATATTGTTTAACATAATGTTTCAATTTTTTTAGTTCAACTTTATGGTTTTCATATCTATTAATCATACTGGCAGATAGTTTAGCATGACTAGTCTCATCTGTATCAGAGAGAATATTGGATAATTCGATTGATTCATAGACATTTTTTGCCGCCTCAAATAAGTCTGAAAATTCATCTCCAACCAGTTCTAATAACGTTTCTAATTCTTGATCGTATTCTTCTTTAGAGAACTGCAATTTTATTGCTTCTTCAAGATTAAATATCTTAGTAAAATTTCCTTGATTTCCAACAATCATTTTAATCAACTGTCCGAATAAAGAATTCGATTTTTCATTTGGATAGTTTTTCAATATTAATTCAACTTTTTTACTTTTAGATTCGTGCTGGTTAATGATTGAACTAATTTCAATGCTATTATTCAATATGGCATCATTACTGTTATAAACAAAATCACTTTGGTTGTATGTATGAATAAATTTTTTAAAACTCTCATCTACTGAAATGTTCTGTGTTGAAAACTTTCCTTCAATGAGGAAGTGTCCTCTATATTTTATAATGTGTGAACAAGCTAAATAAACTAAACGTAAATCAACTTGTTCAGTTGAGTCTGCTAACTCTTTTCTCAAATGATAAATAGTAGGATATTTTTTATGGTAATCTTGATCCAATTCTTCCGTTCCGAAAATTGGGTACTGTTGATAGGTTTTATCTTCTAATTTTAAAAACGTCTCTCCCAATCTATCAAAAAAATATTTATCCACTTGAGATATAGGACTAATAAATATCTCTTTTAAGTAATCCAATCTGTTTTTCCTTCTAGTATATCGTCTACGAGTCGTTCTTTTTAAACGTGTATCTTTGGCTGTATCCCCTTCTTCAAATAAACGCACACCCCATAAATTTCTCTTAATATACTTTTTATTACCATTTCCTTTTATTAACATTTTCTTTTTTATTAAATCATTATTATCTCTAATAACACTCCACCCAACAGAATTTGTCCCTATGTCTAATCCAATAGAATACTCTTTTATCATTTAAACTCCTCCTAATTTTTGTTGATTTTTATTTTAAAACAATCTATAATGAACTTGTTGGTAGCATTCAACACAACATAGCGAGTTAAAATAAGGCTTAGTCCGTAATCAACTTTTGTGGCGCTGTTTCGGCGCTTTTTTTTATTTTTTACTATTATACAACAATATCTATTCACACTACTAACTAATTATAAATTATACCATAATAAACAAAAAAATCCCGATAGTTTAAAAACTACCGGGTTTTTTATTATAAAGAATTAAATGTTTTTACAACATTTTCTACTGTAAATCCGTATTCTTCAATCACTTTATTGCCAGGCGCACTGGCACCAAAGCGATCAGTGCCCATCGCTTTTCCAGACAAGCCAACATAACGTTCCCAACCAAATGTTGCGCCCATTTCGATTGACACGCGTTTGCTCACTGATGAAGGTAACACACTTTCTTTATAAGCTGTATCTTGTGCGTCAAATAAAGTAGTCGATGGCATTGAAACGACTGACACATCCACGCCTTCTTTTTCATACAACGCTTTTTGTGCATCCATCGCTAATTTCACTTCTGATCCAGTCGCGATCAAGATTCCGTCTGGTGTGTCACGTTTTGATGGAGATAATACGTAGGCTCCACGTGCAACCCCTTCATAGGCTTTTTCTTTTGTTCCTTCAAGAACTGGTAAGTTTTGTCTTGATAAAGCTAAAACAGTTGGTGTTTCTGTTGATGTTGCAGCCAATTTCCATGCTGCTGATACTTCATTGCCATCAGCTGGACGAATTAAGTTTACATTTGGTATCCCACGTAAGCTTGATAACTGTTCGATTGGCTCATGCGTTGGACCATCTTCACCAACTGCAATAGAGTCATGTGTTAACACAAATGTTACAGGTGCTTTTTGAATCGCTGATAAACGCAATGCTGGACGTAAGTAGTCGACAAATACGAAGAATGTTCCACCATACACACGGGTTCCACCATGCAAAGCAATCCCATTCATTGCTGCTGCCATACCAAATTCACGAACACCAAACCAAATATTACGGCCTTCATATTGTCCTGGTTCAAAATCTTTTTCAGCTGCCACCATTGTATTGTTTGATGATGATAAATCGGCTGATCCTCCCCAGAATGATGGGATTTCTTTTGATAAGACTTGAATGGCTTCTTTACTTGTCACACGACTCGCAGCACTTTCACCAAGTTCATATGTTGGTAAAACAGATTCCAAATCAACTGTCACGTCATCTTTGAAGGCTTCTTCAAATTGTTTCGCTAGTTCTGGATAAGTAGCTTTATAATCAGCAAATAGTTTTTGCCACTCTGCTTCTGCTTTTTCACCTTTTTCTACCATATCAGCGTGGAAACGTGTTGCCACTTCTTCTGGTACAGTAAATGCTGGGTAATCCCAACCGTAAGATTTTTTAGCAAACGCCACACCGTCAACTCCAAGTGGTGCACCATGAACTTTGTTTGTTCCTTCGTTTTCAGCACCAAATCCAATCACTGTTTTGACTTCAATCATGGTTGGTTTTGTAGTTTCTTTTTGTGCGGCTTCAATAGCATTCGCAATTTCTTCTAAATCGTTGCCGTCTTTGACTAAAATGTGTTGCCATCCTGATGATTCAACACGACCTTTAACGTCTTCCGTAAATGACTTATCTAATGGTCCGTCTAATGAAATACCATTTGAATCATATAACACAATTAATTTACCAAGTTTTAAATGACCAGCTAAACTGATTGCTTCTTGAGAAATACCTTCCATTAAATCACCATCACCACATAAAGCATACGTGTAATGGTCAACGATATTAAATTGATCTTTGTTATATGTTGCAGCGAGGTGCGCTTCTGCCATCGCAAATCCAACACTCATCGCAATTCCTTGACCTAATGGACCAGTTGTTGCTTCTACCCCATCTGTATGATGAACTTCAGGATGTCCTGGTGTTAAACTATCCCATTGACGGAATTTTTTTAATTCCTCCATTGGTAAGTTATAACCTGACAAATGAAGTAAACTATAAAGCATTGCGGAACCATGTCCTGCCGATAACACAAAACGGTCACGGTCTGCCCATTGTCTTGATGTTTTAGGATTGACCTTTAAAAATTTTGTCCAAAGAGTGTAAGCCATTGGAGCTGCCCCCATTGGTAATCCTGGATGTCCTGAATTTGCTTGTTGAACCATGTCTAAACTAAGCGTACGAATTGCATTCACACCTAGTTGATCAGTTTGATCAAATAACATATAACGCCCTCCTATTTAGGTTTTTTTTACCTTTATTATATTTTACATCTAATAATATTAATTTACAAGCGTTTTTATAGAAATAACACATGAAATTTTATCGATCATGTAATCCTTTTTCTTTTTGGATTTGTTTTAATTTCTCAGGAGTAACATCTGTCCCCTCTTCATCGACTACTTTCATTCCCTCAATGTGATTTCTCATACCTTTTCTAAAACTATGTAAATATTCTTCCCTCAATAATTGTTGTTCTTTTTTTTCAACGTCAGTTAGTCCCTCAGTTGTTTTTGCTTTCTTTGCTAGCTCATTAATTCTTGCTAATTTTTTTTCACTTAACATAAGTCACGACCTCCTTAAAGTTCTACCTAAATAGTAGCTTAAAAAAGATAAAAAAACAATTATATATCGTTCAAACGTACGAACATGCGTTTGATTTTAAGAAAAAATTATGTTACACTCAAAAAAAAGGAAATGAGGTATCATCATGTCAACTAAACGTTCTTCTAGGCAATTAGACGTTTTAAAATATATTCATGAACAAGTTGAAAAAAAAGGGTATCCTCCAACTGTAAGAGAAATTGGAACAGCTGTTAACCTTTCATCAACGTCTACTGTTCATGGTCACTTATCACGTTTGGAAAAAAAAGGATTGATTACTCGTGATCCAACTAAGCCCAGAGCAATCGAATTAACAAATGAAGGGTTAAAAATGATTGGAGTTAACTCTCCTTTTATTCCAATGCTTGGTGTTGTAACTGCAGGTGAGCCAATCTTAGCTGTTGAAGAAGCATCAGATTTTTTCCCATTACCTCCTGACTTAAAATATGAAGAGAATAGTTTATTCATGTTAACCATTCGAGGAGATAGTATGATAAATGCTGGGATATTTGATGGTGATCATGTCATTGTAAGAAAACAGTCATCTGCTATTAATGGTGAAATTGTTATTGCTATGACAGATGAAAATGAAGCAACATGTAAAAGGTTTTTTAAAGAAAAAAATCATATTAGATTACAACCGGAAAATGATACATTAGAACCAATTATCTTAAACAGTGTCGCTATTTTAGGTAAAGTGGTTGGACTTTATAGAAATCATATTTAATAAAGCATAACGTTATGCTTTATTTTTTTCTTTACAAAGAGAACAGATGTTTGTATAATATGTTTACAGATAAGAACATACGTTCTATCGAATAGTTTAAGGAGTGGTTTTATGTTTGCTATTAGAAGATATGCTCTAATTTTAATTGTCTTAATTATTGGTGTCATTTTAGGTAACATGGGATTAGATGTTGCATTAATTATATTGACCCCACTTGTATTATTGTGGTTAATGCTTTGGGATGAAAAAAGTTATCGTCGCTCTCAACAAAAACATAACCATCTATCCTATAAAAAATAAGCATTGCTTTTTATGAATGATTCATCTACCCTTAATTAAAAAGAAAGGATGAGTCATTTGTATAAAGATACTATTGAATTAACAAAGGAATTAACTAATATTCCTTCTCCAACAGGAGATACTAAAAAAATTATTGCATTTATTAGTAACCTATTAAATAAATCTGGTTATAAGCCTTGTATTAATAATAAAGGAAGTTTAATAATCACTGTTCCTGGAACAAATCAAGAGAAACAACGATTTATTACTGCACATATTGATACTTTAGGAGCTATGGTGCGTGCGATTAAACCAGATGGCCGATTAAAACTTGATCTAATTGGTGGTTTTAATTTTAATGCTATCGAGGGCGAATATTGTACGATCCATACTCAAGAAAATAAAGACTATACTGGTACCATTTTAATGCATCAAACTAGTGTTCATGTCTATAAAGATGCTGGTACCGCTAAACGTGATCAGCAAAATATGGAAGTCAGAATTGATGAAAAAGTTTCTTCTAAAGAAGAAACTGAAAAATTAGGTATCCAAGTTGGAGATTTTATTAGTTTTGATCCAAGAACTATTATTACATCTTCAGGTTTCATAAAATCTCGTCATCTAGATGATAAAGTTAGTGCAGCTATTTTAATTAATTTTTTAATAAACCTTAAAAAAACAGGTGAAACACTTCCTTATACAACCCACTTCTTCTTTTCAAATAATGAAGAAATTGGGTATGGTGGAAATTCAAATATTGATTCTCAAGTTGTTGAATATGTTGCGGTTGATATGGGTGCCATGGGAGACGATCAACAAACAGATGAATACACTGTATCAATCTGTGTCAAAGATGCTAGTGGACCTTATCATTTAGGACTTCGGAATCATTTTGTTTCCCTATGTAAAGAAAAAAATATTCCTTATCAATTAGATATTTATCCTTATTATGGAAGTGACGCTTCAGCTGCTATGAGAGCTGGTGCAGATGTCAAACATGGATTGATAGGAGCTGGTATCGAATCTAGTCATGCTTATGAAAGAACACATAAAGATTCAATTGAATCTACTGAACAGTTGGTAAAAGAATATTTGTTTAGTTCTTTATCATAATAAAAAAACAAACTCAATGAGTTTGTTTTTTTATTTAAAACTATATTGCTTGACCTTTTCTGCTTTTCGTCGTATGGTTAGTTCATAAGCTTATATTATAGTGTGGTTTAAAACCATGATGAGCAGGCAATATATGGATTGCTTAAGTCCTTAGTCACCATATTTAACTTATTAATTAATATTTAATTATTAAGATTGCCTCAAAAGGTATAATATAGTCTTATCGTTCGTTATTGATAAGTTTAACACTCTTATCAATATCACCTAGATTAATCGATTAGCTCATCACAACGATTACATCTACATGAACTAAATAACGAACTAATTAAGATGTTATATTCTAAAGGAGGAAATTATTTATGTCAGTAGTGTTAAAAGTAGAAGAAAGAGCAACTAGACCAAGATCTATCAGAAGAAAACTTAGAGAAGAAGGTCGTGTACCCGGTGCTGTGAATGGTAACGGAATACAAAATCTATCAATTTCTGTTGATGCACGTCAACTTGAAAAAGATATTCGTGAAAATGGATTAAATGCCGTTTATGTATTAGATTTAAACGGTAAAAAAATAAGTACATTATTACACACTTACGAATTAGATACATTTACTAAATCATGGATTCATGTAGAATTCTTAGCAGTAGATATGTCTCAAGAAACTGAAGTTGAAGCAGAATTATCACTTGTTGGTACTCCTAAAGGGGTTAAAGCTGGTGGTGTTCTTGAACAAAACTTATACAGTGTTATTGTATCAGCTACTCCAGATAAATTACCAGAACGTGTTGAAGTAAACATTGAAGATTTAGAAATTGGAGATTCTTTAGTAGTTGCTGATATTCCTAAACATGATGAGTTTACAATCATTACAGATGCAGAAGAACAAATTTGTGCCGTAGTTGAAATGGCTGCTCCTGTTGAAGATGAAGCTAACGATATTGCTGCAGAACCTGAATTAGTTAATGCTAAACCTGAAGAAGCTTAATTAGAAAATACACTAAACAGAACTCTTTTTAAGAGTTCTGTTTTTTTATACTTTAAGAGATTACTAAAATCACTGAAGAAGTTCCACTCTTTATCTCTTTCTATGATAGAATACTTATGAATTACTCTTATTCTAAAAGAAAGTAGGTTAAATGTATGGTTGGTATAGATAAAATAAATTTTTACACCCCAAACACATATATTAAATTAGAAGAACTAGCAAATTATCGTGGGGTAGATCCTGATAAATTTACTATAGGCATTGGACAATCAAAAATGTCTGTTCCTCCTATAAGTCAAGATACAGTCAGCATGGCTGCAAATGCCGCCTATCCTCTACTTACGAAAAATGATTTAAATAACATAGATTTAATTGTTGTTGGAACTGAAACAGGTGTCGATGAATCAAAATCAGTTGCTTCATTTATTCATCAACTGCTAGACATCCATCCTTTTGCAAAATCAGTTGATTTAAAACAGGCTTGCTATGGTGCGACAGCTGGTTTAATGATGGCTGTTGATTTTGTTAGACTACATCCTGATAAAAAAGCATTAGTAATCGGATCAGATATTTCAAGATATGGACTAAATAGTTCTGGCGAAGTTACACAAGGAGCTGGTGCTATTGCAATGATTATCAGCTCTTCACCTAGTATTTTAGAAATTGAGGAAGTATCCGTTTCTATGACAAAAAGTATTTTTGATTTTTGGCGACCAAATTATTCTAAAACAGCAATCGTCGATGGTAAATTTTCAAATGAAGCCTACATTTCTTTTTTCAGTGAGCTATGGCATGAATACAAGAATCGTACCGCTCGGTCATTTGAAGATTTTTCTGCGTTTTGTTTTCATTTACCTTATACAAAAATGGGTAAAAAAGCACTTATGCCCTTGCTTGATGCAGAAGCACCTAACAATAAAGACTTACTGTTAGAACATTACCAACTTAGCACTACCTACTCTCGTGATATTGGAAATATTTATACTGGTTCTCTTTATCTAAGCCTAATGTCTTTACTAGAATCAACTTTATCATCACTTAAAGAAAATCAGCGTATTGGTTTCTTTAGTTATGGTAGTGGTGCTGTCGCTGAAATTTTTTCTGGTAAACTTGTTCCAGGTTTCAAAGATGCTCTGTTAACCAAACAACATGACACACTATTAAATGATAGAATTTCTTTATCTATTGATAGCTATACAGACATGTTTAATGATGAGTTAGCCATTGATTCTGAAGGAAACCATTTATTTAAACAAGACAAAACAGATAATGGCGTTTTCTTCTTTAAAGGTGTTGAAAATCATCAGCGTTTATATGGGAAAAATAAAGAATAAGGAGAATCTTTAGTGGACAAATCATTTGATAAATTTTATAAAAAAACACGAGATGAACGATTAGCAACTTTATTAAATGCACAGCTCTTAAGTCAAGAAGATTATTCTTTGTTTAAAAAAAATATGCCATTAGATGAAGATGTTGCTAATTCTCTAATAGAAAATCAGTTGACTCAATTTCCTATACCTTTAGGAGTAGCACTAAATTTTATCATTGATGGAAAAGAAAAAACCGTCCCCATGGTAGTTGAAGAGCCTTCTGTTATCGCTGCTTGTAGTTATGCTGCTAAAATGACTCGTCCAAATGGCTTTGAAACATCTATCACAAGTTACTTAAAAAGAGGGCAAATTATTTTCACCGGTGTTGAAAATCTTGAAACTGCTCAAAAAATGCTACTATCACATTTAGAAGAAATTAAAAAAGTCGCTAATCTCTCTCACCCTTCCATCGTGAAACGTGGTGGTGGCTTACAGAACATTGAATGCTCAATATTTAAAGATGAAAATGACGAAACTTTTTTCACTGTCTATCTACTGATTAATGTTGGAAATGCTATGGGAGCTAATATTATCAACACGATATTAGAAGGCGTCACACCTTTTATCTCAGAATTAATTGATGGAGAAGCTCTAATGTCTATTTTAAGTAACTATAATACCGAATCATTGGTCACTGCAACATGCTCGATTCCTTTTAGTCACTTGGATAGTAAAACGACAAACGGAAAAGAAATTGCTCACCGGATTGTACAAGCTACTAGATATGCTAATCTTGATACGTATCGTGCAGTCACACATAATAAAGGCATTATGAATGGGATTGATTCTGTTGTCATCGCAACTGGAAATGACCCACGTGCTGTATCTGCCGCTGCTCATGCTTATGCTTGTCGTAATGGACGTTACCAAAGTATGGCAGATTGGCACGTAAACGATGATTCTCTTATTGGTGAATTAACGTTACCTGTGTCTATCGGGACTGTCGGGGGGGCAATCTCTGTCCTTCCTATGGCTAAAGCTAATCTTGATATGTTGGGTATTACAGATTCACAAGAACTGGCTAGAGTGATAGTATCAGTTGGTTTAGCACAGAATTTGGCTGCCTTAAAAGCTCTTGTTAGTGACGGCATCCAAAAAGGACATATGAAACTACATGCTAGTTCTCTTGCTATCCAAGTTGGGGCTGTTGGGGATGAAATAGAACAGGTCACTGAAAAATTAAGACAAGCATCTCACATGAATACTCAAACTGCTACAGATATTTTAAAGCAACTAAGAGAAATATAGAAAAAGCAACTCCAAATTAAAACGGAGTTGCTTTTTTATTTATAATAAATGGTTATCTTTTAATAGCTCTTCGACAAATGTACCTTGAATTTTTTTAAGTTCATGTTTTTCAACTTTGCTCATTAACCAAGGAACTTTTATTTCAGGGAGAGTTTTCTTATCTGTTAAGTAATAAGTCGCACGAAGTAACGTACGGATGTCAAATGCTGAAGCAAACACTTCTGGTACTCCTCTATCCACATCCATTAATTCATACACAGCTTCCATTGCTGTTCTAACAGAATACTCTGTCGTAAAGACTGTGTCTCGTTTAGTTTCTGCGAAATTCCCAATGAATGCTAAATTCTTAGACCCATTTGGTACAACTAATGGTCTATCCCCATTTGCTCTTGGCATAAAGTAAGACGTAATAAATGGCATATAAGTTGGGACCACATTGACAGAATTTTTAGCTAAATCATCAATTTTTTCAACGGGTACCCCAATATGATACAACCATTCTTTCGCTATTTCTTCACCAGTACATGAAGTAATTGGTTTTTTTACATAATTTCCATCTTTGTTTGAACACAATGCATAAAACCAGATAACTAACTCATCTTTAGGTTGTTTTTTAAAGTGTGGTTGACGATTAATAGTGTAACTTTGACGCCAATTTGAATCTTCAGAATACACAATCCCACCTGTTACAACTCGACCTGAATAAGGATCTCTTTTACTGATATTTTCAAGATATGGTGCTATTTTTTTATCTAATGTTGTGATTGTAGCAGACACTACCCAGCTCTCACTTGGTAAATTTTCACAGAATTTTTCTGGATGACCAAACTCGTCACATTGTTCTGCTAATTTTTTCCATAGATTCCAACTACCTCCAAGATCTTCTTTACTTGGAATTGGTGCTGGTGTTGTTTGTGTACCATATGTTGAACTTTCAGTGATTGAACCATTTGTTACAAACACTAAATCGTCTTCTTTTAACTCAATTGTTTGTTCTTTCCCATCTACGATCAATTCTAATTTTTCAGCTATTTTTTGATTGTTAGCACAATTCACAATGATATTATCAACTTTTGTATTGTATTGGACTGTCACACCTTGCTCAGTTAAATAGTCAACTAATGGCATCACTAGAGACTCATACTGATTGTATTTGGTGAATTTCAATGCACTAAAATCCGCTAAGCCATCAATATGATGAACAAAACGCATTAAATAGCGTCGCATTTCCATTGCTGAATGCCAGTTTTCAAAAGCAAACATTGTACACCAGTATTTCCAAAAGTTTGAGTCAAAAAATTCTTGTGAAAAGACTTCATCAATTCTTTTATCTTGTAAATCATCTTCCTTAGTTAAACACAGTGAGATAATTTCTTTAAGCCCTTTTTCAGTCAATGTGAATTTTCCATCGGTATCTGATTGAACACCTTGACTATGAATCAAGCGACATTCTGATGAGTTTGGGTCTTCTTTATTTAACCAATAAAATTCATCTAATACTGAGGCATTTTCTACCTCTAACGATGGAACTGAACGATATAAATCCCATAAACATTCAAAGTGATTTTCCATCTCACGACCGCCACGTATAACAAAGCCATAATGATCTTTGTCAATCCCATCAAGAGATCCACCTGGAAGTGGTAACTCTTCTAAAATCGTAATTTTATTACCTGGTAATTGAGCATCTCTGATTAAAAAAGCTGCTGCAGATAATGAGGCTAATCCTGATCCTACTAAATAGACAGCTGAAATGTTATCTGTTCTTTCTGGTTTCTTTGGTCGAGCAAACGCTTCATAATTTCCATTACTTGTATACATTATCATAACCCCCAGTGTTATAAAACTTCTTTATAAGAGTTATTCTAACGCACATACAAGTCCACAAACTTTTATTTAATGCATTTCAACTGACAAAAAAGAACAATTATATGATAAAGGTTAATTTTTTTATAAAAACAATTTATAAGCATTATAACAATTGACAAGAAGGACACCAATTATCACAAATTGATAAATTGTCGTCACTTTTTCTGATGATACGCTTTGACTTAAATAAGCACCTAAAAATCCACCAATAATTCCAGCTGGTATAATATAAATTAACAAGTTTAAATCAAAGTGTGAAAAACCTGTACTAAATTGAATAGTTACTATTTTGGATAACTGAGAAAATAGAATAGTCACAATTGAGTACACTGTGGCATTTTTTATCGGAATACCAAATAACAACATTAACATAGCAACATTTAAAGGTCCGCCACCTATTCCCAAAAAACTAGCAATGGCTCCTAAAAATAACCCACATATTAAAATTGTGAATACTCCCGTGAAATGCTGTCCTTTCCACTGATTTTTACTATATAAATATGAAAATATCAATGTTGCCATAATAAGAATAATTTGTATCAGTGAAACTATCTTTTCTGATGACAAGAGACTAACTAATTTATCTAACCCTAAACTTCCAAGAATACCTCCTAAGACAGAGCCAAATGATAACCATAGAGCAAACGACCAATTTATTTTAATTCCATTTTGTGCTTGCCTGATTGTTGAGACAATCGACATACTTAAAACAGCTACCGTTGAGTAAAATGAAATACTTAAAATGTCATGAAATCCTAATGTATCAAATAAAGGTTTTATAATCACTCCCCCACCCATACCAGATATAGCACCAATACTATTGGCAAAGATGATAATAAAAAAATAAATCCAGCCCACCATTTATTTTTCCTCCTCAAAAAAGACTACTTACTTCCCAGTCTAGTGGGAAAAAAGTAGCCTGTCTATCTTTATTTTTCTAAATAAGCCAATAAAGGTGTTAATGATTTTTCATAGCCAATAAATAAATGATTCATCGCGCGAGAGAAAGCAGTATATAATATTTTTTGATCTCGAATAGTGGTAAAATGAGCCGCCGAAGCATTTAATAATAATACATTATCAAATTCTAGCCCTTTCGCTAGATTAATACTAGTGACATGAACCTGTGTTTCTTCATCAAAGAATGTTTCTATGATCTCTTTTTCATGCTCTGTTTTCACTAATACCGTCAATTTTTCACCATCTAACTGACTCAATACGTTAGCCACTACTTCTTTAATCTCTGATGGTTGATTATATTTGATTAATTGCGGTGCAACTCCTTGTGGACGAATTGGGACAATCGTCGCATTTTTTGATAGTGACAATTCATTAAACGCTTTAGTAATCGCTCCTGTAGAACGGTAACTCGTTAACAATTGATAGGTTGTTACCTCTTTATCATCAACTGAAAAAAGTGTCTTAATTTGTTTAAAAGGTGTACTAGTGTTAAAAATAGCTTGGTTTTCGTCTCCTACCATGGTGAAGTCGCTTTTTGGAAAAAGCAATAATAAAAACTGGAGTTGCGCTGGTGTATAATCTTGCACCTCGTCTACCAAAACAAATCGCATATTTGGCATAGTTAATCTTTCCACATAAAAGTGCTTAATAGTTAATAATACAATAGCCTCATCCAATGTAATTGGTGACATTTGTCTTTTATATATACTCCCTGAAAATCCTTCAAATAATTCATGAAATAAGACCTCTTGATTTAACCAACGATAGCGATTAATTTGCTGTGTCACTTTTTTATATTTTTTTCGTAACAATTGTTCTGCATAACGTGTTAAACTTTTTTCTGAATCGTCTTGAATCAGGTGACCAAAATATTTTTCTTGTTGATCTTCTGTCAACGAAATAACTTGATCATGAATTTTTTTAGTACGAGATTGTTGAATGAGTCGCTGATTCCATCCACTCAATAACCTCTGCTTTACTCCTTGTATTCTATCTACATGTGGACTATTTTGTGGTGTTTCATCAAACAATTGTCTAATCTGTTCCTTTGAAATAATATCCTTATCTCGATACATAATATCTTTGAATAAGCGATCTTTCTTAAATTCATGGTACACATTATTCTTTATATAATGGATAAATTGATCATCTCTTAAATAGGTTGTTTCTTTTGAAACCGATTCTTTTGAGATACGTTTAAAATACGTTTCTTCTGATTCGATTTGTCTCCCCATATAATTTTGAGCAAATTGTAGTAATGTCATATTTCTTGGATTTTTTTCACCTAATGATGGCAAAACATCTGATACATATTGTATAAATGCTTTGTTTGGAGACAGTATCAACACATCATCAGAGGTAATTTCATCTTGCATATTATATAGTAAGTACGCGATCCGTTGCATGATAGCTGATGTTTTCCCACTACCAGCTACTCCATTAACTAACATATAAGGCGTACTTGTGTCACGAATAATCACATTTTGTTCTTTTTGAATAGTAGCAGTGATATCTTGCATTTTTTGTGTATCATCTTTAGCTAAAGCACTTAACAATACATCATCTTGAATAGAAACCATCGTATCAAAATACGTTAACAATTTATCTTTTTCTATCACAAACTGACGTCTTTCTTCAATAGATGTTTCAATCGTATTTCCTCTTACTTGATAAGATGATGAACCTAACTCATTATTATAAAACAATTCTGCAATAGGAGAACGCCAATCATAAATCAAATTATCATTATTTTCATCAGAAAAGCCATGCATGCCTATATAAAATGACTCTGGTTCTTCTTCATCTAAAAAATCAACTTTTATCTTCCCAAAGTAAGGTTTTTCTAACAAACGTTCAACTTTATCTAAAGTTATTTCTCCATTTCTTATTTTTATATTATATTGATCAATTTCGCGATTTTTCATTTCAATTTGAGAAAAACTATCTAATTTATCCGATATACCATCAACATTTAGCTTAATATCTTCCGTAATTTTACTCATCATACTCTGACCAGAATGCTTTGTCTCTTCTAACCATTCACTTAATGTTTTTTGAGTATGCAGTAATTGTTGATAGGTCATTTTTAAATATTTTTCTTCTTGTCTTTTTTGTTCAGACATACTTTTTTCATTCCTTTCACTTGGAACTTCACTATTAAAGAATAACCATATCATCATTTTTTTTGTTTAACAAGATAAAGAAATTTCTCTCACTTAAAAAGAAAGAAACATTCATTAAAAATGACAACATTATGATTAAATTATTATATCAGAACGCTATCTCATTCTATAGTAGACACATGATTTTAATTAATTTATCCAACATATACAAAGAATACATTTGCTTAACAAAGAAAAGAATTTATATGGCTATTTAAGTAAATTTACTTTCTTACTACTTTTGCTTTTTTATTCTATTTTTAGTACGATAGCCCTAATAGTTCACTCAGAAAGGATCGAAATATATGGCAAGACATAAAAAAATCATTTTACCAAAATACCAACAGGTTGCAATTGAAATTGCTGAACGAATTGACTCAAATTATTATAAAGTTGGAGATAAAGTACATGCTAGATCAACACTAGCAAATACATTTAGCGTCTCTCCTGAAACAGCTAGAAAAGCAGTTAATATTTTAGTTGATGTCGGGATTATGGAGGCAAAACATGGCAGTGGTGTTATTGTTGCGTCAAAAGATAAAGCTACCTCTTTCTTATCTCAATATAAAGATGTCCAAAATATTGAAGAGATTAAACAAGATTTATTAACACACATTCAAAAACAAAAGAAAGAATTGGATGAATTGACTGATTTAGCAAATTTACTTGTTTCTCAAACAAAAAAAATCAATCATGCCAATCCACTTCTTCCATCTGAGCTACTTTTAACAAAAGAAGCAAAGTATCTCAATCAAACCATCAAAGACTTAAATCTATGGCAAGAAACATCCGCAACAGTTGTCGCTATATTACATGACCAACAGCTTCTCATATCACCTGGTCCATATGCAAAAATAACTGCTGGTGACATTTTATATTTCATCGGAGATGAATTTTCAAAACAACGTCTCTCAAATTTTTTTTATCCATCTGAATCCTAGTTATATCAAGCCTTATTATCATTTCATTTTCAGAAAATATGATAATAAGGCTTTTTTACCTTTGACAAAGTGACCATTCTATTATAATATTATGTGGTCACTTTCGTTAGAGAGAGAATTTATATAAAGGAGATTTATAATGACTAAAGTAAAAGTTGAAAATTTAACCAAAATATTTGGTAAAAAACAACAACAACAGGTTGCTTTACAAATGGTAAAAGAAAAAAAATCTAAAACAGATATTGTCAAAGAAACTGGGGCAACTGTTGGTGTATATGATGTTAATTTTGATGTCAAAGAAGGCGAAATTTTCGTTATCATGGGGCTTTCTGGTAGTGGAAAGTCAACCTTAATTCGTCTAATCAATCGAATTATTGAACCAACTTCTGGTGATATTTATATTGACGGACAAGATATTGCCAAACTTGATAAGGAAGAATTAAGAGAAGTTCGTCGTCATAAAATGAGCATGGTATTCCAAAACTTTGGACTGTTTCCTCATCGTACTATTTTAGAAAATACAGAATATGGTTTAGAAATTCGTGGTGTTGAAAAAGAAGAACGACAACAACGTGCCGAAAAAGCATTAGAAAATTCTGGTTTACTTACTTTTAAAGATCAATACCCTGATCAATTATCTGGCGGAATGCAACAACGTGTAGGATTAGCACGTGCCTTAGCAAATGATCCAGAGATTTTATTAATGGACGAAGCCTTTTCAGCTCTTGATCCATTAATTCGTCGTGAAATGCAAGATGAGTTAATTGAATTGCAAGATAAAGTGAAAAAAACCATCATCTTTATCACCCATGATTTAAATGAAGCTTTAAGAATTGGTGATAGAATTGCTTTAATGAAAGATGGTCAAATTATGCAAATTGGTACTGGTGAAGAAATCCTAACAAATCCAGCTAATGATTATGTCCGTGAATTCGTTGAAGATGTTGACCGCTCAAAAGTCTTAACAGCACAAAATATCATGGTGCCTGCAATAACAACTAATCTTGATATTGACGGACCAAACGTTGCCTTACAACGTATGAGAAGTGAAGAAGTCAGTATGTTAGTTGCTGTAAATAAAAAACGTGAATTACTTGGAACAATTACAGCAGATGCTGCTGCAGAGGCTAGAAAAAACAAACAAACACTACATGATGTCTTAGATAAAAATATTATTACAGTGGAAAAAGATATGCTAATTAGTGATATCTTCCCTCTCATCTATGATTCTCCAACACCACTAGCTGTTGTTGACAATGAAGATAACGATCGCTTGTTAGGTGTTGTGATTCGAGGAAGCGTGATTGAAGCACTAGCTGAAACAACTGATGAAAATGAGGTGATGGATAATGAATAGTATACTTATGAATGCTTTACCAGTTGCAGACTGGGTAGAAAATATCACAGATTGGTTTACAAATACCTTTTCAGGATTATTTGCTTTAATTGAAAATCTAGGGAAACAAGTAATGGGAGGCATGACAAATTTATTAACTGCCATTCCACCACTGATTTTCATTATCTTAATGACTGCTCTAGCTTTCTATATTTCGGATAAGAAAAAAGGGCTAACTGTTTTCACATTCCTTGGTCTATTGTTTATTTTAAACCAAGGTCTCTGGGCTGATTTAATGAATACAGTGACACTAGTTTTGATTTCAAGTGTTCTCTCTATTATTATTGGTGTGCCGCTTGGAATTTTAATGGCTAAAAGTGATAAAGCTCAAGCCATTTTAACTCCTATCTTAGACTTTATGCAGACAATGCCTGGTTTTGTTTACTTAATTCCAGCTGTTGCATTCTTTGGTATTGGGATGGTTCCAGGGGTTTTTGCGTCAGTTATCTTCGCATTACCACCAACTGTTCGTTTCACGAATTTAGGTATTCGCCAAGTACCAGAGGAATTAGTCGAAGCGGCCGATTCATTTGGTAGTACAGGGAAGCAAAAATTATTTAAATTAGAATTGCCACTAGCAAAAAGTACTATTTTAGCCGGTATTAATCAAACAACGATGCTTGCTCTATCAATGGTTGTTATTGCATCAATGATTGGTGCTCCTGGTTTAGGTCGTGGCGTATTATCTGCTTTACAAAGAGCTCAAGTTGGGAATGGATTCGTTAATGGTTTAGCTTTAGTTATTTTAGCGATTATCATCGATCGATTCACACAATATGTTAATAAACCACGTGCTAAAAAAGCAAAAGCCACAAATCCTAAGCAGAAAAAAGTAACAATTATTGCAGCTGTTGCAGTTTTAGTTGCTGCCATTGGGTCATCTATGTTCCTATCTTCAAATAAATCAAGTGATAAAAAAATTAACTTGGCTTATGTTGAATGGGATTCAGAAGTTGCCTCAACACATGTATTAGCAGAAGTATTGAAACGTCAAGGATTTGACGTTGAAACAACGCCACTAGATAATGCTATTATGTGGGAATCTGTTGCAACAGGAAAAGCTGATGCTAGTGTGTCTGCTTGGTTGCCTAGCACTCATAAAGCTCAAGCTGATCAATATAAAGACAAAATCGATATTCTTGGTCCAAATTTAGACGGAGCAAAAGTTGGTTTAGTTGTTCCTAGTTATATGGATGTTTCTTCTATTGAAGATTTATCAAACCAAGCTGATAAAACTATCACAGGAATTGAACCTGGAGCTGGAGTCGTAACAGCTGCTAATAATACAATTAAAGCTTATCCAAACTTAAATGATTGGAAAGTTGAGACATCTTCTTCTGGAGCAATGGTAGTTGCTCTTGATCAAGCGATCAAAAATAAAGAACCAATTATTATTACAGGTTGGACTCCTCATTGGATGTTCTCTAAATATGATTTAAAATATTTAGAAGATCCTAAAGAAGCGATGGGTGCTCCTGAACAAATCAATACATTTACTCGTTTAGGGTTGAAAGATGATTCGCCAGAAGCTTATAAAATCCTAAAAAACTTCAACTGGACAACCGAAGACATGGGTAAAGTCATGTTAGCAATTAATGAAGGTGAAAGCCCTGAAGTAGCTGCTAAAGAATGGGTTGATAATAATCAAGATAAAGTAAATAGTTGGTTAAAATAGAACAACAAAAAAACTCGCCAAATTTATGGCGAGTTTTTTTATTTATCCTCATTTAAAATAGCTTTTTGAGAAAATCTAGCTGTTAAAAAACTACTTAATAATATCACTATGATACTTCCTATCATGACAGGCTCTGATTCAAACCATTTTTGTGTCTGTGGCAATCTACTTACTGTAGTAAAAAAAGTAATTCCCCATCCAAAAATTAAATAACTATAATAAGGCTTGTTTTTTCTCTTGATAATATAATATGACACAACTATCATTATTAACACTATAACAACCATCGATACATATAAGGGAACTGGAAGAGATAAAAACTTATTGCCTATCATAACAGAACCAATGAAGCCTACTGTTAATAATCCGCCAATAACAAAAGTACCGATATATTCTAGAATTTTTGATTGCTTACTGACTTTAAACGTCATTTTTTCCAAATATTTAAATACACTAAACACTAATAATATACTCAGTAATCCATTCAATATAATTGTCAAAATATTTATTGAAGGATTTTTTTGTGTGAGAGTACTAAATAATGAAAAACCTGAACTAATTCCAAATACCATATAAAATATAGACAACTTTTTACTTAAAGGTACTTGTGGCATCTCTTTAAATAATTCGTCTAAATATTGTTTAGGCTTTCTACCAAAATAATCTTCAGCCGAAATACCTGATTCTTGTGCATCGATTAAGTCATACAACATATTTAATAATACCGTTTCGATTAGCTCATCATCTCCAAATAATCCTTTAAACCGTGTGTATAATAATATTTTTTCATAATATTTTTTATTTTCAGGTGTTAATTTATCCCTTAACTCATTATTCTTTTCAATCATTTTTTCTATCATTAACTTATCCCCTTTTTAGTATGACATTCACAATATCACTGAGATTTTCCCATTGATCATTAAACTCGTCTAGTCTGCTTACTCCATATTCAGTGAGTGAATAATATTTACGATTAGGACCATCTGGTGAGGCCCTTAATTCTCCAGAAATCATGTTTTGTTTTTCTAATTTTTGTAGTAAAGGATACACTGTTCCCGCACTTAAATCAGTAAACCCAAATTGAATTAATTGTTGAACTAACTCATAGCCATAGGTCGTGTTTTCTTTCAATACTGATAACACACAGCCTTCTAATATTCCCTTTAATAATTGCGTTTGTTTCATTTGCTCCTCCACTAGTATGTTATACCAACTACTAAAAATAGTATATCATAGTCCAGCTACTATGTAAAACATAATAGCAGATACAAAAAACTGATTTCACAATAGAAATCAGTTTTATTTGCTTTATTGACGAATTAAATAATCAAACGCTCCTAAAGCAGCGGTTGCTCCACTCCCCATTGAAATAACTATTTGCTTATAGGCACTGTTTGTGCAATCTCCTGCAGCAAATATTCCTGGTATATTAGTCATACCATGATCATCAACGATAATTTCACCACGATTTGTAGTATCAATCATTTCTGGTAACCATTCAGTATTAGGGATTAATCCAATTAAAATAAAGACTCCCTTAACATCTAAACGATGTTCTTCTTTTGTTACAACATCTTCATAAACCAGTGACTCTACACTATCGGTTCCTTCGATTGATTTTGTGGCAGCATTCGTTATTACCGTAACATTGGGTAATGAATATAATTTATCTTGTAATACTTTATCGGCTTTTAACTCAGGTAAAAATTCTAAAACATACACATGTTTTCCCATGCCTGCTAAATCAATTGCCGCTTCAATACCAGAATTTCCTCCACCAATAACTGCAATGTCTTTTCCAGCAAAAAGCGGTCCATCACAATGAGGGCAATAGGCAATCCCTTTATTTTTAAATTCTTTTTCACCAGGTACGTTGATGTTTCGCCATCTAGCACCAGTTGAGATAACCAATGATTTTGTTTTTATCACTGCGCCACTTTTCAGAGATACTTCGACAAACTCATTTTTTTGAATGTCAGTTGCTTGTTGATTTTTCATGATATCTACATTGTATTGATTAACATGTTCTTCCACTTTATTCATCAGTTGTGGACCTTCTATATAAGGAGTTCCGATGACATTTTCAATGCCTAATGTATCCATCACTTGTCCACCAAATGTATCAACTACCATTCCTGTACGAATACCTTTTCTTGCTGCGTAAATGGCAGCTGCTCCACCGGCAGGACCCCCACCAATAACAAGCACATCGTACGAATTTTCTTGATCAATATCACTGATATCAACACTACCAAGAATTTTTTCTAAAATAGTACTTAATTCCATACGTCCACTTGAGAATTCTTCATCATTTAGAAAAACAGTAGGTACAGCCATGACTTTTTTATCATCAACTTCGTCTTGATACATACCGCCTTCAATCATCGTGTGAGAAATGTTTGGATTAACAACACTCATAATGTTTAGTGCTTGAACCACATCTGGACAATTATGGCAAGTTAGACTCACAAACGTTTCAAATGATAATGGTTGATCTATTTTTTTGATGGTTTTAATGACAGATTCTTCTACTTTAGGTGCTCGCCCACTAACTTGTAATAAAGCCAATATAAAAGAAGAAAATTCATGTCCTAGCGGAAGTCCAGCAAACGATATACCACTTGTTTGACCGGGGTGATTGACTTCAAAACTTGGCGTTCTTTTCAGGCTACTTTCTACAAGAGTTAGACGTGGCGATAATTCACAAACACTAGTCAAAAATTCTCGTACTTTATTAGATGACTCACTCTCATCTAAACTAGCTTTAAACTCAATATCTGATTCAAGTAATTCTAAATACTGTTTTAATTGTACTTTTGTTTCATTATCTAACATGTTTTTCTCCTTATATTTTTCCAACTAAATCAAAACTTGGTTTTAATGTTTCACCATTTTCTTTCCATTTAGCAGGACATACTTCTCCCGGATTTTCTCTAACATATTGAGCTGCACGAATTTTATCTACTAAGATACTTGCTTCACGACCTATACCATCAGCATTAATTTCAATGGTTTGAACCACACCATCAGGATCAATAATAAATGTACCACGTTGTGCTGCCCCTGCCGCTTCATCTAATACATCAAATTGACGTGAAATAACATGTGAGGGATCTCCGATCATAATATATTCAATTTTACCAATAGCATCAGATGTATCATGCCATGCTTTGTGCGTAAAATGTGTATCTGTTGAACAAGAATAAACTTCTACCCCTAAACTTTTTAATGTTGCATATTGGTCTTGTAAATCTTCAAGTTCTGTAGGACAAACAAATGTAAAATCAGCTGGATAAAAACACAAAATACTCCATTTCCCTTTAAAATCCTCATTAGAAACAGAAATAAATTCTCCCTTATGGTAAGCTTGTGCTTTAAACTCTTCAACTTCTTTTCCAATTAATGACATAATAATACCCTCCATTTAATTTTTGATTCTAGAT
The DNA here is from genome assembly GCF_024637875.1 of Vagococcus luciliae. NCBI lineage: Bacteria > Bacillati > Bacillota > Bacilli > Lactobacillales > Enterococcaceae > Vagococcus > Vagococcus luciliae. The sequence continues at coordinate 1,153,603 of NZ_CP102451.1, read as the reverse complement.
TAACTAAAACCTTATTTATAATAATTATAATCTAAGGATATATACAAGTCAAATATAACCTAAAACAACTGACTGTCAATATCAAACAATACATATAATACATAAAACATAATTATAGTTAATCTAATTATCCTTTTACTATCCAAGTGACAATTGTCTTTTTTTTCGTTAAAATAGCTATTATAATAGTAAGTTTTACAACTATATGATAAAGAGGTGCTAACAAGTGTTTTCTACTGTCACACTCGCATTAGATGGTATCATCACAGATACGACACATATTCACTATGAAAGCTTTTTATACGCTTTTAATTTTTTTAATATTTTTTTGCCAGATAATCTATCTTATGAGGAACAAATTATTTTTAGAAAAAATGATTGGTTACACTCACTTTTATATTTAAATATAAATCAAAAAGAGGACATTATTAAAAAGAAAAATGACTATTATTCAACTTGTTTAACTAAACTTAATTTTGAAGACCTTTATCCAGGAATTGAAAATTTGTTTAATGAGATGGAACATTTATCGATTAAAATAAATTGTTATTCAAACAATCCTCTTGCAAAAGACGTATTAAAAAAATTGGGTCTAAATTATGAAACCAATATTCTTACTTTAGATGATTTAAGCAATCAATCTAGTGATATCATGATAGTCGATCATAAAACTGACTTAAACCATAACTCTTCTCTGCTACTTTTTTTAACACAAGACTACTCTAATAACAAAAGAGTACACTGCATTCAAAATACAGAAGAGATTACAATGGATTATTTAAAAAAATTTGGGAGGAACAAAGATGAATTATACTATTAAACATGATGAAGCGACGGATATTCATTATGTCACAGTATCCGTAAAAGATCATACTGTAACGTTTGTTGACTTTGGAGCTCGAATTCAAGAATGGATTATTCCTGATAAACAAGGAAAAAAAGAAAATATCCTACTTTCTCCAGATACACCACAAGAAATACTAACTGACACAGCTCAATTTGGAGCACTTGTAGGACCTGTTGCCGGACGAATCAAAAATGGTATATGGAACCATAAACAATTTGAAAAAAATAATGGAAATCATCATTTACACGGTGGGAGTAACGGTTGGTGGCATCAATTTTGGTTGTTTGATGTTGAAGTAGCAAAAGATTCAATCACTGTTCATTTTATGTTAAAGGATACCTTAACTGACTACCCTGGACCAATTTATGTCAAAAATTCTTATAAAGTAACAAGTGATTCGATTGAAATGACAACAAGTGTTCATTCAGATAGTAATACTATTGTTAATCCAACAAATCATATTTATTTTAATTTAAACGGTCAAGCAAAAAAAGACATTACAAATCATATGCTACAAATCCAATCAGATAAACGCTTAGAAACTGACCATGAAAGTATCCCAACAGGACAGCTACTAAATGTTGATAATAGCGGTTATGATTTTAGAAACCCACGATTATTAAGTCACGCTTTAAGAGAGCTTTCACTTGGTCTTGATGATGCTTTTTTATTACAAGATAATCAACCACAAATTATATTAAGTGAGCCAAGTAACGGAAGAACCATTAGCATCTCTTCTAATCGTCAAGCTGTCGTTATTTTTTCCACAACAGGTTTTGAAATGAATCAATCTGTTTCTGGCAAAAAAATGCGTTCTGAATTAGGGATTGCCATTGAAACACAGGAGCTTCCAGATATCGTTAATCACCCAAACTTAGGAAGCATTGATTTAGAAAAGCAACAAATTAAAACATGGAAAACAACATACGCGTTTTCTGTTATATAAAAAAACCACTCTATGTGGTTTTTTTATATAGTATTTAGATAATTTGTCGCAGCGCCAATTAAATTGGCATCATTTCTAAATTGACATGCTGCTATTTGCGGCATAATATTTGGTAAATGAACACTTGCTAGATTATGATACAATCGTTTTTCAAGTTCATCAATTACTTCTTTACGTTCAGAAATACCACCGCCAATAATAATCATTTCTGGATCAAGTGCAACCTGTAAATCATAAAGTATTTGTGCAATATTTTCATACATAGTGTCTAATAATGCTAAGACTAATGAGTCTTTCTTCTTTGCTAATTCAAATAATTGTTTTCCATCCACTTTTTCACCAGTTTTTTTATAGTAAGCTTCTGCTACTCGGACTATTGTTCCTGTTTCACTTAATATCTGATTAGTATGATTTTTCATCAATCCGAATTCTCCACCAAATAAATGGGATCCTTTATACAACGAGCCATTGATAAATACAGCTCCACCTACACCTGTTCCCAAAACAACAAATAAAGCATTTTCTATATCTTTTCCTACGCCTAAACTCATTTCTGCGATTCCTGCACAATTTGCATCGTTTTCAATTCTAACAGGTAGACGAAATGCCTTCTCAAAAATATCAAAAATAGAACAATTATGCAGGTATTTCACTGCGCTAATCCCTTCAATCTTTCTTGTACTGGCATTTACAGCACCAGGTGCACTAATGGCAATTCCTTCTATATCAACAGGATAGTGATTTATTACTTTTTTCATATTTATTACTAAATCATCCAATGTTTTAGATGTTATAAATTTAGATTGGTAAGATAATTGATCATTTTCCCATAATCCACATTTTACAGCTGTACCTCCTATATCAAATACGGCTAAATTTGTCATGTCATCACCTCAAAATCCATTACTTTTTGATAATTCTTTAAACCATAGCCCACTTTTCTTCAATGAACGTTTATAATTGTTTTCTAAATCAATACGATAAAAACCATAACGATTTTTATAACCATTTAGCCATGACCAACAATCTACAAATGTCCATGTATGATAACCAAAACAATTGCTACCTTCTTCAATTCCTCGATGTAGGTATTCTAAATGCTCTTTCATAAACTCAATTCGATAATCATCTATTATCATACCAGATTCATCCATGAAACGCTCTTCATCTGCGACTCCCATCCCATTTTCTGATACATACCAAGGAATATTGCCATAATCGTCTTTCATCATTATAGCCACATCATACATCGCTTCTGGATAAATTTCCCATCCACGATAAGGGTTAACCCTCTTCTCAGGCCAATCGTACGACTCATAAAAATTTGTTGGGAAAATCGCTGGGTGTCGAATTTCTCTAGGTGCTTGAACTCTCATTGGTTGATAATAATTTATCCCAATAAAATCAACAAGGTTACGAGAAATAACTTTTTTATCATCTGGTAAACTATCTGGAGTTAAATCATTTTCTAATAATAATTCACTTAATTCAGCTGGAATAATTCCTAATACACATGGATCTAAAAAACTTTTTATTATTAATAAATCTGCTTTTCTTTTTGCTTCTTGATCTTGTTTTCTATCACTTTTAGCATATGTAGGTGTCACGTTTAATACAATACCAATTCTTCCATTATTTTGAGTATCACGAAATGCTTTAACTGCATAAACATGTGCCATCAGTGTATGAAAGCCAACCTGAATCGCTTTTTTAAAATCAACAATAGCTGGGTAATGATAACCATATAAATACCCACATTCAATATGAACGAGTGGTTCATTGAATGTTACCCAATCACTCACCAAATCACCAAATAACTCAAAGGCTGTTTTAGCATAAAAATGAAATGCTTCGACTGATTCCCTTGTCTCCCAACCACCTTTTTCCATTAGCCACCAAGGCATATCAAAATGAAACAAATTAACGATTGGATGAATCCCTTCATCTAACATTTTTTGAAAGTAATCTCGATAAAACATCACAGCTTCTTGATTAATCTTTTTCCCATCCGGTAGCAATCTTGCCCATGAAATAGAGGTACGATAAGAATTTAATCCAATCTCTTTCATTCGTTTAATATCATTAATGTATTCCTCATACACATTAGACGTGTTTTCTGGTCCTTCATTTGCATGAAATTTCTCAGGATTTAACTCAAACCATTTATCCCACGTTGTCGCACTTTTTCCATTACCTAATGAATGCCCTTCTGTTTGAGGTGCTGATGCTGCTGATCCCCATAAAAAATTAGCTGGAAATTTTAACATGATACCCACTCCTTATCTCATTATCTTTACTATCCATTATAAAATAAGATATATCTTTTATAAAGTAAAACATTAAAAAAAATATTTGATATATCATATAATATTGTGAATTTTTTATAAAAAAAGAGAATAGACATCTTTTTTAATACCTGTTCATTCATGTTACATAACTAACTCTATATAAAACAAAACACTTGATATTTAATGAGCATGAAATTTTATTAACACCCCTTTTTATACTTTGTCATTCACAAGCATAATGTTATACATTGATTTTACTTTCTGTTATATTTTGCACATGTCACATATAGATATATTTGTGATAAATCATACATATAAGGATGGATACAATGAAAGTTGTTGTTATAGGATGTACTCATGCAGGGACATCAGCAGTAAAAAGTATTTTAAAAGAATCACCAGAAGCAGAAGTGATTGTCTATGAAAGAAACGATAATGTGTCGTTCCTATCATGTGGAATCGCACTCTATGTTGGTGGCGTTGTCAAAAATGCGCAAGACTTATTCTACTCAAATCCTGAGGAGCTAGCTTCTCTAGGTGCTACAGTAAACATGGAGCATAATGTGACATCCATCGATACTGAACTTAAACAAGTGACAGCTGTCAACTTGAAAACAAATGAAACAAGCATTACGTCATATGATAAATTAGTAATGACGACAGGATCATGGCCTATTGTCCCTCCTATTCCAGGAATTAAAGCCAATAATATTTTATTATGTAAAAATTATAATCAAGCAAATAAAATCATCGACTCTGCTAAAGATGCCAAAAAAATCGTTGTTGTGGGTGGTGGATATATAGGTATTGAACTAGTTGAAGCGTTTGTCGAATCAGGTAAAGAAGTCACCTTGATAGATGGGCTGGAGCGTATTTTAAATAAATATTTAGATAAACCTTTTACAGATAAACTAGAACAAGAATTACTTAGTCAAGGGGTCACACTGGCATTAGGAGAAAATGTTGCACGCTTTGAGTCTGATGAGCAATCTAATGTGAAAAAAGTACATACGGCTTCTAAATCTTTTGATGCAGACATGGTGATTCTTTGTGTTGGATTTAAACCTTCGACAGAATTATTAGGTGATCAAGTGGATAAACTACCTAATGGTGCAATTAAAGTGAACGAGTATATGCAAACAAGTCAGCCAGATATTTTTGCTGCAGGTGATAGTGCAATTGTTCACTATAACCCAACACAGTCAGATAACTATATTCCTTTAGCAACAAACGCTGTGAGACAAGGTTTATTAGTTGGAAAAAACATTAAAAAACCAACCCTAGCTTATCGAGGCACTCAAGGAACATCAGGTTTGTATTTATTTGGTTGGAAAATTGGGTCTACTGGTTTAACAATAGAAAATGCTTTGACTCAAGGGATTAATGCTGATATGGCATATTTAGAAGATAACTACCGTCCAGAATTCATGCCTACAACAGAAAAAGTTATGATGCAACTGGTATTTGATAAAGATACTAAGCGTATATTAGGTGGTCAATTAATGTCTAAATATGATATCACTCAGTCAGCTAACACATTGTCTTTAGCCGTTCAAAATGAGATGACAGTTGAAGATTTAGCATTATCAGACTTCTTCTTCCAACCTCATTTTGATCGTCCGTGGAACTATTTAAATTTATTAGCACAAGCAGCAATGGATTAAATTTTCTACTATTATATCAAATAAAAATAACCCTTAAGTCATCTAGTATGAGTTAAGGGTTATTTTTTACACTTCTTCAGAAAAAGAAATACGATCGTGAACTTTCATAAAGTTAGGTCTAGAAAAATGTAGTCCATCATATACAGCTATTTTTTCACTTGCTTCTAACATTAAAATTGAAATTTCTCTTGTAAAGCTTTCTAATTCTTCGATGTCAAATGGTGTATAAGATAGTAGGAACTCTTTTTCTAAATGTGATAAATGAGATTTATCTCCTTCATACTGTCTCCAATCATCTGATTCATTCGGTTTTGCTCCTTTTGATAAATACCACATTGAAACTAAATGTTGTTTAATTGATAATATGATTGACTCAATATGATTTCTTTCATTTCTTCTCCATGCACGATATAAATTAAAATAATCAGCATAATACTGATTTAAGACAACATCAAATACTTCTTGTGTCACAACATAATTCATTGATTGAGATAAATGATGTAAATCAGTTAATGTGCCATCATCTTTTATAATTTCAATGTATTTATATTCAATACTTGGCTCTAACATTTCTAAAGTATAAACCATTAAATCTAACTTGATAAATGTTGCATAATGAATAATCGAATGATTATAATCAAATAATTCAACAAATAAAAAATCACCAATCGCACTAATAATATCACGTTGTTTTTCTTCTAATAATATTCCTGGTTTTAAAATAATTCGAGCATTAATATCTGAATAATAATCTTCTGTTTTATCTCCTATTGAACCACTGTAGTAAGCACCAATAATATCACTGTCTTCTTTTACTAATCTAGCAAATCTATTTTGTAATTTATCACGTTCTACTGGTAAATTAGAATCCACTAACATAATAAACAATCCTCCTTAAATATCTATTACTTACAGTATATTCAAAAAAAACCGGTTTTACAAAAGATTTTGTAGAAAAAAAAGGATTTTTCCTATTTTTTTATTTTTTCGATGGTTTTTTTAAAAGTCATTAATGTAACATCTTCTTTTTCATTAGTAACATATGTAATATAATTCCTTTTATTAATTAATCTAATAATAAAATATATTTCATAAACTATACACATACATTATGCTTATAAATATGATTATCTTTATGTTATAAAACTTTTAACAAACAATTAGTTAAATAAATCTATTGGAATCATAACTAATTTATTTAGCTAATAACGAACATCAAAATATTTCTATGTATCAACTTTTGTAATATTTTGCTTTATTTTGTTACCAAATTAAACACATTCTTTCACCTAAGAAATATTATTCAATGGTAAAGTATATCTTGTCGTTGGATAACAACGAAATAAAAACAAACATTTAAAGGAGATTTTTAATTTTATGAAATCACTAAAAACAATTATATTTGGTAGTACCTTTGCCTTAGGCTTATTATTCAGTACAACAGTACTTGCAGATTCTGTATATACAGTAAAACCTGGAGACACACTTTCATCAATTTCGACTGAATTCTTTGGTTCAAACAATAATATTGACCAAATTGCTAAAGATAATAATATCAGTAACATTAACTTGATTCACCCAGGTCAAGAGTTAACAATTAAAACAGATGGGAGAGCAACAGTTGCTCCTGCTGAAACAACTAAAGAAACAAGCCAACCAGTACAAGAACAACAAGAAGTTCAACAAGAAGTTCAACAAGAAGCATCTACATCTACTTCTGCTACAACATCTAGCGCAAAAGAATGGATTGCTCAAAAAGAATCTGGTGGAGACTATAACGCAACAAACGGTTACCATATTGGACGTTATCAATTAGACCCAAGTTACTTAAACGGTGACTATTCTCCAGCAAATCAAGAAAAAGTTGCAGATGAATATGTTGCTGGTCGTTATGGTTCATGGGAAAATGCTCAAGCATTTTGGATGAACAACGGTTGGTACTAAAAAATAGCCTCTAGAATCATACTAAAATAAAGATTAAAAAAAGAAGGAACGCAAAGTTAAAATAATTTTGCGTTCCTTCTTTTTATTTTTGCTTAGTTTTAAATCGTTTTAAATCGTTTTAAACGTAGAGCATTTAATAATACGGATACAGAGCTAAAACTCATTGCTGCTCCAGCAATCATCGGATTAAGTAATGGACCACCAAAAATATGTAAAATTCCCATAGCTACTGGAATACCTAATATATTATAGCCAAATGCCCAAAATAGATTTTCTTTAATATTTCTCATGGTTGCATCAGATAATTCTATCGCTGTTGCAACAGTTTTTAAATCCTCATTCATTAAAACAATATCTGCAGATTCAATGGCAACGTCTGTTCCATTACCAATGGCTAACCCTATATCAGCTTGTGCTAGAGCGGGTGCATCATTAATACCATCACCTACCATTCCAACTTTCCTGCCTTTTTGTTGTAGATTTTCAATTTGTTTCGCTTTATCTTCAGGCAACACCTCACTAATAACAGTATCAATTCCCACTTGTTTTGCTATCGCATGGGCTGTCAATTCATTATCCCCTGTTAACATAACGACTTGTTTTCCCAATTTTTTTAATGTGCTCACAGCCTTAATACTGCTTTCTTTTATTGGATCCGCTACAGCAATAATCCCAATAATATGTTGCTCATTCGCTACATACATAGGGGTTTTCCCTTGTGTCGCTAACTCATTAACAATGTCATTTTTTTCGTCTAATGAAATGGATTGTGCTAACATCAATCGTTTGTTTCCAATATAATAAATCTGATTATTAACACTTACCTTTATTCCTTTGCCTGGTACTGCTAAAAAATCATCAATTGTTATAAACTCTAAATATTGTTCTTTGGCTTTTTCAACAATTGCTACTCCCAAAGGATGTTCTGAATGAGTTTCTGCTGAGGCCACAAGAATGAGCAACTCCTCTTGACTTAATTGATTAAATACTAATACATCTGTCACAATCGGTTTGCCTTGTGTGATTGTCCCTGTCTTATCAAACACAATCGTATCAAGCTGATGAGCTGTTTCTAATGCTTCACCACTTTTTATCAAGATACCATTTTCGGCACCCTTACCTGTTCCAACCATAATAGCTGTTGGCGTTGCTAATCCCAATGCACATGGACATGCAATAACTAAAACGGAAATCGTAATGGTTAAAGCAAATATCCAGGATTCCTGTCCTAAAAAATACCACAACAAACCTGAAATAATTGCTAGTCCAATGACAATCGGAACAAAGACGCCTGAAACTTTATCAGCTAATTGAGCGATAGGTGCTTTAGATCCCTGTGCTTCTTCAACTAGTTTGATAATTTGTGATAATGTGGTATCTTGTCCAACTTTAGTCGCTCTAAATTTAAAACTTCCTGTTTTGTTTAAACTAGCACTTACAACACTATCCCCAGTTTTTTTCTCAACTGGAATACTTTCACCTGTAATCATTGATTCATCAATCGCACTATTGCCTGAAATAATTTCTCCATCAACCGGTATTTTCTCACCAGGACGAACAATTAATACATCTCCTAAAACAACTTCTTCAACTGGAATACTGATTTCCGCATCATTTCGAATAACTGATGCTGTCTTTGGTGCCAAATTAATCAACGTTTTAATGGCTTCTGAAGTTTTTCCTTTAGATACTGCTTCAAAATATTTTCCAAGAGTAATCAAAGTTAAAATAGTCGCAGCTGATTCATAATAAAGATTCATAGCAAAACTTTTGTCTCCCATAAATACTTGAATGGTTCCATACAAACTATAAATAGTTGCCGCGCTCGTTCCTAATGCCACTAAAGAATCCATATTAGGATGTCTTTTGACAAGTGCTTTAAATCCGACTGTAAAAAATGGCCATCCTATTGCTATCACTGGGATAGTCAATATAAATTGAGTAAGAGCAAAATTTTGTGGAAAATGCATTGGATTAATGACTGATGGCAAAGGTAAACCTATCATATGTCCCATTGATACATACAATAATGGAACTGTAAAAATAGCTGAATAAACAAATCGTTTCCACATAACTTCGATATGTTTTTCTTTATTCTCTTCTTTCGTCATTTCTTCTTCGGTGTTTATCTGTTTGTCAATCGCTTTATATCCAGCATCCCCTACTGATTGAGTAATAGCTGATTTCGTCACAACATCAGAATTGTATGATACACTCATTTCTTCTGTCGCCAAATTAACGGATACTTTTTTAACACCATCTAATCTTCCGACAACTTTTTCAACCGTACTAGAGCAGGAAGCACAACTCATTCCTTCTATATTAAATTGCTCAGTAATAAGCTGTTCCCTCACCTCATATCCAGCATCACTTACCGCTTTTGTAATATCTTCTTCAGTCAACATAGTTGTGTCATAAGTCACATCTAATTTTTCTGTCGCTAAATTAACAGTGGCCTTTTCAACCCCACTTAATTTTGACACAACTTTTTCAACCGTACTAGAACAAGATGCACAACTCATTCCTTCTACTGGTAAAATCACTCTTTTTTCCATATTTCCACCTCACTTATGACAATTACATTGACCGACAGTACAATTACAGTCAACTATTTTCGGAGCATTTATCTTTTTTTCTTTTAATAAATAGATTAACTGATCGATATCATTTTGAGAAAATTCTTCTTTTTCAATCAATTGATACAAAGCTTGCCCCTTCTTTTTTTGACAGATTTTATTCAAACCATCTACTAATATATAATTTACAGCTATCTCTTCATCCACGAGTGCTTGATAGATAAACTGTTTTCCTTGTTTTTCTGTTGATAAAAAATGCTTATCAACTAATCTAGCCAGTAACGTCTTAACTGTTGACATACTCCAATCCATTTTATCACTCAATATCTCCAACACTTGCCGACTCGTTACAACATCATTTGCCCAAATAACTTTCATTATCTCAAACTCTGCTTGCGTAATAGAAAAAGACTTCTCTTTTTGAATCATTCAGTCACACCTCTTCCTTCATTGATAAATTTACTATAACTTCATCGTCTACATTTGTCAACGACAAAACAAAAAAAGAATAGCTCGCGATTAGCTACTCTTTTAATTGTTTATTCTCATAGTTTGAAGACAGAATATCTAAATTTATTTTAACAATAACAGTGGTTCCTTCTCCTAATTCACTTACTAATTTAACCCGTCCACCAAGTATTTCTGCATAATGTTTAACAAGTGACAACCCTAACCCAGAGCCTCCATTATTTCTCTGTCTTGAATGACTCACACGATAAAACCTCTCAAATATCCATTTTTGATCTTCTTCAGAAATACCAATACCAGTGTCTTCAACTTTTAACGTTACCTCATTATTCTGTTGTGTTAAATAAATAAATATTTTACCATGCTCTTCAGAGTATTCAATAGCATTTTCTAACAAATTTTTAACAATTATTTGAAATGAATCATTAGGAATAACTAAATCTTCTCCTACTGCACTTTCAAAAGTAACAGATATATCTTTATCAAAAGCTTTGTATCGATAACGATCAATTTCATCCTCTATCACTAGATTAGGATGAACAACAAAAGAATCCATCATATAAATATCTTTTTCTGTTTTTAATAACATTAAGATTGTTTGAATTAAACTCATCAACCGTTGTGCTTCACGCTCAATAATCGTTAAAAATTCTTTACTAGCCTCTGGATCATCTTTTGCTCCTGCTAATAAGGTTTCAGAAAAACCAATAATAGATGTCGTTGGCGTTTTTAACTCATGTGATATATTACTAATAAAATCCTCATGTACTTGTTCAATTTGTCGGACTTCCGTAACATCATAAATAATCCCAACGTATTCATTATTGTCTATTGATAATTGTCGAATAACAATTTTTAAATCTTGCGTTCTTGGTTTTTCTATACGAATTTCCCCTTGAACTGCTTCTTTTGTTTCAACAGCTTGTTTAATTAACACATTTAATGTTGGCTCAGTAAACCATTCATCATACGGGGTAATCGTCCATTTTTTACGGAATATTTCTTCTATCGTCTGATTAGCTAATGTCAATTCTAGACGATCATTCAATATAAAAATACCGATATCTAAGTTCTCAAATAAAAATTGAAGTGTCTCCTCATTCTTTAACTGCTTATAATAAAGTAAATTCGTTTCTTCCATTAATTTATACACCGTTTGATAGAGTTCACGCCATTCTCCAGGCGCATCTATAACCTTTTGTTTTTTCTCAGGGTTTTGAATTGCTTGTCTTAAAATTGGTAGCATAAATTGAATTGGTTTTTTTGACTGACGATGAATGTAATATCCCATAATAAAGATTGCGACAAATAATAATGCCATGATTGTTATCACAATTCGCTGAAAATTCTCAACATATTGTGAAATACCTTGATATGTTTCTGACAGACGAATAACCCCTATTAACTGATTATTTTGGTACACTAATTTAGCAACATAAATTAACTTCTCATCAACTGTTTGACTGTCCCTAATAGAAACTCCCTCAGTTTTCCCTTCTTCTAATACCTGTTTAACTTCCGGTCGATTTTTTCTAGAACCTTTTGCCAATGACTCTTTAGATGAATCATATAAAATCATGCCTGATTCATCTAAAACGGTTAATCGTTCATGTTCTCCAACACTTCTATCAAGTTTTTCTTCATCCAATACTAATCCATTGTCTTGTACAACAAAAGGTATTAGCAAATCAATTTCCTTTGATAATTGTTTTGTTTGTTGATCAATAACATCTTTCTTAAAAAAATAGGTGGTATAATACCCACCTATTAATACTAATATAATGATTATCACAACAATCCAAACAGGATTAACTATTTTTTGTAACTTTTTCATTCCTCTGGCTCCTGAAATTTATAACCAAACCCTCTGACTGTTTTTATATATCTAGGATTTTTTGTATCGTCTTCTATTTTTTCTCTTAAATGACTAACATGAATATCAACTGTTCGAGATAAATGATACATATCGTCTTTCCAAATTGATAACATTAATTCATCACGTCCGATGATACGATTTTGTCGTTTCATAAAATAAATAAGTAATTCAAACTCTTTTTTCGTCAGAGAGATTTCCATTCCTCTTTTAAATACTTTGTAATCATTTGGATAAGCTGTGATATTACCTACATTTAAATGATTACTTCCAACACTACCTTCAGTTTCATCTGTTGTTTGAATATCCAAACGCCTCTCCACTGCCCTAAGTCTTGCAATGAGTTCTCGTGGACTAAATGGTTTAGTCACATAATCATCTGCTCCTATCTCCAGACCAACGATTTTATCAATCGTTTCATCTTTTGCTGTCAACATAATAATTGGTGTACTAATTTTCTCTTTACGCAATTTTTTTGTGACATCAAATCCGTTAATTTTAGGTAACATTAAGTCCAAAATAATGAAACTGTATTGATTAGACATAGCGTAATCAATAGCAGCTTCACCATCATGTACAACATCAACTTCAAAGTTTTCTTTTTCTAGATTATATTTTAAGAGTGTTGTAATAGATTGCTCATCATCAACTACTAAAATTCGCTTCATAATAGCTAAATGTCCCTTCCCTATCCTGTTTAGTTTGTTCCATTATACCACAAGTTAATATAAATAGATGAACACAGAATAACAATGAGCGTGGAGTCAATTATTTAATAGTTCCATCTAAGTCACGTTCAACCTTCATATCAGAAATAGCAATATAGCCTAACTTGTTCACTACATTTTTTTGTACATCATCAGATTTTATATAATCAAGAAAAGCTGTAACATTAGCATTTGCATCTTTTTTTGTATACATATGCTCATATGCCCAAATTTTCCAAGAATTATCTAATACATTTTTATCTTTTGGTTCCACATTATCAATAGAAAGGCCGATAATACTATCATCAATATAAGAAAAGGCTAAGTAACTAATAGCTCCTGGCGTTTCAGAAACGATTTTTCTGACAGTACCAGATGAATCTTGTTCCTGTCCTTTAGCCGCTTTTGCACCTCCAATTCCCCATTTTTCAAAAGTTGCACGAGTTCCGCTTCCTGATGCACGATTAATTAATTCAATTTTCTGATCTTTTCCACCTACTTCTTTCCAGTTGGTTACTTTACCAGTGAAAATATCTTTTAACTGCTCAGAAGTAAGGTTTTTAACACCTACTTCTTGATTAACAACAGGAGCCACTCCTACAACTGCTACTTTATGGTCTTCGATTTTCGACGCATCAATTCCATCTTTTTCTTCGGCGTAAACATCTGAGTTTCCAATATCAACAGCACCTGTTGATACTTGCGTTAACCCTGTTCCACTACCACCACCTTGAACTGTAATAGTATAGTTCGGATTATCAGTCATATAAATTTCTGCCACTTTTTCTACTAATGGTTGTAAAGCTGTTGATCCAACAGATGTAATATCTACTTTTTCAGTAGATTTTGCTTTTTCAGAACCACTTGACCCACTGCTACTATTAGTTGAACCACTACCACCACAGCCCACTAATGTAAATAATACGCCTACTGTAATGACAGATAATAATTTCTTTTTCATTTTTTCAAAACTCCTTAAAAGTTATTTGTTTGATTTATTTATTACACACAGAGTGTATCAAGTTTTTGTAAAATTTATAGTCTTATAAATGTAAAATGAACGTAAATCATCTAAACATAAGATTATCTTGGTTCATTTTTCAAAACAATGTAAACTTTATAACAGATATACATCAATTAAAACAAATATAACAAAAAAGAGAGTAGAATAATTCTACTCTCTTTTAATTATTTACTTTCTTGCAATTTCAATTCTGGTTCTCCATTGCCTTCAACAGCCTCTTTAGTAATAATAACTTTTTCAACATCTTCTCGGGTTGGGATTTCATACATAATTCCCATCATCACGTGTTCGATGATTGAACGAAGACCACGAGCACCTGTATCGCGTTCAATTGCTTGATTAGCAATAGCATCTAATGCTCCGGGTGTGAATTCAAGCTCCACATTATCTAGAGATAGGAGTTTCTTATACTGTTTCACTAATGCATTTTTAGGTTCAGTTAAAATTCTTACCAAATCTTCTCGGGTTAATTTTTCAAGAGATGCTGTCACTGGTAATCGTCCGATAAACTCTGGAATCAATCCGAATTTTAATAAATCTTCCGGAATAATCTGTGCCATAATACTTTTTTCTTCGTCACGTTTATTTTTATTTGTTGAACTAAATCCGATTACTTTTTCACCTAGACGTTCTTTAACGATTGTTTCAATACCGTCAAACGCTCCACCTACGATGAATAAAATTTCAGATGTATCGATTTGAATCAATTCTTGTTGTGGGTGTTTACGACCTCCTTGAGGTGGCACACTGGCTACTGTTCCCTCTAATATTTTAAGAAGAGCCTGTTGAACCCCTTCACCCGACACATCACGAGTAATAGATACATTTTCACTTTTTCTAGCAATTTTATCAATCTCATCAATATAGATAATCCCACGTTGTGCTTTTTCAACATTAAAGTCAGCTGCTTGTAATAGTTTTAAAAGAATATTTTCAACATCTTCCCCAACATATCCAGCTTCAGTTAAACTAGTTGCATCTGCAATCGCAAATGGAACGTTTAATGTTCTAGCAAGAGTTTGGGCTAAAAATGTTTTCCCAGATCCTGTTGGTCCAATCAAACAAATATTACTTTTTTGAAGTTCTACTTCATCAACTTCTTCATTTTCTTCGTCGATTGCCATTTGTTGCACTCGCTTATAATGATTATATACTGCAACAGATAAGACGATTTTGGCTCTTTCTTGTCCTATAACATATTCATTTAACACATCTAAAATTTCTTTTGGTTTTAATACATTAATTAAATCAGATACCATCTCATCTTGCATCTCTTCATCAATAATTTCTTTACATAAATCGATACATTCGTTACATATATATACTCCAGGTCCTGCGACTAATTTTTTCACTTCATCTTGTGACTTTCCACAAAATGAACAGCGAACTTCATTATTTTCACCTGTATTGTCGTACATGTTTTCCCTCCTAATTGAAAAAAGACCTATACGGCCTAATTCACCAAAAGTCTAATCATCTCGTTTATAATAACATACTATACTAGACAATGCATTAAAAAAGAAAACAAAAGACAAGGCTATATTACCTTGTCTTTCTAGTCTTTCTTATGCTTCTTCTTTAACTGTTTTAACGATAGCATCAACTGCACGTTTCATTTTGATATCATGAGTTAGCATAACATCAGATAAAGCATTTCTTACAGCTGAAGCTTCCATGTTGTATTGAGATGCTAAATCATCAATCTCAGCTTGAATGTCTTCATCTGTTACTTCAAAGTTTTCAGCTTCAACAATTGCTTCAATCACTAAGTTAGTTTTAACACGTGATTCTGCTTCGCCTTCAAATTGTTTATGTAAGTCTTCCTCAGTTGTTCCACTGATTTGATAATATAATTCAGGTGAAATACCTTGGTTTTGCATGTTTGATAAGAATTCATTCATACCACGGTGAACTTCATCATGAACCATTACTTCTGGTAATTCAACGATTTCAGCATTTTCAACTGCTTGAGAAATTGCTGCTTCCTCGATTGCAGCTTCAGCTGCTGCTTCTTTAGAAGCTACTAATTCAGCTTTGATTTTTTCTTTTAATTCTGCTAATGTTTCAACTTCATCATCAACATCTTTAGCAAATTCATCATCTAATTCAGGTAATTCTTTTGCTTTTACTTCATGAACAGTTACTTTGAAAACTGCTTCTTGACCAGCTAAATCTTCTGCTTGGTATTCTTCTGGGAAAGTTACTTTAACTTCCACTTCGTCTCCAGCTTTAGTTCCCACTAGTTGTTCTTCAAAGCCTGGAATGAATGAGTTAGAACCTAATTCTAATGAATAGTTCTCACCTTTTCCACCTTCAAAGGCCACATCATCTTTGAAACCTTCAAAGTCAATAACAACTGTGTCACCATTTTCAGCTGCTGATTCTTTAATCACTAATTCAGCTTGAGATTGTTGTTTTTGAGCTAAATTTTCTTCAACTTCTTCATCAGTGACTGAGCGGTCTTGCTTAGGAACTGTTAAGTTTTTATAATCTCCTAATTTAACTTCAGGTTTTACAACAACTTCAGCTGTGATAACCCATGGCTGACCTTTTTCCATTGATTCAACATTGATTTTTGGTTGAGCAACTGGCTCAATTCCAGCTTCTTCAATTGCTGCTTCATAAAGTTCAGGTAAAACAACGTTTAAAGCATCCTCATATAATGCTTCTTCACCATACATTTGGTTAAACATTTGGCGAGGTACTTTCCCTTTACGGAATCCTGGCACGTTTAAATCTTTCTTCACGCGATCAAACGCAGTTTTTAACCCTTTTTCAATATGTTCTGTAGAAACTTCAAACGTTAAAACACCATCGTTTGTTCCCTTTTTTTCCCATTTTGTAGACATATAATGTACCTCCAAGTTATCTATTCATTAATAGTTTTTATACTATTTCATACCATACAATCTTACACTAAACACTTTTAATTGTAAACATTTTTCACTAACAACTCACTATTTTGTCATCGTATTCATCATGATATGATCGAGTAATTGAATTTGTTGGTTGATTTTTTTAACTTCCTGATTCTCAATTATATCAAACCCAAAATAAGTTAGATAGGCTTTATTCCAACTTTTTATGTCAGTTACTATATCATCAATATAAGGATACATTATACCTAAATGCGTCTTAACAATATTTAAAACTAGAGTCTCTTGACTTGGTTGATTATTTTCCATGTATTCTGACAAATCCTTATATAAAGAATTATTTTTGACACTAGGCATTAGTCGATTCGTTTCATTAAGTTTAGCATGATGATGTAGTTGACCAAATACATCTAAAATACTGACTGTTCCTTCATACTTTAATTGCACCAATTCATCAATGACTTGAGAACGTATAAGTGGTGAAATATTTTTACTAATCAAAAATAGTTCAGATGATAACCTAAAAAAATCTACCTTAGTTAAATAATTCATTTCTTGCAATAATTCCCTTTGCTTCATAAAAGAAGCTTTTTCTATTGACTTTATTCTTAATAATCTATTCGTATAATCCGTTTTATCAACAAGCGTCCAATACTTTTGGGTTTGATTCAATATCTGTTTGAATTCCTCGCTTAAATGAGATGCTCTATCAAACTTCATTAGCCATTTTTCTAGAATCAGAAACTGCTTCCTTTTTAATAAAATATCAAAATAAAGTGGCTGTAATTCCGACTGTTCTTGATAATCATCTTCATATTCTTTCATATATATATAAGCTTCTTCTAACCGACCAACATCGATTAATGCTTTAACTAACAAATAATTCACTTCTAAAGACTGACTAGTTTCATAACTATCGTTAAAATACTGTATTGCTTTTAAATAATCACCCTGTTCACTACTCTTTTTTCCTAAATAAAGCGATCTATTTTCATTAGCTGGAAATTCTATCATCTCTCCCATCATCTTTCCTCCATCACATATTCTTATCATTCTGTTGACACTATAAAAAAAAAGCGTCACACATCAGTGCGCACTTTTTAATCGTTAGTCTTGTAATAATTCAAAAATCTCTAGAGTGACTAAATCAATGTCATCAAATTGATAGACTTCTTGAGAACCTGTTTCAGTTAATTCAAACATCTCATTGTTCCCATCAAACGTCACGATGCATCGCTCTTGTCCTTCTCTTTCAAATCGACGAACTTGTACTTCATTGTCGCTAGATTCCACCATTGCATTTAATCGTTTAATAATTGCTGCTAACTGTGAACTTTTCATAGAGCTAGCCTCCTTCGCATTTCTTCTGTTATATTGTAACAGAAACACTCCTAACATGCATTGAAAAACTGTGTCTTTTTTTAACTTTTTTAAATATCCCACCAAAGTTTAATCAAAGCTTGCGTTCCATCATCCTCAAACCCTTTGTCTACTAATGCTTGGTAAAGATTTCTTGCTTCTTTAGTTGCGGGTAAGTCAATGGACATTTTCTCAGCTTCTTCTAATGCAATGTTTAAATCCTTTAAAAAATGTTTAACAAAAAAGCCAGGCGTAAAATCCTCTTTCAAAATTCTTGGAGCATAATTGGTGAGTGACCAATTTGCTGCACTTCCTCCACCGACTGTATCAATAACTTTTTCTAAGTCTAAATCTGCTGATTTAGCATAAACAAGTAACTCAGTCATTCCTGTCATAGTGCCTGCAATCATGATTTGATTAGCCATCTTAGTATGTTGCCCACTACCAGCTTTTCCTTGTAAATTCACTTTACTACTAAACACATTTAAAATTGGTTTCACTTTATCGAAAATGGCATCATCCCCACCTACCATTGTAGTTAACGTACCATTTTTAGCTCCTAAATCACCACCAGATACTGGAGCATCGAAACTATATGCTCCTTTTTCTCTAGCTGTTTGTGAAATTTTTTGTGCTAAAGATGGCGTACTTGTTGTCATATCAATTAGTATTTTTCCTATTATATCTGCAGAAAATATACCATTTTTTCCATAATATATTTCTTCAACATCTTTTGGATAACCAACCATTGAAAAAATAATATCACTTTTATTAGTCACATCTTTTGGTGTATCTTGCCAAATAGCTCCTTCTTTGACTAATTCATCTGTCTTAGATTTCGTACGATTATACACATTTACTGTATAACCAGATGTTAATAAATGTTTAACTATTGATGCACCCATCACACCTGTTCCAATAAATCCTATTTTTTCCATGCCATTCACCTCATATAAATAATTTTGATACTCTTATTATAGGAAAAGGAAACAATTAAATAAAGTCATAGCACTTCCATGTATGTCTAAATAAAAAAACATTTAAGTCAGAAACTTAAATGTCTTAATATTATTGAGTTCTTTTTTGATGAAAAGTCAATGCAACAAGACCTAAGATAATACCTAAATAATAGGTCACCCCGCGCCATAAAAAAATAGCTAAAACTAATTTACTTTGTGATAAAGTAAACGTTCCAAATAATAAACTAAAACTGTACTCTGCACCACCAGTTCCACCAGGAATAGGAAATAGTGAAATAATCATTGTTATAAACGCATGTAAAACAACAATATGAAAAATACTGATATTATGAATACCTAGCCCGTGTAAAACAAAATAAGGAATAATATAATAAGCTACCAATTGAAGAACAGTTAATGCACTTACTTTAATCATTAAAATGGGCTGATCTCTCATATATTTACTTTCTTCATAAAAAGTATCCATTTTTTCAATCGTTCGTTGGTATAACTGATCAACTTTTTCACCTTTCTTAAATAAATAAATTCCCCTAAATACAATATTCACTAACTTTCTTGTAAAACTATACCAATACATTATCATCAATAAAGCAATAACAATCACAAAGTGAATAATAAAACTGAGCAGTATTAATAGTTTTAATTTAGATAAATTATTTGATAAATAACCATACCCACCTACCAAACAAATTAAAAAATTAATCACAATCCACACTTGATACACAACAAATTTCATCAAACTTACAGATGTTGCTACTCCAGTGTCAACACCTGACTTAGATAATGCAATAATTTGCGCTGGTTGCCCACCCGTTGAAAATGGTGTGATAGCATTAAATAAGTGTTCAATCAACGGTATTCGATAGCTTGATGTAAATCTAAAGGTGGGATTACTTCGCTTTAGCAGCACTTGAACAATTTTTGCTTCAATTCCCCAATATATTAAGATACAAGCAACTGCTGCAGCTATCCACCACCAATTTATTGTGGAAAACTCCGTAGCCATATCTTGCAAACTGACCTTTTTCATTTCAGTACCAATCACCATCAACCCTAATAAAACAGCTAAAAGTAGATACCATTTGTTTTTTTTGGTCATAGAGTTCCTCCTAACGCACTACTTTTTAAATAACTTTAATGAGTATAAATTGCTATCATCTTCATACTCCTGATGATTTTCTTCAAAATATACAAGAGCTTTTTGATAAAATTCTTCTACTCGTTTACCAAATGCTTCACTTGAGATATCATATAATTTATTTTCTAAAATAGATTGTTTTGTTGAAACATCCTTTTTAATATAATCTATTAACGTCTGTGAAAAATCTTCATTTTCAGCATATGTTACACCTAAACTTTCATCATCAAATAAGTTATCCAAATAATCATTTCCTTTTGCAACAACCTTTGTTTTTGCCGCCATTGCTTCTGTATAAGTTAATCCTTGTGTTTCAGAATCCGATGCACTAACAAAATAGTCTGCTGCTTGATAAAAAGGAGCTATGTCTTTATTAGGTATTTCACCAGTAAAAATCACTTGTTCCAACAATCCTAATTCATCTACCTGTTTTTCTAATTTAGTCTTAAACGGACCATCCCCAACTATCAATAATTTAACATTTGGAATTTCTTTCACTACTTTAGGCATACCTTTAAGCAAAGTTTGAATATTCTTTTCGTAAGATATCCGACTCACAGATAATAATAGACATGCATCATTATCAATTTTATAAGTCTCTCGTATACTCTCAATAAGCTTTTCTTCAGCAGGTTTAAATTGCGATACATCAATTCCTGTAGGAATAACAGACATTGGTCGCTCAATCCCATACTCTTTTAATTTATTAACAACTCTTTGACTTGGGCAAATAATACCAGACATATGATTAGTGTATAATTTAGATAATTGCTTAACATGAACTGGCTTTAACACTTTTCCCTTAGCAATGTAATGGAGATAATCTTCATACATAGTGTGATAAGTATGAACGACTGGAATATCTAGCGCTTTTGCTGTTTGTTTCCCTAAAATACCTACACCAAATTCTGTATGTGTATGAACAATATCTAAATCTATTTCTTTTGCAACATGATAAGCATACAACATTCCCCTAATAACGACGCGTCTATCTTTAAAAGAAATAAACGGAATACTAGGCATACGTATAATGCGTGGCTCTACTTCTTTTGCATCAGGATCTGTTGTGGTGAAAATATACACGTCATGCCCCAATTTTTCAAGTTCTTGCTTCAGCGTTTTAATAGATGTTGATACACCACTAACTTGAGGGAAATATGTATCTGTAAAAAAACCTATTTTCACTTAGTTCTCCTCCTTAGCACTTCTTTTATAATAGTCATACCAAATTTTAGCAACATTTTCTTCACTATAATACAAAGCTGATTTTTTCGACTTCTCCTTATATTCTTCTAATATTTCAGGATTATCTTTGATTTTTTTAATTGCTTCATTCATGTCAGAAATATTTGTCGTTGATATATACTGTTCATCAATAATGGCATGATATAAATCTAAATCTCTTAACATAACAGGTGTACCACAATTAAATGCTTCTAAAATACTCATTGGAAATAGTTCATTATATGATGGTAATAAAAATACATCCGCTAAGTTATACAATTTCATAATTTCTTCTCTGTCTACAATTCCAGTAAATAATAAATTTTTAGGTGGATTGTCATATATTTTTTTATAACGTTCATATCCATCTGTCATTTTTCCAAATGAAAATCCTCCCGCCCAAATAAATTGAACGTCTGGATTATCAATAGCTAACTGAACAAAATCATCAATTCCTTTTCGCTGTTGAATTTGTCCAGTTCCTAAAATAACCAGTTTTTCTTCTGAAATATGGTAATTTTTTCGCCAATTATTTTTTTCATCTATAGTCGCTTCGTAAAACTTTTTATTTGATACAAAGTTTGGAATATAAGTAATTCTCTTTTCTTTTAATCCTGCATCCACTAACTTTGGAATAAAGGTTGGATTAACAACTACTAATTGATCCATTCTCCCATAAAAACGTATAAGGTACCAATCAAATACTTTTTTAAATGGTGAAAAAAGTGTCAAACTCCCCTCAAGCGTTTCAGGTAAAAAGTGAACATATCCTATCGTTGTTCCTCTTTTCTTTTTAAAAAAAGTCGAAATAAAAAACTGTGGGTCCACAGTATGATAATGTGAAATATCTGATTGCTTAAATTTATTAATTGAAATATCAAATTCAGTTGAAAAATGTTTATTGAGCATATTAATTAATTCTATATAGGCACTTCCAACCCCTTGGCCTTTCACTTTATCAGCTGATGAAAACATATTTATCCTTAACAAAAAATCCACTCCTAATATCTACTATAATACGTAAATCCATTTCACAATACATCATACTACAGTCGCATTTTTAATACGAAATGTATACACTAGTATATATCTTAACACGTTACAATAAAAAAAAACCATAATTTACTGTATAAAAACAGTAAATTATGATTTTTAATATTAATTATTTAGTATATTCTTCAACTAAAGCAACAACTTCATCAGCTGTATCACAATCGGTAATTGCTTTTGCAGCTAATTCAGCCATTTTTTTAGAATCAAGACGACTCATTAAGCTACGAGTACGTAAAATACTTGTTGCACTCATAGAAAACTCATCTAATCCTAAACCAACTAGTAATGGCACAGCGGTTTGATCGCCAGCCATTTCCCCACACATACCAGCCCATTTTCCTTCAGCATGAGCTGAATCAATAACGTTTTTAATTAAACGTAAAATTGCAGGATTATAAGGTTGATATAAGTAAGAAACACGTTCGTTCATACGGTCTGCTGCCATTGTATATTGAATTAAATCATTTGTTCCAATACTAAAGAAATCAACTTCTTTAGCGAAGCGGTCAGCAATTACCGCCGCGGCTGGAATTTCGATCATAATACCTACTTGGATATCATCAGAAACGTCCACACCTTCAGCAACTAATTTAGCTTTTTCTTCTTCCAATAAAGCTTTAGCTTCTCTAAATTCCGCTAAAGTAGCAATCATTGGGAACATAATACGTAGATTTCCATAAACAGATGCACGTAACAATGCACGTAATTGAGTACGGAACATTTGGTCTTCTGCTAAACAAATACGAATAGCACGGTAACCTAAGAATGGGTTCATTTCTTCTGGGAATTTTAAGTAAGGTAGTTCTTTATCCCCACCAATATCCATCGTACGAACCACGACCGGTTTACCTTCCATACCTTCTAAAACAGCTTTATAGGCTTCAAATTGCTCATCTTCAGTCGGAAAATCAGGAGAATCCATGTACAAGAATTCAGTACGGTATAACCCAACTGCTTCTCCACCATGACCTAACACACCATCTAAATCTTTAGGTGTTCCAATGTTTCCAGCTAATTCAAAGTGTTTGCCATCAGCAGTTACTGTTTTAGCATGTTTCAATTTATCCCATTCAGCTTTTAATTCATTAAATGCTTTTTCTTTTGCTTTAAAATCAGCAACTTGTTCATCAGTAGGGTTGACAATAACATCACCTTCACTACCATCAACAGCTAAGATATCACCTTCAACAACATACTCAGTAATTTCTTTTGTACCTACAACAGCAGGAATCTCTAAAGAACGTGCCATGATAGCGGAATGAGATGTACGCCCCCCAATATTTGTAACAAACGCACGAACAAAATGACGATCTAATTGAGCAGTGTCACTTGGTGTTAAGTCTTCAGCAACAATAATAACTTCTTCATCAATCATTGATAAATCAGGTAATTTGACACCTAGTAAATGACTCATAATACGTTTTGTTACGTCACGAATATCAGCAGCTCTTTCTTTCATGTAAGGGTTATCTTCCAT
Organism: Vagococcus luciliae; assembly: GCF_024637875.1. Taxonomy (NCBI): domain Bacteria; kingdom Bacillati; phylum Bacillota; class Bacilli; order Lactobacillales; family Enterococcaceae; genus Vagococcus; species Vagococcus luciliae. Next base: position 1,129,159 of record NZ_CP102451.1, on the reverse strand, counting down.
AGCCTCAAACATACCGATAAACATATCCGTTACATCTTTTAATGCAGATTCTGCATTAACTTTGTTATCTTTGATATTTCCTTCAATTGCACTGATCAATTCAGGGTCAGATAAAACCATTAAATGTGCATCAAAAACTTGTGCTTCCTCTTCACCTAAACTTTTTACCGCTTTGTCTCTAATTGCTTGCAAATCTTTAGTTGATTGACTAAGAGCATCTGAAAGACGCGCTGCTTCGGCTTCGACGTTTTCAACTGAACGTTTTTCAAATGATAAATCCGGTTCAACTAAAAGATATGCTTTAGCAACTGCAATGCCATCACTAACGGCAATACCTTTCAATTGTTTTGTCATTATTCAGATAACCCTTCTTTTTTCATTGTTTCTTCAATGGCTGCGATTGCGTCTGCTTCATCAGCACCTTCAGCTGTAATTGTCACATCAGCACCTTGTCCAACACCTAATGACATAACACCCATGATTGATTTTAAGTTTACAGATTTACCTTTGTATTCTAAATTTACATCTGAACTAAATTTACTAGCTGTTTGTACCAATAAAGTTGCTGGTCTAGCGTGAATACCTGTATCTGCTACTACGTGAAATTCTTTTTTTTCCATAATTATCTTCTCCTTTGTCATGTGAAAAATTTTTATGATGGATTATTTAATTAAATAATAACTCAAAAAAATAACCCTTTCAATGATAAAGAATACCATGTTTTTCTATTACTTACAACTTTTTTCCCATGTTCCATAAAGAACTTTAAAAACCTTTTATAAACTTTTCATCTCTATTTCAGAAAATACTGCAAGTTTATTTGAGAAATAATTTGATGTAGACACTATTTTTTCCACTTACTCTTTATTTTAAACTTTTTTATTAAAAAACGTTTTTTATAAAAATAAACATCACGATTTTTTCATTTTTTATCTAAAAAAGTTAAGCATAATTTTTGCTTCTTACAATTAAAACTTATATAATAAAAATAGGTCAAAACAGGTCAAACCTTTTTGGCAGTATCATTTGATAAAGGAGGATTTGCCTATGCTTTGTAAAAATTGTAAAAAAAATGATGCAACTATCCATTTGCACGCTACACTTAATGGAGAGCAACAACAAATAGATCTATGTCAACAATGTTATCGTGACTTAAAATCCCAAGAAGATCAAATGAACAGAGAAAAATTTGCTCAAGATCCTTATGGCTTTGGTCAACTTAATGACTTTTTTAAACAATTGGCACAACAATCAATGAAACAACAACCAACTATGAAATCCCAACAAGGTGGTGGAGGAAATTCTTCTATCCTTGCAGAATACGGGGAAAACTTAACACAACTTGCGCGTGAGGGAAAAATTGATCCCGTTATCGGGCGTGATGATGAAATAAAACGCGTCATAGAAATATTAAATAGACGAACAAAAAATAATCCTGTATTAATTGGAGAGCCTGGTGTTGGTAAAACAGCAGTCGTTGAAGGATTAGCATTAAGTATTATTAGTGGTGATGTTCCAAGTAAATTAGAAAATAAAGAGGTTATTCGACTTGACGTTGTCTCTCTCGTACAAGGTACCGGTATTAGAGGTCAATTTGAAGAACGTATGAAACAACTGATTACAGAATTAAAATCACAAAAAAATATTATTTTATTTATTGATGAAATCCATGAAATCGTTGGAGCAGGATCAGTTAGTGATGGTTCAATGGATGCTGGAAATATCCTAAAACCTGCTTTAGCTAGAGGGGAATTACAATTAGTTGGAGCAACAACCTTTAATGAATATCGAATCATTGAAAAAGATGCTGCTCTTGAGAGACGTTTGCAACCTGTTACAGTAGATGAGCCTACTATTGACGAGACTATCCATATTTTAAAAGGAATTCAAGAAAAATATGAACAATATCATCATGTAAAATACACAGAAGAAGCTATTGAAGGAGCAGTTCATTTGTCAAATCGTTTTATACAGGACAGACATTTACCTGATAAAGCAATTGATTTGCTCGATGAAACTGGTTCTAAGAAGAATTTAACCATTCCTTCAATCGATCCTAAAATACTTGATTCAAGAATTGCAAGAGCTGAGGCTAATAAACAGATTGCTTCGGAAGAAGAAGATTTTGAAAAAGCAGCCTACTACAGAGATCAAATAAAAAAATTAGAAGAATTAAAAATCCATCAAGTCTCTGAAGATAGTATGCCTGTTGTTACGATTGCTGATATGGAGCAAACTGTAGAAGTGATGACAGGTATTCCAGTAGGTAAATTAAAAGAAACCGAGCAGCAGCAGATGAAACACTTAGCCAGTGACTTGAAAAAACATGTCATCGGACAAGATGAGGCTATTGATAAAGTATCACGTGCTATTAGAAGAAATCGTATTGGTCTAGGTAATAAAAATCGACCAATTGGATCATTCCTTTTTGTCGGTCCAACTGGTGTCGGTAAAACAGAATTAGCTAAACAACTTGCTAAAGAACTATTTGGACATGAAACAAATATGGTTCGTTTTGATATGAGTGAATACATGGAAAAACACAGTGTATCAAAATTAATTGGTTCACCACCTGGATATGTTGGTTACAACGAAGCTGGTCAACTAACCGAAAGAGTGAGAAGAAATCCTTATAGCTTGATTCTATTAGATGAGGTAGAAAAGGCTCATCCTGATGTTTTACATCTCTTTTTACAAATACTAGAAGATGGCCGTTTAACAGATGCTCAAGGTAGAACTGTCAGCTTTAAAGACACTCTCATTATTATGACAAGTAACGCTGGAACACAACATGTTGAAGCAAGTGTTGGCTTTGGTGCTATAAAAGAAGGTACGACTCAATCAGTCCTAAATCAATTAACCCATTACTTTAAGCCAGAATTTCTAAACCGATTTGATGGCATTGTCGAATTTAAACCATTGAGTAAAGAAAATCTGTTGTCTATTGTGTCCTTAATGCTTGATGAAATAAACATAAAATTACAAGAACAAGGTATCAATATTGAAACAACCGAAGAAACAAAAGAAAAACTAGTTGAGCTTGGATATGATGCTAATATGGGGGCAAGACCACTAAGACGTACCATTCAAGAGTATATTGAAGATGGAATTGCTGATTGCTATTTAGATAATCCTCATGCAAAAAAATTATCTGCTGATTTAGTGGATGATACTATTACAATAACTGAACAAATTAAATAATAAATTTTTTAAGGAGAAAAATCTTCCTATTATATAGGAGGGTTTTCTCCTTAATTTTTAATCAGTGTGGTATAATTAATCTATAGAAAAGGATACAACTAAATTGGGGTGATATTAATGAAATTGATTGACGTTACAAACAGTTATGCTACTTTGGTTTCTAAACAATTGGAAAACACAGATGCTAGATTTGTCAGTGTCTATTCATTAGGTAAAACATTAGTGATTCACAGTACAGCAAACACTCATATCGATGTTGTTTTAGTTAATAAGACACGTGATATTAAAGATTTAGAACTAAATGCTGTATTAGAAGAACTATTACATACCACAATGGATAATCCAGAGTTAGAAATCATTCGAACACACGGTGTTGTAGAAGTTGAAATTCCTGTCAAACCGAAAAAAACAAAAAAAATTAGTTAAATAAAGCCATTCCTATGCTTTAATTGTCGTTTGCACAGGAATGGTTTTATTTTTTATTTTACTTTAAGTGTTTGACCATTTATAACAATTGAGTCAATATCACTTAATTGAGTGTAGTCATACATCAGAGAAACTTGGCTTTCCACATTTTCAATATAAATATTATCACTTCCATCTTTCGTTACATCAATGACCTTACCATCTTTTTTCACTAGTTTCACATCTAAAGTCAACTCTTGCATTTTTTCTGCAGAATAATCTTTTACATCAAAGTTTAAAGATAAACCTGATAGGTTGATATTAGATAATGCTACATTATCTTTTTTAAGTGTCATATCTTTTAATGCTTTTTTTTTCTATTTCTTTTGGTTCTTTTAATTTTATCGCCCAATTACCAGAAACAACTGTCTGATTTTTTCCAACCTCTACTGTTAAATCATAATTTTGTAGATCTGATTCTTTTATATCAAAAACAAATTCCTCATAATCACTTCGTCCTGTTTCATTATTATGGGTTTCATTACTATAAACTGAATAACTTGCGACAGAAGATATCACGTTTTTACTATCTTTTGACTGTAATTCTAAAAATAAATAACTAAACTCTGCCGTATTTGGATATTTTGCTAATACATGTAATAGACCATCTTTATATGCCATGTTTTCAACAAATACATCTTCATTCGGAATTAACCCGATAGATAACCCATTGTCAGGTAAGTACTCAGAATTTAATTCCTCAAGAGTTTTATTCACCTTTTTCAACGCGTCTTCATCATATCCTCCCCCATACCCTTTCTCTCCATCATATTTTTTCCATTTAACATCTGTTACTAATTTTTTTTGCCAATCAATCGCAACAGTATTTTTCATCTCCTTACGATGTGAGACAAAACGTTTCAACATAAACCCTGTATCCTTATGTTCTTCCCATGATACAGAACTTACTAATAACGTCGCTGTCTTTGTTTTTTCATCATAATTAATGACACGGGTGTTTCCACCATTTAACATTGACCAATCCTCAATACTTGTATCTTCTGATAATCTATCTCCTGTTAAATCTTTTAATTCCATTAAAACATAGGTAGTATTACCATCTTTGAAGGTATTTTTTGCTGTTAATCTCAATCCTTGATCTTCTACTGAATAATTAAGTTTTTCTGCCTCTACTAATATCTTATCTGCTTCTGTACCAAAAACTTTGGTATAAGCTGCTTTTATCGTATCTAACTGCGTATAACCAACCATTAAACTAAGCACCGCCACTGCCCCAAGGATAGCTGCCCATTTTTTCTTTTTAGGTTTTAATGGTTTGATTTTTTCTGTTTCTTTGTTAATGTTTTCAAACACTGTTTGTTTGATTTTTTCTTTCGAATCGTGTGGCATCTCTTGATTCATTTGTGCTAACAACTCATCTAACTGCTCATCTGTTAATTCTTCAAATGGTTCTTTTTGGTATTTATTCATCCGATTTCTCCTCCTAATTCTTTAAACTGTTTTTGTAGTTGTTTCTTACCTTGATACAATTTATTATCAATTAGTTTTGAGTCATAACCTGTTTTTTCCTGAATCTCCTTTGGTTTCATTTCATAGAAATAACGTTTAATAATAATTTCACGCATAGGTTCTCCAAGTGTCATAATTGCTTGATAAAAAGTTTGCCAATCCATATTACTTTCCTCTTTTGTTAATGTGGCTGTGATACTATCATCTAACTCTACTGTCACATCTTTAGCTACTTGTTTCAGTTTATTTAATGCCATACTTCGTGTCATCATACATAGATACGTTTTTAACGTGCCTTTACTTGGATCAAACCCCTTTGGATTTTTCCACAATCTAATAAATACATCACTGACTAATTCCTCAATGTCTTGAATCCCCATTCCTTGCTGATGATTTAAATATTTTGAACCAACTGCCCACAATAGCTTCGTGCATGTATCCATCAACTGACTCAATGCTTCTTCATCTTTATTAAGCAAGCTAGTCAGGTATTCTTCATCTGTCATGTTATCTCCTCCTTTTGTTTCTCACTTACAGTACAATGATTTTTCTTAAATTCCTTAAACGCATAAAAAAAGTTCTAGAGAAATCTCTAAAACTTTTGTTTGTTATAGTTTATTCTTTAAGACACTTACAATTTGTTGTGAAGCTGTCCCATCACCATACGGATTGCTCGCAGTCGACATTTTTACATAAGTCTCTTCATTTGTTAGTAAGTCATCCAGTGCTTCATAAATGACCTCTTCTTTTGTCCCAACTAATCTTAATGTCCCTGCTTTTATTCCCTCAGGTCTTTCTGTTGTGTCACGCATGACTAATACAGGTTTACCAAGCGATGGGGCTTCTTCTTGTATTCCACCACTATCGGTTATAATCAAATAACTTTTAGCAAGTAAATTATGAAAATCAATCACATCCATTGGCGGAATTAATTTGATTCGGTTTGTCTGACCAAATATTTCTTTTGCAAGGGTTTGAATGGATGGATTCATATGAATTGGATACACCACTTTAACGTCTTCGTGTTTATCGACCACTCGTTTGATGGCTTGAAACATTTCTTTCATTGGCTTTCCTTGATTTTCTCGTCTATGAGCTGTCAATACAATCAAGCGACTATTACCAATCCAATCTAAAATGTCACTTGTGTATTCTTCTTTAACAGTTGTTTTCAATGCATCAATTGCCGTGTTACCAGTGACAAATATAGTGTCTTCTTTTTTCCCTTCCTTAAGCAACGTTTCCTTTGCTTGATTGGTTGGCGCAAAATCAACTGATGACATCAAACTAATTGATTGTCTATTAAACTCTTCAGGAAATGGAGAAAAAATATTATGCGTTCTAAGTCCTGCTTCGACATGCCCAACAGGAATTTGTAAATAAAATGATGCTAAAGATGATGCATAAGATGTGCTCGTATCACCATGAACCAATACCATATCAGGTTTTTCTTTTAACAATATTGGTTTAATTTTTTCTAAAATATTTGTTGTCACATCAAATAAATCTTGTTGTGATTTCATAATATTCAAATCATATTGAGGTACCACATTAAACACACTCAATACTTGATCCAGCATTTCTCTATGTTGTCCTGTCACACAGACGACCGTTTCAAAATCATCCTGTTTTTCTAATTCATTAACAAGTGGGCACATTTTTATGGCTTCTGGCCGTGTGCCAAACACTAACATTACTTTTTTCTTCAATTTTAGTCACCTCGTTATTTGATTAATTGCTCGATTCTTTTCTTATCATGACTATATAAGTCATAACCCCTATCATCATATATATGTATCATCGTGTCACTTGTCGGGCTAATGATGTATATTTCAGGCATTTCAAAAGAATTCTTTATTTTAAACTGTGGTTTTCTATCTGGAAAATCTTGATTAATCAGACTAAGGATTAGTTGTTTCCATTTTATATTGTTACAAGTCGTTTCTACTTTCAATTGATGGACAACTTTAGTTACACCGTATTCTATATAGCTACATGTTTGTTCAGATAACTTTATTTTATTAACATGCTTGATACATTTATGCATGATTTTATCGACTCTTTTTTTACTATTTATCGGATACTTATTAATCAGAAGAATCACTTTATCGTCTTCAGATAACAAATCCAATAGAATACGTTTCAATTTTGTATATATTAAGAAAAACATGTCTTCGTTATAAGAGCCATCATCTAAAAACTGATACATATCAGGATGTAAATAAACTGATGTATGATAAGAAAACAGATTCTCTAAGGACTCCGATGTTAAATATTTTGTCATAAAGGTCTCCTTTTTAATCCATATTACCATGAATGAAGGAAACAAACGATACATTCTATTACTTTAACCTTAGTTGACGAGTGATTCATAGTTTGATAAAATGACAAACAATTACATATTTTAAGTTTTCTAGGGTTCCGTAATACACTTGTATTAGACTGGTCCAAGAGAAAACTCATAGATAATTTATCTATGTCACGGAAGGACAAAAGCCTGGGAGATACTGTTTTTTTACAGTGTCTTTCAGGCTTTTTTATTTTTAGTTAGGAGGAAAGAAAATGAAAAAAGAATGGTTAAAGGTCGTAACAGCCGCAATGTTAGAAATATTTTGGGTCATTGGGTTAACTCACTCAACAACTCTTTTTCAGTGGGGATTGACTATCTTACTCATTATTATCAGTAATGGGTTGATGATTTCAGCAACTTCTAAACTACCTACTGGAACAGTTTATGCTGTATTTGTCGGACTTGGAACAGTAGGAATTGTTTTATCAGACGCTCTATTTTTCGGAGCAACACTAAATTGGCTAAAATTATTACTTATTTTATTATTGGTTAGTGGTGTTGTTGGTCTAAAACTTTTAACGCCAGAAAAAAACGTTACGGAGGAAAAATAAAATGGATTGGATAATATTGATTGTCGCAGGGATATTTGAAATGTTTGGTGTCGCAATGATTAATCGCTTGTCAATAAAACGAACTTTTTCGACTATTTTACTAATGATTATAGGGTTTAGTTTTAGTTTTTTCTTACTCAGTCTTTCATTAAAAACCATTCCCATGGGAACTGGTTATGCTATTTGGACAGGTATTGGTGTTATTGGGAGTACCTTTATAGGGATGATTTATTTTAACGAATCAAAAAATTGGAAACGATTATTGTGTATCTTAGTCATTCTATTATCGGCAATCGGATTAAAAATAATTGGATAAGACAAATAAAAAAACTATCCAAAAATGATGTAGCAAACATTTTTCAATCGTACAATTTATTACCTTACCTGTCTGTCTTAGATAAAGTTTTAACTGATATGTACATTTAAACTCAAGTAGATAATAAAAAAGAGTATGCTTTAGAACACTTAAATGATGTTGCCAAAAAATGTGATGCTATCTATGAACTTAAACATAAACAATGTGAATTAGTAAAATAAAACTAAAAGGACTGTTAATCAATCCAGTCCTTTTTATTTACCTATAAAAAATACATTGTGTTTCAAATATCTATCCGTTATGCTAAAAATATCATATAAAAAAGGACGATATTTAATGAAGAAACTATCCTTAACTATCCTAACGATTGCATTATTTTTTGTTAGTGCTTGCCAATCTTCTTCTAAAGAATCTGAACAAAAAGATGTCGCTAAACAAGCCGAAGAGTTAAAAGAAAACTATACAGATTTTTATAACTTAAGTTATTTTCCTGACATATCAAATGGTGATACCTATCCTGTACCTGGGCTCAATGAAACGATTGTTCCATTACTTGATGAACCTGGTAAAAAAAGTGTCAGTAAGTCTATGGATCCCCAAGGTGTGACGATTTCAGAGGATTATTTATTAATTTCATCTTATAGTCATGATGATACCCACCATTCTGTTGTCTATGTTCTAGATAAAAACACTCACAAATACATTAAAACCATTATTTTAAAAGGTCACCCCCATGTAGGAGGCATTACCTATGATCCTATTGCAAAAAATATTTGGGTATGTTCTTCAACAGATTCTAATAAAGCTGAACTCGTGGCCTTTTCAATGGATAAATTAAAAGCATACAACATGGAAGAACATTATGAACCCATTGTCTATGACCAAGAAATCACATTAGATGGTATTAAACGTTCATCTTACGTCACTTATCACGATAAAGCCCTTTATGTTGGTTATTTCTCAATTGATCATAAAGCCATTTTAGAAAAATATTTATTTAATGGAAAAGGTGTATTTGATACAACATTAAAAGGAAAAAAAGAATTAATAGATGACGATAAATCTTTAAATCCTGAAGAAAAAATGCACGTAGGAACCCAAATTCAAGGGATTACTTTTTACAAAGACTATATGCTATTATCTCGTTCTTATGGTGACGATAACTCAAAAATACTAGTTTATAAACTAGGTGATGGGGATCTTTTTCTAGAAAAAGATGCTATTAATATGATTGAAGCACCACCCTACTTAGAACAAATTTCTGTATCAGATGGAAAACTTTACACTATTTTTGAATCTGGTACGCAACGTTTCAGAGATAAAAAAGGACTGACTGTCGTGAATTATGTCGTGCCACTTGATTTGGAGAAGATGTTAGAATAATATAAACTTCCTTCAATTAATTAAAATTTTTTGAAGGAAGTTGTTTTTTTACTGTCCAATGTCTATCCATTCTAATCCTTTAGCATCCAACTTTTCAATATCATCATAGTACAAAACTGGTAAAAACATCTTACTTGGTTGTGTACTGTCAACAAAATAACCTAATTTTATTGCTCTTTTTTCTCCAGGTTTAATATCTGGCATTTTATAAAAACTTTTTCCTTCACCATGTCTATCTAAATAATCTACTTCTCCTGAATATGGAGTGAAATCAACTTCTTCTTTAGCAACACTCAACCCTTTTTTACTATCTTCTAAAAGATACAGTCTATTTTGAAAATATAAGTCTTTAATAGTTTTTTTACTTTTATTTTCTATAGTAACTGTCAAATAAACAAATTTAGTTTTTACTTTCCTTTCTCCTACTACTTCATCAAGTGTTTGTATGCCATCTCCTTTTTTGATTATTTTTTGATTAAATGGCAATAATTCACCATCATTTGCTATTAACTGTTTGTCTTTAAGCTGTTCATATGAATTACTATTAAAATTATTTTTATCTAATAATTTTATATTATCCATAACAGTGGCACTTTTAACGGTAAATAAAACCTCTTGCGTGTCATAAACTTTAGTATTTACTGCATCACCTATCTTATGGATATTAGAACTATTTTTAGGTAAATAGTAATTTTTTTCTGGTTGTTTACCTTTGAATAAGTCTTTACTTAAAATACCATAATGAGTAGCATCCTTTTCATTGGTTTCTCCTAAAGATACTTTTTCTAACATTTTTTTCCATTCTGATTCCTTAACATCATTTGAAATATAGGCTTGTAAAACATAACCTTCCTTCTCAAAAAATAGATAAACAATCGTATCAAATTGAATATCTCCTGAATTCATCATATTTTTTTTAATGACAATACTAGGATGATGATTAATCGTTAATTCCTTATAGTCTTTTGTATAAAGTTCTTTAAAATCATCTTTCCCAGATAATTGCCATAAAACAAAACTAATTCCTCCACTATCTAAATTGCCTTTATAACTAAATTTATTTGAATCCCCATCTTCTATCATATCAATTGGAATATAATCAAATTTTAGTTTATAAAAATGATCATGATTATATTTCTTATTATCATATAAAGAGAGATTTAATTCATAATTATTTTTAGTTACTATCCATTGATAAATTTCTTTTGAAGCATAAATAGTTGTTGGAATCAAAACTATTGATATAATGGCTATCATCAACACACGTTTTAATCCAAATTTGGTTTTTGATTTTTTTGTTGACACCTTTTTTAAAAAATTTTGTTTATTTGATTGATAGGTTGAAGAAAAATGATGTATCTCTTGTTCTTTATCAAACTCTTCTTCAGCTATTCTATTTGCTACTTCTTCTAATATCTCCTGTTCATGTTTTTCATTCTTTTCCATAATGAATCCCTCCAATCACTTTTTTCACTATATTTTTAGCCCTCTCAAATTGTTTTCGTACGGTTGCTTCTTTTGAATCCATTATTTTTGCTATCTCTTTATTTGATAATCCATAATAAACTCTATACAAAAAAACATGAAGATATGGTTCTTTTAATTGCTTACTAATATCTAGTATTTCCTGTTCAGATATCATTTTATCTACATAATCATTCACATTATTATCTTCTTCATTGTTATTTTTTTTAGTTTTATAAGTTTCAAGATATTTTATCCGAGTATTGTTTTTACGATACAAATCAATCGATTTATTCTTTGTTGTTTTGATAATAAATTTTTTTAAATGTAGATCATTAAATTTTTTTATACTTTCAAAATCTGAATATAATTGTTCAAAAACCTCTTGAGTAATGTCTTCTGCTTGCTCTTTATTATTCAATATAGATAAAGCTTGATAAAATATTTTCTGTTCATATATATCATATACATACTCAAAAAATTCTTTATCTGTCCTGTGATTTTTCATGATAAACTCCTTCCATATTTACTCTCATAATATATAACGTTTCAAGTAACTAATTTGTGACACCTTTTTAACATAAAAAAGAGATTTTTCCTAAACTATAGGAAAAATCTCCAACAAATTATTTTTATAACAATGTTTTCAATTCTACATCTGGATACTTATCTGCAAACCAACGCATCGCGAACTGGTTTTCAAATAAGAATAATGGTTGGTCAAATCGATCTCTTGCTAAGATATTTCGACTTGAACTCATTTTTTCATCTAACTGAGATGGGTCAATCCAACGAGCAATTTTTGTTCCCATTGGTTCCATGATTAACTCAGTATTGTACTCATTCAACATACGATGTTTGAATACCTCAAACTGTAGTTGACCGACTGCTCCAATAATAAAGTCTTCTGTTAAATAAGTTTTGTATAATTGGATAGCTCCTTCTTGAACCAATTGATATAACCCTTTGTAGAATGATTTTTGTTTCATCACGTTTTTAGCTGTGACTTTCATAAATAATTCTGGTGTAAATTGTGGTAAATCTTCAAATTCGATTCTATCTTTACCAGTAAATAAAGTATCACCAATCTGATATGTCCCAGTATCATATAACCCAATAATATCACCTGCAACAGCTTCTTCCACCACTTCACGTGAATCAGCCATAAATTGCGTTGAATTATTTAGTTTAATTTTTTTCGATTCACGCGCTAACTTGACTTCCATACCTTTTTCAAAGCTACCTGAACAAATACGAACAAATGCAATCCTGTCTCTATGAGCTGGGTTCATATTTGCTTGAATTTTAAAGACAAATCCAGAAAAATCTTTATCGTAAGGACTAATTTCTCCACCATCTTTCGTTTCATGCTCGTTTGGTTTTGGTGCAAATTGTAAAAAGGTTTCTAAAAATGTTTCCACACCAAAATTCGTCAAAGCAGAACCAAAAAACACAGGGGTTAACTCACCTTTAGCAATTTTTTCTTCTGAAAATTCATTTCCGGCTTCAAGTAATAACTCTACTTCTTCCATCACTTGAGAAAAAATAGATTGCTCTTTTAATGGATGATCCATTGCCAATTCTCTTTCATCATTCAACGGTAAAAATCTTTCGCCATCAAATCGATCAGGACGATGGATTTCAATACGATTGTTGTAAATATCATACAATCCTTCAAAACCTTTTCCCATACCAATTGGCCAGTTCATTGGATAAGAATCAATTTCTAACACTTCTTCTAATTCTTCCAATAAATCAAGTGGTTCACGACCATCTCTATCTAATTTATTGATAAAGGTAAAAATAGGAATCCCACGCATTCGACATACTTGGAAAAGTTTTTTTGTTTGTGCTTCAATCCCTTTAGCACTATCAATTACCATGACAGCACTATCGACTGCCATCAATGTACGATAAGTATCTTCCGAGAAATCCTCATGTCCTGGTGTATCTAAAATATTCACGCGTTTGCCTTGAAAATCAAATTGCATCACAGAACTTGTAACTGAAATCCCACGTTGTTTTTCAATATCCATCCAGTCTGATTTAGCATAGTTTCCAGATTTTTTTCCTTTTACAGTTCCCGCATTTCTAATTGCACCACCAAACAATAGTAACTGTTCCGTAATTGTTGTTTTACCAGCATCCGGATGCGAAATAATAGCAAATGTTCTTCTTCTATCGACTTCTTTTTGTTGATCAAATCCCATATATAGACTCCTCTTAATTTTCTATGTATTTATATTACTAATTTAGTAGAAATTCACGCTCTAGTATAACATAAAATATCAAACAATAGATTTTATTTCATAAAATTTTAAAAAGGCAAGAGAAAATATCTCTTGCCTAGTCTATCTATTTTTGTCGTTTTTTATAAATAACTAACATACTCGCGATTAGCATTAAACCAATAATAGAAACAACCCAATGTTTCACCCTATCCTCACCTGCTTTTGGTAAATGTGTTGCATCTGATTTTTTCGTACTGTCTGAACTATTAGGACGACTAGTTTCACTAGTACTTGGTTTATTTATACTTGATTCTCTTGTACTTGGTTCAGTTATATCTGGTTTAGGTACAATTTTTTTATTTACAATATCTTCCAATTGGATTGGCTTAACTTGTCCTTCTTCTTTTGAATTTACTGTAAATTTAATGGCTGTTGTTAATTTTTCATACCCTGTTGGGGCTTTGGTTTCAACTAATTCATATTCGCCTGGTGATAAGTGTTCGACTACAAATTTACCGTCTTTATCACCCGTAATATTCTCTTGAACTGTTTTACCCTCTTTATTTAATACTTCAAAGATTGCACCTTCTAAGCCTTTACCTGTTTCATCGACTTTAGTAAATTCCACAGTTCCTTGATAGTTCACAACATCTTTTAATGTTAGAACTTCTGGTTGACCTTTATGTGTTGCTTCTACTTTGAAAGATACTTTTTCAGTATTTAAGATATAACCTGTCGGCGCTTTGGTTTCAACTAATTCATACTCGCCTGGTGATAAGTGCTCGACTACAAATTTACCATCTTTATCACCCGTAATATTTGCTTGAACTGTCTTACCCTCTTTATTTAATACTTCAAAGATTGCGCCTTCTAAGCCTTTTCCTGTTTCATCGACTTTAGTAAATTCCACAGTTCCTTGATAGTTTACAACATCTTTTAATGTCAGAACTTCTGGTTGACCTTTTTGACTATCTGCCACTTTGAAAGATACTTTTTCAGTATTTAAGATATAACCTGTCGGCGCTTTGGTTTCAACTAATTCATACTCGCCTGGTGATAAGTGCTCGACTACAAATTTACCATCTTTATCACCCGTAATATTTGCTTGAACTGTCTTACCCTCTTTATTTAATACTTCAAAGATTGCGCCTTCTAAGCCTTTTCCTGTTTCATCGACTTTAGTAAATTCCACAGTTCCTTGATAGTTTACAACATCTTTTAATACTAGACCTTCTGGTTGACCTTTATGTGTTGCTTCTACTTTGAAAGATACTTTTTCAGTATTTAAGATGTAACCTGTTGGGGCTTTGGTTTCAACTAATTCATACTCGCCTGGTGATAAGTGTTCGACGACAAATTTACCGTCTTTATCTCCGGTAATATTTTCTTGAACTGTTTTTCCATCTTTATCTACTACTTCAAAGATTGCACCTTCTAAGCCTTTTCCTGTTTCATCTACTTTGGTAAATTCCACAGTTCCTTGATAGTTTACAACATCTTTTAATGTTATAACTTCTGGTTGACCTTTATGTGTTGCTTCTACTTTGAAAGATACTTTTTCAGTATTTAAGATGTAACCTGTTGGGGCTTTGGTTTCAACTAATTCATACTCGCCTGGTGATAAGTGCTCGACGACAAATTTACCGTCTTTATCTCCGGTAATATTTTCTTGAACTGTTTTTCCATCTTTATCTACTACTTCAAAGATTGCACCTTCTAAGCCTTTTCCTGTTTCATCTACTTTGGTAAATTCCACAGTTCCTTGATAGTTTACAACATCTTTTAGTGTCAGAACTTCTGGTTGACCTTTATGTGTTGCTTCTACTTTGAAAGATACTTTTTCAGTATTTAAGATGTAACCTGTTGGGGCTTTGGTTTCAACTAATTCATACTCGCCTGGTGATAGGTTGTCTAAAGCTATTTTTCCAGTTTGATCTGACACAAGATTTTCCTTAATTTTTGTTCCATTTGCTTTATCATATAAATCAAATGTCGCATCTTTTAAAGGTTGGCCATCTACATCAGTCTTTTTAAATTCTACTTGAGTTTTATAGTTTACAAATGTTTCTTTTATTGTTTCTGGTTGGTCAACTGATTTATCAGAAATAGTAAATTCTACATTTTCTTTATTAATCATATAACCTGTTGGGGCTTTGACTTCTTCTAGCTCGTAATTTCCTGGCGCTAGTTCTTCAATAGAAAGTTTTCCTTTTTCATCTACTGAAAGTGCTTCTCTTAGAACTTCCTTTGTCACTCCATCAAGTAAATTAAATACAGCTCCCGAAAGTGGTTCTTTAGAGGCATTTACTTTTTCTAGTAACATGCTTCCTTTATAGTTAATCATAGTCAATTCCAATGCTTTTGGTTGCCCATTATCTTCAAATGACACATCAAAAGGTAATGCTTTTTCATTTCTCACAAACCCTGTTGGTGCTTGGGTTTCAACTAATTCATAATTTCCTGGCATTAATTGACCAACCATCACTCTACCAGTACTATCTGTTGTTAAGTTATTTTTTACGATTTGGTGTGAAACAGCGTCTCTTATGGCAAATACTGCACCTGATAATAAATGTGCTTCTTTATCCGTTTTAGTTATTTGAATACTACCTTGATAATCAGTAACTGATATGACAGACTGTTCTGGCATACCTAAATGACTGCTTGCAATAATTACATTAAACTCTTGCGTATTTATTTTATAACCAACTGGTGCTTTAACTTCTTTCACAACATATTCACCTGGAACTAGTCCAGTTACAGATACTTGTCCTAATAAATCTGTTGTTAAATCTGTCGCCACAACTTGTGGTTTGCCATCAATAATACGACTTAATTCAAATACTGCATTTGGCAGTAATGTTCCTTCTTCGTTTGTTTTCTTAATTAATAAACTACCTTGATAATTAGTAAACGCGTCTAGTGTAACAACACTTGGTTTACCTTCTAATTGATTGTCTATTGTAAAATCAATACGCTGATTATTTTTAATAAATCCAGTTGGAGCTGTAACTTCTTCTAATGAGTAATGACCTGGTGCTAAATCAGTAATAGTAAATTGTCCTTTACTTGCCTCAGTAATCTCACTATTTACAACTTCACCTGAATCTTTATTAAACAATTTAAATGTTGCGCCAGAAAGTGGGTTACCTTTGTCATCTACTTTAGAAAATGACACACTACCTTGATAGTTTACAACATTATCTAATTCTAATTGTTTTGGTTGACCTTTTTGTTTACCATCAATGCTAAACGTCATTGGCTTAGTATTTAACACATAGCCTTCTGGTGCTTGTGTTTCAATTAACTCATAATCTCCTGGTGCTAAATGAGTTAGTGTAAATTCACCTTTAGTTGTTTCTTTAATATTATCTATTACAACATGTTTCGTTTTAGCATCTCTTAATGAGAATACTGCACCACCTAATAATTCACCTTTATCTGTTGTTTTCTTAAATGAGACACTGCCTTGATAATTTACAATGTTATCTATTTTAGTCACAACAGGTTTACCTGACTCATCTTTTTGAATCGTAAACTCATAAGGTTCTGTATTTAAAATATAATTTTCGGGTGCTTTTGTTTCTTCTAAAACATACTCGCCTGGTGCTAATCCACTAATCGTAAACTCACCTGGCGCTACTTCTTTAATATCTTGTTTAATGACTTTTCCTGAGTTTTTATCACTTAATTTAAATTCGGCGTGATTTAGTGGTTGATTCGTCTCATCAACTTTTTTGAAATGAACGTCCCCTTGATAGTTCACAACATCTGATAGATGAGTTTCTTCAGGTTTCCCATTGGTTTCTGCAGGAATAGTAAAGGCAACAACAGCTTTGTTTCGGATATAGTTTTCAGGTGCTTGAGTTTCTTCTAACTCATAATTTCCTGGAGCCAATCCGTCTACAACATAATGGCCTTTATTATCTGATTCAACATCTTTTACGATAACTTCTTTTGTCTCTTTATTTACTACTTGGAATTTGGCTCCGACTAATTTTTCGCCAGTTTCCGTTACTTTGTCAAATGTTATTTTACCTTTGTAATTAACGATACTTCCAATATCGGTTGAGTTGATTTCTCCATTACCCTTATTATCAATAGAGAATGTTTTTTCTTCTGTGTTTCTGATATAGCCTATCGGTGCTTTCGTTTCTTCTAACACATACTCACCTGGTGCAATACCTTCTATCTCAAATTCACCTTTGTCATTACCTGTCAGTTGATCTATCACAACATCTTGAGTGTCTTTATTTTTAATTCTGAAAGTTGCACCTTTTAATGTATGACCATCTTCTGATACTTTTTTAAATTTAGCTGACCCTTTAACATTTTTCACTTGTCCTAAGTTTATTGTTTCTGGTTCAGTTGATGCGTGCTCTGGAATGTCAAATGACATATTTTTAGTATTTAGCACATATCCAGTCGGTGCATTTGTTTCGACTAATTGGTATTTACCTGGAGCTAAACCACTCACATTAAAATGCCCGTTTTCATCCCCCGTAATTCCTTTTACAGATAAATCTGGATTATCTAATGATAAGATATCAAACGTTGCGCCTGACAATGGTTGATTTGTTTGACCATCTATTTTATCAAATGACACACTACCTTGATAATTAGTAAATGTTAATGGCTTGCTTTTTTCTTTTGTAACATAAATTGGTAATAATTCATCATTTCTAATATATCCTGATGGAGCAGATAACTCTTTTAAGTAATATGTACCTTCTTTTAACTCACTTAAACGAATTTGTCCATCTTCATCAGATACAAGAGGCGTTTGATTAATAACTAATTGTTTTGATTCATCTAATAAATTAAACGTGGCACCTGATAATGGTTTGCCATCTTTAGATACTTTTGTGACAACCACTTCATTTGGATCATTGACTTCTTTAATTTCTTGTATGTCTGTTATATTTTCTTGTGCTTTAACCTCAATTAATCGACCATTTTTTAATTCTGGACTAATCAAGAAATTATCTGGTGCTTTTGTTTCAACTAATAAGTAACTGCCTGGACGAATATTTCCAAAATCCCATTGTCCTTCTTTATTAGTCACTCCAGAACGTAATAATTGTTTCTTCTCTTTATTACGATTGGTTTTCCAAATCTCAAAATGGGCTCCTTCAAGCGGTTTATTATCAAACGAAGAATACTTACTAATACGAATTTTACCCGCTTTACCCGTAGCTGTTGCTTCATTATCCACAACCATAACAGTAGAAGACGTTTCTGTATTCATACTTTCAACGTGATCTGCATTTAATTTAATGCTATTAAACACCTCTACATCTGAACTATCCGTTGTATTATTTAACGTTGTGACATACTTTAACATATATGACGTATCAATTTTAGCTAAATCACCAATTAATTTTACTTTAACAACTTGCTCTCCTGTTAAATCATTCGTTTCAATTGCTACCTCAAAGTCTTTCCCTTGAACTAACTCTTTATCTTGATAAATATCATAGTCATTTTCATTCTCAATGGTTGTTGAATACAATTTAAAAGACTCTTTATTCAAGATTTGATTTGAAGATGGTTTGTCTGTTATAACAACATTTTCTAAATGTGATTGAGAAGGATTAATAAGAGCATCCCACATAATTTCATTACCATTTTCTGGGTTAACTTTACCTGTTTTTTGAATGGTTTCACCTGCAAAATATGGCTGAATTTCAGCTGAGAGTTCGTGCTTCACATGATTATTTTCAAATACAGCTTTATTTGATATTTTCTCATCTTTTACGAGTTTTCCTTCATGTGTTGTACGGTATTCAATCCGGTAAGCTTTCATACTATCTTTTGGTAGCTCTATTCTTATTTTTTTATGGTCACCTTCTTGAATCACTTTATGTGTCACACTTGATGTCACATCTGTTTCTCTATCTGTTGCACTAGTTGAATAGACTTTTAATTCATAAATTTTGATACTATCTTCTATTAATTCATGTTGCCCTTTTATCACGTCCTCAACCACAGCATCTACTAATTTATGGCGATTTACATTGACATCAACTACCCAATCATAAGCTTTATCTTTCATTTTATAGCTAACATGCTTAGACCCATTGTATTTAAAATGATCTTGTATTCTAGGGCCCACCTTAGTTGTTTCTGCATGTTGTTTTTTTCCAGTTTTGTCTATCCAATCATGTGAAGATTCGTTCCAAAACGTATTCTCATGTTCCTTTTCATGACCTTGATCAATTTTTTCTAAATCAAAACTAGTTGTATAGAAAATTCGATAAGTCTTATCTGTTCCTTTAGCTAACTCTCCTAAAAAGATAATTTTAAACTGTTGGCCATCGACTTCAATTTTGTAGTCTTTATTAACAATAAGTTCACTACCACCTACTTCATGAATTTTCATTGTTTCTGCTAATAATTCTTGCCCTGGTGACATAGTATCTGTCAGCACCCAATCAATCATGTTGTATTGTGCTTTATTAACCATAAGCTCCCAATCAATCGTCTTAGCGTCATAATTTACTTCTCCAGGCCATTTGATTAGATTTTGATTCTCAGTGACCCCTATACTTCCTTCTGTGTATTCTCCATCAATTGACACGTCATTTCCTATCTGTTCAGATCCAGAAATATACCCATCTACTTTAGTTTTGTAAATAATTTTTAAAGCTGTTTTTATATCATTTTTTAAGACAATATCAAAACCATCTTCTTTTTTATCTACTATTTCATAATCATTAGATGAAAGTGGTGTCTTACCATATACTTCTTCTCCACTCTCGTCAAACGTAACAGTGACTATTTTGATGCTATTTGGAACAAGCCCTAGTGAATAAGATACATCTTTTGGTACTTTGTATCTATCTTGAATTTTTGTGCCTGCTTTCATTGTGTTCTCAAGATAATTTGCTTTTACTTCCCATTCATAGACTTGTCCACCGTCATCATGACGATAGGGACCTGTTTTTGTTAAATTTTTATGATAGTATGCTTCTACTGTTGCAGAAGTCTCTTTTTTCTTCTCTCCAATATGTAAAATAGCTTTATTTGTAAAACTAACGCTCTCTTCATTCTCTTTAGGTGTTTTGGCTTCAACACCAATCTTTGATTTTAACTTAATACGATAAGCTTGTGTCACATCTTTTAAAAAGATAACCGTATTTTGTTTCACTTCGTAATCAATATTTTCAACTAAAGCTGGACCTTTTTCACCTATGACTTCACCATCTAATGTGACATCAATCGGAACCACACTAATCGATTCTGTTGATAGACCTACTGGTAAAACATCTTCGACTTTAACATCTTTAAGTGTTGATAATGATTTATTTACATCAATTGTCCAATCAATATTATTGGCTCCCCATTGTTTATCAACTTGTCCACTTTTTTCAATAACACTATCTGTATTAGATTTTACTAAGACTTCAACTGGTGGTAATCCTTGTTCGTGAGGTAAACGAATTTCAACTTTACCTGGTTTAGTAATATTTTTTAATTGTTGGTTATGAATAAACTCTCCTTCAATAAAACCGTGTTGAGAAATTTCTTCGTTAAATTCAAAACGAACAGTTCCGTCTGAAGTCAATTTATACTTACCAAAAACCACACCATCTTGTCCAGTTAAATTACCTGTTCTTGGTGTCACTTGTAATTCTTCTGGTAATTTAAATTCGTAATAGTCACCGGCAATCATTTCTTGCGCTACATCTTCAGGAATTGCCCACTTAATTGCTAATCTTAATGATTGATCGGCTCTTATACCCTCAGGGGGAAGTGGCTGTTTTCCATCAAGCGTTACAGATAAACTTTCTATTAAACTTTTCCCACCATTCAACTCATCAAGCAATGGTTTAATGTTTCCTGGTTCTCTTAATTCTCTTGTTTCTTTTAACGGGTTAATCGTTTTACCCAACTCATTTTCAGAAGGATTGTCAGCTTCAACCACTTCTTCTTTCTTAAGCGATGATTCTGCTGTTTCTTTATGTATTTCTTTTGTTTCCCCACTCGGTAATGTAATCACCCATGTATCAACATTCTCATTTACTGTTTCTAATTGAAAATCAAGTAAACTTTTATTTTCACTAGACAGTGTTAATTTAAACCCTTCATTAACTATTTCTGTCGAAATACCTTCCTCACCATTGTTTGTTATGATTTTTTTTAACGGCTCAGAACTTTTAATGATAAATTCTTCTTTCACTTCACTCTCTTTAGTTATATTAAATGATAGTTTAGAAAGATTTGATCGTTCAATATCTGCAAACTTAAAATCTCTTAAGCTAATACTTGTCTCATTTATGCTCTTCGACAAGCCTTCAGCGACTGCTACAACTGGTTGTAAAAAATATGGTATGATCAAAATCAAGCTCAACCAAAAACCAAATTGTTTTTCCTTTATTAAATTCATACTTCCCTCTCCCCTTAAATCTTTACTTATGTAAATATAATTATAAAGATATCAAGGTATCTCTCTAGACCAATATTTTCTTAATTATAGGTAAAAAAAGACCCAAATATTAATATTTTTTTCACAAACAAATTAATATGAGAGAATTATTAAAAATCTAACTCTTAATAAAGAGAAAGGATTACTTATTATGTTTGTTATTTTTTAATTTAATAGATAATTTATAATAAAATTGATTATTAAATTACATAAGAAGCATTTCATACTAACTAATTTTTATATAATCTAATAATTATTATAAATATACTCTATAAATGTGCTTTAAAAAAAATAACAAACAAAAAAATAGCAAAAAAACTAAAAATATTATATAATATACTATTTTATTTTTCAAAAAACACCCTTAGTAAAAATACCTAAGGGTGTTTTTTCTTATTCACTTTTTTTTGCGACAAATGATTCTAACATATCCTTAACATTTAATCCTGTTGTTTCTTTTAGTGTTTCTTGAGTAGACGCTAAAAGGTTGGTTGCATAATTTGTGACACGATTTGCCCCACTATTTTCTCCACCTTGTCCAGTATCCACAACAGAGATTTTTTCTATATTTCCTAATGGCTGTGCTGCTTGTTTCACTAATTCAGGTAATATTTCAATAATCATACTCATAACAGCAGCTTCCCCGTATTGTTTAAAGGCTTCAGCAATTTGCTCTTTCGCTTTCGCTTCAGCTTCACCTATAGCTAAAATAGCATCCGCTTCAGCTTGACCTTCCATTCTAAGTTGAGTAGCATTTGCTTTAGCCATTGCCTCCACTTTAAATTGTTGTGCTTCGGCTTCAGCTACTTCTGTTGCTTTTTCTGCTAGTGCTTCTTGTTCTTTAGCATAACGATCAGCGTCGGCTTTTTTCTTCACTTCTGAGTCGTATTGACGTTCACGGCGTTGAATTTCTTTTTCTTCTAATTCAATTTGTTTTTGACGCTCAATGACTTTAACTTCCATCTCTTGTTCGATAACGTGTTGTTGTGCTTTGGCACTTTCTAAGTTATAGGCTTGATCAGCTTTGGCTTTAGCAATATCCTGTTCTTGCTTGTAAGCTGCTAATTTTAATTCTTTTTCTTTCGTTGCTTCAGCAATTTCTGTTTGGCGCTGTAATTCTGCTTCTTGAGATTCTTTTTCTGCTTGAGCTTTTTTAATACGTGTTTCTTTGCTTGCTTCAGCTTCAGCAATCTCTGCATCTCGTTTAACTTGAGCTATACGAGGTTTACCTAATGAATCAAGATAGCCGTTTTTATCACGAACTTCTTTAATAGTAAATGACACAATCACAAGTCCCATTTTAGCTAAATCAACACTAGCAACTTCTTGCACACTTTGAGAAAACTTATCTCTATTTTGATAGATTTCTTCCACTGTCATTGATCCTAATATCGAACGTAAATGTCCTTCTAACACTTCTCTAGCTTCATTTTCCAATTCTTCACGTGTTTTACCTAAAAATTGTTCCGCTGCAGTTGCAATTTCTTCAACAGATGATCCGATTTTAATAATGGATGTCCCATCAGCCATAACTGGTACACCTTGTTCAGTATAAACGTCAGGTGTTGACACATCTAATTTACTAGATAGTAAGCTTAAACGATTGCTTCGTTGAAACACTGGTAAAACAAATGCTCCTCCACCACGAACAATTTTCAAACGATTGCCTTCATTATCTGCATGAACATTTTTATTTCCCAAATAGCTCCCACTAATAATCAATGCCTCATCTGGTTTAGCTGTTTGATATTTTGATACAAATACAATCAATAACATGATCAGTATAAACACCACAAGTCCAATCGCAATAATCCCTAAATTCATTTACATTTCTCCTTTTATTTTAAAAATTTTCAACATATGGTACCACATAACATACTCTTTCCCTAATTTCGATAATAAGAACTTCCTCACCCTTATTAATTGGTGTTTCCTGCTCCTTATAAAATGCCGCAGGACGACTCATCGTACCTGTAACATTGCTAATGGTAATCTCTCCCATTCCCTTAACAGGTATTGGCGTAATGACTATCGCAACTCTTCCTTCTAATGTTTTTTCTGATACAGATAGGGTTGATTCAGAATTTTTTAGAGGAATTAATATGTAAAAGTTTAATAAAAATACAATAACTGATGATAGTAAAATGGCGATAATTAATACCCATCCACTACCTAATGATGATAGCGTTTCCCCTAGATAGCCAAAAAGCGAAACAAATGCAATCCAAGGTACAATTAATACTGGATCAATTGGCCCATCAAACTGTAAGATGTCACCGACTAAAAATAAAACAACAGACAGTATCGTACAAAAAATTAAAATATAAAAATACACTTGTTCAATTGATTGTATTCCAAACATCTCTCCCACTCTCCTTCCCACCTTATTATTATTAGTTTACCAATATTTCAATCAAAACAACAGAAAAATCGTATATTTTCCAACCGATATTCGAAAATGGTATAAAAAAGACAAAGGACTTTCCTCCTTTGTCTAAAAAGATTATTCAGTTGATTTTAGTGCTTCAATCATATCCACATGTTTTAATTTTCGATGCATAATTAACATGACAATAAATGAAAATAGAATCGTTAGTAATGCTGAGTACACATAACTAATTGGATGAATGGTTGTCGGAAACATCATCATATCAATTTCTGCTGTTTTAAGAACATAACCATGTAAAAGGACCCCTAATACAAATCCTAGTAAAATCCCTAAAACAGTTAAAATATTATTTTCTCTATACACATACATGGTCACTTCTCTATCGTAAAATCCTAATACTTTAATAGTAGATAATTCACGTATACGTTCAGATATATTAATATTGGTTAGATTATACAACACGACAAACGCAAGCAACGCTGCAGAAATAATTAATACCCATACCACGATATTTAAACTAGACATCGTATCATCCATCGTTTTACCTATTTGACTGGTAAAGGAAACATTCGCAGCATAATTACTTTTCATTAATTTATCAGCTAAGTTATCTTCTTGTTTGTCACTTAATGACTTATCAAATTTCAGCAATTCCACATTATATTCAGGCTTTTTATTAAATGTTTTTTCAAAATAACTTGGTGTCATGTACACAAAATGCATGGCATAGTTTTCAACAACCTCTTGAACTTTTACCGTCACATCTTTATTGTCCGTATCTCTAATGGTCAATTCATCTCCATCCCTTACATCAAAGAAGTTTGCTAACTTTTCGTTAATAATGACTCCATCATTAGATAACGTGTATGTTTCACCAGATTTTCGGTCATTGAATGTAATAAATTCTGCTAACCTCTTCTCTTGCTGCGGAACATCCACTGTCACTTCTCGACTTGTGTATCCTTTTTTGACAACGGTCATATTATTTTGAGATAAATTTAAACTTGTTTTAATCTGACTAGCATCTGCTTTTATTTTCTCATAATTTTCTTTTTCTTGAGTCGTACTATCTTCATTAATGGTTACTGTTGCATCATAATGCCATATTTTATTAAACTGAAGATTAACAATATCACCTATTGAATCTTTCAATCCAAATCCAGTTAAAATCATTGCTGTACAGCCTGCTATCCCTAAGACTGTCATCAACATACGTTGTTTATAACGAAATAGATTTCTAGCCGTTACTTTTTGATTAAAACTAAATTTAGACCATAACCAAGATATTCTTTCTAATAAAATACGCTTACCTGGTTTAGGTGCTTTTGGTCTCATCAATGTAGCTGGAGTACTCAATAAATCAACTCTTAATACAAGAAGTGATGCTAATAACGTACAAAGTAAAGCTACTATAATTGATTGAATGGTGTAACTTGGATAATAGGTAATAATCACAGATGGCAAGTTATACATACTACCATATGCATCAAAAATAACTGTTGGAAATAAATAATAACCTATTGCCAATCCAATTAAACTTCCTATAATACTGGCTGTTGTAGAGTAAACAATATATTTTTGTGAAATTTCCCAATTTGTATAACCTAAGGCTTTTAGTGTTCCTATCTCTCCACGCTTTTCATCCACCATACGTGTCATAGTTGTTAAAGAAATAAGAGCAGCTATCATAAAGAAAAATACCGGAAATACTGTGGCGATGGAAGAAATCCGATCAGCATTATCTTGAAATTCTGCATAAGAAGGATTATCTTCTCTTGAAAAATAATGATAAGTTGGTGCTTTTAAGTCATCAATGGTTTGTTGATTTTTTGCTAATTCTTCTTTTGACTCTGCTAATTTTTGTTCTTCTTGTTCTATTTTTTTCTTTTCTTCATTTAATGTATTACTAGCTTCTTGTAATGTTTTTTCCTGTGTTTCATCTACAGGTAATCCTTGCTGTTTCGCTGTTTCAATTAACTGTTTATTATCATTTAATTCTTTTTCTTTTTCAGCTAATTGTTTTTTTCCATTTGTTAATTGTGTCTTGCCATCAGTTATCTGTGTTTTAGCTTCAGCTAATGACTCATTTGCTTCTTTTTTCATTGCTTCTAGTTGTTCTGATGGACGATTTTTCAAAGTATTTTTTAAATTTTTGACATCTTTATCATAGTAGTTATTATAAGCTTTACTATAACTTGCTGTCTTTTCAGTATTAACATATTTAATATACGCTTCTGTGTAAACGGGTAATGTAAATACATCTTCTTTTATGTAACCAAAATAGTCAATGGTTCCTTTACCAACTGTTGTATAACCTCTGGAAACTTTATCTATATACATAGGGCTATTCACAAATCCAACAACTTTATAACTAGTTTGTGAGACACTTTTCTTATCGTCCAATTGAATCGTTAATGTATCACCGATTTTATAATATTGATTGTCTTGTACTTGAGTATCAAGTGCAATTTCATTATCTTTTTCTGGTAATTTTCCTTTTACAAGGACTGGTTTGTTAAGTTCATTTTTTCCAGATTCATAGGACATTAATTTTAAGACATGATTATTTTCTTTTGTAAGAACATCTAAACTATATGAAGGTTCAACTGTTTTGACAGTCTTGTCTTCCTTGATTAATTCAATGTCTTTGTCTTCTAATCCTGTTGTTGACACAAGTTTTGTATCCATTAATTTATAGTCTTTATAATATGTGTCTGCTGTATTTAACATGTCAGGGCCTGTTGCTTTAATACCCGCGTAAAATCCAACACCCAACATAATAATTAATAGGATTGAGATAAATCTCGCCTTAGATTGATACATTTCTCGAAAAGTAGATGTCCATAATGCTTTTTTCTTTTTCATTTAGCTGAACCTCCCTTTACCATTCTAGCTCGCTGGCTTTTACTGGATGTTCATTTTTTTCAATACTTCTTACTTTTGCATCATTAATTCTAATAACGCGATCAGCCATTTTTGCAATTTCTGAATTGTGTGTAATCACAATCACAGTTGTACCATATTTTCGGCAAGTTTCTTCCAAAATAGCCAATATATGCTTACCTGTTTCAAAATCCAAAGCTCCAGTGGGTTCATCACATAACAATAATTTAGGATTTTTAGCTAGTGCTCTAGCAATGGCTACACGTTGCTGTTCACCTCCAGATAATTGGGCAGGAAAATTATCTTTACGATGATCCAATTGAACCATCTCAATCACACTATCGACATCTAATGCCTTTGGTGAGACTTGTGATGCTAACTCAACATTTTCTTTAGCTGTTAAGTTAGGTACCAAATTATAAAATTGAAAAACAAATCCTACATCTACACGACGATACTGTGTCAATTCTTTTGCATTGAATGTTGCAATATCTGTATCATCCACAATAACATGTCCTTCATTACAACTATCCATACCACCTAAAATATTTAAAACAGTTGATTTTCCTGCGCCACTTGGTCCTAGTATTACAACAAACTCACCTTTCTCAATTGAAAAATTAATATCATTATTCGCAACAATGATACTATCTCCCATTTTATAACGTTTATACACATTCTTTAATTCCACATAACTCATCTAATCCCCCCTTTTTCTCAGTTATTATTATAACAAAAGATAGATTATTTAAACATTAATAACATTTAAAAAAGAACGCTTTTTCTTTTTATGGTAATATCGTATAATGACAAGCGACTACAAAAAAGGAGTACAACATGACTAAGAAAAACAAGAATAAAAAATCATCACCTAGTCAATATATCATTGGGTTAGTGATTTGTATTATATTGGTAGTAGCAGGTGTAAAATCACCTGAAACATTAATGGAGTTTTTACCATTTGAGCAAAATCATTCTGTCACAAAAACTGAACAAACTAATAGCTCAATTCAAAAGGATAATCCAGGTCCAGTTGAACATGGTAAAGCAAGGTTTACAGCAGAAGAATTGACAAATAGTTCAAAAGGATGGATAGAATATGGTAAGTTAGATAAACTAGGTAGACCTACCACCGCGAATGCCCTTATTAAACCCAATATGATCAATACAGGAACATCTGCCAATCAAAGTATTCGTCCTCCAGGTTTTATTTCTGGTTTAGAACCTTATAATCATTCGCGTGGCCATTTGATTGGAAGGCAACTTGGTGGAACAGGAGACAAGTTAGAAAACTTAGTCACGCTTTATCAAAATCCAGTTAATACGCCCTTCATGACAAAATATGAAAATATGGTTCGAAAAGCCGCTGATGATGGGGAAACAATTCGATATCGAGTGAAGCCGGTGTATAATGGAAAAGAACCTATGCCTATTGCAGTCGATATAGAAGGTAAAGGTTTAAGTAAACAATCAAACATTGATTTCTATGTAACAATTGAAAACAAACAATAATGGAGTTGAGGTTAATGGAGACGTTTAAACAACTAGCACTAATGACAACAAATACTTCACCAACACATTTTTTAAATCTCATTAAAGAAAAAAATCTACAAGAGATGACAGACTATTTCATTTTTAACAATAAAAAAAATAGCCAACAATTTTATCAAACATTGGACTTTTTAGCAGAGGATGGTATTTGGACAAAAGAAGACTTAACAGACTACACCTTTATTGCGCAAACCATTGACAATGATTATATTGTCGCAACAGATGACCAAACATTGGTTATCCCTTATTCTTGTTATCAATCTGATAGTGAGACATTTGATGTATCTGTCTTCACCTTTTTTTCACTTGTTGAGGATAATGAACTACACTCAAAAATCATCGCCAAAATAGACTAGAGGATAGGTTCCTGCTAGTCTATTTTTTACATTAAAAATACTATATTTTAACAATGTCACTCTATACTTTCATTTACTAAATTTTCGTAGTAACACATCGTTTACAGTGACATACTAAACAAAATAAACCATAACGCAAATTAAAGTAAAAAAAGACAGTCGTTTAATTGATATACTTTTTAAATCTGTTAATAACCCCAAACCAAAAAGTGAATTACCAAAAACCAACAATACAATGATACTAATATGATAGTATTACATAATATCCCATATAAAGCATGAAATGCTAAACACTATTAAGAAACAAAAAACAATTTTTATTAAAATGATATAACGCGTTTCAATTGAGATATGCTATTATATATTTTTTACTTTTTTCCATCCTGTTCTCCCTGATACAATCCTTTTATGACTATATACTTATCCTTCATAACAATCTTACTTAAAGCTTTTCAAAAAACGACACTCACTTTTTTTATTACATTAAATAAACGAAAAAATAAATAATGACATTAGAAAAACTAATTAAACTAAGAACATTTTTATTTTATAAAAAATGATATCGTTATCTAATCAATTCACCTAATCATAATAATAAAAACTATGAACTGAAGCTTATTCCTCCAATTCATAGTTTTAATCACATTTAATCTATTACAATTAATTCTTTTGGATACTCATTTAAAATCTTACAGCCATCTTTTGTTACGACAACTAAATCTTCAATTCGAACACCAACTTCTCCAGAAATATAAATACCAGGTTCAATTGAGAAAATCATTCCTTCTTCAACTATATCTGTATTACTTGCTGACACATCTCCAGCCTCATGTACCTCTGTACCGATAAAATGTCCTGTCCTATGAGTAAAGTACTCGCCATATCCTTTTGAGTCAATATAATCTCTTGCCGCTGCGTCAATATCGCATAAACGAACGCCAGGTTTAACTGTTTCAATTGCTCGCTTATTTGCTTCAAGTACCGTTTCGTATACATCACGGCTTTTATCAGATACCTCTTTATAAAAAACAGTTCGCGTCATATCAGAACAATAGCCATTTTTCACACCACCGATATCTAAAATAATGCTATCACCAGGTTTTACCTTTGAATCGTCATTCATATGATGCGGATCAGCTCCATTAGCACCATAAGCAACAATTGGTTCAAATGAGAAGCCGTCATTACCTAATTTATGATAAATTTTTTCTAATCGTTCCGTCATGTTTAATTCAGTTAATTCTTCTGGAATTAAACCAATTAATTGATTCATTGCCAAATCATTATCATGAGAGACTTCTAACATTTTTTCTATTTCTTCTTCAGTTTTAACTGCTCTCACTTTATCAATGACATTGGAACTTAACGTATATTGACTAATTGGTGCATCTAATTCTTTCATAATATCTAATAAAAAATGAGCTGCCCAATTTTTTTCAACTGCTATTGGTTTGTTAGAATCTAGTTCTTTAGCTAATGTTAAAACACCCATTCCTTTATCAGTATCATCAACAAAAATAATTGGCATTCCTAATGATTCTTCAGAAACAGGAAACAATCTGTTTATCACAGCTACATGGTGGCCATCTTCTCTAATAATTAAAGCAACTAAACGTTCTCCTGGATCAATGGATTGTCCTGTCAAGTAGGTAATTGATGCCTGATCCGATACGATTAATTGGGGTAACTGTTGTCGTTCCATCTCTTGTAACACACGGTTCATTCGTTCTTTATTCATTAAACTTCGTCTCCTTTTTCTTGAATAAAAAAACGGTAGAAAACTCTACCGTTTCACTTATTTTATTGTACTTCATAACGGCATTCACCGTCTAGATAAGTTGCTTCTAAATTTAATGATTTGTCTAAAACAATAAAGTCAGCCGCACGACCTGGCTTAATCATGCCACATACGTCATCTATTTTACAACTAACAGCGGGAACATAACTTGCCATCATAATGGCTTCAGAAGGTGTCGCAATCCCCCACTCTACCACGTTTTTAACAGCTTCTTTTAATTTCAAAATACTACCAGCTAGATTTCCCTCTTGCATTCTGGCAGTGCCATCTTTAACCGTCACTTTAAATTCACCCAACATATATTCTCCATCAGGCATTCCTCCAGCCATCATACAATCAGTGATTAGTGCCACATGATCTCGACCAGTTGAATCCATTAAAATTTCAGCAGCTGCAGGATGAACATGATGGCCATCACAAATCAATTCTGAAAAAACATGTTCCAAACTAAGGGCTGCTCCTACCATTCCTGGCTCTCGGTGATTTAAACCGCGCATACCATTATAAGTATGAACAAAGACACTTGCACCTGACTCAACTACTTCTTTAGCTTGAGCAAGTGTGGCATTACTGTGACCAAGAGACACAACAACTCCTTCATTTGTCACTTGTCGAACAAATTCTTTTACGCCTTCTCTTTCAGGAGCCAATGCTATTTTTTTAATCATGCCACCAGAAGCGTCTTGCCATTCATGAAATACTTCAATACTTGGGTCTGAAAAGTAACCAGGATTTTGAGCTCCTTTATGTTCTTCCGTGAAAAACGGACCTTCAAAATAAATCCCTTGGATTTTAGCTCCATCGACTTGATTTTTTACTTTACCAATTGTTGTCGCCACTTCTTTTAATCTCTTGTGATCAGACGTCAATGTTGTTGGTAAAAAAGAAGTCACTCCGCATGATAAAAGGGCTTCTGACATGACTTTTAATCCGTCAGCATCGTTATCCATGACATCATGGTTCTTAAAACCATGAATATGAGTATCTACCAGTCCTGGTGCTACCCATTTACCAGATAAATCAATTAACTCATCATACTCATTAGGGCTCTCTTTTGTAACGTTTCCAAAAACATGATCATTTATTTCCAAATAGCCTGGTCCGACTTCTCCACTTGCCAAAAAAAATTTATCAGCGTAGATTACTTTTTTCATTGCTAACACTTCTTTCTTTTCTTGTATATCTTAAAATTATCATTATTTAATTCATTAGTCAATAATTGGTCTAGATATTTCATAAACACTTCGTTTATTAATGGACTGTATATTTTTTTATGAATAATAGAAGAAAAATAAAAGGGTTTTTATTCCACATTTAGAAAGTTTAATGTTATAATACAGAAATATTATTACTATGCTTTTTATTTTTGGATGATATGGGAGAGATTAGTATGGATACTAAAGAAAAAGTGTTCTTTAAATGGCAAGGTGGACGCTATGAAGGCATCATTGAAAAAGAATATGAGAATTCTGTTTTAATTGAAGTCAATAATCCCGATGATGAATTAAAAGATAAGTATTTAGGTCGAATCGTCGTGAGTAAAAAAGAGATTAAAAAGAAATAAAGATTAAAAAAGTAGTTAGCCTGTTAGGCTAGCTACTTTTTATTTCTGTCTGTATGTCGATAAAAATGTTTCTAAACTCAACGTTGCTTTTTTTAGTTCTTCCATTTCCGGTAAATAAACAATTCTAAAATGATCTGGAGTAGACATATTAAATCCTTTTCCATGAACCAATAAAATTTGATGTTCATGTAAAAAATCTAACACAAATTTTTCATCATCGCGGATATTAAATTTTTGTATATCTAGTTTTGGGAAAATGTAAAAGGCTGCTTGTGGTTTTTTTACTGTTATACCAGGAATGGCATTCAAAGCCTCCGTAATAAACTCACGTTGCTCATAAATTCGACCACCAGGTAATAGTAATTGGTCCACACTTTGATGACCACCTAAAGCAGTCTGAATAATTTGCTGAGATAATACATTTGAACAAAGTCGCATGGAAGCTAACATGTTGATTCCTTCAATATATCCTTGAACATGTTTCTTCTCACCACTAATGACCATCCAACCACATCGAAATCCAGCAACACGATGAGATTTAGATAACCCATTAAACGTTACAACGCATAAATCAGGAGCCAAACTAGCAATAGATACATGCTCTAAACCATCCATCACTAATCGGTCGTAAATTTCATCTGAATAAATAATTAGTTCATGTTCTCTTGCTACTTTTACAATTTCTAATAATAACTCTTTTGGATAAAGAGCTCCAGTTGGATTATTAGGATTAATCAACACAATCCCTTTAGTTTTTGGCGTAATTTTGCTTTTTATATCATCAATATCAGGATACCAATCAGCCTGTTCATCACATACGTAATGTACAGCTCGACCTCCTGATAAAGTAATCGCTGCTGTCCATAATGGATAATCTGGCATTGGAACAAGCACTTCATCACCATTATCAATCAAGGCTTGCATAGATAATGTAATTAATTCACTAACACCATTTCCAGTATAGATGTCATTAATCGTAACATTTGGTATTTTTTTTAATTGGCAGTATTGTTGAATCGCTTTTCGTGCCGAAAAAATTCCCTTTGAATCTGAATAGCCTTCAGATTCTCTAGCATTGGTTATTAAATCATGAATAATTTCATCAGGAGCTTTAAAGCCAAACGCAGCAGGATTTCCAGTATTTAATTTTAATACATCAATCCCTCTAGCTGTCATTCTATCTGCCTCTTCTAATACAGGACCTCTTACATCATAGCTAACATAATCTAATTTTGACGATTTTTTAAATTGTCTCACTGACTTTCCCCCTAATAAAAAACTTGCTTCATTTTTTCTAAATTACACCTAGAAACAATGAAAGACAAGTTAATTTTTCTTTAAATTATTTATGGTGTGTCTTTTCCTTCTACTGCCGTTGACGCACCAACTAGTTTTCCAGCTGGATCCAGTCGTTTTTCCACCAATCCTAGTACCCAATCTGTGACAATCGCCATTAAAGCTGTTGGTAATGCCCCAACCAAAATAATAGCCGTTCCATCAGTCGCGTTTGTTCCACGGATAATAATATCTCCTAAACCACCAGCTCCAACAAATGATCCAATTGCTGTAATACCTATTGCTACGACAAGGGCATTTCTAATTCCTGCCATCAAGACAGAAATAGACAATGGCAATTCAATCATCCATAAACGTTGGAAAGACGTCATTCCCATTCCTTTTCCTGCATCAAGTATGTCTTTATCGACTTGTGTCATGCCTGTATAAGTATTAGAAATAATTGGTAAGAGAGAATATAAAAATACCGTAATAATAACCGTATTCACCCCTAAACCAAAGGCAAGCATTAATAAAGAGACCATTGCCAGTGATGGAACAGTTTGAATAACATTGGCAGCTCCAATCACCCAATCAGCTAAATGTTTCTTTTTTGCAATAAAAATTCCAATAGGGATACCCACAATTGCCGCAAAAAAGACACCGTAAATTGAAATAAGAAAATGTCTAACAAATTGAGAGAGAACATAACCACTATTGTTTTGTAAATAATAAAAGAACTGTTGCATTATATTCATATCTTGCATTATTTTTCCCCCTCAAAAAAGTTATTTTCTCGTAAAAATTTTTTTGCGACTGTTTCAGGTTCTAATAGATTATTATCTGCTTCGTAATTGAGTCTTTGCATGGTCTTTGTATCTATTTTCCCAGACAATTTAAGCAATGCTTCTTTTAATTTTGGATTTTTATTCATCACATCATTATCAATCACAATACTACCATCATAAGGTGGAAAGAATCTCAAATCATCTTCTAACACAACTAAATCATAACTTGCGATACGTCCATCTGTAGAGTACCCTAAGACAACATCCATCTTACCAGCAGCAACTGCATCATACACAAGACCAATTTGCATAGGATAAACTTTTTTAAAATCAACATCATAAGTATCAGAAAATGCTTTGTAACCATCTCCATCACGCTTCATCCAAGAAGTATCAACACCAGCTGTTAATTGATCGGCTACATTCTTCAAATCACTAATTTTTTTCAAATTATATTTTTCAGCTGTTTCTTTTGATACCATAAAAGCATAAGTATTAGCGAATCCATAAGAAGGTAACCATGTTTGATGATATCGCTTGTTAAATTCTTCTGAAACAATATCAAACGCTTTTTCTGGATCTTTTTCAGCGGGCAAATTTAATGTTCCACTTAAATCTGTCCCTGTATAGCGACCTGCAGAAATATCAATATCTCCATTCACCATCGCATTGTGTGCCACTGTACTTGTTCCCAAATTATTGATAAGAACGACCTTATCATCTGTATAATGTTCAATCATTTCTTTGACCAAATTAGCTAAAATTTGGTTTTCAGTAGTCGCTAAGGAACCAACACGAATGGTTTGATTATCACCTTTTCCTCCACCTAAACCAGGTAATTCACATCCAGTCAAAAATAATAGTCCAACAATTAAAAATAATACTAGTTTATTTCTTTTAGTTTTCATTTAATTACTTGCCTCCTTCATCTTTGGAGACAATTTTTTCTCAAGTAAACCTAATAAAAAATCACTGATTAAAGCGAGTAAAACAACTGGTATAGTACCACCTATAATTAAATCTGGTTTATAAAGATTCAAACCACTAAAAATTAAATCTCCCAGTCCTCCACCACCAATATAAGACGCAAGCGTTGCCCAAGCGATAACATAAACTGTCCCTAAACGAATGCCACGCATGATAGTTGGTAAAGCAAGTGGAATTTCTACTAAACGTATTTGCTCAAAATCTGTCATTCCCATACCTTTTGCTGCATCCACCATATTTGGGTCAACTCCCTTAATGCCCAGATACGTATTTCTTAGAATAGGTAAGAGGGAATAAATGAATAGAGCCACAACAGCCGTTGCTTTTCCTACACCAAATAATGGAATAAACATCGTAAGTAAAGCTAAAGATGGTATCGTTTGTAATACACTAGCCAAGCCAATGATAATATTAGCTAGTCTATTGGTTCGCGTCAATGCAATACCTAGAGGAACGGCTACAATAATCCCTAATAATAGCGCAATGCCTGAAATATAAATATGTTCAATTGTCTTAACAACTAATTCGTTTCCATTCTCCAATAAAAAGGTATTCATTATGCTTCCTCCTTTTCCACTGGAGTATCATCGGCTGATGATTCCTCTTCTCCCCAAATCGTATCATAAACCATGTCCACTAGAGAAGAACGTGTTAAAATGCCAACTAATTTTTTATTGTCATCAACAACAGGAACATATTTAAGCCCACGTTTTAAAATACGTTGAATCGCATCTCTTAGTAAAGCTGTTTGTTTAATGTAAAACACATCCAGTTCCATAATATCTCCAACGCTAGTTGAATACCCACGCTTATCATTTATTGATTCCACATCAATAAATCCCTTTAATACGTTATTTCCGTCAACAACAAGTAAAGTATCTACTCGTTTTTCACGCATCAAACGAATCGCTTGAGATAATGATTTTTCTGGCGTAATGGAAATAGCTCGTTTCATCATCACTTCACCAACTGTAATAAAATCTTGTTGGCTATGCATCAAACGTTCTTCTCCTATCAACTCACGAACGAAATCATTAGCTGGGTTTCGTAAAATATTTTCTGGGGTATCACATTGAACAACTTTACCGTGACTCATGACAACAATCTTTGTAGCCAATTTTAAAGCCTCATCCATATCATGAGTAACAAAGACAATCGTCTTACCCATCTTTTCTTGAAGTTCCTTAACAAAGTCTTGTAAAGAATCACGAGTAATTGGGTCAAGTGCTCCAAATGGTTCGTCCATCAAGATAATATTTTGGTCAGCTGCTAAAGCTCTTATAACACCGATACGCTGTTGTTGACCTCCAGATAATTCACTTGGATATCTATCCAACATTTCTTTTGGCAATTCAACTAATGTAATCAATCTTTCAGCGATTTCATCACGTTCTTCTTCTGGCCATTTTAATAATTTCGGTACCAATGTAATATTTTCTCGGATTGTCATATGAGGTAATAAGCCAATATTTTGGATGACATATCCAATACTACGTCTTAAATCAACAGGATTTTCTTTTGTGATATCTTTTCCATCAATTAAAATCTTTCCTGATGTTGGTTCAATCATACGATTAACCATACGCATTGCAGTGGTTTTACCGCTACCACTTGTTCCGATAAAACAAATAAATTCACCATCCCCAAATGATAAATTTATGTCAGATACTGCCTTTTTATTTCCTTTATAAATTTTCGATACATTTTGAAATTCAATCAAAATTTTGCAACTCCTTTTTATTTAGTTTATTTAAGTGTGAACGATTTTAACTCAATATGCAAATTTCATTTATCCTGATCATAAAACTATCGTATTTCCCACTTTATCAAACCATCTGCACATATATCTGTACCAGATTTTATTTGATGAAGTGTTTTATTATCATCTATTTCCTCAATATAGCTATCCACTGCTTCCCCATAGCGAATTTCTTTATTAAATTTAATGATTACTCGACTTGGAACATGACTAATCAAAAAATCATAAGACATACTATCCATCATCCAAGCAGGGTAGGTGGCATTATTAACATGATGATTATCATCAATGTCCCAAAAACTCACACCAAACGAGCGATTGATTGATTCCGATTGTAATGTTGGAATTTTTTCTCCACGTTTTATTCGTTTTGTTTTTTCAGATTGAAATGGTAAAATAACCTCATCTGGAACGGCATGAACTTTTCTGGTGGTATTGTCCATTAGTGCAAAGGTTGACTCCATAAAAGCCAATTCATTGTTTTTTTTATCGTGTAACCAAAATTTTCGATAACAAAAATATTTATTATAACTTTCAGCTTGAGTCGTTATAAAAACATCATCTCCAGAAACTGGTAAAGAATGTATGGTTAAATCATGTTCAGTAATAATCCAATTGATATTAAAACTTTGAAGTAACATCTCATTAACACCTAAAGAATCACTTTGATTACCAGAAGTACGTATCATCATCTTTATCAGTGTTGGAACTTTTAATAACCCTTCAGCATCACAATCATAATAAGGAATTGTGTACTTTTCAGTAAACGTATTTATCATATTATCAACCTCTCATATGTTTTTAATCAATTATATCATAAAAATACTGTTTATCTTATCATGGCGATTAAGTAAAAAAGATTCTCATAAAACTCTAATTTATTGATTTGTCCGTCTTTTACAAGTAAAATAAGACCAATAATAAGATTATTCAGATATATTGTTAGGAAAGTAGGAAATAAGATGACACAAGACAATAAAGCATTATTCATCATCTTTGGGGGAACTGGAGATTTAGCTAAAAGAAAACTTTATCCGTCTCTTTTTCGTTTATTTCGTAAAAGAGCTATCAACAAACATTTTGCTGTTATAGGAACAGCTCGTCGCGAATGGACAAATGAGCACTTTAGAGAAGTCGTAACAGACAGTATTCAAGAATTAAATCCTACCCCAAAAGAACTTGATTCTTTTACATCACATTTTTATTATCAAGCACATAATGTTACCAACACACAAGAGTATGTCACTCTTGAAAAACTTGCTAGTGAACTAGATGATACTTACCAATTGGATGGTAATCGTGTATTTTACCTAGCTATGGCACCAAGTTTCTTTGGAACAATTGCTCAACACATTAAATCTGAGCATATTTTAAGTGAGAATGGTTTCAACCGTTTGATTATCGAAAAACCATTTGGAACAGATTATCAAACAGCAAAAGAATTAAATGATTCTATTTCTGCCGCATTTACTGAAGATCAGATTTTCCGTATTGATCATTACTTAGGAAAAGAGATGGTTCAAAATATTTCTGCCATTCGTTTTGGAAATAATATTTTTGAATCGTTATGGAATCACTACTATATTGATAATGTTCAAATCACGTTGGCAGAATCTTTAGGTGTAGAAGAGCGCGGAGGGTATTATGATAAGAGTGGTGCATTAAAGGATATGGTACAAAATCATATTCTACAAATAGTCGCCCTTTTAGCTATGGAACCACCAACCATCTTTTCTGATCACGCCATTCGAACTGAAAAGATTAGTGCATTAGAATCTATTCGTATCTACAACGAAAAAGAAGTCAAAGAAAATTTTGTACGAGGACAATATTCTAAAGGTCATCTTGGTAGTAATCAATTCCCAGGGTATCATGAAGAAAAAGATGTCGACCCTACCTCTTCAACTGAAACATTTGTGGCCGGAAAATTAATGATTGATACGTTTCGTTGGGCAGGTGTTCCTTTTTATATTCGTACTGGGAAACGTCTAACTGAAAAAGGAACACGTATTAATATTGTCTTTAAAACAACACCAATTAACGTATTCCGTTCAGCAGATCAAACAGAAGATATTCCTGAAAATATTTTAACCATTTATATCCAGCCTACTGAAGGATTTTCTTTAACATTAAATGGAAAAGAAATCGGATCAGGCTTTGCAATGGATCCTGTTAAACTAAATTACCGTCACTCAAGTGAAACATTAGAAAACAGTCCTGAAGCATATGAAAAATTACTTTTAGACTGCCTAAAAGGAGATGCCACTAACTTCACTCATTGGGATGAAGTAGCAGCATCATGGAAAATTGTCGATGTTATTAAACATGTATGGGACAAGGACAATTCTAACATCCCAACGTATCCTGCTAGGACGATGGGACCTAAAGAAGCCTTCGACTTACTTGAAAACGATGGACGTTCATGGGTTTGGGAACCTGATCAATGGTATAGAGAAAAAGAATTATTATAATAAAAAAGATGAACTTGATTACATCATCAAGTTCATCTTTTTTATTTTAACCAAAGTAATCCCTCATAAAAGAAGCCGTTTCTGAATCTAAGCCAAGTTCCAAAAAATTTTCATCGATTGGTTGAATTTTATTTAGATTATAGCCATCATATTTGTCAATTTCATGTAGTATATGTCTAATATCATATAATACTTCTTTTTCAAAAAACCATTCCTTTAACCTTGTTTGTGTCAATTTTCCTTCTTGTTTTATATCATCTAAATGCTTATCCATTTTTTCGATACTCTTTACAATATTATGAATAACTTTTTCTTCTTTTTTTTCTTTAATTTCCATTTTAAACACTCCATTATTATTTATTAATTGTACAATGACAAAGAAATTTATTTTCTATTTAATTTAGTAATGACGTTTATCTCTTTTTTTGATATCATTAGAATAATCTCATTTTTTAATTATTTTATAATCAGGAAGGAGGAAATCACATGGACATAAGACAGCTAACTTATTTTGTTGCAATTGCCGAAGCAAATACGATTTCCGACGCTGCTAAAAAATTAAATATTGCTCAATCAGCATTAAGTCAAATGCTTAAACAATTAGAAACTGAATTAGGGACCATTTTAGTTGAACGTCACAAAAAACAACATCATCTTACCCCTAGTGGTCGTATTATGTATAACGAGGCGTTATCTATTATTGCCCAAATCAACTTAGCGAAACAACGTATTCACGATAGTACAGTAGGAACTCTAGGCTCCCTTAACATCGGAGTGGATTCACTCTTATCTACAGTATTATATACAAACATTAAAGACTATTTAAAAAAATATCCTGATATTAAACTCAATTTTTTTCAAAATGATCAATTCACATTAAAAGAAATGCTGGATGAAAGACAAATCGATGTAGCTTTGACTCACTACACTCTTGATCAAGAAGAATATACTATAGCTCACAAAGAAACGGTTCCTGTTTACCTCGTTTACTCTGAGAACTATGACAAACATTGGACAATGAATGAAATTCTTAATCAATCAAAAGATATCATTTTACCATTGCATAAAGAAGAAGAACTTTATAAGGATCTTGTTATTTGGTTAAATCTTACTACTAATAGCAAAAAAC
Source organism: Vagococcus luciliae (assembly GCF_024637875.1). Lineage (NCBI taxonomy): Bacteria > Bacillati > Bacillota > Bacilli > Lactobacillales > Enterococcaceae > Vagococcus > Vagococcus luciliae. Next base: position 1,088,350 of record NZ_CP102451.1, on the reverse strand, counting down.
AAATAACAAGCTGTACAGATGTTAAATTACTTTTACAACTTATAAAGACTAAACAATGTATCAGTTTTGTTCCAGAATTTTTACTTAATGAATTGCCCAAAAGTATTCATGTCCATAAACTTACCCATCCAAAGTTACATTATTCTTATAAATGGATTTATCTAAAACATCGATATTTTCCACAAATTATGACCGAATTGTTATCATTTTAATTATATTTAATCATTTAAAAAATACTTTTTGATTAGTTTAATAACAAATTAAAATTAAAGAAACAACTCATATAAATTTGATGAATGACATATTACGTTTAAAAATTCTTTAAAATATTTCTTAGCTAAGAGCACTCTTATTAAATCATTTATTTATGACTCTTTTTGTAACTAAATGTGAAAAATACTGTCATAAATTTTAAAATCTCTTTAACAATAGAAAAAAGCCACCAATATCATTAATTGGTGACTTTTTTATTACACTAAAGTTGTATCCTCTTTTTCTTCTTCATATAATCCTGACACTTCCTTGTACCAAGTAAATAAATGGATTGCGATAACTTTAATGGCCGCATATCCAGGAATCCCTAAGATAACGCCCAGTACACCAAATAGTTTACCAGCTGATAATAATACAAAAATAATGGTAATAGGATGAATATCTAATTGACTACCTAAAACAAGTGGCGATACGACTCTACCTTCAATTGTTTGTTCCAAAACAAAAACAATAATCACAGCTATTAACATCTTAGGACCATTTACCAACGCTAAAACAATTGCTGGGATAGTTGCTAAAGCTGAACCAATATAAGGAATGAGATTTAGTACACCAGCCAAGATACCTAACGTCACACTATATTCCAATCCTATTACACTAAAACCAATCATAAACATAACAGCTACTGCAAAGGCAACTGTCACTTGACCTCTAACATAAGAAGATAATTGCTTATTAATATCTTCCAACACTTTAAGCGTTGGTTTTCTCATTTTAGTTGGTATTACAGGTGTAATGTATGGTACAAGTTGTTTTCCATCTTTTAATAAATAAAATAAAATAAACGGAACAGTAATTGTAGTAACAACAACATTCGCAACAGCTCCCACAATATTACCAAGACTATTAAACGTTGTTTTTGAAATAGTTTTAGCTAAACTACTAATAGATGTTGTTAATTCATTAAAATATTTTTCAAATGGTTCACTAAACTCACTTAAAGCTGGGAGAGCTAAAAATTCTGTCGTCTTTTGTTCAATAATATCCCAATAATGAGGCCATTCTGTGACAAAACTTTTGGTCTGATATTCAATTTTAGGAATCAAGATGACAATTCCCCAAATAATTAAACCTAGAATGGTAATAAAAAGAGCACTTATCGTATAAACACGCTTAATACCACGTCTCTCAAAAAAATTTACGACTGGATTTAATAAATAATATAATAATCCCGATATAATGATTGGCACACCAACAATACCTAAAAATTGTGCAACTGGTGTAAATAAGTTTGATACTTGTGTAAACACTAATAATATCAATAATACAAGCAATATAACCATTAACCCAGTGATAAGTTTATTATTTAAAAATAAACGATAAAATAAAGATTTGGTATTTCCTTCTTTTTTTACTTTCAACTACTTTCCCCCTAACGATATGTAATAATAGTCCCTTCATTAATGACAGGGAATGTATATGGTTCTAAATAGATAGCGTTAGATAATTCATCCATTCCTTCTGGACTTTTAAACATTAATGAAACATGGCCCATAGAGTCTAATTGTCTGTTAGCTATAGGACCAATTTTTACAACATGGTACTCTTGATCATCAAAAGAAATAGTCCCACCAACTTCAATGTTAAACGGTTCATCTGTTTCAATTGTTTGAATAACAGAAAATTTTTCTAATTCATTTGTTACTTTTTCTCCAAATAAAATAATCATTTCATCTTTTGCATCCATTGAATGCTCACCAATTTGTTTAACAACTGCTTTTATCATAAAGACATCTTCCCCACTTTTATAGTATTTTATGATATAACTATACCACAATAACACATAAGACTCTCATTTTATGCTAGATTATTTGCAAAGTATTAAAAAAGAAGAAGGAATTCCCATCCTTCTTCTTTTTGATGTATTAACTATTTTTTTTATCTTTTCTATGTTTACCAAACCAGCTAATAGCAAGTAATGACAACATTAACAATCCTAAAATGAATACTTTTTTATTCTCTACTTCTCCAGTTTTAGGTAATGCTTTTGTTGCTTTGGATCCTTGTTGCGTATTTTGTGTTGATGATTGATTTGATTTAGCACTATATTTATTTACATTTCCATCAATAAATCCAATAGGTGCTTGCGATATCACGCTATTTTCAGATTTTTTATCTTCTTTATCTTTTTCTGAGTTATCTTTATTTTTTTCAAAAGGTGGTTTTTCCTCTTTTGATTTATCATCAGAGTCTGTTCCCTTTTTATCATTATCCTCCGTTAATTCATCTTCTTTTTTAGTTGGCAAATCTGTTTGTGTACCACTATCAGTCGTTTCGACAGATGATGGTTTTACCATAATATTTTCAGAAAATACTGGACTTTCATTAGATGCTGTATCAACTGTTTTCACTTGTAACACACTATTTTTTGTAACAACAAAGGCATCTTTATAATCTTCCCATGTTTTTCCTTCGTCCAAACTATACTTAATACTTGTATGCTCATCCTTTGCCGTCATACCTAAAGTAACTGTTACTTGCTTTTCTTTTCCTCCATATGAGCTTAATGAGACAGTTGGGAGAGCTTTAATTTCAGAACGAATATTTTGAATTACTGTTTGAGTCACTGGAGATTCATTACCATATTTGTCACTGTATTTAAAGAAATAATCGCCATTTTGACTGACTGTTATCGTATCTGGCACAAGTGTCCAAGTGTTTTGATCAGTTGAATAATATAACTCTGGCGCACTGAATTTCCCAGCATGTTTAATGACAGACTCTTTATTTTTTGGTGTTAGAATAATTGGTTTATTGGTTAATGATGTTTCATTGGACGTAATCTCTGGCGCACTAATAGACTCATCTTTATGATGATTAATATCAAAATCTAACTGTTGTTTATTCCCAACTAAATCTGTTAGTGTTGCTGTCATTTTTGATGTTTCTTCTGGTAATATTTTTACTTTATATGCTACATCAACAGCAGGTCGATTAGCAAAAAATGCTTCATTAAACACATCATAATCTGAATCAGTATGAACGTGATTATGATTGATACTTAAGTTATACCCAGCTAAGTTATCTGTAATCGTTGCTTTTACTACATATGGATTATGATTAGTAAACCCTACAAGTTTTCCTGACTCATCTTGTTCCACATTATCTAACGTTAACGTTGGTAATTTGTCATCTACCCAAATCGTATAGCCATAATTAACAACAGGTCGACCATTATTTAAATCATCATCTTGTGCATAAGCAGTTAATCGATAAGAACCTGTTGAAATATTTTTCATTTGGTAGCTAAACGCTAATGTCGTTGGATCATAATCAACTTTCTCTCCATTTAATGTAAACTGTTTAACTGGATAAGCTAATTTACCTGTTATGGTTAACACTTTATTTTCCTTATCATAGCCAGGACTCTCTGTATTAATAATAGATAAACTTGATTCGATATTATCAAATTTAATGAAAGTATCATCTAATTTTATCGTACCAGATGAGTGAATAACAACTTGTTGAACGGTTTCATTACCAGCATCGTCAGCAGCAATAACAAAGTATAAATTATCCCCGTAAACAAGCGATAAATCATATGAAAATGCCCCATTATCTAATGTAAGTGGCATCGAAACGTCTTCTTTGGGATCATATATAACAGCTTCTTTTGCATCTGTTATCTGTCCAGTTACTGTATAATTATTTTTTGTTGTATTAATGACACCATCTGTCAAGTCCTGCACTTGAATAATTGGTGCTTCGATATCTACTTTTATAGGTAATATCCCTAAAGGTTCATTTCCTTCTTTGTCTAAAGTAAAGTTAAAATCCGTCTTGTCTTTAGTAATTGGAACCTTCACTTCAAATAATCCTTTATTTGATGTTTTAACCTCTATACCATCCACATAAAGTAACGTATCTTTTGCATAACTTCCTATTAAAGTAAACGTACTGTCCTCTTTGTTATACCCTACTGTATTTTGGCTAATGGTTTGATTTGGAGACACGTTGTAAATTAATAAATTATCTTGGTTCCCTTGTTCTTCGATTGTTGAAGAAAACTCAACGTTACCTGCATGATCACTCAATGCAAGAATTATTTGATTTTTCCCTGGTGAAAAGACACTTGAAATTTTTTGAACCGTTTCATATTTCCCTGCATTTTCCTCACCTTTTGGTATCTGTCTAAGTGCTACTTTGTAATTCTTACCGTTGACGCTTAATGCTACAACGTCTTGCTTAATCCCCGATAACTTATCACTTGCATCTACTAATAGTTTTCCTGATTTTGTTACCTCAACTTTTTCTATCTTAGGTTTTGTGTTATCGACTGTGACAGGGATATACGTTACTTGATCGGAGTTATCATTTTGTGATGATACCGTAACTTTATATTGATAACGACCATCTGGAACTACTTCTTCTTTTCCTGATTTTTTATCGTATTGAGTTCCTGACCATTTTGCTTGAGATACGACATGAGTTGTCCATTTTCCAGAACTTGTATTGTAAAAATCTTTTCGTCCATTTTTAGCAATATATAACTCTTTTATCGTTTCCCCTTTATCATCTACAATATCATAAGTCGCCTTAGCAAAATTACGATTGAAAAATAGATAAGGAATACTGTAATCTTGAATGTTATCTTCATTTTGAGGAGAGATGGCCATCGCATCAGGAGAAACAACTGATTGACCTTGATCATCTTTAAGCATTCCTAAAATAAAGTTATTATTACTTGCTAGAAAACCTGACGCAGTAGGAGCACTATGTCCATCTTGGTAAATTAACGGATCAATTGTGTGTCCAGTTGAGTATTTACCAAAAAATCCCATGTAAGGTATCACAAGATTTGGTGTATCTACTCCATCAAAACCAATAAATCCTTCCACGAATTGTTGCTCTTCAAAAGAGTAAGGTAAACTTAACTGGAATACTACTTCTTTACTTTCTCCAGCTGCAAGTTTAATGGTTTGTTTATCTGTTGACAGAGATGCTTTTTCAATCTTTGTATCATAGATTTCTTTATTAGCATCTGTTGCTTGAGTGTATACACCACCAAAATCATTAATAGTAAACTCTTTTTCTTTGTTTCCATGATTTGTTAATGTGACATTGATAGTTGTTGTACGACCAATTTCTTTTAATGCAATGGTTGAATCTTTAGTTGGTGCGTAATGAAGACTCACTTCATTTTCAATAGCTGAAGCCACATTTATTTCACCAGCACCTTGACGTCTAGGTGAAATAATTTCTTTCGTATGTGCCACATCAAGCATTGGCACAGAAGTACTGATAGCTGAGTCTTTTGCAAATTTTACTAATTCTTTTCCACTTAAATTTAATTTTTTCTCTTTAATTGCTTGTAAAATCAATGCCTGTGACCCTGCGACAAATGGTGATGCCATACTTGTTCCGCTCATTGTTTGATATTTATTACCATTAGCTAATGAGTAGATATTTCCACCTGGTGCTGAAATTTCTGGTTTAAAATTCAATTCAGGTGTTGGTCCCCATGAGCTAAAATCAGACATTTTACCATACATTTTGTTATCAACTTCCGCCTTACCAAGCGTAAAAGCAACAGGCTTTTTATCTTTAGCGACTTGAAGTAGTACCTCTCCATCTACATCAGATAGACCAATCGTTGGGTATTCAGCATCTTCTAGAGACATTTGAACGACACCATCTGTATTATTATAGATAAAAGCAGCAACAGCTCCATTTTCTTTAGCTAATCTTGCTTTATTGGTAAAAGAAATTTCACCACGTTTAATTAAAGCGATATTTCCTTTAAGTACTTTCTTAATATCGTCTGTGTAGTCTTCTTTTCGTCCAAGACCTACGTCAACTAATTGACGCTCACTATTTAACACATCATAATTTGTTTCTACTTTACTAAAAATAGTGGTAGATCCATCTGTTAGTTCAGGTACTGAATTGAAAACAGCATGTCCTAATTTATCCTGTAGCGTTTCCATTGTCACAATCGAATTTTCAGATGAAGCAACTGTTAATGCCTCTGTCGTTACACCAGGACTTCCAACAGTACTCATATCTGATGTATCAAGTAAATTTTTTGGTGTATCATGCATGTCATTTGTTCCACTAACACTGTTATTCCCAGCAGAAATAACTGAAATAACCCCCGCATCACTCGCTCGTTTAATGGCTTGATTTTGTGGATCTTCTGGATCGGTGTTAGCACTAACGGAACCCAAACTCATGTTAATAACGTCTGCCCCTAATTTGACAGAATCCTCAATCGCAGCAATGACATCATCACTGTAACAGCCTCGAATGTTTTTATTATTTGAAAAAACTTTCATCGCAAGTAATTGTGCTTCTGGTGCCACTCCTTTTACATCACCATTTGATGCTGCAATTCCTGCAACGTGTTGACCGTGCATCCCAGCATCACCCACATCGACGATATCATCACTACCGTCTGCGTAGTTATAACCAAATGGAACTTTTTCACTAAAATAAGAGCCCTTATCCATTTTGTTAATACTATCCTTTTTTAACATTCCACTCTCTGGATGAGACAAAAACAAATCTTTATGACTCGGATCAATCCCACTATCAATAATTGAGATGACCATTCCTTCACCATGAAGTTTTCTTTCTTCCCAGACCTTTTGAACTTCAGCAATAGCATTCGCATGCGTATCTGTTGGATAAAAGACTTGAGCTGGTGTGACTGAAATGACACCTTGTAACGCTTCAATTTTTTCAATATCGCCTACTTTGACATCAATTGAAAAACCATTTAATAAATAACCAAACGATCGTTTAGCTTGAGAACCGGATATTTTTTCAATTTTAGTTTTTAAAGACGATTGTTTTTTTACTACTTTTTCTGTTGCTTTTTCAATTGATTGAACAGAAGACTTAGAGCCTGTTGGTAAATCAACATGATCAACAGCTACTTCTTTATCAAGTTGAATTAATACTCTAATACGCTGACTATTATCGACTGTTGTTTCTGATGATTTTTCCTGTATTAACCCATCTTTTTTTAATTGTTCATTGACTCTAGCGTAAAAGTCTTTAGAATACGCTTTATTTGCAGAAGCATTTTCCTCCAATAAATACTTCTTCAAACTCTCTTCTATCTGCTTTTTCCCTGTTTGCTTGTCGCTAGTTTTCTCATTTTCTTGTGCCAATACAATTGTTGCATCTAAAATTGGCGTGGACAACAATAATAAGCTACTCATAAGTACTGCAGATTTTTTAACAACCGACTTTTTCATTTACCTACCCCTTTTATTATTTAATAACAATAATACAATGAGAATATTGTTTATTTTTTATTAAGTTTTTCTCATTATGACTATTTTTTTTCTCATTTACAATAGGTATAGTTATTTTTACTAGATAAACCACTATTTACGAACTGAAATTGATAATAAAATAACAATTACTTTTATATTTAATCAACTCTATATTATTTAAATTCTTTATCAATTGACTATTATTAAATATAATATAGTTATTTATTTGTTATATTTTAGTTAACTCAAGGTGTTTTTATTGATTTAATTGTAAATTTTTGAGATACTTTCCTTAATTAAGTTAAGAGGAGAATAAAATTTATGCCATTAATGAAAATAGATATGATTAAAGGTCGCGCGCCAGAAGATATTCAAGCAATTTTAGATATTTCATATAAAGTAATGTTAGAAGCCTTTGATGCACCTGTAGGAGATAGATACCAAATAGTCAACCAACACGAACCATATGAAATGCAAATATTAGATACTGGTTTAGGATTTGAACGAACAAAAGATGTTCTTCTATTTAGTCTTATTACTCGCCCCAGAACAACTGAACAAAAAAAACAGTTTTACCACAATTTGGTGACTGCTTTAAATGATGAATTAGGTATTCGAAAAGAAGATATTATGATTAACTTAGTTGTTAATGCTGATGAAGATTGGAGCTTTGCATTTGGTAAAGCACAGTTTCTAACAGGAGAATTGTAAAAACTCTATGACTTAGAAAACATTCCTAAGTCATAGAGTTTTTATTTATCTTCTATGTTCATTTCTTGAAATATCGCCCAATGCTTATCACAATCTTTTTTCGGCCCTATATATGCCATATCAAAGTATTCTGGATGTGTGTATGATTTAAATAATCTCTTAAATGCATATTGAAAAAACTAGTATTTCTTTTTTTGTGGGAACAAATGAATCAATTTCAGAAATTCAAAAAAGTTATGATGTTGCAAAACAATTAATGGCATTCAAAACAAAAAAAGGCCAGCCAATTTACTATCCAGACGATTACTTTTTTGATCTCTTTATAACAAAGCGAGTTGATGAATTATCTGCACAACTATTTGTAGAGCACTATCTTGGTTCAATAATTGAGGTAGATAAGAAAAGAGACAGCCAATTACTAGAAACACTAGATAGCTATCTTGCTAATAATCAAAATATTGCTAGCACATCACGAGAATTGTTTATACATCGTAATACACTGTTATATCGAATTGAAAAAATAGACTCACTTTTTTTATCTCATTCTTTATCTGAAAAAGACTATACATTATATTTACAACTAGCTTTATATTTTTCTAGACATATTAGATTAAAGAAATAAAAAGCACTCAAAATCGAGTGCTTTTTATTTATGGGAATTTGCCCATTACTTTGGCACGCAGACCAATACTTGAAACGATTGACCATACTCACTTGAAAGCGTTGTATCTATGTAACACTAGACATATACTTTTTTTGTAAACGAAAACAAAGGAGAGATTTATATGTCATTAGTATTAGCAAGAATAGATCAAAGATTAATTCATGGAATAGTTGTCACACAATGGGCCGGAGCTGTTAAGGCAAAAAGATTGATGGTGGTTGACGATCAGATTAGTAAAGATGAAACGCAAAAAGCGGCAATGAGAATGAGTAAACCAGCTGGTACAGGAATGTCAATCATTGACACTCAAACTGCCATAACAAATTTTAATGCAGGAAAATATGATAATCATAATGTATTTTTAATTGTTAAAGAACCTGAAACACTTATTAAGCTGAGTGAAGGTGGCGTAAAAATTCCTAAAGTAAATATAGGAATCATGTTTGATGGTGAAAATAAAGAAACGGTAAAAAAAATGGTCTCTGTCGATGAAAAAGAAGTGGCAGATTTAAAAAAATTAGAAGCGATGGGAATACCTGTCACATTCCATTTCGTTCCTAGTGATAATGAAGAACCATTAGAAAAATATATTAAGTAACATTAGAAGGAGATTATTGACATGGAGATTATACAAGGACTACTAATCATCCTGCTTTCTTTCTGGATGGTTATAGATCAACAAGGATTAGTTATTGTTACTTGGTTCCCAATAATGGTAGCACTATTTGCTGGATTAATTATGGGAGACATGCAAACTGCCATGGTTATTGGAGGTACATTCCAATTAATGGCTTTAGGAGTTGCAAATATTGGAGGTTCCTCTGTTCCTAACTGGGGGCTTGCTGCGCTAGTTGGTATCTATGTTGCCATCAGAACAACTAACAATATAGAAGAAGCAAAAGCTGTGGCATTAGCTGTAGGGGTTCCCGTTGGTATGTTAGGAATTCAACTAGATGTATTAGCTAAAATATTAAATTCATACGTTGCTCAAGCTGCTCAAAAAGCATTGAACGAAAGAAAATTCAAAAAAATGAATCACATACTCATGGTTGGTCCACTAATTTTTGGTCTATCAACAGCCATACCAACAGCTTTATGTGTCATTTTCGGTGATAAAATTGTAAATGTTATTTTAGACGTTGTGCCACAATGGTTTACAGATGGCTTATCAATAGCAGGCAACATGCTGCCAGTTGTTGGTATCGCATTATTATTACAAGTAATGCCAGCCAAAAAATATTTAACTATGCTTATTATTGGTTTCATATTCTCTGCATACCTTAAAATGCCAATATTTGGTATTTCATTATTAGGATTTGCATTGGCATACTATTTCTTCACTACTAACATGAAAAAATCAGTTGCTAGTGTCAATAATGAATCAGTTGACTTTGATGAAGGAGATGAATTTGATGAGTAATGAAGAATTAGTATTAACTAAAAAAGATATCAATAAAGCGGCAATTAGATACATGTTCAGTGCTTGTAATATTTTTAATTACCAAACACAACAAGGACCTGCCATTGTTTTTGGATTAGAAAAATCATTAAGAAAAATATATCCAGATGACGATGATTATGTAGCATCACTTAATAATCATTACAAGTATTTTAATACAACAACATGGATGGCAAATATTATCCTTGGAGCTAGTTTAGCAATGGAAGAAAAAGATGGTACCGATTCTTTGGAAACTGTCCAAGCATTTAAAACAGGGATGATGGGGCCTTTAGCCGGGATTGGGGACACTTTAATTTGGGTTCTATATCCTACTATTATGGGATCAATCGCGGCTTACATGGGGTTAGAAGGAAATCCAACAGGTGCTATTATTTGGTTACTTTTTAATATTTTCTTCGTCTTCTTCCGTATTAAACTATTTTCAATTGGTTACGATTCAGGTCTTAAACTGATAACATCTCTAGGTGATAAACTGTCTGTATTTACAGAAGCAGCTTCTGTTATGGGACTAACAGTGGTTGGTGCACTAATCCCATCAGTTGTAAAAATAAATACAGGGATTGTCTTTAAAACTGGAGATGTGGAAATGCCTATACAAACTGAAATTCTAGATAAAATCATGCCAGCATTATTACCTGTTGCGTTAACAATATTGATTTATAAAATTATCGCCAACAAAAAGATGAGTGTTACTTCCATTATTTTCTTAGTGATTGGAATCTCACTAGTACTATCATTTTTCGGTGTATTAACAGTTTAGGAGGAAAAAAATGCGAAAAATAATTTTTGCTAGTCATTCTAATCTAGCAGATGGCTTAAAAGACACTATTCAATATATTATTCCAAGTATAAAAGATATCACGGCAATCTCTGCCTACACATCTAACGTTCCTGTAGAAGATGAAATTGATATTGCTTTAGAATCCTTAAAAGACAATGATGAAGCTATTATTTTTACTGATTTGTTAGGTGGTTCAGTAAATCAAGCCTTCATCAAATTTATTAACAATCCTAATATTCACATTATAACTGGGATGAATGTACCAGTTGTCATGACACTTCTTCTAAGTCTAACTGACAATAAAATTACGAAAGAACAAATTGATACAGCTATTAACGAAGGCCAACAACAAATCATTTATGTTAATGAGTATTTTAATAATCAAGAAATAGATATGGAGGATGAATAATGAGTAATGAATGGTGGAAAGAAAGTGTTGTTTATCAAGTATATCCACAAAGTTTTAAAGATTCAAATGATGATGGTATCGGTGATTTTAACGGAATTAAAGAAAAATTACCTTATCTATCTAATCTAGGTATTGATGTGATTTGGTTAAACCCGATTTTTGAATCCCCCCTTATAGATAATGGATACGATATAAGTGATTATAAAAAAACGTTATCTTCATATGGGACAATTGATGAATTCAAATCTTTACTAGATGCTGCTCATAATATGGGAATTAAAATTATTCTTGATCTTGTTGTAAATCATACAAGTGATAAACATGAATGGTTTTTAAAATCTAAAGAGAATACAGATAACGACTATGCTGATTTTTACATTTGGAAAGATCCAAAAGAAGACGGTTCTGCTCCTAATAGCTGGGGAGCTACTTTTGGAGGTCCTGCATGGGAATATGTAGAAAGTCGAAATCAGTATTACCTACACTGCTTTGCAAAAGAACAACCAGATTTAAATTGGGAAAATCCTAAAGTTAGAGAACATATTTATGATATGATGAAAGACTGGTTTGAATTTGGTATCGATGGATTTAGAATGGATGTTATCAGTCTAATCAGTAAACGTCAAGACTATCCCGAAGACCCCTCTTTAGCATATACTAAATCATACTATGCTGGTGCATCAAATGGGCCTAGAGTTCATGAATTTCTTCATGAAATGAATCAAGAAGTTTTAAGCAAATATGATATTTTAACAGTTGGTGAAACTCCAAATACAAACAGTGAGCAAGCAAAACTATATACACAACCTGAAAGAGAAGAATTAAACATGGTGTTCCATTTTGACCACATGCATCTCGACTATGGTAAATATGGTAAATTTTCGGATGTTCGTTTCAAATTAAGTGATTTAAAAGCTACTCTTAGTGAATGGCAATACCAACTTAAAGATGGATGGAACTCGTTGTACTGGAGCAATCACGATCAACCACGTGCTGTTACACGTTTTGGTAATGATAATGAATATAGAATTGAATCTGGAAAGATGTTAGGAAGCTTACTACATATGATGAAAGGAACTCCATATATTTTTCAAGGAGAAGAAATCGGCATGAAAAATGTTCCGTTTTCTTCAATCGATGAATATAAAGATATTGAAACAAAATATTTTTATCAAGAGATGAAAGAAAATGGGGAATCAGAAGAATACATCAATAAAGCAATCTACTTAAAATCAAGAGATAATGCTAGAACTCCTATGCCTTGGGATAATTCTAAAAATTACGGTTTTTCTGATGCAAAACCTTGGATTAATTACTCTCATGATAATGATATCATTAATGTAAAAGATGCTTTAGAAGATAAAAACTCAATCTTTTATCACTATAAAAAATTGATTCAATTAAGAAAAGAGTATAAAGTTATTGTTCATGGAGATTATCAGTTAATCAACGAAAATGATTCTGATATTTATAGTTACACACGAAAATATAAGGATGAAACATTATTAGTGATTTGCTCGTTTTCTCCTTATAAAATTAACTATACTTGTCCAGAGGATGTTTACAATGATGAATTCAAACTACTTTTATCCAATTATAAAGATTCGAGTAATCAATTAACTCAAAATATTACATTAAATCCTTATGAAGCATTAATATATCACATCAAAAACTAAAAGAGGAGCATTCCTCTTTTTTTGTTGTATAATACTATTATGCAAAAGGAGGAGTTATTTTGAACTTTGATCAACATATACAAGTATATTTCGAATCTTTGTCAGTTAGTGAAAAAGAAATCATTTATTATATCCAAAATCATAAACAAGAAGTCGTTAACCTATCAGCTGTTGATTTTGCTGAAAAAGTCTTATCTTCAAAGAGTTCAATATCAAGATTAGCTCAAAAATTAAACTATAAAGGTTTTTCTGAAATGAAATATGCAATTGAACAAGATTTAAACAAAGCTATAGTGGCACCTTTTGACCTTGTCGATAATATTCGACAAAATATCGATAAAACATTTCAGTATGCTGAACAAGTAAATTTTCAACCATTATTGTCTCAAATGAAAAACGCAAAAAATATCCTAATTTATGCTACTGGATTCACACAAAATAACTATTCAAAAGACTTCTCAAATGAATTATTTTTATCAAATAGACCTAACTTTTTAATTTCTGGAGAGACTTCTTTTGAAATTATTAGTCAAACTTTAACCCAAAATGACCTAGTTTTTATTGCTTCTCTAGGTGGAAATACAGAATCGATTCAAAACACTGTTAAATTCCTTAATATTAACAAAATTCCAATTTGTTCTGTCACATCTTTTGGAAAGAATTTTTTAACTGATTATTCGAATTATCAGTTGTTTTACGAAATTAGCAACGTTCCAAGCCCTATATCAGAAAACTGTACTAACATGATTGGACTCAATATCATTCTATCCATCTTATCTCAAAAATATCGCGAATTTATCTTATTTGACGAATAAAAACTAGAAAGTACTCACTTTCTAGTTTTTTTTCTATTCGCATATAAATAAAATGGAATTCCTAAAGCTGTTAGTCCTAAACCTGTTATGACAAGAGATAATTGATTAATCAACGTCATGGATAAAATAAATACTCCTCCAATGATGGAAATAATGGGGATAAATGGATATAACGGAACTTTATACGGCCTTGGTAAATCAGGTTCTTTCTTACGAAGTTTTATCACAGCACAAAAAACCAATGTGTAAAAAATCCAAATAACAAATACTAGCATATCCGTTAAAATATCGAATCCACCTAATAACATCATGACAACTGCTACTGCTAACTCAAAAAGTCCTGCAATAAAAGGCACTTTATTACGATTTAATTTTGCTAATTGATTTGAGTATGGTAATTGTTTATCTAATCCCATAGTATAAGGGATTCTCATACCAGTCATTGTGTAGCCATTAATTGCGCCGTATACAGAAATTAGGATTCCGATTGTAACAATTTTCCCACCAAAGTCACCAAATATTTGTTTTGATACATCCATCGCAGCATTTTCATTCCCTGCTAATGATTCGATGGGTAAACTTTTTAAATAAACAAAGTTAACTAATAAATAAATCACCATAACACAAAACAATCCACCGGCAATTGATCTTGGTAAATCTCGCTCAGGATTTTTTAACTCCCCTGAAATATTTCCTACATGAATCCAGCCATCATATGCAAACATAGTAGCAAGAAGGCCGGCACCTAATGCTGGGAAAAAACCAGATGTTTGTGCCCCTGCAGTTACTGGAAATAAACTGACACTTACGTCACCTTGTCTCAGTAATCCAAAAATCACAATTAAGGCAAGTGGTATTAACTTACAAACCAATGTAATTGATTGAAATATCCCACTAGCTCTGGCTCCTAAAAAGTTAATTAACATGATGGACGCTCCAACTAAAATAGCTATAGGTACCACAACTGAATTAGATAGTCCAAATAAATTTTTAAATTGTGTGCCAAAAACGATAGATAATGCTGCAACGTTTGCTGGAAAATAAATAATAATCAATGCCCAACCAAGTAAAAAGCTCCATAATTTTCCATACGCTCGTTCAATATAACGAACCATCCCACCTGTTTCTGGGATAGCAGCCGAGAGTTCTGCTGCTGTTAATCCTGCACAGATACTAATCACACCGCCTAAAAACCAAGAAAGTAACGTTAGACTAGCCGAACCTGTCGATTGTGTCACACTTGCTGTTTTAAAGAACACTCCCCCACCTATAACAGTCCCCATAACGGTAGATAAAGCAGGAAAGAACGTCATCGTTCGATTTAACTGATTACTATCTTCAACTATAAATTCCTCTTTATTTGACATACTTCTCTCCTTTTAAGTTAATTCATCTATAGTAAATTTTCATTATGAATTAACGAATGATAAATTTAAAACATAGCACATTTTATCATATTTATAGGAAAGCAAACAACTTTACATGTTAATTTACTTACTATTTTCAGAAAAACCTTATATTATAAAACCCAATCATATAGCGTTTGTTGATAAACATCATTGATTCAATTTTGAAAAAATACACTTGCTTCTGAACGCCATATTTGCTTAAATCTTTTATCTTCAATTCGAGCATAATTTTCAGGAAAGTTAGGCTCTAATCCTTTTTCTTTATCACATAAATATTCTTCATATAACGTATTAACATCATATTCCAAGTGCCCAAAAATAAAGATATTTTTATTATCTTCTGATACTAACATCAGTGCTCCTAAATCAAGATTAGATTAATCATCAGACACAATCATTATTGACGTTAAAGTAGACACCGAATTAATCGGACTCCTTATCCATTATAAAGCTTATCACATGAATAAAGAACACTGGATTAGCATTGATTTATCCTCTCTACATGATACAACAGAACTCTTCTCATTAATCGATACAAGTTATCTGTCCACTAAATAAACAAAAAGAGCCCGATTATAGGCTCTTTTTTATTGAATCGTTTGGTCATTTCCAAACCATTTTTCACTAATTTCCTTCATCTTTCCTTCATCTTTTAATTTTTTAAAAGCTTCATCTATTTTTGTTTTTAATTCTTTATCACTTTTACGAATACCTACAGCAAAATCTGCACTTTCAAATGGTGTTTCAACAATGGCATAATCATCTGAATTTTTTTGTTGCGCTATATAATAATTAGCATACACATTATCTACAATCAATCCATCAATTCGTTTAGCTTTTAAATCAATAAACGCTTCATTAAAAGTATCAAACAAAACTGGCTCATTATCGGCGATCACATCTGTAAATACTTCAGGATTTTTATCAATCATATCTTGTCCTGTTGACGCATTTTGAGCTCCTAAGACTTTGCCTTTCATGTCTTTATATGATGTTATGCCACTATCTTTCATCACGACTAATTCTTGACGACTAGTAATATAAGGCTCACTAAAGGCGACTTTTTCTTTTCTTTCATCCGTAATATTATACCCATTCCAAATTAAATCAATTGTCCCATTGTTTAATTCATTTTCTTTCATTGACCAATCTATTGATTGAAATTCAGGCTCAATTCCATATTCTGCAAATACTGCTTTAGCCAAATCAATATCAAATCCCACAATATTATCTGATTCATCTCGAAATCCCATTGGCACAAACGTATCATCCAACCCTATCACAACTTTTTTGTTTTTTTCGATTTCACTCCACTTGTCTTTATTGGTATAACTTGAGTCATTGCTACTTTTTTTACTCCCACAAGCTGATACGGCTAATAACATAATTCCTAACATCACGATTAATACATTTCTTTTTTTCATTGTCATCCCATCCTTTTATTTTATTGGTTCTACTCTAATAGTGTTATCGGCAATACGTTCTGCAAAAGTTGGATCATGTGTGACCACAATTTGCGTCACATCTGGTGATTTTAAATTTAAAATGACTTCTGCTACATCACCACTAAGACCTGGATCTAAAGCACTTGTTGGCTCATCATAACATAATACACGTGGCTTCATAGCTAATGCCCGTGCAATTGCCACACGTTGTTTTTGTCCACCAGATAATTCAAAAGGATAAGCTTTTTCTTTATCCTCTAATCCTAAAGTTACTAATAATGTTCTAGCGGTTTTTTCAGCCTCTTCTTTTGATTGTTTTAAGACCATTGTCGGTGCTAATACAATATTATCTAATACATTTAAATGAGGAAACAACTGAAAATCTTGAAATACAACACCAATTTTTCCATTAATGGCTTGATGGGATTTTTTTGTTAAATCTTCCTCATCAAGTAGTAGTGTGCCACTATCGAATGTTTCTAACCCACTAATACATCTCAATAAAGTTGTTTTTCCTCCACCTGAAGGGCCTAGGATAACAGTAATTTCTCCCATTGGAAACGTGTAAGATACCTCATCTAAAATTTTCTTTCCTCCGAAACTTTTGGATACATTTTTTATCTCAAGCATTCTCATCACTCCTTATTTATAATAGCTAAATCGTTTTTCAAGGTATTTCATTAAACCAGTTAAAACGGCGGTGAAAAAGAGATAAATCACCCCAACCATAACGAGTGGTACAAGTGTTACATCGCGATTTGTCGCGATTTTACCTGCTCGTAACAAGTCACCTAATCCCAACACATACATCAACGAAGTATCTTTTACTAAGTTAATCACCTCATTACCAATGGATGGTAGAATAATTTTTATCACTTGTGGTAAGACGATTTTATAGGCCGTTTGAAACGGTGTTAAACCAAGCACTTGTGCACTTTCAATTTGACCTTTTGGTATAGCCTGTAACCCTCCTCTAAATATCTCAGCGAAGTAAGCTCCGTAATTTAAAATAAAGGCAATCATCACAGCATCATATCGTTCAAAGACAATACCTATTGCTGGTAAACCAAAAAAGATAAAGATGAGTTGTAATAATAGCGGTGTCCCTCGCATTAACCAAATATAAATATTTAATATAAAGGTCAATGGTTTAAATTTCACACGTAAACCAAATGCAACGAGTACTCCTAATGGGATAGATCCTAATAGTGTAAAGAAAAAGACTTTTAACGTCATGCCTGCTCCATCAATAAGTGATGGTAAAACTTTCATTATGTATTCCATGGTAAATCCCTCCATTTTCAATCATTAAACAAGATAATTTTTATTTACCTATCGTTTATTTTTAATTATTGGTACAAAAAATCCCCTTGGTATAACCCAAGAGGACGATAAACCGTGATTCCACCTCAATTTATTGCTATTTCACAATAACAATCTCATGATGTTTAAAATAATATTTTAAACACTCATCCTTAACGCGGATAAAACGTTATTTCCTACTTTGTTGTTCAGAAATACATCTTTCTAGTTGTGTTCATGTAAAAGCATTTTGATTTTTCTCTCAGCTTATTGAAAAATTCTCTGTCAAAATGAACTTAATACATTACTTGTCTAGTCATTGATTGTTTGATATAAAAAAAGTCCCTTGGCTTATAGAAGCCAAAGGACGAAAATTTTCGCGGTTCCACCTTTATTTGTTATTGTCTCACAACAATAACCTCATGAAGTTTATAACTTCGAGCTCATAACGTTACTCAAACGAACTTTTCTACTGATAATTTCAAAAAGTTAACTCCCAGATGTGATTCACTTAACTCGTCTACCTTTTTCCACCAACCAAAGGCTCTCTATAAAACGTCATTTAAGTTACTTTTTCTGTTCATTGTTTTTAATAACTTTATCATCAGGTTTTAATCTTGTCAACAAAATTAATTTAATCGTAATAACTTCTTCTTTTCTAAAACTATCATTAATTAAATTTTCGAGAATGAATGTAAATATAAGTAAATGAATGAATTATCATAGTCATATTTTTTGTAACTATTCATTGGCATGATTATCAGAAACTTTTTGTCCGCCATCACCCATATCAACAAATTTAAAATCTGTAATATCTTTTTTGTCATTCATCTCTAATTGAACAACTACATTAGAATAATCAAAGCCTTCTACACGTTTTGATTTATTTGTTTTAGAAGGATAAGTTGTATGATATGTAACGTTGTAATTAACTTTATATTGATTATTCGTCATTGGCTCAACACTTTTCACTACAATACTAAAATCAACACCACTATACTCACCGCTAGCAGATCGGTCACGACACCATGAAATATAGTCATTAATCCCTTTAAATGCTGAATTTTTACTACCATCGATGTAAAAGGCTTTAGCAAAGTCATCAGCATTGTAGTTATTACTTGAAATAACTGACTGCTCGAAACGATTATAAAATGATTTCAATCCTTCACTCACTTCATATTTATCAGCCGTTTGAAAATTTAATTCAATAGTATTAATTATTCCACCATCTCTATTGACATCTTCATTGGCTAATTCTTTGACTTCACTTTTCAACTCACCATCTTTTGATTTTTTTACTAATTGAAAAGTAGCATGTCCATTCCAAAGTATTGGCCCAACCTCAAGTTTTCCATCTGTTAATTTTCCAACTTCTTTATCATCCATCAAAACTGTAGCATCATCAACATTGGAACGAATAGGGATGGTCACTGTCACAAACCCCATATCAACTTGTGTGGTATCTCCTGGTAACAACGTATAAGATTCCTTGATTGTTTCATCTTTTCCTTTAATTGATGCATCAAATGTATATTTCCCTATTATTAATGGGCCGATTTTTTTTGAATAATTATCGCTATCTGTTTCGATAATCTTTTTCCCATTCATTTTAATGGTACTATCCGCCATATTGGACACAACATTCGTATAAACTGGTGTCACATTTAATTCATAGTGAGGGAAAAATAATGCTGTTTTTCCTGTTTTTTTCAATGACAATCCTAAATATTCACTGTTAGCTTCTAACGCAGCTTTTAAATTCGTGACATTTTCTTTATTGTCATCAAACAGTTTTAGCATTGGTTTAACATCTGATGATGTTATTACTAAGCTTGGATCATCAGAGACCATATTTTTAGCAATAAATTTATCATCCTGGTCTTTAATTGCCACAATAATTGCTTCTACTTGATTTTCTTTACTATATTTTCTTTCCAAAAAAGCATAAGTTCCTCCAAAAACAATAACTAGGATCCCTAATAATGTCATCGTTATTTTAGCTTTCTTAGACATAGGTTGTTTTGGTGCAACAACCTCTTGCGTCTCCACAACGGTCTCAGGTATCACATTACTGATAGGTTCATCATAAATTCCTTGTCTTGCAATTTCTGGATTAATCGTCATAGGTTGCCCACAATTTTCACAAAATTGGGCATTACTATCATTTAGTTGATTACAATAAGGACAGTGCTTACCTTGTTCAACTATGTCTTCATCTAAGCTGCTTCCACATGACTCACAAAATAGGGCATCTTCATCATTCAAATGATGACATATTCGACATTCTTTTGACGATTTTTCTAATGATAATTTTTTCCCACATGATTCACAAAATAGGGCATCTTTTTCATTTTCATGCCCACAGTTTGAACAAGTATTCAACAAAAATCACTCCTTTTTCATTAATGCATCTATTTCTTTTACGACCATTTCAATCTCTGAATTACTCCATCCATCTGTCATGATACTAATGACGTATGGTTTATCTGCCATAACGATTCCGACATCATGATTATAATTATCATTTTTACCAATTTTATGGTAAACATCTGCATCTAAATAACCTATTTTTTCTTTTTGCCACTGTGTCTGTAAAAAATCAGATGTTTTTATCTTATTTTGATAAATTTCTTTCATAAACATGCCAGCTGTTTTTGCTGAAATATTTTTAGAGTAAACTGATAAAGGCTGAGGATAAAAAGGAGAAATCGTCATCAAAAAATCTCCTGAATTTTTATCTGCAACATAATAACCTAACATATTACTTGCTAGATTATCAGAATAACGAATAGTCCATTCAAGTAATTGCGATAAGGAATAATTACTATGTTCTTGCACTGATTGCTGCATAATTCCGGTTCCTCCTCGAACCATTGCTCCTGGTATATCATTAACTTCATCAATATAAGGAAATGTCTCTTCCATAGAAATAGTCCCTTTTAATAACTCTAACTGCGTATAATAAATAATAGGTAATTTAGCAATACTAGCACCATACATCATATTATTCTCATTAACTCCATAGGTATTTCCAGTAGTCAAATCCTCAATATATATACCTATTTTTTGATTAATAAATTGTTGTAAATAGTTTGTTAACTCATCTTGTGATTGTCTTGTCTCAGTGGTTTTTGTCCCTTCTTTAGAAACACTTTCTTTAGTAGAGGTGATTCTACTAGTTGATTCATATGATGAGCTCACTGATGCTTTTACTTCTTCTTGTTCCACTTTTTTCCCACAAGCACTGAGTTGACTTATTACTAAAAGCAATAACAAAAGTCGCCTTGATTTCATTAAAAGAATTTACCTACCGATGAATCAATCATCTGTTGAATGACACTCATCATACTTGTTCCTAAAATATCACTTAAAACAATAGACACTAATAATTGTAACAATCCTCCCAAAATAATTGCTCCAATCGTCCAATAGAAAGTATTTCGCTTATGTGTTTGATTAGTCGTTACCCAAAGATTTGCCACATAAGTCACACCTGTTAAAAAGAATGTAAAAATCAAACAAATAAAAAATAATAACCCTATTCCAATCGTTGAGATAAATGATAAAATAAGTGCTGCCAAACTAACATAAATAGCTAATCCAATAGGCGCATACATTCTATCAAATGTATCCATAAATGATAGCTTATTGTTAAAAATTTTACCTGATAGCAAATAAACAGTAAACACATTAACTAATTGTGAGCATAATAATAGCAAAGTAATTTGTAGAAACATTGGAAAACTTGATTCAGAATATCCTGTGAGCCCAATCACTTTCCCAATGGCATGACTGATAGCTAATCCTGTAAACACACAAATTAAGATATAACTAATTAGCCCAAAATAACCGTCTTGGTTCACTTTTCCAATAATGGGTTTTTTAATATTTTTATTTACGTAAGAAAAATAATTTTTACTTCTTCTAGATAATTGATTGACAGCTTGTTGATTAATGATTGGTTCTTTGGTGTACTGTTGTTGACTATTTGATGTTTGTTGAAATTGATCCGTTGAATTTTTTTGTTTGTTAGTATTAGAATAGGATTCTCCATGAATTTCCGACATATCATCATGACTGACAACTGTTTCTTCTATAGATCCTGTAATAGTATGATTTTGTTCTTGTCCGCAAAAGTTACAAAATCTCACATGATCCTTTATTTCTTTTCCACAATTACTACATCTTTTCATTGTTATTCCTCCAATATTATCTTGATTTATCCATTACACTGTATAAGCAATCGAATGGATCTAATAAATGATGATTCTCCATTTCATCTGTAAAACGGAAAATCTTTTTTCTATTCAAAGAAATTAAGTTTTTTGTGTAACCAGAATAATGATAAATAGTAGTAGTTTTTAATTTTTCTGGCACGACTAGTCCATTTTCCTTAAATAAATTAAAAATCCCTTCACAACTACTATGTAAAAAAATTAATCCTTTAGGTTTGATGATGTCCAATTCTTGTTGCATTTTTTTTAATGAAAAATTTAGTACCTCTTCATTCTCAGAGATTTTTTTTCGATTAATCTTAGAACTGTCTGTCTGTGGAAATCCTTTGACAATATCAGAAATAAAGCTATTTGCAACTGGTGTGCTAAACACAGACTTAGCTAATCCAACAATTTTCGTATTGGCTCTAGGTGACTTGCCCGTTGTGACATCTCTTTCTTTTACATAATGAAAATCACTTAATTCACCATACTCAGTTGATCCAGCATCCGCCCGATTTAGTCCATAAATAATATAATTTGAATTTAATTGCTCAATAAATGATTGTTTTGATTGTTCATCAACTGGATTTAATAAGTCTTTAAAGACAGCTGGCGTTGTTCGTGTCGCTGTCTCTTTTCTTGTATACTCTTGATTAAAATCTCCTCTTAATAACTCATAAACTGCAAAGCTTCCATACTTCAATAAATCAGCATCTTCTAATTTTTGATATATTTCTTTTGTAAAAATCGTCATTGTATTTATCCTTTCCAAGCAGTTCTTTCTTCTCATTTATATATTTTTATATCACCACTCTCCCTAACTGATTCATTTTTCAAGCATCTCCTTCTTTCTAAAAATCGTTTTTCTGGATTTAATACCAGAAAAACGATTATTTTCTTTATGTTCATTATTTTAGCATGATTAATGTCTTTAAAATGGTTATCAACATATTTTATGTTGACAATTTATTCAGTTTTTATCTACTATAATATCTTGTTAATATCTTATTTTTTTAATTTCTTATATTGATAATCAACTAACACCATAACTAATTTTGCTATATCTCCTTCTCCCAATATAAGTTTATTATCATTTTTTACTGTCAAATCGTACACGACCTCAATCGGATAGGTAGGATTTGCTTCTATATCATGCTCATTTTTATCATCATAAGACATCATATTTTTCTTTTGCGGGTAAATTTACTAATGTTTCCATGACTATCTAATTCAACATTAAACATAAACCACTTACCACGTAACCAACGTTTTTTTTTTCGTGATAAAAAAATCTAACTCATCAGCTAATTCAACAATTAGTTTAGAAAATTGTTCCAACGTTTCTGTTATATCTTTAGGTTTTATTTCTAAAAAGTCATCCATAAATACAAGAAAAAAAAGAAACTGACAAAAAAGTCGTTTCTTTTTTATTTTAACTTAATAACAAATGTTACATGGTTCTAACCCTTTCTTTTTGGCTTCACCCAATGTAGAAGGAGTGAAATTTCCGCGCCCATGAGCATGAGTATGATATTTTTTTCCAGTAGGTGTAACAAATACTTGAGTCATATCATCAGATGAATCATTATCATTAGCTAATGATTCATGATTCGTGTTATTTTGTTCTTCTTGTGATGGTTCATTTTCTTGAGCTCTCTCTCCTATTGAACTGCTACCATCTGCATAATTCAAGTCAATCCCATCTTGAATATTAAAAATATAAACATTAAATTTTATAGCATCACTTCCAATAGATTGTGCTTCCATTTGAACACCACGAGCCAGTAACTCTTCCCCTCTAAAAACTGGTGTCACACGATATCTTACATAATTATCTGGATTTTGTTCAAGATAATGTTTAACGTCCATCTCATGACGTAACATCTCTGGACTATTTAATTGCCGTGTTCCTGTAATTAAATTTTTCCAATTAGCATTTTCACCAGCTAATGCCCAACCAATTAAGTGTGAGCGATTAAATAAATACCCACCTTCAATCTTTTTATTTTTCCAACCTGTTGGTGTAACAGACGCAATACTTTCTCTTTTTCCCGTTGGCATTAATGATTGATTTAACATAGCATTTGCACTTGTTGCTCTATTTAACCCATCTAAATCACCATAAATTTCCCAAGCTCCATTACTTAACGATAAATCGTCGTTGCTAAAACTTGGTATACCATCATTAACCTTTATCGTTTGGGTGCCTTCATATTCTAAGTTAGCCAAATCACTGACCTGATTTTTAAGTTGTGAGGCTTGTTCCTCTTTTTTCTTTTTTTCCAGTTCAGCTTGTTTTGCTTTTTCTTCTGCTTCTTTTTTAGCTAATTCTTCTTTTTCTTTACTTGATGTGTCTACTGTACTTTCTTTTATAACACTTGATGATACTGATGTATCACTTGTTTCCACTGTTTTATCAGCAGCACATCCTCCAAAAGTTATTAACCCTGTCAATAACAGAGCAGATAACGCCCACTTTTTCATTTTCTTCTTCATCTTTTCCTCCTATATTTTCATTCCTATCAACTATCTTATAATAAACTATACACTTTTAGTTAATAGTGGTAAAAATACTTTTTTAAAGTATATTTTTTGTTAATCAAGGTAAATCCTTTTAATAAAATTTTTTTTCATGATACTATTTATTTAATTAGAATGGAGGAGTAATTATGAATCAGTTTTTAAAATTGTTTGGTATAAGTGCTGTTATCTTTTTAATTTTTGATTTATTTTGGCTATTAGTTGTATCAAAAAATTTGTACCAAACTTTCATAGGAGAGTTACTCGGTGATGTAAAGGTAACTCCCGCTATTATTTTTTATTTTGTCTACCTTGTTGGGGTTGTATTTTTTGTCCTAATACCTGGTATTGACAAACAAAGTATTTTCTACACAATTTTTTCTGGGGCTCTATTTGGTTTTATTTGTTATAGTACCTATGATTTAACCAATTTAGCCACTATTAAAAATTGGCCAGTAACGATGACAATTATTGACTTAGTATGGGGAACATCCGTTACTGCTATTACATCAGCAATTGTTTATTTTATTAATTTTAATTTTTTGAAGGGGTAATTTAATTTGGACGAAATTGATATTAAAAAGTTAGCTAACAGTATCAAATCAGGTGCTAACTTAGTTATAAAGAATAAAAACGAATTAAATCGTATTAATATCTTTCCTGTTGCAGATGGTGATACTGGTAGTAATTTGGCCTTTCTTATGCAATCAATTACGGATAACCTTGTTAGTCATCATGACACGGTAAATTCTCTATTAACTAACGTAGCATCAGCCGCTTTACTTGGAGCTCGTGGTAACTCTGGAATGATTTTAGGACAGTATTTAAATGCCTTAGCAGAAGATTATGCCCAAAGTGATTTATCAACAGAACAACTCGTTTTTTCTTTTAAAACAGCTCTTGTTAAAGTATATGATTCGTTGCTAGATCCAAAAGAAGGAACCATACTAACAGTTATCTCCTCTTGGTCTGAAAAACTTGTTGATACTTATACAAAAACACAATCATTGGAAGAATCTTTATCACAAGCACAGATGATAGCAGAAAAAGCCGTTTTAGAGACACAATTTCAAATGACAATTTTTAAAGAAAATAAGTTGGTGGATGCTGGAGCAAAAGGTTTTTATTATTTTATTACTGGTTTGACTGAAGCCTTCTCTCAAAATTTACCACAAGAGTTGATAGAAGAAACAATACCTTCTTCTATAACTAACTATCCATCTAACTTGACATCATCTGATCATATCATATCTGAAAAGCCTTCTTATCGATACTGCTCGGAGTTTATTATTACTCAACCAAGTATTTCCGACAAAAAATTGAAAGGTAAACTATTAAATAAAGGTGACTCTGTTATTGTTATTGGAAATAAACAACAGTTAAAAGTTCATATCCATACTAATAATCCTAAAGACGTTCTATCATTATTAAGCCAATACGGTCGTATATCTTATCAAAAAATAGATGATATGCTTCTTCAATATGAAGTTAATACCAAACCTGTATCATCTATCGCTATTGTGACAGATTCTGTTGCTGATATACCAAGTGACTTATTACTGAAATATCAAATACATGTCATTCCAATGCCCATTCAAAGCGAGTCTAATAATTATCTCGATAAATTAAGTATTGATTCACAGCTTATTTTTGAAAAGGGTATAAAAACGAGTCAATGTAGTACATCGCAACCTACTATTCAATCAATTGATAACCTCCTATCTTTTTTACAAGGAAAATATGACCATGTGATTGTTATTACAGTCTCTTCAAAACTCAGTGGTACTTATCAACTAGTCAACCAAAGAATACAAACTAAAAAATTGGCATCTCAATGGATAACAGTTATTGATTCAAAAGCTAACTCAGTAGCGCAAGGTCTATTAGTTATGAAAGCCGCAGAATTAGTAGAAAAATCCTTGAGCTTTAATGACATTATAACTAATCTAAAAGATACTATTCATCGGTTATTTATCTACGTAGCTGTCGCTGATTTATCGCCGATGTTACAGTCTGGTCGAATTCCTTTATCTCTTGGAAAAATTGCTCAAAATTGCCACATCTTGCCAATTGTTAGTCTGGATTCATTTGGCGAAGGAAAACTAATGACTATTTCATTTAGTCAAAAACAAAGTATTAAAAAAATAGCAAACAAAATAAAAAAACTATTTCGACATCATCAAATTGATCGTTTAGCTATCGCATATGTTTACTCGGAAAATCAAGTTGAATTACTAAAATATTATTTAAAAGATTATACTGATAAAATTGACTATTCAGTAGCCAGTTCAACATCTATTGCTATCAGCGCCGGAAAAGATAGTATCGCCATTGCAGGTATTTTAAAAAAAGGAGGAAGTTAAATGTATCTTACAATTATTCTAGCATTATTTGCTTATTTTATTATTTGGTTCATTATATCAACTATTAAATCCAACTATTCCTTAGTTGATATTGCTTGGGGGGGAGGGTTTGTTGTGGTGGCTTGGGTAGGCTTTTTAATGGCCTCTCCGCATACCATTCAACAGATACTTGTTCTACTCTTTGTTACACTTTGGGGAGGTCGCCTTGCTTGGCATTTAGGGTTACGTAATTGGAATGCTCCTGAAGATTATCGATACGTTAAAATCAAACAACGTTGGGGAAATCAATTTGTTCACTTAAAAGCATTTATCAATGTTTTTCTTCTTCAAGGCATCTTATTATTTATTGTTGCACTACCTGTTACACATACTTTTACTAATCAACAGGTATATAATACTTTACGTTGGTGGCAAATACTTGGTGTATTCATTTGGATTATTGGATTTTTATTTGAAGTCATTGGAGATCATCAATTGACTAAATTTAAAGAAAATCCTAGTAATAAAGGAAAATTATTAACAACTGGACTTTGGTCTATTACTAGACACCCAAATTATTTTGGAGAAGTCACAAGTTGGTGGGGGATTTTTCTTTTATCTTTATCACATTGGACTAATCTTTGGATTATCATTGGTCCCATTACTATTACCCTTTTAATATTATTTGTGTCAGGTGTTCCCTTACTAGAAAATAAAT
This sequence comes from Vagococcus luciliae, assembly GCF_024637875.1. NCBI lineage: Bacteria > Bacillati > Bacillota > Bacilli > Lactobacillales > Enterococcaceae > Vagococcus > Vagococcus luciliae. The sequence goes on along the minus strand of NZ_CP102451.1, from coordinate 1,060,380 downwards.
ATAAAACTAGAAAAGATTTTCAATCTTATGCACAACACACTTCAAAATTCTTTCCTTTTATTGGAAAAAAGGGATTATAGTGAGTTCTTTCAACGTTAGTCATCTACTTAAGTTAAAACTAACGTTGAAAGTAATATATGTTGTAATAGGCTATGACTTAAAAATTATACTTATTTTCCATAACTCTTTTAATAACATCTTCTTTTAACCCAACTAATTGTAAGCATTGTTTCAAATGAGGGGTTATTATTTGAAGCCTCTTGCTATCATCTTGTATATTGCTAAGTGGTTCTGTCATATACTTATAAGTATCAATCAATAATATTAGTTCACTCTCATCTAAAATATCTTGCTTGTATTTTCGTTTTAACGCTTTAATAATATCTTGTTTTTCATAACAATATGCCTTGATTAGTAACCTACTTAAATCTTTATAGTACTTTTCTAACAAGTTATCATCTACACTAACTTGCTGTGAGATGTCACTTTCTACAACATTATATGTAAACTTTCTCGTTTCATTTATTTGTTTACAATGTTGTTTAAGCAGTTCATTTTCTTTTTTCTCTAAATGACTTCTCTCTGCATCAAGTATTCCTTTATAAAAAGTTTCCTCTACCCCACAATCCATTAAATTAGTTTGTAAAATAAGTAGCTTTTCTTCCATATTATTAGTTAAATCTTTTTCTAATTCATATACATAATATTGATACGCTACTACTAGGAATACCATATTTTTTTCTAAACTACTAGTGTTATAATCACGTGTTAAGTCTTTAATTATCCAACTATGATTTAAAATATGAGTATCATCTATGGCTTTTTCAGCTTCATCTCTTACCATATCAGTCACTCTTGTATAGTACTCTTTTGTCATGGCTGGCTTTTTACTAATTTTTTTATTAATAACTTTATGTTTATTTTTTATCTCTCTCTTAGGTTTACTTACCTCACTATGTTTCTTTTTACTTGCCTGTTCTTTTCTTTTATAGAGTTCCTGCTCAACATTTAAAATAAGTGTACGTACCTTTTTATTTACACCGCAATATATCAACTCTTTTTCAAGCATTTCTATAAATAGCAATGGTTCATGTTGATCATTTACTTTCCTTAAATTTAATCGATAAGCTCTTAAAATATTCCGTATACTCTTTTCAGATAACTCATTAGGATATGTTTGAACAAAACGTTTCACCCGCTTATTAAAATGAAGTATCCGTGTATCAGTATCTAGTTTTAATAATTCTATTTGTTCTTTCCCAAATAAACTCAAATCAAAATAAAACTGATTACTTATTTCTTCCTTTTTCCGAGTATTTTGGTTAATATGTTTTTCACGAGTATTATTTTTATTCTTCGGTTTATATGTTCTTAATAATTGATATTGGCAAATACTTTTGATGACACGGGCATCCACATCATGCTTCTCCAAACTTGCCACAAGTTCATTATTTAATATCAACTTAATAGAACGCTTATTTATTTTTCGACCGGATAATATGTCACGATAAGACATGTGAATACGTTTAATGGTTTCATCTTTCAGCCTTTTTGTCTTATATTTATTTTCTAATTTATTTATAATTACACTAGATTTTGAGTTTATGTCCGTTTGACAATAGGTCAATAAATCTTGATAAAACTCTTCTTTGTCAATGTATTTTACTTTTCTCTTATTTTGCCAATACGGTAAATACACCGGATGGGCATTTCCAATAAACATAATACTACTTCCCAACACCTACAACCCCTTTTTAAACCGTTACCATTTATTTTCACACAAATAAATTTCTTCATTTGTGTACACCTTTATTTCTCTATCTCAACTCTTCTGTTAATGGAATAACTCTTGTATCAAGTAACTCAAGCCAAGCATTTTTTAACATGCCATTATATTTTAATGGTTTTACTTCAGGATATTTCAACCTGTAAGTATCCAAATCTCTACTTTTATTTACCTTTTTAATGTTAGGTATCTCTTTCATACCAATCTCATATTGCATAGCTGATGTTTTCAATTCATTTGATGATACACACCATTCATTAGAAAATTCTTCAATTAAATGATTACGTTCTTTCGTAAAGTATTCCCGCTTCACGCTAAATAAATCTTCATCCGGAGAAATTTTACCGCTATCCACATCATTTAACATTTGATAATAAATTTCTTTGACAACATCTGATTTATTCATTTTAGAAAGGGCTTCTTCAAACTCTTCACGAATATCTGTACGATGTGGCGCATACGTTCCTAATAGTTTATTAATATATGCTGTATCAATATCATACAATTTCGAACCATAATCGCTAAAAAATTCAACATCTGTTAGTAACATTGGTGGCGTTGTTTCATCTATAAGAGAGCCTTTGATTGTTTCATAATGTCCCAACTGTTCTTCCAATAAACTAACTTTTTCTTGTAATGTCGGATCATATTTAATGCCGTCATTCGTTAATTCATCATTATATTCGTCATATGTTACTAAGGACTCAAAGGCATTGTTAAACGCTTGATAACTTTTCACATAGGTTATTTTAGCTTCAACTTCTGATTTTTCGTCGATCCCCTCAGGATAATCAAACAGTATTTCCTCTAGTTCTTTATATGACTCATTAAACTTTGCTTTAGATTCATCATAAGTCGGATAGATTAAATCTGTCTTTTCTTGTTCATGAGAATAGAGTTTTGTGGCCTCCTCTACATTCTTCTCCATTGTATGTGGATAACGAAACGTCACTATCATTCCTTTTGTTTTTTCTGGAAACGTTCTATTCGTTCTAGAAAAAGCTTGAATCAAATTAGCGTAACTTAGTGTTCGATCAACATACAGTGTTTGGATAGTAGGTGCATCAAATCCTGTTAATAATCTATCAACAACTATCACTAAATCTAAGTGATTACCAAATTCTTTAAACTCACCTTTTTTACGAGCTAAACGGTTATTGATATCTCCATTGTATCGTTTAATATCTGCTATACTCCAAGACGTGCCATAATATTCGTTGTAATCAGAAATAATTTCTGACATTTCTTTTTGATTGTCGTGAGAGTCCACATCATTTTCATCAACCGAATACGTAATTGCAATGCGTGGAAAATCAGGATCAGCCATTGTTCGACCTTGTCTTAAACCTTTTTCGCCAAAAAGTTCTGTCATCCAATCTTTATCAGCAGTTAGCTCTTTGATTTTATGATAAAAACGTTTTGCCATCTCAATTGAGCTGGTGGTTAAAATAGCTGACTTTTGAGGACGCCCATTTCGAAAATCGAATTTTGTATAAGCATCATTTGGTTTAAAAATCTTTTTAATCACTTCATCTATATGCTCATCTGTTTCATAGGTAGATGGTTTAATATATGTTTCTTTTTTCAAACCATCCATCTCATCAATCCTCTTTGATAATGTCTCATCATCAAACTTACCTGATTCATCTTTTTGTCTTAATTGAGAAAAAATATGAGAGTGTAGACTATCTTGATCAATGGTATCACTATGCTCCACTTGAAATCCTAATACTGATTTATCTTCTAAGGCATTTTTGATGGTATAAGTATGTAAACAATCGCCATATTGATCATCAGTTGTTCTTGCAAGTTGCCCTTTGGCTTGTTTTTTATTAACGTCAAATATCGGGGTCCCCGTAAAACCAAACCACGTTGAATTTGGAAAGAACTCTTTTATATTTTCCATTCCCTCAGCACTAATCGCTCTATGACACTCGTCTACAACAAATACAATATGTTGAGATTTGAGTTTTTGAAATTTATTGCTTCCTTTTTTTTGTTCTTGTTTCTCAGCATATCTTAGTGCTGCTTCTAATTTCTGTCTTGTGGTAATGATAATTGTATTGCTGTTTTCTCCCGATAGTAGCTCATCACTTAAGTCACGTGCACTATCTGTTCCAACTATTAAAGCATTACTTTTGGCTTCACCACTTGATATCCCAGTATTGTATTCAGAAGCAAATTTAGTAAATTCTGTGGTTGTCTGATTGTCTAAATCTGTCCTGTCTACTAACATAATCGTCCGATCTATCCCGGATTTTTTTGCTAATAACTTTGTCGTGACAAAACTGGTAATTGTTTTCCCACTACCAGTCGCGTGCCAAATATAACCAGATTGATGTTTAACTGCTGCTTTAAAAGCTGCTTCAAACGCATGTATCTGATATGGGTGTAATACCATCAACACTTTACTATCTTGATCTTCACTCACAATCATATAATCAGCAATCAGTCGATGAGCATCAGGGATATTTAACATTTGCTTACTAAACTCATAGATATTATCCACTTTTTGATTGTCTTTTGTTCGCCAACTAAACATGAATTTATGATGTAAATCTTTTGGTAATGCATTCGCAAAATATCGTGTTGTCGTTTCATTAGATACGACAAATAATTGCAACGTTGAAAAAATGTTATTACGAAATAATCCTTCTTCTGCGTATTTTTTTATTTGATTAAATGCTTGAAATATACCGTCTTTTGCTGCAACTTGTTTTAGTTCAATCTGTACAATCGGTAGCCCGTTGATTAGCAGTGTCACATCAAAACGGCGATTTCGTCCACCGTCTTCACTTGGTTGAGTCGCTATCTGATGAACCACCTCATAACTTGATAACCCACCAGTATAATCTTTGGTAAATAAAATCAAAGAGGCACTCCCTAAATCATCATCACGCTCAATCGAAATACGTGCTATCCCATTTTCACCTTTCAGCCATTTTGCCGCATCAAAAGGTGTACGTGTTTTATTTAGTAGCTCAACCTTAATACGATCAAACTCATCATCTGTCAGTGGAACATCTTGTAATTCTGCGACATTATTTTGACTGATTTTCTGACGTAGATTATCCCATAAATCTTGTTCCGTTTTTAAATCAGGACGATAATTCCACTGGTTATGTCCCTCACCAAGAACTGAAATCAGTCTATCTTCAACCTCTAATTCATTTAATCCATAATCCATTTTTTCACTCCTTTTTAACCAACAATTTTGATAAGTTGTCGATAGGCGATAAACACCTATCGACGCTTTTTATACAAACATTTTTTGTAAAAATCCTTTTTTCATTTCTTTTAACTCTTCCAACTCACGCTGATGAAGTGCGATAGTATCATCTAATTGTTTGAAGAAGTTACCAATTTTGGTTTGTTCTTCAACATTTTTAGGTGATTTTATTGGAGTTTCTCTAATTGTCTTTAATCCTAAATTTTTAATTGTAGTGCCTGTCAGATGATTTAAAAAAAATTTTAGAGTGTTATTTGTTTGTAGAACATAATATAAAAAGTATTTATCATATGTAGATACAATAATGTAAGCTACACTTTTCCCTAGCATAACAGGCTCATTGTTATAAAATGCTAAATTACCAATTGTTCCATTTATAGACATTAAAATAGTTTTATTATTCAGCAACTTATCATTAACTGATTGTTCTTCTTTTGTGACTTGTTTAGTTTCATGAGTAATTTTTATTTTACCATCTATAATGTTATTACCATTTAGAAAATAAATACCTCCATTATCAAAATACTTAGGGGTTCCATGAAGTCCATCACCAACTTTGGTAACACCATCTTCTAACTTACGCTGTTCCCAAGCGTCAGTAAATCCTTCAAATCGAATTTCAGGTACAGTTTCATCTTTTTTAGGGAACATTTTTTGTAAAAATCCTTTTTTCTGTTCTTTGAGTAAATCTAGCTCACGCTGATGAAGTGCGATAGTGTCATCAAGTTGTTTGAAGAAGTTGCCGATATGAGTTTGTTCTTGCATACATTTGGGAATATGTATCTTTATTTCACTCATAATATTATTCATTAGTTTAGGATTTCCAACTTTAGATACATGTTTCCATGCCTCCAAATTCAATATCTCTGCAATTGTATTATTTGCAAACCCTTTATCAGATAATAGAACTCCATTTACATTTGTACTATAAAATTTGCCTTCTCTGAAATTTACAGTACCTGCATTTGCTCCATCTGTAGTCCATGTTATCGCTGTATCAAATAAATACTCATTAAAATAACCCATCAATCCATTATTTTTAGTCTGCGAAGAATATACAGGATATTTCATTTCTATATTACATTTTTCGCTAATTTTATCTGAGGATAATACTTTACCTCTAGTTACATCAAAAATATCTCCAACTTTACGCTGTTCCCAAGCGTCAGTAAATCCACTAAAACGAATACTAGGTACTTGTTTATTTATCATCACTAAACACCTCTAATGCCCCTTTTATCCACGCTTCATCTTCCTTGCTATATGTTAGTGAGCGTATCATGCTTTCAAGTTCACTGTTAAGTTTTTTCTTTTCTTCTCGTATTTCTTTTAATTCTTGTCCAACTTTTTCCATATCGACTGGCTCTTCTTCTTCAAATGTGTCAACATAGCGAGGGATATTTAAGTTATAGTCATTTTCTTTGATTTCATCAAATGTCGCTACATGAGAGTATTTATCGATATTTTTTCTCTCTTTATATGTTTCGACTATTTTATCGATGTTTTCATTAGATAGTTTATTTTGATTTTTTCCTTTTTCAAACTCTCGACTGGCATCAATAAACAATACATCCCTGGTCGTTTTATTTTTCTTCAAGATGATAACAGTCGTTGGAATAGAGGTCCCAAAGAATAGATTAGCCGGCATACCAATCACAGCATCAATACTACCGTCTTCTAATAATTTTTTACGTATCACACCTTCTGCTGCTCCTCTAAATAACACACCATGAGGTAACACAATCGCCATTGTTCCTGTATCTTTTAAATGATAAAAACCATGTAATAAAAAGGCAAAATCGGCTTTTGATTTTGGAGCTAATTTTCCATAACGATTAAAACGTGCATCATCTAAAAAAGTTGCATCGGCTGACCATTTTGCTGAGTATGGAGGATTCATCACAACTGAATCAAATGTGTAAGGCTCATTAGTAGGCCAATCTTTATTTAAAGTATCACCGTTTCTAAGATTCATATCTTCTTTATCCACACCATGTAAGATAAGATTCATTTTTGCTAAATTAAAAGTAGTCGTATTTAACTCTTGTCCGTGGTATTTCACATTATCTGGATGATTGATATAATCACGAATATGCAACATCAACGAGCCAGATCCCATTGTTGGGTCATATACACTGAATAATTTTTTATCTTCTTGTCCTATTGCAGCTATACGAGCCATCATCACTGATACTTCAGCTGGTGTGTAAAATTCCCCGGCTTTTTTACCAGCTTCTGAGGCGAATTGCCCAATCAGAAACTCATACGCATCCCCAATCACATCACCCTCATGACCAAGCACATCAATGTCATCCAATTTTTTTAAGACTTCCGTGATGGTGATATTTTGTTGTTGTTCATCATTTCCTAATTTTCTCGAAGACAAATCCACATCATCAAATAAACCAATAAATTGATCATATGTATTAGACAAGTTAGCAAATGCTTTTTTCAAATCATTTAACTGAAAGGTATTTGCTTTGGCTTGAGCCGTTAACACATTAAATAAATACTCTGGTGCAATGACATAATTCAAAATATCTTCCAATGTTTCAATCAAATCATCTCTTGTATCTTCATCCTCTAATAATGACTTATAAAGTTCTGTTTGTTCTGTTTGTGTTGGATAGTCCTCTATAGATTCTCCTGCTTGTTCAACAACTTCTAATAATAATTTGTCTGATAAGTATTTATAAAAAATTAGTCCTAACAAATAGTTTTTATATTCTGATGCATCCATTTTACTTCTTAAGTTATCTGCTGCTCCGTATAATTTACTATTTAATTCTTTTCCCATTTATATTCACCTTTTAACTTTCATCATGTTATCTAATACATTTTTTATTATAATAGTTTCTAACTCTTGCTCTCTTTTATTTAAAGCTCGCCGTTTTAATGAATCAAAATATAATTGTCCAATCTTTTTTTGTGCTTCCAGTGGTGGTAGCGTGACATCAAAAGCCTGTATCATACTAGGCGATAGTTTTTTTATTATTGTCCCTTGAAAAGATATAAATTTTTGTCGCTCAATTTCGGATGATTCATTTAATAAATAGCATAAAAATTTCGCATCTATTTTTTCGTCATCTATAATGATCTTAGCAAAATTTTGATTAATTGTTTTTCCATCGTGTTTGGGACTGACAATGCCACATACTGTATTAATAAAATTATAAACAATATCACCTGTTCTAACAGTATGTGTCCCATCATCAAATGGAATAATCTCTTTTTCTGGCGGATTAATGTCTAATTGTTCTAAATCGTCCAACATATCTTTATTAGCATATATAGGGATATCTTCTTTATCTTTTTGACGAGATAAGTTTAAACCTAACTTAATTGTTAAAACATTTTCTAATTTCATTTCTTCACCTCTCCCTAAAGTAATTTAGTTAAATTGTATTAATTTGATTACTCACTAAATATACTCCAAGAAAAAACATCCGTCAATGTTTTTTAGTTAAATTACTTTATTTTTTTGTTTATTATATATTAAATCTAACATAAGTGATAAAATATATGTAAATTATTTAATTGAGGTGATTCGATGGAAATAAAAGAAGTAGACACAATTACGAAAGATTTAAATATTAATAAAAGCCCTCTTTTCAAAAAGACATCTCCTTCAAAAGGCAAACAAGGATTGAATTATTTAGCAGAAATCTCTTTAATGATTCCTGGTTTAGTTGAAAGTCTACAAACAGATACAAAATATGTTGTAGACATTTCTACCGATATTGGTAAAAAACTTACAGATGGCTCACTTGAATTTCTACAAAAAGCTGATGGTGATGCTTTAGCCATTGTGAGAGATCCTAAAACAAAAAAAATGGTAAAACAACTACCAATAAAAGCTGAACTTGCTACCCCTATGTTAGGACCTGCTATGTTAGCTGCCGGACTATTTGTTAAACTTCAAAAAATTGAAAAAGGAATTGAGGAGCTTAATCAAGGAATTAGTGATATTTTGCAAAACTTTGAAAACGATCGATATGCAAGAGCTTTTGCTGCAAAGGAGAAGTTAGAACAAGCTTTACTTTTCTCAGATAAAAAACTTAAACAAGAATTCTTACTCGCTATATTAAGTGATGTCACAAACACAAAACACATGCTATATAAACAACTCACAGATAAAGTCGATAAATTAATCAATACTAAAACGCGTTTTAAAGATAAATCAACAATTGATTTAGCAAATCAGTCACTTCAAAACTTATATTTATTCAATGAGTGCTTTAAAATTCAGATTCAGTGTTATACTGAACTTGAAGAACATTATGCCCTAAGCCATGCGCTTGATATGTACAATAAAGAAATGGACACTGTATTAACTAAAGATGTCCAGCTAGCTGTGGATGGGTACTTCAAAGAAGCAACAAATCCTTTCAGTCATGCTGTGACTGATGTTTTGGAAAGCGTAAGTCAAACAAATGATTTTCTTTCCATGAATGAAACACTTGTTTTAGAACAAACTCATTAATTAAGAAAGGAACATATAACATGATTACTTGTAAAGAATGTGGTCGTGAAATAAACCCAAATCAAAAAAGATGTAGCTACTGTAAGTCAAGGATCATTCCTATTACAGCCGGGAAAGTATTAAAGAAAACCAAAAAAATATCATCAACAGCTATTAATAAAACTGTTGATACCTCCTCTGCAATACTAAGTAAAACAGGAGAAGGAATAAAACAAATAAAAGAAACGCAACAAAAAAAATCAATTGAACAAAAGAAGAAAAAAATAGAAAAATTACAAAAACAAATAGATAAACATGATAAATAAAAACAGCGACACAGTTTGATTCTGCGTCGCTGTTTTTTCTTATACTACTTTTCTCTCAACTAATCGATAATAGACTTTAGATGTTTGAGCATACATCACAAGGTAAATCATCAAAAAGATTACTACCATAATGATACAAATTATCATAAATAACACTTTATCACTCAATCCAAATAACATCAGTAAATTACTCATCAAAGGAAACGCAAAAGCTAAGTGAAGTGTCGCGAGGATAATCGGGAAAAAGAATACCATAATGATTTGTCCTCTAATACTTTGTTTCACTTCTTGATGACTCATGCCAACCTTTTGCATAATATCATAGCGATGTTCATCCTGCATACCTTCTGATATTTGTTTGTAGTAGATGATTAACCCTGTGGCTAAAGTGAAACTAAGTCCTAAAATCATACCTAAAAATAAGAAACCACCTGTGAATGCTTGTAATTCTTCTCTGTCAATCGCAGCTGCAGAGAAACTGTCAGTTAGTCCCATCTCTTTCAATTTGCTTTTCATCTCTTTAGCATAAGCTAACTGTTTATCACTTTCCCCAGTAAAATTAGCGTATACTGTCGGACTGATTTCCAAATAATTTGTATAGTCATTTGGTGCCAAAGCCTTTATTGTGTCTTCCATCACTTTTTGATTTGCCACAACAACAAACAACATATTTGAAATACCACTTACTCTTGGAATAAATGTAATGTTATCAATAATTTGTTTAACCTTAAATTCTTTGTTACCAAACGACGCTGACTTTCCATCAAATTTACCATTCATACTATAAAAAGCAATCTCATTGTCTGATAGTTTTAAATTCGTTTTTTCCAAACGATTGTACTCATCTTGTGTCATAAAGTTTAAAGACTCTGATTTGCTAAAGTCGTTTAGATTTTTAGCTTCTTTAGATAATAACTGATAATCATTATTGTCTTTTATTACCATTAATCCATCAGATAAATCTGCATGATCAACTTCTTTTAATGTAACATCATATTTCTTAGCCTCTGACTTAAATAATGATTCCACTTCTTTTACTTTGTCTTGTGGCACAATCAGACTCATATCATATGGATTACGATTTTTTATGACATTATCCATTCCAAAAAATAGACTACCTGTTGTGCTAAGTGTTACTAGTACCATCGTACTTAAAATACTGATACTTGCTAACCCAACCGCATTTTGCTTCATTCGATACATCATGTTTGAAATCGCAATAAAATGTGTTGGTTGATAATAATATTTTTTACGCCGTTTTAACCCCTTTAAAATCATGATGCTACTTGCCATAAATAAGGCATACGTTCCAAAAATCACGAGTAAAATCGCAATAAAAAATAGACTGATTGCTTTTAAAGGGGACTCAATCGTAACTGACATATAGTACCCAGCACCAATACAGACAATCCCTGATATACCTGTTAACCATTTTACTTTTGGTTCTTTTTCTCCTGTTTGAGTGCCTTTTAATAATTCTAAAGGATTGACTAGTTTTAACTGAATCATATTAATCACATAAAGTAATAAAAAGATACCGATAAAAAATACTACTACATAACCTAAGCTCGTCATCGTTAAATTATAAGTAAATCCTTCACCAAATCCTGTCATTTTTTTCAAAATTAGAAACGATAATTTTGAAAAAATAATCCCCGTAAATAATCCAACTACTATTGAAAACAAAGACACCAACATAGTCTCGATAAATAAAATCTTGCCAAGTTCACGTTTTCCCATCCCTAATATATTGTATAACCCTAGTTCTTTTTTTCTTTGTTTGAGCAAAAAACTATTGGTGTACAATGAAAAAATAGTTGTAAAGATTAAGATGACGATTGAACCAAATCCAAACAATGATTTTGCTGAATCTGCTCCTGGTAAAGAATTCATTCCATCATTTTTTAATAAAATTTGCATAATTACATTGACGTTGACCAAAAAAATCATCGATAAGATAAATGGTGCATATGCTCGCTTATTTTTCTTTAAATTTGTTAAGGCTAATTTTAAATAAAACATCTTACGCCTCCCCTGTTAACAAAACCGTCATCGTTTCAGAGATCTGATTTAAAAAATCATCATTGTTTTGTGAGCCACGGTATATTTGATTATATACTTGACCATCTTTGATAAACAATACTCTATTCGCATGACTTGCTGCTACCACACTATGTGTCACCATAACGATTGTTTGTCCTTGTTTGTTTACTTCTTGAAACAATGATAAAAGTTGAGTAGAAGTTTTCGAGTCAAGTGCTCCTGTCGGCTCATCTGCAAGTAAAATATCCGGTTGTGTAATCAATGCTCTTGCTGCAGCTACACGTTGTTGTTGTCCACCAGATAATTCATAAGGATATTTTTCCAACAATTTATTCAACCCAAGTTGTGGTGCTAGTTTATCTAATCTATACATCATCTCTTTAAGGGGTGTTTTAGCTAAAACTAATGGTAATAAAATATTGTCCTGAACCGAAAAAGTGTCCAGTAAATTAAACTGTTGGAATACAAATCCCAAGTGTTCTCGCCTAAAAGCAGCTGCTTCTTTTTCTTTAATGTCATTCATGTTTTTACCATTTAGTAAAATATCACCTGAAGTTGGTTTGTCTAATGTTGCTAATAAATTCAACAGTGTGCTTTTTCCTGAACCTGATTCTCCCATTATGGCAACATATTCGCCAGCTTCCACTGAAAAATTGATTTGCTTTAACGCCTCAACTTTCGCTCCCCCTAAACGTGTATGATATGTTTTTTTGACATTATTCACTTCTAAAATTTTCATCTGCGTTCTCCTTATTTCTTGTTTACTTGATATCTCTATGATACAAAACATTGCCATACATGGACACTTACAGATAAAAAACCAAACTTACAACTTAGTAAGTTTGGCTAATCATACATACTATCAAATTGTGAAAAAGTCATACTAACCACTGTTCCTTTTCCTACTTCAGATGATATTTCTAAGATTATCCCTAAATGAGTCGCAATATTTTGACTCATATGAAGTCCTAATCCTGTTGCTTTTTGGTGTCCTCGTCCATTAAATCCTGTATAGCCTGATTCAAAAATCCGTGGTAAATCTTGTGGTAAGATACCAATCCCACTGTCAGTGATAGTTAGAGTATCATTATTCATTTCAATTTTTATTCCGCCAATTTTTGTGTATTTGATACTGTTAAAGATTAATTGCTCTAAAATAAACAATAACCATTTTTCATCTGTGACAATCTCTTTTTCAAATGGAACCAACTCCACACTCAAATCTTTTTGTATAAAGAACATGCGGTATTTTTTGATTACTTTTTTAACAACACCTGATAGTTCTACTTTTTTTAAAACTAAATCATCTTCTAAATTCGTCATTTTTAAATAATGAAGCATCATAGATAAGTAGCCATCAATCGTTGAAATTTCATTTTTTATTTTGGTCGTTGACTCTGGTTCTGTTTCGACTAAAACTTGTAAGGCCGCTAGAGGTGTCTTTATCTGGTGACTCCACATAGCATAATAATCTAATAGTAATTGTTGTTCCTTAACTAGTTGGTTCTCTAAGTGTTGATTTTCGGAACTTACTTTTTTCAACAATGCTTGATAATCCTTGTTTAGCATATCTTCACCTATATCAAGTTGCTGATACAACACATTATCGACTGATTCTTGTTCGATGATATCTTGCAACATCTCGTGTTCTTTATATACTTTTCTCATATCCACTAGTGTCCAAATCACTAAAATAAAGAACACGAATAATAACCCATCCATAAAAGGAGTTAAAGTTAGGTCATATAAAAAGAACGTCGTCAAAAACATGCCACTCATCATAACAAACAACGCATAAATGACCCATTTTCCCTTAATATAATGTTTTAAAAATTGTGTCATCTATCTAACCCATCTAACAAGTAGCCTTTCCCTTTCACTGTTTGAATATGGTCATCAAGTTGAATCACAGATAATTTCTTTCTTAGACGTGTCATATTAACTGAGAGTGTGTTGCTATCTATGAAGTCGTCACCCTCCCAAAGTTTTTCCATAATCATCTCTTTAGTCACTACTTGATTTTTATATTGAAATAATAAAGATAAAATTTTGCACTCTGTTGGTGATATATCAACTACTTCATCCTTATATTTTACTCGATTATCTTGAAATAATAATTGATACGCACCCATTTGATACGACGTTACATTTCCAAACTGGTAGCTTCGTCTGAGCAATGCTTGGGTTTTTGCAACTAAAACAGAAAAATCGAATGGTTTGGCAATAAAATCATCGGCTCCCATATTCATCGCCATGACCATATTCATATTATCACTGGCTGACGAGAGAAATATAATCGGGATTTCCGATGTTTGTCGTATTTGTTCACACCAATAAAAACCATTATAATAGGGTAACGAAATATCCATTAGCACCATATCTGGTTGGCAATCTGACATTTCATCTAACACACGTTCAAAATTGTCTACACTAAAACACTCATACCCCCACTGAGATAGATGTGTCTTTAAACCTTGACTAATAATCGGATCATCTTCTACAATAAATATTTTATGATTCATATTGAAACTCCTTTTTAGGATAAAAAAATCCACCTATACTATGTCTATACATAATATAAATGGATTTCACTTGTTTTTCTATGGTTTTATAGCATTTATTTTTTTCTTCTTAAAATTAACATTCCAAAAGAACCAATTACTGATATTAATCCCATTAATAGATAGTTTATTTTTTCTATATCACCTGTTTTAGGTAATGTTTTCGTTAGTTCATTTTTTGAAACGACATTATTATTCTTCTTTTCATATTTTATTACATCTTGTGATATCGGCTTACTTGATGGTTTTTCTATCGTATTCGTTTCATTAGAATTACCCTCTTTAGTAATAATTTGTTTAATTGGCTTGTACACATAGATCACTTCTTGTGTGCCTTCTTTAAACTCACCAGTGGCGTTAGTTGGTGTGGTCACCAACTCATAACCTGGGATTTCTTTTGATTCAGTCTCGTATTTTTTACCCACTTCATCGGTTTTTGTTTCAGGTTTTGCGACTGCTTTGCCACTTTCGTCCACATGTTTCACCACAACGGTGCCTTCCACAACAGATGGTACATCTGCCTTTGGCTTGTACACATAGATAACTTCTTGTGTGCCTTCTTTAAATTCACCAGTGGCGTTAGTTGGTGTAATCACCAACTCATAACCTGGGATCTCTTTTGATTCAGTCTCGTATTTTTTACCCACTTCATCGGTTTTTGTTTCAGGTTTTGCGACTGCTTTGCCACTTTCGTCCACATGTTTCACCACAACGGTGCCTTCCACAACAGATGGTACATCTGCCTTTGGCTTGTACACATAGATAACTTCTTGTGTGCCTTCTTTAAATTCACCAGTGGCGTTAGTTGGTGTAATCACCAACTCATAACCTGGGATCTCTTTTGATTCAGTCTCGTATTTTTTACCCACTTCATCGGTTTTTGTTTCAGGTTTTGCGACTGCTTTGCCACTTTCGTCCACATGTTTCACCACAACGGTGCCTTCCACAACAGATGGTACATCTGCCTTTGGCTTGTACACATAGATAACTTCTTGTGTGCCTTCTTTAAATTCACCAGTGGCGTTAGTTGGTGTAATCACCAACTCATAACCTGGGATCTCTTTTGATTCAGTCTCGTATTTTTTACCCACTTCATCGGTTTTTGTTTCAGGTTTTGCGACTGCTTTGCCACTTTCGTCCACATGTTTCACCACAACGGTGCCTTCCACAACAGATGGTACATCTGCCTTTGGCTTGTACACATAGATAACTTCTTGTGTGCCTTCTTTAAATTCACCAGTGGCGTTAGTTGGTGTGGTCACTAACTCATAACCTGGGATCTCTTTTGATTCAGTCTCGTATTTTTTACCCACTTCATCGGTTTTTGTTTCAGGTTTTGCGACTGCTTTGCCACTTTCGTCCACATGTTTCACCACAACGGTACCTTCCACAATAGACGGTACATCTGCCTTTGGCTTGTACACATAGATAACTTCTTGTGTGCCTTCTTTAAATTCACCAGTGGCGTTAGTTGGTGTGGTCACTAACTCATAACCTGAGATCTCTTTTGATTCAGTCTCGTATTTTTTACCCACTTCATCGGTTTTTGTTTCAGGTTTTGCGACTGCTTTGCCACTTTCGTCCACATGTTTCACCACAACGGTGCCTTCCACAACAGATGGTACATCTGCCTTTGGCTTGTACACATAGATAACTTCTTGTGTGCCTTCTTTAAATTCACCAGTGGCGTTAGTTGGTGTGGTCACTAACTCATAACCTGGGATCTCTTTTGATTCAGTCTCGTATTTTTTACCCACTTCATCGGTTTTTGTTTCAGGTTTTGCGACTGCTTTGCCACTTTCGTCCACATGTTTCACCACAATGGTGCCTTCCACAACAGACGGTACATCTGCCTTTGGCTTGTACACATAGATAACTTCTTGTGTGCCCTCTTTGAATTCACCATTGGCGTTAGTTGGCGTTGTTACCAACTCATATTCTGGAATTTCTTTTGACGTTGTCTCATATTTTTCGCCAACTGTATCAGTTTTTGTTTCAGGTTCCACCAATTCTTTGCCTGATTCATCTACGTGTTTCACCACGACATTTCCCTCAGAAATTTCCTTATATATATGATATGAAACAGTTAACTCTTCATAATCTACTCCTGATGATGTCCATTGTATCTGTTTATCATCATGATTAACTAACACATTATCCTTATCTGATTTAATCGTCTCTGGCATTAATGTATATCCTTGTTCGATGTCATCATGAATTTCATAAGTATATTTTTTAATGGTATTATCCAACTCTTTAAAAGATTGGCTTAATAAATTGACATTGCTTGCAGAAAAATAATGATTAGAATCTTGTGCCATATTCTTAAATAATGATTCTACTTCACCATTTTTATTAATAATCTTTGAGTAAGAATCGCTTTTCGAGTTATCTAAATAAATGGTATACACTTCATAACCTTGTTTTTTTATATCTGTTGCTTTTTTCGTGATCATGTCTGCTAAATCATAAAACTCTTGTATATGATTTTCATAACGTCTTCCTTCAAAATCTTTATTAACTCTATCTGAAGGGTTATCAAAATTTACATTTTTGTATCCCAATGGAAACTTATTATCTAATTCATTTAATTCTTTTTCCTTTTGTAAATATAAATCTGACTCAATATCTCCCTTTTCATAAAATTCATCAATCTCTTTTCTTAACTCGATTGCTTTATTTCCTGGATAATTCACTTGGGGATTTATATATTGCTCAGCACCTCTCAAAGCATTTTTAGTAATAACATAATCTCTCTTGGGTCCAATATTAGGATGCCCATCAGAAAAAACGATTAATACCTTTCTCGCATCTTTTCGACTTGTAGTATTCATTTTGTTTAATGAATGGTTAAGCCCATCAAGTAAAGGTGTTAATCCTCCTGATTTTAACCCATCAATTTTTTGGTTTAGTTCATCAAAATTATTATCATAATCACTAATAGTATCTGTTATAACTTCATATAACATCGTATTATTTACTGTATCATAACCAGGTCCTCTAAATACCGATAATCCTACTCTATCTGTCTTTTTATTTCTCGTGTTAATAAAGTCTTTTAAAACAGCTTTTGTTGTTTCCAAACTACCAGTATCACGCATAGAGCCTGAACCATCGATTAAAATTTCATAATCAATTGGTGTTGGTTCTACAAATTCCTGGCTTTTTTTTGCTTTTAACGTTATTTTCTTTTCCTTATACCATTTTGTTTCTTTGACAACCTCTTCTTGCTTATCATAAGCATCATTAATCGGCTTTTTCTCAGCTAAAACGCTTAATCCACTAAAATAAGGTAACACCATAACTGCCATTAAAAAATGGCTTATTTTCTTTATTTTCATACCTTTATTTCCCTTCCAAACTTATTTCAATTTAAAGAATAACAAATTATTTTTCATTTTTTTCTCATTATTTTTTTTAAAATAAAATTTTTTTGAGAAAAATATAATAACAGGTCTTCTCTTTTTTAAACAAATTAGAATATAATAGATTATAGCTATTTAGGGAAGGGGCGCATTTATGCTGTTAGATAATCATATTGAAAACAGAGTAAAAGATGAGATTTTAATATTTAAAATTTTATTTAATAAGAAATACAGTCATATGAATGATTTAATTGAAGTCACTCAATTCTCAAAAGTAAAAATATTAAATACTATAAAAGAACTGGAGCGACTTCTAGATACATACATTTCCATTAATGAAATAAAACCCAATGTTTACTCACTAACTTCATTATGCGATTTATCTTGCCGACAGATACAACATATTATTTATCAACAATCTAATGTTTTACTTGCTTTAAAATTTTTAGTGACAAATACTAACCAAACGTTGAATGACTTTATTGATTCCATCTATATTTCAAAAGCAAATGCCTATAGAGTCATTAATTCTTGTAAATCCTTTTTACACTATATTGGACTGGAAACCCATAACTATAAAATAAAAGGTGACGAATACAGAATACGTTATCTTATTTCAACATTAGCTTTTAACTATGGGATACATTGTTACGAGATCACTCCCAAAGATACTTATAAAGTACGTCAATTTATTTGCGAGACTAATTCTTTCATTTCTTTCGATTTTCTTGAACATTCACAAGAAGAATATGGTTTTTTCGAACATCTAATTATGCTTTCATGGATTCGATATAACCCTGATTATTCGTTACCTGATAATGAAGAATTTGAAGAATTAAAAACTATTTTTATTTATAAAATGTTACCATCATATCTCGACCAATTATTTGGACCACTTAACTGGTCAAAGTCTGATTATGATTATATTTTTTTAGTTTACTGTTCCACCAAAAATCCACTTTTTTCAAATCAATGGTCTGAACAAGATAAAATACAAGTTAAAGAAATAGTCTATAGTCAAGATAGAGTTACCTATTTAATTAATTTAATTGAACACTATTTTGGCTCTGATATTGTCAAACTACCAGATTTTAAAACAGGTATTTTTTATTTATATAAACGCTATTTATTTAATTTACATCACCTAATAAAAATAAATAATTATGATTGCAATGTTCTAAAGTCTGACCTGGACAAAGAAATATACAATCGATTAGTTCAAGTAAAAATAAACTGTGAAAAGGAACTTAATATTATAGAAGCTGTTTCCTATAGTGAACTAAATTACTTCACTATGTTGTTAACGAATTTACTACGTTTTCTCACACCTACTTTGACGCTAACCATCGTCAGCGAGTCCATTGCTGATCATAAGTTAATGAAACATTTGCTCTATAATAACCTTTCTTTCAATAAATTTATGATAAAAGAATTCCTGTTAGGTGCAGAGCCAATCAATACGCTTAAAAACCACGAAAATAATATCTTAGTATTTACAAAATCATTCAATTTTCATGAAGAATTAAAAAAAGAAAATGTGATGATACTTCCACTAAATTGTATTGACACTTCATTTTCTTCGTTAACTTCTTTACTAAAAGAAAAAGAAGCTGATAATATTTTTAATTTGATTAACAAAAAAGAAGCTGACAAATCCAATTTTGATTAGTCAGCTTCTTTTTCTATTTCCCAGATAATCTCTTATAAGTTTGTGCCTTTTCAATCGCATCATCTGCTGATTTTTCAAGTAATGTTGCTACTTCTGCTTCATCTTCTAATACATTTTCCAATGCAGAAAAACGAGTTTGATAGTTAAAGAATTCTGTTAGATTATCAAAATTAGCTTTTTTATAATCTATTTTTAATGGCTCTTTTCCTTTATCCACTAGCTCAGGATTATAACGATAAAGCGGCCAGTAACCTGACTCGACAGCTCGTTTAGTTACTTCAACGGCATGGCTCATTCCACCTTGAATCCCATGATTGATACAAGGAACATATCCAATAATAAGGGATGGACCTGGATACCTTTCTGCTTCAGCAATTGCTTTGATTGCTTGGGTAGGGTTGGCATTAATCGCAATTTGTGCGACATACACCCCACCATATGTCATGGCAATTAATCCTAAATCTTTTTTAGGTGTTCTCTTACCTTCTGATGAGAATTTTGCAATCGCACCAGTTGGCGTTGCTTTTGATGTTTGACCACCAGTATTTGAGTAAACTTCATTGTCCATAATAAAGATATTCACGTCTTCACCACTAGCTAAACAGTGATCAATCCCACCAAAGCCAATATCATAAGCCCAACCATCACCACCAATAATCCATTGGCTAGGTTTGACAAACAAATCTTTTTTTCGATAGATGTCTTCGAGTAATTCGACACCATCCATCTCTTCTAACAAAGCTGCTTCAAGTTTTGTTGACCTTTGTCTTGACCCATTTCCTTCATCTTTGTGTTCAATCCAGTCGACCATTAATTCTCTTAACGACTTAGAACCAACCTTTTCTTTAATGGCTTGTTCAAGTAAATGTTTCACGCTATCTCGTTGCGTTTTATTAGCTAGATACATTCCCAAACCAAACTCAGCATTGTCCTCGAATAACGAATTACTCCAAGCAGGACCTTGTCCTTCTGAATTGGTTGTATAAGGTGTTGCTGGGGATGAGGCTCCCCAAATGGAAGAGCAACCTGTCGCATTTGCCATCAACATACGATCACCATAAAGTTGCGTTAATAGTTTGATATAAGTTGTTTCTCCGCAACCTGAACACGCACCCGAGAATTCCATTAAGGGTTGTTCAAACTGTGATCCCTTAATTGATTCTTTTTTCTTCACTGGATTAGCTTTTTGTTTCAGCGTCATAGCAAATGCCCAGTTAATCGCTTCTTCTTTTTGTTCCTCGTAAGGCTTCATCACAAGAGCTTTTTCTTTTGCCGGACACACATCCACACATAATCCACAACCCGTACAATCTTCCAATGACACTTGAATACGGTATTTCAAGCCATCTGCACCTTTCATCTCACGAACAATAAACCCTTCTGGTGCTTCTTTCATCTCATCATCATCGGCTAAAAATGGTCGAATCGCAGCATGCGGACAAATAAAGGCACATTCATTACACATCGTACAAGCATCCGGTATCCATTCAGGCACTTCTAATGCAATACCTCGTTTTTCAAATGAAGTTGTCCCCATTGGAATACTTCCATCTGTCATATTATTATCTATTAATGTTTTAACACTTAAGGAGTCTCCTTTTTGAGCATTAACAGGCTCTAATATTTCTCTGACATATTTTGGCTTTGACTTGTCGATAATTGTCTCATCAAGTTCAATATCTGACCAGTCGTTTGGTATATCCACTTTTACAAGATCAGATAATGTTAAATCAATAGCTTTATGATTCTTATCCACAATCGTTTGAGATTTTTTCCCGTAATTTGTAGTTACTTCTTCCTTTAAATATTTGATATATTTATCTTTTGTCATGAGTTGATTCAATTCAAAAAATGCAGTCGACATGACTTGATTAATTCGTCGGCCTAAGCCAACTTGTTGTGCAATTGATATGGCATCAATAATATAAAACCTTGCCTCTTTTTGTGCTAGTTCTTTTTTTAATCGTTTAGGTAATAAACGTTTGACTCTTTCAATATCCCAAGTGGTGTTTAAAAGGAACGTACCACCTTTTTTTAACCCTTTTAATAGATCATATTGATGAATGTATGAGCCATTATGACACCCAATAAAATCTGCTGATTCAATTAAATAAGGTGAATTGATTGGTTCTTTCCCAAAACGTAAATAAGACGTTGTTAATCCACCTGATTTTTTGGAATCATATGAAAAATAGCCTTGTGCATACAAATCAGTATGATTTCCAATAATTTTAATGGCTTGTTTATTTGCTCCTACTGTTCCATCAGACCCAAATCCCCAAAATTTTGCTTGATAGGTGTCTTTTGGTGTCAAGTCAAGTAATGGCCCTACTGGTAGTGACAGATGTGTCACATCATCATTAATACCTACTGTAAAACGATATAATAGTTTATCGACTGGCCCACCAAGGTGATCAAAAATCGCTTTGATTTGATTTGGTGGTACGTCTTTTGAACCTAACCCATATCGTCCACCAATGACAATTGGACGATTTTTATGACGATACATCGCACTTTGAATATCTAGTAAAAGTGGCTCGCCATCAGCTCCTGGTTCTTTGGTTCTATCTAAAACGGCAATTCGCTCTACTGTATCTGGAATATTTTGTAAAATATTTTCAGTTGGAAATGGGCGATACAAATGTATATTTAAATGCCCTACTTTACGACCTTGATTATTTAGATAATCAACTGTTTGTCTAACAGTTGGCGCAACTGACCCCATTGAAATGATAATTTCTGTTGCTTCTTCATGACCATAATAAGTACTCAAATCATAATTTGTCCCACGTATGTCATTAATGTCTTGCATATATTTTTGAACAATACTAGGAACTTTTTCATAGTATTGGTTAATTGTTTCTCTTTGTTGAAAATGAATATCTGGATTTTGTGCTGTTCCTGACACACTTGGGTGATTTGGATTCATTGCTCGATTTCTAAAAGCATCTAGTGCTTCCTGGTTCACCAAATTTCCTAACACGTCATATGGAATCACATCAATTTTTTGAATTTCATGACTGGTTCTAAACCCATCAAAAAAGTTCATAAATGGTAAACTTGCTTCGATGGAAGCTAAGTGAGCTACCGCAGATAAATCCATCACTTCTTGAACAGAGCTCTCAGCTAACATACAAAAGCCTGTTTGTCTGGCTGCCATCACATCTCCATGATCTCCAAAAATGCTTAACGCGTTCGTTGTGACCGCGCGAGAGGCCACATGAAAAACAGTTGGAAGTAACTCCCCTGCAATTTTATACATATTTGGTATCATCAACAATAACCCTTGGGACGCTGTATAGGTTGATGTCAATGTTCCAGCTTTTAAAGACCCATGTACTGCTCCTGCTGCTCCTGCTTCTGATTGCATATTTACAACCTTGACTGGTTCACCAAAAATATTTTTACGATGTTTTACTGACCAATTTTCTACCACTTCTGCCATTGTAGAACTTGGTGTTATCGGATAAACTGCCACTAATTCAGTAAACGCATAAGATATATAAGCAGCCGCTGTATTTCCATCCATGGTAATTTTTTCTGTCATTGTCGTTACATCCTTTTCTATTGATAAAAATAAAAGCAAGGTATCCCCCTTGCTAATTGTCTACTCTACTTTACTAACTAATTTATCAACAAATGCTTGAAGACGTTCAGTATCTTCACCATCTGCTTCGTTTTCAATCTCAACCATTTCAGCACCTTCTGTGGCACCTGTTTTTTTGAATTGTTCCACAAAATCTCTAGCTGATTGACAGAAATATTCTCCGTACTCTGTATCACCAGATCCGACAACGCCGAATAGTTTGTCTTCTAAATCTTCCTCTTCTAAATCAGCAAAAAAGTCTTCCATTTCAAATGGCAATTCACCATCTCCATAAGTGTATGTTGCGACAATACAAATATCTGCATCTTCAAAAAAATCCGGGTCAACTTCTGTGCATTCTTCACGTTCTACCTCTAATCCTGCATCACTGAACTGATCTTCTATAATTTCAGAAATACCCTCTGTATTTCCAGTCATACTAGCATATACGATTTTAACTAAAGCCATTTATTTTCCTCCACTTATGATTAACTTAATTATTTCACAAACCTTATCTACTAAATTTTAACATAGATAAGACATTTTATGAATATTCTAAACCTAAAATTAATGAAATTACTTAACAATTTGTTACTTTTTTCATAAAAAAATGAAGCATGCTGAGCATACTCCATTTTAACTACTTATTTTAATTAATCCATATAACTTTCAATGGCTTTCCACGCCTTATCTTTTCCTTCTTTTGTTTCAGAAGAGAAAATAATGAAATCATCTGATGGATCAAAATTCAATTTTTTCTTAATCATTGATTCATGCTTGTTCCATTTTCCACGAGGAATTTTATCGCATTTTGTTGCTACAACAATAACTGGTATATCGTAGTACTTCAAGAATTCATACATTTGAATATCTTCAGTAGAAGGTGCGTGTCGCATATCAACAAGTGACACAACAGCCCTTAGCTGTTCTCTTTCCGTTAGATAAGTCTCTATCATTTTTCCCCATTTGGCACGCTCAGTTTTTGATACTTTTGCATAACCATATCCTGGAACGTCAACAAAATGCAGACTATCTTCAATGATATAAAAATTTAGCGTTTGCGTTTTCCCAGGTTTCCCTGATGTTCTAGCTAAATTTTTACGATTTACTAACGTATTAATAAATGATGACTTTCCAACGTTCGAGCGTCCTGCTAACGCTATTTCAGGTAAATTTGTTTTCGGGTATTGCTCTGGTTGTACCGCGCTAATGACAATATCAGCATGATTTACATTCATGTGTTTACTCCTCTTGTAATAAGCCTAACACTGTTTCTATAATGTTTTCATACGAATCTAATTCAACATCAGGTTCAAACATTTCTGGTGTCAGCCTTTTATTATTTTTGTTTAACCAAATAACTTTCCAACCGGCACTTTTAGCACCGACCACGTCATTATCATATGAATCTCCGACATATAAAAAATCAGTTTCATTAGGATGAGATTTTTCAACCATTTTAAAAGCTGTAGCATCTGGTTTACTGTAACCAATACTTTCTGAAATATGATGAGCTTCTTCATCAATCCATTTTACTAAATTTAGTCGTGAAAGTTTCAATTCTTGATGATCAGTTGGCCCGTTTGTTAAAATGCTTGTTGAAATATTTTTGTCTTTCAATATATTAAGTAATTTTATCATTTCTGGATGAACCACTATTTTAGTTTGTTCATGCAAATAACAGGCTTGAAATGACTCGCATTCTGAGTCTGTTATCTCAACACCAATATCTTTCAATGTTTGCTTAATACGTAAAACACGCATATCGTGTAATGATAATACTCCTGCTATAACATTAGCATAAGCTATATCACTATGGTATCTAAATAGTCGATACAATGTTGGTAAAAAAATCGTATCATCAAACCAAGATTTTGTTCCAAAATTAGCCTTTATCGCCATCTCAAATGGTATACGCTGTTCATATAACGTATCATCCACATCAAATACAACAACACTCATTCATTCCATCTCCAATCAATTCTCACTTCATTATATAAAAAAAATGGCTATTACGCCATTTTTATTTGAAACAAATGAGTTAACCAATTCCTACCAAGAAATATAATAACTTATCAGCATAAGTCGTTTCTTTAATATCCCTTGACAGTACAGTATTTAATAACGTCATATTATCAGTAATTACTCCATCTACTCCATAAAAAATCATACGATTAATAGTATCTGTATCGTTTAATGTCCACACATAAACTTTCTTCTCTTGATTATGCATAGACTGAACCAAATTTTTTGTAAGTGTTGTGTATTCAACCGAATAAAAATCCATATCTCCTTCAGGTGGTCCTGCTAAAGTAAATGGCATTATATAGCCCACATATAAATCAGGTTTCTTTTCTTTCAACTCTTTTACAACATCAAAAGACAGTGACTGTATTTCATGTCCCTCTTCTTTTATGATATCGTAATACTTTTCGATAAATCGCTCAATCATATCGGGACTATCTCGCTTTGTGGCTTTGATTTCTATCAACAATTTTTGGTCCAATTCCTTAGCTCGATTTAAATAATCATCAAAAGACACTAAATGTGCTTGGCGACCATTTTCTTTGGCTGTCATGTGTTGTAATTCTTTTAGTGTGAATTCATTTGGACGACCCTTTTCTTGAACCAATTGATTTAATTTAAAATCATGTATCACAATAAATTCTTTATCTTTTGTTTCTTGTATATCCATTTCGATAAAATTAGGTCGTGTTTTCTTGCTCGTCAGCTCTAATGCCTCGATAGAGTTTTGAACATGATTGGCATTATCGACCCCTCGATGCGAGATAGTTAATGGGCGATGAATGCTTGGTTGCGTTAAAAATAAATAATTATAGGACAAGACACTGACTACTAACCAAATTCCACCAAAAGCAAACATCATTTTTTGCCGCCACGTTACTTTTCTAAAAGTTGTTCTATTGATTGATGGAAAAATATCACTAATACTTGGTAAATAATCTAATTTATCTAAATATGAAATCGTAATAAAGAAAATTCCAATCGTCGTTAAAACTAAATTAAATACCCAATTAAATTGAAGGAGTGTTAATAACACAATCGCAACATAAAAACTAGATGACTGAGCATATGTGTCTACCATCTCTTGTATCCCAATTAATAACCCATTAATCACTGTGGCGATTATAGCAATCGAACCCATCACCATGATAAATTGAATACTAATTGACTTAAAATGTTTTTTCGTTAAATGCCAGCTTGTTTTGCTTGCTTTTTTGAATGTATAATCCTTAAAAATCATTAGTGGTAATGTAAACATTAATCGTATCGCTACCACAATTAAACTCACATAAGCCAAAATAAATAGTGCGACAAAGATAATGCGATTTTCAAAAATAAAATCCACAATAAAAATCGGAATTTTAAATTTTGACAACAAATCTGAATGAAATCTAATCGCCCCTATTGGACTTAATAAAATAAAGTAACACAAAAAAAATAAAAAGTTGCTAATTTTTAATTTTTTCATCTGAAAAATGGTTTCTTTAGCCAATTGTCTCAACGATATCGCTACTTTATTCTTGATAAAATACATTGTTAATAGTAGAAAAGTGTACTCAAAATATATCGTAAACACTAGTAAAAACAACATCATAATAAGTAAACAAAGTACAATAGGATGGTGAAAAACAATTAAACCCACTGTATCATAAGACAAATAAGGTATATCACCCATTTTTAAAATAAAACGAGTTAATGTGACCATCAGTGGTGTCATGATAAACAATATAATAACGTTGGCTAATATAACACTTTTAGATGAACGTACTCCATCTTTTATGAATTCGAGTGATTTTTTTATACTATTTTTTACTTTGTACATTATATCACCTCACTCTTAGTATTATATACTAAGATATGTCATAAATGCGTGTCAATACTTTATTTATTCTGTGATATTTTTGTTATATAAACTTCTTGTTCATTTTTATATCATTAAACATAAAACATTCTTTACAATACTCTTTTTCAAGACATCTGATTTGGTGAAAAGAAGGAATATCAGATAAAATTTTGATAATACTAATGAATCATGAAAAAGGAGTTTTTAGATGAAACATTTTGATGCCCCCATACTTGATTGGAACTATGCAAATCAGCATGACTGGTGTTGTGAACATTCAATGTCACAATCACCTATTGATATAGACACAAGTCTTTTAGAACCAATGATGGATATGGGAAAGTTGCAACTAACCTATTCTCGTACTGTTGATGCTATTTTTGATACTGGATCTGCCATTCAAGGATTAGCAACTGGAGCCGCTAATATTAACAATCGGTTTTTCAATCTACAACAATTCCATTTTCATACTCATAGCGAACATAAAATTGATGGAAAAATATCTGATGCAGAGCTTCATTTTGTCCATGAGGCTCAAAATGGTCGTTTAGCTGTTTTAGGTGTTTTTTTAGTTGAGGGAGCCCATAATAATACTCTACAAACATTATTAGATGCTGTTAACACAAATAAATCTATTCATAATGTTTATCTATACGACTTATTACCTAAAATTTCTGATTATTATCATTATCTAGGATCTTTAACTACTCCACCACTAACTGAAAATGTGGAATGGTATCTTTTTAAAGAAACTGTGGAAATTTCGGCTGAACAAATCAACACATTAAAACATTTCCATGCTAACAATTCTCGTCATACGCAACCATTAAACGGACGAAAAGTCTTATTTAAATCATTCAATAAAAACTCCTAATGGCAGATGTCCATTAGGAGTTTTTAATTTTGACTTATTTCCTAGTATCTAGTTTTCTTTTCCTAAATAAAAAAACGTTAATTCTTCATAAACCTAATTTCCTTTATCTCTTATTTTGATTCATATTCTTTAATAAATGACTTACTTCTTGTTTGTATCGTTCTTTTTTATTTTGAGAATTTGCGATTACTAATAAAATCAGCCAAGCAATAGGTGTTGCAATTAAAAAGACTGATATTAACGAATTGGCAATAAACATTAATATTTTCCCACCTAGTGAAGCATGATAAATAAAAGTAGGTAAATAATGAAGTAAACTAAAGAAAAAAGCAATAGCGATAATACCCACCATCGAAGTTGATAACCCAATACCTATGCCCATACTTAAAAGAAACTTATATGCAAATACTAAAAAAATTGTCCCTAATAAAATGATTAAAATATTTAACCACACACCACTTTTTTGCATAGAAAAGCCTTGATATGTAACATCAGAGTTCGATATATTTTGATTCATTATATTATCATGCATTTTTTCGGTGTTTATTTTATCAATAATGGGTTGTAATATATCTCTATCTGCTTTATTTAGATTATTTAAAATCTTATAAACTGCCATTCTATCAACATTACCACCACTTAATGCTATAATAAGATTTTTCCCTTCATTATTTTCTAGAGAATCAATGATATTCAAAACAACATCTCGTTTTTCAAGAGGTATATTAAGCATAGCCATTTCTAATAAGGCATCGTATTGTTTTTTTGCGCTGTTTCGATATCTCTCAACTGTTGTTTAAAATCATTTGCTCTTTTTTGTTTATATGATTCATTATAACTTTTCATTTTAAGTAATAATTTATTAACTATACTTGCAATTTCATCATATAATGATACATCTTTTTTTGAAAACCAAATAGGTATCGTAATAGTCAATACTGTTAAGATTAATGATAAGATAAACAAGATACTTGATATATTTAAACATGTCAGCGTAGTTGCTAAAAAAAATAAAATGACTAAGCTATTTTGTTTGTAGTGGTCTATTAGATTATTCATTATTCGTCTCCTCGCATCATTATCTGATTAATATTATATTTTTTGGGGGAAATATTTAAATTATCATCAATTCCTGTCATCAACACTTCACTATTAAATTTATTTGAGTTGTCATCAAAGCTAAGAACTAAAGCATACGGTCCAAACATAAAAAGATCGTATCCATCTTTTGATCCAAATGATTTGTGTAAAGAAATCACATCGTCTGTCACACTAGTATCTTTAGTAAAATACGTTTGATATTGAATCCCACCAATTTGTTCATGTTCTGGTAATACATCTCTCATCACTTTAAAAATTTGTGTATCCTTTGGTAAAGCCGAATAAACTTTTTCGTTTTTTTTCATTTCTTTTATATTGTTTTTAAATTCATTATACGTTTGTTCATTATACCAATACAATAAATCATCTGTTCCATGCATCACGTTACGCGTTCTATTTTGGTCTGATAATTCTTCTATTTCATTTTGTAATTCCTGATATTTTGATATTTCTTCAGTCTCTTGAGCTCTTATATCTGATAATTTCTTACTAGCATTTTTTTCTTGATACTCTAATATCCTTAAAGCAAATATCGTCAGTGACCAAATACATAATACTTTTAAAATAATAGACATGTATTTAAATACTTTTTCTTCCTTCATTTAAATACCTACCTCTCTATCACTATAATCTTTTACCATCTCTATTTTTTTCTCATTAAAATTAATCACACTTACCTTTTCAAGTTGTTTGTCATGGCTCAACCTCATAACAAATATATAATCATTTTCATCTGGTTTTACGACAACAAAATTTAATTTATCATTTCTTACAACAGCCTCAAGTTTATTTTTTGAGAAAAATATGTTTATATTTTTTTCTTCCAATTGTTTATTTTCAGCTAAATTAATCATCTCTATGATTTCTTCTTTTGTTAATTCTTTTTTCTTTTTATGACTACTTTCTCGAATTCTCTGTTCACCTAAACGATTACTCTCTTCAATAAGTGAGTCAAATTGTTCATAAATTTTTTGACTCTTTTGAATCTCCTCATCACCTTTTTTATTGTCATTCTCTACTTCCACTTTTTTTCTAGTCAATTGATTTGTTTCTTTTTTTATATCACTAATTCTATTTTGTATATTTTTTGTTTCTTGAATATACTCTTTCTTTTTTTCTAAAGTTGTTGAAATATTTGATATTGCTGTTAATGATGTAACTACATTAGCCACAATCAACATAACAATAATCCCTAATCCTATACACACCTTTTTATTATTAAAAGCATAATTCTTAATGTTTTTAATAACCAAGTAAAATTTATCCCTATACATTAACATGTTCCTCCTAAATAATCTTTCCAATACATTACAAATGATAATAAACAATTAAATCATCATAATATGCACTTTTACTGTATTTAAACAATTTATAACACGTAACGTATGTATTTAAGAAAATAATGTAGATTATAATGTGTATATATAAAGAAAACTCCTAATGGACACCAGCCATTAGGAGTTTTCTATGATAATATGTTAATAATTTTCATATTTCGTTTAACAAGTTCAGCATAAAAGAAGTTTCCACCATTTTGATATAATTTACCACCATTATGAAGTAATGCAATTGGTTCATAGTAATGATAGGTAGCACCTGTTGAATTGCCTAACATTGGTGCTAACACCTCTTTAGAATAGGTTTCTGCCAACTCTAGAGAATTCTTCTTCCCATGATTAACCACATAATCAACATAACTTGTACCAAAATTGTATGCTTGAACCCCCGTCCAAGTATCACAATCATTATCAAGTGCATATTTTATGGCCTCTGCCAAGTGTGTCACGCCACTCGTAATACTCTCTTTTTCTGACGTTATTTTATTTTGTTCTCCATACTTACTTTCACTACTTTGCATTACATCAACACTATTTCCTTTTGTTTCAGTAAATATGATAGCTAATACAAGATCCTCATATTGATCCATGCCTTCTTCTTCCAAAACAGTCTTCACTAAGGGCTCCCATTTTAGAGTTTGGGTGACATGTTTTTTCAACTGCCAAACATACCAACTACACGCAATCAAAAATAAAAGGATTAGACATAAAAGACAACGTTTTATAATTTTTTTACTCACTCATGCACTGCTCCTTACAATCAAGGTAGCATTAATTTTGTCATATTATGATTTAATAATCAAGTCATTGATTGACTGTTTAGGCTTATTTTAATAAATTACATAATATCATTTAATAACATCAGTTTATTTTTTTGAAATTCCTCATCTGTATCAGGTTCATATGTTGAATCTTGCGCTATTTTTTTTGTAAAATCAAATTGATATTCTTTTAATTTACCAGGATTATTTTTAGGAAAAACTAATACCCTTGTACTTAATTTAAGTGCTTCTTCTATATCATGAGTAATCATAAAAATACTTTGATGATTTTCTTTCCATAACTTTCGTAATAACCCTTGCATATTTCGTCTTGTAATCGCGTCTAATGCACTAAACGGCTCATCCATTAGTAATAAGTCAGGTTCATTGACCATGGCTCTAGCGATAGATACTCGCTGTTTCATCCCTCCAGATAATTCAAAAGGATATTTTTTTTCCGATCCATTTAATCCAACTTTTTCCACTAATACTTTAACTGCTTCATTTATCTCATTAGTCGGTAGTTTTTGCCTTTTAAGCCCGTACGCAATATTTTGCTCTACTGAAAGCCAAGGGTACAATGTCGGAGATTGAAAGACTACACCTCTAGTTTTATTTGGCCCTGCGATAACTTGATTTCTCATCTTGATACTTCCACTTGTTGGAATGAGAAAACCTGCTATTAAATTAAGCAACGTGCTTTTTCCACACCCTGAGGGACCCACCACACTAACAAATTCGCCGTCATGCATAGATAAATTAAGATGATTAATTATTGGATTCGATTTTGATTCGACCGAGTTAAATGCTTGTGTTACCTCTGTTAATTCAATTAACGGCTCTTTAATTGGTGGCATATAAATTCCTCCCTATTTTTCCATCGCTTTTTCGATGTAAGTCGTATTGATAAAATGATTAATATCTTCATCACTTGGTACATTAGAAATAGATTTTTGCTCAGCTAAAAATTCTGCTGTGTCCTTAAATACTTGATGAAATTTACCCGGTGTTGCTTCTGTTCCTAAGTAATCTGGAGATACTTGTTCATTCATCATTAACCAAGTTGTTCCTTGCATTTGTGTTAAAGCATCGTTGGTTTCAATTCCTAATTCTGTCGCTGCGCCTTTTGCTGCTCCATCAGGATTTTCATTATAATACTCTACCCCTTTGTTTAAAGCTTTAACATACTCTTGAACAAGTTCAGGGTATTTTTTACTAAATTCTGCATTCACTAAATCTATATTAACCGTCATAAATCCTTTGTTCGCCAATGTTTCACTATCTATCAATACGTTTCCTGTCTCTTTTAAAGTGGATAATGTAGGCTCCCATGTATAAGCAGCATCTAAGTCACCACGTTCCCAAGCTGCCACAATATCATTCGTTTCCATATCAAGTAGCGTCACTTCTTTTTCAATACCAGCTAATTTTAATGCTTGTAAGAGACTAAAATGAGATGTCGAACTAAAAGGTGTAGCTATTTTCTTCCCTTTAAGTTGTTTAATATCTGTAATACTAGAATCCTTTGGTGTCACTAATGCTTCATTGGTTCCCAATACTTCATGAATCCAAATCAATTCAGCCGGGATATCTGTCGCTAAAGCAACAACCCCATTGGTATAACCCATCTCTGCAAAATCAATGCTGTTTGATGAGAGAGCTTTGTTTGCCGCTACACCTGAATCAAAAAACATAAATTTTGTTTTAATTCCTTTATCTTTAAAAAATTCGTCAAAATACTTTTGAGAAATCGCCACTTGCTTATCATTTGGTACACGAATAATTCCGATTTTTACTTCTTTTGGTAAAGCACCTTCCTCATCTTTTGACTTAGAGGAGCATCCAGTAAATACTAAAATAATGATACTAAGTAGTAATATTAGCCTACCTTTTTTTCTTCTTGTCACGATTCATCTCTTCCCTTCCAAAAGACCACACGCTTTTCAACTAAACGCAGTCCCATATCAATCAAAATGCCAGTTAACCCCATAAAAATAATCCCGACAAACATGACATCACTTTTTAAATATTTTGATGCATCAATCACCATCCAACCAATACCACTTGTTGCAGCCACCATCTCTGCTGATACAAGCGTAGTATATGCAACTCCAACAGCTGTTCTTAACCCAGTAAATATATCAGGTAAACTCCCTGGTAAAATGACGGTAAAGAAAATATCTTTCTTACTTGCACCCAATGACTCAGCATTATTGATGTAATCAATTGGAATTTTCCTCACTGCTGAAACACATGATAGATATATTGGGGCAAAAGCAGCTAAATATAATAACATAATCTTTGGTGACTCATCGATTCCTAACCATAAAATTAATAACGTATAATAAGCAAGTGGTGGTAGTGGACGATAAAATTGAACAAGGGAATCAACCACTGCTCTAAATCTTGGAAAATAGCCACTCATTAATCCCAATGGAATAGCCGTTAATACAGCTAAAAAACTAGATACAATTAAGCGATATAAACTAATCCCTATATGTTGCCAAAAGGACATA
Source organism: Vagococcus luciliae (assembly GCF_024637875.1). NCBI lineage: Bacteria > Bacillati > Bacillota > Bacilli > Lactobacillales > Enterococcaceae > Vagococcus > Vagococcus luciliae. The sequence continues at coordinate 1,026,896 of NZ_CP102451.1, read as the reverse complement.
CCATTGTATCCATTAATAAAAATATCACCTGCTGTTTTGACCACTTGAATTGGTGAAGGAATCAATCGTGAAGAGACCAAGTTTGTTTCTGTCACAATTAGCCATGCAACTAAAATAATGAGCCATGTGGCATAGGTATATCCTTTATAACTCTTGGTTTGTTTCTTTTTCATATCTTCACCAACCTTTTTTAATTTAAAAAGATTGGGGCAAAATCCCTTACTGTTTTGCCCCAATAAATTTTATAATAAGTCGAAACGATAATTTGTCACAATTGGGTTACGACCTGTTTGTTGATCATTGAAATATTCGTACATACAAACACCTAAGAATGACCCCATTAAGTTAAAGACATTATCAAAACCATGTGCTTGTAGTGCTTTTACCATGTTATAACTACGTTGACTAGATAAACAATGGACATAAACTGGTCTGTCTTTTGGAATTTCATCCAAACGTTGACGGAATTCACTAAATGGAATACTTACTGCATTTACAATGTGCCCTTCAGCATATTCATGTGGTTCACGTGCATCAATAATAAAGGCATCTTTTTCCACTAACTCTCTAATTTCGGTTACGGGAACTTGTTTGTACTCTCCATTTAGAACGTTCATCGCAACAAGTGCTGCCATATTAACCACATCTTTGGCTGTACCAAACATTGGAGAATAAGATAATTCCAATTCTTTTAAATCTTCGATATTCGCATGATTCATAATCATTGCTGCGATGACATCAATTCGTTTGTCAACATTTCCTTGTCCCATTGCTTGAGCGCCTAAAATTTGTCCAGAAGGATCTGCAAAGATTAGTTTAAAGAATAATGGTTTCGCATTAGGCATAAGACCTACACGATCTTTAGGGATAACATATGCCGTTTGGTAAGCAATACCTTCTCGTTGACAATCTTTTTCATTTAGACCAGTTGACGCGGCATTCATACCAAAACATTGAATCACTGATGAACCGATAACGCCTGTATTACGATAAGTTTTACCATACATATGATCTGCCGCAGCTCTTGCTTGACGTTGAGCTGGTCCTGCTAAAGTTAAACGTGTTGGTTTTTGAGTGATAAAGTGAGTTGTTTCAATCACATCACCAACTGCATAAATATGTGGTTTAGATGTTAAATAATGATGGTTCACTTTAATACCGCCAGTTTCTCCTATTTCTAATCCAGCTGATTTAGCTAATGTTAATTCAGGTGTTACCCCAATTGCCATAATCACTGCTTTCGCAGGTATTTCTTTACCAGACTCTAATACCACTCTATCTGAGAAGATTTCTTTCACGCCATCTTCTAATACTAAGTCAACCTCATTATCAATAATTTCTTTATGTAAAATCTGAGCCATATCATAGTCAAACGGTGCCATGACTTGATTTGCTGCTTCAATAATGGTGACATGTTTTCCAGCCATTTGTAAGTTTTCTGCCACTTCAATCCCAATAAATCCAGCACCAACAACTGCAACATCTTTAATATGATTGTCATCAATATAATGCTTGATAGCATCAATGTCAGGAACATTTCTCACAGTAAAGACATGATCTGATCCAATTCCTTTAATACTTTTTGGTAGAATAGGATTTGCTCCTGGTGATAATACTAATTCATCGTATTCTTCATCCATTGTTTCACCAGTTAACACATTTTTTACTGTAATTTTCTTTTCTTCTGGATGGATAGCAATCACTTCATGATTCACTTTTGCCGTAATATTATATTGTTTATGGAAAACCTCTGGAGACATTAAAACTAAATCATCTGCCTCAGCTACTACACCACTTAAATGAAATGGTAAAGCACAGTTTGAGAATGAAACGAAAGGCCCTTTTTCAAACATAATAATTTCTGCAAATTCATCTATTCTTCTAACTCGTGCTGCAGTTGATGCTCCCCCTGCAACCCCACCGATAATTAATACGCGTTTACTCATGATAAAACTCCTCCTATATTTTCTATTTTTTTCTACTTGCTGGTATTAAAGACATCTTACCAGCAAAAAGTTTTAGACTAATTAATCCGCCAACGACCATTGCAATTGTAAAGACCCAACCTGATACTGAGAATGTCGAGATGGCTGAATACATTGCCCCAGCATTACATCCTTTAGCAAGTCTTGCGCCAAATCCCATTAATAAACCACCAACAACAAAGTAAGGGATATCTCGTTTATTTAATTTCATCGCAAATTTAAATCTGCCAGCCATTAAAAATGATAAAGCCGCTCCAACAACAATCCCTAAATTTCGAATCGTTCCACCATCTGTTAATAACCCTTCACTGACAGACATATTTAATTTATCAAATGCAGGAGAAGCAAATTCAACTCCTAGCGGCTGTAATAAAGCGATTTCTAATTTTGAAAAAGCACTTGTCACACCCCAAGCTTTATTCGTTGTTAACAATATAAATGTACAAATAACAGCAATTACAACGGCACCTGTTTTAAAACTCCAACGTTCAATAAACAATTTATGATATGTTTTGTAACTAAACAATGATGTTTCTTCAGAGGTTTCAATAGCTAAAGGTTTCTCAAAGTCTTCCCAATCACCTAAAGGATCCATATAAGTATTTTCTTCTTTACGTTTTTTCTCGTATTTTAAAACTAACCAATAGATAAATAATAAAATTAAACCAGATACGGCTAATGCTCCAATGTAACCAAATGTATCAGGTAAATAACTTTGTACCCCTACTTTACCTAATGATGATTGGTCAAATTTGTATCTAGCTAACTCTCCAGGTGCTGATCCTAGTATAAAGAATAAAAAGACAAACATCGCACGTCCTTCTCCTTCACCCATATCAGTCAACGTCCCTGAAGCACACCCTCCGGCAAATATCATTCCCATTCCAAATAATATTCCACCAAGTATAGTTGCTAAATTAGCCATGTACACATTTTGTGTACCTGGAATAATGGCTTCACCTTCAGCAGCTAAAAATGCTGGAACAGCTCCATTTTGCGCTGCATACCATTGTATTCCCATAAATAAGAACATCGTAACAAACAACATAATTAATAGCGCTTTCGTTAAACTGCCTTCTCCTCTAACATAAATTCGTTTGATACCACCGGCAAACCCAAAACGCGCTCTTGTTAATGTTGCCCCTAATAAAACACCCGAAAATAATTGAATGGGTAAAACCGCTTTCTGATTTCCTAGATAATTACCAAACATTAATAATAAAATCACAATAATAATAGCTATGAGTGGCTGAAATCTTTTAAACGATTCCCTTTCATCGATATTGACATTTTCCATTTTATTTCCTCCTTCTTGTTACTTATTACACAATCTATATTAGTGCAAATTATCACAAAAATAAAATAACACTTTGTTATAGTGCTATACTAAATTGTCATAGTTAATTCTTTTTATGGAAAAATAATGTATAATAGGGGGGTAGGTATAAGGAGGTTAAAGGAATGTTGGATTATCGTTACGATACGTTTTTAGTTTTAGTAGAAACAAAAAATTATACAAAAACAGCCCAAATTTTAAACTTTACTCAACCAGCTGTGACAAAGCATATACAATATATAGAAAAAGAGTTAGGGGTTTCCCTTGTTAAGTATCAGGATAAAACCTTAACAATTACCCCTGAAGGTCTTTATCTCTATAAAAAAATAAAAAATCTAAAAAGTGAGATATTACAAATTAATTCTTATTTGACAAACACTGTCTCACTTCGCATCGGTGCTAGTAAAACCATTGGTGAATACTGGATTCCACAATATATTACCGAATATTCAAACCGCTACCCAAAATCGTCTATCTCTCTAATGGTTGATAATACAAAAGGATTGCTTAAATTGATTCATGCTCACAAAATTGATTTAGCCCTCATCTCAGGTCCGATTGAAGATAAATCACTAGCAAAAGAAATCTTTTTTAAAGATAGTATTATTTGTATTTGCTCAAATTCCCATCCACTAGCAAACCAAGAAGTTTCTCTAAAAGATTTAGAAAATGAAACCGTTATTTTTAGAGAAAAAGGATCTGGTATCAGTGATGCTATGATGCTATTATTAGATAAACAAAATCTATCACTCGATTACTTTTCTCATAAACAATATGTCGGTAATATTAATTTAATTAAACAAATGATTTTACACAATAGAGGAATTAGTTTTATCTATGCATCATCCATCAATTTAGAACTAATAAATCAATCTATTAGCCAAATTCATCTAGAAGACATTGATTTACATCAAAATTTTTATGTTGTGATGAATAAAAATCAACCAATCAATGCCTCCACACGATTCTTTTTAGATTCCTTAAAAGAGCATAAAAAGACTCCACTTACTGTTTAGGTAAATGGAGTTTTTGTTTATTTATATTGTTCTGTCTGCCATTCTTTACTAAAGAATAATTCTGGATTCATTTTATAATCAGGTTTGGAATCAGATTTTAAAAACTCTTGTAACTGAGTATCCATTTCTAACCATCCACGCCAACCAATATGAATCGTGTCTTCCATGAAGTATTTTTCACCACGTTTATCAGTAAAATCTACAATATTATTAAAGCCTTGTGAGGTTAATTGATAATTAATCTTTTTAGAAAAATCATCTAACATCTCAGTTGATAATCCTGTATAATCAGACCACAACTTATTCACAGGTGGAATAACAAACATGGCATCAATATTATTTTTAGCAAGTAACTCCAAAAATGCTTCAAAATCAGCATATTCTGGTGAAGAGATATAGTTAAATTTCTTTTGAGAATCCTTTAACTTCCCTTTCATCGGCATAATTCTATTTGAGTAGAATCCATTTGAAATTTCAAATGGGTTATTATTTGTTTTTTCTTGTCCAATTTTATAAGCTAATGCATCAAGCTCATTAAAATTATATTGATTTGGTAAATATGTTGCTTGTTTATCAATCCGTTTGTTTTTAGAAACAATTCCAATTTGACCAAATAGTAAATCTTCATTTTTAAGACGTTTATATTTATAATAAGCTTTTCTTCTATCAGCTTTTGATAGTTCTTCACCATTTTTTACTTTTAACAACATTTTCTTTAACTGAGTATCAGATTTTACACTTTCAAATTCAAGCAACCGACCAGCAATATATTGATCTGTTTGATCTGTTTCATCTAAATCTACTAACCATTCATACGTTTCAATCGGTGAATAAAAAAGAGAGTACATGGGATCTGATACACCTTTTTTAACAAACCATTGTGGAGAAATAATAAATACAACCTTTTTATTTTCTAATGGTTTTTTAACAGAATTTAACATAAAAAAGTGCGTTAAAGATTGCGTTCCTGGCGCTCCTAAGAGGAACGGTTCATAAGATCTATCATATTTTTTTGCCAGTACAGATGGATGAAAAGGATTCACACGACTTAATTCAGATGAACCAAAGAATGGTAAATACTTTCCAGATTCCATTGCTTCTCTTTTTATTTCAGAGCCTTTTAATACATTAACAGACATAGACGATGCAGCTTCATGCACTTTCTTTTCTGAAGGTTCCTTAATAAATTCTAGTGGCGAATACAATAAAGCTACTATGAACAAAGCTGCTACTGCAAACGGGCCAACGGCGAAAAATATTTTTTTCTTTAGTGTCATGATTGTAAAGCTTCAACCTGTGCAATAATTTGTTCAGGAGTCGCCCACTCACTTCTTTCATATTCCGAAACAGGAACAGTTATACCTAATTGACCATCAATTTCTACTAACATTTGAACAGTAGCCATTGAATCTAAAATACCTTCTTCATATAAATCAACAGTCATTTGATCTGAAAAATCACTTCCTGTTAAATCTTCTAAAATGCTTAATACTGTGTCTTTTACGTTCATTTTTAGCCATCTCCTATACTAAGATAAATTGTTTAATTAATGTATCCAAAAATCCTGAGAAAATCAAGAAACTAAAACATACTGCATTAAATGTAATAAAGATTGCTAAAGCATGCGTCCAACGATTACTTGGCAATTTGTCTTTATGTTTCTTTTTATATCTCAACCAAGCATCATTAATACAAATTAATAAAGCATGGTAAATACCATATACAATGTAATACCAGGTTAATCCGTGCCATAATCCCATTAATAGGAACAAGCCGAAATACCCAACATTTGATGCCACAACACGACTCTTAAATACTTTTTTCTTTAATAACGTAAACATCAATCTCATGTAAACATAATCTCTAAACCAAAATGATAAAGTGATGTGCCATCTATTCCAAAATTCTTTAATGTTGGGACTAATAAATGGTTTATTAAAGTTCATAGGTGTTTCATAACCAAGTAAATAACTTGTCCCTACTGCAAACAAACTATAACCAGCAAAATCAAAAAATAAATAAAAACTATACACATACATATATCCAATCGTTCCAAGAACAGGAGCCGTTCCACCTAGTGCAAATCCTTGAACTGTTGGTAATAATTGACTACCTAAAACATATCCTATAATAAATTTATATAATAAACCTAAGAATATGTAATGAATACCTTTTTGTAATAACTCAACATATTTTTCTTTGTCTGGCGGATTTAAATAATCTTTTAAAAATCGGCGATAGCGATCAATTGGTCCAGATGAAATAGTTGGAAAGAAAATTAAAAATTGAATATAATATTTAATATTAAATTCCTTTAATATTCCATCACGTATTTCCATCACGACTTGAACAGATTTAAAGGTTAAATAAGAATAACCTAGAAAAGCTAAAATCGATTGAGAACCAAAAAATGGTGAAAGTTTAATAATAAACATCGGCAATAAATTTAGCAAAACTGCTAAGTAAAAAACACTACTTTTATTATCTTTTTGTCGATATTTAAAGTATATAGCTGTTAATAGTGTTTGCCAAATCATATAAGCAATTAAAGCCAGTCCCTGTTTTGAATTTGGGCCACCAAAACTAATCCATAAAAAGAAAATAGTTAAAAAGTTTTGATACCACATCATTCTTTTACCGTTTAATGATAAAAGAATCGATGGGATAAACAACACACCTAATATAATAAAATAAAAAGGTTTTTCATAAGGAGTCAAGTATGGGATCAACTGTGCTAGCTGACTCATTAACTATTCACCTCATTTATTAATTGTTTACGATCTATTTTTCCGTTTTGTGTCATTGGAAGACTTTCAACAAAGACAAAACGATGTGGTACCATATAATCCATCACTGTTTTATTTAAGTCCTCTTTTAATTTTTGAGTCAAACTTTTTTCATCTGCTTTTTCAATAGGTGTTTCCAAAACTACATAAGCTAATAATTGTTGTACCTTACCAGATTTGTTATATTTTGGAACAGAACATGCAGAACGAATTTCTGGAAGAGTGATTAAATGGTGATCAATATCACCTAATTCCATTCTATAACCATTTAACTTAATTTGAAAATCCATTCTTCCTTTATAAAATAACAAATCGTCTTTGATCAGACCTGCATCTCCAGTTCGATAGGATGGTACCCCTTCAAATTCAAAAAACACATCTTTTGTTTTTTCAGGATTATTAAAATAACCTATAGATACACTTGGACCAGAAATAACAATTTCACCAATTTCACCACTAGGTAATTTTTCACCCTTATCATTCAAAATATGAATTGTTGTATCACTTTTAACTTTTCCAAGTGGTACTCGTTCATAGTTATCTAGAACATCTTGCGTAATTATAATATTCGTAATTGCAACAGTTGTTTCTGTTGGACCATATGTATTATAAATTTTAGCATTAGGGAAACGGTCCAACAATTTTTGAGCAGTATTTTTTGGTAATTCTTCACCACAAAATTCAAAGTTCTCTAATGTTGGTAAATGTTTTGAATCAAATTCTGGATTCAATAATACCATTTCAATTAATGAAGGAGTTGACACCCAGACATTCAAGGCCATTTCTGGAATTGATTTGAATAATAACGGAAAATTTTCAATCATTGTTTTCGGCATTGGGATAAGCGTTCCAGCTGATAATAAAGCAGGATACAAATCCATCACTGATAAATCAAATGAAAATGGTGCTTGACATAAAAAACGTTGATTTTTTTTCAAATAAAAATCACTCAACATCCAATTGGTAAAACTAATTAAATTATTATAAGTGATTTGCACCCCTTTTGGCTTCCCAGTTGTTCCAGATGTAAAAATAATATAATACACATCATTTTCACACACCACTTGTTTTGCTAAATATTCTTTTTCATCATTCATCAAAGAAATAACTGTTTGTCTATCATAAACTTCTTTTGTATCTAATGGCCAATCAGACAAAGATAAAACACAAGAAGCATTTGCTTCTTCAACAATCATTGATACTCGTTCTTTAGGTGTGTGATCATCAATAGGTACATATGAATGACCCGATTTAGTACAAGCTAAAAACGAGATAATCATTAAAGCTTCTTGAGCCCCATAAACAATAACAGGCGTTTTCACTGGATATCTTTCTTCTAAAAATCCAGCAAGAGAATCTGACAATTTATCTAACTCTTTATAAGAGTATTGACGATTATTTTCTTCAAAAAAGATAGTTTCTTCACTATTTAATGAAATATCTTTAATTTTTTCTACAATTTCATTTAACATTATTTACTAGCTCCTTTTTAAAATTGATTATATATGAAAGAGCCCCCACCCACATGGCTATATTGATACAAATAAATTAATACAAGTATTATGGCTGCATAAAAAAGTGTTCTTCCAACGAAACTCATCCATCTTTTCGTATTTTCTGGCACTTCAATTTTTTTTAATTCCATACATAGCACTCCTTTACTTTCAACTCATTTTACAATCATTTAAGTTAAATTATATCAAGCATATGATTGAATTTATAATAGGACTTGAGACCTATTTTTACTTATAAATCTTTGACTAGTTTATTGTAAATACTATTCTACGTCAACAATAACAATCAAATCTTAAAAAAACCTCATATATGAGTTTATCATATTTTCACTATATTTTATAATGATTTGTGTAATTTCATTACTTATTCTCACTTTATTATTATAAAACATGTATATTATAACAAAAAAAAGGAGATAACATAATTAAATGTACCTCCCTTTTTCATTTATATTTGAATTAATACAAAAAGCACGGCAACGTCCTACTCTCACAAAGGGAAACCCTTCACTACCCTCGGCGCTAAGAAGCTTAACTTCTGTGTTCGACATGGTTACAGGTGTATCCTTCTTGCCATCGTCACCGCACTTATCTGTTTTTTATTGAGTGATGATTCACTCAAAACTGGATGTTAAGTTAGTATCAATATAATTGTCCACCGCTATCTTGGTTAAGTCCTCGACCGATTAGTACTAGTCCGCTCCATACATCACTGTACTTCCACTTCTAGCCTATCTACCTGATCATCTTTCAGGGGTCTTACTTCCTTAAAGGAATGGGAAATCTCATCTTGAGGGGGGCTTCACGCTTAGATGCTTTCAGCGTTTATCCCGTCCATACATAGCTACCCAGCAATGCCCTTGGCAGAACAACTGGTACACCAGAGGTATGTCCATCCCGGTCCTCTCGTACTAAGGACAGCTCCTCTCAAATTTCCAACGCCCGCGACGGATAGGGACCGAACTGTCTCACGACGTTCTGAACCCAGCTCGCGTGCCGCTTTAATGGGCGAACAGCCCAACCCTTGGGACCGACTACAGCCCCAGGATGCGACGAGCCGACATCGAGGTGCCAAACCTCCCCGTCGATGTGAACTCTTGGGGGAGATAAGCCTGTTATCCCCAGGGTAGCTTTTATCCGTTGAGCGATGGCCCTTCCATGCGGAACCACCGGATCACTAAGCCCGACTTTCGTCCCTGCTCGAGTTGTAACTCTCGCAGTCAAGCTCCCTTCTGCCTTTGCACTCTACGAATGATTTCCAACCATTCTGAGGGAACCTTTGGGCGCCTCCGTTACCTTTTGGGAGGCGACCGCCCCAGTCAAACTGTCCATCTGACACTGTCTCCCACCACGATAAGTGGTGCGGGTTAGAATGGTCATAACACAAGGGTAGTATCCCACCAGCGCCTCCATCGAAACTAGCGTTCCGATTTCTACGGCTCCTACCTATCCTGTACATGTGTCACAAACATTCAATATCAAACTACAGTAAAGCTCCATGGGGTCTTTCCGTCCTGTCGCGGGTAACCTGCATCTTCACAGGTACTAAAATTTCACCGAGTCTCTCGTTGAGACAGTGCCCAAATCGTTACGCCTTTCGTGCGGGTCGGAACTTACCCGACAAGGAATTTCGCTACCTTAGGACCGTTATAGTTACGGCCGCCGTTTACTGGGGCTTCAATTTTGAGCTTCGCTATTGCTAACCCATCCTCTTAACCTTCCAGCACCGGGCAGGCGTCAGCCCCTATACGTCATCTTTCGATTTTGCAGAGACCTGTGTTTTTGATAAACAGTCGCTTGGGCCTATTCACTGCGGCTGAACTTGCGTTCAGCACCCCTTCTCCCGAAGTTACGGGGTCATTTTGCCGAGTTCCTTAACGAGAGTTCTCTCGCTCACCTTAGGATTCTCTCCTCGACTACCTGTGTCGGTTTGCGGTACGGGTCATTTGTTTCTAACTAGAAGCTTTTCTTGACAGTGTGACATTGAGACTTCGGTACTTTATTTCCCTACTCATCACAACTTGTTCTTAAAGATAAAAGCATTTGACTCTTATCAAAACTCGTTGCTTGAACGTGCACTTCCAGTCGCACGATCTCATAGCCTCCTGTGTCCCTCCATTGTTCAAACAAAACAAACGAGTACAGGAATCTCAACCTGTTGTCCATCGCCTACGCCTATCGGCCTCAGCTTAGGTCCCGACTAACCCTGGGAGGACGAGCCTTCCCCAGGAAACCTTAGTCATTCGGTGGACAGGATTCTCACCTGTCTTTCGCTACTCATACCGGCATTCTCACTTCTAAGCGCTCCACCAGTCCTTACGATCCAGCTTCAACGCCCTTAGAACGCTCTCCTACCATAGAACCAAAGGTTCTATCCACAGCTTCGGTAACATGTTTAGCCCCGGTACATTTTCGGCGCAAGGGCACTCGACTAGTGAGCTATTACGCACTCTTTAAATGGTGGCTGCTTCTGAGCCAACATCCTAGTTGTTTGTGCACCCTCACATCCTTTTCCACTTAACATGTATTTTGGGACCTTAGCTGGTGGTCTGGGCTGTTTCCCTTTCGACAATGGATCTTATCACTCACTGTCTGACTCCCGGATATAAATGAATGGCATTCGGAGTTTATCTGAATTCGGTAACCCAAGACGGGCCCCTAGTCCAAACAGTGCTCTACCTCCATCATTCTCAAATCCGAGGCTAGCCCTAAAGCTATTTCGGAGAGAACCAGCTATCTCCAAGTTCGTTTGGAATTTCTCCGCTACCCACACCTCATCCCCGCACTTTTCAACGTACGTGGGTTCGGTCCTCCAGTGCGTTTTACCACACCTTCAACCTGGACATGGGTAGGTCACATGGTTTCGGGTCTACGACAACATACTCATTCGCCCTATTCAGACTCGCTTTCGCTACGGCTCCGCTTCTTCAGCTTAACCTCGCATGCTATCGTAACTCGCCGGTTCATTCTGCAAAAGGCACGCTATCACCCATTAACGGGCTCTAACTTCTTGTAGGCACACGGTTTCAGGTTCTATTTCACTCCCCTTCCGGGGTGCTTTTCACCTTTCCCTCACGGTACTGGTTCACTATCGGTCACTAGAGAGTATTTAGCCTTGGGAGATGGTCCTCCCGGATTCCGACGGAATTTCTCGTGTTCCGCCGTACTCAGGATACTCATAGGTGTGTTGTCAATTTCATCTACGGGGCTTTTACCCGCTACGGCTGACCTTTCCAGGTCGATTCGACTATCCACAACAGCTACCACAGCTGAGTCCTACAACCCCAATAAGCAAGCTTATTGGTTTGGGCTGTTTCCGTTTCGCTCGCCGCTACTAAGGAAATCGATTTTTCTTTCTCTTCCTGCAGGTACTTAGATGTTTCAGTTCTCTGCGTCTACCTTCTAATAGCTATGTATTCACTACTAGATAATATCCTATAAAAGATACTGGGTTCCCCCATTCGGAAATCTCCGGATCATAGCTTACTTACAGCTCCCCGAAGCATATCGGTGTTAGTCCCGTCCTTCATCGGCTTCTAGTGCCAAGGCATCCACCGTGCGCCCTTATTCACTTAACCTTTTCTAACCTTACGGTTAGCTTGTTTTTTCATTAACTATTAACTAGCGATAGATAATAGTTAATACATTTCACAGTTCTTTAAAAGAAACTGTTCAACGCGGTGTTCTCGGTTTATGTTGATGTCTAACTTCAACTATCCAGTTTTCAATGAACAATCTATATGATGATTTCTCATCAATGGAGCCTAGCGGGATCGAACCGCTGACCTCCTGCGTGCAAGGCAGGCGCTCTCCCAGCTGAGCTAAGGCCCCTATTAAGAGTAAACCTCTCAAAACTGAACAAAGTAAAAACGTAATGTGTTTTCCGTAATTATCCTTAGAAAGGAGGTGATCCAGCCGCACCTTCCGATACGGCTACCTTGTTACGACTTCACCCCAATCATCTATCCCACCTTAGGCGGCTGGCTCCAAAAGGTTACCTCACCGACTTTGGGTGTTACAAACTCTCGTGGTGTGACGGGCGGTGTGTACAAGGCCCGGGAACGTATTCACCGTGGCATGCTGATCCACGATTACTAGCGATTCCGGCTTCATGTAGGCGAGTTGCAGCCTACAATCCGAACTGAGAACAGCTTTAAGAGATTAGCTAAACCTCGCGGTCTCGCAACTCATTGTACTGTCCATTGTAGCACGTGTGTAGCCCAGGTCATAAGGGGCATGATGATTTGACGTCATCCCCACCTTCCTCCGGTTTGTCACCGGCAGTCTCGCTAGAGTGCCCAACTAAATGATGGCAACTAACAATAAGGGTTGCGCTCGTTGCGGGACTTAACCCAACATCTCACGACACGAGCTGACGACAACCATGCACCACCTGTCACTTTGTCCCCGAAGGGAAAGCTCTATCTCTAGAGTGGTCAAAGGATGTCAAGACCTGGTAAGGTTCTTCGCGTTGCTTCGAATTAAACCACATGCTCCACCGCTTGTGCGGGCCCCCGTCAATTCCTTTGAGTTTCAGCCTTGCGGCCGTACTCCCCAGGCGGAGTGCTTAATGCGTTAACTGCAGCACTGAAGGGCGGAAACCCTCCAACACTTAGCACTCATCGTTTACGGCGTGGACTACCAGGGTATCTAATCCTGTTTGCTCCCCACGCTTTCGAGCCTCAGCGTCAGTTACAGACCAGAGAGTCGCCTTCGCCACTGGTGTTCCTCCATATATCTACGCATTTCACCGCTACACATGGAATTCCACTCTCCTCTTCTGCACTCAAGTCCTCCAGTTTCCAATGACCTTCCTCGGTTGAGCCGAGGGCTTTCACATCAGACTTAAAAGACCGCCTGCGCTCGCTTTACGCCCAATAAATCCGGACAACGCTTGCCACCTACGTATTACCGCGGCTGCTGGCACGTAGTTAGCCGTGGCTTTCTGGTTAGATACCGTCAAGGTGATAACAGTTACTCTATCACTTGTTCTTCTCTAACAACAGAGTTTTACGATCCGAAAACCTTCTTCACTCACGCGGCGTTGCTCGGTCAGACTTTCGTCCATTGCCGAAGATTCCCTACTGCTGCCTCCCGTAGGAGTCTGGGCCGTGTCTCAGTCCCAGTGTGGCCGATCACCCTCTCAGGTCGGCTATGCATCATGGTCTTGGTAGGCTGTTACCCCACCAACTAACTAATGCACCGCGGGCCCATCCACCAGTGACACCGAAGCGTCTTTTATACTTTTGCCATGCGGCAAAAGCAATTATGCGGTATTAGCACCTGTTTCCAAGTGTTATCCCCCTCTGATGGGCAGGTTGCCCACGTGTTACTCACCCGTCCGCCACTCACTTCTTCTCGGTGGAGCAAGCTCCGGTGAGAAGAAGTGCGTTCGACTTGCATGTATTAGGCACGCCGCCAGCGTTCGTCCTGAGCCAGGATCAAACTCTCAATAAAAAGTTGATAACATCTTACGATGTTTAGCTCATTTGTTTTAAAACTTGCTAGCGAATTGTATTCACTAAATATGGTTTGTTTCTACATAGTAGAAACGCCCTACACATTTGGTTCGTCTTACTTTGTTCAGTTTTCAAAGGTCTAAACTTTGTTGCCGTAACAACTTTTATATCATAACAAGTTTATAATAACTTGTCAACAGTTTTTTATTTTTTAATTTTTCTGAAAATTCATTCCTAATAAAATAAATCCTATCATCTAATATTAAAAAACAAGTATTTCAAAATCTGTGTCTCAAGGACATTTACTAATATAACAATTATGTCACAATTCGTCAATAGTTTTTTTATTTTTTTCAATATTACTTATTTATCTGTCCTTTTTTAATGAATAATGGTAATTCTATTGCTTCGTAAACAGACTTTTCTAAAGTTGTGATTGTTACTCCTACTAATCTAATACCGCTATTGCTCCAATTTAATTCTTCCCATAATTGATTAGCATAAAAATAAATTTCTTCCGTTTGACAAATATATTTATTTAATGTCATCCTTCTTGTAACTGTTTCATAAGAATTAGTCCTTACCTTTAGAACGATTGTTTTTCCTTTTAATTCATTTTTCAATAGTTTTCGACTAACTTCTTCTGACAATTCTCTTAAATGATTTAGTACATCCCTTTCTTGGATAAGTATTTTTCCAAACGTTTTTTCTCTACCTATTGATTTTCTCTCTCGATTATTTTCGACAGGATCATTATGAACACCTCGAACTTTACGATATAAACTATATCCTTTTTTACCGAACAAATCGATTAACGTCATTTCTGGTATATCATACAAATCTTTGCCTGTGTATACACCCATTTCGTGCATAAGTGGAATCGTCTTTTTTCCAATACCATAAAATTTTTCAATTGGTAATTCAAACAAAAATTCTTGCGCATCTTCTGGTAATATAACGGTCAATCCTTTTGGTTTATCATAGTCTGACGCAATTTTAGCTAAAAATTTATTATAGCTGACTCCTGCTGAACTGGTTAATTCAACTTTTTCATAAATTTTGGATTGAATAAGTCGGGCTATTTTTATTGCACTTTTAATATTTTGTTTATTATGCGTTACGTCAAGATAAGCCTCATCAAGAGAAAGAGGTTCAACTACATCAGTGTATTCTCTAAAAACTTCATGAATTTGTTTAGAAACTTCAGCATAATATTCCCGGTTACCTGAGACAAACATCGCATGTGGACAAAGTTCATATGCTTTTTTTGCACTCATTGCTGAATGAATGCCATATTTTCTTGCTTCATAATTTGCTGTGGTGACAACACCACGTCCATTTGTATCATTAGGGTGTTTGGCAATGACTAATGGCTTACCTTTTAGACTGGGATTATCTCTTTCTTCTATAGAAGCATAAAAAGCATCCATATCAACATGGATAATTTTTCGAGATAAATCGTTAATTAACGGAAATTTCAAACCATTTGACATAAACTAACCTCCAAAAAAGAATGTACGTTCGCTTATATTATATCATGAAGACACAAAAAAACCACCAAAGCCGTCGCTCTAGTGGAAATGAAGGTTGTAAATGATTCTATTTACAAATAAATAGAATTCAAAAACCAATTCGGGATAATTGGTATGCCACTCATCATACGACTTATGCATTAAATTTATCTGACTTTATGGTATCAATATAATAAAAAAAGAATGAGAATCATCTCATTCTTTAAAAACTTGTCCAAATTTCATCCTCTTCCATTACTTCTTGCTCTAAAAATTTTCCTTTAGATAAATCATCATAGAACGCTGCTTTCGTCGCATTAATATATGGATTAATCCATAATAATCCTATTCCCATTGTTAGCATTCCCACAAAATACCACCCAATAAAACTAATATCTAACCAAAATAATCGACCTTTATGCCCATCCATTAATTCACGACTTTCAGTTATAAAACTTGTAGCGCCCATACTCCTTGTGTCACGAGTTGAAGATAAATCTTTGTAAATAAAGTTTGCTTGTGAATAAGAATATCCTTTTACAATACCTGGAATAATAAATAATAAAGTCCATAAGTATTGGAAAATATATGTCAAAATATTAATCAATAATACTGGAACAAAATCATTTCCATTAAACAATCTAAATGATTCTTTAAATGACATATTTTGTGATTTACCACGCCTTATGACATCTAAAAAAGTAAATGAAATACCAATTGTTAAAAATGTCATAACAAAGCTAAATATAGGTCCTGCTAATGGAGCAGATCCTGCTGAAGCAATTGCCGCTACTACGCCTGAAGCAGGTGATTCATCATCCAAGTTTTCCTCCCATGTATATTCATGTTGAATACTATCATAGTCGTCTCCCGCTATTTTTGAGTAATTTGTTTGATCACTTGCCATCGTGCCAATAAATAATCCAAACACCAATACTGTTATTGTAATAAAAAACATTGAAATCATTTGAATAATTGACGGTACCAAATTCAATATTACTGCTTCTTTCCATCGTCCTCTGAGTGACTCTTTTGCTTGCATTTTAAGTTCTTTAGAGGATTTATACATAATATCACATCCCTCTCCTTTTATTGATACTTATTTTATCATGTTTTTTTTTTTATGAACAACATTTATATCATATCAATGATGTCTCCACTATTTAATAGAATCAATTTGGAAGACGTCACGTTTCTTTGATAGATTTCTTCCAATGCTAATTGATAAAGAGTTAATTGCCCAACATAACGCTGTTTTAATTTTTCTAATTCTTCAATAGTAGCACCTTTAGGCACATAATCTGTTTTAAAATCATATAAAATAAGCTCTGAATCTGTTAAGACAAATCCATCAATAATCCCATGAATCAATACAGTATCCTCTTCTTTAGTTACATAATCTTGATACAACTCTTTAGCTGGTAGTAGCAATGAAAACGGTTGTTCTCTTCTAGTAAATTCATGGTGTGCTAATAGGTATGCACCAAACGTTGTATCGAAAAATGACTTTATTATATTGATAGGTAATATAGCTGCTAATTTTTCTGTAAAAACACCATTTTGTACCATTATCTCTATTTGTTCCTTTATATCTTGTTCTGTCGGCTTTTTATCAAGAGGTAACAATTGCATCAATAAATGTACTGCTGAACCAATATCTGTAGATTTAATTTGAATATCACCTTCCATAAATTTAGGCTTAGCACTATCGCTCAATATTTCTCTATGTGCTTTTATTTGTTTATCTTTTGAGAAATTAAGTGTTGGTACATCCTTCATGTCAGGATCTTCAAATAATCGTTTAACCTCAGAAACAGATTGATAACTTGCCGTCATAGTGGCATCTTTTTCAGGATAAGAAAAATTCAAGCGCTCTACCACTTCTTTTAATAATTTAACATTTGGTTTCACATCAGATACTTTTAATTCTTCTTCTTGCTCTCCTTGAGCCATATGTCTAGCTAAAATATCCTCTTCTTGATAAAAGTGAATAGAAAATTGTCCTGGATGTTTCTTTAATCCTGATAGGACAGTCGCTTCGCTAGTTGGAAAATACGTTTCAAAGTCCGGATGTCTAACTAAAGACATTCCTACCCAGTCCATCAAACTTGATGTTGATTGTCTGCTTGCTGTTGGTAAAACCATATGCTCAGTACTAGTTAAAGTTGCCCATTTCTTATAAGCATCATCTTTGCTTTTATAGGAACCGACTAAGTAAAGCTTTTCTTCTGCACGAGTTAGTGCAACGTATAATTTACGCATCTCTTCTGCTAACAATTTCTGTTTTTTATGTTCTCTAATCACACTAAAAGGAAATGTATCATATTCTAAACGTTTTTCAATGTCTTTGTATTTAATCCCCATACCAAGCTCTTCATCAAAAACAAATTTTCGTTGTCTAACATCCATTAGATTGAATTGTTTTGACATGTCTAGTAAGAACACAACAGGAAATTCTAAGCCTTTACTAGCATGAATGGTCATCACTCTAACAGCATCTGCTTCTTCATTAATGTTAGATGCTTCGGCTAAATCTTTATTTTTTTGCTGCATTTTTTCGATAAACCGAATAAATTGAAATAGACCTTTAAAACTCATCTCTTCATAACTCGATGCACGGTGATACAAAGCATGAAGATTGGCTTTTCGTTGCATACCTGAAGGCAACCCTGCTACATAATCAAGTAAGTCAGTATCTTTATAAATTTGCCAAATTAATTCAACCAATCGTTTTCTTCTAGCCAACTCACGCCAATGATTAAACTGTTGATTAAACGTCTCGATTATTTGATATAACTGACTGGATTTATCTCCGTCTATTAAAAATTTCTGTAAGGCATCATAATAGTAGCCTGTCATGTCATAGCTTTTTAATAGAACCATATCATTTTCACCAATTCCAACAATCGGCGAGCGTAAAATAGCCGCTAACGGAATATCTTGGTAAGGGTTGTCGATTAGTTGTAGTAAAGAAATCATGATTCTAATCTCAGTGGCTTGAAAATAATTCTGTGTATCGTTCACCATTAATGGGATATCGTACTCTTTAAAAATATCTAAAATATCTAAGTTGTTTTTTTTCGTTGGTGTTAACAACACAATATCTTTATAGGCGATTGAACGCATTTTTTCTTCTTTTTTATCAAACAACTCAAATTTCTTATCAATTAATTCTCGAATTTTTAACGCAACAAGCCGTAACTCACCTTCTGTTTTTCCATCTAGTCTAAATTCTAATGACTCCTGATCTTTTTCTTCTGATGTGGTTTGATAAATTAATAATTCCGTATCATAATCCTTACTTTCAGGAAATGACTTATTTCCAACAATTAATTCAGCACTCGTATCATAATCTAATTGCCCTAATTCTTTATCCATTAATTGTGTAAAGACAAGGTTCGTAAAATCTAAGACATTACTTCTTGAACGAAAATTTTCTGCTAGGATAATACGACGGCCATCTTCTTCTGTCGCAAATTGTTCATATTTTTCAATAAACAAAGTAGGATCAGCTAAACGGAACCCATAAATTGATTGTTTAACGTCCCCTACCATAAATAGATTACCATTATGTTTTTCAGGGCGACGCAACCAATACAAAATCGTTTCTTGTAATCTATTAATATCTTGATACTCATCTACCAAAATTTCATTGAATTTATGACGATAATACGTTGATGCTTCAGATTCTACCCATTGACCCTCAACTTGTTTTCTTAAAATTGCCAATGTCAAATGCTCTAAATCGTTAAAATCAAGTACATGACGAGATTCTTTTTCCTTAGAAAATCGTTGAATAAATCGCTTGGTCACACTAATTAGCTCTTCAACCACTGACTGTGATTTTTCTAATATCTCTAACATCTCTTTAGGGCTTTGTTTAAAATACTGACTTCTTAACTTTCCAATATTTTCTTTTACACTATCTCGTACCAATTTTATTTCCTGATATTCCTCTTGAACTTCTTCTGATGCTGTTTTTTTAGACGGCGCTTTAATACGATTAAATGGTGTGCTTATCAAATAATCATAAAAGTCCTCTAGTCTATCTTCGTTAATTAAAAATAATAATGTATCAATTAATTGTTTGTCGTCACTGACTGTTTCTAGTGTTTTCTTTAGCTCTTCATCACTTTGACAACGATTCACTAACTCATCTGTGGTTACTTGAGCTAACAATAATTGATTTAATACATCTGGTTTCATGTATTGTTGATAGAGTGACGAGTTGACTAAGCTGTCTGTTATTTGATAATTTTCAAGCAAACTATCTAACCAATTTTCCGGTTCAGAATTTGCTTGAGCAAATAAGTGTATCGAAAAAATGAGTTCCATCAACCCATTATCATTACGATCATTGGAAAAATTTTCAGTTAATTGATAAAACGCTTCTCTTTCTTCACCGTATAGTTCTTCCCTTAGCTCATCCCAGACATCTTCCTTTAATAGTAGATTTTCTGTTTCATCAGTCAATAAACGAAAAACAGGATCGATATGAATAAGATAATAGTATCTTTGAATGACACGTAAACAAAAAGCATGAAGTGTACTGATGGTAGCTGTTGGAAGTATCCCCAGTTGTTTTACCAAATGCTCTTTTTGTGCGGTATCAACTTCTTCTGTAAGAGCCGTTTGAATGGCTACCTTAATTCGTTGTTTCATCTCTTTTGCAGCGGCTTCCGTATAGGTCACAATCAATAATTCATCGACATTAACACCCGACTTAATTTTTTGAATCACTCGCTCAACTAATACCGTTGTTTTACCAGAACCGGCAGAGGCAGAAATCAACAAATTATCACCAGAATCATATACCGCTTGCCATTGTTTATCTGTAAAATGGCTGTTTTCTGGTTTTACTGGAATATCTAGGTTACTCATGTGTCTCCTCCTTTGATTCAGGCTGCAGTTTTTCCATAATCGTTTCTTTTTTCAAGGACTCAATTCGGTGATAATTATTTTCTGGTAACATCACGTCAAATTGACACACACTTTTATATGGACAAAAACCACAAGCTAACCGTTTTTGTTCTTTATAGACTGGATTTAACTCCGTGCTACCTTCATAGATTTTTTCTCCAGCTTGTTTGAAATTATCACGATTATGAGCAACTAAATGAGATAATTCATCTGATGTGATAAATCGTGATGATTTCATTTTCCCACTTTTTAACTGCTCGTATGGGTAAACTAGCGATTTTACCTGAGAGTCAATGGTTTTATCTAATTTTCCTAAAATCACATCATCTTCTACTAACAACCCATCATATTGATACTCTTTTAGTAGTTGTTCATCTAGCGTATCTAATGAGAATTTTTCGTTAACATTGATAACTGGATTTTTAATATGCATGTATAGTGCTCCAGCTGGTTTAGCTGTTTGACCAACTAACTCTACTGCATTACTTAAGGCAACATCTAAGTACGTAATCATTTGCATAGCTAATCCATAATAAGCATCAACAAAATCAAAATTATGCTTACTCGATTTGTAGTCAATCACGCTTAAATACACATCATCTTCAATAACTAATTTATCCAAGCGATCAATTTTACCTCGCACTTTTACTTTTTTATTATTGTTTAAAACAATTTCCAAACTATTTAATCCAGCTTGTTTTAACGACTCACCAAACAATATTTCTGTTTGGATAGGGGTCATATCACTTCGTTTAGCTTGATTTTTTAGCGATAAGCACACTCTTTGAATGGTTTTTTCTAACTGATACGACACATATTTCATCCGATTGGTTGTGGACAAAATAGTAAATCGTTTATCTCCTAATATTTCCTGTAACACCGTTTGAGCAAGTTGTTTCACTTCATCATCTGACATATCTGTTAGTTGGATTTTCTGTTTAATTAGTTCCTTAAAGAATAAATCCAAGGCTTCATGATAAAATTCTCCTGCTGCTGCTGGGGATAACTCAAACTGCTCTCTTTCTTGAATACCAAGTCCATAACGTAAAAAGTACTTATACTGACATTGATAGAAATTTTCAATTTTTGAAACAGACGCATAAATTGTTTCACCATATAATGTATCAACGGATTGATTGTTTAAGGTTTCGGGAATATTTTTATGCGATAAACTCATAAACAAACGATTTGTTTCAACCGGTAATTGTTTACGAACACGTTTTTCTAGTTGTAAAAATAGCCAAGGAACACTTTCTTTCTTTTCGTCATATTCTCTATAAGCACTCACTAAATCACTAAGCAATAGTTTGTCTGTCGAAATTGAGTTTAATACCTGTTCATCAGCTGTTAGGACAGCATCATGATGAATAATAGGAATAGCAAAATATCGACTTAACTGTTCGATGTATGGTGATAGTTTAACATCTTTGACTTGGTCACGATTTTTAGGTGCGCTAAGAATAATTTTGTCTGTGGCTGACAGTAACGCCAAATAAAAGATAAATGGTTCATTAGCCATTGATTCAGTTAAACTATTATTTAAGAAACTGTCTGACCTTAATAATTGAGAAAACACATCTCGTTCTTCGTTACTTAATAGTGTTTTATTATCAATTTTTTTAGGTAACACTTGATCTGTTGCCCCAAAAATAAACGTCGCCCGATATTTTTTTGCTCGAACCCTATCTAATGATGTTACCACTACTTCATCAATTGAAGCTGGGACTTTACTATAGCTAACGCCTTCTAATCCACTAAGTAAAATCTCCTTAAAAATCTCAAACTCAAAAGTATCTTCACCTAATACATCATAATATTCATCTAATAAATCCATCAATGCTTGCCATGTTTGCTCATGATTTTTCGCTTCAGTTAAATGCCCTCTTTCGATTTCTTGTTGTTGCATCGCTTGAAGCTGTTTATCTACACCAATTTCTAGTAAAAATTGATAGAACGTCACAATAGCTTCTTTATTAGTAATAGATTGTTTTAATTTCTCAAAAAACTTAGGTAAATGGGTCGCAATTAACCGTCTGATATCATTAGATTGTTCTTGAATAACTTGTTGATTATCCAAAGTATCATCATCTGTGTTGTACTGATAGGTCACATACTCCCAATCTTCTTTTTTAATCCAGTCACTCCCACTATATCCATAAGCAAGTACCACATTTTCTGTATAGTCTGTTGCTTGTCTAAATGCACTCATTTTTTCATACCATGTTTTTAAATCGTCAGTCAAATTAGTATTTGGAAAACATAATTCTGTTCTTAAAAAGCGCATCACATCTCGGTATTGATAAAATGATTCATCTATTTTAAATAATGAACGCAACCATTCGACTAAAGGATGATTTGCCATGTCTTCTTCTTCATTAACATAGTAAGGTATGTCCATATCATCAAATACTGCCATAATTTCTGAAGCATATGTTTCAATATCTCGACTAATTAAGGCAATCTCTTCATAACGATAACCTTCTGTTGCCACTAATTCTCTAATTTTTGTCCCAATAGCTTTTACTTCTTGATACGTATCTGTACAAGTCCAAAGTGATAACACATTTGAAACAGTCGATTTTTCTATCTTATTCGGCACTAACTCTTGTAAATTTTGCCACCCATGTGCTAATTCACTCATTGATGTCTTATTTTTTGAGTGACATTTAATATCAAATAATACTTTCACTTGATTGTCTCTAGCGACATCATATAATTCTTGGTACATTTTTGACGTATTAAAAAACAATTGATAACTATCTAAAGAAGTTTCTTTTGGTGCCTCGTCAAGAACTAAATTTATTTTTATTTCACCAGACACTTTCATTAGTACTTCTATTAATTGTTTTTCTACTGCTGTAAAATTAGTAAATCCTGACACAATAAATTGAACATGAGATAAATCTTTCTCACTCAAATACTCAGCTAATTCTGTTAATAATTCTTTATCGGCAATATGATGAGTGATTAACATCTCTTGATACGTTTGATAAATTAACTGTATATCGATTAATTTTGTGACATAATCTTCTTGACTGGTCTTTTCAGTTGTTGCAATATTTTCCACAACTTCTTGTAAATCAAATGGTGAAACATTTCCTTGTTTTAACTCATCAAATAAATCAAGTAATTGTTGAATAAAACCTGGTCTATCGACTTCACGCTTAAATAACACCAAGTTATCTTTACAGCTTATTAAACTTTTTCTTATCAGCATAAACTTTCCAGAATCACTTAGTCTCGTTGCTTGATAACTTTTAGTTTGTTGCATGTAATACCAAGCCAACCTAGAAAAACTAAAGACTTGTAATCTCATACTTGCCATATACTTCTGTTTGCTAAATTTAGGTAACGTATGCATTTTTTTCAATACATTTATTTCCGTTTCAAATTTAACGTGATTAGGCACAAGGTAAAACACCTCATGATGCATCGACTTTTCTAACCAGTCTGTCGACATACCTAATAAATCTTCTAAAACTTCTTTGTCTGCTGTATTTAATATAAATTGAAGACTCAAACATACCACCTCAATCCCTTTATTTATCTTCCTTATTTTAACATATCTCACACATTAAAACTCTCTCATGACTTTTTTAAATTTCATAAAATTTTCATTCACTTTTTTGCTATTTATGATATATTGCTAATATTGAAATGGAGGTTTTATTATCGACGAGAAAAAACAATATGGTCTTGGTACAGCAATTGCTATGATTATCGGTATTTGTGTAGGGTCTGGAATATTTTTCAAAGTTGGAAATATTTTAGCTTTTACTGGTGGAAACATATTTTTAGGTGTATTGGTATTTATTATTGGAGCTCTTTGTATTATTTTTGGAAGTTTATCACTCACAAACCTAGCACAGCGTACTACTAAAAATGGTGGAATGGTTGCCTATTTTGAAGAATTTTTTTCAGAGTCTACAGCAAGTGCCTTTGGTTGGTATCAGACATTTCTATATTTTCCTACCATTGGTGTCGTGGTATCATGGGCAGCTGGAACTTACACTACTATGCTACTAAATTTACCTCAAACGATGACTTATCAAATGGGGATTGGTTTTGGATATATGTTATTTTTTTATTGCTTGAATATCTTATCAAGTCAATTTGCTGGGTGGTTTCAAATTATTTCCACGATTACTAAATTAATTCCTTTACTTGGTATTGGGCTTATCGCATTATTTTGGTCAAAAGAAACACCTGTCGTTCCACCAACTGTTCCATTAGTTGAACCAACAAACGTTGGTCTTGGGTGGTTAGCAGCACTTGCTCCTATGGCTTTTTCGTATGATGGATGGCCTATTGCTTTATCCATTTCACATGAAGTCAAAGGTGGTAGTCAAACGATGAAAAAAGCCTTATGTTTTGGTCCAATCATCGTCCTAGTTGTTTATCTATCCTATTTTCTAGGTCTCACACATATTCTAGGTCCCGAATACATCTTATCTATGGGTGAAGGGGCTGTTATGAAAATTGGTGACATGCTATTTGGAAATATTGGTCAAAAAATTATTTTATTATTCATCCTTGTAGCATTATTTGGGGTAATAAATGGGGTTACTTTGGGACATATCCGCATGCCTTATGCTTTAGCAACAAAAAATATGTTACCAAATAGTCAAAAAATAGTAGATAATTATCATCAAAAAAAATTAGGTAGTCAATCTGCTATTATTGCCTTATTGACCTCTTGCGGTTGGTTTATTATTCACTATCTCACACAATACTTCCAGTTAATGGGATTAGGTGATATTGGTGAAATTGCGATTGTATTTGGTTATATGTGGTACATCGCGCTTTATTTTAAAGTCATTCAACTTTATTTAGACAAAAACATTAAAGAAACCTTTACAGGACTTATTTCACCTATTTTAGCAATACTTGGGGGATTAATTATTTTATTTGGTGGATTTTATGACAATCCAGTCTTTGAATTTATCTCTTTTGGAATTTGCTTTTTATTTTGTTTATTTGGTTATATCACCTTTAGA
Organism: Vagococcus luciliae; assembly: GCF_024637875.1. Lineage (NCBI taxonomy): Bacteria > Bacillati > Bacillota > Bacilli > Lactobacillales > Enterococcaceae > Vagococcus > Vagococcus luciliae. Next base: position 1,001,372 of record NZ_CP102451.1, on the reverse strand, counting down.
AAAAATCAATCCAATAATATGATAAAACAGTAAAAAAGAAACGATTTTTTTCGTTTCTTTTTTTATACCCTCTTTTTATTTCTCAATCAAAATGTTATGATATATCATATAAAAATAAAATAAAAATGATATATCAAAGGAGAGTTTAAATGTTACTTTCAAACATCGATACACGTCATGGGACAGCTAATCAACATAGCTACTCTAATGGGAATACCTTACCTTATACCGGTGTGCCATTTGCAATGAATTACTTCTGCCCGCAAACCACACATCAAAAAGGGAGTTGGTGGTTTCATCCAAGAGATCATACTTTTCAAGGCATTCGTTTAACCCATCAACCAAGTCCGTGGATGGGGGACTTTTCTCATTTATTACTTTCACCTGTGTCAGGAGCAATAAATTCCACTGATTTATTTTTTAACCAAGGATCTTATCGACCTGAAGAGGCAACTTTTCAACCACATTACTTATCGATTTATTCTGAAAGGCATCGTATCTTAACAGAATTGACAGCGCATACTTATGGTGCACATATAAGATTTACCTTTAACCGAAAAGACATGACAGCCGGCATTCTTTTTACCGCTCCTGGTATTAAATCACTCACCATTAAAAACAATCATTTAACTGGCTATATTTGTAATATGGCTGGTTGTGAAGATAAAAAGTTAAAAATGTATATCGACCTTTCTTTTTCTACAAACATTGAGTCTTTAAAATACCAAGAAAATAATCACATGATTGATTTAGGGCCTCACTACAAAGGAGAGGAAGAAACACTTTATCTGTCATTTGACAAATTAGCTTCTGATGGAACGCTTGATTTACAACTTGCGACATCATTTATTAGTCAAGAACAAGCGACACTCAATCTAGAACGTGAATTACCTCATACTTTTGAGGAACATAAAAATCTAGCTGCAGATAAATGGCTAAATTATCTCAATCGAATTGAAGTGAGCGACAAAAGTAAGGAGAAAATTTCACTATTTTATCAAATGATGTACCGTTGTTTTTTATTCCCACAAACGTGGTACGAATTAGACAAAGACAACCAACCAATTCACTATGACACGTTAAGTAAAACCATTAAATCAGGTTATTATTATACTAATAATGGTTTTTGGGATACTTGTCGTTCGCTTTTCCCTCTGTATTCACTTATCGCAACAGAAGAATATGAAAAAATGCTGGCAGGTTTCTATAACGCGTATAAAAATAGTGGCTATTTACCCAAATGGCTCTCTCCTGATGAAAGAGGTTTAATGCCTGGCACATTGATTGATGCTGTCATCGCTGACGCTGCAGTAAAACATATTGCGACAGATAAGATGCCTGATTTCCTTAAAGCCATGTTAAAAAGTGCCACAACCGTTAGTGGAAAGGATAATTATGGTCGATCTGGCACACTTGATTATCTAACTTATGGTTATGTACCAAATCACTATCACGAAAGTGTCAACCACACTCAAGATTATGCTTATAGTGATTTTTGTATTTCACAAGTGGCTGAGTTGTTAGATGATAAAGACTTGGCAAAAAAATATGCTACGCAATCACTTAATTATCGAAACTTAATTGACTTTGACTATGGTGTCTTACGTTCAAAAGATAAAAATGGACAGCCAAGAACACCTTTTAACCCTTACGCTTGGGGACGTGACTATGCTGAAGGAAGTGCCTACCAAAATAGTTTTGCTGCATTTCATGATTTTAGCGGTCTGATTCAATCTCTTGGTGGAAAGGAACGTTTCAAAGAAATCATCACGGATTTGTGCAATACTTACCCTATTTTTGATGTTGATGGCTACGGGTTTGAAATTCATGAAATGAGTGAGATGGCAGCCATTGACTTTGGACAAATTGCCATTTCTAACCAACCTAGTTTCCATCTGCCATTTTTATTTAACTATATTGGAGAACTATCAACTACCCAACACATTGTAAAAGAATTACTATCAAAAGCCTTTAAATTAGGATTTGATGGCTATCCAGGTGATGAAGATAACGGTAGCATGAGTGCTTGGTTTGTCTTGAATAGTTTAGGGTTTTATCCTGTGACTCCAGGCAGTGGCGAATATGTCATAGGTATTCCTTTTGTTGATAAAGCAGTGATTCATTTATCAAATGGCAATGACTTAACCATTCAGTCAAACAATAACGTCCCACAATATCACTATTCCAAAAATATTTTGAGAAATAATCAACACTACAACCAGCTCTTCTTTACCCATGATGATTTAATGACAGGTGGAAACATAGAATTTGACTTATGCTTAGTTCCACCAATCAAACACTACACAGAAACTGATTTACCTTTCTCATTAACATAAAAAATCTAGCGGAACTATTCTCCGCTAGATTTTTTTAGATAAGTTTCATAATAAATAATCGGTATCTGACTTCCCACACGATGTTTTTTAGTCATTAACTCCTGATACAGAGTATGTGCTTTTTTATCATTTTTTGATATCATGGCTTGCCATAACTGGTCTTCTAACATCACTCTTTCAAACCAAGGCGTAATCTCTGTCAAAAAGTTATGATTATTCATTTTTTTCAGTGTTTCAACCGCTTGACTTAATTCTTTCAAAATATCTGTCAAGGAATCAATATCTTGTTGCTTTACTAACTGCTGCCACTCTACTGATATGCTTGGTTCAAGATGTCTATTGGTAAAATGTTTTGATAAAATATCTAATGCTCGACCATTCTCTTTTGTTTGACCATACTCCTGTAATACTTGATGCCACATCGCTAAATCATTTGCTCGATCTGTTTGCCACATATATTTTGCACTATGTCCAACTGTTATTTTAGAGAGTTCCCACTGGGCCATTGGATTGAGTACAATTCCTAATACATTATACTGATTACCTGATAACTGTTTACTTCGATTACTATACTGACTTAAAAAAATTAATTCATTGTCTTGTTCAAAATCATTAACCGGTACATTATCCCAAATAATCATCTGACGTTGATAAATATCAGACATTTTTTTTATATCTTCAGTCGTAATATGTCGAGATAGTGTTGTTGGTCCTGTCCAAAATAGTGGAATATCTTGATGTAACAATCTTGTCAATTCTTCTAAATAAGGAGAATCATAGTGATTATCATATTCTGTTGGACACGCAACAAATTTAACATAAGGGATCTCTTCTACTAAGTAATCATAAACAACGTTCATCAAATACGCATGCGCTTGAGCACTTGTTTTAAATTTTTTCTTCACATCATCACTTAATTCATAAGCAATATCATCCATTAATAACCCAAAATGTGTCACACCTAATTGCACCATTTGTTTCAATTTATGTTTTAACACGGATAAATCTGTGTTATCTAAATAATTCAAGTCATTTCCTGGGCTTATCATATACCAAAAGTCAATGTGATGAGCTGTTGATAGATTTAATAACTCTCTAAACTCATCTAGTTTCTCTTTGGGATATAACTCTCGCCAAAGTTTTCGCTGATACTCATCATCTTTGGGGGCATACATATAAGTGTTCATTCTCTTTGAAGATAAAAAAACAAGACAATCTTTTCTCATCTCATGCGTCCATGGAACACCATAAAACCCTTCGATTATTCCTCTCACTTCAAATGACGGAGTATGTGTCACTTTTACTATCGGTAGAAATAACTGGCTTTTATTTTTAACAATCAATCTTTGTAATAATTCGATAGCAAAACGGCAGCCATTCATCGTGCGACTGTCAATCAAAATCATCTTATCTTCCTTGATAGATAACATAAAGCCATCATTTGATAGGTTTCTGTTAAATCGATGCTTGACTTGAAATTCTCCGTGTTCTTTCTCCCATAAAATAAATGGATGAGCTAAATTGAACTGGTCAAAACAATTATCTAAACTTTCAAATCGAAAAAACGTTCCCGAAAAAGTCATTGATATATTTTTATCTTCTACTACATGATATTGTTTTGTAAACACCACATCATCATATTCAGCAAATACTTTCAACGTTTGGTCTATCATCATATGGTCATCTCTTTTCTACTATTCTTTTATGTACTTTGTCTTGGAATAATGGAAACAGGAATCACATTAACTAATGAGTCAACTGGTTCTTTATTTAACTGTTTAAGTAATAGCTCTCCAGCGACTTCCCCCATACGATAGAAATCTTGTGCAATAGTTGTCAAAGGTGGATCAACTAATTGTGTGGCTTGAATATTATCAAACCCAATAATACCAATTTCGTCTCCAATATCCATGCCTTGTTGTTTTAAATACGTCATTAATCTAATAGCAACAATATCATTTTCACAGACTAAACCAACAGATTCTTTTTTGTTATGACAAATAACGTCGTAGACTGACTCAAAGAGCTGGTCCATAGTTTGTAAAGGGGTTTTCACAATATGTTGAGGTGTCAAAGAAGCCTCATAAACTGCTGATAAATAGCCCATGTAACGATCACGAACAGACGAACTTTCTGTTAGACCTGTCCCACTAACAAAAATAACCTCATCATAGCCTTTACTGATTAACTCTTTTGATGCAAGAGAACCACCAGATTCATTATCTGCCACAACGCAAGGGTAATGAATTTTTTCGATTTGTTTATCTAATAAAACGACTGGTATATTTTGCATATGACATTGATATAAAAAATCAATGCTTTCTTGCATATTAATTGGGTAATAAATCACTCCCGCATAATCACTTGATAAATACAGAGCATCCTCAGTCTGCAACCAATCATGAGATTGCATGTGTAAACGATAATCTGATGTATTTAGTGAGGCAAGTATTCCTTCTGCGTAATTTCCTAATCCTTCATTTTGCGCAAAAGGCATGATAAATAGTAAAGTATTCTTTTTTTCTTGTGGCATTGTTTCTTGACGTTGTTTTACAAAGCTTCCTTTTCCACGTACGCGGTAAATTAGTCCTTCTGCTTCAAGTTCCATTAATGCTCGTTTAGACGTAATACGACTAACTTCATATTTTTCAGATAACTCTAACTCAGTTGGTACTTGTGTTTCTTCAAGATACACACCAGTTAGTATATCTTTTTTCAGTTCTTGATATATTTTTTTGTATAATGGCTGTTTTGACATCTTTTCCCACTCCCTACTCCTTATTTTCATTGTACATCATACCATATATATCAAAATAAAAAATATGATGAAGCACTAGACACTCATAATGATATATCATATAATAAGAATTGTAAATAAAAGATATATCATTAGGAGGGCTATTATGGCTTATACTGAAATACCACAATCTGTTCAACATTTTATGAAACAAATGACTCAAAAATGTCATGAAGCAAATCAACCAAAATGGGCAGAAAACTTTAATGCTGGATTTGCTAATACATTGCTAACTACTGTTCGTCGCTATGATGATGGATCAACTTTCCTTTTGACAGGTGATATTCCTGCCATGTGGTTAAGAGATTCAACCGCTCAATTTCGTCCCTACCTAGTTATTGCCAAAAAAGACGAGGATATTCGCGCACTGATTACTGGTCTAGTGAAACGACAATTCAAATACATCAATATGGATCCTTATGCTAATGCTTTTAATGAAACCCCTAACAATAAAGGACATCAAACTGATCATACTGAGATGACACCCTGGATTTGGGAAAGAAAATATGAAATTGACTCATTATGTTACCCAATCCAATTAGCCTATCTTCTATATAAACAAACGGGAGAAACATCTCACTTTAACGAAGATTTTCATGAAGGGGTAAAAAAAATACTCACTGTATGGAAAACGGAACAACATCATAATCACTCTCCTTATCGTTTTGAAAGAGACACAACACGACTAGAAGATACTTTAACTAATGATGGAAAAGGCACACCTGTTGACGATACAGGGATGACATGGTCTGGATTTAGACCAAGTGATGATGCCTGTCAATACGGTTACCTTGTTCCTTCGAATATGTTTGCTGTTGTGGTTCTAGGTTATATTATTGACCTTTATTCCACTCTATTTACAGATAAGACTGTGTTAGAACAAGCAAAGACACTTCAAAAAGACATTGATTCTGGTATTAAAGAACATGCCATTGTTAAAAATAATGATGGAGAAAATATCTTTGCTTATGAAGTAGATGGAAAAGGACATTATTCTATTATGGATGACTCCAATGTACCGAGCTTAATGGCCGCTCCTTATCTTGGGTATCTAGATAAAAACGATCCACTTTATCTTTCAACAAGAAAAACATTGCTAAGTAAAGAAAATCCTTATTTTTATGAGGGGGAATTTGCTAAAGGGATTGGTAGCTCACACACACCTGAAAATTATGTTTGGCCGATTGCTTTAGCTATAGAAGGTCTAACAACGGATGATAAACAAGAAAAAGAACGAATTTTAAACTTACTCGTTGAATGCGATGGCGGAACACACTTAATGCACGAAGGATTTGACGTCAACAACCCAAATCATTTTACTCGTGAATGGTTTTCTTGGGCTAATATGATGTTTTGCGAGCTTGTTATGGATTACTTTGATATCACCATTGATGCACATTATAACTAAACAAGGGAGATTCTGACATGAAAAATAAAAAAGTTTATATCATATCTCATAGTCACTGGGATAGAGAATGGTACTTACCTTATGAGCAACATCATATGAGATTGATTCGTTTGATGGATGATTTATTAGAGATTTTTGAAACCAATCCAGATTTCAATAGTTTTCACTTGGATGGCCAAACAATTATTTTAGACGACTACCTACAAGTTCGACCTGAAAAAAAAGAAGCCGTTGAACGCGCCATTAAAAACGGCAAATTACGCATTGGACCATTTTATATTTTACAAGATGATTTCCTTATTAGTAGTGAAGCCAACACTCGCAATACACTGATTGGTCTAGAAGAAAGTAAGAAATGGGGCAATCCTGTCATGTTGGGTTACTTCCCTGATACCTTTGGAAACATGGGACAAACCCCTCAAATGATGAAAGAAGCAGGGATTAAAGCAGCAGCCTTTGGACGTGGTGTCAAACCAACTGGATTTAATAATGCTGTTATCAATGACGAAAAATATGCTTCTCAATTTTCTGAAATGTGGTGGGAAGGACCAGACAGCACTAAAATATTTGGCTTATTATTTGCCAACTGGTACAGTAACGGCAATGAAATTCCAACAACGAAAAAAGAAGCAATTGAATTTTGGGAGAAAAAATTGGCAGACGCTAACCAATATGCTTCGACGGATCATCTTTTAATGATGAATGGTGTGGATCATCAACCCGTTCAAAAAGATGTTACACAAGCCATCGCTTTAGCTAATGAACTCTATCCAGATATTGAGTTTATTCATAGTAATTTTGATGATTATTTAGCTGCTGTCATGTCTGATTTACCTGATAACTTGAGTACCGTTACTGGGGAATTAACGTCTCAAGAAACAGATGGCTGGTACACATTAGCCAACACAGCTTCTGCTAGAATTTATATCAAACAAAAAAATACTGAAGTCCAACGACAATTAGAAAATGTCACAGAGCCATTGGCAACTATGGCCTATGACATGACAAAATCTTATCCACATGATGAGCTTCGTTATGCTTGGAAAACCTTAATGCAAAATCACCCACACGATAGTATTTGTGGATGCAGTGTGGATGAGGTTCATCGTGAAATGATGGCACGTTTTGATAAAGCATTAGAAGTTGGCAAATACTTAGTAGATGAAGCTACTTTGGCTTTAACAAGCAATATTGACACAAGTAACTTACCAACAAATAGTAAACCGTTTGTTGTTTTTAATACAGCTGGTGTCGAAAAAAATGAAGTCATTGAAACAACAATTGAATGGATGCGTCGCCCATTTTCTGAAGGGAAGCCGAATGAATTATATGATGAATTAAAACAAATAGCCGAAACATTAAATGAATTTCATGTAGTAGATAGTGATGGAACTATTATTCCAAGTGAATTAGTAACTGTGGATGTCGCTTTTGACTATGATTTACCAACTGATCGTTTTAGAATCCCTTATATGGCAATTTTTGTAACAATCAGATTATCTCTTGAGTCATTCAATGAAATCAGTTGGCAATCGTTTGGCTTAGTCGAAGGTAAATCTCAAACTAGCGATAAGACTTTGTTTGATAAAAACACTCAAACAATTGAAAATGATTATGTTAAAGTGGCTATACAAAATAATGGACTGATTGATATAACCAATAAAGAAACCAATATCACTTACCCAAGTGGATTAATATTTGAAAATGTAGGAGATGTTGGAAATGAATATATTTTTAAACAACCGGAAAATGATATTCCTCTATACGCACATGATTTTCCTACGACAATTAACGTCATAACAGATACACCATTAGTATGTGAAGTGTTGATTGAACAGCAAATGATGATTCCACTTTCAGCGGAAGACTTATTACAAGAGGAAATGAAAGCTGTCATTGAAATGCGGGATAGACAAGCACAACGCAGCAAAGATTTAGGCACACTTACTCTTAAAACAACTTTAAGGGTAGAAAAAAATAATCGCCAAATTAAATGTCACACTGAATTTGATAATCAAATGCGAGATCATCGTTTACGTGTTCTTTTCCCAACTGGTTTAGCAACAGAAACTCATGTTGCCGAAAGTATTTTTGAAGTAGTTGAAAGACCAAATACTGTGCAAAATAAACATTGGGAGAACCCAACAAATCCACAACATCAACACTCGTTTGTAGCGTTAAGAGATGGAAAAAATGGTATCACCATATCAAATTACGGTTTAAATGAGTATGAAATTCTAACTAACAATACTATTGCTGTGACATTGCTACGTGCTGTTGGTGAATTAGGTGATTGGGGGTATTTCCCAACGCCAGAAGCTCAGTGTATTGGCAAACAATCGGTTGATTTTGCCATAGAAGTAACAACTGAAAACACATTATTTGATTCTTACAAACGTGCTCAAAGTTTCCAAATCCCAACAACAGTCAAACAAACAACACATCACACAGGCGTGTTAGCTACTAATTATCAATTCTTATCCATTGATGGTAAACAATTTGCATTGACTGCTCTTAAAAGACAAGAGTTTGGAGAAGATATTATTACAAGAGGATTTAACTTATCCAATCAAACCTCTTCTACTCTTAACCTAGAAATAAATGAGTACACGCCGTTTGAAGCCAATATGATTGAAGAATTTAAAGAAAACACATCGGTATCTACTACCATTGAGCCAGCTAAAATCCAAACATTACGTTGGAAAAAGAAATAAAAAATAACACTCTATTTAGTCAGATGATTAAATAGAGTGTTTTTCGTTATTTCATTAATCCTTCATGAATGGTATCTAAATTCCATTTCAACATATCATAATAAGTATCTCCTGTTTCACCTTTTTTCGCTAATGAATCAGTAAATATTGTATCGTAAATTGGAATCCCAGTTTCTCGTGAGACAGTCTCCATACTGCGAGCATCTACACTTTGTTCAACGAATAGATTGGGTACTTTTGTTTGTTTAATTTTATCAATGATTTGACTCATTTGATCAGGTGTCCCTTGATTTTCTGTGTTGATTTCCCAAATATATGCTGCATTTACCCCGTAAGCTTTTGAGAAATATTTAAATGCGCCCTCACTGGTTACAAGTAGATTTTTATCTTTTGGAATATCGGCAAATCGACTGGTATTTTCATTATGTAAGGCTTCTAGTTTTTCTGTATAAGCTTTGGCATTTTTTTCATAATCTTCTTTATGTTTTGCATCTTTCTCAACTAGAACATCTTTAATATTGTTAACATACATAATCCCATTTTTTAATGATAACCAAGCATGAGGATCTTGCTCACTTTCTTGGCCTTCACTTGTTAAATACATTGGCTCAACATTTTTACTTACAACAAAGTAATCTTCATTTTCTTTTTTCTTACTTGTTTGCATTAATTTTAAGAACCAACCATTGCCACCAGTCTCAAGATTCAACCCATTATAAAAAATCACATCAGCATCAGTTGATTTGGAAATATCTTCTGGAAGTGGTTCATACTCATGAGGGTCTGTTCCCCGAGACACAATACTGTGAACATCAACATGTTCCCCACCAACATTTTCAACCATATCTGCAATAATCGAATTGGTTGCAACAACTTTTAATTTATTGTTATCTACATTTTTTTCTGTAGAGGCACTTCCTGTTGAACAGCCGGCTAAAAAGAACACCATTAACCCTGCTATAAGACTTGATAAAATAAGACTAGACTTCTTCAATGACAACTTCCTCTTTTCTTTTAATAATAAATCCTTGTTTTGGTGAAAATATAAACGCAATGATAAAAAATACAACAGTCGTTAGAACAATAGTTGCTCCTGAAGCTAAGTTATAGGAATAGCTAAAGAATAATCCAATCACTGCACTAACTGCTCCTAAACTACTTGCAATAACAATCATAGTTGATAGTTTATCCGTTAACAGATAAGCTGTAGCAGCAGGTGTCACAAGCATGGCAACTACTAAAATAGTGCCGACTGTTTGAAGCGATGATACAGCGACAAGTGTTAGGAAAAACATGAGTGCATAATGAATCACTTGGACTTTTAATCCATAGGCTTGTGCCATCACTGGATCAAATGAGCTGACTAGTAATTCTTTATAAAATAAAACCACAAATAAAATGACCGCAACTGCAACAGCTAACGTTGTATACATATCACTTGGTCTAACTGCTAAAACATTTCCAAATAAAATATGATATAAATCGGTCGAGCTTTCGGCAAATGAGATTAAAATAATCCCTAAAGCAAAAAATGAACTAAAGACAATCCCGATAGCTGTATCGTTTTTTAATTTACTTTTTTGTGTCACAAAACCAATCAATCCTGCTGCCATTATCCCAAATATGGATGCTCCTATCATGTAGCTACCACCAAGCATGTAAGAAACTGCTACACCAGGTAATACCGCATGAGAAATGGCATCTCCCATTAATGACATCCCTCTTAAAATAATAAAACTACCAATCACTCCAGACACAATCCCCACTATGACTGAGGTTATTAATGCATTTTGTAGAAAATCATATTTAATTAATCCTTCAATAAAATGTTGTATCATTAATCATTCACTCCCTTAATCACGATTTCTCCCATTGTTTCTCCGTATGCTTTTTGAATAGTAGATGTCGTAAATGTTGTGGATACTGGTCCACTTGCAATAAGTTTTTTATTTAGAATAATTAAATTATCAAAGTATTCTTTAGTTTTATGTAAATCATGATGAACGATAACAATGGTTTTCCCTTCATCTCTCAATTCTTGCAATAGTTCAACAATTAATTTTTCACTTACCATGTCAATCCCTACAAATGGTTCATCTAAAAAGATAATATCCGCATCTTGTGCTAAAGCTCTCGCAATAAATACTCGTTGTAATTGTCCCCCAGATAAATTACCGATTTGTCGTTTAGAAAAATTTTCCATTTTGACTTTTTCAAGAGACTCTTGAACCTTTTGTTTATCTTCTTTTTTTGGTCGACGAAACAACCCTAATTTCGGATAAGTTCCTAACATCACTGTTTCTTCCACTTTAATTGGAAACGTCAAATCAATGGCACTTCGTTGTTCAACATAAGCAATCTGTTTTCTAATCACATCAATGGATTCTCCTGCGATAGATACACTTCCGCTATCTGTTTTAATCAACCCAATCACGCTTTTTAAAAAAGTTGATTTTCCGGCCCCATTAGGACCAATAATTCCAGTGATTTTTCCTGGTTCAATGGATAAACTAATATCTTCCAGTGCTATTTTAGATTGATAAGATACAGATATATGTTTAACGTCTATAGGTTCTTGCACTAATCCCTCATAAGACATGGTTAATACTTCTTCTTGCATTTCTTTCACCTTTTCTATTTTTGGAATAATTTAATATTTTTTTAGGTAAACCTAAACTTAAAATCATTATAGCAAATGAGAATCATTTTCACAACTCAATTGTTTAGAAAAAAAGATAAAAAAAAGAGACGACCATAAAATATAGTCGTCTACTCTAAGTATTTAATTGAACGTACCACTTAAAAAGAAGAAGAAAGCACCAATCATTAAAAAAATAAATCCAATGATATATTGTTTTATCATACTTGTATCTCTAAAAAGAAATAAACGAGTTTTCACCCAAGATTGAGCTAATACTGCAAAAACTAGTCCAATCATCACTGCAACAAAACCTATTAAACGATATGTATCTTGCATAGAGTTCACTCCTTTCTTAACTAATCATTTTAACAATAATTAGAAATAAACTAGATAATACTGCTGTACTATTAAATAGTAAATGGGCAATAATTGGTACCCAAATATTTTTAGTTAGTAAATAAAACACACCAAAAACTAAACCAGCACACGCATAAGGAATTGTTGCGATAAAACTTCCACCAAAATTATAGTAATGAGAAAAACCAAATAACAAACTCGAAACAATCAACATAACAGCTAATAAACCTTTATTTGATTTGTAGACATACATTCCTTCATAACGGTAAGTCACTTCTTCAACAAATGCCACAACTAAATCTAGTAGACCTGCTAGCAATGAAAATAAAAGTCCCAAAGCTGTATCAATACTATAATCATATCCATGAGCTGGATTTTTAGGGATAAACTGATTAAAAAAAGGTCTAGTCACTTGAATGACGACTGACACAATCACTAACGTCAAAATAATAAATAAAATATTCCGCCATTTAGTTTGTTTAAATTCTGTCCATTGATTTGATAACATCACTTTTTTTGTTTTAATCTCTCTAAAAAATAATCCCATAAACCAAATTAAAGGAAATAAAAAGTATACATACCCATTTGTTCCAGCAATCATTCTTGAGACTGTTAGAATTAATAATGTTCCAATAAAAATTAAAGAAACAGATACCAATGATTTTTTCATTGTGTTCTCTCTCATCTTTCATTTCTCCTTTCAAAAAAACAACAAGTAAACCTAATGAATATAGTGTAACTAGGCTTACTTATTATTTCAATCAATTACTATTAGATATAAAATAGATTCTCTGATGAAAAGACTGGGTCACTCGTCACATTCATACCCAATTTTTTAAGCACTTGTTCATCATCTTTGTTTAACATAACTGTTGAGTGAGCTTCCACGCTATCCAAATTAGCTAATTGTTCATAAGCAAGTTGAGCTGTTGGGTTAGTAACAGCACTGATTGATAAAGCTATCAGAACTTCATTCGCATTTAAACCAGTCATCTTATTGCCTAACTCTTCTACCTTCATCTTTTGAATGGTTTCTAAAATAACAGGTGATAGTAACAAAATATCATCAGAAATATTAGCTAAACGTTTAATTGAATTTAAAATCGCGGCAGCTGATGCATCCATTAAATCCGATGTACGTCCTGTGACAATTTCTCCAGTCGGCAATTCAAATGCCATCACAGAAATAGGATTAACTGTTTCTTCCTCTACAGATAATTCTTTCAGTTTATCTGCATATTCTCTAGCAGATAGCACTGGAAGACGATCTTCTTTTTTAAGCTCCATCTCTTCCATAATCAATTGAATACGATTCACGACATCTTCATCAACCATACCACGTTTATAAAAACATTCTGTATCAAAACAACGACGAATAATTTCTTCTTTTGAAGCTTCTTTTACAATCTCATCATCAATGATACCAAAACCAACACGATTAACTCCCATATCAGTTGGTGATTTAAAGACAGATTCCTGATTAGTGATTCGTTCAATAATTCGCTTAATCACTGGGAATGTTTCTAAATCACGATTATAATTAACTGCCACTTCTCCGTATGCTTCAAAATGGAAAGAGTCCATCATATTGACATCTTTTAAATCCACTGTTGCTGCCTCATAAGCAATGTTTAGTGGGTGTTTTAATGGAATATTCCATACAGGGAATGTTTCAAATTTTGAATAACCAGCCACACGTCCTAAACGGTTTTCATGATAAATTTGGCTAAGACTAGTTGCTAATTTACCACTACCAGCTCCTGGTGCCGTAATAACAACAATTGGTTTAGTTGTTGGAATATAAGGATTTTTACCAAACCCTTCATCACTCACAATTTGGTCAATGTTATAAGGATAGCCTTCAATTGCTTCATGTGTATACACTTTGATATTTCGTTTTTCTAATTTGTTAATAAAAATTTTCGTAGAGGGTTGACCACTGTAACGTGTGATTAGCACACTATTGACGGATAGACCATATTCATTAAATTCATCAATTGATTTTAAAATATCCATATCATATGTAATATTATAATCGCCACGAATTTTATTACGTTCAATATCTCCTGCGTATACGCAAATAATCACTTCAGCTTTGTCTTTTAATTTTTGTAAAATTTTGATTTTAGAGTCTTCATCAAAACCTGGTAACACACGTTTTGCGTGTTTATCTCCAATTAATTTTCCACCAAACTCTAAATATAATTTATCATAATTATTTACACGTTCTAAAATAAATTTTGATTGCTCTTCAATGTATTTCTGAGAATCAAATCCTAGCTTTTTCATGGTTTTCCTCCTTAAAAGTTAGGATAAATGGTAAAAACTGTGACCAACAATGTTTAACATCTAGCATAACTTTTCTCCTGTTTTCTTAGCATATCTTGTGCCGTTTATCTAAATCATAACAAAGAATAAATTTTTACTATTCTTTAGTACAATGTTAATCCTACTGCTCTTTTAATAATTTATCCCTAAACTAATCATTAATATAACACATACATTATCATACTCATTTTTTATAATCTAAGTATATCATGATACTGTGTATTTTTTGTTGACAATTTAGTTATTTAAACTAGCTCTGATAAATCCGTTAAATAGCGGATGACTTCTATTTGGACGTGATTTGAATTCGGGATGAAATTGACTTGCAACAAAGAAATCATTTTCTGGAATTTCAACAATTTCAACTAAACGATTGTCTGGTGAAACGCCTGAGAAAACCATTCCTGCTTCTTCAAATGATTCACGAAATGCGTTATTAAATTCATAACGATGACGATGACGTTCACTGATTAACTCTTCCCCATTATACAATTCACGCGTTTTAGTATCTGGTTTCAATTCACATGGATAGGCCCCTAATCGTAGTGTGCCACCCATATCTTCTATTCCTTCTTGATCTAACATTAAATCAATAATGTTATACGGTGTTCCTGGTGCTGTTTCTTTTGAGTCTGCTCCTTCAAGCATTAAAACATTTCTAGCAAACTCAACGCAGGCCATTTGCATTCCCAAACAAATACCTAAGAAGGGAATATTATGTTCTCTGGCATAGCGAATCGCTTCAATTTTCCCTTCAATCCCTCTATCACCAAAACCTCCAGGTACAAGAACGCCGTCTACTGTTGATAAATAATCAGAAACATTTTCTGCTGTAACATTTTCTGATTGAATCCACTCTATTTCAATGTTTGTATCATATTTATATCCTGCGTGTTTTAGTGCTTCCACAACTGATAAATAAGCATCAGGTAACTCAACATATTTACCAACTAATGCAATACGCGTTTTGTGTTTTAAATTTAATACATGTGTAGCCATTTTTTTCCATTCAGTTAACTCAGCTTGAGGTGTTTCCAATCCTAAATGGGTACATACAATCTCATCTAATCCTTGAGCTTCTAAATTCAACGGAATTTCATATAATGTATTCACATCTCTTGATTCAATGACTGCTTCTTCTGGCACATCACAAAATTGAGCTAATTTTTGTTTCATTTCTTGTGGCACTTCTTCTTCTGTTCTAACAACCAAAATATCTGGTTGTATACCTAAACTACGTAGTTCTTTCACACTATGTTGCGTTGGTTTAGTTTTCATTTCCCCTGCAGCTTTTAAATAAGGGATCAATGTTGTATGTATATACAACACATTATCTTTTCCAACATCTGCTTTCATTTGTCTCAATGCTTCTAAAAATGGTAAAGACTCAATATCCCCAACTGTTCCACCGACTTCAGTGATAATCACATCTGCTTCATTTGTATCCGCTGCTGCCATCATTTTTTCTTTGATTTCGTTGGTAATATGTGGAATCACTTGGACTGTTGCACCAAGGTATTCTCCTTTTCTTTCTTTTCTGATTACCTCAGAATAAACTTTACCTGTAGTCACATTTGAGTGTTGATTTAAATTAATATCTATAAATCGCTCATAATGACCTAAATCTAAGTCTGTTTCTGCCCCATCTTCAGTGACGAATACTTCACCATGTTGGTAAGGACTCATTGTTCCAGGATCAATGTTAATATAAGGATCAAATTTTTGAATTGTGACATTCAATCCGCGATTTTTCAATAATCGACCTAACGATGCTGCTACAATTCCTTTTCCAATTGAAGATACCACTCCACCTGTTACAAAAATGTACTTTGTCATAACATTCGCCTCTTTTCATATATTTCTTGGGGAAGATACTTTTATAAAAAACAAAGAAAAGCCCCCTATTCGCATGAATAAGGGAGCTTTAATTTAAGTCTATCTGCCTCTATCTTTCAAGAGTGCCCAAAAAGTATGATACAAGGGTTTTGGTGTTTCGTCAAGAATTTAATTGTGAAATTCATATAATTTTCATATCTTTCCCAACTTTTTCATAACAATCACTATCTAAATTAATACCTTCTTTCTATGAATAGGTGTTGTTCTATTTCTAACATATTAATTATAATATGATAGTCACAAATACAACGGATTTCACATAATACTCTTAAAAAATCAATGGGTAATAACCAAACAAACTCTTTAGTTTTTTTAGTTCTTCTATCTGTGATATAAAAATTATGATGAGTTATCATTGTCTTTTTACTATTTTTTTATAAAGTTTTGTAAATAATATAGATAACCCATTCAATACGACACCACACAAAATTCCAATCGCTAAATTCCCTGTGTAGACGATAATCACGACAGTCACTATCATCACAGTACTCTCAATCATCTCCCATGATTTAACTAACTGTAAGCTTTCCCAATTAAACGTATCCCCTGCCACTGTTATCATAATCCCGATCAAAGCTGCTGTGGGAATCACCATCATGAGTGAGTTTAAAACAAAAATAAACAGTAATAGTGTCGTACCTGATACAAACGTCGATAAACGAGTTCGACCACCTGATTTAACGTTTATCACAGCTTGACCAATCATGGCACATCCGCCTTGTCCACCAAACAATCCAGTGATAAAATTAGCCAATCCTTGTGCCTTCACTTCACGTTTACTATCACTTGTTGAATTTGTCATCTCATCCACAATAGGAACTGTTAATAATGTTTCCATTAATCCAATAAACGTTAATGAAATGGCTGTTGGTAAGATTATCCACAATGTTTCTACATTCATTGGTACAAGAGGTAATCCAAACGATACATCAAGTGAAGACATATCACCTAAGTCCCCTACCGTAAAGAAACTTCCTTTAAAAACAAATGATAAAATAGTCATAGCTATAATAATAATAAGTGCTGGTGGTACAACTTTAATCACTCTAGGTAGTAAATAAATGGCTAAAATACTAACGATAACCATCACATAACCTATCATATTTTGCTCAGGTAATTGTTGAACTTGCGCTAAAAAAATAGAAATCGCTAATCCATTAACAAATCCTATCATGACACTTTTAGGAATATATTTCATTAATCTGTGTACATTTAAATAGCCTAAAACAAATTGAAATATACCAGTTAAAATTGTTGCAGCAATCATATAATTTAGTCCATGTGATTGTACCAAACCTGCAATCACAAGTGCCATTGATCCAGCAGCTGCAGACACCATTGCTGGTCTACCACCAGTTAATGTAATGACTAAAAGAGTTGTCGCAGAGGCAAATAACGCTGACACTGGTTGAACGCCTGCAATAATGGCAAACCCTATCACTTCGGGTAAGATTGCCACTGATGACACTAGTCCAGCAAAAATATTTTCACGTGGATTGTCAGTCCACTCATCTTTTTTTATACTAAGTAACACCTTTTTCCCTCCTCTTAATTCTTTCCCATAACAAATTATCTTATCACAGCTTTTTAAATAATACATGTTTAGAATAAAAAAAAAGCATCTCTAAAAGAGATGCTTTATACGTCCGAACAAACAATGCTTTATTTAAAATTACATGTGAATTGGCATACCTAATGCTAATTCTGCTGTGTCCATAACAGCTTCAGATAATGATGGATGTGAATGGATAGTTAAAGCGATATCTTCAGCATTCATTCCAGCTTCAACAGCTAAACCAATTTCTGCAATAATATCACTAGCACTAATACCAGCAACTTGTCCACCAACAATCACGTTGTCTTCTTTTGTTGTAACTAAACGTACAAATCCTTCAGTTTGGTTTAATGATAACGCACGACCATTTCCACCTAATGAGAATTTAGATGCTTTCACGTTTAATCCAGCTTCTTTTGCTTCTTTTTCTGTCATACCAACAGTTGCCAATTCAGGATCTGTAAAGGCTACAGCTGGCATTGCACGATAATCAACTGCTACTGGTTCACCAGCAATGGCTTCTGCAGCAATTTTAGCTTCATAACTTGCTTTATGAGCAAGTGCAGCTCCAGGAACGATGTCACCAATTGCAAAAATACTTTTCACGTTAGTGCGTCCTTGGTTATCAACTTTTACTAATCCGCGATCAGTCATCTCAACACCTAAGATTTCTAAACCTAAATCATCAGTATTTGGACGACGACCTACAGTTACCATAACGTAATCTGCTTCAACTTTTTCTTCTTTACCGTCAACTTCATAAGTTACAGTCACGTTATCGCCATTGTCAACAGCTTCTTTAGCCATTGCTTTTGTTACAACTTTGATACCTTTGTTGTCAAATTCTTTTTCAACAAGTTTAACCATATCTTTTTCAAATGTTGGTAAAATTTGTGGAGAACCTTCTAAAATTGTTACTTCAGCACCTAGGTTAGCGTACGCTCCACCTAATTCAGCACCGATAACGCCACCACCGACGATAACTAATTTTTTAGGAACTTCAGTTAAGCTTAATCCACCAGTTGAATCAATAATACGTCCACCAAATTTAAATCCTTTAATTTCGATTGGACGACTACCAGTTGCAACAATAGCATGATTAAATGAATAAGTTTGCGCATGGTCACCATCGATAACACGTAATGTATTTTCATCAACGAAGAATGCTTCACCACGGATAATTTCAACTTTATTTTTCTTAAGTAAGAATTCAACACCACCAGTTAATTTTGCAACTACTTGGTTGTTTTTCCATTCTTGAGTTTTAGAAAAATCAAGTGATACATTATCA
This sequence comes from Vagococcus luciliae, assembly GCF_024637875.1. Taxonomy (NCBI): domain Bacteria; kingdom Bacillati; phylum Bacillota; class Bacilli; order Lactobacillales; family Enterococcaceae; genus Vagococcus; species Vagococcus luciliae. The sequence goes on along the minus strand of NZ_CP102451.1, from coordinate 982,049 downwards.
GCAGTTACACCAAAGATAGCTGAATGCATTGCTTCTTGATATTTGTGTCCTGCACTAATTAGTGCTTTTGATGGAATACATCCGACGTTTAAACAAACGCCGCCGATGTATTCTTTTTCAATAATGGCTACTTTTTGGCCCATTTGTGCTGCACGAATTGCGGCAACATATCCACCAGGTCCTGCACCAATTACTACTGTATCTAATTCTAATGCGAAATCTCCTACAACCATTAACTATTCACCTTATCCTTCCATTAATAATAATTCTGGATCAGCTAATAAACGTTTAATATTGTTCATTGCTTTTTGTGCTGTTGCTCCATCAACGATACGGTGGTCAAAGCTTAATGATAATTTCATCATTCTTCCAACAACAATTTCTCCATCTGCATTTACAACAGGTTGTTGTGTAATAGTACCAACACCTAAGATAGCAACTTCTGGGTAGTTAATAACCGGTGTAAACCAGCCACCACCAACAGAACCAATATTACTAATTGTTACAGTACCATCACGCATATCAGCTGCAGTTAATTTACCTTCAATAGCTAAAGCAGCTTTTTCGTTAATTTCATCTGCAATATCAAACATGCTCTTAGTGTTTGCTTGTTTAACGTTTGGTACATATAAACCATGATCAGTATCAGTTGCAATACCAATGTTATAGTAATGTTTGTAAACAATTTCGTTTGTTGCGTCATCAATTGATGCGTTTAATGTTGGGAATTTTTGCATAGTTGCAGTTAATGCTTTAACAACATATGGCAAGAAAGTTAATTTAGTATTTCTTGTTGCTGCAACATCTTTAAATTTCTTACGGTGATCCCATAATTTAGATACTTCAACATCATCATGTAATGTTACATGAGGAGCTGTATGTTTGCTGTTTACCATTGCTTTAGCAATTGCTTTACGTGTTGGAGTCATTTTTTCACGAACTTCAACTTCAGGCATACCAACAAATGGTGCTGCTGGTTTAGCAGTTTCTTTAGCTGGTGCAACAGCAACTTTTTCTTCAGATACAGCAACTTTTTCAGTTGATTGAGCTGCTGGTGCTGAACCAAAGTTATCAATATCAGATTTAACCACACGTCCACCTTTACCTGTTGGTGTTACTAACGTAATATCAACACCTTTAGCACGAGCATATTGACGTACTGATGGCATTGCTAATACACGAGCACTTGGTTTACCTGTTGGTGCACTTGGTGTTTCTGGTGTACTTGCAGTTGGAGCTGCAGCTGCTGGTGTTTCAGTAGCTGGTGCACTTGTTGCAGGAGCATCATTATGTCCTGGTGCATCAATTTCTACTAATACATCACCAACGTTTGCTACTGTTCCTTCAGGTACTAATACGTTAACTACTTTACCTGTTACAGGAGAAGGAATTTCTTCTACTGATTTATCATTTTGTACTTCTAACAATGTATCGTCTTCGTTGATTGTATCTCCAGCAGAAACAAACCATTTTACGATTTCGCCTTCAGCAATACCTTCACCGATATCTGGTAATTTGAATTGGAACACGCCACCTGTGCTAGCTGCAGGAGCACTTGCTGCTGGTGCAGCTGCTTCTTCAGCAGGAGCTACTGTTTCTTCTTCGTCTTCATGTCCTGGTGCGTCGATTTCAACTAACACGTCACCAACGTTTGCTACTGTTCCTTCTGAAACAAGAACTTTTAATACTTTACCTGTTACAGGAGAAGGAATTTCTTCTACTGATTTATCGTTTTGTACTTCTAATAACGTATCATCTTCGTTGATTGTGTCGCCTTCTTTAACAAACAATTTAACGATTTCGCCTTCTGCGATACCTTCACCAATGTCTGGTAATTTAAATTTAAAAGCCATCTGTTATTTTCTCTCCTTCTGTTGTGCATTCAGTTAATTTCAATTAAATTAGAATGAATGAATTTCTCTTACTTTTGCTTCGATATCTGATGCATTTGGTAACCATGCACCTTCTGCTTGACCAAATGGATAAACTGTATCAGGTGCTGACACACGTCCGATTGGTGCTTCTAAAGAAAGAACCGCTCTTTCTGAAATTTCTGAAACAACTTGAGCGCCAACTCCGGCTTGTCTTTGTGCTTCTTGAACAACTACAACACGTCCTGTTTTTTCAACAGAGGCAATAATTGTATCTACATCTAATGGGGCAACTGTTCTTAAGTCAATGATTTCAACAGAGATACCATCTTTTTCTAATGCTTCTGCTGCTTTGATTGCTTCACGAACCATTGCGCCATAAGTAATAACTGAAACATCAGTTCCTTCTCGTGTTACAGCTGCTTTATCTAAAGGAACTGTATAAGCACCTTCTGGAACTTCTTCACGGAATGAACGGTATAATTTCATGTGTTCTAAGAAAACAACTGGATCGTTGTCACGAATAGCTGAAATTAATAATCCTTTTGCATCATATGGATTACTTGGAATAACCACACGTACACCTGGTGATTGAGCGATTAACCCTTCTAAGTTATCCGCATGCATTTCAGGTGTATGAACACCACCACCAAATGGGGCGCGGATTGTAACTGGAATATTACGAGTACCACTCATACGGTAACGAGTACGAGCCATTTGTCCGATAATTTCATCCATTACTTCAAATACGAAACCAAAGAATTGGATTTCTGCAACTGGACGGAAGTTTTCTAAAGCTAAACCGAATGCTAAACCACCGATACCTGACTCAGCTAATGGTGTATCGAATACACGATCCACACCAAATTTTTCTTGTAATCCTTCAGTAGCACGGAATACCCCACCGTTATTACCAACATCTTCACCAAATACTAATACATCTTGATTTGCTTCAAGTTCTACTGCTAAAGCATCTGTGATTGCTTGAATCATTGTTTTTTGTGCCATGATTTAGTTCGACTCCTTTGCTTCAAATGTGTCAATTTGTTCTTGGATTAATTTAGGTGTTACTTCAAACATGTTTTTCAAGAAATCTGAAACTTTTTGTTTTGGTGCTGCATCAGCTGCTTTAATCGCTGTTTTGATTTCTTCTTTAGTTTGTTCAATAATTTGTTCTTCTTTTTCTTCAGACCATAAACCTTTTTCTGTTAAGTAAATTCTGAAACGAGTTAATGGATCTTTTGCATGCCACTCATCTTCAACTTCTTGAGTACGATATCTTGTTGGATCGTCCCCTGATAATGTATGTGGTCCATAACGGAATGTTAATGTCTCAATTAAAACTGGTCCATTTCCTGCTGCTGCCCATTCACGAGCTGCTTTTGTTACTTTATATACTGCTAATGCATCCATACCATCTACTTGAATACTTGGGATACCTGCTGCAATACCTTTTTGAGCTAATGTATTTGCTGCTGTTTGTAATTCACGTGGTGTTGAGATGGCATAGCCATTGTTTTGAATAAAGAATACAGCATTTGCTTTATAAGCTCCTGCAAAGTTAATTCCTTCATAGAAGTCCCCTTGTGAAGAACCGCCATCACCTGTATAAGTAAATGCAACATTTGGTTTATTGCGTTTTTTAAGACCTAAAGCCACACCAGCTGCTTGTACATATTGTGCACCGATAATGATTTGTGGTGGTAAAGCTTTTAAGCTTTCAGCGTATTCACTACCTGCTGCATGTCCTCTTGACCATAAAAATGCGTCTCTAAGTGGTAAACCATGTTGAATTAATTGTGGAACATCACGATATCCTGGTAATAACACATCTTCTTTATCCATAGCAAATTGACTTGCTAATTGACTTGCTTCTTGACCAGCTGTTGGAGCGTAGAATCCTAAACGTCCTTGACGGTTTAATGCAGTTGAACGTTGGTCTAAAACTCTTGCCCATACCATTCTTGTCATTAATTCTACTAATTCGTCATCTGATAAATCAGGTAATAAATCTTTATCAACAACCTTACCATCTTTATCTAACACTTGAATCGTTGGAAAATCTGCGTTAATGTCTTCCATCAATGCTGCAAAATCAAGTGGGTTTACTTTTTTCTTAGCCATATTGTTACACATTCCTCTCTTTTTTACGTAATCATATTGGTTTCTCAAACAGGAAAAAAAACTGTATTACTTTTTTTCAATTTGACAAATTCAATTTAACATGACTTTATTCACATTGCAAGCAATCCGCTCGATTTTTTTATCTTAAAAACCTTATTGAATAACGTTGTGAAAACATAGTGAAAAATATCACTTTAAATCAAATTATATTCTATTTTTTTTTATTCTATGTAAAAAAACAGTAAACTGTATTAGTCTTACCAAAAAACTGTTATATATCAACTTGATTAAGAACGCTATCTTATATACATTCTAACTCTCTTTATTTGCTTTCCAATTCTTTTCGCTATCTAATAAAAAAAGAACTCTTATTAATAAAGAGTTCTTTTTTTACGAAAACATTATTGTTTTTTTATAAAGAAAGTGAGTTTTTTCACTTTAAACCCATTCTTTATATTTTTTTATATAAAGTTTTTTAATTAACTGTTGCAGTACCAAATAAGAGAAACTAATAACTATTAACCAAATCCAATATTCACTTGGTAACTCTCCAAAATCAAAAGCTTGTCTTAGTGGCTCAAATAAAATAATAAATAAACCTGAACCAACTGCTAAAGCACTCATGACTAACATTGGAGGACTTGCAATACTTTGAATAAATGGGATTTTTTCCGTACGAATGACATGAACAACCAGTGTTTGGGTAAATAATCCAACTAAAAACCAACCAGATTGAAACACACTTTGTTGAGCAACTGTATTAGCTCCTATCACAAACCACATAACAGCAAACGTTATAATATCAAAAATACTACTTACAGGGCCAATGAATAATGTAAAATGTAACAGATTTTTTATATCAAATTTAACAGGTCTCATAATTTGTTCCTCATCAACATTATCCCATGGCATAGCAAGTTGTGAAATATCATAGACTAAATTCTGTATTAATAACTGAATTGATAGCATTGGTAAGAAAGGTAAAAAAGCACTCGCTACTAAAACTGAAAAGACATTCCCAAAGTTTGAACTAATCGTAATCATGATATACTTCATCATATTTTTAAATACTTTACGTCCTTCGAGCACCCCATCTTCTAACACGACTAAACTCTTTTCCAGAAGAATGATTGAGCTTGCTTCTTTTGTAATATCAGCTGCAGTATCAACCGAAATTCCAACATCAGCTGCTCTTAACGCTGGAGCATCATTAATCCCATCTCCCATAAATCCAACTGTTTCGCCTTGCTCTTTTAATGTATTGATAATACGAGCTTTTTGCATAGGATTAAGCTTAGCAAATAGTTGCACTTCATTCACTGCTTGTTTTAATTCTTCATCATCCATTGTATCAATGTCTGTTCCAATATAAGATTTATCTACTTCAATCCCAACATCACTACATACTTTTCTAGAGACTATTTCATTGTCTCCTGTTAACACTTTTACATTGACTCCATGTTGATGCAAGGAAGAAATCGCTGTTACTGCTGATTGTTTTGCTGGATCTAAAAATCCTACAAACCCAACCAGTATCATATCTGACTCATCACTAACAGCATAAGTCGGTGTGTCATGGACATCTCGTTTATAAGCGACCGTAATCACACGCATCCCTTGTTCATTCATTCGTCTATTAACATCTGACATTTGTTGAATCAAGTCCTCTGTTAAAGGAACTATCTCATCATCTATTTCAACATATGAACAGATTGCCGCCATCTCTTCAACGGCTCCTTTTGTTATCATTAGTTGATGGCCGTCTCTTTTTAGCGCAACTGTCAAACGACGTCTAGAAAAATCAAATGGAATCTCATCAATTTTTTCAATGTTATCTGTCATCATTTTATCTGGATTCATTTCATAATGATTAATAATGGCATGATCCATTAAGTTTTTCCAACCTGTTTGATAATTTGAATTTAGATAAGCCATATCTAACACTTTTTGGTTTGAATCACCCAGAGGACTAACATGTTCCACTAATACAACACGATCTTCTGTAATCGTTCCTGTTTTATCCGTACAAAGAACAGTCATTGAACCTAAATTTTGAATGGCATTTAACTCTTTAACAATGACTTTTTTCTTCGCCAGTGTTTGCGATCCCTTAGCCAAGTTACTTGTTACAATCATTGGCAACATTTCTGGTGTCAATCCAACTGCTACAGCAATAGCAAAGAAGAAAGCTTGGGTCCAGTCTCCTTTTGATAAACCATTTATCAAAAATACGACTGGGAACAATACTGTCACCATTTTTAGTAATAATTTACTGATACGATTTAAATCACGGTCAAAACTTGTTAACGCACGAGCTGTACTAGCAGATTTCGCAATATCGCCAAAAAATGTATCTTGACCTGTTCTTAAGATAATCACTTCACCTTGACCACTTAAAATATCGGTCCCCATAAAAACTAAATTATTTAAATCAATGGCAGATGTGTCTTTATCTACTTCAAAATCTACTTTATCTGATTCAAATTTTTCAACAGGCATGGATTCACCTGTCAATGAAGATTGATTGACAAATAAATCTTTTGTCCAAATAAGTACCCCATCAGCTGGTATCATATCTCCTGCTGATAAATACACAATGTCTCCAGGAACAACATCCTCCATTGGTCTTTCTTTTATTTCACCATCTCTTTTAACAGCACTTGTATGTTTTACTAGATTTTGTAATGATAATGACTCCTGTTGTGCTTTGAAATCTTGAGCAAATCGAATAAAAGCACTGATTAAAATCATCGTACTCATCACAAGAACTGCTTCAAAATCTTTTGTCAAAGCAGAGACAACCAACAAAGCTGCTAAAACATAAATAAACGGATCCATAAAAGACTCCAGTAATACACGATACCAAGGTTTAGGCTTTTGTACATTTACCTTATTCTCGCCAAATTCATCTAGCCGTTTTTCAGCATCTTCAGAGCTAAGTCCATCAGGTGAAGTGCGGAACTCCATCATTAATTCCCTAGCACTTAAGTTAGATAACTTTTTTAACTCGTCATTCTTTTTATTTACCGATTCTTCTTTTGCCATGTGCATTCCTCCTACAACTAAAGTCTCTCCTTTATCATAACATGCATAAGAATTCTTTTCATTTAATCTGAGTTTTTATAAATAAAGTGTACATTATTTATAAAATAACAACAAAAAAACTTCATAATAAACAATTTATTGTACAAACACTCCTTATAATATAACGTTTTAATCTATCTTCCCCTTCATATTGTAGCGTTCTTAGTATTTTTATCATGTCATATACCTCGTTATTAAATCGTTGTTTATTTGTTGGATAAAAAAACAACCACAATCAATTGACCGTGGTTGTTGATATTATTTATTCTTCTGTTTGTAGTAACGTTTTTGCAATCACTGCAGCGATTAAGCCACCTACTAATGGTGCTAAAATGTATAACCATAGTTGACTCATCGCGTCACCTCCAACAAATATTGCTGGCGATAAACTTCTCACAGGGTTTACTGACATTCCTGTTAAAGGAACCCCAATAAAATGTAACATTGTTAAAGTTAAACCAATTGCTAAACCATTATAAGATGTTTCACCTTTTTTACTTGTCACAGACATAATAACAAATACTAAAATTGCTGTTAGCGTCATTTCAATGATAAATGCGCCTGTTGTTGAAATACCTTGATAAGTTGTTTGAGCTAGGTTATCTACACCTAAATCAGTCATTCCTAAAATCAATCTTAGTAACCCAGTACCAAGTATCGCTCCAATAATTTGTCCAGCAACATAAACAATAAATTCTTGGACATCAAGACGTTTATTTACTAAAAAAGCTAGTGTTACAGCTGGATTCAAATGTGCCCCAGAAATTTGGCCGATTGTATTAGCAGCAACCATAATCGCTAAACCAAACCCTAGACCAATCCCCAACGTTCCAACAACATTACCACTTAATACTGCAGTACCTGTACCAATAAAGACTAAAAAGAATGTCCCTATTACTTCTGCTAAACCTTTTTTTACCAAAATACTTCCCCCTATATTTTACACTTACCTTATAATTCTCTCTCTGGACCTCTCCAAAGTGTCAATCTTTTCTTTTCCTTCATTGTCCCACTGAATCATTCGATAAAATGCATCATGATAGAAAATAAATTTATAGTTGTTTTCATAAGCTTCTTTTAATAATTTTTCTTTATTTGCTATCGATGTCATTGGGTAGTCATCATAAGCTAGAACCCATAAAGGATTTTGATGAGCGTGAGTTGGCATGATATCTGCCATATGAATCATCGTCTCACCGTTTTGTTCAAATTTTATCACAGCATGTCCATTACTATGCCCACCTGTATGAATCATTGTCAAACCTTCTGCTACTTCAACTGATTTGTCATAAGTAACCACTTGATCAACGATTGGTTCCCAATTATAGGCCCAATAAGTACTCTTCGAGCGTATATTAGGATGTTGCATTTCATCCCATTCAATTGCTTGAACGTATATTTTAGCATTAGGGAAAACGGATACATAACGACCATCATGAGTTGGTTTGGTTAGTCCAGTTGCGTGATCAAAGTGCATATGAGTCATCAAAATAACATCAATATCCTCAGTTGTTAAACCTAACTTGTTTAAAGAGGCATCAATTTCTGATTCCCATGCCACGCCAAAAATCTTTTTTTGTTTCTCTGTGAATTTGCCATTTCCTACACCTGTATCAATCAAATAATTCTTTCCTTGATACTGGATAAGAATAGGATCTGTTGGTAATTCAATCTGATTTTTTTCGTTCACTGGATATTTTCTTGTCCAAACAGGTTTTGGTACAACACCAAACATTGCACCACCATCTAAACAAGTCATCCCACCTTCTAACCAGGTTAATGTCATATCATGAAACGTTAATGTATCCATCTTTTTTCCTCCTAGTTGTGATTACATGTAGTTCATTTCTTTTGCTTTTTCTCTTAATTCATCTCTAAATTTAGGATGCGCAATATTGATTAATCTTTCCGTTCTCTCAAAGATTGTACTACCCTTTAATTCTGCACTACCATATTCAGTTACAACTGTATCAATATCATTTTTTGATGTTGCAACAGGAGCACCTTCGAATAAAGTAGGTACGATTGTCGAAATTTCATCATTTTTAGCTGTAGAGTACAAACAAATGATCCCAGTACCACTTTCTGTTAAACGTACCCCCTTCATAAAGTCTGATTGTCCACCTGTTGATGAATAATAAAACCCTTTCACTCTTTCTGAATTACATTGACCAAGAAAATCAACTTCAATCGCAGAGTTAATCGCAAATAAGTTTTTCATCTTGCTTATTGTATCAAAACTATTTGTGTAATCACACGGTAACATTAAAATGTCTGGGTTATTATCCATGAATTCATAAAGTCGCTTACTTCCGATGGCAAAAGTCGCAACTGACTTACCATTATGAATTTCTTTTGCACTATTGTCAATAACACCTTTTTCAGTTAAGTCAACTAATTTTTCAGGAAGCATTTCTGTATGCAACCCTAAATGTTTTTTCTCTGTCAAATATTCCATTACAGCATTAGGCATTGCACCAAATCCAATTTGTAGTGTGTCACCATCTTTTACTTTTTTCGCGATTTCACGACCAACTGCTAAATCTTTTTCATTTGGTGTTGGACTAACAAGTTCTGGTAACTCAACATTATTTTCAATTAAAGCATCCACTTGGCTAATATGAATCGTATTTTTTTCACCAAATGTTCTTGGCATATTTTCATTCACTTCTAAAACAATTCGTTTAGCTCCTTCGATTAATGATGCAACGTAAGATGGACTAGTTCCTAATGAAAAGTTTCCATCTTCATCCATTGGAGATACTGTTGCCATGATGACTAATTTGTCACCTTCACGTTTTTTCAAAATAGAAGGAATGTCAGAAAAATGGTTTGGTAGTAAATCAATGTTTCCAGCATTCATTCCTTTTCTATCCATACCAGATAAAAAGATTGAAATTTGGCGTAATTTTGATTTTTCTACATCAACTGTTGGAAAACTAGGTAGCATACGATATAAAGAGTTACCATCTAATGTATCCATTTCGCGAATGGCATCTAATAATGCTGGTGGTTCACCTGGCATAATTGGAAAAACAATAGCATCTCCTGGTTCAATCACGCTGACTGCATCTTTTGCTGACTTAATTTTTTCATTATATAAGTTATCGTAATTCATAGTTAAACTCTCCTTATTATTGTCAGTATTTTCTGAATTTTCAGTTTTTTTCAAATTTAGGTTTACGTTTATTAATGAAAGCATCCATGCCTTCTGTTTGATCACTTGTTGAAAATAGTGAGCCAAATACTTCTGCTTCAAGTCTTAACCCATTTGCTAAACTCATTTCAATACCCGAATCAATTACTTCTTTACTTAGTTCTACAGCAAGTGGAGCATTTTTTCTAATTTGATTAGCTAAATCCATTGCTTCTGTTTGTAAATCATCAAAGCTAACCACTTTATTTACTAATCCCATTCTTAAAGCATCATCAGCTGAAACAATTTTACCTGTGAAGATTAATTCTTTAGCAATACCTGTTCCCACAAGTCTTGTTAGTCGTTGCGTGCCACCAAATCCTGGTATAATCCCTAAGCCAACTTCTGGTTGACCAAATTTTGCATTGTCTGAAGCAATTCTCATATCACACGCTAAAGCTAATTCACAACCGCCACCTAAAGCAAATCCATTCACACAAGCAATCGTTGGTTGTCTTAATGTGCTTAGTTTTAAAAAGACATTGTTCCCAATTTCTGAAAACGTGCGTCCTTCAAAAACTGTTTTATCTTTCATCTCTGAAATATCTGCTCCAGCAACAAAAGCTCTTTCGCCTGTTCCTGTTACTAATAACACATCGATGTCTTGTCTAGAACTCACTTCATCAATGGCTTTATCTATTTCTTCTAAAACTCCTGTGCTTAGAGCATTCAACATTTTAGGTCGTTCGATTTTTAATGTCCCAACACCATTTTCAGCAGATAAACTTAAGTATTTATATGTTTTCATTCATGATTCCTCCATTATTTTTTGTAGTTATAAAAACCTTTTCCTGTTTTATTTCCTAACCAGCCTGCTTCTACATATTTTTTAAGTAGTGGTGCTGGACGATATTTAGAATCATTAAATCCGTCATATAACACGTTCATAATAGCTAAACATGTATCTAATCCAATATAATCTGCTAATGCTAAAGGTCCCATCGGATGGTTTGCGCCAAGTGTCATTGACTCATCAATTTCTTCAGCTGTAGCAACGCCTTCACCTAAAACAAATATTGCTTCATTAATCATTGGAATTAAAATACGGTTTACTGCAAATCCTGGTGAGTCTTTAATATCAATTGATACTTTTCTCATTTTACTTGCTACATCTAAAATAGCTTTCGCTGTCTCATCACTTGTCGCTAATCCATGATTAATTTCAACTAATTTCATTAATGGAACTGGATTAAAGAAATGCATTCCCACTACTTTTTCTGGTCGACTTGTTACTGAAGCGATTTCAGTGATTGATAAAGAAGACGTGTTTGTAGCTAAAATAGTATGTTCTGAAGCAATCGCATCTAGTTGTTTAAAGATATCTAACTTAATTCTTTTATTTTCTGTTGCTGCTTCAATAATCAAATCAACGTGTTTTGCATCTTCATAAGATGTTGATAATGTAATTCTATCTAAAATTTTTGTTACTTCATCTTCTGTTTTAGATCCACGTTTAACTGATTTTCCTAAAAATCCTTTGATTTTTTCCAAACCATTTTGTGTTGCTTCTTCTGTGATGTCATTCATGTAAACATCGTACCCAACTGTTGCTAAGACTTGAACAATACCATTTCCCATTTGTCCTGCGCCTACAACCATTACCTTTTTAATTTCCATTTTTATACTTCCTTTACTTTACATTTTATTATCTACCCATGGTTTTGCTATGATACGTCTTAATCGATCAGATGATGATCCGTATATCGCTGTAATTTTTGCATCTCGTACAAATCTCTCGATATCATTGTTTCGCATATAACCATAACCACCACTCATATTTATAATGCTTTCTGTTGCATCAATTGCTAAATTGGAAGCAGTTAATTTTGTCATCGCGACCATACGCTCATCTTGCTCTTGCCCAGAGTTAATCACCTGCATTAACAAAGACCTAGCAGAATAAATTCCTGTTTCAATATCAGCTAACTTAAATTGTGTAGAGGCCATATCAATTAAGCGTTTTCCTAAATTTCTATCATAAGATACATATTTCAAGCCTCTATCTAAAGCTCCTCCAGCAATTCCTAGAGATTGTGCTGCAACGGCTAATCGATTACGATTTAAAATAGATTGGATTTGAACTAATCCCTCTGTCACGCCACCTAACAACTGTTTATCTGATAGTTCAACATTTTGTAAGGTAATACTGGCAACAGGGAGCGCTTTAATCCCCATCTTTTCTTCAAGTTCGCCAACTTTAATTCCCTTTGTCTTTTTATCAACAACAAACACGGCGTAGCCCTCTTCACCATCAATCTTTACTGTTTTAGCTGCAATAAATAACACACTGGCTATAGGTGAATTTGAAATATAATCCTTATTTCCAGATAATACCCAACCTGTTTCAGTTTGTTGGGCAACTGTTTTCATTTCTTCAATTTCGCTACCTGTAATTGGTTCATTCAAAGCAAAGCAGCCATATAATTCACCAGTTAAGGCCTTTTCTAGGTAAGATTTCTTTTGTTCTTCTGTTCCAAATTGTGAAATAGGCCAAGCACAATGACTTTCTTGTGTGAGCAGAATACTACCAAGTGCTGGAAAATTTTTAGATACTAGCCGAATAACGCTTAAGTAATCATGATAGGTAAGATTATTTAACTGTTTATATAAACTTGGCAAAATATTCATTTGAAATAAATGTTTCATCTGTTCTTCTGGAAATTTATCTACAGTATCATAATATCTTGCTGCTTTTGCTAATTCTTTATGAGAGTAATTCATCACTTGTTGCACTAGCTCATGTCTTTTTTCCATTGTGCTTACCCCTTTACTTCACTTAATTAACCACGCTTAACAACTAAAGCGATACCTTGTCCGCCACCGATACATAGGGTTGCTAATCCATTTTTCGCATCACGTTTTTTCATTTCATGTAGTAATGATACTAAGATACGTGCACCACTTGCTCCGATTGGATGTCCTAGAGCAATTGCGCCACCATTAACGTTTGTAATGTCTTCATTTAATCCTAATTCTTGCATAACGCTCATAGCTTGAGAGGCGAATGCTTCATTTGATTCCACTAAATCTAAATCTTCCACTGTTAAACCAGCTTTTTCTAATGCTTTTTTAGTTGCAGGAATTGGACCTGTTCCCATGATAGTTGGGTCTACACCAGCTGAAGCGTATGATTCAATTGATGCTAATACTTCTAATCCTAATTCATCCGCTTTTTCACGAGACATTAAAACTAAAATTGCTGCACCATCATTCACGCCAGATGCGTTTCCTGCTGTAACAGTGCCATCTTTTTTGAATGCTGGACGTAATTTTGATAATTTTTCTGCTGTTGAACCAAAACGTGGGAATTCATCATCTTTAAAGATGACTGGTTCACCTTTACGTTGTGGAATTTCGATTTCAACGATTTCTTCTTTGAAACGACCTGATGTTACGGCTGCTTCAGCTTTGTTTTGGCTTTTTGCAGCAAATTCATCTTGTTGTTCTCTTGTGAAACCAAATTTTTCTGCAATGTTTTCTGCTGTGATTCCCATGTGGATTCCGTGGAAAGCATCGACTAAACCATCTGATAACATTGTATCGATTACTTTAGCATCTCCCATACGTTTACCCCAACGTTCACTTTCTAAAACGTAAGGTGCTTGACTCATACTTTCAGTCCCACCAGCAACAACAATCTCGTTATCACCTAACATAATAGATTGTGCTGCAAGAACCACTGTTTTTAGTCCAGATCCACAAACTTTATTAATTGTAAAAGCCGATTTTTCTTGAGGAATGCCAGCATTAATCGCTACTTGACGAGAAACGTTTTGACCTAACCCACCAGATAAAACATTTCCTAAAATAACTTCATCAACTAATGATGGATCCAGGTTAATATCTTTAAGTGATGCTTCTAGAACTTTTTTACCTAATTCAACTGCGTTCATGTTTTTTAGGCTTCCACCAAAACTTCCAATTGGACTTCTTCTTGCTGATACGATTACTACTTCTTTCACTTATATTTCCTCCTATAGCGCCAATTAATAAAGCGCTTCATTTACACTTATTATTTTATATCGAAACATAACAAAAATCTAACAAGTAAATATAATTTATACTATTAGTTAAACTAATAGACTTTAAAAACCTTATTAAACATGGTTTTTATGGGATCTTTCACTAAATATTAGCATAATAAGTATAATTTTCTTTTAACATTTGATAATTTTTTATTTTAATAAAAAAAACATGAATCAAAAAGAGTCATGTTTCTACAAAATTAAATCATTGGTTGATAAAAGTAACTAAGAATGGATTCATATACTTTACTTTCAACTTCAGAATAAGTCGCTTTTATTGGTCTACAAAGTAATACATTAAACGGAATTGGGTCCTTAAATGGAATCTCTTTAAACAACGTTTTATCCATTGTTCTCTCAATTGGAGAAGGTAGAATTGTAACAATTTTAGATTCTTGAGTTGCTTCAACTAAATAGTCCCATGAAGAGGATTGAAACATAATTTTTGCTTTACTTTTTATTTCTGCTAATTTATTTCTAACCAATTCATTTGTGGTAAAACTCTCATTGAAAGTCCCTATCGGATAAGGTTCTAAATCTTCCCAATTCAACATTTTTTTATAAGCAAGCGGATGATCATGATACACAAACGCCGTCATTTCATCAATTTGAATGACATGTTCTTCAAATGCTTTAGGATCTAAACTAGTCGGTTCAATTAATATTGCATAATCTAAATCATTTTGAAATAGCATTTTTCTTAATTGATTACTCCCACCTTCAATGATTTCAATTTGAATGTCCGGGTTGGCCAAAGTAAATTTTGGGAAAAACGATGAAAAAAAGATTCGTAATATTAATGAAGGTAATCCTATTCGGATGGTGCCTTTTTGTTTTGCTGCTTCTTTTCTTACCATATCATTCATTTGCTCATGTAACTTAGTAATTTGTTGAGCGTAAGCATATAATTTCTCTCCACTTGGTGTAAGAGAATCTAAACGACCGTTTTTTCGATAAAACAAAACCAATTCCTCATTGGCTTCAAAATTTATAATCAACTGACTCAACGCAGATTGTGTAATATGAATTTTTTTTGCTGCTAAAGATAAATTACAACCACACTCGACAATATTCATAAAATAATACAACTGTTGAATATCCATTCTGTTAACCCCTTTTATTTTCTTTACTTTAAGAATACTCACACGCTTTAAAAATATCAACATAAAAGCGTTTATTCAACAAAAAAAGCTGCTAAATCCATGACTAATTTAGCAGCTTATACTCTTATTTAATTCAAAAGTTTATTGATAATTGGAAAATTGATAATTAAAAATTAAACGAAAGCACCTTGTCCTGTTAAGTAACGGCCAACGATTAGGGCGTTGATTTCGTGAGTTCCTTCGTAAGAGTAAATTGCTTCACCATCAGCGAAGAAACGAGCTACGTCAGTTTCTAATGTAATTCCGTTACCACCACATACTTCACGACCTAAAGCAACTGTTTCTCTCATTCTTAAAGCATTATGCATTTTAGCTAATGCAGAGTTTTCTTCTAAGAATTCACCTTGTTCTTGTAAGTTAGCTAATTGTGCAGAGTAAGCTAATGTTGCGACAACGTTTGCTTCCATACGAGCTAATTTTTCTTGAACTAATTGGAATGAAGAAACTTTTTTACCAAATTGGTCACGCTCTTTAACATATTTAAGTGCAGCTTCTAATGAACCATAAGTCATACCCATTGCTAAATGAGCGATGTCCGCACGTGTTGCACGTAAAATACGAGCAACATCTTTAAATCCATTAACATTTTCTAAACGAGTGCTGTCATCAACTTCAACGTTATCTAAGTAGATATGTCCGTTTTGAACTTCTCTTAACGCTACTTTATTTTGGATAACATCAACTCTAAGTCCTTTTGAACCACCAGGTACGATGAAACACTTAATTTTATTATCAGCTGTATCACGAGCAAAAATTGGTAAGATATCAGCAGTGTTTGCTCCACCAATCCAACGTTTTTCTCCGTTGATAACCCATTTGTCGCCTTTTTTCTCAGCAGTTGTTGCAAGTCCACCAGCAATATCTGATCCATGATCTGGTTCAGTTAAACCAAAACATCCTTGCCATTCAAATGACGCCACTTTTGGTGCGTAATGAGCAATTTGTTCTTCACTACCACCCATTAAGATTGTGTTGTAGCATAATCCACCATGAACTGTATAGAATGTTGCGATTGAAGCGTCTAATTTAGCAAGTTCTAAATATAAAAAGGCATTATATAATTCACTTGGTTTACGTTTTCCTTCGCGTCCTTCAAATAATAATGGACTGTTCATTACACCAACTTTAGCAATTTCACCAAATGCTTCAAATGGGAATTCAGCTTTTTCCCAGTGCTCATTAACAACTGGTTTTACTTTTTCTTCTAGAACTTTTCGTAAATTTTTAAGAACAGTGAATTCACCTTCAGTTAGCCCTCTTGAAAAGGCATACAAATCTAACGGATAAAACTCTTTCAATTCTTCTAAATATGACATGTTGTGTTCCTCCAAAAATTTATTTTTTGTTATTTCCTGCTTACAACCAAATAATAATCCGTTTTCACGAACATTGCTACTTAACAAAAATTATGTAAACTATTAGTTTTATTAATACTTTTATAAAACCCTTACATTATTTGGTTTTTTTCTCTTTATTATATGATAAAAGTTGCTTTTTTTTAGATTATAATAATTATCAAATAACAATAATTACTTGTAAACGAATTATTTTATGTTATGATAGACATATAAAATAGCATTGGAGGAATAGATCATGAGTTTTGATTTTACAGACAGAGGACAAAAACCAGTAGTAGAAAACGTTGAAGAATGGACCTTAGCAAATGACAATTACCGTACAACTGTATGGACAGGCAAAAAAATGCAAATGACTTTAATGTCCATTCAACCTGGGGATGATATTGGTTTAGAAGTCCACCATGGTATTGATCAATTTTTACGTATTGAAGAAGGAAAAGGGTTATGTAAAATGGGAGATGCTGAAGATAATTTAACATTTGTTAAAAAAGTTTCTGATGATGATGCCATTTTTGTTCCGGCAGATATGTGGCATAATGTTGAAAACATTGGTGATAAACCATTAAAACTTTATACTTTATACGCTGGTCCAGATCATTTACCTGGAACCATTCATCCAACTCATCAAGATGCTATTGATGACCCTAATGAAGACTAAATAATATAACAAATGCCACAGCGATTAACTCGTTGTGGCAATTTTTTTATATTAATTTTAGGCAAAAAAAATAGGCTTAGCACCTATATAAAATCAGACACATGGTGGCACCAACTTAGTGCTGCTTCCTTCCAGATCTGACACGCTTCATCGGTCCACCATTGTCCTAGCCATAACGGCATGTATTATTGTACAACATTTTTTAATAGATTACTAGTCTTTTTTGCTTCTTTCTTTCTTTTTCTTATTTCTTTAAAAAAATGGGTTAATATTGCACTACATTCCTCTTCTAAAATCCCTTGTTCGACGTAACACTCATGATTAAAGCGACTATCTTGCAATAAATTCATCAAAGAACCTACTGTGCCACCTTTTGGATCCATCGCTCCAAAATAAACGTTTTCTATCCTTGATAAAAGAATTGCTCCGCTACACATTGGGCAAGGTTCAAGAGTGACAAACAAGTGAGCTTTTTCTAATCGCCAGCTCTCCACTTGTCTGTTTGCTTCTCTTATGGCAATCATTTCGGCATGTGTTGTAGCATCTTGTGAAAATTCACGTACATTATGTCCACGCCCTATGATTTTTCCATCTAAAATAACTACTGCCCCAATAGGAACTTCCCCCATCATATTAGCTTTTTGAGCCTCTAATAATGCTTCATTCATATAATATTTTTTTTCTTGTTCTGATAATTTATTTAACTTCTCTAACATTTTTTAACCCCTCTATGAAAAGATGATTTTAAGCTTTGGTTTTATGTTAGAATAACTTTAACATAAAATAAAGGATGATTTAATTTGAATAAACAACTACTTCAAACTCTTTTTCCTAATGGTTATTTCAACTCAGCGTATCACAATGAATCAACTGAGTTGATAATTCCTATTAATAATGAATTCTTTTACATTTCAAAACAAGACATCTCACCTAGGGAAGAAACCCTACTAACTGAACTATTAATCAAACAACCTTTAACAAAAAAAATTGGCGGTCATCTTTGGTATGATTATTTATTTAATCAAGCTGAAATACCTACTTCACCTGACTATTATCGTATCATTCAGATTAAAATAAGAAAAGATTCAGTTAATAAAAAATCTTGGCTTACTCATTTTTCAAAACTGTTTGATTCTATCGTTGATTCATTTTTTATTGATGAAACGTCCGCTATTTTAATTGAAAAACGAACCTCTGTTTCCTATTCTGTTCAAGATATTAAAGCTATGCTTCTAACTTTGGAAAGTGAATTTTTGATACAAACAACAGCTTTTATTGGTCAATTTTATCAGATTTCTCCAGAATTCATTACCTGTTTTAAAGAAGAAAAAATAATTTTTAATAAATTTGTTTATAATTATCATCCAAATGATGTTTTCATTTTTGAAGATGTCGCATTAGAATACCTAACAAAAAAAGCCATTAAGGAAAGTCCCTTAATGACTAAATTATACCCATCGACTATTTTTGATAAAGATACTATTCTAATGATTAAAACATTATGGAATGAAAAAGGTAATATTACCTCCAGCGCCAAGAAGCTCTATACTCATCGAAATACTTTACAATATAAACTTGATAAGTTTTCGGAACAAACAGGTATTTCTCTCAAAAATATGACTGAACTAACTCTGTGTTACTTATGGGTACTGTCGCTCTAGTTTCTATTATTGTTTCCAAATAATAAAAATAGACGTAACACTTGTAAAAGTGATGCTACAGCTGCTGCGACATAAGTTAAAGCTGCAGCTGTTAATACTTTTTTAGCCATAACTAATTCATCATCTTCTAAAATATGATTCTCACTTAATATAGCTAATGCTCGTCGTGAAGCATTGAACTCTACTGGTAAGGTCACAACTTGAAAAAGAAAAGTTAACGCAAAACACCACAACCCTATCGTCACTAATGCTGGTGTGGCACTAAAAAATATGGCACCAATTAAAATTAATGGAATAGATATTTTAGCGCCAAAGTTAACGACTGGAACCATCGCAATCCTTAATTTTAATGGAGCATAATGTTTTTGATCTTGAACAGCGTGTCCACATTCATGGGCGGCGACACCAATCGCTGCAACTGATCTTGAATCTGCTACAGTTTGTGATAAACTAAGTATTTTCGTACTTGAATTGTAATTATCCGTCAAGTCTCCTGATATTTGTTGTACACCAACATTATGGATACCAGAGTCTTGTAAAATCAAACGAGCAACATCTGTTGCTGTGTACCCTTTTCTATTCATCACTTTGTCAAATTTTCGGTAAGTGCTATTAACATAACTAGATGCTACCATTGATAACAACATACCAATAATCACCAATATATAGGTGCTATCAAAAAATGGATAAAACATATTTCTATACCCCCTTATTATTGTCTCAATAACATTGTAACAGATTTTATAAAAAACGTTTATAAATTAAATGAAATTTAGTAGTAGAAATCCTCTACTTAATAGTGTTTTAATAAATTCTTAATATTCTACATGGGCATTTTCGTTAAGTAGATTTTTTATACAAAATAAGGTATCTTTATAAGGTAAGGTTATCTTTAATCCTAATAACCACGTGACTATTATAAATAAACTTCATATGAAAGGAATACATCTATGCGCGAACTTCTAGATACTCCCACTCAGAGACGACTTCACATACTTGAACAACTCAATGAAGTCTCTGATTGGATCAGCTCTAATGAATTGGCAAAAAGTAATAATGCCTCGTTAAGAACAATAAATAATGATGTGAGTTATTTAAAAGAAAATTGGTACCCACATCTACTCATTGAAACATCTAAAAAAAATGGGGTACGTTTACAAACACAACCCAGTAGTCATATTGAGGTCGTTTATCGATATGTCCTAAAAAATTCAGAAGCTTTTCGTTTAATTGAATCTGTTTTTTTTGACACCACACTTAGTATAGAAAAATGGGGAGAAAAGCTATTTATCAGCGAGTCTTCCTTATATAGGATCACAGGGGATATTTCAAAATCATTAAAAAAATATGGACTTACTCTTGAAAAGAAACCGTGCCGTGTGATTGGAAAAGATGAGTTTTTTGTTCGATTTTTCTATACAAACTATTTTTTCGAAGCATATCAAATTAATGAGTGGCCTTTTCCTTCTAATAAGAAAAAAACCATTCAATTTGTGAAAGATATTGTAGAATATTTTAATGAAGATGTTTCTGAGAAAGATATGCTACTCATTAGTTATCTCCTTTGTATATCACTAACTCGTCAAAGCCAAGAATTTTTTATCGAAGGATACGACAAAAATATCTTTACAAAAGAGATGTATCATTCACTTAATCGCAATGCAGATGACTTAGCTGATATTGCTAGAGACTATGGCTTATTAATTAATGATCAACTAATCTACGATTTGATGTTTTCACTATATTATCATTTAATTAATTGGCATTCTGAAGAAGAATATCTACACGTTACAAAAGAAATTAAGCACTTAATGAAAAATATTCGAAATGTGTTTGATTTCACTCTAACCAATCAGTTATCTGATAAAATTGAGAATTCAATGAAACATACTTATTTAAAACATACAATCTATCCCTATCCAAATTATGTTATTTTTAATAAAAAATTTTATAACGCTATAGCAATCAAAAAATTATTTCCTACCATGGCACTCGTGATTGAACAAGAATTAATCAAATTAGAAAAATCAACTAACTTCCCCTGGCATACTGATTATTTTTATGAGGTGCTTTGTACAATCATGATTCAATGGACGGATTTACCAACATTATTAGAAAATAAAAAACAAAAAGCTAAAATTCTTGTTATGAGTAGTCTAGGGCATGATCACTCAGACTTCTTATCTAAAATGATTCAAAAAAACTTTGATAATAAAGCCATCATTGAACCATATACTCAATCTGTTATTTTTATTGATGATATTCCAAAAGAATATTTTCAATCTTACGATATTATTGTTAGTACATTTGACTCTGAAATATTACCGCAAGATAAACTAGTTGTTATTGATGATATTCCATCAAATTCAGATTGGGGGACAATCAGACGAGCAATTAACAATACTCATCAACTAGATGAAAAAGTAGTTACTTACTTAAATAATAATTATTACTAGGAGTTTTACACATGTTAGATTTTGTTAATGCTATTTTAATCAACTTGTCTATCATCGTTAGTACTGCATTGACTCTTTATTTTCTATCCGTTAGACAATCTTTGACGGATAATCAAGTTGACTCAGATTTTATGAATCAAACCGGTCGTCTTTTGCTATCTAAAAACCATCAAATTTTTTTAGGAATCATTGTAGGCATACTCTGTTTTTTTATTTCATTAAATAAAATACCCGTTCCTTTATATGGTGGAATCAGCGTTGATGTTAGATATTTGCCCATCTTTTTTTCTATTTATTATGGTTCAACATTAATAGGAGTATTTAACGGTGGCACACTGATTATTTTAAAACTAATCCAATACAGCCTTAGAAGTGCACATATGTATGAAATTTTTAATAATATTTTTCTGACTATTTCACTCGTTATTTTAGCTACTATCATAAAGAAACAACATTTTTCACAAAAAAAATCAGTTTTAATTTTTCTTGTCGTAGCCTTGTCAATTCGATTAGGGACATTTTGTATCCTTTTTTCTCCACCTACGTCGATTAAAGTATTAATTAATGTTTTATCATACATTATGATTTTTTCATTAGTCTTTTTATTTACAGCATGGTTAATTGATTCATCTATTTCAATTTCCAAAACAATTCATGTTTATCGAACGTCATCAATTTATGACCATCTTACAAAGTTATACAATAAAGAATCATTCTATTTTTTCTTAGATCATGTTTACCATGATTTAATTATGAACCAAGCAACTTGTGGAGTTGCCATATTAGATATTGATAATTTTAAAAAGATCAACGATCACCATGGTCACTTAGCTGGAGACCAGGTTTTAATTCATATTGCTAATCTATTAACACTAGATAAGCCATCTCTAGAATCTCCTAGAATTTGTCGAATCGGAGGAGATGAATTCGCGATGATTTTTAAATCACCTATAATTCAGCCTGAAGAGTTTATCGAAAAAAAATTAATACAAATAAACCAAACTCCTTGTATTTATGAAAACTTAACGATTCCAATAGAAATATCTTGCGGTTTAGCTATTATAAAAAAAACAAGTATTAAAAATAAAAATTTTAGTACTGAAGATATGTTCAAATTAGCTGATAGCATGCTTTATAAAGCAAAAAAAATTGGAAAAAATCAACTCGTTACAACTTATCGAAATATTTAAAAAGCTTTAAAAATGGGTACTCCAATTTTAAAGCTTTTATATTAACTTAAAAGAGGGACTTTGTATGAATTATTAGGACCAACATTTACATACTCATCATTCATTTGACTCGGAGGAATCATTTGAAAATTATTTAAACACTTACTCACCTGACTTTTTCGTTACAACTGAACACCTAGATTTAAAGAACCCCTGTGTCAATGGCAAAGACAGTATTCCTGATTACCACCTATACAGTGAAGAAATTAACCGCCTGTCTCTTAACACTCATACCAACCTTCTCAAAGGAATAGAAATAGGTTATGTCAATACTCAAGCTACATTACTTAACGATTTTCTAAAAGGCAAAGAATACGGCGTTATTTTACTTAGTATTCACCAAAATGGAGTATTTGATTATATGGATGACGATGTTTTAAGCAATGATTACTATTCTAGAATGTTAGATGCTGTTAAATCAGCTAAATTTTGTAATATCTTGACACACTTTGATTATGGTGTGAGGCGACTTAATTTATCCGTTAATGCGTTTAGACTAATAGCTGAACCTTATTTAGTTAATATTTTTAAAAACATCATAGAAAAAAATATTGCCTTTGAACTAAATGCTAAAAGTTTTATCAAGTATGGTAACAAAGAGCTTTATGAATATGCGATTCCTTTATACATCTCTTTAGGAGGAAAATTATTCACTTTAGGATCTGACGCCCATGTTGCAGAAGATTATGAATTAGGATTTAAAGAAATGAAAAACTTATTAATTAAAAACGGCATCTTTGAATTAGCTGTCTATCAAAAGCAACAATTAATTATGGTAAACATATAAAAAAAGGCAAGCATTCAAGAACCATATGAATGTTTGCCGTTTTTTCTATTTATCTTTTCTTGCTCTTAATGCGGATAAAATAGACACAGTATCCACTACTTCTTGCAACATGGCGCCGATTAGTGTCGGAATAATTCCTAAACTAGCAATAAGCATTAAGATAACACAAATAAAAATACCAATCAACACTGATTGCTTTGCTATTTTCATTGTGTTTTTGGATATGTCTATCGCATCTGTCACTTTGGATAAATCATCTTTTAAAATAACAGCATCTGCACTTTCACTAGCAGCACTTGAACCATGAGCCCCCATTGCTATTCCAACATCTGCCATTGCAAGAGCTGGTGCATCATTCATCCCATCTCCTACCATAATAGCTGGAGAATTGGTTTGCGTTAATTCTTTAACGATGTCTATTTTTTCTTGTGGTAAACATTTTGCATGAATTTCTGTGATACCCACGTTATCCCCAATTTTTTTTGCTGTTTGTAGATTATCTCCTGTAATCATTAAAATACGATTGATGCCTAATTGTCTTAATCGTTTAATTGTTTTTTGTGATTCAGACCGAACAATATCTTCAAATTCGATGTTTCCAACGTATTTATCATCAATAGATACATAAACTGCCGTATTCTCGGTTGTAGAGTGTATAGTGTCAGCTACATAGTTAGCTTTTCCCACTTTAACTAATTGATCCTTTATCTTCCCTTGTACACCTTCACCCGTCACTTCTTTTAATTCTATCACATCCAATAAATCAATTCCTTGTGATAGAGCATATAATACTAAAGAACGTGCTAAGATATGAGTTGATTCTTGTTCAATACTCGCTGCCAATTGGATAAGTGCTTTATCTGATAAAGTATCTTTAATACTTGTAATCCTATAAACATCTAAACTTCCTTCGGTTAACGTTCCAGTTTTATCAAAAGCAATACTTTGCGCATCAGATAATTTTTCAATTGTTGTTCCTGTTTTAACTACAACGCCATGTCGACTTGATCGACTCATACCTGCTACAAGTGCTATAGGTGCTGCTAAAATCAATGGACAAGGTGACGCAACAACCAATACTTGAGCAAATCTTACAGGATCTTTTGAAATAAACCATGCTACACCACCAATTAAATAAGAAATAATTGTAAAAGGAACAGCATATCTATCAGCCAAACGAACAAAATTTGCTGGTTTCGCTTCAGATTCTTTGACTAATTTTACAATCGTTTGATACTGACTATCAGCAGCAATCTTTGTCACTTTAAATTTAATTGCCACATCCCCATTAACAGAACCCGACATTACACTATCATTCACTTTTTTTTCAATGGGTCTTGACTCACCTGTCAATGAGGATTCATCAAAAGAGGAGATTCCCTCAATAATTGTTCCATCTACTGGAACAATTTCTCCAGGTTTTACTAAAATCACATCCCCTACCTTAACTTCTTCCACACGGTAATCTACCAACTTATTATTTTCTACTTTATGAGCAATTTGAGGGGTATTATCAAGTAGTGTTTTTAGTTCTTTTCCAGCTTGACCTGCTGCATAATCTTCCAAACTATCCCCACCAGTTAACATCACTAAAACCATTAAACTTGCCCAATATTGCCCAACGGCCAGAGTAGCAACAATAGCAGTAATAGCTAAAATATCCACACCATATTTTCCTGATTTTAGAGTTTTAATCATGCCAATAAACATAGAAATAGTTGTCATACCACCAATAACTATAACAATCCAATATGATACCATAGACTGATGAAATACAAATTCAGCAATCAACGCTATGACACCTGCAAAAATGGTTAATAAAAACTTCCTCAAATTTGTCATATTAATTCTCCTATCATTAGTCTTTTATCATATTTTATCACTAATGTCTTTAATCAAATAAAAATAATACTTAAATGAGAAAAGTAATCATTTAAATGTTGAAAAGCCATAGAATCTTCTTATTTTTTTAGTGATTGAGTGATAATTTTCTTATACAATAACGACTGACTATAAAAAGGAAGTGACGCAATGTTAACAAGTTATTCAAGCATTCTCGTTCTATTCATCATTATCTCATTAGGTTATTTTCTATCAAAAAAGGGAATTTTTACCAAACAAGTTGGAACAGCCTTATCATTTTTTGTTATTAATTTTGCCTTACCTTTAGAAATATTTCTTCGTATCACTCGTGATTTTACCAAACAAAGACTCCTTTTATTATTCAAAGACTCCTTTTTTCCAGTATTAACGATTAGTTTAGTATTTGTTATCGGATATTTGATTGCTCACCTATTAAAAATTGCTAAACATCAAATTGGAGCCTTTACTCTGTGCTTTTCATCTCCTAGTGCAGCATTTATTGGTTTACCAATTATTTTAGGCTTATATGGTGATAAAGGTCTACCTTATGCTTTATTAGCTTATATTGTGACTAGCGTGTCTACTTGGACAATTGGCGTGATGTTACTTAACCACGATAGTAATCTTACCTCGAGTAAACATAATGCTTTTGATATCAAACGAACAGTAAAAGAATTATGCAGTCCTCCAATAATCGCCTTTTTAATCGCCAGTATGTTTATTTACTTTAATATTCCAATTCCTTCAATCGCTACCTCTTTATTTGGCTATATTGGAGAAACAACTTCTACCTTGGCAATGCTATATATTGGGACAACCATCTATGAAACCGGAATAAAAAATTTAACTTTTTCAAAAGAAACTGTTGGAATTTTAATAGGACGTTTTGTCGTTTCCCCATTAGTAGTCATACTACTAGCAACTTTCTTTCATCTTCCCCAAATAGCGGGAGCAGTTTATTTGATTCAATTTAGTATTCCTGTATCAAATACTGTGGCAATACTAGCTGGTGAAAAACAAATAGATGTCAGTTTTACAGATGCCTCATTAACATATTCATTATTTGCTTATCTTTTAGCATTTCCTATCTTAATGAAGTTAGTATCTATCTTTTTTTAATCAAAAAACCAGCTACTTTTATTATAAGTAACTGGTTTTTATTATTTTTGTACATATATCGCTAAAGATTGATAAGGCTGAATATCTAACTCTTTTTCTATTGTTTCACATGCCACATTACTAATTAAAATATTTCCAGAAAGAAATTCATCTGGGATAGTCACGTTAATTGGGGCATCAGAAAAATTATTTAGCACAAGCAATGAATCCGTTTCGTAACGACGAATGTATCCATAAATACGACTATTTTCAACCTCAAATGGTTCATAATTCCCCATTGAGATAACCTGATATTCTTTCCTTAATTGAATCAGTTGTTGGTAAAAGGAAAAGATACTGCCATTTTTCAATTCATTTTCAACTGTAATATCATCATATTTACCTATAGATAACCAGGGCTCTTGTTTGCTAAATCCAGCATAGTCCGTATTATCCCACTGCATAGGTGTTCTAGAGTTATCTCTAGACTTATGTTGAATAACCTCGATGGCTTCATCATGACTTAATCCATCTTCTAATAACTGAGTATACGCATTATGGGTTTCAACATCTTGATAAGAAGTCAAATTATCAAATTGAGGATCTAACATACCAATTTCTTCTCCCATATAAACATAAGGTGTCCCCCGGTTTAAATGAATCGCTGCCGCTAACATTTTTGATCCACGTACACGATAATGTTCCCAATCAACAAAACGATTAATAGCGCGTGGTTGATCATGATTATTCCAAAACAGGGCATTCCAGCCATTGCCTTTACTCATTCCTGTTCCCCATTCATGAAGCGTTGATTTTAGTTCGTTAAAATTATATGGCATGATAGTCCATTTTTTTCCATCCTTATAATCAACTTTCAAATGGTGAAAATTAAAAATCATACTTAACTCTTCTCTTTCAGGGGCAGTATATAAAATACCATTTTCAATGGTAGTTGAACTCATCTCGCCCACTGTAATGATTGATGGATCTTTTCCAAATGTCTCACGATTCATTTCATGAATAAACGTGTGGGCAATTGGTTTGTCCGTGTACTCAGCTTTTCCAATCATATCAGTCGCATCTTTTAATACATCATCTTTTCCAATAACATTAATAACATCAAATCGTAACCCTTTTACACCCAGATTTGTCCAAAAATCAACGACTTTATATAATTCTTTTCTAACATTTGGATTTCGCCAATTTAAATCAGCTTGTGTTTTATCATATAAGTGTAAAAAGTAATCATCGGTCTGACCAAATCGCGACCACGCATTTCCACCAAATTTTGACTCCCAATTTGTCGGTTCACTTCTTAATATAAAGAAATCTTGATAATAAGCATCTCCATTCACTGCTTTTTTAAACCACTCATGCTCAATTGAAACATGATTTAGTACCATATCAAGCATGATTTCTATATTTCGTTCACGTGCTTTTTTTACTAATTCTTTAAAATCATCTTCTGTTCCAAAAACAGGATCAATCGCAATATAATTGGAAATGTCATAGCCATTATCCTTTTGTGGACTTGGATAAATAGGATTTAACCAAATCATATCTATTCCTAACGTTTCTAGATAGGGTAATTTTTCAATAATTCCTTGTAAATCACCCACTCCATCACCATTTTTATCATAAAATGATTTTGGATAAATTTGATAAATTACTTTATCCTTAAAACTCAATGATGCCACTTCCTTTACTAAATCGGTTTTACTTGTAAAATACTAGTGTCTTTATTTACGTAACCATCTTTTATAATTGGATCTACTTGATAACTATCAGAATTTGTAATCACAATTTGTGTTTGGGTTAAGAATCCTGATTCTTTAATTCCCTCAATATCAAAATCTAATAATAAATCACCGACAGTCACTCTATCACCTTGTTTGACATGTGTTTCAAAATATTGACCGTTTAAATTGACAGTATCTAATCCCACATGAATTAACATGTCAATTCCATGATCATCTGTAATCCCAATGGCATGTTTACTTGGAAAGACTAAACTAATCGTTCCGTTCATTGGCGCATAAACATGACCTTCACTTGGTTCAATCACAACTCCTTGTCCCATCGTACCTTGTGAGAATACTGGATCTTTTGATTCAGTAATTGGTGCCATATCTCCCACCAATGGCGCATAAACTGTTACGACTTCACTAATTACTTCTTCAGAAGCAATCGGCCCACTTAAACTTTCATCTATTGGCGAAATCGCTTCTCCTACTCTATCAAGTTGGTTGAATATTCCTGCTCTTCTAAAGAACAACGTTAAGACGAATGGGACTGCAACAGCGATGATCATTCCGATAAAGAATACACCGTAATATTTTGGCACAATCGCTAAAATACCTGGTAATCCCCCCACTCCAATTGATAGGGCTCTAACACCAAATAATGTCACGAATAAACCAGCAATTCCACTACCAATCATTGCCGCAACAAATGGGTACATATATTTTAAATTAATCCCAAACATCGCAGGTTCTGTTACACCTAACCAAGCTGAAATAACTGATGGAACAGATACTTGTTCTTCTTTTTTATTTCCTCTATGAGCATAAACAACAGCTAAAACAGCTGCTCCTTGAGCAATATTTGATAAACAAATCATTGGCCAAAGATTAGTTGACCCAAAATCTGCTACTAGTTGTTGATCAATTGCTAAGGTTGTATGATGTAATCCCGTAATAACAAGTGGTGCATAAAATGTACCAAACACAGCTGCAAATAACCAATTTAATGAAGAAGTTAATCCTGTATTAACGACTGTTGAAATGGCTGAACCTATTTTCCAACCAATTGGTCCTAAAATTAAATGTGCTGCTAAAATAGTCGGTAATAGTGCAAAGAATGGAACAAAAATCATTGAAATAGCTTCTGGTATGTGTTTTCTTAAAAATCTTTCTAAGTAAACTAACATAAAACCTGCTAACATCGCTGGAATAACTTGTGCTTGATACCCAATTTTATCCATTGTAAAGAAACCAAAATCCCAACTCCAATTAGCTGCAATATCTGCTGCACTTGTTGAATTAACTGCATAGGCATTTAAAAGTTGTGGTGATACTAAAGTAATACCTAAAACAATCCCTAATATTTCAGTTCCTTTCATTTTTTTAGCAATACTCCATGTAATTCCTACTGGTAAGAAATGGAAAATCGCTTCACCTGGTAACCATAAGAAACCATTCACCCCATTCCAAAAAGTAGATGACTCAGTAATCGTTTTGCCATCCAAAAATCCCATTGGTACTGCTTCTAAAATATTTCTAAAACCTAAAATTAATCCCCCAACAATAATTGCTGGCAATAATGGCGTAAAAATTTCTGCTAAAACGGTTACTGCACGTTGTAGCATGTTTTGATTTTGTTTTGCTGCTGATTTAATTTCTTCTTTTGTTCCACCTTGAATCCCTGATACTGACATAAATTCTTGATAAAATGTTGGCACTTCATTCCCAATAATGACTTGGAATTGTCCAGCATTTGTAAAAATCCCTCTCACACAAGAAATATCTTCAATCTTATCTTCCTGTGCTTTTGATGGATCGTTTAAAACAAACCTCATACGTGTGGCACAATGTGTAACTGCGGCAATATTTTCTTTACCACCAACATAGTCTAGTAATAATAATGCATCTTGATTAAATTTTCCCATCTTCTTTCTCCTTTCGCTTGTACATACAAGTTATCCTAAATAAAATATACACCCTCCTCACCACTTTGTAAAGCGCTAACACATTTTATTTATTTTCCATCATTCTAATTCACATCATTTTGTCATAAAAAATCTAATAATATATAATATACACATTAAAAACAGACACTTGTATAGATTAATACTAACAAGTTATTAAAATAAATAACAATTAATTAGAGTTTTATCATTTTTAAAACGTTTTTATTTTTTTGTTCTATACTGTTTAATAAAGTTGTTCATACAAGTTAATTGGGAGGTGGTAATGAAATGAAAGCATACGAAATCATTTATCAATCAATAGAAAATAGCATTTTAAGAGGAGAATTTTTACCTGGAGATTATTTACCTAGTGAAAATCAATACGTTAAGCAATTTAAAGTATCCAGGGACACTATAAGAAAAGCATTAAATCTTCTTATGACTAACGGTTATATTCAAAAAATACATGGAAAAGGGTCACTTGTTTTAAAACGAGAACAGTTAAGATTTCCTATATCTGGATTAACGAGCTATAAAGAATTGCAAAATGCTTATGGTTATCAAAGTATTACAAACGTTATTTTCTTAGAAAAAATCATTATTGACAAAGAACTTGAATCACTCACTGGATTTTCTGTAGGAGAGCAAGCATGGAAAATGATTCGAACTCGTGAGATTGATAAACAAAAAATTATTTTAGATACGGACTATCTTTTATGTCGATTTATTCCTACTCTCACAAAAGAAATCGGTGAAGACTCTATTTATAAATACATTGAGAAAGACTTAAATTTACAAATTTCATTCGCGGAAAAAGAAATTCGCGTAGTGAAATTAAATCAAGAAGAAAAACAATACCTTGATTTAAATCCTCAAGATACCAATATTGTTTCCATTCAAAGTCGCGTCTTTTTAGCCAATGCAGAACAATTTCAATATACAGACAGCAGACATCGTGTGGACAAATTTTTATTTTATGACTTTGCTAGAAGAAATCCCTCAACTATCTAACGAATAAAAAATCACCCACTAGATAACTCTAATGGGTGATTTTTTATTTTATTCAGATTTTTCTTTTGTTTCTTCTTTTTTCTCTTCTTTAGGTTTTTCAATCATTGCTTTACGTGAAGCATTAACGCGTCCTTGACGGTCAATTTCTGTCACTTTCACAAGAATTTCATCGCCTAATTTAACCACATCTTCTACTTTATTCACACGTTCATGCGAGAATTGAGAAATATGCACTAAGGCATCTTTCCCTTTGAATAAGTTAACAAAAGCACCGAATTTTTCAATTCTTACAACTTTAGCTAAGTATACTTGTCCCACT
This sequence comes from Vagococcus luciliae, assembly GCF_024637875.1. Lineage (NCBI taxonomy): Bacteria > Bacillati > Bacillota > Bacilli > Lactobacillales > Enterococcaceae > Vagococcus > Vagococcus luciliae. The sequence continues at coordinate 950,458 of NZ_CP102451.1, read as the reverse complement.
TCAACTTCACGAACTAAGTCTTTAATGATTTCAATCGCACGATTAATTTTTTCTTGATCTTGATGAGCAATACTTACATTACCTTCTTGATCAATATCAATTTTAACGTCAGTTTCTTCGATAATTTTGTTGATGGTTTCGCCACCTTTACCGATAACATCTTTAATTTTTTCAGGTTTGATTTGAATCATTTCAATCTTAGGAGCATATTTACTTAACTCTTTACGAGGTTCAGCAATCGTTGATGTTAATTCAGCTAGAATTTCCATACGTGCTTTTTTCGCTTGAGCTAGAGCTTCTGTTAAGATAGCTTCTGTAATACCTTCAATTTTAATATCCATTTGTAAGGCTGTAATACCATCTTTTGTTCCGGCAACTTTAAAATCCATGTCACCTAAGTGGTCTTCCATACCTTGAATATCTGTTAAAATAGTGTAGTTATCTCCATCCATTACAAGTCCCATTGCAATACCAGCAACAGGTGCTTTAATCGGTACACCAGCGTCCATTAAAGCTAAGATTCCAGCACAAATACTTGCTTGAGAAGAAGAACCATTTGATTCTAATACTTCTGAAACGACACGAATCATGTATGGAAAATCTTGTTCATTTGGAATAACTTGTGCCATCGCACGTTCACCTAATGCACCATGTCCAATTTCACGACGACCTGGTGATCTCATTGGTCCAGTTGAACCAACTGAGTATTGTGGGAAGTTATAATGATGTATGAATCGTTTGCTTTCTTCCACACCTAAACCATCAATAATTTGATGTTCGCCAAGTGGTGCTAATGTACAAACTGATAAAGCTTGCGTTTGTCCACGAGTAAATAATCCAGAACCATGAACACGTGGTAGAATACCAACTTCTGATGATAACGGACGAATTTCATCAATTTTACGACCATCAGGACGAACTTTTTCAACTGTAATCAGACGACGAACTTCATTTTTTTCCATGTCTTCTAAAATTTGACGTACTTCTTTCATCCATTTAGCAGATTCTTCGTCTTCAGCGAATTTTTCTTCATAAACAGCGATTACTTCATCTTTTAAAGCTGAAATGTTGTCTTCACGAGCTAATTTTTCTTCTGTTTGAATGGCTTGTGTCATACGAGGCATATATGTATCATTGATTTCTTTTTCTAACTCAGCATCAACTTGTAATAAGTCGATTTCCATTTTTTCTTTGCCAATTTCCTTGGCAATTTCTTCTTGGAAGGCAACTAAGCGTTTGATTTCGTCATGACCAAATAAAAGGGCACCTAACATATCTTCTTCAGACACTTCTCTTGCACCACTTTCAACCATGTTAATCGCATCTTTTGTTCCTGCTACTGATAATTCAATCGTTGTTTGTTCAGCTTGTTCAACAGTTGGGTTAATCACATACTCCCCATCAACAAAACCAACTTCAACACCAGCGATTGGACCATTAAATGGAATATCAGATACACATAAAGCTAAAGATGAGCCTAACATGGCTGCCATTTCAGGTGAACAATCTTGTTCCACACTCATGACTGTGTTAGTTATTTGAACTTCATTACGAAATCCTTCAGCAAACATTGGACGAATTGGACGATCAATCAAACGAGCTGTCAATGTCGCCGCTTCACTTGGACGACCTTCACGTTTAATGAAACCTCCTGGTACTTTCCCAACAGCATACATTTTTTCTTCGTAGTTAACTGTTAATGGGAAAAAATCAACATCTTTGGCTTGTTTTGAAGCCACTGCAACACTTAATACAACTGTATCTCCATATCTTACTAAAACTGCTCCATTTGCTTGTTTGGCTAATTGACCAATTTCAACTGATAATGGACGGCCTCCCCAAGTTGTTTTAAATACACGTTTTTCACTATGCATTGTTTTTCTCCTTTACATACTCGAGGTGAACAGACTACTAAACAAATATCAATCATCTCAAAAATTTAAGAAAACTCATATTTGCATAGTAGACAATCAGCTCATCCTCGGTTTTTTATTAAAAGAAAAGCGAGATCAAAACGACCTCACTTGTCCTCTTATTCTTAGCTAAATTAATTAACGACGTAAGCCTAAACGTTTGATTAATTCACGGTAACGTTGAACATCATTTTTACGTAAGTAAGCTAATAAGTTACGACGGTGACCAACTTTTTTCATTAATCCACGGTATGAATGGTGGTCTTTTTTATGCACGTGTGCATGCTCGTTTAATGCATTGATTTCTGCAGTTAAAACAGCGATTTGTACTTCTGGAGAACCAGTATCTCCTTCGTGACGTGCGTATTCTTTAATGATTTCGTTCTTGCGTTCTTTTGAAATTGCCATGTCTTTCACCTCTTCTATATTATTTTCCCAAAACTGAGTATATCGTTGGTGATTCGATGTACCAAGTAATAGGTATGTGACGATTTATCACACAATGGTACTTTACATGATTTTTAGCATAAAAGCAACTGTTTCATACACTTAATTCTCGTTTTATTTATCTTTTTTGTACCAATCATAATGAAATATTCCGTCTCGATCTTTTCGCTCATAAGTATGTGCACCAAAATAATCTCTTTGCGCTTGAATAATGTTTGCTGGTAAGTCTTTTGAGCGATATGAATCATAATACGCAATAGCTGATGAAAGAGTTGGGGCAGGAATACCAAGTTTTATCGCTAACGACACAACCTCACGAATTGCCTCTTGATAATTTGTCACAATATCTAAGAAGTAATCATCTAACATTAAATTTTTAAGTGTTGGATTCTTTGTGTAAGCATCCGTAATTTTTTGTAAGAATTGTGCACGGATAATGCATCCTTCTCTAAAAATTTGAGCAATTTCTCCATAGTTCAATTGCCAATTAGAGTCATTGCTTGCCGTCATCATTTGAGAAAATCCTTGAGCATAACTCATAATTTTACTAAAATAAAGAGCCTGTCTAATTTTTTCAATTATTTCTTTTTTATCACACGATATTGTTGTAGTTGGTCCACTCAGCAACTTACTTGCGACACATCTTTCTTCTTTTAAAGCAGACATAAATCTAGCAAATACTGCTTCTGTTACTAATGGTAATGGCACTCCTAAATCTAGTGCATTTTGACTGGTCCATTTCCCAGTCCCTTTATTTCCTGCTTTATCTAAAATATTAGAGATAATATAATCTTCTGTGTCTAAGTCATCTTTTCGTTTCAATAATTCTGAAGTAATACTCATTAAATAGCTATTTAATTCGCCTTCATTCCACATACTAAAAATATCTGATACTTCTTCAATACTTAGATGAAGCCCTCTTGTCAAAATATCAAACACTTCGGCAATTAATTGCATATCACCATACTCAATCCCATTATGAACCATTTTAACAAAATGCCCAGCACCATCTGGCCCAATATAGGATACACACGATTTGCCATCATGTGCTTTTGCTGCAATATCTTCAAATAATGGTTTAATTAACTCATATGCTTCACGTTGTCCTCCTGGCATCAGTGACGGTCCATTAAGTGCTCCTTCTTCTCCACCAGACACACCTGATCCAATAAAATTAATCCCATATGTTTCTAAATAACGACTCCGTCTAAGTGTGTCTTCATAATGTGTGTTACCGCCATCAATCAACATATCCTCTTTTTCTAAATGAGGTAACAACTGTTCTATCATTTTATCTGTAATCTCTCCAGCAGTTACCATTAACATAATTTTTCTAGGTTTTTCAATTGATTGAACAAATGACTCAATTAATTCAAACCCTTTAATATTTCTTTCAGGATAAGCCTCAAGGAATTCTTTCGTTTCATTATAAAAGTGACTGTAGACTGATACACTATATCCTTTTCCTTCACTATTTAATGCTAAATTTCTTCCCATAACACCTAATCCAACCATGCCAAACTGCTGCTTACTCATTTAATAAATAGCCTCCCGTTAATTTGTTCATTAGACATAAATCCTTTAGAATAATAACATATCTGTTTTACTTTATTAGAAAAATATGAAAGTTTTCATCATTCTATTACCAAAATAAAATAAGTATAAATAACATTTATTATAGATTTTAGCAATTTATTTCTAATCATTTTTGTTTTATGGTAGAATGAAAAGTACTATAATTAGATAGAAAGGAAGGGATATTGATGATTACAATGGATGATATTATCCGTGAAGGGCATCCTACCCTTCGTGAAGTGGCTAAAGAGGTTGATTTACCTTTGTCTGAGGAGGATATCGAGTTAGGAAAACGTATGCAAGAATTTCTTAAAAATAGTCAAGATCCAGAACTTGCCGAAAAGTATCAACTACGTGGTGGTGTTGGTCTTGCTGCTCCTCAACTTAATATTTCAAAACGCATTATTGCGATAGAAATTCCTGGTCAATCAGAGGAAAATCCAGAACCACTATTAAGCACTGTCATGTATAATCCAAAAATCTTAAGTCATTCTGTCCAACAAGCTGCCCTTGAAGAAGGCGAAGGCTGTTTATCTGTTGATCGTCCTGTTCCAGGATATGTTGTCAGAAATGCTCGTATTACTGTGTCATATTACGATATGACTGGTGAACAACATAAAATTCGTTTGAAAAATTATATGGCGATTGTTGTGCAACATGAAATTGATCATATAAATGGTATTATGTTCTATGATCACATTAATGAAGATCATCCAAACTATGCACCTGAGGATGTTATCTTTATTCAATAAAAAAGTTTGTCATACAAATTGTATGACAAACTTTTTTATTTTTAATCTAAATAATGAACGCTCTCATCTTTATTTAACCACGCATAAGTTAATCCTATGACTAACCCTCCACCAATAAAATTCCCAATAAAAGTGAAGATAATATTGGTTGCCACCGCGCCAACTGTCATCCCAGCAATCATTCCACTTGATGAAAAATAAGCTAATGGAAAATAAATGAAATTGGCGATAACGTGTTCAAATCCTAAGAAGGTAAAAATAAAAATAACTAAGATAATACCAAACAATCTACCCACATCATCTTTTAACTTCATTGACATTAGAACTGCTAAATTGACAATAACATTAGCAAAAATACCTTCAACTAATGTCTGCATTATTCCTTTTTGGAATTTTCCTTCAACTAAATGAGTTAAAAAATTATCTGATGGAAGTCCTCTAAAGGCTCCTGTAAGAGATAATAGATATGCTATAACAAACGCACCAATCAAATTAAAGAGTACACAAACGAGCAATATTTTCAATGCTCTACTAGGCGCTAATTTTTTTCGATAGGTTGCAACAGTCATATACATCATGTTTGATGTTCCTAACTCTGCGTTTAAAAATATAATTAATGCTAACCCCAAACCAAATGCCATGGCATATAAAACTTTCCCCATAGCAGGGTCAGTAAATTTTAATCCTAATCCTATTGCAATAGCCGATCCCAAACTTAAATATAACGCCGCTAATACAGAACGCATCGCATATTTTCCAAAATGTTTTTGAATTAATTCCTCTTTTTTTTCGATGGATGCATCTAATTTTGTCATTAATTCCGATTGTTGTGCCATTTGTCTTATTCCTTCCTGTAACAACATTGTTATTTTTTGAACAAACTTTTATTTACAGTAGATACTATATATCAAAATTTCATTCAAATCTACTAAAAGTTTAATAAAAATATGGATAAAATACGTCAAATTTCTAATGAAAAACAATTTTATAAACTATTAATTTATTCTTGTCTTTTCTAAAGCCATCAAGTATAATGGATTTTGTGTAAAATAATGCAGCTAGAAAATAAGTAGCACGTTAATTAGTTTGTTTGCCTGTATGGGTTCAATTGTGTAACCGCGGCTGCAAAGGTGAAGATTGAAGAATAAACTAAGCGTCTATTAATATTTTCAAGAAATTATTTTACTCCAAATAAAATTATATTGGAGGATTTTTTAATGTCTCGTTATACAGGACCAAGTTGGAAATTATCTCGTCGTTTAGGCGTATCTTTATCAGGAACTGGTAAAGAATTGGCTCGTCGTCCATATGCACCAGGACAACACGGACCAAACCAAAGAAGAAACAAATCAGAATATGGTATGCAATTAACTGAAAAACAAAAATTACGCCATATGTATGGTTTAAATGAACGTCAATTCCGTAACCTTTTCATGAGAGCTGGAAAAATCAAAGAAGGTAAACACGGTGTTAACTTCATGATCCTTTTAGAACAACGTTTAGATAACGTTGTATACCGTCTAGGTTTAGCTACAACTCGTCGTCAAGCACGTCAATTAGTTAACCACGGTCACGTTTTAGTAGATGGCAAACGTGTTGACATTCCTTCATACGAAGTGTCTGTTGGACAAGTTATTTCTATTCGTGAAAAATCTAAAGAATTAACAATCGTTAAAGATGCTGTTGAATCAACTTTAGGTCGCCCTTCATTTGTAAGCTTTGATGCTGAAAAATTAGAAGGAAGCATTACTCGTTTACCAGAACGTGATGAATTACCACAAGAAGTTGACGAATCTTACGTAGTTGAATTCTACAACAAATTACTATAAGATTTTCAATTATCTTTATACAAAAAAGAGATGGAAACCATCTCTTTTTTTGTTTGTCATTTATTAATAAAAATCAATCATTGGTAGTTTTATCTGATGGAAAACATCGTTCATCTGATTCATTTCTTCTAAAGAATATCCTTTAAACTTACTTTTCAATACTTCTAGAAACTCATCTTCTATATTATCGTTCGCTATATCATTCCAAGAGTTACACTCTATCTGATTATCTCGTCTATAAAAAAGGATTAATAGAATCACAACTGAAAAAGATAGTTTTTCCATTTTCTTCATCCGCACTTTTCTATCTAATGAATGGTTTAAATATAAATCATAAATTCCATGGGCTGCTTCTTGATATTTATTACCATCTAATATGTTTAAATAACTCATCTGCTCATACTTAGTTCTAATCATCAAAATATGACTTAATTGTTTTACAGAATTACAACGATTAACACGATCATACAAACGGTTCAACGTTTTTTTGTATTACTCGTGTTTAATGAATGGATTAGCTTATAAGCAAAATATTTGGAAGTGTTCCATCCGCGAGAGTAAAAAGGCTGCTTCTTTATCTGTAATTTCTAATGTATCCTGGTACTGACTATCTTTTTTTTTAAAAAAAGAAGACTATCCACTGATTAAACATAATGTTATAAATATTATTCACATCTATTTTATAATCAAATCCTAACTTTTCAGAATATATTTCTAGTGTATTGACCACCATCTTTTAGACAGACAGGATAAAAAATCTAGTTCCGCTAATGGATTCAAATCATTCAGCAACATGAGAATAAGAATTTTCTTGATAAACGGTCTTATAAAAATTAAATAACTAAAAAAGATGATAAATCTGAGATTACTCTCAAATTCATCATCTTATGGATTTAACTCATCCGTCCTATTTGGCAAAGAGCCACTTTAATCTATCAATACGATACAAAATAATTGTCAAGCATAAAAATATTTATATCTAAATTAACCTTTTAACTCATGTTTGATAATTTTAGCTACTTCCTTCTACAACAAGTTTCTCCTCCTTTTTGCTATATATTTTTTTATTTTCTATTTCTTCTGAAGATAAATAATCCAGATAAGCTTGAAAGTATAGTTCCTAATGACATTAAGCCTGAAGAAGTCCCACTACCTGTCTGAGGTAATGTCTGTTTCTTACTCGTATTCTTTATACTTGGTATAATATCTTTCCTAATAAAAGTATCCTTATTTATATTACTATTTCCATTTCCTCGTTGAGTTGGTGTAACTTTATCGAATTTTTTCACTACTGTACTCGTTGATGTTCCACCCTTACCATTTGTATATGGTGTAACAATCAACAGCTCACCTGGTACTAATGGGCGAGTTGGCGTAATTTCAAACTTTCCGTCTTCTCCCACTTTACCTTCACCAATCACATTGCCATCTTTATCTGTAATGACAATCTTGTCACCTGGTTGACCTTTACCTGTGATTGACTCGTCGCCTTCTGTTGGTTGGTTAACCTCTGGTTTATGTGCATCTTGGTCAAATGGTTTTTCAGCCACTCTTGTGTCACTTGGTGTGCCTTCTTTGCCATCTGTACTTGGTGTCGCAGTGATTACTTCGTTTGGTACTAATGGGCGAGTTGGTGTAATTTCAAACTTACCATCTTCTCCCACTTCTCCTTCACCAATCACGTTACCATCTTTGTCTGTGATGACAATCTTGTCACCTGGTTGACCTTTACCTGTGATTGACTCGTCGCCTTCTGTTGGTTGGTTAACCTCTGGTTTATGTGCATCTTGATCAAATGGTTTTTCAGCCACTGTTGTGTCACTTGGTGTGCCTTCTTTGCCATCTGTACTTGGTGTCGCAGTGATTACTTCGTTTGGTACTAATGGGCGAGTTGGCGTAATTTCAAACTTACCATCTTCTCCCACTTCTCCTTCACCAATCACGTTACCATCTTTGTCTGTGATGACAATCTTGTCACCTGGTTGACCTTTACCTGTGATTGACTCGTCGCCTTCTGTTGGTTGGTTAACCTCTGGTTTATGTGCATCTTGATCAAATGGTTTTTCAGCCACTGTTGTGTCACTTAGTGTGCCTTCTTTGCCATCTGTACTTGGTGTCGCAGTGATTACTTCGTTTGGTACTAATGGACGTTCGGGTTTGATATTGAAGTTACCATCTTCTCCCACTTCTCCTTCACCAATCACGTTACCATCTTTGTCTGTAATGACAATCTTGTCACCTGGTTGACCTTTACCTGTGATTGACTCGTCGCCTTCTGTTGGTTGGTTAACCTCTGGTTTATGTGCATCTTGGTCAAATGGTTTTTCAGCCACTGTTGTGTCACTTGGTGTGCCTTCTTTGCCATCTGTACTTGGTGTCGCGGTGATTACTTCGTTTGGTACTAATGGACGTTCGGGTTTGATATTGAAGTTACCATCTTCTCCCACTTCTCCTTCACCAATCACGTTACCATCTTTGTCTGTGATGACAATCTTGTCACCTGGTTGACCTTTACCTGTGATTGACTCGTCGCCTTCTGTTGGTTGGTTAACCTCTGGTTTATGTGCATCTTGGTCAAATGGTTTTTCAGCCACTCTTGTGTCACTTGGTGTGCCTTCTTTGCCATCTGTACTTGGTGTCGCAGTGATTACTTCGTTTGGTACTAATGGGCGAGTTGGCGTAATTTCAAACTTACCATCTTCTCCCACTTCTCCTTCACCAATCACGTTACCATCTTTGTCTGTGATGACAATCTTGTCACCTGGTTGACCTTTACCTGTGATTGACTCGTCGCCTTCTGTTGGTTGGTTAACCTCTGGTTTATGTGCATCTTGATCAAATGGTTTTTCAGCCACTGTTGTGTCACTTGGTGTGCCTTCTTTGCCATCTGTACTTGGTGTCGCAGTGATTACTTCGTTTGGTACTAATGGACGTTCGGGTTTGATATTGAAGTTACCATCTTCTCCCACTTCTCCTTCACCAATCACGTTACCATCTTTGTCTGTAATGACAATCTTGTCACCTGGTTGACCTTTACCTGTGATTGACTCGTCGCCTTCTGTTGGTTGGTTAACCTCTGGTTTATGTGCATCTTGGTCAAATGGTTTTTCAGCCACTGTTGTGTCACTTGGTGTGCCTTCTTTGCCATCTGTACTTGGTGTCGCAGTGATTACTTCGTTTGGTACTAATGGACGTTCGGGTTTGATATTGAAGTTACCATCTTCTCCCACTTCTCCTTCACCAATCACGTTACCATCTTTGTCTGTGATGACAATCTTGTCACCTGGTTGACCTTTACCTGTGATTGACTCGTCGCCTTCTGTTGGTTGGTTAACCTCTGGTTTATGTGCATCTTGGTCAAATGGTTTTTCAGCCACTGTTGTGTCACTTGGTGTGCCTTCTTTGCCATCTGTACTTGGTGTCGCAGTGATTACTTCGTTTGGTACTAATGGACGTTCGGGTTTGATATTGAAGTTACCATCTTCTCCCACTTCTCCTTCACCAATCACGTTACCATCTTTGTCTGTGATGACAATCTTGTCACCTGGTTGACCTTTACCTGTGATTGACTCGTCGCCTTCTGTTGGTTGGTTAACCTCTGGTTTATGTGCATCTTGATCAAATGGTTTTTCAGCCACTGTTGTGTCACTTGGTGTGCCTTCTTTGCCATCTGTACTTGGTGTCGCAGTGATTACTTCGTTTGGTACTAATGGACGTTCGGGTTTGATATTGAAGTTACCATCTTCTCCCACTTCTCCTTCACCAATCACGTTACCATCTTTGTCTGTAATGACAATCTTGTCACCTGGTTGACCTTTACCTGTGATTGACTCGTCGCCTTCTGTTGGTTGGTTAACCTCTGGTTTATGTGCATCTTGGTCAAATGGTTTTTCAGCCACTGTTGTGTCACTTGGTGTGCCTTCTTTGCCATCTGTACTTGGTGTCGCAGTGATTACTTCGTTTGGTACTAATGGACGTTCGGGTTTGATATTGAAGTTACCATCTTCTCCCACTTCTCCTTCACCAATCACGTTACCATCTTTGTCTGTGATGACAATCTTGTCACCTGGTTGACCTTTACCTGTGATTGACTCGTCGCCTTCTGTTGGTTGGTTAACCTCTGGTTTATGTGCATCTTGGTCAAATGGTTTTTCAGCCACTCTTGTGTCACTTGGTGTGCCTTCTTTGCCATCTGTACTTGGTGTCGCAGTGATTACTTCGTTTGGTACTAATGGACGTTCGGGTTTGATATTGAAGTTACCATCTTCTCCCACTTCTCCTTCACCAATCACGTTACCATCTTTGTCTGTGATGACAATCTTGTCACCTGGTTGACCTTTACCTGTGATTGACTCGTCGCCTTCTGTTGGTTGGTTAACCTCTGGTTTATGTGCATCTTGGTCAAATGGTTTTTCAGCCACTCTTGTGTCACTTGGTGTGCCTTCTTTGCCATCTGTACTTGGTGTCGCAGTGATTACTTCGTTTGGTACTAATGGACGTTCGGGTTTGATATTGAAGTTACCATCTTTATCAACTGTTCCTTCACCAATCACGTTACCATCTTTGTCTGTGATGACAATCTTGTCACCTGGTTGACCTTTACCTGTGATTGACTCGTCGCCTTCTGTTGGTTGGTTAACCTCTGGTTTATGTGCATCTTGGTCAAATGGTTTTTCAGCCACTCTTGTGTCACTTGGTGTGCCTTCTTTGCCATCTGTACTTGGTGTCGCAGTGATTACTTCGTTTGGTACTAATGGGCGAGTTGGTGTAATTTCAAACTTACCATCTTCTCCCACTTCTCCTTCACCAATCACGTTACCATCTTTGTCTGTGATGACAATCTTGTCACCTGGTTGACCTTTACCTGTGATTGACTCGTCGCCTTCTGTTGGTTGGTTAATTTCTGGTTTATGTGCATCTTGGTCAAATGGTTTTTCAGCCACTCTTGTGTCACTTGGTGTGCCTTCTTTGCCATCTGTACTTGGTGTCGCAGTGATTGTTTCTCCTGGTACTAATGGACGTTCGGGTTTGATATTGAAGTTACCATCTTCTCCCACTTCTCCTTCACCAATCACGTTACCATCTTTGTCTGTGATGACAATCTTGTCACCTGGTTGACCTTTACCTGTGATTGACTCGTCGCCTTCTGTTGGTTGGTTAACCTCTGGTTTATGTGCATCTTGGTCAAATGGTTTTTCAGCCACTGTTGTGTCACTTGGTGTGCCTTCTTTGCCATCTGTATTTGGTGTCGCTGTGATTGTTTCTCCTGGTACTAATGGACGTTCGGGTTTGATATTGAAGTTACCATCTTCTCCCACTTCTCCTTCACCAATCACGTTACCATCTTTATCTGTGATGACAATCTTGTCACCTGGTTGACCTTTACCTGTGATTGACTCGTCGCCTTCTGTTGGTTGGTTAACCTCTGATTTATGTGCATCTTGGTCAAATGGTTTTTCAGCCACTGTTGTGTCACTTGGTGTGCCTTCTTTGCCATCTGTATTTGGTGTCGCTGTGATTGTCTCACCTGGTACTAATGGGCGAGTTGGGGTAATTTCAAACTTACCGTCTTCTCCCACGTTACCTTCACCGATCACATTACCATCTTTATCCGTTAACTTAATATCGTCTCCTGGTGTCCCTGTACCGGTTACCACTTGATCGCCTTCAGTAGGTTGGTTAAGCTCTGGTTTGTGTGAGTCTTTGTCAAATGGTTTTTCAGCTACTGTTGTGTCACTTGGTGTGCCTTCTTTGCCATCTGTATTTGGTGTCGCTGTGATTGTCTCACCTGGTACTAATGGGCGAGTTGGAGTAATTTCAAACTTACCGTCTTCTCCCACGTTACCTTCACCGATCACATTACCATCTTTGTCAGTAATGACAATCTTATCACCTGGTTGACCTTTACCTGTGATTGACTCGTCACCTTCAGTAGGTTGGTTAAGCTCTGGTTTGTGTGAGTCCGCTGAAAAAGGTACTTGTTTTGTTACACTCTCACTATCAATCTTAGAATTAGGATTAGTAATATATACTTTATATACTTGATTAGATTTAGCTGGATTTTCTAGAGAATAACTCCACTCGCTATTTTCATTAACTGTAGTTGTTCCTAAAAGCGTTTCTGTGCCATCAGATTCTATTTTCAGAATATTTACTATGTCACCCGCTAGAACAGTTCTCCCACCTTGCTCCATATCACTTTGAGATACTTTTCCTGTAATCTTTGTATCATTAACCTCTATAGGATTAAGAATAGGATTTCCTGGTGGAGTGATATCTACAAAACTTATATTTGAAAAGTCTATTGTACCACTTGAAGCAGCATTAGTTCTAATTTCAATATAAACACTCTCATTAGTTTTGCTAGTAAATTCAAGTTCATGTAATCCATTTTTGGGCGTAATCCAATCATCTGTATATGATACACCTTTTCCATCTACTTTTATCTTAAAACCACCATATTTGGTATCTAAAACTTTACTTTCTTCTGCAATTCTAAATTTGACTTTAACATTTTTATTTGAAGTAGGATAATTTGTACTAAAAATCATTTTATATCTGTTTCCTTCTACTAAAGGAGAACTCAAAGACATTAAACTATACGTATAAATATTACTCGTATTATAATGCTTTATACTAATACTTCCATCCTTATTAGGTCTATAACCAACATTCATTTCTTTATTTTTTTCATCAATTCCTCTATAAAACCCATCTTGATCTGCTTCTTTAAATTTTCTAACATCACTGTAAGGACCCGAACCATTTCGATTACGGTGTATCCAATTTTCTAACGTTTCAAAATCGGTATTAGGTAGCACAGAAACCCCAGCATTTTTATTAGTATTTAGAGAAACCGATTTAACATCTTCAAAGCTCTGTGGTTCACACTCTACTTCCAAAAAGATTAGGATTCAATTTATTTTTAGAGGTAATATTTTCTTTATAAGACTCACTTCTAGATTGTTTGACAATTCTTTTTTCTGTAGCAGTAACTTCCTCAACCTTATTTACTACGACATCTTGTATTGATTCGTTACCATTAGAGTTGGATTTAACTTTAATTTGAAAATGCTTGGATAAACTATTCATAGACATTAAGAAATTACCTTCTTCATCCGCTCGTCCTTCACATAAAATATTTCCTTGTTCATCCATTACAGTTACTAAAGCATTTTTATTCGCAATTCCAGTAATCACTGTATCAGTATCTTTGATTGGATTTACTACTAAAATAAAATCCTCTGCCTCTACTGATTCTACATTCTCATTGACTTCATTTTTGTGTTCCTCTTCAACATTAGTTAAAGGTGCTACTTTTTGAACTGTACTAACCTGTTTTCCAAAAGTTAATACACTAGATTGCTCTTTAGCTGATGTCGCTTCTTCAGTGACAGGGTCTCCAATTTCCATCACTTCCGTAACTACTTCCGCTGTTGTTATTTCTGATTCTTGTGCATATACATGTACATCACTGATTACTACACTACCTAAAAAGAAAAGACCTGCAACTACCCAAAATTTTCCTGATTTGTACATTTTGTACCTTTTTTTATAACCCTCTTTGTGATTCAAATCTTTTTCCTCCTAATATTTTATTGTCAGCGCTATTATATAATACAATAACGATTAAAATAAAAACAAAATATATGTCTGAATTTATATAGTAGTTATTTTCATACTTAATAACTTTTTTTATAATAAAAGGATTTTTAATTAACTTTTTTTTTTTAAAATATATATTGATTTTAAAAAAACATTATTAAATCAATAAAATCAGATTTTTTTTATTTGAAAAATTTCATGTAATTTTATTTTTTTGTAAAGTATATCGTGTTAATTTATTACAAAAAAAGTATGATAATTTTTTAAACATATTCTTTAGATTACTAAATTGAAAAAGAAAATAATATAGAGAAAATATCAGATTTCAATGTTAAAAAAACAAAATATGAGTAAAAATAATCAAATTATTTTTTATTCTCTAAAAGATTTAGTTGCCAAGGAACATATAATGATTTCAACGCCTTTTCTTTCACACAAATATCATAATATTTCTCCTATACTTTGTTTAGATTTTCGATAAATTACTTGACTTCTATATTTTGATTCAAAAACTGTGTGATTATTACATTTCCATATTGTGTGTGATAAACTTTGATTGTCCATTTTCATAAGAAATCTCCTACCTCCTAAGATAATAAGATAGTTTGTAGTCAGGAAACCAAATCTATCTTATCATCTTAGGAGGCTTTTTTAATACCACGCTAGAAGCTCTTTAAAACTACCCATATAGCAGGTGGGTTTAAATACATACAAAAACTAAAAAACGTGAATCTATAATTTAAAGGACTGATGAATCAAAATCTGATTCATCAGTCCTTTTTAGTTTATTTTATTTAAAAACATGTCGTCTATCTAGTGAAATTTAAGTATCAAACAAAAATATTAGATAGAAAAGACGACATGTCATGGATAATCATATCAAAAAAATGCTAAGAATAACAGATGACAATTTAAATTTAATTAGTACATAGGAAGCTAACATCAATGGAATGAACACTCTAATTATTGAAAGGACTTATTCCCCTATTGTCCTATCAAAACCTACCTACTATTTTAAAGCTCAAGAAACAACGTTTTGATTATAGAAAATGTTTCCATCATTGGATAACACAATGTTAAATTGTTGAAAAAAATTGTCATCTTAGTAAGTTCACTACCTTAAAAATCTTAGAACTGTTAACCGAAAAAATCTCTGTGACATTGATTGCCAAGCTATGTCAAGTCTCATTAACGACTGTTTTAAAAGTGCTTAAGTCTGTTGAAACCCAACTACCTCATCAACTTAAACTACGTAGTTTTCTTGACGTTTTAATGGTAGATGAATTTAGATCGCATGCTACCAAGTCAAAAATTAGATAAACTAACCGTTTGTTTTAATCGTACATCACTGGAAGAAAGGAAAATTATTAGTCACTGTCACTGATATGAACGCTGCCTATTTTCAATTAACTAAAAAAGTGTTTCCTACTGCTGATGTTATCATTGATCGATTCCATGTTATAAAGCATCTAAACACTGCTTTTAATGAATCTAGAGTACGAGAAATGAAGGTATTGATTTGCCAAAAGAAAAAATCAGAGGTTAATAAACTAAAAACAAATTGGAAATTTCTTTTAATAAATCAACTAACTATTTCTATTTCTGAATTCAAAACATGGAGAAGTTTTCCTTCTCCTAAATATCCACTTTTAACAGAATTAATGATGATTGATCGACTACTTTCATTCTCTCCAAATCTAAAAAAAGCCTGCGATAGCTTCCAATTACTAACGTATCATTTTAGAAATAAAGATGCTGATTCATTTTTTGAACTGTTGAAAAACTTACCTAATAGCTTAGATAGGCTATTTAAAGGTAAATTAGAAAACTTACTTGCATATGAAACTGGTATTCGCAATGTCCTTCTTTATGATTTTTCCAATGGAAAAATTGAAGCTAAGAATACTCATATAAAAACCCTTAAAAGAGTATCGTACGGATTCAAATCATTCAGCAACATGAGAATAAGAATTTTCTTGATAAACGGTCTTATAAAAATTAAATAACTAAAAAAGATGATAAATCTGAGATTACTCTCAAATTCATCATCTTATGGATTTAACTCATCCGTCCTATTTAACAAAGAGTCAAAATACCATGATAAACTATTTTCTTTTTATTTTCTTTTATGATTAATAAACATAATTAACCACATAATTAAAATAATAGAAAGTATCACCACATATATCCATTCATAATCAGAAGGAAAACGTGGCAAGTCAATGTTCATTCCATAAAAACCTGTAATTAATGTCGGAATAGCTAACGCTAAAGACCAAACAGTTAAAAATTTCATAGTATCATTTAAATTATTATTCATAATACTATCAAAAATACGAGCAATACGATCCACAATATCTGATTCTAATTCTGTCATATGGGCTACTTGATTTGCTTCAATAAGCGCATCGTCTAAACGTTCCAAGGTTTGCTCGTCAAAACGTTGTCCCAATCTAGAACGCTTTATTTGTTCAAGTATTTCTAAATTATTTTCTGAAGCACTAAGTAAAAATGTTAATGTTTGTTGTAAATAGGATAAACGGACTAAATCTTTATTTTTTACCTTTTCAGTCAACAAATCATCCATTTGGTGACGCTCTTTTGATATTTCTCTTAAAATTGGCAAATATCGATCTATCAATTCTCGAATTAATTCGAAAAGAAATATCATTGGTGTTGAATTAATATCTTGGTTAATCGTATTTTTAACCCCATCATAACTTACTATGCTCTCACCCTCATTAAAAGAAAATAACTTATTTCCCTTTACTAAAAAACTAACTGGGCGAGATACATAACGAATCTCTTTTGGTTGTTTTGTTGGAACATGAATAACGATTAATTCCAAATCATTAACTGTATCGGTAATATAGTTACTTCTTTCGTAGATATCCATTACATATTCTAGCGTTTCTTCTGGTAGATGATACTGTTCTCTCAATATGTTTTTTTCACTTGATGACAAATGATGTGTCTCAATCCATTCAAACCTTGAATTTATTTGATGTTCAACCAACATAGACGTTTCCCCTTTTTTTAATTATCCTGATAAAAAAGAAGCCATTTTATGATGACTTCTTAAAATTTCTATTTTCATTATACACTACCTATAATTAAAGGCATAAATAAACCTGCAATATTAAAATAAATCAACACACTAGTCAAATCACTCAACGTCGTTATAAACGGACCACTAGCAACTGCAGGGTCAAAACCAAGTTTCTCCATTAAAATAGGAATCAAGCTTCCTGCTAAGTTAGCAATCGTAATCGCACAAAGCATGGCTATTCCGATAACAAGTCCAAGTGGAAAATTTTGCTTCCAAAATCCAACTACTAAAAAAATAACTACCCCTGTCACAGCTCCAGTAATAATCCCTGTCAAAATTTCACTCATCACAAGCGAGAAAAAATTTAGTTCTTTATCATCAGATACTGCTAATTTTCTAACTGCCACAGCTAAAGATTGTGTTCCGGCATTCCCCGCTGTTCCTGTAATAAGAGATATAAAAACGGCCAAAATGCTAGCTTCACTAATCAAGACTTCATAGTGACTGATTAAGGAGGCAGTAGACATTCCTAAAAAGAGCAACGTCACAAGCCATGGCAAGCGCTTCAGAGCTGCTTGAAATGAGCTTTCAGTGGTCGCTTCAACATCAACACCAGCTAGTCCAGAATAATCACTAGCTGCCTCATCATCAATAACGTCAATGATATCATCAACGGTAATAATCCCTAATAAGTGATTGTTATCATCAACAACTGGGATTGCAAGAAAGTCATAATCACGAATCATTTTTGCCACTTCTTCTTGATCTTCATTTACACTCACACTAATTACACGTTCACCCATCATGTCTTCAATCATCATATCATCGTCACTGACAATTAAATCTCTTAAAGAAATAACTCCCACCAATTGATTACTGAGACTAACCACATAGACATAATAAATAATTTCTGCTTCTTGTGCTTTCTTCTTTAATAGTGTTAGAGCAGAACGTACCGTTTGATTAGCAACGATGGATACGTATTCTGTCGCCATGATTGAACCAGCTGTTTTATCCTCATAATGAAGTAGTTTTTTCATATTAACAGAAGTTTCAGGTTTCATTCTGTCTAGGTATTTTCGCGCTGTTTCTTCTTCTAGCTGACTTAAAATATCCACCGCATTATCGGTGTACATACTTTCTAAAATAGCCACGACATAATTCGGTGACATTTCTGTAATATAGTCAGTCAATCCTTCATGGTCTTCTTCAATCACATCCAGCATATCTGCCATCTCTTTTGGTGAAAGATAAGCATACATTAAATGTCGTTCTTTTTTATCAAGTGATAAATAAAATTGTCCTTGTTCATATAAATGCCAATCTAAGAATTTTTCCCTAAATAATTCCATATCTTGACGTTGTAAAAGAGACAATAATTCTTTTTCTTGTTCTTCTTTGTTTAACATTTCTGTCATACCAACGACTCCCCTTACTCTATCAACTCTTCCATATCATTTGGTAATGGCAACTCAAATGTTAACTCCTCTCTTGTGAATGGATGTAGGAAAACCAACTTCTGACAGTGAAGTGCTTGCCTATTCAATCCTTTTGTTAAGTCCCCACCATATAACTCATCACCGATTAAAGGACAACCAATTGCTGAAAAATGGACACGAATTTGATGTGTCCTTCCTGTATGCAACTGTACAGCAACGTGTGCAATATCGCGATTTATTTCAACTAATTTATATTCCGTAACTGCACGTTGACCATTTTCGATGATACAACGTTTAATAATAGATGTCTCGTCTCTTCCAATTGGTAAATCAATGGTCTCATGTTTTTTTAAACGAGACAAATCTCCACCAACTAATGCATGATAATATTTTTTCAATTCACCTGATTGAAGTTGCTTATCCATCATCGCATGGGCAAATCCATGTTTTGCAAACATCATCAAACCTGTTGTATCTCTATCTAAGCGCGTCACGACATGAATGATACGATTAACATATTGTTGTTGATTGTAATAATATTTGACGTAATTAGCCATCGTACCATTTTTATGATATTGCGATGGAATAGAGGCCACTTCTGTTGGTTTATTAACTATTAGCAAATGCTCATCTTCATACACAATATCTAGTTTAGATTCAAAAGGAAGCATCGTTTCATGCTCCCCTTCATCTGGAATGATAATCGTCACGACATCATCTAGTTTGACTTCAAACTTTGTATTTCTAACTTGCTTATTAACTAAAAGTGTCCCACCTTGAAACTTTATTTTAGCTAAAAGTCGCCTTGATACTCCTTTATTATTTAAAAAACGTTTTAAAGTAGTTTTTTCTTCATCTACTGTCCAACTAAATCTCATATTCTCTCGCTACTTTCTTTTGAAGTCCCTATAAAGGCGTTATTCACACGGCGCCAAAAATGGGTATGCCGATACAAGGCAAAATGAATTCTTTTTTCTGACAAACGAAACGTCACTTGTTTAATATTAGAATTAGTTAACGACAAGTTGTCCACGTGTAAACTGTATGTTTCTCGTTTTTTCATATCCAATTTAATCCATTCATCCGGTGCAATAATCATCGGAGAACCTAATGAACGATAAACTCGATTATTTAGTGAGGCAATTTCATTTAATTGAAGTGTATTTACTCGTGGATGAACAACTGCGCCTCCCAAACTTTTACTATACGCTGTTGAACCAGTTGGCGTTGAAACAGATAAACCATCTCCTCTGTAGCATTCAAACAACTCATCTTTGATATAGACATTTGCTACCATGGTTCGCTCCACATTTTTAATCGTCGCTTCATTAAGTGCTAAAAAATGTCGATTTGCCATATTATTCGTATAAGTTAAACAAACATCTAACAATGGATAACTCACACTATTTTGCTTTTCTTCTTTCAAACTTCGAACTAATTCATCTATCTCATAATCTCGCCAATCGGTATAAAATCCTAGATGTCCCGTGTGAACACCAATAAACCTAACAGTATCTAATTGACTTTCATAAGCATGAAACGCACTTAATAACGTGCCATCTCCTCCAATTGTTATAACAACATCTGGATTTTTTTTATCTAAAATAAACCCTGCATTTCGGAGCTTTGACAAAAGTTCTTGCGTAACTTTTCTTGAGATTGGTTTACGATTAGAATAGACTCTAATTCTCATCATCATCTGCCCTCTTTTCATTGACGTATCTTTCCAAGCGATCCAAGTCTCGATATGAAAAGAGATGTTGGGCTTCTTGAATTTCATCACGTATTTTTGACATTTCTTCATCTAACAAGTAGGCAGCTTCTGCTGTTAGCTCTAACCGCTTATTAATTTCTTCTGGAAATTCGCCATCATATTTGTAATTAAGCGAATGTTCAATCGTTGCCCAAAAATTCATTGCTAAGGTACGTATTTGTATTTCAACATAAATATTTTTTTCACCCATAATAAGTTGAACAGGGTATTCTACTACCACATGATAAGATCTGTATCCACTTGCTTTTTTGTTGGTAATATAGTCTCTTTCCTGAATAATTTTAAAGTCTGTTCGTTTCCGAAGAAGTGCCACCACTTCATAAATATCTTCAACGAACTGACACATTACACGGAGCCCCGCAATATCTTGCATATCTTCCTCTAATCTATCCAACTCAATACCACGTAATGTTGCTTTCGTTAAAATACTATCTTTAGGCTTTACACGACCTGTTACAAATTCAATTGGAGTATGCAAATTATTTTCTTTATACTGTGTTCGAATATTTCGAAGTTTAACTTTTAATTCTGAAACTGCTTGCTCATATGGTGCCAAAAATAATTGCCAATTTCTTTCTTCCATCCTATTCGCCACCTTTATTATCAACATACATGCTATATTTTAACATAATTGCTCTTAAAAAGTTAGCTCACAAATAAGTCATTATAGTTGTTTTTTTATAAAGGATTCATTACACTACCAACGAGGTGAAGATTGTGTCTAAAGAACTAGAAATCGAATTTAAAAATATGTTAACTAAAATAGAATTTGAACAACTGATAACGAAATATTTTCCAACAACGCCAGCTTTTTCTCAAACAAATTGTTATTTTGATACACCCAATACACAATTAAAAAAGTTATCAATGGGTTTAAGACTTAGAAAACGTTCTGGAAAACATGAATGTACCTTAAAAGTCCCAACTGAAAATACACATGCTTATCAAGAAATTACCGATAATTTAACTGAGGAGCAAATCACTCATTTAATAAAAGAAAAGCGGATTTATGCACAAGGAGAAGTCGCTCGTTATTTAGAATCAATTAACATCCCTATAAACGAGTTAAATATGATTGGATCATTAACAACTAATAGACGTGAGAAGAAATTAAATAATAATACTCTACTAGTCGTTGATGAGAGCTATTTTGATAAGATGATTGATTTTGAACTTGAAATGGAGGTAACTAATTCTTCACAAGGAGAACAATTTTTTAATGATTTTTTAATAAAAGAAGAGATAAAAAGGCGTCCGGCTAGCAAAAAAATAGCACGCATGATAGAATATCAAAGTTGATTTTAAAACATTGATATGAAAGACTTTTCCCTTTTGTTTTTTGTGAATCTTTGTTACATTATACGTGAGTAGTAAAACAGTTTTCTTATATAAGGGGGGGCATAATGGTAGAGATTTATTTATTTGTTAATCCGTTAGATGAACTTTGTCTTTTGTCTGAGCAACGCTTTTTAGAAGCCATCGAAAACGAAGAGACTAAAGTCTATTTGAAATTAATTCCTATATTAAATCCTTTAATTATCCACCATTACTTGATTGATAATAACTATCCTACAAACGATTTAGTTTTTAGAAATCACTTAATTGAAACAGTTTATTCTGCTTGTTTGGACGTTAAAGCAGCACAACTACAAGGAAAAAAGATGGGAAGAAAATTCTTATTTCATTTACAAAATTTAGTAGGAAAAGAAAAAATGGCCTATTCAGATGAATTAGTTGATATGATTTTAACTAAGATTAATGCTGATAAAGAGACGTTTAAATTAGATAGACAATCTAAAATAATTAAAGAATTTTTTAAAATAGATCAACAAATAGCAAATGAGATGGGGGTCAATCGATTCGCCAAAGCTGTCATCTTTAATTATGACTCAACACGAAATTTTGGTGTGTTAATTGATGCTTTTTCTTCAACTGATTTAATTAAACAATTATTAAAAGTCGAACACACACAAACAAATTGCGCAAAATTATTAGAATACTAAAAAAGGAATGCCCTACATGCTAGAGCATTCCTTTTATGTTATTCAAATGAATCAATTAACGTTTCTAACTCATCTAAACGAGCTTCAAAGACTTTCATTGTTTCTTCAATATAGGCAGATTGCGTCATGTCTACTCCCGCGCGTTTCATGACATCAATAGGATAATCACTACTTCCTGATTTCAAGAATGTTAAGTAATTTTCCAGAGCCCCATCTTCTTTACGGATAATTTTATCCGCTAAAGCAGTTGCAGCAGAAAAACCTGTTGCATATTGATAAACATAATAATTATAGTAGAAATGAGGAATACGACTCCATTCATACGCGATTTCTGGATCGCGTTCTACCGAATCACCATAGTATTTCGCATTTAAATCAGCATAGTACTCACTTAAATAATCACTTGTTAATGGTGTTCCTTTCGCATCTTCTGTGTGAATAAAATGTTCAAATTCAGCAAATTGCGTTTGTCTAAAGATTGTGCCTTTTACACCATCCAAATAATGATTTAAAATAAAGGCCTTAACTTTCGGATCTTTTTCTGTTTTTAACAAATAATCTGTTAGTAAGTTTTCATTAGTTGTTGACGCAATTTCTGCTAAAAAGATTGAATAATCGCCATACACATAAGGCTGATTTTTTCTTGTATAGTAACTATGCACGCTGTGTCCCATTTCATGAACTAGCGTAAATAAATGATTTAAGCTTTCATGCCAGTTTAATAAGATATAAGGTTTTGTGTCATAACTTCCTGAAGAATAAGCGCCACTGCGTTTACCTTTGTTTTCAACCACATCAATCCAACGGTCACCATACGCTTCTTGAACGATTTCTAAGTATTCTTCACCTAATGGAGACAATCCTTCAAGTGATTTTAATTTTGCCTCATCATAAGTGTAACGAATTGGGGCATCACCTAATATTGGTGTATACATATCATACATATGCAACTCACTAACATTTAATAATTTTTTACGTAACGCAACATAACGATGTAGTAATGGTAAATTTTTATGTACCACATCTAACAATGTATCATAGACTGATTCTGGAATATGATTAGCACTTAAAGATGCTTCACGGGCAGAACTGTAATTTCTAATTTGAGCATTGAAATTATGTTTTTTCACGTGAGAAGATAACGTACTGGCAAATGTATTTCTAAATTGTTTATAGACTTTGTACAATCCTTCAAACGCTTCTTTACGGACTTCGCGATTAGTACTTTCCATTAATTGACCATACATTCCTGAAGATAATTGAACTTTTTCACCTTCTTCATCTGTCACAATTGGAAATTCTAAATCAGCATTATTTAGTATAGAAAAAGTATGACTTGATGCTGAGAATATCTCACTTGCCCCAGCTAATAACGCTTCTTCTTTTTCAGATAAAGTATGTGCTCTGTCTGCTGTAATTTGATTAATAAAATGACGATAGATTTCTAAACCAGATTCTTCTTTAAAATATGCCTCTATGGTCTCATCTGATAATGTTAAAACTTCTGGACCAAACCATGAAACAGCCTCCCCTGCTTTAGCTGCAATCGTGCTAGCTTTGGCATACACTCCTTGGTAAGTCGCATTGCTTGTATCTTGGTCATTTTTTAAATGTGAGTACACATAAATTTTTTCTGTCGTACGATGAATAGATAAGACATATTCAATCGCTGATAGAAAAGCCTTTGCACCATTTTTTAATGTTCCTTGATACTCGCTTGCTTTTTCTAAATCTAATGTTAATGACTCTAATGCATCGTTAAAGGCATCATCTGATGCAAAAATAGGTGTTAAATCCCATGTTAATTCCTCTGGTAGTTCCGAACGATTTGGTAATTGTTTTGTTTCACTCATCTTTAAATAACCCCTTTCTCATTATCACTTAATAATCATATCATATTTTAACGGAAGAGTTAGTCTTTCACTTCTTTTTTTAAAGAATTTTTTCCATTGAGCGTTATTCAATACCTCCTCTTCTTTAAAATGAAATACATTTTGAGATATTTCTTCAATGACTGTTAGTTCTTTTAAAAAGTGGAGATATAGAGATAAACAATAATCTATGACTTGATATTTTCCTAAATTAGCATAATCATCCAACATTTCATTTGGTATCTCACTTATAATCCTTTCTTTTAATTCAACATAAGACCTCTTTTTTTGATGCTTTAATTCATTAAATATAATCAAACGAACTACAAGCTCTGTCTCTTTAAAGAAAGGATGATATAAACTTGGTAAATACACCACTTCTGGTAGATACAACAAATGATACGATTGTTGATATAGATATTCTTGTAACACTCTTAATGAGTTATCTGATTGCAATAAACGCCTGGATAGTCTATCTTTTCTTCGACTCACCTCTTTTAATGGACTTAAAACACTGTAACTAGCGATCACACACTGTTTCAATAACAACTCTTTTAAGCTATAATCCTGTAGCGAATAGCTTTTTTTTCGAACAATCATATCTTTACCATTATGGGCTAAATAATGTGTCATAACTAACATCTCTTTATCAATCAACAAACAAAAATCAACATATCCTCTGTCATTATCAAAATAAATAAAATGTTTTTTCAATTCTGTCAAACTGGTCAACTGTCCTAACTTCTGACCTAAAATCCAGAAAACTTGGTAACCATTTTGTTTATAATGTGTTGTTCTTTCTTTTAACCGTTCAATACTTAATGAACTACATTGAAATTCAATTGCCAGAGTTTTATCAATCAATACATCTGCTCGTTGGTTAATTTCTGGTAAATAGGCTTCTATTTGGTACTCTGAACCAAATATCTCACAATTTTTAGCAATAAGTAGTTTTCCTACTACATGCTCAAAAGACTCATTTTCAGTAGCTGTCTGACAAACAGTTGTTTTTTTATGTGCAAAATGTGGGTACTTAATCTCACCTTTTTTTAACATCACTTCACTATGACAACTTGGACAATAATACGTTTCTTTTTTATTTGCATCATGACTCATAATCATGTCTTCTTTTTCATTGATTGCAATAAGCATATCCTCACCTCTTATAAACTACATTCGCAAATAGCAGAAAAAAGCTTGAAATATAAAAAGGTTTGTTTGATACTTAGTAAAGAATCAAATTGGAGGGATAATGTGTTGGATACTCACTTATTAAAACAAAAAATAATTGAAGCAAGCAAAGAAATTGGCATTGATAAGATTGGGTTTACTACTGCTGAACCATTTGATCATTTAAAAGATAGTCTCATCGAACAAAAAGAAAACCATCATACAACAGGCTTTGAACATGGAAACATTGATGAGCGCCTTTTTCCAGAATTAATTTTTGATCAACCACAGTCTATTATTTCGATTGCTCTAGCATACCCAACACGAATGAATAACCGCTTAAAATCTGTCCGAGGTGAAAAACGTGGAAAATTTGCTCGAGCATCTTGGGGGATTGATTACCACGATATTTTAAAAGACAGACTGAATAAACTAATCGACTTTATCAAAAAAGAAGCATCTCAAAACTTAAACGTAACATTTAAACCAATGGTCGATACTGGTGAATTAATAGACGTTGTTGTTGCACAAAGAGCAGGACTTGGTTTTATTGGAAAAAACGGATTATTAATCACAGAAGAGTTTGGGTCCTATGTTTATTTAGGTGAAATCATTACAAATATTCCATTTGAACCAGACATGCCAATTGAAAATCAATGTGGCGAGTGTACCAAATGCATCGATCAATGTCCCACTTCTGCTTTACTAGGAGATGGTAGGATGAATGCTCAAAAATGTTTATCCTATCAAACACAAACAAAAGGATTCATGCCTGAAGAATACCGACCAAAAATTCGGTCAATTATTTATGGATGTGATATTTGCCAAGAAGTCTGTCCTTTTAATAAAGGGAAAAATTTTCATTTTCATGAAGAAATGGAACCAGACCCTGAAGTCGTGACACCTTTACTAAAACCGATATTAACAATCTCCAATCGTGAATTTAAAGAACGCTTTGGTTACCTTGCCGGATCTTGGCGTGGGAAAAAACCAATCCAACGAAATGCGATTATTGCTTTAGCAAATGTGAGAGACAAAACAAGTATCCCTAATCTATTAAGCTGTGTAGAAAATGACCCTCGTCCTGTCATAAGAGGAACAGCTGCCTGGTCACTTAGTATGATTGACCCGAGTAATCAAGCAATTCTTGACTTTTTAATCGAACACTTTAACAAAGAAACTGACGATGAAGCAAAAGAAGAAATGAGAAAAGCTATTGATAGAATGAGAATTTAAAAGAAAAATAAGATAATAGATTATTTTTAGTAAGAATAGGCTAACAACAAAGTAAGAATTTAATAAACATATTAAAAGAACTAAGTAAATTTGCTAACATTTTACTTAGTTCTTTTAATCTATTCTTAGAATGTTTGATACTATAACTATGGGTTATAATAAAGTATTTTAAATTAAGGAGGATTTTTATGACAAAAGCAACAAAAAAGGTAACCCTATTTGGTTTAATCTTAATGATTTTTACCTCAGTATTCGGGTTTGGTAATGCTCCGGTCGCTTTTTACCGTATGGGATATGGTGCAATCATTTGGTATATTTTAGCTGCACTCTTCTTCTTTATACCCTATGCACTCATGATGGCTGAATATGGGTCTACTTTCAAGCATGAAAGCGGTGGAATGTACACTTGGATGGAAAAATCTGTTGGACCAAAATATGCGTTCATCGGGACATTTATGTGGTACACCTCTTATATCATTTGGATGGTTAATGTATCGACTAAAGTATTCATTACGCTATCAACTACTTACTCAGGTTCAGATCATACCAATTATTGGAGTTTATTTGGTCTCGATTCAACTCAAACAATCGGGTTGTTAGCTATTTTATTTATCATTGTCGTAACATTTTTTGCCGCAAGAGGTTTGGATAAAATCACTAAAATCACCTCTGTTGGTGGGATTGCTGTCACATTTTTAAACGTTGTATTGATTGTTGTCAGCTTGATTATTTTAGTCTTTAACAAAGGACAAGTTGCTCAACCAATCGAAGGTATGAAAAGTTTTATTGATTCACCTAATCCAGGATTTAATTCTCCACTAGCCATTATTTCATTTTTAGTATTTGCTATTTTTGCTTATGGTGGATTGGAAGCTGTTGGTGGATTAGTAGATAAAACAGAAAATGCTGAGAAAAATTTTCCTAAAGGAGTTATTCTTTCAGCGATTATCATCTCTATTGGGTATGCATTAACGATTCTTTTATGGGGTGTGTCAACAAACTGGAATTCTGTTTTAAGCGGAGATAATGTGAATCTTGGTAATATAACTTATGTCTTAATGAATAATCTAGGATTTGAATTAGGACGAGCAATTAATTTATCCACAGATACTGCCTTAGCTATTGGTCATGCTTTCGCAAGATTTACTGGTCTATCCATGTTTTTAGCTTACCTAGGCGCATTCTTTACGTTAATCTATTCGCCACTAAAAACCATTATTGAAGGAACACCAAAAGGTCTTTGGCCTGAAAAAATGGTCAGAGAAAACGATAAAGGCATGCCAGCTTTTGCTATGTGGATTCAATGTGTGATTGTGGTTCTTATCTTGGCTTTAGTATCATTTGGTGGAAAAGATGCTCAATCATTCTATAATGTGTTAACCTTAATGGTAAACGTCTCTATGACGATTCCTTATCTATTTTTAACGGGTGCTTTTCCAGCATTTAAACAAAAATCAGATATTAATCATTCAATCAATATTTTCAAAACCAAAACACAATATATGGTAAGTACAATTGTCGTGATGTCTGTTATTGGTTTTGCTAATATTTTTACCATTATTGAACCTTTATTTAGAAAAGGTGGCCCAGTGTGGGGAGACACTTTATGGCAAATTGCCGGACCTGTATTATTCTCACTAATTGCCCTACTTTTATTTAATCGCTATGAGAGACGTAAAAAAGACTAAACACCAAAACCAAAGTACGCTTATACGCACTTTGGTTTTTTTATAATTCAACTATGTTATATCAAATATACTAAAAATATAACACTTTATCTTTTGATATTGTTATTTATAAACAGCTATGTTAGTTTTTGTAAGGGGATACATAAATGTCGTCAAAAATCGAAAGGGGAAGTATATCAAATAAAGGTGATATACAACAGATTATGAAAAAAGTTAAATTAGCAACAATCACATTATTAGGGATTGTCGGGTTAGTTGGTTGTACAACTAAAACACATGAAAACTCTTCTAAGAAAAAAGAGTCAGAACAAAAAGAATTAACCATTTTAGGAACATCTGATATTCACGGTCGGTACATGGCTTGGGATTATACAACAGATGTCGAAAATAAAATCGGTAGTTTTTCTCAAATTGGAACTATCGTAAAAGAAGTTAGAGATAAAAATAAGAATACTCTACTTGTTGATGCCGGGGATTTAATTCAAGACAACTCAGCTGAAATTTTTAAAAACGATGATAATCACCCCGCAACAACCGTACTAAAAGCTCTTAAGTACGATGTTTGGACTATGGGAAATCATGAATTTGATTATGGTTTTGATGTTTTAGACAACATCACTGACCAATTTGATGGAGCAGTCCTAGCAGGTAATGTCAAATTAGATAATGATCAACCTTATTTTGATTCTTACAAGGTTATTGAAAAAGATGGGGTTAAAGTTGGTTTTATTGGAATGACCACTCCAATGGTTGCGGAATTTAAAAAAGATACTACAATTTTTGATGGAAAAAAACTAACAGACCCAGTCAAAGAAACGATTAACGTTGTAAAAGAGTTAAAAAGTAAAGTCGATGTTTTAGTTGGTGTAGTACATATGGGATTAGATAATGAAAATGATGTACATAACACTGGTGTTGCGGATATGGCTGAAGCCATTCCTGAATTAGATGTGGTTTTTGCCGGACATATGCATAAATTAGTAGAAGAGGAATACATTAATAATGTCTTAATTGTGGAACCTGATAAATATGGTCGATTTGTCTCACGCGTTGATTTAACATTAGACAAAACAAAAGATGGCTACAAAGTAAAAAATAAAAAAGGATCAGCGATTGAAGTTGCTAAATATGAAGAAGATAAAGAAATCAATGATTTATTAAAATCATCTCATGAAAAAGCTCGTAAAGTCGCGAATACTGTTGTTGGTCAATTAACTGGAATGGACTTAGTTCCTAAAAACGATATTAAAGGGATTTCAAATGCTCAAATAGAAGAAACACCTTTAGTTAACTTCTTTGGTGAAGTAATGCTTCATTATAGTAAAAATGCTGATGTTGTGGCTTTCCAAATCGATACTGATACACCGTCATTAGATATCGGTGACATTAAGAAAAAAGATATTGCTAGAAACTATCAATTTACTGATGGCGAAGTGACAGTTTTTGATATTACCGGAAAAGACTTAAAAGACTACATGGAATGGGGAGCTAATTACTACAATCAAAGCCAACCAGGTGATGTAACCATTAGTTTTAATCCAAAAAGAAGAATCAGTAAATACAATACAAACGATCGTTTTTACAATGTGAAATACGACATTGATTTATCACAACCAGCTGGTGAACGTATTACTAATTTAAGACGACTTGATGACACCCTTATTGATTTAAATGAGCCTTTGAAAATTGGAATGAATCAATATCGAATGAATTTCTTAACTTCAGAAGAAGGTCCTTTAGCTGGTAGAAAATTCAATCAAGTATACTCAACCTTTTCTCCTGATGCTTTTGGTGAAGTTGAAGGTCGTATTCGTGAATTATCTGCTCGATATATTAAAGAAGAAAAAAATGGTGTCTATGAAGGTAAGTTGCTGAATAATTGGAAAATCGTTGGTATTGATACTGACTCTAAAGCTCATCAAGACGTTGCTGAATTGATTAATGATGATATTATTGAAATTCCAAGTATGGAAGACGGAACAGTAACCAATATAAAATCAATCAATGTGGATGAAGTTGCCAACGACGATGATATAACAAAACTAAGTAAAAAAGCTAACATTGATAAAACAAAATTAAAAAATATTAAAACAACTGGAGATTTATATTCTCAAATAAACCAACTTCGAAAAAAATAGTCACTAAAAAGCAACTAATCAAAAAAATGATTAGTTGCTTTTTTAAAATGACTCTAATTCCAATGAAGCCTTCTCCCACGTTTCTAATAGTGTTTCTTGTTTAGCATATACTTCTTGTAATTCTTTATCTAACTCTAAGAGTTTTTCATGATCCTCTAAAATTTCTGGTTGTTCCATCTCTTTTTGGATAGACTCTATTTTTTCTTCTGCTTCTTGCAACTCAACTTCCAATGAATCGACTAATCGCTCCAATTTACGTTGTTCTTTTTGTCGCTCTTTTGATTCTTCGTAGCTTAATTTATCTTTAGTCACTTTATTATCTTCAACATTTTGCGTGTCATTTAATAACGCTTGTCGTTCCTCTTCTTCTGCTTTTTTCTCTACATAATAATCATAATTACCATGATAATAAGTACTGCCATCTTCTGATAATTCCAACACTCCTGTTGCGATACGATTAATAAAATAGCGATCATGAGAAACGAATAATAAAGTTCCATCATACTCAATTAACGCATTTTCTAGTACTTCTTTACTATCGATATCCAAATGATTAGTTGGCTCATCGAGAATTAAGAAATTATCCTTTTGCATCGCTAATTTGGCTAATGCGACACGGGCTTTTTCTCCCCCACTTAATAAATTAATTGTCTTTTTCACATCTTCCCCAGAAAATAAAAAACTACCTAAAAGTGTTCTGATATCTTTTTCTGGTACGGTTGGGTGTTCTCTCCACAACTCTTCCAATACACTTTGATTACCACTTAATTTCCCTTGCTCTTGATCGTAGTATCCTATATCAACTTTATAACCAATTTCAGCTACTCCTTTTACAAATGGGATATCTCCAATGATACTTTTTAATAGCGTTGATTTTCCCACTCCATTTGGACCAACTAAGGCGATTGCTTCTTGCTTACGTAGTGCTAAATTAATTGGTTCGCTTAAAATCAATGGTTCATATCCCACAGCAACATTATTAAGAGTTAAAACGTCTCTACCAGACGGACGATTTGTTTTAAAAAGAAAATGAGCTGATTTTTCATCACCTAGAGGTTTTTCTAATTTCTCCATTTTTTCTAGTTGCTTTCGCCTACTCTGGGCTCGCTTTGTTGTAGAAGCGCGAACGATATTTCTTGCTACAAAGTCTTCTAACTTTGCTATTTTGTCTTGTTGTTTTTCGTATTCTTTTTCTTCTTGCTCTAATCGTTCTGCTTTTCTTTCTAAAAATGTCGAATAATTTCCTTTATAGTGTGTTATTTTCCGTCTACTAATATCATAAACTTCATTCACAATCTTATCTAAAAAATATCGGTCATGAGAAACCATCAAAATAGCTCCACGATAGCCTTGTAAATACCCTTCTAACCAATTTAATGTATCAATGTCTAAATGGTTTGTCGGCTCATCTAAAATAAGTAGATTAGGTTTTTCCAATAATAAACGAGCTAAAGCTAAACGAGTTTTTTGACCACCTGATAGATTTTGAATTGGCACATCAAAATAGCTTTCATCAAAACGAAATCCATGTAGGACAGATTTAATTTCTGACTTATAGCCATAACCATTCAATTCATTAAACTCATGTTGTAGTTTATCGTAATCTTTTAGCACTTGTTGATAAGACTCTTCATTATCATGGATATTTGGATTGGCAATATCTTTTTCCAATCGTCGCAATTTTTTTTCCATTTCTTGTACATAATCAAAAACAATGAGCATTTCTTCCCAAATCGTTTTATCTGATTCAAGACCTGTATGTTGATCCAAGTAACCTATTGTTAGCTCTTTTGATTTTGTGATTAACCCTGTATCAGGTTCTTCAATTCCTGCTAATATTTTTAGTAACGTTGATTTTCCTGCTCCATTCCGTCCAACTAAAGCAATTCTACTTTTATCTTGAACATCTAATTGTATATTTTCAAATAGTACATCATCTCCAAATAATCGAGAGACGTTGTTAGCTTGTAATAAAATCATAACTTCCTCCATCTTTTAACTTCTAAAAATAGTTTATCATAATTTTAATAGAAAGTTTGGTATATTTATCGCTCATAGTTACTCAAATACAGGCGTAAAAATTGCTTTTATACTGTAGTAAAGGTATTCTATTAACGTGAACTTTATAACAATGAGGGTTTAAGATAAAAAAGTGAGGGAGTTATTATGAAAGACACAACTATTCCAAAGGCAACAGCAAAAAGGTTACCTTTGTATTATCGTTATTTAAAATTTTTATTTGATTCAGGCAAGAAGAAGGTTTCATCAACTGAATTAAGCGAAGCCGTTAAAGTAGATAGCGCGACGATTCGCCGCGACTTTTCATATTTTGGAGAATTAGGTAAACGTGGTTATGGCTATGATGTTGAAAGTTTAATGACCTTTTTTGCAAAAACACTGAATGAAGATCGTTTAACTAATGTGGCTCTTGTTGGTGTTGGTAATTTAGGACATGCTTTACTAAACTATCGTTTCCATCAAAGTGATAGTATTCGCATTAGTGCTGCATTTGATGTTAAACCTGATATTGTTGGTCGCATACTTGATGGTGTTCCTGTCTATGATGCTAATGATATGGTTGAGCAAATTCGTGCACAACACATTGATGTTGCTATTTTAACTGTCCCACCAGCACATGCACAAGAAAATGCTGACCGTTTAGTTGAAGCTGGAATTAAAGGAATTATGAATTTTACTCCTATTAGAATCAACGTTCCAAAAGATGTACAAATCCAAAATGTGGATTTAACAAATGAAATGCAAACTTTAATCTACTTCTTATCTAATTATAAAGAAGACTAATCAAAAAGCTTAACGAAAATTTTTCGTTAAGCTTTTTTAAGTGGCAAACAATATAATACCATTTAGTAAAATATGAACCATGATAGGTGTCATAATCGTACCACTAATCTTATATAAACCAGAAAAAATTATTCCTAAACAAAAATAAATAAATAGATTTCCATTTATATGCATTAACATAAAAATCAGTGAGCTTATCACAATTCCCACCCAAATCGGTAATTTTTGTCCAATCCAATTGACAAAACTAAAACGAAATACTAGCTCCTCTATGATAGGATTAAAGAAAATCGTTATCATAATAAAACTCCATGATAGATTTACAGGCCTATTATTTACTAATATTAAATTAGGAAAAAAATAAGTTGTCAAAAAAATAATAAATATTTGAGTAAAAAAGCTCAATATTAAACCAATCACTATTAAAGTAACTAATTTTTTTAATGATGTGCCTGAATGGTTTAATGATTGTTCTTTATTAGTTTTCACATAAATTATTAGTATGAACATTAGAATCATTGTGTATAAAAAAATAGTTACAACATTATTTAATGAAAAAAGAAGTGTTCTATTTAATAAAAATAAGTAAAGAAAACTTGTATACAGCATATTTTTGTTGATTGACATGTTATGTATCACCTACTATCATTTTATCTCTTTACTTATTGTATCAAAATACTTGCAAAAAAAAACATTTATCTGTATTATAAAAGATGTGATTAGCACTCAAAGATAAAGAGTGCTAAAATTATAAACATTATGGAGGGATACACATTGTTAAAACCATTAGGAGATCGTGTCGTTATTAAAGTGAAAGAAGCAGAAGAAAAAACTGCCAGTGGATTAGTTTTAACATCAGCTTCAAAAGAAAAATCTCAAACAGGTGAGGTCGTTGCTATTGGTGATGGTCGTACTTTAGAAAATGGGACAAAATTATCCGTATCTGTAAGCGTTGGACAAACTGTCCTATTCGAAAAATACGCCGGACAAGAAGTAACAGACTCTGGTGAAGATTACTTAGTACTACACGACAAAGATATCATTGCAATCGTAGAATAAAAAATAAATAATGAGGTGAACAATAAATGACAAAAGATATTAAATTCTCTGAAGATGCACGTAGCTCAATGGTACGTGGTGTGGACACATTAGCAAATATTGTAAAAGTAACATTAGGACCTAAAGGACGTAACGTTGTTTTAGATAAATCATTTGGTTCTCCATTAATTACAAATGATGGTGTGACGATCGCTAAAGAAGTTGAACTTGAAGATCGTTTTGAAAATATGGGTGCTCAATTAGTAGCTGAAGTAGCTTCTAAAACAAACGATATTGCAGGTGATGGAACAACGACTGCAACTGTTTTAACCCAAGCAATCGTTCGTGAAGGACTTAAAAATGTAACTGCTGGTGCAAACCCAATCGGTATTCGTCGTGGGATTGAATTAGCGACTAAAAAAGCTGTAGAAGAATTACATGCTATTTCTAAAAAAATTGACTCTAAAGAATCAATCGCACAAGTAGCTGCTGTTTCTTCTGGTAGTGAAAAAATTGGTGAATTAATCTCTGAAGCAATGGAAAAAGTTGGTAACGATGGCGTTATCACGATTGAAGAATCTAAAGGGATTGAAACTGAATTAGACGTTGTTGAAGGGATGCAATTTGACCGTGGTTACCTATCTCAATACATGGTAACTGACAATGATAAAATGGAAGCTGTTTTAGAAAATCCATATATCTTAATTACAGATAAAAAAATCTCTAACATTCAAGATATTTTACCTTTATTAGAACAAATCTTACAACAAGGCAAACCATTATTAATCATTGCTGATGATGTTGATGGTGAAGCTTTACCAACATTAGTATTAAATAAAATCCGTGGTACATTCAACGTAGCAGCTGTTAAAGCTCCTGGTTTTGGTGACCGACGTAAAGAAATGTTACAAGACATTGCCGCTTTAACTGGCGCAACTGTTATCACAGAAGATTTAGGATTAGACTTGAAAGACACAACAATTGATGCATTAGGTTCTGCAAGCAAAGTGGTTATCGACAAAGATAACACAACAATTGTTGAAGGAAATGGCGATAAAAAAGACATTGAAAACCGAGTATCATTAATTCGTTCTCAAATCGCTGAAACAACATCAGACTTTGATCGTGAAAAACTACAAGAACGCTTAGCTAAGTTAGCTGGTGGTGTTGCTGTTATTAAAGTTGGTGCTGCGACTGAAACAGAATTAAAAGAATTGAAATTACGTATTGAAGATGCGTTAAACGCAACTCGTGCAGCTGTTGAAGAAGGGATTGTTGCTGGTGGTGGTACGGCATTTGTTAATGTATTACCAAAAGTAGCTGAACTTGATGTAACTGGTGATGAAAAAACTGGTGTCAACATCGTTGTTCGTGCCTTAGAAGAACCAGTTCGCCAAATTGCTGAAAATGCTGGTATGGAAGGTTCAGTTGTTGTTGATAAGTTAAAACAAGCTGATACTGGCGTTGGATACAATGCAAAAGATGATACTTGGGTAAACATGATTGAAGCTGGTATCGTAGACCCAACTAAAGTATCTCGTTCTGCTTTACAAAATGCTGCAAGTGTTTCTGCATTAATCTTAACTACTGAAGGGGTTATTGCTGACAAACCAGAACCAGAAGCTCCAGGAATGCCTGGTGGAATGGATCCATCAATGATGGGCGGTATGATGTAAGTTTTTTTAAAAGAGGAATATTGAAATAAAAGAAACCACATGAGGTATTACGTCTCATGTGGTTTCTTTTATTTCACCCAAAAACACTTTATTCATAACCCTTTTTTATATCTTTATATAAAAAAAGAAAGGATGATCATATAAATAAAGGAGATACTGGATTTATAATAATTTGTTCTTCACTAGTTTTCTTGATGACTCCAGGTTTAGCATTCTTTTACGGCGGATTTTCTAGAAGAAAAAATATTATCAACACCATGATGATGGTTATTTTTTCTCTAGGACTATCTTCCATATTATGGATTATACTGAGTTATAGTTTGTCTTTTAGTGGAGGAAATGTCGTTCATATTAGTTCAGGTATAACAGGACTGGTACTGGCTATTGTTTTAGGAGCAGGACTACTTTGGTTTGGATGGTTTGGTTTTAATTCTGGCAGTGCACTAGGTGCAAATAAATTAGCTATTCACGCATTACTTGTTACCCATTCAGCTGCTGCAATTGCAATGTTATCGTGGATGTTAATTGAAAAAACAATGATTGGTAAACCAACCATTGTTGGTGCTTCTACGGGCGCTATCGTAGGACTTGTTGCCATAACTCCCGGTGCTGGTTTTGTACCACTATGGAGTGCCCTAATCATCGGCTTCTTAGTTAGTCCAGTTTGTTATATTTCTATTGGAATCATTAAGCGTAAATTAGAAATTGACGATGCTCTGGATGCATTTGGATGTCATGGCGTCGGTGGAATCGCCACAGGGATTTTTGCAGAAAAATCAATTGGTGGTGTGAATGGTTTGCTATATGGTGGATTAAATTTATTTATCGCTCAACTGATAAGTATTTTAATCACATTATTATTTGCTGGGCTTGTTAGCTTTATTATTATCAAAATTATCAACGTATTCATGCCTATTCGTGTATCTGAAAGAGATGAAATTCAAGGTTTAGATGTGACAGAACATGATGAAACGGCATACCCTACTTTCTTTGGTATGGATAACTAAAATAATATTAATGGAAAGACGGTGCAAAAATGAAAAAAATCGAAGCAATCATCAGACAAGAAAAATTAAATGATTTACAAGAGGCTCTATATAAAAAAGTTGGAATCAAAGGTATGACCGTTTCCCAAGTACTTGGTTATGGGCATCAGTTAGGATGGAAAGAATATGTTCGTGGCCAAGAGATTTTAACGACCTTAGTTCCAAAGTTAGAAATCAATATGGTTGTATCTGATGAACTATTAGATACAGTGACAAACCTCATTATTGATATTTGTCAAACAGGTGAAGTTGGAGATGGAAAAATATTCATTTATCATGTTGAAAATGCTATACGTATTCGAACAAAAGAAACAGGTGATGCAGCACTTTAGTAGAATAAAAACACACGAAATATATATTTTATTTCATGTGTTTTTTTATTTTGTTAATATGATAAAAATTATTTATTTTACACCATGTTCACCTGTTTTATAATTATAGAAAGCATCGAATAAATGACTTTTGGCAGGTGTTCCATCATCATTTGCTCCACCAATAGAATAAACATTATAGTTAATCACATCACCATCCATCGAAATATTGATTTCTGATCCGTGAACAACATGAGCAATGATGGGAAAACCATTTTCGTCTACTCCTTTCATTTCCATTCGTTGCTGTAAAACTTCACTATTAATTCCTGCATCATACACGATATAATCTTTATAGTAACGATAAATTTCCTCAGCTGACGGCTTTGTAGATGATGTCACGACTTCTTCTTTTTCAACTTTATTTTTTATACCTATTCTTTTAACCATATCTTCAAAGACTGCTTTTTCATTAATTGTTGATCCTACTTTAAAATTTGTCACGGCCAAATCATACTTTTCTGGATTAGCATTATATTTTTCAAATAAAATTTCTTTATCTAAATTTATAGACTTTGGTGGAAATTCTTTATATTCATCATAAGATACCCTTGACACAGTTTGTAATGGTTTTATAGTACTTCCCTCATCTTCTAATAAATATATAGGATGGCCAGTACCTACTCCACTAGTAAAAAATAAATAGATATAATTATCCTCAATATAATAATTTAAAAACATCGCATCTGGTTGATTTAATTCATCAAAACGTGTTTCCAATCTGTCATCCACAGCTTCCGTTAATAGTAATGCTTTTATATCATTAGATAACGTATCAAATTTTGATATTGAAGTATCCGTTTTATTGGATTCCTCATTTGTTTGCTCTATAATATTAGTAAATCCACTTTTCAACTCATTATTTTTAGTCTCTGAAGCTATAATATTCGAAGATGTTGATTTTTCAGAGACAATCAACACAAGTGGTTTGTCATTTAACAAAGAGAAAAAATAAAGATGGTGATTATCTACATTGTTGTCCTCTTCGTCTGAGGCAATCGCAACAATATTTAGCACGTTTTCCTCATCTTTAGAAGAAAAAATAGATATGGACTGTTTTTTACCATTTAAATCAATCGTTTTATTTTTTTCTAAATTACGTGCTGAAATGACTAGGTTATTCCATTTTAATTCATCATTTGACTCATAAAATGTGTAGTCTTGATTCATCTCTTTTCCCCAACCGTTTACAAATGATTTTAATTGTGATTCTTTTTCACTATCCCAAATTATTTTTTTTACATTAATTTCTTTTGTAGAATTGATTGTTTGTTGCTTTTTAACCTCGCTTACTTTAGGCTCAGTAGTATCCGTGTCTTCTTGTTTTTTAGAATCATTACACCCACCTAATAAAGTACCGAAAATAACAACAATAAATAATCCAATGTATTTGTTCATTACGTAATCCCCCAAATAATTATTCATACCTTTTTATCATAACATATTTAATAGATAACGTTTTTATACTATTCAAATAGGAATCAATTGTGTATCAAAAAGGAAAGCTTGAATTAGCTGCTTTCCTTTTACTTTTACCCTACTGGCGCGAGTAGTACTTTGCCACTGCCTTGGTAAACATTAACAAGTCCCTCACCTGAAACAGCTGACCCCATCAAACTTTTTCCAGAACGCTCAACCGTAAAGTCTAATGAGCCGCTCCAAGCAATCGCCATATTACCATCTACTTTTAATACATCATCTTATAATTCAATTTCAATCAGTTCTTCATAAGGTGTTGGAGATTCCAAAAAAAGAACCCCACTACCTTTTATATTTAAATTAAACAATCCTTCGTTTCCTGCAACAGCAGACGAAATATTTGAACGCATAATTGCTTTATGTTTTAATCCTGAGTCACAGGCTAAGAATAAGCCATCATCAATTATCCCACTGTGATACATCAAGTAATATAATATATTTATATGTTGGTTCAAGCACTAGTAATCCTTTACCCTTTACCTGTATATTCAGGCTTAATCGCAGATTATTTCGTTACAGCACTTCGAACAGTTTTACTAAAAAATCGTCTACACCTTTTACACCAGTTGTTGCACTGACATCTCCAACTGTCCACTGCATAGCACCAGCTTGTAAAGTGATATTTGTTTGACCGACATCACAAATCACTGCTTTTTTTGTCTAAATAATCTTTTATTTTTGAGCGAATCTCTTCATCGACCTTCCTCTTACATAAACGCTGATTCTAACAATCTGATTTCTTGTTTCTCACTATCAACTCGCACACGAATTCCATATGGCAAAACACATCGTGGCGTCGCATGTCCAAAATTAACATTGTAAACTATTAGTAACTCTTTATTATCAATTACCTTTATTAAAGACTGTTTGTATTCTTCATAAAACACTTCATCCTGTGGTTTTCCGACAATTATTCCACTAATCACATCAAATATTCCTTTATCTTTTAGGCAAACAAGCATTTTTTCAACTATCTCTG
Organism: Vagococcus luciliae; assembly: GCF_024637875.1. NCBI lineage: Bacteria > Bacillati > Bacillota > Bacilli > Lactobacillales > Enterococcaceae > Vagococcus > Vagococcus luciliae. The sequence goes on along the minus strand of NZ_CP102451.1, from coordinate 910,578 downwards.
GTGATGGTTTCACTTCAGATGTTTCGATAAATAAAAGTTTATCTCGCCACTCTTCTATAGTTGGAAAGATTTGGTATTTCTCAATTATTTCTGGCTCATCACTATGTGTAAATGGTGTCAACATATCGTATAGGCTATCTATGCATCCACCAAGTAACTCTCCTTCAAATACCCACTTGCCTTGTAGTAATTCATACCCTTTTATCTCGAGATGGCTCACTCGTTCTTGTCCTAGTGCGTTTTTAGAAAAGTCCATTCGTTCTTCATACTAAACATTACTTGATTTAATTACTTTGTATGATTCACTACTTTCTAGATAAGAAGTGAAATAAGTTTCCGTACAAGCCAACATGCTATCACTAATTTCACCTAAATCTGGAATAAAAGACATCCCATAATACGTCGTTAATCCAAGCCTATAAAACATTAAATGATTAATAGTACTATCAGAAAAACCAGTAAATAATTTAGGTTTTCCTTTGACAAGTTGTTTAAATCTTTCGCTTTCCATCAAGTAAGGTATCGTTCGGTAAGTATCGTCACCACCAATTGTACAAATAATTCCTTTAATAGAGTCATCTTCAAAAGCGTGAATCAAATCCTCTGCTCGTTTTTCAGGGTGTTTAGCAACATACTCTATTCCTTTTAAAGCGTGAGGCATAAAGATAACTTCTAATCCATATTCCTCTAATCTTTTTTTGCCAAAAATCAAATTGTGTTCAACAAACTTTTCTCCTAATAATCCTTTTGATAAACTGATAATTGCAACTTTATCTCCACGTTTTAATCGTTTTGGTTTACTCATCTTACTTCCTCCTATTGCTAGACACTAATTTTAAAAGTTATAGCATAAAAAAAGAACTTTGATGTTTCCACCAAAGTTACTATTTAATCGTATTCAACACACTCTTCTACTTTTTTCGAATGTAAGCCAACCATAATTTTCCGTGCAATTGGTTGAGCAATTAATAATTCTAATGCCAAAACCACGCCAAAATTTCTTGGCCATGACATAACAAAACGGCTAAACGTTGAGCTATTTACTACTAAACCATGTCCAATAACATCCCCAATAAACGTCATCAAAAAAGACATCCCTACTACTGTAAATAAAATCGTAAACAATAGTGTGGCATTAAAACTATCTGCCGGATCACTAAACTTTTTCACCAGACTATCTGCAAAATGACGGACAATAAAATTTTCTAGTAACATGGCAATTACAAAAAATAGTGGCAAACTTTTAGCAAAAGTCACTAACATGTCTTGATTGATTGCTCCAAATGCTAAATATAGATTATAAAAGCACATGCTCGTTGCGGTAATACCACAAATCACTATGCCATATAGAATACCTTCTTTTTTATTCATTGGTAATCTTTTTTCTTCATTCATCTTTTTTCCTCTTTTCTCAACTTAAAAATCAGCAAAAAAAAGTGTAGGAATCATCCTTTCAGATGGTTCCTACACTTAACGTAATCTTCACTGTATAAAAATACTAACATATTTTGTAAAAAAATGTCAAATATGACTGTTATCAATAAGACTACTCTTATTAAAAATAGTTTAAATATATTAGAAAAGCATCACTTACTTTTTTAAAAACAAAAAAATCTGTTATGATAGGATAGTGGATGATGACTTAGTACGAAAGGAGAGTCATGTATGGCAAAAGATAAAAAAATTGTTGCCCCTTTTTTGAAGCCTATTGCTATTTTTAGTATTGCCTTGGGAATTAGTGCAACAACTGCTGTTGTAGATGGAAGTAACTATAAAACAAAAAAAACAGACACTTCTACAACACAAACTACAACACATACAACTCAAAATCAAACAGACACAACAAAAGAAAGTAACTATTCAGATACAACGAGCAATAGCTCTATTCAACAAACAGATAGCTCAACATCTGAAAAGCAAAATAAAACGAAAAATAGCAAAGAAACTAAGGAAAATCAAACGCAAGATGAACAATCTTCTGTTGAAAATACCACTCCTTCTTCTGATGTTCAGGAATCAGTGCACAATCAAAATGATATTGAAAAAACAGAAGAAACTGTAACACCAGATGTTCAAACAAAACAAGTTTCTCCTAAAACAAATGAAAATAAAACAGTCACTGGGGGAAATAATTAGATGGATGCAATACTAACCTTAATTTTAAGCAATATTACTAAATTTTTAAATTATTTAAATATTAATCCAAGACTACAAAACAAAATATTAACAGTTGTGAGTGTTTTTCCGACACTTTATATTTTGCGAATTGTTAAAGGATATTTTCAAAATGGAAATTACTTAAGAATGAGTTTATATTTACTAGTATTTATTGTATTAGCTTATTTTATAGTTTTAAACTTTATCTATTATTTTAAAAATCAAAAAGTTAAATGGGACGTCACTAACTTGATAGAAAATATCGTGCCCGAAGATGCAACGTTTGATGAGACTGTCCAAACCTCATCAACAACTCCTAAAATACAAGGTAAGTTGCTTACTTTAACATTAATTGATAATAGTGATCAAGTCATCGATACTGTCGTTCATAATCTACTTGATAAAAATTACATTCAAGCAAAAAAATTAAATGACTATGCTTACGAGCTAGAAGATTATACGTTAATTCCATTTTATAAAATATCAAAAGGGAAATTATTTATTGGAAGTAGCTATAAAGACTTAACCGAAGTTGCCACTATTAAAATTAATGATGACGCTGATTCTTTAATCCCACTTGGTGTTTTTGTTAATGGTGGTTCTTATGAAAAAGATGGTATTATTTACAAAGAACCTTATACTTTGGAATTACGGGTTAAAGACAATGATGAACACATCATCCCTAAATCTAGTCAGAATAAGTCTTCTAAAGAGGTATCACATATGAGTCGACGCAAAAAAAGTCAGAAGAAATAATGGCTGTATAATTTTTGATGTGGATGAAGAAATTCATCTGCATCTATTTTTTTACATAAAAAAGAAACATACGAATTTTCCAGGTAAAATTAAAGTGACCAAACCAAATTTTAGAAAGGAAGATTCATATGTCTCACAACCATTGTATCCGAGTGTCGCTGGATTTGAAAGACACAAACATTTATTTTGATTCTATTTTTTGTGAAGAAAAAATGATAAAAGGAGTTAGAAGTAAAATCTATAGCGGAACACTTACTTATAAGCCTTTGGCTTGTCCTTGTTGTGGAATTAAGAATGAAAACTATTCTATTGTAAAAAATGGTTTTATTTCTTCTCGAATAAAATGGCTAAGTGTTGCCCATTATCCAACCTATCTATCACTAAAGAAACAACGGTTCCTTTGTCGTAAATGTCACACCTCTTTTATAGCTGAATCTTTAGAAATTGATAAGCACTGCTTTATTGCTAACAGAGTGAAACAGTCTATTGGCATGGAGTTATCCGATGCTATCTCATTGAAAGACTTATCTAAAAGACATTTTGTATCAACTACTACAATCAGTAGAATTCTTAATTTATTTGGGAAAGAACTGTCAAATAAATTTACGGACTTGCCTCAACACCTATGTTTTGATGAGTTTACATCTGTAAAAAACAATCAAGGTAAGTACAGTTTTATCTACTCAGACTCCTTATCACATAAAATTATTGATATTTTACCAGATAATAAAAGGATTACGTTAGAAAAACACTTTTCAAAATACCCTTTGAAAGTAAGAAATAAAGTCGCAACGATCGTTGTTGATATGAATGCTGGCTATTTTAAACTAGCTAATAAACTTTTTCCAAATGCTTCAGTGGTTATTGACCGATTTCACTTAGTTCAATTAATTAGTCGTTCATTAAATATTACAAGAATTAGAACAATGAATAAGTTTAAGACATCAAACCTTAATGATCTAAAGAATTATAGAAAACTAAAGAGATATTGGAAGCTATTTTTAAAAGACTCTAACGAATTAAATTATAAAGACTATCGTTATCAACGATTATTTAAAAATATCTTACCTGAAACAGATATTATGGATTATTTACTAAGCTTAAGCAAAGAACTATCTGAGACATACGGACTCTATCAAAACTTATTATATTGTAGTAAAAACAATGATTTTGAGGCTTTCTCAGATCTACTATTATTAAGTCATGAGTTAATCTCTGAACCAATGAAAACATCTATCAGAACACTAAAAAAACATCTTCCAAGAATTAATAATACTTTCAAGTTTCCATTTTCTAACGGACCATTAGAAGGGACCATCAATAAAATTAAGCTAATCAAACGAATAGCCTATGGCTATAGAAATTTCCAAAACTATAAATATAGAATTTTACTTAGTTTTCAAGGTAAATAAATAAGCAACGAAAACCTGTTGTCTTTCGTTGCTTAAATTCACTAAATTTTACTCATCCACATCATTTGACGGAGAGCCGAAATAATTTAATTCTTCTGACTTTTTTATTAATCCATGTCTACATTGTGGAAGATTTGTTGAACATCTTCTAATTCATCTAACGCATCAATCATTTTTTCAAATTGAGCTAAATCATCTTCTGATAATTCTACTTCGTTTTGAGCAAGCATTTGGATTTCAGCTACTGAAAATTCAGTAATGCCATTTTCTTTTAATGCTTCTTGAATCGCATGAAAATCACTTGATTCTCCGTAAACAATAATCTGATCTTCTTCTTCAAACACATCTTTGACTTCAATATCTTTTTCTAATAAATACTCAAATATTTCATCAACATCGTCACCTTTAAAACCAAAAATAGCGGTGTTATCAAACATATAGGCTACTGCTCCAGAAACCCCCATGTTCCCACCATTTTTACCAAACGCTGCACGAACGTCTGCTGCTGTACGGTTAACATTATTTGTTAATGTATCAACAATAACCATTGAACCGCTCGGTCCAAATCCTTCATAACGTAATTCTGAATAGTTTTCATCACCAGATCCTTTTGCTTTTTCGATAGCACGATCAATAATATGTTTTGGAACATTGTATGTTTTTGCGCGATCAATAACGAAACGAAGTTTTTGATTAGAGTGCGGGTCTGGATCACCTGATTTTGCTGCTGCATAAATTTCAATTCCAAATTTGGCATAAACTTTACTGTTGTTTGCATCTTTAGCTGTTTTCTTAGCTACGATATTAGCCCATTTACGTCCCAATAGTCTCACTTCTCTTTCTTAATAAATTGTTTCTTTTGTAACGCAAAAACGTTCTGTTTTATTATACTTGCTTATTGTCGTTTCGCAAAGTATTTTTTTTAACTTCACAATAAAAGAATGATTTTGACACGTTTTTAAAATATTTTACATGAATGTCTTTTATTTACTAATAATATAAGCTATTCTTAGGTAGTAATAACTGTTCCATACAGATAGAAAGAGGTATATATTTTATGAAACATTTTAATACAATTGATTTTCCATCAATTCATATTCGGTTACTTGATGGGAATAATGAAGCAGATTTGTTTATCTTTAAAGAATTTTTATTAAGAACAAAAGACTACTTTACTGATTATGTAAACGTTGATCCAACAGATGAACAAGTAAAAGAATTCTTCACTTCTCTACCTCCCAAAGTATTACCTTCTCAAAAATATGTCTACGGGATATTTGACCGTGACAGATTAATGGGATTCATTGACTGGGTAGAAGATTATCCTCAAAAAGAAATTGGTACACTTGGTTACTTTGTATTAGAAGAAGAATATAGAGGTACAAAACTCGCTGAAGAACTGTATAATGCCTTAGAAAAAACAGTATCAGATACAGGAACTAAAATCATGCATTTAACGTTTATTGAAGACGATAAACGTGCTGCTCGTTTCTGGGAAAAGCAAGGATACCAACAGATTGATACTTATAATGGCAACTATGGAAAACAATTAGTTGCTGAAAAAATAATTGGATAATACAAAAGCGTAAAAATAAGATTGACTTATTTTTACGCTTTTTTACTTATGATATTTTATATTCACTAACAATTGTTTTGATTTCTTCAAATATTTCTTCTACTTCATCCATATCCTTAGCATTTGCTCCACTAGCCAATGGGTGACCACCACCATGATGTCGCTTTGCAATACCATTGATCACAGGACCTTTACTTCTCAAACGAACTCTAAAAAATCCTTCAGGCTGCTCAACAAAAATCGCCCACGATAAAATCCCGCGAATCTTTCCTGGTAAAGGAATAATAGCTGGTGTTTCCGAATCAACTACATCAAACTCTTTCAATGCATCCTGTGTTAATAACACCATCGCTGCACCATTTTCATCCGAAACCATATTTTCGTAGATGTATCCTGACAAACGCGAAATTTTTTCATCTACTTCGTCCATATATCGACTTAATCTTGCAGCATCAAAATCATATGTTAGTAATTGACTAGCTACCCATAATGTATGGGACGTTGTTCCAGGGTATAAAAATCGTCCAGTATCTCCAATAATACCTGCATAAAGTAATCTCGCAGCATTATCTGTCATAACAAGATTTTCTTTGTTTTCTTCATAAAAATCATAAATCAATTCACTTGTACTACTTGCTTGTGTGTTTACCCATGATAAATCACCATAAGGCTCATCATCCGGATGGTGATCTATTTTAATTAATTTTTTTCCTAAGTAATACTGCTCTCCACTTATTCGTGGAGCATTTGCTGTATCTGTCACAATAACTAAAGCATCTTGATACATCTCATCACTAACATCATCCATCGTGACAAGGTAGTCTAAATCATTCACAGGGCCACCTACTAAATAAATGGATTTCTTAGGAAAACTTGCTTTTAATATTTCTCCTAACCCACCTTGTGAGCCTAGTGCATCTGGGTCTGGACTTTGATGACGATGAATCATAATCGTATCATATTGTTTTATTTCTTTTAAAATTTCTTGACTAATAGTCATATTTTTCCTCCTAAACTGGGTCCATTAACTGGCAAACTGCAATTGCTTTTGCAGAAACGATATTATCTTTATATACACTTACTTCAACTTTTCCTGAACGTCTACCAACTTCTATCACTTGGGTTCTTATTTCTATTTCACTGTCCATCTGTATTAATTTGAAATAATATAAGCTACTTTGCTCAATAACCGAATGAAAATTGTATCGTGATAACATAGTTGAACGAACAACACTTGAAATAATTTGATTTAATACACCAAAAGAGAGCGTCCCTAAATTATTAATCATCTGTGGTGTGACAACAAATGTAAAAACAGCATCTCCTTTTTCAGGCATTTCTTTTTCCACAATCTGGTTAGTAATATGATCCGTCAATTTATGTGCAGCTTGTGGTTGCTTTTGTGCCAATTGAACAGTCCTCATCACATCTTGTCGTGATATAATTCCGACAAGCGTTAAATCATCTTCCACCACAGGAATAATCTCCAAACCATCCCAAATCATTTGATGTCCGATACTTGCTACACTCATATGTGATTTAGCGTGTCGTGGATCTTTCGTCATAACTTTTTCAATAGATTGTGTCAGTGATTTATCAGACACATCTTTTGCTGTTACCATCCCCACTAAACGATTAGATTTATTTACTACAGGAAAACGTGTGTATCCAGTTTTCTCAACCAATTTAAAATAATCTTCCACCGTATCTTTCGTTGTCATATAACGTGTTTCACTTTCAGGCGTTTGAATATCTTCTACCAACACGATATCCTTTTTAATCATCTGGTCGCTAATAGCACGGTTAATAAGTGTTCCAACAGTAAAAGTATCATGAGATGTACGTAAAATAGGCATTTTCACTTCATCTGCTAAATCTATAATATTTTGACTGACTTCAAATCCACCAGTTAACAGAACAGCCGCACCATTATTTAGTGCTAACCGCTGAACACCTTCTCTATCTCCAACAATCATTAAAGCTCCTGGCGTAATATAACGTAACATGCTTTTTTCTGTCATCGCTCCAATAATAAATTTATCTAATGGTTTTTTTAACCCTTTTTTCCCAGCTAATACATCTCCATCGATAATTTTAACAATTTCTTTAAAGGTTAAATTTTTTATGTTTTCTTTTGCTTTCGTTTCAATTCTTATCGTTCCAACTCGCTGTATAGTGGATACCAATCCCACATTTTCTGCTTCTTTAATGGCACGATAAGCCGTTCCTTCACTAACACTTAACATTTTGGCAATGCCTCGAACAGAAATTTTATCTCCTACAGGCAAGGACTCAATATGCGCTAATATTTGATCATGTTTTGTCATGCTCATATGTGTCACCTTATTGCTTTCTTCTTGTTATAATTAATTTAAAAAATCTGTATTAATACAAATCCTTTTGTAATGTTTATATTCTATCATAGAACACGTTAAAAATACATTTTAATCCTATAACAGAAAATAAATAACTGATATAAAACAACACGTCAAAACGTAAATTCACGTTTTGACGTGTTGTACTTAATTTATTTTCTTTTCTGACTTGACTCCATAATAACTGGCAAAATAACTGGTCGACGTTTCGTTTGTTCATAAAGATAACGACTCAGTTGATCTCTGATTTCTTGTTTTAGAATTCCCCAGTCAAAATCCTGCTTTTCAAGATTTTCTAAAACTACTGTCTCAACAATGTCGCCACTTTCTTTCATCAAGTTATTACTTGATTTCATGTAAACAAATCCACGTGACGTAATTCTAGCTGGTGAGATGATTTTTTTCTCACGACGATTAATTGTAATAGCAGCAATAATAATACCATCTTCTGACAAGATTTTTCGATCTCTCAAGACAATATTTCCAATATCTCCTACTCCTAATCCATCAATTAACACATTTTCAACTTCTATTGAACCTGTCATTCGTAAACGACCTTTTTCAAATTCTAAAATATCTCCTCGACCTAAAATAAAGATGTTTTTAAATGGGATACCTACTTCATTAGCTAACTCTGCATGTTTTGCTAATACACGATATTCCCCTTGAATTGGGATAAAGAATTTAGGTTTCATTAAATTCATCATTAGTTTCAAATCATTTTGATTCGCATGACCTGACACTTTTACTGTATCAGAAATAGTTTGTACTGTTCCACCGGCACGATAAACCATATCTTCTGTTTTGGCTACCATTGTTTCAACAGCAGTTGATGGTGTTGTTGTGATGTAGATTAAGTCTCCTTCAGCAATGCGAATAAAACGATGGCGACCACTAGCCATTTTTTGTAATGTGTTTAACGGCTCACCCATACGACCAGTTTCTAAAATAACTAGCTCATGAGGCTCTTTATTTTTCATTTGTTTTTCTGTAATAATTAATTCGTCATTTGGTAAGGTTAATTTTCCTAAACGAATGGCTGTCTGAACAATTTGTTCAACGTCTTTGCCTGTTAACACAACAAAACGTTCACTTAAATAAGCTGCATCAAATACTTGTTGGATACGTTGTAAGTTACTAGCCACACTAGCAACAATGATTCTTCCTTCCCAATATCTAAAGGTATCCACAACTTCATCAGCCACTTCATTTTCAGAAGCTGACAACATATTACTTTCAGCATTTGTCGAATCACTTAATAAGGCTAAAACTCCTTTTTTACCAATTTCTGCTAATCTTGCAAAATCCGTTTGATACATTGGGCTAGCACTTTGATCAAATTTAAAATCACCTGTATACACAATTTGTCCTTCAGAAGTTGTCAAAACAATCCCCATTGAATCTGGAACAGTATGTGTTGTCCTAAAGAAACTCACTTCAGATTGAGCAAACTCTATAATAGTATTTTCATCTATTACATGAAAATCATTAAAATCTTTTGTATTTGGATAATTTTTCACATTAATTTTTGCTAATTCAACAGTTAATTCTGACCCAAATACTGGAACTGAAACTTCTTCTAATAAATAGGGTAATGCTCCAATAGCATCTGCATGTCCATGACTTAAGAAGATACCAGCAATATTATCTTTTTTTTCAATTAAGTATGAAAAATCAGGAATAACCATATCAATTCCTAATTGTTCATTTTCTGGATACTTTAATCCACAATCCAAAACAAAGATTTCTTCTTCAATTTCTGCTACATAAATACTTTTTCCATTCTCTCTGACTCCACCAAGAGGAACTATTTTTACTTGACTCACTAAATTTCCACCTCAATTATGCTATACCAATTCATTCATATAGCTACTTTCATTATTTTTCTTGTTCACGATCTATATTTATTGATAATGTCACAAAATAATTGCCTACATAATTATTGTGCGAATTATTTTTATCAATAAATTTTACACGTCTTAAGTTGATACCATTTTATCATAAAAAACAAAAAATTTCTGTAAGATATACTTTCTTACACATTTATTATGAAATAAGTGCATCATTCTGGTATTTGTTTATTCCATTGTAGAACAATCTCTTTCAGTTTCAATACAAATAAATCCATTTTTTTCTTATCCAATCTTGCTATATTCACGCGACAACTTTGACTGCTTTTGGTAATCGTAAAACTGGGTAATACTGCCAAATGGCTATCTATTAATAATAGCCAATCTTCTTTTGTCAATATTCTCCTATTATAAGTTAACCAAATATAATACCCACCCTTTGGTAACGTAAAGTCAATGTCTTTGGATAAAGTCATTTGAAGTAAATTAACAAAATAAATCATTCGATTTTTAAGTGTTTCTTGTAGAAGAGATAATTTTTTTGAAAAATTTGGATTAGTTAATGCAAAAGATGCCATAACTTGTGGAAAAATATTTAGTTGCGTTTCATACTCATCTCGTAATTTAACTACTTCATCTAATACATAGCTTGGTGCTTCAATCCATCCTAATTGCATACGACTTCCCAATATTTTTGACAAAGAGCCTATATAGATCACAGATTGTGGCGCCATCTCTTTTAACAATGGATATTGATTGGGAGAATGAAAGGATAGTTGACCAAATACATCATCTTCAATAATCGGGATACGATACATATGACACAATTCTATCAATTTTTTACGACGTGTTAGGCTCATCGTTGTACCAGTAGGATTTTGAAAGTTTGGATTGGTTAAAATAAGTTGAATATTTTGTTTTTTTACAGCTTTTTCTAAATCTGATACGCACATTCCATCTTGGTCAACGGGAATCTTAATCACCTTAATTGACATGGCATTTAATACAGATATCCCATTAAAAAAAGATGGATCTTCAACAGCAACCGTATCCCCAGACTTTAATAAAGCTTGAATCAATAGAACCAAACTTTGTTGACCTCCAGCAGTTAACATAAGTTCTTGTGATTTGGGATAATGCGAATACATATCATACACTAATTGGGCAATCTTATTTCTTAATGGGAGATACCCTAAATTAGATACTTCTTCCGATAAAAAAGATTGCCAATTAACATTAGGTAAACTAATATTTGGAATTAAACTATAAGGTAATTCTCCAGTATAACCATCCAATACACTGTATTTATCATTCAACAATAATTTTTCTAATTGCTGTTCGTACTCACTTTTTTGATATTTAAGGTCATTGTATTGAATTATCCGTCTTAAATGATTTTCCTGTTTTTCTCCAGATTGACTCAAAATATACGTTCCACTACTTGCCTTTTTTTCCACGAATCCTTGTGCTTCTAATTCATCATATGCTCGAACTACTGTACTTCGATTAATAAGTAGCTGATTCGCTAATGTTCTTTCTGATGGTAAACGATAACCTTCATATAAAATCCCATCACTAATTTGATTAATTAATTGATTCATAATTTGTCGATATAAAGGGGTGTGGGATGATTTGTTGATTTTTATTTCCATAAAATCACCTCTTGATTTTAGTATATCATAAATTGGATGGGTCCAGTTTTTTTAAACTGGATGTAGTTTTTTTTAATGAACATGGTAAACTTTAGAACAACATCACTAAGGAGCAAAATTTTATGGTAAAAAAAATATTAACAGTCGCAGGATCTGATGCTGGAGGTGGAGCAGGAATCCAAGCTGACTTAAAAACGTTTGAAGAGTATGGCACATTTGGTTTAAGTACCATTACTAGCATTTTAACTGTTAGTCCTAAAACAAAAACACCTTCTATTTATCCTATCCCGATTGAGATTGTAGAAAAACAATTGGAGACAGCTTTTTCTGGTGGTCCACTGGACGCTTTAAAGATTGGATTACTTGGAAGCTTACCAGTGATTGATTTACTAGAAGCCTCTATCAAAAAAGTTAATCAATCTCACGTTGTCCTAGATCCTGTCATGGCTGTCAAAACTAACAAAGAAGTCCTACAACCTGAATTAGTAAAAGCGATGATATCAAAACTCATTCCCTTAGCTGATATCATCACACCAAATTTGGTTGAAACAAGTATTTTAGCAGATATGCCAATAATTGAGACAGAAGAAGACATGACTCTTGCAGCCAAAAAAATATTTAATCTTGGAGCAAAATCAGTCATCATCAAGGGTGGCGATCGTTTTAAAGGAAATAGTGCAACTGATTTATTTTATGATGGAAAACAATTTTTATTTATTCATGAAGATAAATTAGAGACCAATACTAATCATGGTGCAGGCTGCTCATTTGCAGCAGCAATCACAGCAGGTATAGCCAAAGGATTAGATATGGAAACAAGCGTTAAACTTGCCAAAAAATATGTGACAAGTGCCATCAAATATGGCGTTTATTTAAATGATTTCACAGGTTATGTGTGGCATGGTGCGTTTCAAGAAGCAACAAATCGAATGATTATAGGAGATGATTTTAAATGATGACAAGTACTAAATGGAGTATAAAAGAAACAACTTTAATGGGATTATTTGCAGCATTGACAGTAGTAGGAACAAGCATACGTGTTCCTTTACCTGCTCTTGTTGGGAATCCTTTCTTTCACTTTGGCTTACCAATTCTTTCATTAGCCGTTTTAACACTCGGGTTTTTCAAAGGTTCATTAGCCGGTGGTATCGGGTTTGCCATTTTTGATATTTTAAATGGATTTGCCGCTGAAGCACCTTATTTTATTTTAGAAAGTTTTGTTGTAGGAGCTGCTTTAACATTTGCTTATCACCATTTTGAAAAATATGAAAATAAAGCATGGTTTATCCCTGTTATTATGGTAATTGCAGCAATTGCAAAGATTACTATGACATTTCTTAAAAATTTAGTGGTTCAACTATTGATGGGAAATGCATTTGGTGTTTCTGCATTTGCTAGTTTTTCAACTTTATATATTACAGTGATTAATGCTATTGCCGCTATTATCATTGTGTCGCTGCTATATAAACCCGTTAAAGCTTTAACTAATAAGATGCTTTACTAAGATATAAAAAAGTTGCCTTAATTGGCAACTTTTTTTGTGTGCTTAACTCCGATTCCAGTTAACGCACTTAAAACAGAAAAAACAGGTGATAACAAACTAAAAAATACAAATGGCAAATAACTCATTGTTGAAACACCAAATGTATTGGCGACAAAACTCCCCGCTATCCCCCATGGAATTAAGTAATTAATGACCGTTCCACCGTCTTCTAACGTCCTACTTAAAACAACTGGATTTAAATTCATTTTTTTGTATACTTCTTTAAAGGCATTACCTGGTAAAATAACGGATAATAACTGTTCACCAATAAAGATATTAACACCTATACTAGAAAGTAAACTCACAATAATCAATTGACTTGGTGAGGTTAGACGTTTAGCTAATGAGTCAATGACTGTTGTCACTAACCCTATTTTCATCAAAATTCCACCAAGAGATAGCGTTAAAATAATTAATAATACGGTAAACGTCATACTATTTATCCCACCGCGAGTTAACAGCATATCCACTTGTTCATTACCCGTTTTTGATACAAATCCGTTCTCAACGACACTCGCTAAATTAGCTAAATCAATATTTCCTTGTTGGATTACAATCATCATCACTGCGACGATAATATTTAATAAAATAGTGATAATCGCTGGTAACTTTTTCCAAGCACATATTAACATCAATAAAATAGGAATAAGTGACCACATAGATATATGGAAATTTTTTTCAAGTACTTGAGTCACTTCTTTAACATTTGTTAATTCTGCAGTAGCATCTGATTTTCCAATGACGGTAAATAAGACTAGCGAAACTAAAAAAGCTGGAATAGTAGACCACATCATATTTTTTATGTGATCAAATAAATCTGCCTCTACAACTGCTGATGCCAAATTAGTTGACTCTGATAAGGGAGACATCTTATCGCCAAAAATCGCTCCTGACGCAATTGCTCCAACGATTAAAGGAGGATTCAATCCTAATGTAACTCCTATACCAAAAAAAGCAATACCAATTGTTGACATGACAGTAAAGGCACTACCTACTGCACTACCTACTATCGCACATACAAGAAAAATAGACGGGATAAACCACTTGACACTAAGTAACTTAAACCCTATCACCATAATTGTAGGAATAATCCCTGCCTGTATCCAAACAGCAATTAATGCTCCAACTAATAAAAAAATAAAAATTGGAATAATACCTGGTCTTAAACCACTGACAATCCCTTCATTTACCCACTCTAATGGCATTTTCCTAATAACCATATATCCAATAGTCAACGCTATCGCGAATAAAATCACAACATTTGGTGAGAGTTTAAATACAATAACTCCCATTGAAATACAACATAAAATAATTAATAATACAATACTTGCTTCTAATAAACTAATCTTCTTTTGCATGATAATTCCCCTTTTCATTTAATAAATTGTTTATTTATTAAATAAAACGATATCGTATCATTCCACCACAACTCATGACCATTCTCCTTTATTATAAAAAAGTCGCCCTTATGTACTTAAACATAAGGGCGACTTTTTCGCGGTACCACCTTAATTTAAAGATAGTCCATCTATCTTCATCTCTTTAGTTATTATTTAATTATATTCATTTTATGTGTAATTCAGATAAATAAGCTGGATCGATTTTCAGCAACCATCGATTTTCTTAGACGCAGTTCTTATTCCCTACTCGCATAAAATGTAAAACTTTTATTCATATTATCTATTTATCGGATAAATGTCAACACTTTATTTTTTATCCCATAAAAATTGGCTTACCACTTCATCAACTATTTGATTTTCATGAAGATCACTATGGTTAGCACCATGTCCTTCTACCAACACATATTCTACCTGATTGCCATGATCCAATAACATTTTATTGACAGAAAAAGCACTACTTAGCGGAACAACGCTGTCACTCAATTCTTCATCAGATATTTTCCCTGCTATTAATAACATATTCACATCTGTAGCTAAGCCATTTAATTCATTCTCATAAAGAATATACCTATCACTTTTTTCACTTGGTCCTTCAGTTAACAACTCATCTAAAGTTTGATTTGCCAACGTATCAATAAACTCATTAAATGGTGAACCGATTGCCACTAACTTATTAACTTTAGGTAAATCAGTCGTTTGGCTATCTTGCAACAGATACCTTAATCCACTAATGCCCCCCATCGAATGACCAACGATATTCACCTCTTTAACATTGTATTCTCGTTGTAAAAATTCTAACACTAATTTTATCCATCTAGCTTGTTCCCATTCATTGTTTCGATTGTCTTTAAACAACACTTGAATCATCGGATTATCATTAGAAAACTGCTCAGAGTTCAGTTTATTTTCTGTCGAAATGCTTCCATCACTTGACACAATAACAACAAGAGATTTACTGGCTACTTTTTGATTGTTAAATCGTTTAATCATATAACCTAAAGAACTTCTTCCACCACCAGCACCATGAATAAAAAGAGTAGGCGTTGTTGTATAATTTATGCTATTTTCTACTTTTTCGTCAGTCTTTGTTGTTGTTGCTGTTTTTTCTTGTTTTGTTTCTTGACATGCTGATAAAATCAGTATCAAAAAACATAACATAGGAACAATACATTTTTTCAATCGCATAAAAATCCCTCTTTATTAGGAAAAACTATTAAAAGAAAAACCGATAAACATATCGGTTTTACAATTTATCTACTTGATCAAAGTCTAATTCTGTACTTGTTTCGCGACCAAACATATCAATATTTACTTTTAATTTTTGTTTTTCTAAATCGATTTCAGTAATCTCTCCAGTTAAACCAGAAAATGCTCCTTCTGTAATTGTCACGGTTTCACCTAGCTCAACATCTAAATCTGTGACACGTTTGCTCATTCCTATTTTACCTAAAATATGAGTCACTTCTTCTGGTAATAATGGAGCAGGCTTACTACCAGCGCCATGTGACCCCACAAAGCCTGTTACACCTGGTGTATTACGTACAATATACCATGATTCATCAGTCATAATCATTTCAACTAACACATAGCCTGGGAAAGTCTTTCTAGCTGTTACTTTCTCTTGACCATTTTTGATTTCTCTTTCTTCTTCTTCAGGAACAACTACACGGAAAATAAAATCTTCCATCCCCATGCTTTGCGCACGAGATTCAATATTTGTTTTTACTTTGTTTTCATAACCTGAATATGTATGTAATACGTACCACTGTCTTTCAAACGATTCCACAGAATTCAACCATCCTTTTCATGATAAAATAAAAAAACCTCAGAGAGCCGAAGTTTTTCTTTCAACTTAATTGTAACACTCAAATGTGCATTTTTCTAGTTATATCTACAGACCTTTTAGCCCAAGATATGAAAGTTTTGCTAATAAAAAGTCAACTGCTGCGAAAAATAGAGCAAATAAGATAGTTGACTGAATCACTGTAATCACATCTTTAACTAATTTTTTACGACTAGGCCAAGTAACAAGTTTCATTTCTTCAATAACGCTTTTGAAAAATTTCATTCTTTTTCCCCTCCTTAATGATGACTATTTTGTCTCTTTATGAAGTGTGTGCTTTTTACAATACTTACAGAATTTTTTTACTTCTAAACGCTCAGTACGTTGTGAATCACTAACTGCTTTTGAATAGTTACGAGAACCACATACAGTACAAGCAAGTGCTGATTTTTTTTGAGCCAAGGGTAGAATCCTCCCACTGTATTAATAACTTTTAAAGTATAACGTTTAAAAGAAGTTTTGTCAAACACGTTCATTTACTGAACAGATTTATTGTTCTTTTATTTAACCATTTGTTTATGGTATTATTAGGTTGTAATGAAAAATGAAGGGAGCTACATATTATGTTAATTGAATCAGTCTGTATTCCAAAAAGATTACTAACAACAGTTAGTGAAACTTGTACGCTAGAAGATGCTTTGAATATCTTAGAAGAGTCTGGTTTCCGTTGCGTCCCTGTACTTGACGAAACAGGAAAATTCTTTAGAGGAAATATCTATAAAATGCATATATATCGTCACAAATCAAATGGTGGAGATATGAGTTTACCTGTCACACATTTGATTAAAAATGCGACAAAATTTATTCATTTGAATTCATCTTTCTTCAAAATCTTTTTCACTATTAAAGAGTTACCATACATCGCTGTTTTAGATGCCAACAATCAATTTTATGGCATTTTAACACATAGTAGTTTATTAGGTATTTTATCTCAATCATGGAATGTTAAAGAAGGACGCTTCGCATTAACAATTGCTTCAACTGGCCGTAAAGGTGACTTAGCAAACATGACAAAAATTATTTCTAAATACTCTGATATTGCAAGTTGTATTACACTTGATGTTGGTCGCGATGAATACATTCGTCGAACTATTATCACACTACCAGCGGATACTGATAAAGAAACATGTGATTTAATCATCAAAGCATTAAATAAAAAAGATTTCTTTGTCGCTCAGGTCGAAGATTTACAACAACCTTTAAATTAAAAAAATGCAGCCAATTAAATTTGGTTGCATTTTTATTTTCATTATTAAAATTTTTCAAAATGAATCATACGATTAATACCAAACATAATAGGTGCTGATATACTCATAATGATTAATTCACTTAAGAATAATGAGCCATATGTTCCCCAGAAAAAAGGCGATCCAATCGATTGTTTTGATAAAATACAAATCATAATTGCAATTAATACCATACTCACTGAAAATGCGATGATATTAATAACCATTCGTTTTTTTTCACTCTTAATCCATCTAGCTGATATAGCTGTGATACTCAGTGCTAAAAGTGTCTGCCCTCCACCGAATAAGACGTCCATCATGCCTCCTTCAGAAAAAAACAAATTAAACGTAATAACTCCTAGAAGGACTCCCCATAATAGCTTTTTATTAAAAACTACCAAGTGATTCAGACTCTCGGATACCCGAAATTGAACCGGGCCTTGGGCAATAGGTGCTACGACAAGTGTCAGCACAACGTACAATGCGGCTATTAACCCATTAACAACTAATGTAGTTGTCTTTGATTGTGATACTGATTTTTCCATTTTTCTTTTTCTCCCTTCCTAGTTTTGATATCGCAGGATGGTATGAACGAACTGCGGTTATTCAACATAACGATATTATCCTACCTTTTGTTTTCCCAAATGTCAAAGTTTTTTGGTATGATAAGAGCATGACTAACAAAAAGGAAGAAAATAATGTCACTTATTATTCAAAAAAT
The DNA here is from genome assembly GCF_024637875.1 of Vagococcus luciliae. Taxonomy (NCBI): domain Bacteria; kingdom Bacillati; phylum Bacillota; class Bacilli; order Lactobacillales; family Enterococcaceae; genus Vagococcus; species Vagococcus luciliae. The sequence continues at coordinate 892,067 of NZ_CP102451.1, read as the reverse complement.
CAAAACGATTACAACACAACATTTCGCTTTATTAAAACAAGCAGATCCAGATGAGGATATGATTAATTCATATATTTATCGTGCTTTTTTGTTCGAATGCCTTTATAATAATAAAATTGTAGGTGTTCTAGCATTAAATCAGAATAAAGAGAACGCATTAGAAATTTTAAATATTTCTGTCCTTGAAGAATATCAACATCAAGGCATCGGGTCTTCTCTCTTAGTTTTTACTGAAAATTTTGCAAAAGAAAACCATTACTCTACACTTGAAGTTTGTACAGGTTCTACAAGTATCTGGCAACTTTATTTTTATCAAAAACACGGCTTTCGCATAACAGACATCCAGATTGACTACTTTCTCAAAAACTATTCTGAACCTATTTTTGAGCATGGTATTCAATTAAAAGACCAACTACGTCTTAAGAAAGTGGTTTAATCATATCGTGTTTATTAGTAGAACCGTCAGAATTTAAGGAGTTACTTTATGAAAAAATTAATCTTACATTTATTAGTTAATCAACATGCTGGTTCTGGAAAAGGAGCTAAACAATATAAAGAAGTTCAAAAACAATTGATAGCCAAAAACGTTCCATTTAAAACCTATTTTACTGAATATGCTGGTCATGAAAAAGAGATTGTCCAAGAATTATTAAACGGTACTCTTACCCCTTATAAACAAGATGAACCATTTGAAAATTTATTAGTCGTATTAGGTGGTGATGGTACTTTACATGAAGTAGTCAATGCTTTAAAATACGAGCCAACTATTCCCATTGGCTACCTCCCAAGTGGTTCTGGAAATGATTTTGCTCGGGGGGTCGGCATTTCAAGAAAAATAAATGCAGCCTTAACACACTTGTTAGATGTAAACGAACCAAAACCAATTAGTTTAATGGAGGCAATGGATGTTGACTCAAATGATACTCGTCTTATTTTAAACAATGTTGGTGTAGGGATTGATGCGAAAATTGTGGCAACCGCCAATCATTCAAAGGCTAAATCATTATTAAATCAGATGAAATTAGGCTCTTTATCGTATGTTAGTGCGGCTCTATCTTCCCTGTTTAAGCAACCTTCTTTTCCCTTAATTATTGAAACAACCGCAGAAAAAAAAGAATTTGAACGTGCCTTTTTATGTACCACTACTAATCATCCTTATTTTGGTGGAGGAGTTGCGATTGATCCGACCGCTTCAGCTTATACAGATGATGTTCACTTAATTATTGTTGAAAAAATTTTCCCTTTATCTTTAGCTTGGTTAATTATAAAATTATTTTTTAAACAACATTTAACCTCCCCACATCTACATCGCTTTGTCGATTCAGAATTGACACTAACCTGTCCTCTTGCACAAGTGGGACAAGCAGATGGTGAAGAACTGGGAGAAAGAGACTTTAAACTACGCTTTAAAACCACTCAACATTTATTTTGGATGTAAAAATAAGCCATGGCAAAAGCCATCGCTTATTTTTTTATTTCAAAATCGTGAGGAGTTTGGTCACTCATTCCAATCATTGGATCAATGGTAAGATAATTATCTAATGTTAAAACATATGTTTTAGGAATCTCTTCATCTACTTTTTCAAATAAAGACACTTCTTTAACGTTTGATTTTTCTGGTAACTGTTCAAGTTTTTCTTCTACTTTATGGTGTAGAGTTTCTTTAACTTCTTGCTCTTTTTCATCTAAATAATCTTCTTCCTCTTTAGCTCGTTTAACTAATAACTCATCGCTTTCAACAAGTCGTTCCGCTAAAGTTGTTTGTCGCTCTAATGTCTGACTTTCAATTGCTCGAACAAATGCATCAGGTTCACCAAGTAAAATTAAAAAGTCTCGGCTTCGTGTTACTGCTGTATAAAGCAATTTTCTTTGTAACATACGCCCGTATTGATTTACTAATGGTAGGATAACCATTTGAAACTCGCTACCTTGTGATTTATGAATTGAACACGCATAAGCTAATGTAATTTTTTGCCATTCATTCCGTTTATAAACCACTTCTGTTTCATCAAATAAAATCGTCATCTCATCGACCTTATCATCTGTATCTTTTCCATAAGTAATCCCAACAATTTCTCCCATGTCACCATTAAAAACATTCACCTCTGGACTATTCACAAGATGTAGTACCTTATCACCAATACGATATAACTTGTCCAACCATTTTACTTCTTTTCTTTCACCAGTCTCATTACTATTTAAAATCTGCTGCATCATGATATTCAATTGATCAATGCCTGCTTTTCCACGATACATTGGTGCTAATACTTGCACTTCTTGATTAGAAAAGCCTTTATCTTTTGCTCGTGAGACCACTTGCTCAACAACTGATTCGATTTGACTAACCTGGCATTGAATAAACGACCGGTCTTTTTTATTTTCTGTTAAATCATTTGGTACCTTACCATTTTTGATATGATGTGCTAATGAAATGATAGAAGAGCCATCATCTTGTCGATAAATATCCACTAATTCTTTTTTGGGTATTTCTTCTACTCTTAATAAATCGGTTAATACTTGACCTGGTCCAACTGAAGGCAACTGATCCTTATCCCCTACAAAAATAACTTGCATATTATTTGGCACAGATTTTAATAATGTATTAACTAACCATGTATCAACCATTGACAACTCATCAACTATCAACAGTCCACCTTCAAGCTCTCTAGCCTCTTCTACTCCTTCTTTTTCTCGCCCTGTTAAGCCTAACAGGCGATGAATGGTGCTTGCTGGTAAGCCAGTCATATCATTCATCCGTTTAGCTGCTCGACCAGTTGGTGCGGCCAAAAGAATTGGAAATACCTTTTGCGTGTAATCCTCCAAATTTAGAGAAAGGCCATTTAATTCTGCATATAAAGACACCAAACCATTAATTACGGTTGTTTTACCTGTACCAGGTCCTCCTGTTAAAATAAAGAAATGGGACATGATGGCTTCTTTCAACGCTTCTTTTTGACTGTTGCCATATATTATCTCACTTTGTTTTTCAATCATTTTAATCGTGGCATCAATTTCTTTTTCTTTATAAGGTAACTTTTTCTTTTTTTCAAGTAATCGTTTGATAGACGCCGCCGTACCAACCTCAGAAAAATACAACGATTTTTCAAACAAACGAGTTCCCTCTTGAATAATCACACCCTCTTCAGCTAGACGAATTACTTCATCTGCTACTAATTGTGGATCAATTTCAACAGGACGACTATTTTCTAACACCTGAATCGAAGCTGATAATAATTGCTTTGCTTCCATGTAAGTATCACCAGCATTTAAACAGCCTTGATATAACTCATGAACCAATGCTGCTCGAATACGCTCTGAAGAGGTAGCAGAAATTCCAATTCGTTCTGCTAACATATCCGCTTTTTTAAATCCCACTCCTTCAATATCTTCTACCAACTGATAAGGATTTTCTTCAATGATTTTTAATGTATCGCCCTTATAATACTGGTAAATAGTAAAAGCTAGCTGATTTCCAAAACCATAACGATTTAAGCCAACAACAATTTGTTCCATTCCGTAATTTTCTCTCAAAGAAGACACAAGTGTTTCTTTTTTCTTTTGATTAAGTCCTGCAACTTGATCAAGTAAATCTGGATTATCTAAGATGTCATCTATAGCCGTTTCACCAAGCAACTCAACAATTGTCTGAGCCGTTTTTTTCCCTATCCCAGGAAACTTACTACTTGATAAATAGTTTATCAATCCTTCTGTTGAAGTTGGTTTATCCTGCTCGTAACGCTCTACCTTTAATTGCTCTCCATATCTTGGATGATTAACGATTTCTCCATAAAAACAATACGGTTCTCCCTCTTGAATCTGACCAAATGTTCCAGTGACAACAATCTCATCACCATCATAAGTTGTGTTAGTCTCTTTTACTTTTACCAACATGACCTTATAAAAATTTGTGGCATTTTCAAAAAAAATTGCTTCAACCACTCCCTTTAGAAAAGGCGTCTTTGGCATCTCTTCCATTGTCGTCACCTCCATCTATCATGATAAGAAATCTGTATTGTTCCAATCATCTAAAGTAAATTCTCCATCATTAAATGATAAAACTGTCACACTATTATTATCTAACATTCCCTCAACTTCACGAATACGTTCAATTGGTACACCCAAAAGTGTACGTAAACAAGCAATTAACATCGCTCCGTGTCCAACAAACAACAATGGCCCTGTTTCATTGTCTTCTATTGCTTCTTTTACAACAGTGGTGCTTCTTTTAATCATTGAGCCATAATTTTCCCCATTAAAAACGGATGGATCATACTTATCTGGGTGATTTCTCAAATAAAACATCTCATTAGGAAACGTTTCTTTTGCTGTTAAAAACTTTTCTCCTTCTAAATCGCCAAAACTAAGCTCTACAAAGCCTGGCCTTTCATACATAGGGACATTATAATCAAATTGTGACACAATACCTTCAGCCGTTTCTTTTGCTCGTTTAATAGGACTTGTATACACTGCTTTAAACGGAATATCTTTTAACGCTTGACCACATTTTTTCATGTCTTCATAACTTTGCGGTAATAAAGGAGAATCCTTCATTCCTTGTAACCGATCGTCTAAATTCCACTCTGTTTTTCCATGGCGGACAAAATATAATTTCATTCAACTAACTCCTAGCCTAATTTATCATTGTCATATATATGAACTGCTTCTAAATTGGGAAACGCTTGTTGTCTTAATGCTTCATAAACAACTAACGCAACGGTATTTGATAAATTCAATGATCGAACGTGCTCATCATTCATTGGAATACGGATGCATTTTTCTTCATTTTCTCTCATAAATGTTTCTGGTAATCCTGTTGTTTCTTTTCCAAAAATAAAATAATGGTCACGCCCATCATTAAATGCCACATCGCTATAAGTATTTCTAGCAAATTTTGTGACCAAATGTAGTGGCGAATCGCCTAATGTTTCTAAAAAAGCCTCTAAGTTTTTGTGATATGTAATATTCACATCATTCCAATAATCAAGCCCTGCTCGTTTTAAATGTTTATCATCTGTTGAAAATCCTAATGGCTCAATTAAATGTAATGGTGAATTTGTTGCAGCACAAGTTCGTGCAATATTTCCGGTATTTGCCGGTATTTGTGGCTCAAATAATACGATATGATTCATTATTTTGGGTCTCTTCTTTCCTATTTTTTGGCATAAAAAAAACGTATCGTCTCGGTGTTAGTTCACTGCGAGTCGCTACGTTGGCGGTTTGCCATCTCACCAACTTTTATCAGAACAGGAATCTGATAAAAACCGCTGAAAATGACTTGATGTTATTGTAGCACTAACAACTATAAAAAACAACCTTAGTTTTGGAAATCAATATTTTTTACCAACCAATATTTTCACATCTATTGTTAATTTCTGAAAATAATTATCACGAGCATGCTCTTTTGCCTGAATACTGGCTCCCCAATGCATTGGTGACATCATCAAAACATCTTGAAAATCTTCTTTTTCCACAACAAAATGATAGGTTATTCTTTTTTCTTCTATTAGCTGCATATCTTTTAAAAATTTTTGATACACTTTTTCATTACTATATTGTTGTTTAGCTTGCTCATCATAATAAAATAGCTCACGTAATTCTTTTAAATAATTTTCTTCTGGGATTACTTTAATCACCAGGCCCTCTTTTTTTAACACACGTCCCATCTCTTCATAGTGACTAGGTGAAAAAATATTTAATAAAGTATCTACACTCTCATCTTTAAATGGCATATTTGTGACATCTCCAATGAACCAAAAAGCCTCTTTTGAAAAGTCACTTGCTAATACCACACCATCCTTGGACAAATCAAATCCCATCTTAGTACCAGAAATATCATTGTTTCTGATTAGCCTCTCTAAGATACTTCCTTCTCCAGCTCCCATATCTACTATTAAACCAATTTCCCCTTGATTTAAAATAATACGGGCTATTTCCTTTTCAATTGGCTGATATAATCCCTTTTGAATCATATTGCGTCGATGTTCAAGCATCTGATGATCATAATCACTTTCCATATGGTGAAGTGGAAAATGGATCGTTCCTTTTTTCGATAAATCAAAATGATGATTATTCTGACAAACTAATCCATTATCTAATAAATCAAATGCACTATGACATTTGGGACATGCTATTGCACCCACTGTCGTTTTTAAGTGATCTATCGCGTACTCTTTTTTCTTTTTTAGCATATTTAAACTCCTAAATAAATGTTACGACTATCATACCATAATTTTCATCGACAAATGATGGTTTATGCTATACTAATATTATAAGAATGAATGAAACTCGGAGGATTTGTTTGTGATGATTAAAGAATTTTGTGCTGAAAACTTTACGAATATTCCAAATGCGATTGCTTCAGGTGCAACACGCATTGAACTTTGTGATAATTTAGCTGTCGGTGGGACAACAGTTAGTAAAGGTGTCTTAGCAGAAACCATGGCCTACTGTAGTGAAAAAGGCGTTCCTGTGATGGCGATTATCAGACCTCGTGGTGGAAATTTCGTCTATACTGACATTGAATTAAAAATTATGGAAGCAGATATTTTAGAAGCAAGACAACTTGGTGTTGATGGGGTAGTATTTGGTTGTTTAAATGAACAACATAAAATCGATGAAGAAGCTATGTTAATCTTATTGGAAGCTTCTGAAGGCATGCAAGTCACCTTTCATATGGCGTTTGACTTAATGAAGCGTGATGATCAATTTGAAGCCATTGACTGGTTAAGTCAACATGGCGTTACTCGGATTTTAACTCATGGTGGAGCAAGTGTCGTACCAATTGAACAACATTTAGAATACCTTAATGATTTAATTTCCTACGCTAATAACCGAATTACAATCCTACCTGGTGGTGGAATTACTTATAAGAATATTGATACAGTGACTTCTTTTTTAAATGTAAAAGAGGTACACGGAACTCAAATTGTTGATTTTCATTTTTAAAAAGTGCTTTGCGTTTTAGACGCAAGGCACTTTTTCTTTTACCAATTATTCTCAATAAACTGATCACGACCAGAAGCTCGTCGATAATTTTGATAATGCTCTTTGTTTTTTTGATAAAAATCTTGGTGATAATCTTCTGCAGGATAAAAAGTTTTAGCTTTTTCTATTTGTGTTACAATGGGTTGATCAAATTTTCCACTTTCCTCTAGCTCTTTTCTTGATTCTTTTGCTATCTCATATTGTTCCTCATTCTCATAAAAAATAACTGGACGATAAGAATCACCTCTATCAACAAATTGCCCCATAGCATCTGTTGGATCTGTTTGATGCCAATAAATCTCAACCAAGTCTTTATAACTAATTATTTCAGGATCAAATGTAATTTCAACAGCTTCTGTGTGACCTGTTGTTCCACTACACACTTGTTCATATGTTGGATTAACCGTATGACCTCCTGTATACCCCGAAACTACTTTAATAATTCCAGGTAACTCATCAAATGGTTTTACCATACACCAAAAGCATCCACCAGCAAATATTGCTTTTTCTTCCATTAAAATCATCTCCTTATCTATTTCTAACCATTTTAAACAATCTTCTTTTATTCGTCACATAATATGATTTATTCACAAAGTATTCCTTCTTTTTAAGGAATATTATTTTATAATATATAATATTTTAATTGAAAAAAAATTTCAATAAGATATAATAGTCTTATCTTATATGAAAACGAATACAGTCAAGAAAGGAGTGTAAAAAATAATGTTTGGTTTTTCTATTTTTATGAATCAGCCTTTATCGAATGAAAAAAAGAGTTACATAGAAAAAATGAAAACAATTGGATTTACAGGTATTTTCACTTCGCTACATATTCCAGAAGATGATGCCGCTACCTACTATTCCAGACTAATTGAACTTGGCACGGAAGCTAAAAAAAACAATCTTAACTTAATGATTGACATATCAGGTGATGCTTTGTCTAAAGCAGGATTTTCTATTGATCGTCTTGATGAATTAAAACATATTGGTGTGACAGCTCTTCGAATGGATTACCATATTCCAAATGATACAATCGCCAAGTGCTCTCACCATATGACAGTTGGATTAAATGCTAGTACTATTACACAACATGATATTGATGACCTAATCAAATACAAAGCAAATTTCAAACATTTAGAAGCATGGCATAACTACTATCCTCGACCAGAAACTGGATTAGATAAAACCTGGTATTTAGAAAAAAATCAGTGGCTAAAAGAAAATGGATTTACTATTCAAGGTTTCGTTCCAGGTGATGATGATTTAAGAGGTCCACTTTATGAAGGTTTACCTACACTAGAGGAACATCGTTATATCCACCCTCTAGCAAGTGCTTTAGATTTAGCTAACCAACTTACTGATTACATTTATATTGGAGACGGTGGCTTAAGCGAGGTCACACAATCTCAGTTTAAAGAGTTTTTACAAAATGATACTCTCACTCTCCATGTTAATACCATTGATGAAGAATTTAGCTTTCTGTTTCTTGGTCAACATCACAATCGCCAAGATGAAGCTCGCGATGTGGTAAGAAGCGCCAATGCACGATTTAAACAAATACCTGATATTCCCCCCAAAAAAAACCTACCACGCTTAAAAGGAAGTGTGACGTTAGATAATCACGCATATTTACGCTATATGGGAGAATTACAAATTACAAAAGCAGACCTACCAAAAGATGATAAGGTTAACGTTGTCGCTCATGTAATTAAAAAAGATATTCCCTTAATAGACCACATCAAAGCAGGCATGAGTTATGAATTAAGAAAGGATGATGATAATGAGTAAAGTCGATTTAACTAATTTAACTACTGAACAGCGCAACCAAGATACATTAGGTTTAGATACGATGAGTGTCAAAGAAGCTCTTTTATTAATGAATCAAGAAGATGAAAAAGTAGCCGAAGCAGTTAAAGATGAATTAGATAGCATTGAACCAGTGATTATCCAGACAATTGAAGCCTTTAACCAAGGAGGACGTCTTATTTATATGGGGGCTGGCACAAGTGGTAGACTGGGTGTTTTAGACGCAGCTGAATGTGTCCCAACTTTTGGTGTTAGCCCTGATATGGTGATTGGTTTAATTGCCGGTGGAGAAAAAGCGATGACCATTGCAGTCGAAGGAGCTGAAGATTCCATGGAACTTGGTAGAAAAGATTTAGTTGATTTAAATCTTTCAAAACACGATATGGTCATTGGGATTGCTGCAAGTGGTAGAACTCCATACGTGATTGGTGGTCTCAACTACGCTAGAGAAATAGGAGCAAAAACAGCTAGCTTATCTTGTAATAAAAATGCATTGATTAGCCAAAGTGCTGATTTTCCAATTGAAGTTAGCGTTGGCCCAGAATTTTTAACAGGATCGACTCGACTAAAATCCGGAACCGCTCAAAAACTCGTTTTAAATATGATTTCTACTATTAGCATGATTGGTATCGGAAAAGTCTTTAACAATTTAATGGTTGATGTTAAAGCCACCAATGAAAAACTCGTAGAGCGCGCCAAACGGATTATTATGCAAGCAACAGAAGTCGATTATAAAACAGCTGAAACATACTTTTATGAAGCAGATGAAGATGTCAAATTAGCTATTGTCATGATTTTGACAAATAGTAGCAAAGATGACGCAATGGACAAGTTAACTCAGGCTAAAGGTTTTATAAAAAAAACATTATAAAGGAGAATCACTATGTCAAAGAATGAATTAAGTTTAAACGAATTATCACAACAAATTTACAATCATGTTGGTGGCATGAAAAACGTTATCTCAATCGTTCATTGCATGACGCGCGTTAGAATGACTCTTAAAAATCGTGATTTAGTTGATTTAGATGGCTTAAAAGCTATTCCTGGCGTACTAGGAGTAGTCGATGATGAACAATTACAAATTATCATTGGACCAGGAAAAGTCAATAAAGTAGCTAAAGAGATGGTTGATATGGCTGGCGTTGATTTAGGTGAAACGTTCCCTGAAGCCCATTCAGGAAAAGAAATGGTTAATGAAAAAGCAAGAGAAATGAAAGAAGCTCAAAAAGCCAAGCAAAAACAATCTACCTTAAAAGTCATTCTTAAGGACATTTCTAACATTTTCGTTCCAATGATTCCAGCTTTTGTTGGTACTGGTATTGTTGCAGGGATTGCTGCTATTTTAACCAACTTAGTAACAGCTGGTAGTATTAATGGGGCAACTTGGCAACAGTATATCGATGTGATGAATATTCTAAAAAATGGGATGTTTGGTTATTTAGTTATTTATACAGGGATTAACGCTGCTCAAGTATTTAAAGCAACACCCACTCTAGGTGGGGTTATTGGGGCTGTTGTCATGCTAACAGGTATGAACCCTGAAGCCCCACTTAAAAATCTCTTCACAGGGCAAGCTCTTTCTCCTGGCCAAGGTGGTATTTTAGGTGTTATCTTTGCTGTTTGGTTACTTTCTCTTGTTGAAAAAAGATTACATAAGATCATTCCTGATTCGATAGATATTATTGTGACTCCAACTCTATCTTTGATTATTATTGGACTAATTGAAATATTCTTTATTATGCCTCTAGCTGGATTTATCTCTGATGGTATGGTTGGTGGGATTAATTGGGTACTAAACGTTGGTGGAGCATTCTCTGGATTTATTTTAGGAACATTCTTTTTGCCAATGGTGATGTTTGGTTTGCATCAAATACTAACACCTATCCATGTCCAAATGATTAATGAAACAGGACAAACGATGCTACTACCAATTCTAGCAATGGCAGGTGCTGGTCAAGTCGGAGCTGCGATTGCACTATGGGTTCGATGCAAAAAAGACAAAGAATTAACTGAAATGATTAAAGGAGCTTTACCTGTTGGAATTTTAGGTATTGGTGAACCTTTAATTTACGGTGTAACCTTACCTTTAGGCCGTCCATTTATTACTGCTTGTATCGGTGGAGGTATTGGTGGGGCTGTTGTTGGATTAGTTGGAAATATCGGCGCGATTGCTATTGGCCCTTCAGGTGTAGCCTTAATTCCATTAATTGCGAATGGTAGATGGTGGGGATACGTTTTAGGCTTAATTGCTGCTTATGTTGGTGGATTTTTAGCGACTTACTTCTTTGGTATTCCAAAAGAACAATTAGAAAAAAACACCTTAGCAGAAACAACAGAGGATATTATTGTCAAACCCACAAGTCAAGTAAAAGAAGTGAGTTTAACTTCTATTGCAAACGGTGTAGCTCATACATTAGAAGAAGTAAGTGACCCTGTATTCCAAGAAAAAATGATGGGCGATGGTTATTTTATTGATCCAAGTGATAGTCATATCTATTCTCCAGTTGATGGAACAATTACCACTGTTTTCCCAACAAAACATGCCATTGGTATCACAACAACTAATGGACTAGATGTTTTAATCCATATGGGAATTGATACTGTCAATCTTGACGGAAAACCTTTTGATGTTAAAGTAACACAAGGTCAGAAAGTAAAACAAGGTGACTTATTGGCCAGGGTTGATTTAGAACAAATTAAAGAAGCGAAAAAAGAAACTTCTATGATTGTTGTTTTAACCAATATGGATGATATTGACACATTCGTTTTAACAAAAACAGGCACTGTAACACATACAGACCATCTTTTAAATGTAAAAATGAGGCTCTCCGTCAAATGATGTGGATGAGTAAAATTTAGTGAATTTAAGCAACGAAAGACAACAGGTTTTCGTTGCTTATTTATTTACCTTGAAAACTAAGTAAAATTCTATATTTATAGTTTTGGAAATTTCTATAGCCATAGGCTATTCGTTTGATTAGCTTAATTTTATTGATGGTCCCTTCTAATGGTCCGTTAGAAAATGGAAACTTGAAAGTATTATTAATTCTTGGAAGATGTTTTTTTAGTGTTCTGATAGATGTTTTCATTGGTTCAGAGATTAACTCATGACTTAATAATAGTAGATCTGAGAAAGCCTCAAAATCATTGTTTTTACTACAATATAATAAGTTTTGATAGAGTCCGTATGTCTCAGATAGTTCTTTGCTTAAGCTTAGTAAATAATCCATAATATCTGTTTCAGGTAAGATATTTTTAAATAATCGTTGATAACGATAGTCTTTATAATTTAATTCGTTAGAGTCTTTTAAAAATAGCTTCCAATATCTCTTTAGTTTTCTATAATTCTTTAGATCATTAAGGTTTGATGTCTTAAACTTATTCATTGTTCTAATTCTTGTAATATTTAATGAACGACTAATTAATTGAACTAAGTGAAATCGGTCAATAACCACTGAAGCATTTGGAAAAAGTTTATTAGCTAGTTTAAAATAGCCAGCATTCATATCAACAACGATCGTTGCGACTTTATTTCTTACTTTCAAAGGGTATTTTGAAAAGTGTTTTTCTAACGTAATCCTTTTATTATCTGGTAAAATATCAATAATTTTATGTGATAAGGAGTCTGAGTAGATAAAACTGTACTTACCTTGATTGTTTTTTACAGATGTAAACTCATCAAAACATAGGTGTTGAGGCAAGTCCGTAAATTTATTTGACAGTTCTTTCCCAAATAAATTAAGAATTCTACTGATTGTAGTAGTTGATACAAAATGTCTTTTAGATAAGTCTTTCAATGAGATAGCATCGGATAACTCCATGCCAATAGACTGTTTCACTCTGTTAGCAATAAAGCAGTGCTTATCAATTTCTAAAGATTCAGCTATAAAAGAGGTGTGACATTTACGACAAAGGAACCGTTGTTTCTTTAGTGATAGATAGGTTGGATAATGGGCAACACTTAGCCATTTTATTCGAGAAGAAATAAAACCATTTTTTACAATAGAATAGTTTTCATTCTTAATTCCACAACAAGGACAAGCCAAAGGCTTATAAGTAAGTGTTCCGCTATAGATTTTACTTCTAACTCCTTTTATCATTTTTTCTTCACAAAAAATAGAATCAAAATAAATGTTTGTGTCTTTCAAATCCAGCGACACTCGGATACAATGGTTGTGAGACATATGAATCTTCCTTTCTAAAATTTGGTTTGGTCACTTTAATTTTACCTGGAAAATTCGTATGTTTCTTTTTTATGTAAAAAAATAGATGCAGATGAATTTCTTCATCCACATCAAAAATTATACAGCCAAAAATGACATAACGAAAAACGCTTGGAAAAATTTTCCAAGCGTTTCTTTTATCTTGTTTTTGTCACTTTTACCGCATCTTTAAATACTTGCATCATACTCTTATCACTATAAATTAAAACAGTTGATTTGTATACTTTAGCTGAAAGTCTAAGTAATAAAATAATGCCAACTAATAGTATACCTAAGGAAATAATAATCTCTGTATTGGTTACACTATCATTTGCGATTCTAACAGGCATAGCAAATGATGAGAAAAATGGTATAAATGAAAAGATTTTAATCAACATATTTTGTGGATCAGACATGCCTAACATCATTGTTGGTAACGAGGCAATCATAATCAAATAAGTCACAGGTGTTACAGCTTTTGCAGCATCTTCTGATTTGCTTACTAACGAGCCTGTAAAAGCTGATAAAATCGTATAGATTAACACACCTAATAGTAAATATAAGAGATTGTAACCTAAAATTCCTTTGATTAATTCATCAATTGACACTGTTTCCAAAAATCCTTTTACCATATCCATATCTTTTGCTAAAAAGTAAGCAATCACGCCAGAAAACAGATAGATGAGAACTTGCGTTAAAATCACGAGGAAAATCCCCATAATTTTCCCGTAAAAATGTTTTGCTGCCGTTGTACTGGACAAAATAATTTCCATAATACGTGTCCCTTTTTCAGACGCCACTTCTTGCGCTGTAATAGAAGCATATAGTAAGACTATCATATACATCGCTAAAACAATAAAGAATCCCACTAGTGTTAACGCCATCCGATTATCTTTATTTTCCTTAATCTGTCCATCTGATACTTTGACTTGTTTTTCTGATAAAGTTGCTTGAGATAATAGCGTCGTCACTTGCTCTTGCGTTAACCCTAATGAACCTGAATTAATACCTAGTTGCATTTGATTTAGAAAGCCAAGTAGTATTTGTTGATTTGTTGTACCAAGTGTTTCTACTCCTGTATACTGTCCTTTTAATTGATTTTCAGAAACCGAAATAGAAAGATACCCATCAATTTCTTCGTTTTCAAGTGCTTTTTTTGCCTTAGATTCTGTCGTTATCTTCTTGTTTATATCGAAATCATCTTTAGCCATTTCTCTATAAGTTTCACTAATAGCCTTATCATCCGAGACAATCGCTATTTCATTTACGTCTGAAAATTTATCCCCAAAGTAACCCATTCCTAAAGAAAAGCCAATTAATAAAAATGGTGCTAAAACCATCATAATAAAACTTGCTGATTTAACATGCTTCTTATACGTTTCAAGTGCAACAACCCAAAATTTATTCATCCTCTTCACCAACCTTTAATTTAAATATTTCCTCTAATGTCGGTGGCTGTTGATTAAATATTGGAATATAATCAGTCACCTTGATTGCTTCTTCAAATACTTCTCGACCTACATCTGAAGACTCCAACCTTAGATGATAATAATTTTCTCTTGGATTTTCTACTCTTAATACCCCAGGAATAGCTTCTAATTCTTCTTTAGATAGAGGTGTTTCTATCTCTAAGTGGGTTCTACCAAAAGATTCTCTAATGGCCTGAACAGAGCCATCAAGCACCATTTCACCATCTCGTAACATGACTAAATGATCACAAATTTTTTCAACATTTTCCATATTGTGACTAGAAAAAATAACACACGAACCGTTTTCTTTTAATTCGATAATACCTTCTTTTAAAAGCTCAGCATTTACTGGATCTAATCCACTAAATGGTTCATCCAAAATAATCAATTTGGGTTCATGGATAAGTGTTGCAATCAACTGAACCTTTTGTTGATTTCCTTTAGATAACGATTTTACTTTATCTGTTTTTTCCCCTTTTACTTGAAACTTTTCCATCCATTTATCAATTAGCGGAACAATTTCTTTTTTCTTTTTTCCACGTAAGCGACCAAAATAAATCAACTGGTCTTCAATTGTTACTTTAGGATAAAGTCCTCTTTCTTCTGGTAAATAACCAATAACATCATAATCTTTCTCTTTTAATGGTTTTCCATTCCATAAAATCGTTCCATCATCTGCATCTAAAAAGTTTAAAATCAAACGAAAGGTGGTTGATTTCCCCGCACCATTTTGTCCGATTAATCCTAAAATTTTGCCATCAGGTATACGAAAAGACATATCATCTACTGCTGCCATATCCCCAAAATATTTTGTTAATCCTTCTACTTCTAACATTCTTTTCCCTCCTATTGATTAAAAAATAATATACTACTAATAAATCCGAAAAGAGCTCCAATAATCATCGTAATAACCATATCTCTTCCAAATTTTTGGCTTTTATCTATTGCTTTAGGATTGTTATACAATTCTGGCCGTTTACGATACATCATTTTGAAATATAATAATAAAACACCCAATATCACTGGAAAAATAATCCCCAAAAATAATATGCCACTAATGATTGCTTTGAACCACAAGCCCATATCAAAATGATTGAAATAAAACAATATCAGATATATAGCTAAACTTGGAAAAAAGGCCCATAAAGACTGTAACAACATCCAGACTGTTTCATTTTTCAAACGTTCTTTATAAGTTTGTCTGTCAGTATAATTAAAAACATAATTACCAGTTGATTTAAATACAAAATAACGATTTCGATAATTTTCGACTAGCAACCAACCTGAGTCTTGATAAAACTCAATATACTCATGAATATCTTCTTTTTTCTCACTATAAAAATCAATGACCCAAGTTGATTCTTCTGCTGCTGCTTTTCTAAATACATAAAATCCTAAAGGACTAATTTTTTTTAATTGCCATCCCTTACTAGCCTCTTTCGAAAAATAAATGCTCTCTTTTTCAGCGTAAAAAGCTAAACCTTTTGATAGTTTAATTTTCGTGTTCTTCCATATCATACACATCCACCTTATTTCCCATTAACAAAGAACGTCCTGCTTCATAAAACATACGTCGTCTGTCCACCTCATTTATCAACTCATCTTTTCCTTTAGAAGTTATCACATAGATTTTTTTTCTATCTTTATCCTCTTTTAAACGAATATCTCCTTTTTTTTCTAATTTTTTTAAAATAGTATACATACTTGCTGGACCAATTGTTACACTATCATGCGTCATCTCACTGATACCTTTCATTATTGCATAGCCATGTCTTGGCTCTAATAAACTTAACAAGATTAAATACGTCGAGTCTGTCATAGATTCCATTTTGTCACTCTCCTTTAATCCATATCCAACTATATCATTATATAATATATCGTTAACTGATATATTATATAATGATATAGTTTTTGTCAATAAAAAAAGATGATTTCAAGCAACACTTGAAATCATCTTTTTAATAATAATCGTTTAAATTAGTTAACTCTTACACCAAAATCTGGTGAATAATATGACATACTTGTCACTTTAACTGATTCTCCTGGTTGCGGAGCATGAATGTATTGACCTCCACCAACATAGATACCTACATGGTACGTCGCACCTCTAGAACCCCAGAATACCAAATCTCCTGGTTGTAATTCACCTAACGAAATTTGTGTTCCAGCACTTTCTTGTGGGACAGTCCATCCACCAATTTCTTTTCCTGAAGCTTGACGGAATACATAAGATGTAAATCCTGAACAGTCAAATGAACTAGGTCCTTTTGCTCCCCAAACATATGGTTTTCCAATATGTTTATATGCTTCAGACACAACAGCATTACCATTTGCAGCTGGTGCTGTAGAAGTTTGTGATGGCGCTGGTGTTGTCGCAACAGGCGTACTTGTCTCTGTTGTGTTTGTCTCTGTTGTATTTGTTTCTTCTACTTCTGGTTGTGTTTGAGCAGGTTTATTTTCATTGATATCGTTTGGTGTCACAACAGTCACTTGTTTATCGATTTTTCCAGAATTATCTGTCGTATTATTAGTAATTTCATTAGAAGTATTATCAGTATTATTACTATTAGCAGCATTATTACTGTCGCTATTAGTTTTAGCGGTGTCTACTTTTTCACTTTTGACAGTTTTAGCTTGTTCTTTCGCTGCTTGAGCTGCTGCTTCTACAGCTTTGCGTTGCTCTTCACGTTTTTCTTCTGCGGCTTTTTGTTCAGCTAAATACTGTTCTTTTTTATTTTCCTCTGTCGCTTTTTCAGCAGAAATTTGGCTAACAGTTGCTTGTTGTGCTAACTCTTGATCTTCTAATTCACCTTTTTTTGCTTCTAAAGTAACAGCTGTTTTCTGTACTTCTTTTGCTTTTTCTTCCGCAGATGCTTTTTTCGCTTCTACTGCTTCTTTATCTTCTTTTTGTTGTTTCATCATATCATTATTAGCACCTACTAAACGATTAGCCGCCATAACTTTTGTCAAAGCATCTGAAACAGAATCAGCGTTTAAAACTAAATCAACAACGTTTGAACTGTTTGATTCTACTTGAACCGATCTAGCTTGTTCTTTGATTGATGCATCACGTTTTGCAATACGTGCTTCTAAATCTTTTACTTCTCCATTTAGACTAGAAATTTCTTTTGTTAATTTAGCTTGTTTTGATTGTAAAGCTGATGCTTCTTCTTTAATAGATGAAATATTTTCTTTTATACTTGATAATTGAGTAGTTGCTTCTTCTTCTTTAGAGGCTAACTCCTTAATTTTTTTATTTTGTTCTTCTACTTTTGAGTCTGTGTTAGCTGCAGTAGCTAACGCTGGAGCACCCACGGTACTTAATAATATACTACTTAATAAAATCGTCGATAATACTTTCTTTTTCAAAGCTAGCCATCCTCCATTTTTTCATTTCACATTTATTTTTATTTGATTAAATTTTTATTCATTTTTTTAAATTTACGTTAACTTTAACAACAATCAAATTCTAACATAGATACATGTCACTTTGATGATAGGAATGTTACAAAAACATTTCAAATAATCACTTTTTCTTGTAAACTCCATATACCTTTGATAGTGGTATAACTAACAGACATATATATAATACATTGATTAATAAAGATGGAGCTAGGTTTCGCGTGAAAAAGTCTAAAAAGTTAGCATTAGTTAATTTGAAAATACTAAGTAAAACCGCTCTTCCTATGGACATAAGTGTGACAAACACAATAAAACTTAATATAAGTGTCAGAGTATTTGGTTCGACATATTCAAAAAGTCTATACATAAAAAAAACAAGGATAGGTAACAGTATTAAATTAATCCCCAAAACATTATAAAAATAAGAATCATATAACAATCCAATAGCTGTTGCACAAATCATTAAATAAGTTTGATTTACTTTAAACGTCGAAAACATTAAAATTAACAAAACTAAATGACTTGTAAATGTCATAGGAATAGATAACATCCCCATCATTGCACTGCTTACATGACCATCAACTAACATTGCAACAAACAATAAAACGGGTAAATAGTATGAGTAGTATGAATTTTTTTCCATTACTCCACCCCTTGATTTCCAGCGAGGCGTTTAATAACTGTTACGCTTGAAACGTCATACATATCAGCAACAGGAGTCACCAATACTTCTGCATTTAACCCTGTTTTATTTTTTTTCACTTCTTTTACTTCCCCAACAACTAACCCTTCTGGAGAATTATTTCCCAAACCTGATGTTGAAACCAAATCTCCTTTTTTAATGTTATCCACACTCGTTAATTGGGAGACGACTAAAGTATGTGTCTTACTGTTATAACCTTCCATTAATCCATATGCAGATTTATCATCTTTCGTCTGAATCATTACAGGAAAATGATTGGTATTTTGATTTTGAGTCGTTAATAATTCTACCTTTGAACTACCCGATTCAGCAATAATCACTCGACCAATTAATCCTTTATCACCCATAACAGCCATATTCACTTCTATACCATCTTTTGTTCCTTTATCAATAATCAAAACATCTTGCCAACTATCTGGTGAACGATTAATAACACTAGCGTTAATCACATTATAATCGGTTAATGTATCATTCAATTTTAGTTGTTCTTTTAATTTTCTTGTCTCAGCTTTTTGACTTTCCAATTCTGCTTCTAAAGAAACACTTTTATCAATTTGTTTTTTTAGCTCTTCATTTTCTGTATAGGTATTAAATAAATTATTTATACTTTTCACTCCGCTTTCAAGCATTCTAAAGGGAGCTTTCACGACATAATCTACTTTTGAAATCACATTATTCATTTGAGATTGCCCTGGCAAACTTTTTTTATTATCATCTCGCTGCATTGCACTAAATGTCACTAATAAAATAATAACAATCACAACAGTAATGGCTATAATAATATTTCGACTCGAATTATTTTTTTTCACTATTTCACCCCGTAATATCTTATAATCTAAAAAAACATACATCCTTGATTTTACCATTATTCTTCAATATAAACCACATAACTACCTATTTGTTTTTAAAATTTTAATAAACTAATTTACTATTTCAGACTCTTTAGACTATAATAAGATTATCAACTCATCAGGAGGGTATATTATGACAGTCAATGGTAATTATTGGTACCTTTCCGAACATTTAATTAACGTTGTATTACCTGTTATCTTATTTATAGTAGCTATCATTCTATTTATTTTATTTGGTATTATCTCTTCAACTACAAATTCTAAAAAAATTTATAAAATCATTGGACTAACTTTTCTTATTACTACTATATGTATTTCCACTATTTTTTTAATAACAAAGGATTATCGTAAGCTCATTTCTTTTGAAACAAATGCTAATCGAAAAATAAAAATGGCTGTTTTACATTATCAAACACGACCTAATGATTCCTCAAATCGCGCCTCATTATACGATGTAGATAAAACATTAAATCTTCCATTTTATAAAAAAGAAGTCTCAACAGAACAAGATAGCCTAAAATATCTTGGAAAAGACGATGTGTTTTACTATTTTACAGACAATAAAGACATCTATCGATTAGATATTTCCAGTAACTTAATTCAGTTTAATCCTGTCAATCAAGTAGCTGTTACTAAAGAATACGCTGTTTTAATTGATGCCTCTTTTACGTCTATTGGCTTCAAAGAAAAAATTGGACCCGGCATATCTTCTATCATTGTTCCTATATCTGAAGAAAATGTGCTCTATCAACCTAAAACAAAAACTTATGATTTATTAAATTAAAAGGTCGCCCCAAACATTGGGACGACCTTTTTAAAATGATTTTTTTTAGTTACCTTCGTAAGAATCAATAATAATTTGTTTTAATTCACTAATTAATGGTTCTTTAGGGTTAGCAGTTGTACATTGATCTTCGTAAGCAAGTTCAGCCATGCGATCAACTGTTTCATCCAATGTTTTTTTGCTTAACCCTTGTGCTGATAAGTTCATGTCGATTCCAACACGTTTTCCTAAGTTATCAACAGCTTTAGCTAAAGCATCGACTAATTCTTCTGTTGTATTGCCTTTAAGTCCTAAGAAACGCGCGATATCTGCGTAATCTGTGTCAGCTCTAAAGTAATCATATTTAGGGAACAATGCATGTTTTGAAGGGTCTTTTGCATTGTAGCGAATAATATGTGGTAAAAGAATCGCATTAGTACGTCCATGAGGAATACCGTATTCTCCACCAATTTTATGAGCAATTGAGTGACAAATACCTAAGAATGCATTAGCAAACGCCATACCAGCCATTGTAGAAGCATTATGCATTTTTTCGCGGTTTTCTAAATTAGGGTTTTTAACTGAGTCTTCTAAGTTTTCAAAAACTAATTTAATAGCTTGTAAGCTTAAACCTCTCGTGTAATCACTTGCCATAACAGAAACATATGATTCAATTGCATGTGTTAATACGTCCATACCAGTATCAGCTGTAACTGAAGCAGGAACACTCATAACAAATTGTGGGTCAATGATTGCCACGTCTGGAGTTAATGCATAGTCTGCTAATGGGTATTTAACATGTGTTTCACTATCTGTAATAACCGCAAATGGTGTTACTTCCGCACCAGTACCTGACGTTGTTGGAATAGCAACCATTTTAGCTTTTCTTGCTTCAGGAATCTTGTAAGCACGTTTACGAATATCTAAGAATTTTTGTTTAGCGCCAAAGAATTCTGTTTCTGGATGTTCGTAGAATAACCACATACCTTTAGCCGCATCAATAGCAGATCCACCACCAATAGCAATAACTGTATCAGGTTGGAATTTCATCATTTGTTCTGTACCAGCATAAACTGTATTGGTTGAAGGATTTGGTTCAACATCTGAGAACATTTCAAATTTCACTTTATTTTGACGTTTCATTAATTCGTCAATAACTTTTTGAGCATAACCAAATTCAACCATACCTGGGTCACAAACGATGAATACACGTTCAACGTCTTTCATTTTTTGTAAGTATTGAATTGAGTTTAATTCAAAGTAGATTTTTTCAGGTAATTTAAACCATTGCATGTTATTTCTCCGTTTCGTTAAAGTTTTAGTGTTAATCAAATTAACTGCTGAAACGTTTTTAGATACTGAGTTTTTACCATAAGATCCACAACCTAAAGTTAATGATGGAATCATTTCGTTGTAGATATCACCAATACCACCTTGAGCCGCTGGAGAGTTAATTAAAATACGACAAGCATTCATTCTTAGACCAAATGCTAATTGTAAGTCTTCATCTTCAGAATGTAGAACAGCTGTATGTCCTTCACCATTAAGTTTTAACATTTTTTCACATAATTCTAAACCATGTTCAGTATTGTTAGCTTTAAACATTGCTAATACTGGAGATAATTTTTCACGTGATAATGGATAATCTGGACCAGCATCTTCTAATTCAGCTACTAAAATTTTCGTTCCTTCTGGTACTTTAATTCCAGCATCTTTAGCGATAGATACGGCTGAATGTCCAACAATTTTAGGGTTAACAGCTGTTTGGGTTTCATTCATCACTGCTTTTTCTAATTTTTCTAATTCGTTTGGTTTAACAAAGTATACTTGATGGGCTTCAAATTCTTTTTTCACTGCATCGTAGATTTCTTTGTCAACAATGACACCTTGCTCTGACGCACAAATCATCCCATTATCAAATGATTTAGATGTAATTAAATCATTTACCGCACGTTTGATCTTAGCTGATTTTTCAACGTAAGCTGGTGTGTTACCAGGACCTACTCCAAGAGCTGGTTTACCAGTAGAGTAAGCTGCTTTAACCATTCCAGAACCACCAGTTGCAAGGACAATTGCGACACCTTCATGGTTCATTAATGTATTTGTTGCTTCAATAGATGGTGTATCAATCCATTGAATACAGTTTTCAGGAGCGCCAGCTTTAACTGCTGCATCTCTTACAACTTTTGCAGCTGCTGCAGATGATTTTTGTGCGCTTGGATGGAAAGCAAAAATAATTGGGTTACGTGTTTTAATCGCAATCATTGATTTGAAAATGGTTGTTGATGTTGGGTTTGTTGTTGGTGTTACCCCACACACAACTCCGACTGGATCAGCAATTTCGATGATTTGTTTTTGTTCATCTTCATTGATAACTCCCACAGTTTTATCATTTTTAATGTTGTTCCAAATACTTTCAGAAGCAAACATGTTTTTGATTGCTTTATCTTCATAAATACCACGGCCAGTTTCTTCTACTGCTAATTTTGCTAAAGGCATGTGTTCATTTAAGGCAGCCATTGCCATTTGGTGAACGATATGATCCACTTTTTCTTGGTCAAAAGTTTTCATTTCTTTTAATGCTTCTTGTGCATTAGCTACCAAATGATCAATTGTTTCTATTACTGATTGTTCTTTTACTTCAGCTTTTTTATTTTTATCTTTATCTTTCAAAGTAATACCCTCCTGAATTCAATTCGTTATGTATTTCACAAATATAATATACAACATTTTTTTAAACTTGTAAATACCTTTATGTGATTTTTTTCACTTTAGCAAAATGAATACGTTTTCCTTAATAAAACCTTTAAAAATATAGCATAAAATCTTACATTCTATTAAAAACATCTTATATATTAATAAAAAAACATTATATTGTGCGTTTAATCACTAAAACTTTTTTCACTTTAAGCTCCATTTAAGTTTAATATCTTAAACTACAGTCATACAATTTTTAAAGGGGTTGATTAACTATGAAAGCAAAAAAAGAATTCAAACGAAAAGAACATAAATATATCATCGATAGTACCAAATATGATCAATTTATAATCGATTTACAAAAACATATGTCTATCGACAAATATGGGTTACATACAATTATGTCACTCTATTATGATACAGATGATTTTCTATTAATTAGACACTCTATGGAGAAACCAGCTTATAAAGAAAAGCTCCGTGTTAGAAGTTATCAGACACCTAATAATGATACGACTGTCTTTTTAGAATTAAAGAAAAAAATTCAAGGTACAGTTTATAAAAGACGCATTGAACTTCCTTATAGAGAGTATCTAAAACTTGAAACCACAAAAAAATTATCTGAAAATATTGAACGCACACAAACTTATCGAGAAATTGATTGGGTTTATAAACGCTATAAGACACTTCAACCAAGAGTATTGATATCTTATGACCGCCTATCCTTTTTTACACCGGATGATTCTAATTTTCGTGTAACATTTGACCACGACATTCGCTTTAGAACACATGATTTATCTCTAAAAAATGGAAGTTATGGGAAACTAGTGGCTCCAGAAATAGGCGTATTAATGGAAGTTAAAGTATTAGGAGCCTATCCTTTATGGTTTGTCGATTTATTAAATAAATATCATTTAAGAAAATCGAGTTTTTCAAAATACTCTCAAACCTATACTCGTTATATCCATAAAAATAATATTGAGGTGATGACACATGTTAGCTAGTATCTTTCCAGATGGCAGTTCTACTATTGAGTTAACTCAACTACTCTTATGTACTTTAACATCAATCGGTTTAGGGATTGTTGTTTCCTATATTCATACAGTCAATAATATTTATACCAAAAATTTTATCGTTACTCTTGCTATTCTCCCGGTTTTAGTTCAATCAGTCATTATGCTGGTTAATGGAAATCTTGGAACTGGGATGGCCGTTGTCGGAGCTTTTAGTTTAGTTCGTTTTCGTTCTGTTGCAGGTGGATCACGGGAAATTACTAGCATCTTTTGGTCAATGGGGATTGGATTAGCAACAGGAATGGGCTTTATCGTATATGCTATTATTTTCTCTCTTTTTGTCACAATCATTCTAATGGGATTGTATCTATCACCATTTGGTAGTAAACAAAAATTAACTGAGAGAGAGTTAAAAATTACCATTTCTGAAGACTTAGACTACCCAGATTTATTCCAAGATATTTTTGATTCTTATGTAACAAATCAACAACTAGATTCTGTTCGAACAACTACTATGGGTAGTCTTTACGAACTTAGATATCATTTAATTTTAAAAGAAGGTACCAATGAAAAAGAATTGTTAGATGCTATTCGAGTGAGAAATGGTAATCTTCCGGTTGTACTTGGTCGATGCAAAACTCATAATGACACCTTATAATAGAAAGGACAATTTTTATGAAAAAAGCTCAATTATTAATGTTATTAATAAGCCCAATGATGCTCTTAACTGCTTGTCAGAGCTCACAAAATAACACTGCTACTTCTACTACCATTCAAACAAATAATAGTTCTTCTACTAAAACAGATAGTAATAACACTAAGTTGTTAGGAACTTATTCAAATACTGATCTTAACGCTGATTACGATGAATCAACAGCAACTAAAATAGAGTTAAATGATACTGTTGCTATAA
This sequence comes from Vagococcus luciliae, assembly GCF_024637875.1. NCBI lineage: Bacteria > Bacillati > Bacillota > Bacilli > Lactobacillales > Enterococcaceae > Vagococcus > Vagococcus luciliae. Next base: position 867,264 of record NZ_CP102451.1, on the reverse strand, counting down.
ATGGAGAGGGGGCAACAGCAAAAGAACAAGTCGTAACTATTTCAAAGGGTGGAACCTATATTTTAAGTGGATCATTAAGTAATGGACAAGTAATTATTAATGTTGATAAAACAGAAAAAGTTCAACTAGTTTTTAACAATGTGTCTATTCACAATGATAGTGGTCCTGCTATCTTAATTGAACAAGCTGATAAAGCTGTTATAACTTTAGCAAAAGATACTAAAAATACTGTATCAGATGGCGATAACTATACTTTAAAAACTGGTGAAACAGAACCTGATGCTACTATTTTTAGTAAAGATGATTTAACTATCAATGGAGATGGTTCCTTAGATGTTGAAGCTAAATATAATAATGGGATTCATAGTAAAGATGACCTAACCCTTATCTCAGGAAATTATACTATTAACGCTAAAAATAATGCCTTAAAAGGAAAAGATTCCGTTTCAATTAAAGATGGGACCTATCACTTAACGACTGAAGAAGGTGATGGCATTCAAGCAAATAATTCAACTGAAGAAGACAAAGGATTCATTGCAATAGATGGTGGAGATTTTGTGATTGATAGCGGTCGTGATGGTATTCAAGCAGAAAACTCCCTTTCTATCCAGCAAGCAACTTTTAACATCAAAACAAGTGATGGATATGATACACAACAATTTGACACAAACGAAAGTTACAAAGGACTTAAAGCAAATAAGATAACCCTCCTTAGTGGATCATATACCCTTAACACATTAGATGATGCTATACATAGCAATGACACACTAACCATAAAAAATGGTGACTATACTATTGACACAGGAGATGATGGTATTCATGCTGATAACAGTTTAATAATTGACGATGGTAATATAACTATCAACCATAGCTATGAAGGAGTTGAATCAAGTGTTATCAAATTAAATGGTGGTCATTTATTAATTACATCATCTGATGATGGTATTAACGCTGGTGGAAGTAGCGAAGATGATGGCTCAGGAAAATTTGGCGCTGATTCATTTGGTAAAGGCGGTAATCCTCCTGGACAAGCTGATGATAGTAAATCACTTGAAATCACTAATGGAACAATTGTCGTTGATGCATCTGGTGACGGTTTAGACAGTAATGGGTCTATTACAATGTCCGGTGGTAATGTCCTTGTTTATGGTCCAACCGAAGGAGGAAATGGTGCAATCGATTATGATGGAACCTTTAATTTAACTGGTGGAACACTTATTACGACTGGGACATCTGATATGGCAATGAACGTTAGTGATGATAGTAAACAGGCTAGTGTCGGTATTTATTTTGATACAACACAATCAGGAAATACACTATATAGTTTAACTGATAGTAATGGAAAAACGTTAGTCACCTTTAAATCTAAAAAAGAATTTCAACATCTACTTATTTCTAGCCCAGATTTAACTAATAATTCAACCTATTCTTTATTATCTGGTGGAACAATATCTGAAAAAGATACAAATGGTTTGTATAAATCTGGAACTAAAACCAACGGTAAAATAATCAGTACAATTAAATTTAGTAGTTCAAATATATTAAATATCGATCAAGATGGAAATATTGTACAAGGTGGTATGGGGATTCCTAGAGGTAGTATGGGTAACCCTAGATAATATTATAAAGCTAACCAGTTAATCATATAACTGGTTAGTTATTATTTGTTTTTTTTTCTTATTTAATGTACAAAAGAAGTGTACATAAAGGAGTGACACTATGATAAACATATTGGTTATAGAAGATGAAAAAGAAATTTCCCAACATATTAAAGATATTTTAGTTGAACTAGGAAAAGTTACACAAGTATACGATGGTGATGAAGCACTGTATGAGGTCGAGTCTGGTGAATATGACTTTGTTATTCTCGATTTAATGCTTCCAAACATGGATGGACTATCTATTTTAAAAAAATTAAGAAATGATAAGAATAACATACCTATTTTAATTTTAACCGCTAAAGATAGCCTTGATAACAAACTTGAAGGGTTTGAAGTCGGTGCAGATGATTATTTAACTAAGCCATTTCACCGTGAAGAATTACTGATGAGAAGTAAGGCTATTTTAAAACGAACGTTTGAGTTGTACGAAGATAATACACTTAATTACGGAGATTTAACTTGTTTATTAATGCAAAGAGAAGTGAAATATAAAGATGATATTTTACCTATACAAGGAAAAGAATATGATTTGCTCGTTTATCTTTTACAAAATAAAGGAATTATTCTAACGAAAGAACAAATTTTTAATCGTATCTGGGGCTATGACTCTGATACAGCATTGTCTGTAGTGGAAGTCTATATGAGTCATTTAAGAAAACATTTGAAAGAAACTAATCTAAACAAACAACTATCTACTATCCGAAATGTTGGTTACATCTTACAAAAAGAGGAAACGCTATGAAGTCAACTGCATCAAAAAAACAACGTTTAAGATTTTTCCTTATTAACTGTGGCGCTTTTGCCGTTATATTTTCTCTACTATCTTTTATCACTATTCAAGTCATCCAATACTCTGCTTATACAGAAACCGATTCTACTTTAGAAAGAATGGCTAGTGATCCCAGTCTATTAGACAGAGAAATCAGAATGTTAAATAAAGATGGAAAAGACAGCCCTATTGGAACCCCAAAATTTAATTTTGATGGGCCAAATAATCAGTTTAATACAGTCGTTGTTCTGTGGGATAAAAATGGAAAAATTTTAAATGACTCTTCGGTAAAAGATAGGTTAGAGAATTTAGAAGAACCTACACTAGATAAAAAAAATACCGATATTATTTCTACTCTATCTTTGAAGAATAAAAATAATGACTCTAACTTTTCATTTCGTAGTATTACCATCTCTCCAAGTGAAAATAACTTGAACATAGCCTATATTCAAGTACTAGTCAATGTTAATCAAATAGATGAAGCAGTTAAACAATCTCGTCTGATTATTTTAATTTGTATGTTTATTTTTTGGATTCTATCTTTAGTCATCAGTTACGGATTATCTGATTTCGCGATGAAACCTATATTAAAATCATGGAAAAAACAACAAGAGTTTGTTGAAAATGCCTCTCACGAATTACGAACTCCTTTGACAATTATTCGTTTAAATTTGGAAAAATTATTTACGCACCCAAATAATACAATAATTGATGAATCTGAAACTATTGCTCAAGCTCTAAATGAAGCACAGCGACTTACCAAACTGACAAGTGACTTACTTCTTTTAGCTAAGGGAGATTCTAATACTTTAATCCTTGATAAAGAAACAATCGATACCAATACATTTATCCATAAAGTATTGGATCCCTTTCAATTACTCGCTGAAGAACAAGAAAAACAATTAATATTTAAAGAAAATAAGTCATTTAACGCCGATATAGATGTAGCAAAACTTCATCAAGTATTGCTAATTTTATTAGACAATGCCTTTAAATATACAAAAACTGGGGATTCTATTACTGTTACTTCCTCTATTACCAATAAAAAACAATGGGAAGTTTCAATTAAAAATTCCGGACCACACATTAATGAAGATAAGTTAAATCATATTTTCACTAGATTTTACCGTGAAGATGATTCAAGAAACAAAGAAACTGGTGGAAATGGTTTAGGATTATCCATTGCTAAGCAAATTATTGAAGAACATGGGGGGAATATACAAGCCAAAAATCTTACCCCTGTTGGTGTGTCATTCACCTTTCGATTGCCATTAATGCATGTAAAAAAACCAAAACACTAATCATGTTTTGGTTTTTATTTATGCTGTTACTAGCTTATCATTAAATTTTGTTTTTACAAAAATCAGTAAAATAATAATGGCTAACCCTAGTGCTTGTATAGTTAGCATCAATGAAACATCATAGTGAAACATACCAAAAATAGCTGATACTAATGTTGGGATGAATAACGCATTCATCACTAAATTGGTTGCTTCACGGTAAGTTTTGATACTAGATAAATCATTTTTTCTAGTTAAATAGATGAAAAAACTGGTTCCAAAAATTAGAAACACACTACTCACTAATACCAACATGCCAATTAAAAAGGTGTAACCGATTGTTCGATAGAAAACAGTTTGTTCATTCCAATTCTCCTCAACAAAAGAAATAAATTCTTCCATTGACGCTATTCTATGTATCGTCAGATCTTCATCGTATGCTATTTTTATTGTTTTTTCCCCATCAACTAGCTCTAATCTATTTGGGAAGAAAACGACGTTATTTTTTAATGATGCTTGATCTGTTTTTTCAGGATTTATAATGATATTGCTACTTTTAATGTCACTTGATTTGCCTATTAATTTTCCATCCACAATAGAAATTTCTTTAAGTAACTCTTTGTTAGATGGCTCAGTTTTTAGTTGCTGTACTAATTTTGGGTATAGCGCATCTAATTTAATAGAAGGGACATTTTTTGATTGGATTGAAATTGGAATCAACATCAATGACAGTAAAAAGAACACAATCACCATTTTTTGATACCAACGTAAAGAATCTCTACCTAAAAACATTTTTTTAGGACTGAACGACATTTTAAAATAGTTCATTGGAAATTTGTCTTCTATCATAAGTTAAATCATCCTTTCGTTCCACCTGATAGTAAACCTGACACAAAATTCTTTTGTAAGAAGAAGAATAAAATAGAAATTGGTAAAGCAATTAATATTGCTCCAGCTGAAAATAGTGCGATTTTTTGATCTCTTGAATTATTGATAAATGTTTGTAGCCCAACTGCTACTGTAATACTTTCTGGGCTTCTTAGTAAGAATTTAGCTAACATAAAGTCTCCAAATGGTCCCATAAATGCCCACAATGCTTGAACTGCAATCATTGGTTTCACAAGAGGTAAAATAATTTGCCAAAAGATTCTAAAATGGCCTGCTCCATCTAACTTAGCTGATTCATCCAAATCAATTGGTACAGTATCAAAATAACCTTTCATTAACCATGTATTCATAGGGATTCCTCCACCGATGTAAATCAATGTTAAAAACCATGGTTGATCTAATGCATTTAACAAAAGTGCCATAACGTAGAAGGCTGTTAAAGCTGCCATAGTTGGTACCATCTGAATTACTAAAAAGAATTTCAAACTTTTCTTTCTTCCGACAAAACGATATCGACTGTATGTGTATCCTGCTAATGTTATAATCAGCACTTGAAAGAACATAGTGGAAACTGCAATAATTAGTGTGTTTTTATACCATGTACCATACATTGTCTCTGAAAATAATCTAGAGAAATTAGATAATGTCCAATCGCTAGAAAAATCTAATGTAAATGCCCCAACATTCCCTGTTTTAAATGCCGTACTAGCTGTAATCAACAGAGGATATATAACAATAATTGACAATATTATTAAGAAAAGATAGGTAAAGAAATGACTTAAAAATCTAGCTCGCTTAACTGAATGATTTGTCTTCATTTTTACATTCCCTCCATATCAAAGGCTTTTGTTTTCTTAAATACGATAAGTGACACACTAATAACAATAAATGAAATAATCAATGTAATCGCTGCTGCAACAGAATATTGTGGTGCATTTCCTGTTGTTAGTTTATAAATCCAAGAAATTAGGATATCTGTTGATCCAGCTCCCCCACCAACACTTCCTGGTCCTCCATTATTGAACAAATAAATCATAGAGAAATTATTAAAGTTACCAGTATATTGTGTGACAAAAATTGGAGCTGCTACGAATAAAATCATTGGTAATGTAATCGTTCTAAAACGTTGTAAAGCATTTGCGCCATCTATTTTTGCTGCTTCGTATAATTCACCAGGTATTGATTGTAGGATACCTGTTGTCATAACGTAAATATATGGGAATCCCAACCACCCTTGTATCATAATAATGGCTGTTTTTGTCCAAAATGGGTCTGTTTTCCATGCTATAGGAGAAATATCAATCAACGGTAAATGATTTAATAATGGTAAAATTTGTGTGTTGATTGCCCCGATACTATCATTAAAAATATTTGAAAAACTCATAATTGTGATAAATGCCGGTACTGCCCATGGTAATAGGAAAATGACACCAAATAGACGCTTTCCTTTTATAAATGGCTGATTACTAATTACTGCTGTCGCAACACCCAAAACAATTTGTAACGTTGAGGCACAAATAGTCCAGATAAGTGTCCAACCTAAAACAGAAACAAATGTTTCTCTGTAAGAACTCAAAAAGAAAATACTAAAAAAGTTTTTAAAACCAACCCAGTCAATTAAACCTGCTGGTGGAATATGTTTAAAATCATAATTTGTAAATGCCATGAACAAGGTTACCAAAACTGGAAAAATAATCGAAATAGTCATCACGATATAAGCAGGTAACGTTAAAACGTATGGAAATCCCTCGTCAAAAACATTTAGAATAATTGATTTTGCTGTTGTATTAACTTTTTCTCCTTTTTGCCAACGAGTGGCAATCGTCTTAGCATCTTTTAAATTCAAAAAATAAAAAACAAAGAATAATAAAGTAATAATTAACTGTAATGTTCCTTCAATTAACATAAATAATGAATGATCCACTATAGGTTCAGTTCCTAATGTAATAAATCCTTGAAGTGCACTAAAACCAAAAAATATAAATTCGAAAACAAACAACACAAAAATAATTAAGAATATAATACCTTTAAATACCTGTTTGTTATAAAATTGGCCTAAACCAGGTATCAATGACAATAACATTGCTTTTTTTACTGTAGACTGCTTTTCTTCATCCTTCATGGCTCTCCCCTACCTTCATTAGTATAAATAAAACAGCAAAAGAATCTCTTTCGCTGTTTATATTAGTCATTGCCTATTCACTGTATTTTTGTGAAATATTATCATTAATAATTTTAACAGCCGCTTCAGCAGCTTCTTTAGGAGTCATTTCTCCAGATGCTGCATCAAACATTAAGTTTTCTCCTCCTGCCCAAACTTCAGCCATTTCAGGAATATTTGGCATTGGACTTGCAGATTCATACTGCTCAATTACAGCAGTTGTGATAGAGTCATTTTTTGTTTTAGCATATTCTCTTGCTTCATTGTTAGCTGGTACTTCTTTTGTCATATCGTAAAATACTTTTTGATTATCTACATTCGTTAAGTAATCAACAAATTTTTGACTTAATTCTTTATTTTTTGAATAGTTACTTACTACCCAAGCTTTTCCTCCACCAAATGGTTCGTAATCTTTTCCATTAGGTAACTTGGCAATTTTTGCTGCACCATAATCTACATTTGATTCTGTATACCCTTGCGCTGCCCATGGTCCGTTGATTACAACAGCTGTTTTCCCATTGATAAATTGGTTATCGATGAAATCTCCAGCACTCTTAATATCCATCATTCCTTTAGGCCAAACATCTTGGTACCATTTAGTCGCATATTCGATTCCCTCAATAGAACCTTTACTTGCTAAACCAACATCTTCAGGATTTGTTCCATTGTCACCAAATACATATCCACCATATCCTGCTAATAAACCATATGCACTATAGAAATCTGTCCATTTTGCTAAAAACGCAACATTTTTTCCTTTTTCACCTTCGAACGCAAATTTATCATCTTTAGACATTTCTTCTAATTGTTCAAAAGTTGTTGGCGCTTCATCAATTAATGCTTTGTTGTAATACATAATCAACGTTTCAATAACGGCTGGTGACCCATAATATTTTCCATCAACTGTTACTTGTTGTTTATCTTTATCATTGTAATGACTATCTTCAGATAACTTAACTTCTGCAATATGTCCTTGTTGTCCTAATGGCCCTAAGCGATCATATGCTGACATCATAACATCAGGTGCTTTTCCAGCAGGACCATCTAAAGATAACGCATCCAATTGATCAAACATGTCTTTCTCAACTAATTTAATCTTAATATCATTCTCTTTTTCAAAGTCACCTTTAACTTTTTCTAGATACTTGATATACCCTTTATCCACTGAGACTGTCAGTGTGTCACTACTACTTTCCGTTTCCTTTTTACTTGTTTTACTCCCACCACACGCAGTTAAAGCCACTACTGCACTTAAAGTTAATAAGCCTAATCCGATTTTTTTCATCTTATTCATCTAAATTATCCCCCTATATTTCAACTAACTACATTCTTAGATTATGTTGTTACACAACTTATTGCAAACGCTTTTTTATTGTTATCGGTAACATTTTTTATACACGATGAATCCTTTAGGTTTAATAATCATCCTATCTCCTTCTACAACAGTCTTCTGACTCAATAACACCTCATCTATTTTTTCAATAGAGCATTCTTCGGTTCCATTATTGAAAACAGCTTGCAATGTTTGTTCATCATAACGTCTACTAAATCCTACGATATTTTTTTGATTATCTAATACTGTGAAATCTAGCACACCATAACTCAATAACGGTTGTTCTGAGTGTCGTAACGCAATTAATTTTTTGACAAATTCGTAAAAATCAAGATCTTGATCTTTTTCATCCCAAATCATACAACGACGACAATCCGGATCATTTTCACCCTCCATTGCATACTCTGTTCCATAATAAATACACGGTGATCCTTGTTGTAAAAAGGTAAAGGCTAATGTCATTTTTGCTAACTCTTTATCACCTTCACATAGTGTTAATAACCTTGTTGTATCATGTGAATCAAGACAGTTAAACATCACTTGATTCGTTTGTTCTCTATAAAGCATCAGTTGATCAAACAACCCACTAGCTAATTTAGTCGAGCTAATATCTTTCTTAATAAAATAGTTAATAATCGTTTCAGTATAGGCATAATTCATCACCGCATGAAACTCATCGCCGTTTAACCAACTTTGAGACGAATGCCAAATCTCGCCTAGAATATAAAAATCTTCTTTTAATGCAGTTGTTTCAGCATAAAATGATTTCCAAAAATGGTGATCCACTTCATTTGCTACGTCCAATCGCCATGCATCAATATCAAATTCTCTAATCCAGTAAGTCGCAATATCTAATAAGTACTTTCTAACATCAGGATTTGCTGTATTTAACTTAGGCATTCTTGGAGTAAAGGCAAATGTATCATAGGCAATTGTTGTTGCTCCTTCAAAATTACCATTCTCTCCAAATTTAACTGGATAACGATTAATGTGGAACCAATCTTTATATTGTGACTTTTCACCATTCTCAACCACATCTAACCATTCTTTTGAGTAATAGCCTGTATGGTTAAACACAGCATCTAACATAACCTTAATCCCTTTTTCATGGGCTTTTTCTACAAGCTCCCTAAATAATTCTTTTGTTCCAAAATTAGGATCAATATCAAAATAATCAATCGTGTCATACTTATGATTTGAGCTAGCTTTAAAAATTGGACAGAAATAAATACCATTAATACCTAAATCTACCAAATGATCCAAGTTATCAATAACACCTTGTAGGTCTCCACCAAAGAAATCATCTCTACCTGGAAGTTTAGATCCCCATGATAGAACTCCGTCAGGATCATTACTCGGATCGCCATTGGCAAATCTTTCTGGGAATATTTGATACCATACTGTTTCTTTTACCCACTCTGGTGTTTTGACCCTATCAATGTCATGGAAATAAGGTAATCTAAAATAGTTTTCTGCTTTCATGCGTGTTTGCTCGTTTAATTCAAAAATCCCTCTATCACCATAAAATACTTTTTCTTTGCCATCCGATAACTCAAAGGCATATTGCAATCGTTTAAAGTCAGCTGTTTTTTCTATAAACCAATAATCGTACTCCTCAGTTTGAGCAATAACTTTCATCTCTTCTGACGAGTTATACCAATTTGTTTCATGAATTAAATATGGGTCTCCACTTATTAGCTGAACTCTTAAAACATCGTCTCTTTTTGTGCGTAAACGAATATGCATCGTGTCCTTATCATATAAATAAGCATATTCACTTTCTGGTCTATGATATAAAGCTGCTTTTTCCAAATCATTTCCTCCATTTAATCAATTTATTTCTTAAATACTACAAAATCATACGGTTCTATGGTCCCCTTATCTACACACGTACGATTTCCTAATAAAACGCTTGAACAAGTATTTGCTGTAAATAAACCTGCCATGTTATCAAATCGTTTATCTGAGATATTAGCAATAACAACCATCTCCTCACTCTCTGTTACTCTTTTGTAAGCAATGACTTCAGGTGGCGAATCAAGCCATATGACCTCTCCAGTTTGAAAAACAGGTTGTTTTTTTAATTGAATTAGTTTTCTATAATGAGCTAAAATGCTCTCTTGATCTCTTTCTTGCTCATAAACGTTAAATATTTTTTCTTTGTTAACAGCATTCCAAGGAGCAACTGTTGAAAAGTTAGAAAAATCTGTTGCATTCCACTGCATACCACCTCGGCTAACTTCTTTATGTTGATTAGAAACAATAAATAAAGCGCTCTCAGGATTTTCGCCTTGTTGGATTAATTTTTCATAGTTAGAAACAACATCTTTATCTTCAAAAAAGTCTATTGATGTAACATCTAAATTTTTTATGCCTATTTCTTCACCATAGTAAATAATAGGAATGCCTTTCAATAAATACATCGCTGTCGCTAAAGATTTTGCGCTCTCATTTCTGTAATGATTGACTTCACCAAATCTCGATACAACCCTTGGCATATCATGATTATTCCAATAAAGTGTTGGGTATTTTTCTCCTGTCAGTGTTTGTTGCCAGTCAATCAGAGATTTTTTGAACGCTTTGTGGTCTAACTGATGGGTTTTGTGTGTTGATTTTATTACTTCTTCGTTTAGAGGTAATTCTCTAAAATGATCAAATGAAATAATGGCGCCACACAAATCTTCCGACATATAATCTAATGCCTTGCTAGGAGAGGCTGAAGCTGCTTCCCCGAGGATAAAAATATCAGGTTTTATTTGCTTTAATTCTTTTACAAATTGACTTAATAATGGTTTAACATCTGGTAAATTGGCATAATACTCTTCAGCTATAACAGGTTGTTTCTCCTTAGTAACCATTTGTTTACCAAAGTCATCTTTTGCAATATGAATGAATGCATCTAATCGAAATCCATCTATTCCTTTATCAAGCCAATACTTAGCGATATCTAGCATCGCTTTTTGTACTTCCAAATTTTCCCAGTTTAAATCTGGCATCTCTTTATCAAACAAATGAAAATAATATTGATTGCTTGATTCGTCCTTTTCCCAGACCGAACCACCAAAAAATGAAGCCCAATTATTCGGAACACTGCCATCATCTGATGGTTCCGACCATAGATAGTAATCACGATACATATTATTTTTTCCTTTTAGGGCTTCTTGGAACCAAGGATGTTGTGATGAAGTGTGATTTAATACCAAATCAAAAATAATTTTAATATCACGTTTATGTGCTTCATCAATTAACTTTTCAACCTCTTCCAGAGTGCCAAAAATATCATCAATCGCATAATAATTTGAGATATCGTAACCGTTATCAATTTGAGGTGAAATGAATATCGGATTTAACCATATAGTATTGATTCCTAGATTTTGAATGTAATCAAGAGATGAAATAATTCCCTGAATATCTCCTATACCATCTTGGTTACTGTCTTTATAACTTTTAGGATAAATCTGATAAATAATTGCTTCCTGCCACCAAAACTCGTTCATACTCTCCCTCCTTATCTATCCTCAGTCTAGAAAATGTTACCTTAACATACAAGCTTTAAAATAGTGTTAGCGTTAACATTATTGTTATATTCATTAAATACTTTAAATATTATGATGAAAATTATACGAATACAGGTATAATTAAAGTAAGAGAATTTTTACAAAGAAACGGAGGATTTTAATGGTAACATTATCTGATGTAGCACGAAAAGCCAATGTCTCAAAAATGACAGTTTCAAGAGTTATCAATCATCCTGAAAAAGTCACTGATGAACTAAAAGAGCTTGTTTTCCAAGCCATGAAAGACTTAAATTATAAGCCTAATGCTGCTGCTAAAGCACTTGTAAATAACAAAACTCAAATTATAAAATTTTTTATTTTAGAAGAAATTGATACAACTGAACCCTACTATATGAACCTCTTGATGGGCATATCAAAAACACTCGATCAACATCAATACTCTCTCCAATTGATTACACAGAATAGTTTTGACTTAGGACAAAGTGACGGCTATATTATCACTGGTATGAGGGAAAAGCATGCAGAGTGGATTGAACGACTTGAAAAACCGTTTGTCTTGTTTGGAGAAAACCGATATGGGTATGATTATGTTGATACTGACAATGCTTTAGGTACATCTTATGCAACTCAACATGCGATAGATTCTGGATATACCAATATTGTTTATATCGGGATTGATGTAAAAGAATCATTTGAATATTCTCGTGAGGCAGGATACATCAATACTATGCAAAAATACAAAATGGTACCTAAAATCTACCGTTTCGACAATCGCTCTAGGTACAGTTACGAGTTTATTACTAAAAATCTAAATCGTTTCCCTAAAAAAACGGCTTTTATTTGTAGCTCAGATAGATTAGCTATTGGAATAGAAAGAGGCATTCAATCAAATGGAGAAAAACTGCCAGAGAACTATGGTGTCATTGGGTATGATGGTGTGTTCTTAGATCAAATAGCCCATCCTCAACTAACAACTGTAAAACAGCCAGTCATCGAAATGGGAATGGCTTGTGCAACGATGATATTAAACAAAATCAAACAAAATGGAGCTCCTCAAGGAAATGAACTCTTTGAACCAACCTTGATTGTTAGAGGCACGACAATCAATAAATAGAGAGTAACAAACAGGAAAATTTCATCCTGTTTGTTACTCTCTTATTTCGCCACCTCAAATATTCTTTCAATCAGTGCTAAGACATTTCTAACTTCGTCATTTTTTACAATTGGCGTTGCATTATTAACAACGACATCATAGAAGTTTCGATAAAATCCATCATAATCTGCCTCAACTCCAACGATTGGTAAAATTTTAGTCGCATCTTCTGAAGGTGGGGACATTGTTTTAGTTAATCCTTGTCCTGCTTTAATTGGCACTAAATTGTGATGATCAATCACTCCGGTTTGTTTCACTATTTTACCCGACAAATCCCAATCATCAATAATAGCCGTTCCTTCAAGGCCTTTGACATACCAACGTGGTAATTTCACAAAATTAGTTGTACCAACTTCAACTAATGCTTTGATACCATTTTCAAAAGTAATGTAAGCAATAAAGCCATCATCTACTTCGTCACCCAAGATGTAGCTTAAATCAGCCGATACCTCTTTCACTGGACTGTCTACCATAAAAAGAAGTTGATCCAGTAAGTGAACACCCCAATCAAGCAACATGCCACCACCGTGTTTTTCTAAATGACGCCAATCTCCTGGAATACCATTCGCACCATGAACACGTGACTCAATTTGAAATAACTCACCAATCGGTTTCTTTTGATACATATCTTGAATGATTAAAAAGTCATTATCCCAGCGTCTGTTTTGATGCACCATAAACACTTGACCCGTTTCATTTGATACTTTAATGGCATCATCTAATTCTTTTGTTGACATCATTGCTGGTTTCTCACAAACAACATGTTTTCCACTCGTCATCGCTTGAATAGCCAGCTCTTTATGCACATCATTAGGTGTCGCAATTAATACTGCGTCAATTGTCTTATCTGATAACAAATCACTTAATGATTCATAAATTGTTAGTCCTGCATTCTTTGCTGCGTCCAAACGTTCCTTCTTTATATCATACGCCCCGACAACTTGCACACCATCTTCTTTTTTTATTAATTCACGGTGGTGATAGCTTCCCATACCACCATAACCAATAATTCCTATATTAAGCATTTGACGACCTCCTATGCCCACCACATGTCAGTTGGTTTATCATGAATCATGATTGACTTAAGATTCGTCACTGCACGAGAGAATCCTTCATCAATTGACATCAATGGATCTTCATGCTCAATACTTAGTACATAATCGTAACCATATAAACGCAACGCGCTAACTATATCTGACCAATCTTGTAAACTATGACCACATCCTACTGATCTAAATGTCCATGCTCTTGATTGAACGTTTGTATAAGGTTGCATATCTGTCACACCATACATGTTCATATTATCTTGGTCTAGGTAAGTATCTTTTGCATGGAAATGATGAATCGCATTTTCTTTTCCTAAGATTTTAATCGCACCAACTGGTTCAATTCCTTGCCACCATAGATGAGACGGATCCAAGTTGCACCCAATGTTGTCCCCAGCTGCATCACGTAATTTCAACATAGTGTATGGTGTATGAGCTAAAAAGCCACCATGAAGTTCAATCCCGATTTTTACACCAGCTGCTTGACACTCGTTGTTAATATCTTTCCAATAAGGGATTAATTTATTCTCCCACTGATAATGGTAGATATCTGTGTAATCTGTTGGCCATGGTAAAACAGGCCAGTTCACAGATGTATCTGTTTCGTTTCCTCCACCAACACCAGAGAATCCATTTACCACTGGCACATTCATTAGAGATGCCAACTTAATTGTTTTTCTTAATAGTTCGTCTGCTTCTTTTGCTTCTGCTGGTTTTGGTGAAATAGGATTATGATGTGCACTAAAGGCACTAATTTCTAATCCTTTATCATTTAATTTTGCTTGGTATTCTTTTCGTTTATCACTACTGGCCAGTAACGCATCCACATCACAGTGAGCACTTCCTGGAGACCCACCTGTTCCGATTTCAACCATTTGTAAGCCTTGTTCTGCTACTTTTTCAATCATCTCATCAAATGATAAATTGTTAAATAATGGGGTAAAAACGCCTAATTTCATGTTTGTTTCCTCCTTTTTTATAACTCTTCTAATGGTTCATGATGTCCATATGTTGGGTAGGTGCTATCAATTGGATTACACCACTTCACTGCATTTTTAATCACTAGTTGAACTTGTTCGTTGTAATATGATGGATACGTTTCATGCCCAGGTTGGAAATAGAAAATTTTACCGTTTCCACGTCTAAACGTACAGCCACCTCTAAATACTTCGCCACCTTTATACCAATTCACAAAAATCAATTCATCAGGAGCTGGGATGTCGAAGTGTTCACCATACATCTCTTCTTTTTCTAACTCAATGTACTCGCCAACCCCTTCTACGATTGGATGGCTCGGGTTTACGTTCCAAATACGACAGGTTTCATCTGCTTCACGCCACTTTAAATCACATGACGTTCCCATTAACGACATAAAAATTTTAGACATATGTCCTGAATGGAGTACAATCAATCCCATACCTTGTAGGACACGTTGATGCACACGTTGAACAATTTCATCACTCACTTCATCATGAGCAATATGTCCCCACCAAACCAATACATCTGTGTTGTTCAGTACATCTTCTGTTAAACCATGTTCTGGCTCATCAAGTGTCGCTGTTTTAACGTCAAACTCTTCTTTTAAAAAAGAGGCTAATTGTTCATGGATACCTTTTGGGTAAACCTCTTGTACAGCTTCATCTGTCTTCTCATGTCTGTATTCATTCCATACTGTTACGTGAATCATTTTTCCACCTACTTATTAAGATATACTGGCTCGCCAGTTTGTGATGACTGATAAATCGCTTCTAAAATCTCTGTAACAACTAATGCTTGTTCTGGTAAAACAACTGGTTCTGTATTATTTATAATTGCTTGTATCCAAGACTGTGCTTCTAAAAAGGCTGGGTCATTTCCTTCACCATCATAAAAATCAACGCCGCCTGCTTCTAATTCAATGTGTTTTTCATACAGTAACCCATTATCCTCACCATTAATAGTCAAGCCATCAAACATATCTGCCCCACCTTTTGTGCCAGACAAGCTTGTTTTGGCTTCACCGATTTGACGACTATTTAATGCCCAACTTGATTCTAAAGAAATCGTTGCGCCATCTTCCATCGTAATAAAACCAAATGCTGAGTCTTCTACAGTAAATTTTTCTGGATCCCAAGGTCCCCATGCATTTGCTGCATTTTTTGTTGGTGACAGTTTATGATACGTATTTCCTACCACATATTTCGGTTTATAATTATTCATCATCCACAATGTTAGATCTAGCGCATGTGTCCCAATATCAATCAATGGTCCTCCGCCTTGTGCTTCTTCATCAAGGAATACCCCCCAAGTTGGTACCGCACGCCGACGAATCGCATGTGCTTTTCCATAATAAATATCTCCCAACTCACCTTCTTCACATACTTGATGTAAGTAACTAGCAGCTGTTGTGAAGCGATTTTGATACCCAATTGTTAATTTTTTTCCTGTTTCTTTCGCAGCTTCTAACATCGCTCTTGCTTCCTGACTTGTTTTAGCCATTGGTTTTTCACACATCACGTGTTTATCCGCTTTCATTGCAGCAATGGAAATTTCCGCATGAGAATTATTTGGTGTACAGACATGTACTACATCAATATTTTTATCAGCCAATAGATCCTGATAATGTTGATAAACTGTTGATTCTGCCGTTCCATACTCTTCTTTTGCTTTTTCAGCGCGTTCCACAATCACATCACAAAATGCGACCATTTCAACTTCTTCTACTTTGCTTAATGCTGGCATATGTTTTCCATTAGCAATACCACCACAACCAATAATCCCTACTTTTAATGTCATAAAAAAACCTCCATCGTTTTCTTGTTGATAGATTCATCATACAAAAAAATGATAAGGTTTTCTTCCTGTTATTTTGGTCAATTATTCCCATATATTGTCTTATGATATTTTAATGGGGAAATACCCATATGCTCTTTAAAAACATGGTGAAAAGTTTTAACACTATTAAATCCTGAACGTTCTGCCACTTCTATCATTGGAATATTTTCATGAGAAAGAATATATTTGGCTTGATTTAATCGGTACTCTGTCAGGAATTGACTAAAATTTTGCCCTGTATTTTTCTTAAAAAAACGTGAAAAATAATATGGGCTAAATCCCACATATTTGGCAACATCTTCTAGTGTAATCACCTCTTGAAAATGATTTTCTATGTAAATAAACACATCATTCAGTCTTTCTAACGTCTGTTTTTGATGGGTTGATTCAACAAAATTCCCTTCTTTTAAGGTCTTACTTTTTTGAGGAATATCTCGATAGTACAACATTAATAATTGATATAAAAATCGCATAATAGCATACTCGTAACCAGTTTCTTTTTGTTGAACTTCTTCAAAAAGTTTTTCTAAAATAGATCGCATCTCATCTTCTAATTCTTTGCCCCAAAAACGACTAAAATTTTCTGCTTGTTCAAAGAGTGAGGTTATTTTTTTTTGGTTAAATTGATTGACACTAGTTGTCTGAAAAACTGCTAAATCAAATTGATAAACAATCCGTGTACTGCCTGGCGAAGCTAAAAAATAATGAGACTCACCACTACCAAAAATAAAAATTTCTCCTTCTTGTACCTGAAATAATTGATTGTCATATCCAATATTAACCAGGCCCTTTGTTACATAAATCATTTCTATTTCTTTATGCCAATGCGGTTCAACTACGACTTCCCCTTCATTTTCAAAGGCTCTAAACGGTAATATATTATCCCATTCAGGCATTTCCAAATATAAGCTCATCTCTTCACTCCCTTTTTGGCTCGTTTAGTCTTTCATCTATTATATAAAAAAATCCATCAACATTCTAAAAAGAATTTCGATGGACTTCTTATCAATGTTCTATGACAGTTTCTCGTTCGATTAATTGGTGTGGAATAATCACTCTTTTTTTCAATTCTTCAGGATGCTTCACTTGATTGAGACACTCCAATACAGCCGATTTTGCTAACTCATTGGTATTAATATCCACTGATGTGATATAAGGATGAATTAGCGTTGAAAAAATGGAGTTATTAAAACTAATAACCGACACATCATCCGGGACAACCAAACCACTTAATTGAATGAATTGAATAACTTTTAAAGCAAACATATCATCAATAGCAATACATGCTGATATTTTCCTCTCACGCAGCAAAGAATCCAGTTGTATAAACTCATTTGTTTTTTCTAAATCACAAACAGGATAGCACGTCAGGTTATTTTCTTTCAAACATGACTCATACCCATAAAATCGTTCCTTAAAAAAGTTCTCTGTTGCATTGTTAGTAACAAATAATATGTCTTTATGACCTTTATCAATCAGATACTGGGTCACACTTCTTCCAAGCAACTGATTATCGTTATCTACACAACTCGTTTCATTGTAGTAACGATACGGATGCCCAATAATTGTAAACGGAATATTTTTCTCAATTAAAAAGTCTAAAATGAGGTCATTTTCCTTAACATACATCAAAATAAATGAGTCTACTCGTTTTTGTAAAAACAACAGTTGTACCGCTTCTAACAATTCCAGTTCAGTATTGCCAGATGCTATCGCGATACTTACTTGATGATTGCTAGCTTCCTCATTCATCGCAGTAATTGCCTCTAAATAGAACGGTTCACTTGCCCGTTCTTTTGACTCGATAATTGGCAATACGACACCAATAGCATTTGATAATTTACTGACAAGATTTCTTGCAGCGATATTTGGAACATATCCTAGCTTATCCATCGCTTTTCTAACTCGCTCTTTCGTTTCAGATGAAATACTTGGATGATCTTTTAATACTCGAGATACTGTTGACGGTGCAACTCCCACCTCTTTTGCGACATCTTTAATTGTAACTCCCATAGTTTTGTCTCCTAATTTTTATTACCTATCAATAGAAACCATTACGCCATAATGATCACTCACGCATGGGTACTTTTCTCCGTCAAATACAACTTCATGTGATTTAACCCGATATTTTTTTGATATAAATGCATAATCAATTCTAAACTGTTGTGTGTTATGGTCCCATCCATCAATCTTTTCTGGAATTGTATAACGACCTGTAGCAATTTCTGCTAACTTAAAGGTATCAAAAAATGAGTCTGTTACCAAATCATATGTTTCATTTCTAACAGTGGCAGGGCCATTAAAATCACCAAATAACATCTTAAGGCAATTATATTGATCTAAAAATTGCTTGGTCATTTCCCACTCTAGCTGAAATCCTTCAGTCTTAGCATCACTCCACCATGAATAATGATTACTTGTTACCATGATGTCTCCATGTGCGTCATTAATTTTAGAGCAGAGCATCATACGTCTTTTTATATCGGTCTTATCATCCGCTGATGATACTAATACAGCACTTGATTGTAAAGGTTTTTTTGATAAAATAGCAACACCTTCTTCAAATACATCATATCCAATATGACTAAACGTCCAACTCCAATAATAAGTTTCTCCAAGTTCAGCTAACCGTTTTACTAAACATAAAGCATAATTATCTTCTCGAATGATTACTGATTCATTTTCAGAAGGAGAAAAATGAAGTGGATCGATTTCCTCTAAAGCATCAACTCGTTGATTTACTTCTTGTAAAGATAACCCGTCCAGTTCATTTGATACGATAAAATTGGCTAGCGTGTCCATCTTTTCTTCCGTATGTTCTTCCATCCAACTGTGAATATTTATTGTTAACCACTTCATCTTTTTTTCCTCACTTTATAATGATACTTGACCAATTTTTTCTGATGATTTATGTTCACCAACAGTTGATAACTCGAGCGTTTTAATTTCTTGTGTATTTGTAAAAACTACTACAATCGTGGTACCCTTTCCTTCATTCTCAACTGTTTTCCAATCGACTGTTGCTAATAATTGACCCGCTTTTACAGTATCACCTTCTTTAACTGATACGTCAAATACTTGTTTAGTCATCTCTACAGTATCTAGTCCCATATGTACTAACACTTCTAATCCTTCAGGTGTTAATAACACTATGGCATGTTTTGTTGGAAAAATTGACTGAACCACACCAGATACTGGTGAAACCACTTGACTATTCGATGGTTTTACCGCAAAACCATCGCCCATCATTTTTTGCGAAAACACATCATCTGAAACAGTTTCTATCGGAATGACTTCTCCGTCTGCTACAGAAACAAATGGAATGGTAACATTTTTTTGAACAGTTGTTTGTTCGTTTGGCTCATTAATAACGGTATCAACAGTAAGAGAATCAATGTCAACCCCACTATCTAACGCATCTTGTACGTCAGATTTGATAACATCTGCTTTTGGTCCATAAATCGCCTGAACACCTTTATCTTTTATCACTAAACCAAGTGCTCCTGCTTTTTTCCATTCTTGTTCTGTTCCAACTAAATCGGCATTTTTGACACTTACTCTTAAACGAGTCATACAAGCATCTACTTCAGAAATATTTGATTTTCCACCAAGTAGTTGGATGATTGATACGATTTGTGGGGAGATTCCTTCAGAACTTCCTGTTGAAGATGTATTATCTGACGTATCCACATCATAGTTTCCATTTCTACCTGGTGTTGCTAAATTAAATTTCTTGATCATAAATCCAGCAATAAAATAAGAAACAATAGCAAACACGATAATACAAATCACAAAGTTAATCAAATCTTGTGTTAATCCTGCTTTAATGGCTAATGGTGTTCGTGTTAGCAACTCAATATTTCCAAATGAATGGACGCGTAATGAGATGATGTCGGCCATCGCAAATGCCGCTCCTTGAATCACTGCATACACTAGATACAACGGAACTGCTGCAAACATAAACATGAATTCTAACGGTTCTGTAACACCGGTTAAAAATACTGCCAACGCTGCTGAGACGTACATTGATTTATATTGTTTTCTCTTATCACTATCCACATTTTTATACATCGCCAAAGTGAAGCCCATTAAAATACCTGATGCGCCAATCATTTGCCCTACTTTAAAACGAGCTGGTGTCCAATTTGATAACACATAATTATATTGTTCAACATTTCCAGCATTTTTTAAGTTAAATAAATCAGTTGCCCAAGCAAGCCATAGAGGATCTTGTCCGTAGACAAGCGTTCCAGCTTGTGCCCCAGATAAAATCTCATAGGTTCCACCTAGTTGAGTATAGTTGATTGGTATAGTCAACATATGATGCAATCCAAATGGTAGTAATAATCTCTCAAGTGTTCCATATAAAAACGGTGCCAAAATTGGTGCAGATTCTTGTGATTGAGCAATCCACAAACCAAAATTGTTAATTCCTGATTGAATAACTGGCCATACAATAGCTAAACCAATTGAAACAATCGTTGACCAAAGTATGACAACAAATGGCACAAAGCGCTTACCATTAAAGAATGATAATGCATCTGGTAATTTACGATAATTATAGTATTTATTGTAAGCCATCGCTCCGACAAATCCCGCAATAATTCCGACAAAAACACCCATATTTAACGCTGGTGCTTCAAGTACACTAGTGAAAAATCCTTTAACCATGATTTTAGTTCCAAATAATGTGTGAGTAAATGCTTCATCGTTTGTCAGCATTTCTGAAGTCACACCAAAAATTGAGCCAGTAATACGATTAATCAAAATAAATGAAATACCTGCAGCAAAAGCTCCTCCTGCACGTTCTTTAGCCCAACTACCACCAATTGCTAGTGCAAATAATAAATGAAGATTTCCAATAATTCCCCATCCTATATTTTCAATTACTCCACCAGTTGTTACTAAAAACGCCATATCTGGTGACATCATCGGAATCGTTTTTCCGATACTAATCATTAATCCAGCAGCAGGCATAACAGCTACCACAACCATTAATGCTTTTCCAAATTTTTGCCAAAACTCAAAACTTAGTAACTTTTTCATTGTACCCTTACCTCTTTCTTAAATTAATCTTAAACGAAATCGTTTGCGTAATTCATATTATACGTATCAGTTTATGAAAAGTAAACACTTTTTTAAATCATATTTAAACAATATAAAAAAACATTTTTATTTTTATATTGCTTTCGCAATCGTTTGCGTATATCATGTAATTAACAACTTTAATTCATGGAGGGAATAGTATGACTCATTTAAAAAGACTGTTTGACATTAACCCATTTAAATTAACCACTCACTCATTACACAAAGAAGATATCCGTTTGCAAGAATCTTTAACAAGTATTGGAAATGGCTATATGGGATTAAGAGGAAACTTTGAAGAAGGTTTCTCAGGAAATAATCACAAAGGAACTTATTTGGCAGGTGTTTGGTATCCTGATAAAACACGTGTTGGTTGGTGGAAGAATGGTTACCCGGACTATTTTGGAAAAGTCATTAATGCAATTGATTTTATTGCTGTTGATATATATGTTAACAATCATAAAATTGATTTAAATACGATAACACCTACAGATTTTTATCAAGAATTAGACATGCAACATGGCATTCTATCACGCCAGTTTACAGTAACTATTAACGATTGCACTGTTAAGTGTTCTTTCAAACGCTTGCTTAGCTTAACTATTAAAGAACTGGCTTTAGTTAACGTATCTGTCGAAATGCTAGAAGGATCAGGTGAGATTACATTAGTCTCTAAATTAGATAACCATGTTCATAATGAAGATAGCAATTACGATGATATGTTTTGGGAACATAGACAAAGTGGTGAGAACTTTGTCACAGCGAAAACCATCAGCAACCCTTTTGGTATAGATGAATTCTGTGTGACAACGTTCATGCAAAATGATTTATCTCAACCAAACTTACCTACTAAAAAAGAATTCAAAGAGTTTGAAGCTTCAGAAATAATCACTACGACATTACAAACTGGCGATATCATCTCATTAGATAAAAAAGTGATTGTCGTTACAAGCCGAGACATTGCAGAAAATAATCAATTAGAACATGCTAGAAATTTATTAAATCAAGTTAATAAAAATACTGTAGAAGAATTAATCTCTCAACATAAAAACGCTTGGTTAAAACGTTGGAAAGTAGCAGATGTGGTTATTACAGGTGATGACGAAGCTCAACAAGGCATTCGCTTCAATTTATTCCAATTATTTTCAACTTACTATGGTGAAGACGAGCGCCTAAATATTGGTCCAAAAGGATTTACTGGTGAAAAATATGGTGGTGCAACTTATTGGGACACTGAAGCTTACGCAGTTCCATTATACTTATCTTTAGCTGAACCTAGTGTGACAAAAAACTTGTTAAAATACCGTCATAATCAACTACCACAAGCACAGCACAATGCTAGACAGCAAGGATTACAAGGTGCTCTCTATCCAATGGTCACTTTCACAGGAGTTGAGTGCCACAACGAATGGGAAATCACCTTTGAAGAAATCCACCGAAACGGCGCTATCGCTTATGCTATTTATAATTACACAAACTATACCGGTGACACCTCTTACTTGAAACACGAAGGACTAGAAGTATTATCTGAAATTTCACGTTTTTGGGCTGACAGAGTTCATTTTTCTAAACGTCATGATGCTTACATGATTCATGGTGTTACTGGACCAAATGAATATGAAAATAATATTAATAATAACTGGTACACAAACTATATTGCACGCTGGGTATTAAGCTACACACTCGAAAATTATCAACTTTATAAAAACGATACAACTATATCCTTGTCTGAAGAAGAAATGGCACATTGGCAAGATATTATCGATAAAATGTATTTACCGAAAGATGAAGAACTTGGCATTTTTGTTCAGCACGATACTTTTTTAGACAAGGATTTAATGCCTGTCACTGATTTAGATAAAAAAGATGTTCCGTTGAATCAAAACTGGTCTTGGGATAAAATTTTACGCTCTTGTTTTATCAAACAAGCAGATGTACTACAAGGAATTTATTTCTTTAACGATCAATTCACTATTGAAGAAAAACGTAAAAACTTTGAATTTTATGAGCCAATGACCGTACATGAATCATCCCTTTCTCCATGTATCCATTCCATATTAGCTGCAGAATTAGGGATGGAAGAAAAAGCGGTAGAAATGTATCAACGAACTGCTAGACTAGACTTAGATAACTACAATAATGACACAGATGACGGGCTACATATCACATCAATGACTGGAAGTTGGTTGACCATCGTACAAGGCTTTGCACAAATGAAAGTTTTCAACGAATCACTTAGCTTTGCTCCTTTCTTACCAACAAAATGGGACAGTTATGCTTTCCATATAAACTATCGAGGTCGTCTACTTTATATCAGTGTATCAGATAACATTAACATTGATTTATTAAATGGTGAACCTTTAGATGTCACAATTTATGGTAATACGCACACACTGACCGACTCATTAACAGTTAAATTAATGATTAAAGGAGTGGAATAATATGTTTCAAGGAGTACTATTTGACTTAGATGGTGTCATCACAGATACGGCAGAATACCATTATAGAGCATGGAAGAGTTTAGCTAAGGAGTTAGGAATTGATATCGATCGAGAATTTAATGAACAATTAAAAGGTGTGAGTCGCGAAGATTCGTTAGACTTAATTTTGAAACACGGTAGCAAAAGGTCTGATATTGATGACGATACCTTTAAAGAGCTTGCTGCAAAAAAAAATGATGTTTACGTTGAGATGATACAATCTTTTTCAGAAGACGATATTTTTCCAGGAATTCTTCCCCTACTAAAAGAATTAAAGCAACATCATATAAAAATAGCCTTAGCCTCCGCCAGTAAAAATGGCCCATTATTATTAAAAAAAATGAAATTAACGAGTTATTTTGATGCTATTGTCGATCCTAGTAGTGTGGCTTTTGGCAAACCTGCACCGGATATTTTTATCGCTGCTGCAAAAGCCATTGATTGCTCAATATCAAGTTGTATAGGGATTGAAGACTCAAAAGCAGGTATTACAGCAATCAAAAAAAGTGGCGCTCTACCAATTGGTGTTAGTAACAGCCAAGATTTAGGCACAGACATCACACTAGTTTCAACAACTAACGACTTAACCTATGAGTTTTTAACAAAAAATTGGGTAGACTAATCTATAAAAGCTTCGAACCATGGAATAATCCAAGGCTCGAAGCTTTTTCTTTGTTATAAAACTTGTTCAAACCATCTATTTTGACGTAACGTTAAAGAAACTTGTCTGGTCTTAAAGTCAACTTAACCTTTTAACTAACTTAGTTAGTTTATTCAAAAAAACAGTTCCTTTATATCATATAAGCCATTTTGTTGGAAAATACCGCAATTTATACTTTTTAAACAATATGAGATATTATAAAATATGTATCATATGATAATATTTTATAGAAAATCTCCTATGGCTACAAGTCTTGTCAATCATGAAAAATTTACCTTATTCGGTAACGAAAATGTTACTTTTAGTCTAATAAAACTAAAAATAATACGCATAAAAAATAGTCTAATACCTTTATTAGACTATTTATCATAATACAGTATTAACATTTATTGATACTTTTTACTAATTTCTTCAGGTAAAGTGCACAACATATTAATTTCCCAATATCTTTGTGCATCATTTATTATCTTTTTGACTTTCAATCTATCCCTACTTTGATTAAATTGGTCTAAAATACTATCCAATAATTCTAAATCACATAAACAATCCTCTTTAAATACAAGTAAAAATTGCATTAACACCATATTAGAAAGTTTGTTTAAAGATATCGCTTCTTTCACACCTAATATAATTTTACTATGAATATCATTTCTTAGATACTCACTCCACTCATAGTTATCTCTTTCAAAATATTGACCATCATAAACTTTTAATATTCTCATCAAGGATTCTTCTGTTAACATATCCATTAAAATTTTTTGAACTTCTTCACAATCACTTTTGATTTGTGCATTAATAAAATAAGTCCCAGCTTTATACACGATAATATCAGGATAACCATGTTTATCAAACTCTTTCCTAATTTGATAGATGGTTGTATGTAAGTTACTTCCGCCTCGCTCACTAGTCATATCTGGAAATAACATATCAACTAGATCATCTTTAGTAACTAACTCTTCTCTATAATGGAAAAGATAAAAAAATAATTCATATGCTTTCTTTGTACGAAGTAAAATGCGTTCTCCTTTGTCATTGAGTAAACGCCCTCTGCCAAAACTGTTTACATAAATACTTTTTTGTTCCACCATTATGTACCCCTTTTTCATTGTAATATCTGGTAGTTTATCATATAGCATATGCATATAATTATCATATGTAATAATAATAAACTTTTAATAAAAAAATAATTGATATTTTACATTAAATGTCATTTAAATATATTTGATAATAAAAAAGACAACTTTTCACAAAAAGATGTCTTTTTTTATTTATTTATAAATAACTTCAAATTCTTCACATACTACTTCCATATCTATTATATCTACTTCTTTATTATAGATATCTTTAAATAATGTTTGCCAAAAATCGTAATGAACTTGTTTCCAGTATTTAAGTGATAAATCCCCTTCTCCTTCTTTATAGGCATGTTCTGGTGTTACTTCACAAAATTTCGTCATATAGACTTTAGTTGTCATAAGAACTGCTACTGGATTTCCACTTCCATCTAACAACATATCATAATGATGTTTAGCTTTTGGTAACACCTCATTTTCCCACTCATACTCAACTTTAGCACTAGCTGTTGCTGTCTTGGTACTATTTAGTACAAGTTTTGCTAATTCATCAGCCAGTTCATTTGTACCTCCAAACGACCAAGCTTTACCAAATTGTGGATTTTTAATGGTTGTTTGACTAAGAAATTTTTGCCAAAAAGCAGCTTCTTTTTTATTCATACGATTATCCTTATGTGATTATTTTTTTGATTGGTTATGTGTCATTTCGTGTACTTTTTTTATCGTTGCCATTTTATGTTCCCAACATTCTGTCGATAAATCAACTGGATATTTTTGTGGGTTTAAACTACGTTTATATTCTTCCCACAAAGAATCTTGATTGGCTGTTGCTCGTTGTTTAATTTCTTCTAAAGTAGGTAAATCATAAACACGTTTTCCTTTTATATAGATATCTTGTAAAATTGGTCTAGCTGTAAAATTTTCTACAGTTTTATTAATGTAAGTATGAACTGGATGGAACATATACAATGCTTTTTCTTTTCTTGGGTCTTCTGTCCAAAGTGTAATATAATCGCCTTCTGATTTTCCATCTTCTCCAGTAATACGCCACACTTGTTTTTTACCAGGAGTTGATACTTTTTCTGCATTACTTGAGAGTTTAATAGTATCAACCATTTTCCCCTCATCATTTTCAATGGATACAATCTTATACACGGCTCCAAGTGCTGGTTGATCGTAAGCTGTGATTAACTTTGTTCCAATACCCCAGACATCAATTTTTGCTCGTTGCATTTTTAAGTTTAGAATAGTCGATTCATCTAAATCGTTTGATGCATAAATTTTAACATCTGGATACCCTGCCTCATCTAACTGCTTTCTTACTTTTTTAGAGATATAAGCCATATCTCCACTATCAATTCTAACACCAATAAAATTAATTTTATCGCCCATTTCATTAGCTACTCGTATCGCACTAGGCACACCAGAGCGCAATGTATCATATGTATCGACTAAAAACACACAGTCTTTATGCGTTTGAGCATAGGCTTTAAATCCTTCATAATCATTAAGATAGGATTGAATTAAACTATGAGCATGAGTTCCTGCAATAGGTATACCAAACATTTTCCCTGCTCTGACATTACTTGTTGAATCAAAACCGCCTATATAAGCTGCTCTAGTTCCCCAAATTGATGCATCAAGTTCCTGTGCTCGTCGTGTTCCAAATTCCATAATTAAATCATCGCCACATACTGCACGAATTCTCGCAGCTTTTGTTGCAATCAGTGTTTGATAGTTTATAATGTTTAATATGGCCGTTTCTATCAATTGACATTGCGCAAGGGGTCCTTCTACTTGGAATATTGGTTCATTATTGAAAACTAATTCTCCCTCTAGAGCAGATCGTACTGTACACTTAAATTTAAATTCTTTTAAATAAGTTAAAAATTCCTCAGGGTAGGTTGTAACTTGTCTTAAATAGTCAATATCTGTATCAGAAAATACTAAATTATCAAGATAATCAATCACTCTTTCTAATCCTGCAAAAATAGCATACCCATTTTTAAATGGCATATCTCTAAAATAGCACTCAAATACAGCATGTCTATCATCACGCCCTAATTCCCAATATGTTTTCATCATATTTAATTGATATAAATCCGTGTGTAATGCCAAACTATCGTCATGTAATCGATTAATCATCATCTTCTCCAATTCTTTTTCCTTTTATTCTATCATTTACATTTTACGTCTTATAAACAAAATTCTCAACTTTTATCCTTTTGAGACAATAAAAAAAAGAGGAAGATTTCTCTTCCTCTCGATCATTAAAATAAATGATTATTTTAATGTAATTGAAGCGCCAACTTCTTCTAATTTAGCTTTGATTTCTTCAGCTTCTTCTTTAGATGCGCCTTCTTTAATTGGTGATGGAGCTCCATCAACTAATGCTTTAGCTTCTTTTAATCCTAAACCAGTTACTTCACGAACTGCTTTGATTACTTTAACTTTTGAATCTCCAGCAGAAGTTAATTCTACAGTAAATTCAGTTTGTTCAGCAGCAGCTCCGCCTTCAGCAGCGCCACCAGCTACAGCTACAGGAGCAGCAGCAGATACACCAAATTCTTCTTCGATAGCTTTAACTAAATCATTTAATTCTAAAATAGTTGATTCTTTTAAATCAGCAATAATTTGTTCAACGTTTAATGCCATGTTGTTTTCCTCCATTTTAAATCTTTCGATTATTTAATTTTTATTTTTTAATAAACTAAGCTGCTATTAAGCAACTTCTTCTTCTTTTTCTGCCACAGCTTTGACTGCATAAGCCACGTTTCTGACAGGAGCTTGAAGTACAGATAGTAACATAGAAAGTAAGCCTTCGCGACTTGGTAGTTTTGCCAAAGCAATAATTTCTTCTTTAGAAGAAACATTTCCTTCGATAACTCCGCCTTTAATTTCTAATGCTTCTGCTTCTTTCGCAAAATCATTCATGATTTTAGCAGGTGCAACAACGTCTTCGTTACTGAATGCTACAGCAGTAGGTCCAAAGAATACATCTTCCATACCTTCTAATCCAGCTTTTTCAGCGGCACGACGTAAGATACCATTTTTGATAACTTTCATCTCAACGTTTGCATCACGTAATTGTTTACGCAAGTTAGTTACTTCTTCCACAGTTAAACCACGGTAATCCACTACAACAACAGATGCAGCTTCTTTTAGTTTAGCAGAAATCACTTCAACTTCTTGTGCTTTTTTTGCAATTGATGCTTCACTCATTTATTTTCACCTCCGTAAATTAATAGATGGTGGAATTTTTTCAATAAAAAAACTCCATGCCACCGTTGACATAGAGGGACTATTGATTGTATTAATCATTGTCCTCGGTAGGAAATTAAGGTTCTAGAACCACCTACTGTCTTCGGCATAATATTTTAACCTAGATAACTATAACATTTACAGTTACCTAGGTCAACTGTTTTTTTATTAATTAAAATGAAAATTTATCAACTTTTACACCAGGTCCAAAAGTTGTTGTAATCGTTAAGTTTTGGATATAAGCACCTTTTGTAGCTGCTGGTTTAGCTTTTAGGATAACATCATTTAACGCTTCAAAGTTTTCAATTAATTTAGCATCATCAAATGATACTTTACCAATTGGAACATGAACATTTCCTTGTTTGTCTACACGGTAAGTTACTTTACCTGCTTTAACTTCTTCAACAGCTTTTGTTACGTCCATAGTAACTGTTCCTGTTTTAGGGTTAGGCATTAATCCTTTAGGTCCTAATACACGTCCTAATTGACCAACTTGAGCCATCATGTCTGGAGTAGCTACGACTACGTCAAAACCAAACCATCCACCTTTAATTTTTTCAACCATGTCAGCTTCACCAACAAAGTCAGCTCCTGCAGCTTCTGCTTCTTTAGCTTTTTCGCCTTTAGCAAAAACTAAAACAGATTGAGTTTTACCAGTACCATTAGGTAAAACCATAGCTCCACGAATTTGTTGATCAGCTTTTTTAGGGTCTACATTTAAACGATAAGCAACTTCTACAGTTGCGTCAAATTTAGCAATGTTTGTTTCTTTAGCTAAAGCTACTGCTTCTGCTACAGAGTATTCTTTTGTTACATCTACTTTTTTCAATGCCTCTTGCATTTTTTTACTTTTTTTAGCCATTTTGTTTCCTCCTTGATTGTGGTTATAACGGTTGTACCTCCCACGCATTTATATCTTTCAATATAAATCGACTGAGAAGCTACTTCAAGAGTCGCTGTAGAAAATTATTCTACAGTGATACCCATGCTTCGTGCAGTACCTTCTACCATGCGCATAGCTGCTTCAATATCAGCTGCGTTTAGGTCTTGCATCTTAGTTTCAGCAATTTCTTTTACTTGATCTTTAGTAACTGATGCTACTTTTTTAGAGTTTGGTTCACCAGAACCTTTTTCTACGTTAGCTGCTTTTTTAAGTAACACTGCAGCTGGTGGTGTTTTTGTAATAAATGTAAATGAACGATCTTCATATACAGAAATTACAACTGGAATAATTAAACCAGCTTGATCTGCTGTACGAGCGTTGAATTCTTTTGTGAATCCCATAATGTTAATACCCGCTTGACCTAATGCTGGACCTACTGGTGGAGCTGGTGTTGCTTTCCCTGCAGGAATTTGTAATTTAACTAATTTTTCAACTTTCTTTGCCACGAGACATACCTCCTTAAGTCCGTGATGTGGTTTAATGGAGATGGAAATTTCTCCTCCCACACTTTAAATAAAAAAGAAATACGTGTATTACACGCACCTTTAAATTATACTACAAATTGAAAAATAATCAATACTTAATCTGTATTTTTTATTTCTAGAAAGTTGCTACTATAGTAAGTGCGTGATATAGTAACAGTACTTATTATACACTAGGAGGAACGATTCAACATGATTCGCTTTGCACAAAAAGAAGATGCTAGCCAAGCTATCGACTTGGTTATGATTGTCTTAAAAGATATGGAATTAGATATTTTTGAAAAACTTTCAGATAAGGAAGTAAAAGACCTGTTAGTTTCTGCTTATATAGATAAACCAACACATCGTTACGGCTATAAAAATGCTATCGTGAAAGAGATAGATGGGCAAATTGCTGGTATTGCCTTTGGTTATCCTTATCACCACGAAAAAACAATTGATGACGGTTTTTACGATATACTTGAACAAAATAATTTGTCACAAGAGTATCGCTTATTTACTGAAGAAGAGGCATTTGATAACGAGTGGTACTTGGATACGCTTGTTACTTCTCCACTATTTCGAGGACAAGGGGTTGCTAAAGAACTCCTTAATTCACTACCTAATTTGGCAAAGCAAACTGGTCTTACTACTATTGGACTGAATGTAGATAAAATTAATGATAATGCTAAAAGAATCTATCTAAATAACGGCTTCGAAAAAATTGGTGAAACGAATATTGCTGGACATGAGTATGAACATTTGCAAAAGAATCTTTAATGTCTTAACAACTAAATAAAAAATAGTCTAGACTTTTAAAGTCTAGACTATTTTTAAATTTCTTCTAATAATTCTTGCAAAATGTCTATCTGTGCATTGCATCGTTGAATTTCTATTTCATTCTCAATATAATTTATGGAATTACCTAATTCAGACAAACGTTTAGTCACTAAGCGTTCTTCTTCTTTTTTTAATTCAACAATTTTCTTATTAATTTTTTCGACCACGTTCATTGTCCTTCCTCCTTAAAATTCCTTAACTTTTCAACAGTTGGATATAAACTTGATTCGAGTAAACTTTTAGACACTAAATAAAACTATTTTAAAACACTTAGCAAATCATCTATTTACTACTATCAATTACTCATATCCATATCCTTATAATAACACCATTTGTTAAAAAATAGAATTAATAGACATTCTAACGCTTATTCAAAAAGTTATTGATATTTTGTTTGCTTTTTTTGGAATAAGGAGCTATAATTTATATATGAATAATTAATCATATGAATATTCACTTATATAAAAAAGGAGCTGGATAAGATGACCCAATCACACCAAACTGTCGAACATAATCATAAAAATTGTAGCCACTCTCATGACCATTCTAAAGGACAATCTCATGATCATAACCATGGTAATTTACCAGTCGTACTTTTCTTTGCTGGTTTAGCAACTTTTATCATTAGTTTATTTTTACCAACAGGTACTCCTAAAACAATTCTTGCCTTAGCAACCATTGTTCTCTCAGGTTACCACATTATGATTGAAGGTTTTGAAGATACTATTAACGAAACAAAACGCCTTAAAAAATTTACTCCAAATGTCCATGTTTTGATGTCACTTGCAGCAATTGGTGCTGCGATTATTGGTGACTACACTGAAGGGGCTCTGTTAATTCTTATCTTTGCTGCCGCACATTTTCTAGAACATTACGTGGAAAATAAAAGTAAAAAAGAAATTACTTCTTTGATGAAAATGAATCCTACTGATGCAAAATTAATTCTTTCTGATGGGTCAACAAAAACTGTTGATGTAGCTGATTTAAAAATTGGAGATCATTTAAAAGTATTAAATGGCGAACAAATCCCAACAGATGGAACCATTCTTTCTGGTTATACATCTATTGATGAATCTTCGATAAATGGAGAAAGTATTCCAGCTGAAAAAACAGTTGGTGACACTGTTTTTGGTAGTACAATCAACGGGGATGGAACAATCACGATGGCTGTAACAAAAGATAGTTCAGACACTGTGTTTGCTAAAATATTGCAACTAGTTAATGAATCACAATCCAATCTATCTAAAACTGCAACAAAAATTAAACGACTAGAACCAAAATATGTAACAAGCGTCATGGTACTTGTCTTCTTATACATTGTATTAATGCCTTTGATTTTCAATATGACTTGGTATGATAGTTTTTATAAAGGAATGGTATTCTTAACCGTAGCCTCTCCTTGCGCCTTAGCAGCAAGTGATATACCCGCAACACTATCTGCTATTTCAAACTTAGCCAAACGTGGCGTACTATTTAAAGGTGGATCTTACCTTTCAAACCTTTCTGAAATTCAAGCCATTGCATTTGATAAAACAGGTACTTTGACTGAAGGAAAACCTAAAGTAACAGATGTACACTTCATTGGCGAAATTACTAATGAAGAAACTTTCTATACTGATTTAATTGTAGCCATGGAAAAACAAGCTAACCATCCTTTAGCAAATGCTATCGTCAAATCAATTGAAATTGTAAATGATATTCCGTTAACAATAGAAAATCAAATTGGAAAAGGTTTAGTTTCAACTTATAAAGGACATACTTACAAAATCGGGAAGGCTTCTCAATTTACAAACGTTTCTTCAGATATTGAATCTTTTGAAAGAAAATATGCTGAAGAAGGAAAAACTGTGGTTTTATTCTCTGAAGATGATGTTGTCATTGGGTTAATCGCTATGATGGACTTACCAAATCCAAAAGCACAACAACTTGTTGCTTACTTCAAAGAAAATAATATTCATACTACAATGATCACCGGTGATGCTGAACGTACTGGTCGTGCGGTTGCAAGTACGCTTAAAATTGACGAAGTTGCAGGAAATGTTCTACCTGAAAATAAATCACAAATTGTTAGCTCACTTCAAGACAAATATGGTTTAACAGCCATGGTTGGTGATGGGGTCAATGATGCACCAGCTCTTGTAAAAGCTGATATTGGTGTGGCTATGGGTGATGGGACAGATGTTGCCATTGATGTGGCAGATGTTGTTTTAATGCAAAATGACTTAGACAAACTAGGATATGCTTACCGTTTATCTAAAAAATTAGATAAAGTAGTTAAACAAAACATTATTTTCTCTATGGGTGTTGTCGCTTTACTTGTGATACTTAATATCTTCGGACAAATGAATTTACCAATAGGTATCTTAGCCCATGAAGGTAGTACATTGGTTGTTTTATTCAATGGTTTAAGACTTCTATCACCTTTAAAAAATTAAATAGTCTACTCAATACCAAGAAACACTTTAACATGTGATTTCTTGGTATTTTTGTATAAATTGGTTACTTTTTTATTTCATCCACCGTTTTTGCTGAGTCAACGGATTCCTTCCCTACTTACAAAAATAAAAGATAAAGGGGAAATTACAGTCGGTCTTTCTGTCTTTTATGCACCCTATGAATTCCATGCTACAATTGACGGAAAAGATACAATTGTAGCGACCAATATTTTAATTGCTGAAAAGATTGCAAAAGATATGGGAGTTAAATTAAAAATTGAAGAATACAGTTTTAACGCGTTATTAGGTGCTCTTAAAACTGGAAAATCGACGTAATTATTTCTGGCATGACACCCACACCAGAGCAATTAAAAGAAGTTGATTTCTCAAATTCTTACATGACTGTTCAACAAAAAATTGTCATTAGAAAAAGCAATCAAAACAAATACAATTCCTTAGAATCCCTAGAAAGGGTAAAAGTTGGAGCACAAGTTCAAACAAAACAAGAGAGGCTATCTAGTAAAGAAATACAAGCTGATACTGTGTCTTTACAAAACATACCAGACCTTATTTTATAACCCCAACAAAGTAAGATTGATGCAGCTGTGATTGAAGAACCGGTTGCTGAAACTTATCTAACACCAGATGACTCATTGATGTTTGCAGATATCGAAATTAACGATTCAGACAAAGAAACAGCCATTGCTTTACCTAAAAATTTTCCATATTTATTAAAACAGATTAATTAATCCATCCAGGAAATTAATGACGAAGATTTAATAAAAAAATACAAAGATGAAGTAACTCCTCTATCTTGACTATTTTTGAACTAATTTCTTCATTAAATTGATTAAAATAACTCGTTTCAACAGAACTTAATGTCTTTTGAATGTATTCAATCATTTTTTCTTTTGTTTGTTGATTGTCTAATTCCATTAAACAAATAGATTCTTCAAATAACGGTGAATCGTACAACGCTTTTTGATTAATTAGCCTTTATTTGATTAATTAGCCTTTCTTTTAACACAACAACTGATACAAGTTGGTTGGTCATATTAGCTTCACTCCTCTTATAAAAAAAATAACACTTAAAAAAAGTGTTATTTCCTCATTTCTATTCGTTATCTTTTTTTTCTTCTTCAGTTACTGGTTCTTCAACCACTTCAACTTCAGTTACTTCAACTTCTGACTTAGTATCCTCTATTGGTTCATTAGATGTAGGTGCTGTAGGAGCTTTAACTGTTTTAATTGCTCCTCGTTCAAATTCTAAATAAATTCCTTCACAATCAAGAGTTACTGTGCCTTTTTCTTTATCTACTTCATGAACGATTCCATATAGTCCACCAATAGTCACAACTTCACTACCAGGTTGCATACTATCTAATAATTGTTGACGTTGAGCTTGTTGTTTCTTTTGAGAACGACTCATAAAAAACATCATCCCACCCATAATCAATATCAATGGTATCAATGTTTGCATAACTTAGTTCACCTCTTTCTTAATTCACTCAACTATAACTGTAACAAATTTTTAATTGTTTAACTACAAAAATTCTATAAATTTTAGAAATTCTTGGCATTTTCTTTATTAAAACCATACTCTTCAAAAAATGCTTGTCTAAATTCTAATAAGTTATCATCCATAATCGCTTGTCTGACTTGTTTCATTGTATTTAATAAGAAATACAAATTATGATAAGACGTCAAACGAATACCAAATGTTTCATCACATTTAATAAGATGACGAATGTAAGCTCGTGTGTAATTTCGACAAGTGTAGCAATCACATTTCTCATCAATTGGGCGATAGTCTTCAGCGTACTTCGCATTTTTTACAACTAATCGACCTTGACTTGTCATACATGTTCCATTTCGTGCAATACGTGTTGGTAACACACAGTCAAACATATCAACACCACGAATCACGCCATCAATTAATGAGTCAGGTGTCCCAACTCCCATCAAATAACGTGGTTTATTATCTGGAATAAGTGGTGTGGTATATTCAAGAACTTTGTTCATCTCTTCTTTAGGTTCCCCTACTGACAACCCACCGATAGAATACCCTGGAAAATCTAACCCGACTAATTCACGTGCACTTTGTTCACGTAAGTCTTTATACCCAGCTCCTTGAATAATCCCAAATAGTCCTTGTCTATCAGGATTTTGATGAGCTTTTAGTCCACGTTCAGCCCAACGTGATGTTCTCTCAATTGATTTTTTTACATAATCGTGACTTTCATGGAATGGCGGGCATTCATCGAAACTCATCATAATATCTGGGCCTAATTTATTTTGAATTTGAATAGCTTTCTCAGGTGATAAAAACATTTTAGAGCCATTTAAATGATTTCTAAAATGAACACCAGATTCTTCAATTTGTCGCATGTCTGATAGTGACCAGACTTGAAATCCGCCAGAATCAGTTAAAATTCCTTGATCCCAGTTCATAAATTTATGCAGTCCACCTGCTCCTTCTACGATATCCTCACCGGGACGTAACCATAGATGATACGTATTGCTTAAGATAATTCCCGCACCCATCTCTTTTAATTCTTCCGGTGCCATTGTTTTTACAGTCGCAAGTGTTCCAACAGGCATAAACATTGGCGTTGGGAATGTTCCATGAGGAGTAATAATTTCACCTAGTCTTGCGCCAGTATGTTTTTCTTTTTTTATCAATCGGTATTTAATTGCTGGTTCTGTCATGTCTTTTCTCTCTTTCTTTATTTAACAAACATCGCATCCCCAAAACTAAAGAAGCGATATTTTTCTTTTACTGCATGCTCATAGGCATGTAGGACGTTCTCTTTTCCGGCAAACGCACTGACTAACATAATCAATGTTGACATTGGTAAGTGGAAATTAGTTAAAAATGCATCGACTATTTTAAATTCATAACCTGGTTTAATAAATATATCTGTCCATCCATTATCTTCTTGCAATGTTCCATCAAACTTTGTCCCAATGGTTTCAAGTGTTCTAATAGACGTTGTCCCAACTGCGACAACTTTTCCACCTTGTTCTTTGACTTCATTCAAAGTATCTGCTGCTTCTTTGGTTAAACGATAAAATTCACTATGCATTTTGTGATTTTCCACATCATCCACACTGACTGGTCTAAATGTTCCCAATCCAACATGAAGCGTTAAATACACTAATTTAACACCTTTGTCTTCAATTTTTTTCAAAACATCTGGTGTGAAGTGCAGTCCCGCAGTAGGTGCTGCAGCTGACCCATTTTCTTTCGCATAAACAGTTTGGTAACGATCATTATCACTTAATCTTTCTTTGATATATGGTGGTAATGGCATTTCTCCAAGAGATTCTAAAATCTCTAAAAAGACACCATCATAAGAAAAAGTAATCATTCGACCACCATGTTCTAGTTCTTCCTCAACGACTGCTTTTAATGCCCCATTTCCAAATGAAATCACGGTACCTTTTTTGGCACGTTTGGCTGGTTTAATTAAGGTTTCCCATGTGTCACCTGTTGTATTCGTTAACAATAAAACTTCTAAATGACCACCTGTATCAGGTTTTTCTCCGTGAAGCCTTGCAGGAAGAACTCTTGTATCATTCATAACAAGAGCATCTCCTTCATTTAATTCATCTATAATTGCAGGAAATTGTGTGTCCTCAATTGCTCCAGTTTTCGAATCTAATATTAATAACTTTGATGCCGCACGATTTTCTAGTGGTGTTTGTGCTATTAACTCTTCTGGTAAATCAAAATCAAAGTCAGAGGTTTTTAATGTCATATACTCACCTGTTTCCTTTCTGTTCTATCTCCCGTTGTATTTTAACACTTTTACTCATAAATAAAAACAGTCAAGATAGCTTAACTATTTTGATTATAAGGATAACCTAAATGTTGATACGCGTATTCTGTTACAACACGTCCTCGTTGTGTGCGTTTGATGAACCCTTTCTGGATAAGGTAAGGTTCATACATATCTTCTACTGTTTCACGTTCTTCACTGACATTAACGGCAATAGTAGTTAGCCCAACAGGTCCCCCGTTATATAGCTCAATCATGGCACGAAGTAATTTTTGATCGACATGATCAAGTCCTTTATCATCAACTTGCAACATTTTCAATGCTGCATCTGCAATGGGTGTTGTCACAACACCTTCTCCTGTGACTTGAGCAAAATCTCTCACACGTTTTAATAAACGATTGGCAATACGTGGCGTGCCACGTGAACGTCTAGCAATTTCATACGCACCACTTTCCTCTATCACCACATCAAAAATATCTGCTGAACGAATAATAATTTCCTTTAAATCCTCTTCTTCATAATATTCCATATGACTAATAATTCCAAAGCGATCTCTCAAAGGAGCTGATAGCATCCCTGCTCGTGTCGTTGCACCCACTAGTGTAAATGGTGGCAACTCAAAATGAACAGGATGAGAGGTAGGACCTTGTCCAATCATAATGTCCACATAAAAATCTTCCATAGCTGAGTACAAAAGTTCTTCCGCCACACGTGGTAGACGATGAATTTCATCAATAAATAGGACATCACCTGGTTCTAACTCATTTAGTATTGCCACTAAATCGCCTGGTTTTTCAATAGCTGGTCCACTCGTTGTCTTAATACCAACTTCCATTTCATTTGCAATGACCATCGCCATGGTTGTTTTACCTAATCCAGGTGGCCCATAAAGTAAGACATGGTCTAAAGCTTCTTTTCGTTGCCTTGCTGCTTTAATATAAATTGTCAACTCTTCTTTCACTTTTTGTTGGCCAATGTATTGCGACAATCGTGTTGGCCTAAGTGACTTTTCCACCACTTCTTCTGCATATAGTGTTTCAGAAGAGACAAGTCTTTCTTCTTGTTCTGACATCTTCTTTATCATTCCTTACTTTTTCATTAATAATTTCAATCCAATACGTAAATACTCATCCGTTGTTTTATCTTGATAGCTCTCAAGCTCTTTTTTGATTTTTTTGATTTCTCTTTCAGAATAGCCAAGAGCTTTAAGTGCTTCGATTGCTTCATCTAATTGTTGAGTTGGCTCAACTACAAATAAATCTTCCTGTGTCGAAATAGCGATCGTCTCAGATCCTTCTATTTCAACATCATCTAATTTTCCTTGTAAATCTAAAATCATTTGTTGCGCTGTCTTCTTCCCAACTCCTGGGAATTTAGTTAAATATGTTGCATCTTGAGCATCGATTGCTTGAACTAACCCAGCATGATCATCTAATGCCATAATCGCTAATCCACTTTTTGGTCCAATTCCTGAGACACTAATTAGTTTTAAAAATAATTGCTTTTCTTCAAGTGTGGCAAACCCATAAAGCAAATGGGCATCATCACGAATGACCTGATGCAAATAAACCGTCACATCTTGATTTAAATAGGCTGAATAGCGAAATGGATTAGCTACCGCAATTTGATAGCCTAATCCATTTGTTTCAACCACTATATAATACGGACTAGTGAATGTCACTGTCCCTTTAATGTATTCATACACTTGTTTTCTTCCTTTCACGTACGCATGTTCCCTAAAATTGTACCATATCCCAGACAATTATCCTATGCTTTAATCACTAAAAAAAGCCCCCATAAATATGGGAAGCTCTAATTAATTAAACAGTGCTAAATATTCAGCATAGCCTTCTTTTTCTAAATCTTCAACTGGAACAAAACGTAAAGCAGCACCATTAATACAATATCTTAGTCCACCTTTGTCTTGTGGTCCATCAGGAAACACATGGCCTAGGTGAGAATCAGCTTGAGAACTTCTTACTTCAGTTCGTACTCTTGCAAGCGTAGTGTCTTCAAGTTCTTTTAATGTTGCTATAGGCTTTGTAAATGATGGCCACCCACATCCAGCGTCATATTTATCCGTTGAAGAAAACAATGGTTCCCCACTAACGATATCTACGTAAATGCCATCTTTATCAAATTGGTCGTATTCGCTTGAAAACGGGCGTTCTGTTCCATTTTCTTGTGTTACTTGATATTGTAAGGGAGTTAATTGTTCTTTTAATTCATCTTTATTTACCAACTCATTCACCTTCCTAATTGTTTAAATAATTGATTTAGATACCCTACAGGTAAGCCAACGATTGAAAAATAATCTCCTTTAATTTCCTTAACAAACACACTTGCTTTACCCTGAATACCATAAGCACCTGCTTTATCCATCGGCTCGCCACTTTGAATGTAGCCATTTATATCTTCTTTATCTAGTGAATAAAACACTACTTCCACTTCTTCAATGTGTTCATATCTTTCTTCAGGGGTTATCACACAGACTGCTGTCATTACGCTATGTGTCTTACCACTTAGTTTTTCTAACATATAGTAAGCATCTTTTTCATCAATCGGCTTCCCCATAATGTCATTATCTAACACAACTGTTGTATCACACCCAATTACTGTTTCATTTGGATAAAGTTTAACAATTTCTTTAGCTTTTTCTCTGGCCATGCGACGAACATAATCTTTGGGTAATTCATCTAAATTGACCGTCTCATCTATATCGGCTGGGCTTATTGTAAAATGACTTGTCACAAATGACAATAACTCTTTTCTTCTAGGTGATGCTGACGCTAGTATCATGTACGTCTTCCTTTCTAATGTGGCTCTTGAATTCGTTTAAATAATTTTTCCATATCCTGATTGGTAAAGTGAATCAACACAGGGCGACCGTGCGGACAATTAAACGGATTTTCACATGTTTTTAACTCGTCTAATAAGGCTCGTGCTTGACGTTCATCCAAATGATGGTTGGCCTTAATTGATTGCTTACAACTCATCATAATTGCTGTAGCCTCACGAAAAGATTTCACTTCAACTTTTCCTTCTTCTAGGAAAATATCAATCATTTCACGGATGGTCGACTCTTCTTTTCCAACTGGATACCATGTTGGATGAGAACGGATAATAAAACTCTGTTGTCCAAAATCCTCTAACTCAATCCCGACTTCTTCAAACACCGATAGATTTTCTTTAATCTTTATGTAATCATCTACTGAGTATTCTAAAATAATCGGCACAAGGAGTTGTTGTTTATCTTCCCCAACGTCTCCTATTTTTTCTCTAAAATACTCATACTTGATACGTTCTTGAGCGGCATGTTGATCAATAATATAAAGTCCCTCATCACTTTGGGCAAATAAATAGGTGCCATGCATTTGACCAAAATATTCTAAATGGGGAAAACTGTGCGTTGGTGTTTCTTGCGTATCAGTTTTTGGTAGATCAACCACTTCTTCAATCACTTCATGAGAAACAGTATTTGATTCTATGTCACTCTCTTGCGTATAATTCGCATCATCTAATTTTTCTGAGACACCATTTGTGTAATCTTTTGCTTCTTTAAATAGTTCTTTTTCTTCATTATTTTTTAAATAAAATTCACCTGTCAATGAATCATAAGCTAAATTGGTATCTTGAATTTGTTGTTCACGCTCTAGTGGTTTAGCTGAATGCTCAAATGGTAATTGTTGTTGCTCTACTTTAACCGTTTCAACTTGTTTTTTAAATGGTTTGCTATCATTCACGCGAGGAATCAACACTTCCTCACCCAACGCTTTAGCAATGCTTGTTTCAATTAGCGTAACGAGTTCTTTTTCTTTACTTAGGCGAACTTCTTGTTTAGTTGGATGAACATTCACATCAACAAGCAATGGATCCATCTGAATGGATAATACCGCGATTGGAAAACGACCCACCATCAGTTTTGATCCATAGCCAGACACGATTGCTTTATTTAAAATAAAATTTTTGATATAACGACCATTAATGATGAGTGAGATATAATTACGGCTAGCTCGTGTCACTTCTGGTAAAGACACATAACCTGTTAGCTTAAAATCCAAATCATCCCCTGATACTTCAATCATTTTTTTTGCTGTATTAACACCATAAACACCGGCAATCGCTTGTTTTAAATCGCCACTTCCTAGTGTTCGTAACATTCGATGACCATCATTCGTTAATGAAAAAGAAATATCTGGATGGCTCATAGCTAACCGATTGACTACATCACCAATATTAGCTAACTCTGTTTGTAATGTTTTAACATATTTTAGTCTAGCTGGTGTATTAAAAAAGATATTTTCAACCGTTATACTAGTTCCTTTACGCAATGAATGGGATTTATGCTCTTTCACCACACCTCCTGATAAGAAAAGATAGCTTCCCTCTTCACCAGTTGATGTTTCAAGTGTCACCTCAGATACTGAAGCGATACTTGGTAGTGCTTCACCACGAAATCCTAGTGAACGAATACGAAACAAATCTTCACGTGTATGAATTTTACTGGTAGCATGTCGCTTAAAGGCATTTAACACGTCATCTGAAGCTATTCCTTCCCCATTATCAATCACTTGAATT
Organism: Vagococcus luciliae; assembly: GCF_024637875.1. Classification (NCBI taxonomy): domain Bacteria; kingdom Bacillati; phylum Bacillota; class Bacilli; order Lactobacillales; family Enterococcaceae; genus Vagococcus; species Vagococcus luciliae. The sequence continues at coordinate 825,041 of NZ_CP102451.1, read as the reverse complement.
TTCTTTAATCCTGATTCTTCAATAAAAATATCAATTTTCGTACTACCAGCATCAATCGAGTTTTCGAGTAATTCTTTAACGACTGAAGCAGGACGTTCCACTACTTCACCAGCAGCAATTTGGTTTGCTAAAATCTGTGATAACTCTTCAATTTTCGCCATGCTTTTAGCCTCCTTTTACTGCACTTTTTTCTGTAATTCAGATAAAATATTTAACGCTTCGAGTGGCGTTACGCTCAATAAATTTAATTTTTTAATATCGTTCACTACTTCAACCGATTCCGGTCTTTCTTCTGAGAACAAGGTTAATTGAGACACATCTTCTGTTAATGACTCTTCTTTTTCAGTCATAATATCCGTATCACTAGCTTCTGTTGTATGGACTGCTTGTGACTCAAAATTTTCTAATAAATCAGATGCCCGATTCAATAAATTCGTTGGTAATCCTGCTAATTTGGCCACATGAATCCCGTAACTTTTATCGGCTGGACCTTCCATCATTTTATGTAAAAAGACAACTTCACCATTTTCTTCCACTGCTCCCACATGACGATTACTAACACCTTTTAATTCTTGTTCAAGTGTTGTAATTTCATGATAATGCGTAGAGAAAAGAGTTTTAGCTCCCACATATTCGTGAATATATTCGATAATCGCTTGAGCTAATGCCATTCCGTCATACGTTGCAGTTCCACGACCTAACTCATCAAATAAAATCAAACTATTTGGTGTTGCATACTGCAATGCTTGATTTGCTTCCATCATTTCAACCATAAATGTACTTTGACCTGATATCAAATCATCTGATGCTCCAATTCGGGTAAAAATCTGATCAAAAATTGGTAAAATAGCTTTTTCAGCGGGGACAAAACAGCCAATTTGAGCCATAATAACTGTTAGAGCTAGTTGCCTCATATAGGTACTTTTTCCTGACATGTTTGGTCCAGTTATTAGTAAAATCATCGTGTCTTTATCCATCTCGATACCATTTGGCACATATTCTTGACTACCTAATACTTTTTCAACAACTGGATGTCGTCCATTATCTACCTGGATAACTGATTGATTCGTTGTCATTTCTGGGCGAACGTATTGATACGTTTCACTAATCTCAGCAAATCCTTGTAAAATATCAAGTGTTGCCACAGATTTTGCGAGTGACTGCAACCGTTCAATTGACTCTTTGACTGTTTCTCTTACTTCTAAAAACAATCGGTATTCTAATTCTTGTGATTTTTCTTGTGACTCTAAAATGAGTGTTTCCATCTCTTTCAACTCAGGTGTAATATATCTTTCTGCGTTGGCTAATGTTTGCTTTCTTTCATACCGATCAACTGGTACATCTTGAATATTACTTTTTGTCACTTCAATAAAATAGCCAAATACTCGGTTAAATTTAATTTTTAATGTTTTTATGCCTGTTGCTTGGCGTTCTTTGGCTTCCATTTCGGCTAACCACTGTTTACCATTTTTCATCGCATCACGGTATTTATCCAACTCGTCATTAAATCCATCTTTAATGACATTCCCCTCAGTAATCGATAAAGGGGCTTCTTCATTAATCGATTCACTAATAATCGAAACTAAGTCATCCATTGGTGTAATTTGTTCCAACAATGTACCAAACTGACCATTATCTAATCCTTGAATAATGGATTGAATCATCGGAATTTGTTCAAGTGATTGTTTTAACTGAAGTAGGTCACGACCATTCACTGTCCCAAAAGCCACACGTCCAGCTAATCGCTCTAAATCATAGACATGGCGTAAATATTCTTTTAAATCCATTCGCTCGAAATAAGCTTGAGTCAAAATTTCGACCATTTCTTGTCGTTCTTTAATAGCTGATAGCTTCAATAACGGACGATCAATCCATTGTTTTAATAGTCGTCCTCCCATGGCTGTTTGAGTTTCATCAAGTAACCATAACAATGTGCCTTTTTTATCCTTTGAGCGAATAGATTGGGTTAACTCTAAATTATATTTAGAATAATAATCCATTTTTAAAAAATGACTTGGCTCATAAACCTGTGCTTGTTGCAAATGACTTAATTGACGTTTTTGAGTCGTAGAAAGATAAGTCAATAATATCTGAATGGATAACTTAGCTAATTCGTCCTCTACTTTTTCCATTAGATAGCTAAATTCAGATTCTATTTCGCCTATTGTTTGAGGTGACTGAACAATCGATTGAGATTCGAACCACTCTAGTAACGAATGTGGCAAGTCACTTCCGATTACGATTTCTTTCGTTCTTAACCCACTACACTCATTTTGAACTGTCTCTTCATCTAGCAATGTGGCAACATTCATTTCCCCTGTACTTAAATCCGTATAAGAAAAGCCATAGTGACCACTAACCTCATCGTAGACAATCGCTGTTAAAAAATTATTTTGCTTTGCATCTGTTTCTTGCTTTCCTAATGCAGTCCCTGGTGTAACTAACTGTACGACTTCACGTTTCACCATACCTTTTGTGGTCTTAGGGTCTTCAACTTGCTCACAAATTGCCACTTTATACCCTTTTTCAACCAAAATATCAATATAATTGGCAGCAGAATGATGTGGCACCCCACACATTGGTATCGGATTTTCTGCATTTTTATTTCGACTAGTTAGCGTTAATTCTAATAATTGAGATACCTTTTCTGCATCCTCATAAAACATTTCATAAAAATCACCCAAACGATAAAATAAAAAAGCGTCTGGATATTGCGCTTTGATTTCAAAATACTGCTCCATCATTGGCGTATGTTTTGTTTTTTGTGGCATACAATCACTTCCCTACTCTTTTTCATTTAATAACTTTTCTAATGACTCGTTCACTTGCGATTGCAATAAAGACGTTAAATGATGTAACAAATCATTGGCTTCAACTAAGCACTCTCTATATTCAAGTACTAGAGGATGTTTATCAAACGTTTCTTGCAGTTCATCGGCTTGTCTTAACGCCTCTTTTTCAGCATTTGGTTTGTCATAGTGAGCAAATTTCACTGCTTCTTTTTGTAGCTGTTTGATTTGTTCCACCATTTCTTTTAACCCATCATGCTCATCTATTTTTTTCTCTATTTTTTTATAAGCTTTTATGGTGTCGTGATTTCCTAAACCCTCTAACAAGATAGATAAAGACTCATTTATTTGTGTATCATAGACTTCTCTTTTCGCCATCATAAAAGCTCCTTTCTTATCACATTATTCTCTAAATGGACTGTCTGCACTAATGGTACTTGCTTCTATTTTTTTCGCTTTTCCTGTCTTATCATCAATATCTATCACACAATAAGATAAGATTGAGCGCCCACTTGCGACTACCTCAAAACGATGTGGTAAAGCAGTACGAAATTTTTCAATAACAGCTGTTCTTTCCATACCTAAAATACCGTCATATGGACCAGTCATTCCAACATCTGATAAATAGGCTGTTCCTTGTGGCAAAATACGAGCATCATTTGTTTGAACATGTGTATGTGTCCCAACAATCGCTGAAATACGCCCATCCAAAAACCAACCCATTGCTTGTTTTTCACTCGTTACTTCTCCATGAAAATCAATAAAAATATGAGATGTTCTTTGTGATGCTTCTTCGACTAATTTATCAATAACATCAAATGGATCATCTATTGGTGTCATAAACGTTCTTGCTTGTAAGTTAATGACGGCTAACTCAATCGTATTCACTTTAACATAGACAATTCCTTGTCCAGGTGTTGTGTCTTTTGGAAAATTCACTGGTCGAACCATTTTTTTTGCGTCCTGTATAAACTCAAAGATATCGCGGTTGTCCCACGCATGATTACCTAACGTTACCACGTCTGCCCCATCTTGTAATATTTCTTTATATATTTTTTCTGTAATCCCACGTCCTGCTGCGGCATTCTCACCATTGACAATGGTCACCTGGGGACGATATTTTTTCTTTAATTTTGGAAGATAAGTACCTAAGGTTTCTCTCCCTAATGATCCAACGACATCTCCAACAAATAATAAACGCATTTATTTTCCTCTTTTCTAATTAGCTACCAATATATTTTAACAAGTTTCAAACCTAAATAAAAGAAATCGAAGTTTTTTCTATCTTTCATTCTATTATTTTTATGTTAAAATGATAAAAATAGTGTTTATTGAAAGGATGTCGTTAGTATGTCAAACACTCTACTTATCTTTGGCGGAAGCGGTTTTATTGGAAGAAACATTTGCCAGAAGGCTTTAATTCAAGGATATCACGTCTATAGCATTTCAACGCATGGAAAACCTAGTTTAAATGAAGACTGGATACATCATGCGAACATGACTTGGATTGCAAGCGACGTAGTAGACCATGACACTTGGCAAAAACAACTTCCACAAAATATCTACTATTGTATTAATTTAATTGGAATATTACTCCCATCAAACAAGCAAACCTATCAAAATAGTATCATTGAACCAAATAAAATTATCAGCCAATGGGCATCATCTCACTATGTTCCTTATTTATTTTTATCAGCTAAATTAGGACCATTTGGCTATATTAAGGCTAAAAAAGAAGCTGAAAGCTATTTAATAGCTCAACCAAATGTCAACACGATTGTCTACTCTGGTCTAGTCACACAAAAAAAGAAGCGGTTTAAACAAATGCAAGCAATAGCTTTAAAATTAGGTTCTAGCTTGCCTCTTTTATCGTACTGGTGTAGACAAGTCTATCCTATTGATGTAGACAAACTTTCAAAAACTATTTTGAACATTATTAGTACACCGGATAAACAAAGTAAATATGTTGATTTAACACAGTAAAAGGAGCTGTCTGAAGTGAATATTTTAATAACTGCAGGAGGAACATCTGAAGCCATTGATTCGGTTAGAAATCTAACCAATCACGCCACAGGTTCTTTAGGAAAAGTCATAGCAGAAACGCTAAGTCCGCATGTCCATACTATCTTTTATGTTCATGGGCCAAGGGCTGTTTTACCAGATAAAGATAATATTCATAACTATCCTATTTCTTCTGTCAGAGATTTAGAAAAAACGATGCATGATTTATTAACTACTCATACCATTCACACTGTCATTCATAGCATGGCTGTCAGTGATTATGAGCTTGATTACACAACATCAGAAGTTAATCTTGCCAAACAACTAGCCGATGTCATTACAACTAAACAACCTGCAACAAAAGAAAATCTTGAGACATTAATTAAAGAAACACTAATATCTAATCAATTTGTAACAAATAAAGAGAAAAAAATTCGTTCAACCTCTGAACAACTGATTATCGCGTTAAAAAAAGCACCTAAAGTGATTCATTCTATTAAGAAGTGGCAACCAACCACTCAGCTGATTGGATTTAAATTATTAGTGGGTGTCCCAGAAATAGACCTAGTAACAGCAGCAAAAGAAAGTATTGAAAAAAATAAAGCTGACTATATCGTAGCAAATGATTTAGAACATATTTCAACTACTCAACATCAAGCTCTCATCATTAATCAAATAGGTATTAAAGAGCGATGTGAAACAAAACAAGACATTGCTAATAGTCTGTTAAATATCATTAAACAGGAGGAATAAACTTATGCCAAAAGTATTATTAGGAGTTTCTGCAAGTATTTCTGCCTATAAAGCAGCTGATATTATCAGTCAATTAAAAAAACAACAAATCGACGTTGAAGTGATTATGACAAAAAATAGCACGCAAATAATTCCACCACTAACCCTTCAAGTACTATCAAAAGAGATGGTTCATACTGATGTCATGTATGAGGGTAAACCGAGTGATATTAATCACATTGATATGGTAAAACGCGCGGATTTATTTTTAGTTGCTCCTGCTACTGCTAATATTATTGGGAAAATGGCTAATGGAATTGCAGATGATATGCTGTCTACCACAGCTTTAGCTGTCCATGATATCCCTAAATTTATTGCTCCTGCCATGAATACCTATATGTATACAAATCCTGCTATGCAACGAAATTTAGCACAGTTAGAAGAAGATGGTTACACGATTATTGAACCAAAAGAAAGTTTACTAGCTTGTGGTGATTATGGTAAAGGTGCCTTAGCTGATGTTGAGGTTATCATTGATATAATCAAAAAGGAATTAATCAAAAAATAAAAAGGAGTTTCATTGTGAAAACAAAACGTTTAACACTTACCGCTATATTTTTAGCAATCATCATTTTATTTTCTTTTACCCCATTAGGATTTATTAACTTAGGGTTTATAAAAGCTACACTCGTACACATACCTGTTATTATTGGAGGAATTGTCTTAGGACCAAGAATCGGAGCATTTTTAGGTTTATCATTTGGATTACTGAGTATGACGATTAATACCATGACGCCTTCTGCTTTATCTTTTGCTTTTTCACCATTTATTCCTGTCATTGGGACAAATAATGGTAGTTTATGGGCGATTGTCATTGCACTTATCCCACGAATTTTAACTGGTGTTGTCCCTTATTTTGTTTATAAGTGGCTAAAATCAAATAATAAATTACCTGATAGACTATCACTCTTTATATCCGGTGTTGCTGCTTCAATGGTTAATACACTTCTGGTTATGAATTTAATCTATCTATTATTCCAAGATGCCTATTCTCAATTAAAAGGGGTAGCCATCGGAGCTGGTCTTTATAAAGCTGTTTTAAGTGTTATTTTTATTAATGGTGTCCCAGAAGCATTAGTAGCTGGTATTGTAGTAAGTACTATTACTGGCGTGTTGTTGAAAATCTATCAAAAAGGTGGACAACATCTATAGAAAAAAATCGTTGTTTTTTTGAACAAATATGATAGAATAATAAATGACTTTATTATGAGACATAACCCGTATATCACTTACGCTTGCTTATGTACTTGTATCAGTCTACCCCACTTTAATTAAAGTGGGGTTTTATATTTAAATTATTCTACTAAAGAACAGAATATTTCATCTTAACTACTTAAAAACAATATAAAGTGCATTAACATGTTTATTCTGACATCATTAATATTTTTCAAGTTTATTGATTGTCTGTTCCACTACTTTTCTAGGTGGTAAATACCTTCCCGATTCCTCATATTGTGTTGCTTTTAAATCCAATTGGCCTATATTTGATAACTGACTCAATTCAGATAATGACATTCCATTTTTCTCAGCCAAATGCCACATATAATTTAATTCTTTTTGCCGTTTAATAGAATAATATTTTGCAATAGATAACATGGTTAGGTAAGTTATCATTAACCACATTTTTCCAGATATTAATAATACAACACAATAAATCCCAATCACTAGATATAAATAATCTATTTTTTTTATTGTTATGATACCTCCCCTTCTCTCTATTAGTATAACAAAAAACTCTTACTTTTTCGTAAGAGTTTTAGTAAGTCATAATCATATCATCTTCATCATTTTCTGGATTTTTTGCTTTTATCTCAATCACTAGTTTATGTGGTAAACAGATACTGGTTTGACCCACACGACTAATCCAACTTGTCATTACTGCTATTTGATCAGGGCTATTGTCTTCTTTTACTCGAATACGCGTCCCATCCACCTCAACTATATTATATTTATCTCCACCTGGATAATAGGTTTTTTCAAAATGTTTGGTATTTTCATTTAAATCAAAGCGATCAACTTCTTTTCCATTTATGGTTATAATGGCTATTGTACCATTGTCATTATCTTTTTCTTTTGCTTGACTCATTCCAAAAACCACATACGGAACAAATGACAACATAATCAAACAAATGATTACAACACCATCCATATATCGCCATTGTTTTTTTAATTCATGCCATAATTTCATCTTTTTATTTCCTTTCAAGCACTACTCTTAGTAAGATAACGTTAAAATCAAAAATCGTCAACTTTTTATTTAAATATCCTTTTATACACTTGTGAAAAAAACATCAATATTGCTATTTTTAAAACTTTTATCTATAATTGTTTGATACAAACTCTAGGAGGAATTACTGTGTCAAAGTATCAAGTATTATTATATTATTTATATGTCCCTATTGAAAATCCTGAAGAATTTGCCAAAGAACATTTAGAATTATGTAAATCATTGAACCTAAAAGGACGTATATTAGTTGCTAAAGAGGGTATCAATGGAACTCTTTCAGGTTTAACTGAAGATACTCAACGTTACATGGATTACATGCATGCTGATGAGCGTTTTAAAGACACTTTCTTTAAAATTGATCCCGCTGACGAGCAAGCGTTCAAAAAAATGTTCGTCCGTCCTCGTCCTGAATTAGTGTCTTTAAAATTAGAAGATGATATTAACCCATTAGAATTAACTGGAAACTATTTATCACCTCAAGAATTTAAAGAAGCTATTTTAGATGAAGATACGATTGTAATCGATGCAAGAAATGATTATGAATATGATTTAGGTCACTTTAGAGGAGCAGTTCGACCAGATATTCGTACATTTAGAGAACTCCCTCAATGGATTCGTGATAACAAAGAAAAATTCATGGATAAACGTGTTGTGACTTACTGTACAGGGGGAATTCGTTGTGAAAAATTCTCTGGTTGGTTAGTTCGTGAAGGTTTCAATGATGTTGGTCAATTACATGGCGGTATCGCTACTTATGGTCGTGATCCTGAAGTTCAAGGTGAACTATGGGATGGAAAAATGTATGTGTTCGATGAACGTATTAGTGTTCCTATCAATCATGTTGACCCAGTTATCGTTGGTGTTGATTGGTTTGATGGTACACCTTGTGAACGCTACGTTAACTGTGGTAACCCAGAATGTAACAGACAAATCTTGTGCTCTGAAGAAAACGAAGCAAAATATGTACGTGGTTGTTCTCATGACTGTCGTATTCATGAAAGAAATCGTTACATCACTGAAAATAACATTACACCAGAAGAATGGATTAAAAGAATTCATGACTTAGGTGAAGAATTTGATGTTGAAAGAATGGAAACTGTACAATAAAAGTTACTTTAAACCTCTAACAAAGATAGTTGTTGGAGGTTTTATTTGATATCTAGTGTATATAAATAGTATGATAATTAAAACAATGGTAAAGGAGATAAAGATATGTCTACTAAAACAAAATATATCTACCAAATTTCAACTAATCCTATCATAGAAAGCCGTGCTCTATCCTATTTTTATAAAAAAGAAGAAACAACATCGTTTGGTTTTCTCAATGGTTTTCCATTATGACTAGTATGTGTTCCTCATTAGAACAAACAATCGATACCATAAAAAGAGTTCTTTAGTTTTTATTACTGGTTACATGGATCATACTTCTTTCTTCGAACTTGGACTAGCTGTTTCATTAGATAAACAACTCTACTATGTAACAGAACATCTAAACAACACGTTTAACTTACCTTTTCCATATATGATAGACCAGATAACTCCTATCTCATATGATAATTTCATCGGTATAGTTGATAATTTATGATAATAAAAAAGCCACTAGTTTTCACTAGTGGCAAAAAGGAGTTGTTTATTTACTTTGGAGGAGTAAATAAAATGAAAAAGTTTGTTAGGGTTGTTTTGTTGGTATGCTTATATACTAACCTCTTTTTATGAAAAAACGATGTCCTTTTTTATTCTTTTTGTGACGTTTTACTTAAGAAAAGGTAAAGAACATCTCACATAAAAAAGCCACTAGTTTTCACTAGTGGCAAAAAGGAGTTGTTTATTTACTTTGGAGGAGTAAATAAAATGAAAAAGTTTGTTAGGGTTGTTTTGTTGGTATGACTATATACTAACCTCTTTTTATGAAAAAATGATGTCCTTTTTTATTCTTTTTGTGACGTTTTACTTAAGAAAAAGTAAAGAACATCCCACATAAAAAAGCCACTAGTTTTCACTAGTGGCAAAAAGGAGTTGTTTATTTACTTTGGAGGAGTAAATAAAATGAAAAAGTTTGTTAGGGTTGTTTTGTTGGTACACTTATATAATAATATCAAACCATGATAAAACAATGCCTTTTTTTATTAGTTTATTTAAACTTTTACTTAAGAAAATATAAAGATAAATTCCTCTCTACTTTTCTTTATACAATTTAAACCCTGGAATAGTCAGCATGATACATAAACTTACTAAGTAAATAGCCGATAAACACACCACTACAGCTGTTAGGGAATAATTGTCCATTAAAAAGCCAATCACAACAGAAGAAAATCCTCCAATTGCACGACCTAAGTTCATAATCACATTATTAGCTGTCGCGCGAATTTCTGTTGGATATAATGAACTGATGATTGCGCCATATCCTCCGTACATACCATTAATAAAGTACCCAACTAACATGGTTGATAGTAACAAGCTCCATTGCCCTTTTGCCAATACAATCAAATAAACTAATAATGACGAAAAAATCAAAAATAGTCCAAAAGATAATTTAGGACCTAATTTATCCATGATTATTCCAAAGGTTAACATCCCCAAACTCATACCAAATATAGTACTAATCATCCATAAAGATGATCCTGAAACAGACAATCCTAACTGTTTTTGCATGATGGAAGGTAGCCAATTCATCAACCCGAAATATCCCGCAATTTGAACGGTTACCATCAGAGTTAATCCAACTGTTTGCCAAGTCGTTTGGCCATCTTTAAATAATAAAGATAATTTTGGCTTTTCACCACTTTCCTGACGTTCTTTAAAACTGTCAGGTTCTTCTAAACCTCGTCTAATAAATAAAACGAAAAATATTGGTAGTACTCCAATGACATATAACATTTTCCATCCCAATACTGGAATAATTAAGGATGCTAAAATGGCTGCGACAATCGCTCCTACTTGTCCTCCAATCGCAACTACCGACGTTGCTCTGGCTAAATTTTTCTTAGAAAATGTTTCAGATACAAGTGACATACAAGCTCCATACTCTCCACCTGCTCCAATCCCTGCAATCAAACGGAATAAATACACTAAATAAATATTTGAAGCAAAAAACATTAATAATGACGCAATCGAAAAAGTGATAACTGTATATGAAAAGACTTTAACTCTTCCTATTTTATCGGCTAAAAGACCAAAAAAAATACCACCTGCCAACATGCCCAAATTAGTAATAGTGGAAATAAATCCCGCTTGAGCACTTGTAACCTGTAGTGATGAAATAATAGATGATAATGAAAATGCCAAAAACATGATATCCATGTTCTCTAACCCAATACCTGCTGCTGTAGATACTAAAACTTTTCGTTGATACTTAGACACGAACAATCTCTCCTTCTTTTAACCATTTTTACTATTAAATCATAATTATCGTTAAAAGGAAAGAACATTTTTTAATATTTTTCCATATGATGAAATTTGTCTGTTAAGAAGACAAAAAATAATTTGAATAACTTGACTAAAGTTATCCAAATTATTTTTTTATTTATCATAGACAATCGTTACAGGTCCATCATTTTTTATATCAACTAACATGTCCGCTCCAAAAATACCTTCTTTAACTTCTAATCCTTCTTGACGTAATTGTTTATTAAAGTAATCATAGAGTTTACTTGCCATATCCGGATGACCCGCTTTAGCAAAACTAGGTCGATTACCTTTTTTTGTATCTGCTAGTAAGGTAAATTGAGAAATAGACAAGATACTTCCTTCAATTTGATGAATATCAAGATTCATCTTTCCTTCTTTATCCTCAAATACTCTTAGTTTGCTTATTTTCTTAGCTAAATAATCGACTTCTTTTTCTGTGTCTTCTTCTGCTATACCAACTAGTAATACATATCCTTTTTTAATACTTGCTACTTCTTTTTTATCTATTGAAACACTTGCTTCTGATACACGTTGTAATACAATTCGCATTCTATTTACACCTACCCTTTTGTCCGCTTCACACTATGAACGTCTGGTATGTTTTTTATTTTATCAACAATTTGTTCTAGATGAGCTAGATTACGGATGCTAATCGTTAAATGGATAACACCCATTTTATTTTTAGCTGTTTTAGCCTCAACACTCATCAATTTTTTAGTATTAGCATTCACAACGAGTAAAACATCATTCAACAACCCTGAACGGTTATACCCATAAATTTCTAAATCAGCATTATATTCTTGATCGCTGTTTGCTGCAGTGTCTTCCCACTCTACCTCAATCTGACGTTCTTTTACTTCAGGAGAACTATTCATATTTGGGCAATCCTTACGATGAATAGACACACCACGACCTTTTGTAATGTAGCCAACAATTTCATCCCCTGGTACAGGATTGCAACAACGACTAATCCGAACCAATAGATTATCCGCACCCTGAATAACGACGCCACCTTCATGACGAATCTTCATTCGGTTCACTTCTTTTTTCTGTGCAGATTGTTTTATTAATTCTTCGTTTTCTTCTTGTTGCTTTTTAATGCCTCGTTCTTTACGTTCTTTTTCTGTTAGACGATTAAAGACAACTTGTGCTGTTACTTCACCAAAACCAACAGCCGCATATAAATCATCTAATTGTTGAAACGCAAATTTTTCTAAAGCATCATCGACTTTTTCTTTCGTTAAAAAGTCTTTTGCAACAAAATCATTGTCTTCAAATAGTTTTTCTAGTTGATGTTTCCCTTTATCAATATTTTCTTCTCTATCACGAATTTTAAAGAATCGTTTGATTTTATTTCTGGCTTTACTTGTTACAACCATATTAATCCAATCTTGACTTGGACCAAATGAATTTTGAGAAGTTAAGACCTCAATGATGTCTCCATTTTTTAGCTTATAATCAAGCGGAACCATCTTACCATTAACTTTTGCACCTGTAGTCTTATTTCCAATTTCTGTATGGATGTTATAAGCAAAATCAAGTGGACCAGATCCTTTCGGTAATTCAGTTACATCCCCTTTTGGTGTAAACACATATACTTTATCACTAAAGATTTCGCCTTTAACATTAGCCATAAATTCAGATGCATCATAATTTTCATCTTGTAACTCAATGATTTCACGAAGTAGACTAATTTGATTAGCATTATTATCCGTTTGTTGCTCTGTTTTTCCTTCTTTATACGCCCAATGAGCTGCTACCCCAAACTCGGCAATTTGATGCATCTCATGTGTTCTAATTTGAATTTCGATTGGACTACCATTAGGTCCAATAATCGTCGTATGAAGAGATTGATACATATTTGTCTTAGGTACTGCAATATAATCTTTAAATCGTCCAGGAAGTGGTTTCCACTTTGTATGAATTGCACCTAAAACAGCGTAACAATCTTTAATTGAATCAACAATGACACGAATCGCTAATAAATCGTAAATCTCTGAAAACTCTTTTTTCTTGTTATGCATTTTACAATATATCGAATAAATATGTTTTGGGCGACCATAAATCTCACCATAGATTCCCAATTCTTCTGTTGCTTCTCTGATTTCTTCTACTGCTTGAGCGACATATTGTTCACGTTCACCACGTTTTGATTTCATCAAGTGAACAATACGATAATATTGACGAGGGTTCAAATAATGAAGCGAACGATCTTCAAGCTCCCATTTAATCAAACTAATCCCCAATCGATGAGCAAGTGGTGCATAAATTTCTAATGTTTCCTTTGCAATGCGTCGTTGTTTATCTTCTCTTAAATGATTCAGTGTTCGCATATTATGAACTCTATCTGCTAGTTTCACCATAATCACACGCAAATCTTGTGACATCGCTAATAACATTTTACGATGGTTTTCAGCTAACTGTTCTTCATGTGACTTGTATTTTATTTTTCCAAGTTTTGTTACGCCATCTACTAACATAGCGACATCGGGACCAAATTCTTTTTCTAAATCTTCTAACGTCACGTCCGTATCTTCTACTACATCATGTAAAAATCCAGTCGCAACCGTATGAGGATCCATGTTTAGTTCAGCCAAAATCCCTGCTACTTGGATAGGATGGATAATATAAGGCTCTCCTGATTTTCTAAATTGTCCTTTATGTGCTTCTCTTGCATAATGACTTGCCTTTTCAACAAATGCAACATGCTGAGGGTTCATATATGTCGATACCATTTTTATGACTTCTTCAGCGGTTAAATCTTTTTCTTTTGGCATGTTTTCCCCTCCTTATGAAAAAAAAGTACCTCAATAGTACTTTTTAACTTAATCTTATTACGATTATTATAACCCACCTAAATCACTATTTTCAATTTATGATGATTTTTTTCGTATTTTATTTTTTATTTAATTCCCATTGATAACTCATGGCAGACAATGCATACAATGGAGCTGTTTCTGCTCGTAAGATACGTGGACCTAATGCGCAACATTTAACATTCTTCGCTTCTAATATGTTTATTTCTTCGGATGTTAAACCTCCTTCTGGTCCAAATACAATCAATAGAGAATCACCTGGCTGACAAGTCATTAATGTTTTCACGAGTTGACTATTCTCATCTTGTTTACTAGACTCTTCATACGCCACTAAACACTGTGTAAAATCTATAGCTTTTTCTAGTAAGTCGTTAAAAGAACCATACAATGATACACTAGGTACTACTTGTCTATGAGATTGCTCCGATGCTTCTTTAACGATTTTTTCAAGTCTTTGTGCTTTTTTGTTTCGTTTTTTCTCATCCCATTTCACCACAGATGTTTTCGAAGGAAAAGCAATCAATCCATGCATACCTAACTCCGTTGCTTTTTGTGCAACCAATTCTAACTTATCTCCCTTGGTATAACCACAAGCAATCGTCACGTTTATCGGCATCTCTTTTACCATTTCTTCTTTAGCAACTTCCTCAAAGATAATTTTTTCATCAGTTATCTCAATAATTTTCGCTTTTATAGCCAACTCATTTTTAAAAACCAAAAAACACTCATCATCTAGTACCATTCGCATCACATGTTTCGCATGATGAAAATCATCTCCAACTAAATCAAAAGTTACTTGTTCTTCATAATCACAAGGTAAAAAATATCGTTGCATGTTTAGTCCTCCAATTGCTTTTTAACAATAATGGCATACCAATCTTTTTGTTTAAACAACTGATCAACGATAAATTTCTCTTTTTCTAACTCAGATAAAATCATTGGTATTTTATCTTCAATAATTCCAGAGATAATCAGTGTTCCATTATCTTTTAGACAACGGTGAGCATCTTTTAACATTAATACAATAATATCAGCTAAAATATTTGCCACAATCACGTCTGCTTTTTTATCAACACCATTTAATAAATCATTCGCCGAAACATGTACGTCTTTTGCAATAGGATTTAATGCCATATTTTCTTTTGCAGAATTAACCGCAACCTCATCTAAATCATAAGCAAACACATCTTTTGCTCCTAGAAACTTACTCGCAATACTTAATACGCCAGAACCTGTTCCCACATCTAATACCATTTCTCCCCCACGAAGAGTCACTTCAAGTGCTTGTAACGTCAAACGTGTGGTTGGGTGTGTACCTGTTCCAAATGCCATGCCTGGATCAAGGTAGATAATATGTTCATCAGGATTGTTTGATGTATAGTCTTGCCATTCAGGCACAATCGTTAAATAACGGCTAATATTTACTGGATGATAATATTTTTTCCAAGCAGTCGCCCAATCACTTTCTTCTACTTCAGAAGCTGTGATGCTATGTTCACCAATATCTAACCCAAAAGAAGCTAGTTCTTCTACTTTTAGTTGAATACTAGGAATAATTTCTGGTAAAAATAACGTTTCTGGGAAATAAGCAATGACTTCTGCCCCTTCTTTTCGATGAGAAAAAGTATCCTTATCTAGAATCTCACCAAAAGGATCACTCTCAAAATTTACTAAGTCCATCGCGTCTTCTATCGCAACTCCATTAGCTCCTGCTTCCATTAAAATACTTGATACTGCTTCTACTGCCTCACTGGAAGTAATAACAGATAATTGATTCCACTTCATTGTCTAATCTCCCTTTTAATACTTTGGATAAGCTACCATAGCTGTCTCATCATTATTTTTTTTCATTTCTTCAAATGCCTCATCATTCCACACTAATTCAAATGTTTCAATGGTTTCATCATTTAAAAAGTCTAGTAAATCATCTTGTCCATTCACTAACACTTCTGCTAAATAGTTTGCTAACGCTGTGATATCTCCTTTTGTCATTCCTTTTTTACGATTAAATGGAATCACAGTTAAATATTCTAATTCATCAGGTGTTTCTTTATCATCAGCATATAATACTAAACTATCTTCAAACTCTATCACTTCTTCTTCCGATTGAACGCCTTCTTCGTCTTCGATGACATCGTTTGATTTATTTTCAGCAAATAGCACAACAGATAATTCTATACGATGTTGTTTAACATCCCAATCAATGGCAAAGTCAAATTCTTCTAAGGCTTTTTCAAGCTGTTTTTCTAATTCTGTTAACATATTGTCTTTCATTTTTTCACACACTTACACTTTCTTTGTATTGTCTCTATCATACAAAAGTTGATAGCATTTGCCAATACTAAACCTATGTTATAATAAGTTTATTAAAGGGGGAAAACAGATGAATAAACCTCTCGCTTATCGTATGAGACCAAAAACAATTGATGACGTTGTTGGGCAAAAACATTTAGTCGGTGAAGGAAAAATTATTCGCCGCATGGTTGATGCGAAACAACTTTCTTCTATGATTTTATATGGCCCACCTGGAACTGGAAAAACAAGTATTGCTAGTGCGATTGCAGGCTCAACTCACTATGCTTTTCGTATGCTAAATGCTGCAACCGATAGTAAAAAAGATTTACAAATTGTTGTAGAAGAAGCCAAAATGAGTGGAACACTTATCTTGTTACTAGATGAAGTTCACCGTCTTGATAAACCAAAACAAGACTTTTTACTACCACATTTAGAAAATGGTCGCGTGATTTTAATTGGAGCAACAACAGAAAACCCATATATATCAATTAATCCTGCCATTCGCAGTCGAACTCAAATATTTGAAGTCAAACCTCTCACTGAAGTCGATATTAAAGAAGCTATTAATAGAGCTTTGACTGATGAGGTAGATGGTTTAGGAAACCTTGATGTTACACTCACTGATGAAGCCATGACACATTTAACACGTGCAACAAATGGTGATTTAAGAAGTGCGCTAAATGGTTTGGAACTTGCTGTAAAATCTACTAAATCTAATGATAAAGGAAAAATAGTTATTACATTAGAAGTGATAGAAGAATGTGTGCAACGAAAATCTCTCACGCATGATAAGGATGGAGATGCTCATTATGATGTGATTTCCGCCTTTCAAAAAAGTATTCGTGGAAGTGATGTGGATGCTGCCTTACACTATATGGCAAGACTAGTCGAAGCTGGGGATATGATGTCGATTTGTAGACGACTTATGGTGATTGCGTACGAAGACATTGGTCTAGCTAATCCAGGAGCTTGTGCAAGGACTGTGTCTGCTGTTCAAGCAGCTGAAAAATTAGGATTTCCTGAAGCTCGTATTCCACTTGCTAATGCTGTGATTGATTTGTGTTTATCACCAAAATCAAATTCAAGTATTGTCGCCATTGATAACGCGTTAAGTGACATCAGACAAGGAAATACAGGAGACGTGCCTGATCATTTGAAAGACTCACATTACAAAGGTGCTGAAAAACTAAATCGAGGTGTTGATTACAAATACCCACATAGTTTTAATAATCATTGGGTCAAACAACAATACTTACCAGATAAAATAAAATATGCTACTTACTACGAACCTGTTCAAACAGGGAAATACGAAATGGCTTTAGGAAAACAATGGGAATGGCTAACTTCACAAAAGAAACGTCAGCCCTAACAATTGAAGAATTTAATTTCCTGTGATATTATATAACTATAATATCTGTGATGTACGCAGTATCCCCATTAGTGTTGACCGAACAAATCGTTTTACTTTGGGAATCAACGAGTATTTATTAAAAACAGGCCTTTTCATTTGGTAGTTTGAGATATTTACAGCGATTCCCACCTGCATTTTTTAGCGGGTTCAACCATCAGGGATACAAAACGGCATCGACGGATATTTTTTTGCGTTTAAAATGAAAAGGTTGTGATACGTTGTATAAATTTATCCTTATAATTTTTGCTTTTATTTTATGTATAATCAGTTATTTTTTATCAAAAAAACAAAAGGCTTTGTTAGTTGTCTTTACAGAAAAAAATCAACCAATATTAAAAAAATTTTCAATATCACTTCTTTTATTAGCAATAATTGGCATAATTATTGGATTATTTTTTGCAACAAAGTTTATTAGTTTAATGTACATCTTTCTTGTACTTTGCGTTTCATCAATATTTAGTATAATATTATCTCAAAACATTCACTAAGGGGAGTATGGATTATCATGCAAAAACAATACAAAAAAATATTGGTCGCAATGGATGGATCAAAGGAAGCTGAACGCGCACTTAAAAAAGCTGTGCATGTTGCTAAACGAAATGACGCTACCCTTTACATTGCTCACATTGTTGATATGCGCGCATTTGAAACAGTTTCATCCTACGATGAAACACTCGCAACAAATGCAAAAAAAGAAGCTGATAAGGCCCTAAAACAATATATTGAGTATGCTCATGAGCATAATTTCGACAAAGTAGAAACAGTGATTCGCATAGGTGTGCCTAAAATCGTCCTATCAGAAGATTTACCAAAAGAATTAGGAATCGACTTAATTATGCTAGGAGCAACTGGGTTAAATGCTATGGAGAGAATTTTACTTGGCTCTGTATCAAGTTATGTCTCTATCCATGCCAAAAGTGACGTTTTAGTTGTTCGTACAGATATGGATAATAAAACAGTAAAATAAATTAATTAAACAAAAAAGCTAGGACCCTAAAGTAAGTGATCCCAGCTTTTTATTAATTTATAAATTATTTTTTTAACGCTTCAACGTCTCTTGCAATCATTAATTCTTCATCCGTTGGAATTAATAATACTTTAACTTTAGAATCATCTGTCGAAATAACACGTTCTTCCCCACGAATATTATTTTTCTCAGCATCGATTTCACAGCCGAAAACACTTAAGCCGTCAATAATATTTTTACGAATTTCGATAGCATTTTCACCAATACCTGCTGTAAAGACAATAGCGTCAACACCGTTCATTGTTGCGACATAGCTACCAATGTATTTACGGATACGGTCTTCAAAGATTTCAATTGCTACTTTAGCAGCTTCTGTATCAGCGTTTTCTAAGTCACGCATGTCACTTGAAATACCTGATAAACCTAGTAAACCTGATTTTTTGTTTAAAATATCAACCATTTCTTTAATATCAGTAATTTCTAATTTACCCATTAAATATTGTAATAATGACGCATCAATATCACCTGAACGAGTTCCCATAGTAACACCAGCTAATGGTGTGAATCCCATTGATGTATCAATTGATTTTCCACCATCAACAGCTGTGATTGACGCCCCATTACCTAAGTGACAAGTGATGATTTTTAATTCTTCAATTGGTTTACCTAACATGTCAGCAGCACGTTCTGATACATAACGATGACTTGTTCCGTGTGCCCCATATTTTCTTGCGCCATATTTTTCATAGTATTCTGTTGGAATGCTATATAAATAGTTTACTTTAGGCATTGTTGTATGGAATGATGTATCGAATACTCCAACATTTAATGTATTTGGCAATAATTTTTGGAATACGCGGATAACTTTCGCTTCTGCTGGGTTATGTAATGGCGCAAATTCTGCTAAATCATCAACTAAAGCAAGTGCTTCATCATCGATAATAGCTGATTCTTTGAAATGTTCTCCACCAGCTACAATACGGTGACCAGCTCCTGTGATTTCTTCAAAAGATTCAATAATATTTAATGCAGTTAATTGTTCTAATAACATATTAATAGCAATTTCATGATCCTCAATATCTTTAATCACTTCATATTTTTTATCTTCACCATATTTAATCGTAAAAATTGAATCATTTAATCCAATTCTTTCCACAATTCCTTTAGCGATAACTGTTTCTTCTGGCATTGTATATAATTGCCATTTTAAGCTTGAACTTCCAGCATTAATTGCGATTGTTTTTGACATGTTTATTTTCTCCTCTAATTTATATTCGATTCGCACCATTGACGAAACTGATTGACAAAATTTAATACACTTTTATTTTCCTTTAAAGATGGTAACTCTGCTAGTAATACCTCTTGGGCTTGCTTAGCTTTATTTCCTTTGTTTTGGACAAGTACAATCGATTTTCCTAAACTTTTTTGACTAAAAAGAGTTTTTGGTAACTGTAATATACCTTGCAGATAAACTTCTTCAACTAACCACTTTTTAAGAGAATCAGCTTGTTCTGTTTCTAGAAAATTATTTGGCACTAAGAATAAGCCAAAGCCTTCCTCTTTCACATACTTCATACTCTGTTCCATTAATAAATGATGTGCATAACTGTGTTCAGTAGCGAAAGATGTCATGAAGTCTTTTGATACATCATCTTTTGGGTAATACCCAATCGGTAAATCAGCAACTGCTACATCTAATGGTTCCATAAGCAATGGTTCTAAAGAATCTTGATGAAATAACTCTGCTTTTAATCCTAACCAATTTTTATTCACAGCAGCTACTTCTAATAATAACTCATCGATATCAACACCAATTCCTTTAATATTAGTATAACCGGCTACGCTTAAATTGCTTAAAATTGTATAAAGTAGATTACCCATACCAACAGACAAGTCCCCAACAACCATATCGTCTTGCTTATCTTTCATCAATTGTTCAATCATATAAACAAATAAAAAGCCAATACCATCTGGTGTTAGTTGATGATTTGCTTGAAGTGGTTCCACTTTTAATCCACTAAGTAATGTTAACTGAGTGATTTTTCTCTTTTCTTCAGTTGACAACGTCATGCCTAATAACTCTTGATAATACGCTTCAAGCTGTTTAACTGCTACTTGATTTGGAACATTATCAATAACACGAACGCTACCACCATCCAATAAATTCTCTCCGTTTTCGACATAAGCATCAAAAAAAGATGTATCCAGTTCTTGCTGAAGCAATTTCACAGATTCATGCATATTTTTAAAGCCTATCTCCACATTCGTTTGAGACAATTGTGTCACCTCTTCCTTGTCTTAATTCACAAATCTCTTACTTTCCTATTCTATCGAAAGCACTTGGATATTTCAAGGTATTAAAACTGAAAATGATAGGGTTTTTTTGAAGTTTTGATAGCCTTTACTTAATCTTTACAAAAACCTGTCGTTTAAAACCTGTATTTAAATCAATAAAAATAGTAACATACGTACCATACTTACTTTTTTCAAGTTTCACTGTTCCAATATTATAATCAATTATTTTTGATGTATTATCTTCCATTTCTAAAGCGTAATTTCGACATTTTTCTTCTAGAATATCTGCTAAATAAGCATCTGTTGCTTGTTTTATAACAAATTGTTTATGTTGATAATCATCGATAAAATATAATGTCGTTATTGTAAATAATAAAAGGACTGCTAAAAAAGGAAGAGCAATACTTCCTTCTTTATTTTTTAAGAAAGTAAACATACCGCTCCCCCTGTAATGTCACTAGTGTCATCTCAATTAATGAATCAAGTTCGACAAATGTTGCTGATCTCAAACCAACTATAATAGGCTGAAATCCTGGTTTTTTTCGTAACTTGTCCTCATACATATCAAAAATAATCCGCTCATCTGCTTTTCCGTCCACTGCTTTTTTATAAACTAATTCAGTTGGTTTTACTTCTAGCAACGTCAAAGACTCAATTTCATGTTCTAACTGCCTTTTACCAATATGTATTTCTAAATATGAAGCATTTTCTTGATACGTCCATAATTGATTTATTTGTTTAATAAACGGCGTTAAAAACAATAACAAACCCGTCATAAGACTTAATGCTATTAAACACTCTAACAAAGTAAAGCCATTATTTAATTCACATCTAAAATCATTATCTCTAAAGTTGTTCCTTCTTTTTCTATAATAAAAGTGTCCTCACTACTTTCTATTAATTGAATCTTTTGTTTAACTGCTTTTTCTTTTAATCCTTGTTCATCAATCTTAGTTTCTATATATTCCCATTCTTTAGCAAAAATAGCTAACTCTAAATATAATTGATTTTGATTTTCTTGTTGCCTTACAAATAATATTATTTGTAGCATAAACAAAATACCAACTGTTAATATAAACAAAGCTAACAAACTCTCAAATAATAAAAAGCCATCATTGCCTTTCCACATATTTAAACACCTTACTACTTCCTAATTGAACAATATAGTCAATTTTTGTTTGTGTTGATTGATCAAAGAAAGTGAACGTTTCCAATTTACTAGGACTTGCTGTTCCTGCTTGTAGTTCAAGGGAGCTCTCTCTCATAATGAGTAATGGTTCCTCTATGTAAAGAAACTCTTCCTTCTTTTGGCCTTTTAATGTGTAATTAAATATGATTCTTTGTGAATCTTTATCCGCAAATATTTTACTACTTTCCTTTTCTATCACTGCACTATGTTGACTTTTTTCATATAATCTTTCAAACATTATTAATTGTGACGTAATAGTCTTCTGTTCTTTCCACTTTTCTATTTTGATAATTGGCAGTAATCCAAAAATACTGATAATAAGTAACACACATAGGCATTCCCATAAAGTAAACCCGTCATTACTCAACTTTAATGCCTATTTTTTCTGCCTTATCTTTTTGTTCTTTCGAAATATACCCGCCTTGTACTAACTCATCTAAATCTTTTGGTCTTTCATTATTATCTAAATAATACATTTCTGTTTGCGTCTGAATAACTTTACTTAAGGCATCATCACCTTGTTTATTAATACTCGCTTGTTGTTTAGAAAGATTTGGTACAAACAAAATAATTAATACAGCAATAACTAGCAATACAATCAACATTTCAAGTAAGGTAAAACCATCATTCTTCTTTTTTAATTTCTGTAATAGTTTCAATAAAAATCCCCCATTCCATTATATATTGGCAATAATAATGAGCCATAAACAGACACAATTAATATCGCAATGATTAAAAAGGTTATTGGCTGAAGCAAGTGAATCTTTTTCTCACATTCTGTCATAAAATTTTCCCACTCTCGTTCGCCAAAAATGATTAACTCTTGTCCAAGTCTCCCATGAATTTCACCTTGTCTAATAATCCACGTCAATTCTGGTTTCAAAAAACGCCATTGACTAATTGGCTCATCAATAAAAATACCTTGTTCTAATTTTATTTTTATTTCTTTTGACATCTCTTGCATTAATTGTGAATACCCTTTTTGTTGCATAATCAATACAACCTCTTTAAATTCCATTCCTTGTGATAATAAGTTCCCCCATTCTGTTGCAAACAATGATGTATAGTAACTGGTTAAAAGTTTTCCAATAACAGGTAATCGAGCATAAAGCATCAGTTTATTTATTTGCGAGTGTCGATTTAACTGATTGACTACTAAATACCCAGATAATACCAAAGTACTAATGAAAAATAGGCCATATTTCAATCCCTTATCAATCAAACTAAACATGGATGGTGCTGCAGGGTCTTGCGATAATTCTGAAAGCTGCGGTAGTATTACCCACTTCATTCCAACAATCATCCCTACTAAAAAGATTAATAACAAAATAGGATAGCTTAATACCTTTATCATTTCTTTTCGCTGTTTTTGTCGTTCTTTCATTTGCGAAGACATTCTCTTTAACGTTCCAACTAAATCCCCATGAACTTCTGAGAATTTAATTGGCGCTAACTGCTCTTTTGAAAAACCAACTCCCAGTAAACACTTCGCTAAAGACTCACCTTTTAGTAGTTTTCTTTCAATATAAGTCAATTGTTTTTCTTGTTTGAAAGAAATAGTCTTCATGAATTGAATACTTTGTTCCAAACTAAACCCATTTTCTAACAAATTACCTAATAGATAGATAAACTCATATTTTTCTTGATGATTATACGGTTTAATTTTTATAGATTTGATAAGTTTTTTGTGTGATTTTCTTTTCATAATAGGCTTTTTGTAAACTTTTTTCCCACTCATCTTCTCCTTCTTTATAAAATATGTCATATAACACTCCATAATTTTTTCCAGATGTTAACGGCAACATCTCTTGATAGAAAATTCCTTGTACACTTTGATTCATCTCTTCTCTAGGAATCCCTAATTCGATTAATCTTTCCTCAACTCCTTTCCTATTTTTAGCATGGATAGTTGAAAAGACTAAATGTCCCGTTAAAGCTGCTCTCATAGCCATTTGTGCTGTTTCTGTATCTCTTATTTCTCCTATCATCAAGCAATCTGGTCGATGTCGTAAACATACCTTAATCAGTTCCTGATAAGTTAAACCGATTTTTTCATTGACTTGAAATTGAAGACAATCTGTATCCTCTATTTCCACTGGATCCTCTATCGTGATAATATGCTTTTTTTCCTGATGAATTAAATATTGCATCAGTAAATGCATCGTAGTTGATTTTCCCGAACCTGTAGGACCAGAAAATAAGAATAAGCCATTGCGTGTAATTTGTTTTTTTATTTTTTCAATTTGATTATTATCAACAAACTGAAGACTTTTGCTCGACATCGGGTATAAAAAACGAATCACAAGTGTTTCACGATTCAAGAAATCACCTACAACAGATAATCGAATCCGAAAGGTTTCTTTTTTAACTTTAATAGTCGTTCCACCCATCTGAACTTTACGCTTTTCGGCAATATCCATCCCTGCAAGGTATTTAAAATATAAAATTAATTGTTCAGCTGTTTTATAGGATAATAAATCATAACTTGTCATATCATGATGCTTCCGAAATGACACGTCATACATTGATGAAGATTTAGGGAGAATATACAAATCACTCACTTGGTTTTTATAACCAACTTCTAATAATTTTTTAGCTAGTTTTTTCATATTTTTTTCCTTTCTCATCTTTAATATTTGCTTTTTTTAAAAAATATTCTTAAAAAAGCAAAAAAAAAAACAACCAGAATTTTTTCTGGTTGTTTTTTGCTTTATTGCTACATGTCTGCAGATGTGAATACCTCTGAAACATCATCATCATCTTCTAAAATATCAACAATCTTCTCTAATTTTTCTTTATCTGATTCACTCAATGTAACAAGTGTCTGTGGCACCATAGTTAATTCTGCTTGTGCCAACGTATACTCTTTTTCTAACTCATCTCGTACTGCTGTGAATGCACTTGGATCAGTATAAATTTCAAATACTTCCTCTGATGCTTCTATATCATCACCACCAGCTTCTAGCACACTTAGCATCATCGTGTCTTCATCTACATCCAGTCCTTCTCTTTCAATCACAATGTAGCCTTTTCGATCAAACATATAAGAGACCGAACCAGATTCACCCAGAGAACCACCATTTTTATTAAATGCAACACGTACGTTAGTTGAAGTTCGGTTACGATTATCTGTTAAAGCATGAACTAAAATTGCCACACCTGCTGGTCCATATCCTTCATAAACAACTTCATCATAGTTTTCACCTTCACCAGCACTCGTTGCTTTTTTTATTGCACGTTGAATATTATCATTTGGCATATTCGCTGTTCTTGCTTTATCTAACACTAATCTTAGCGAAGGGTTAGAAGACGGGTCAGAACCACCACTTTTTGCTGCCATATAGATTTCACGCGATAATTTTTGGAACACTTTACCACGTTTAGCATCTTGTGCCCCTTTTCTATTCTTAATGTTATTCCATTTTGAATGTCCTGCCATTTCAATTCCCCTCTTTCTAAAATAATATCAAACATATAATGTCATTTTATCATAAATTGATTAAAAAAGAGACCTCACCTTGACTTTTTGCGACCAAATTCAAGATAAATTACTAACATCACACATGCTGTTAACGCCCCAATGCTATCAAGCATCACATCTTGAAATAACGGCGTTCTATCACCCGTTATCATCTGATGAAACTCATCCATTGCCGCATAACCTGTCGCACTAAACCAAGCAAAAAATAAACTAAATAGCGATTGCTTTAATTTTGAATGCAATATTAAAAATAAACTTCCACCTAAGATAAAAAAGGTAAAAAAATGAGCTGCTTTTCGAATAAAAAATTCCACAAATTTAAAATATCCCATTGCTTGAATACTGACCTCATTTCCTCCATAATGAAACACAACATTTTGTAATTTCGAAGCAAAAGGCTCACTAGCTAGCCACTTTTGAAGAAGTGGGACAGAACTTTGCTCTGTGTATGTTTTTGATGAGCTGTAAAATAAAATAACCATAATCACAATTGAGATTACTATGTAAACTTTCGATTGACTTAATTTACTTTTCATAATGAACTTCTCCAATCTTAAACTTTTTTCCTTTTTTATCATTGTTTTTTAATAGTATAGGGTATAATATAACCATAATGAAAGGAGTCAGATAATATGACATATTCAATAACATGGGATTTAGATTCAATTTTTAACGGAGGCATTGACTCAAAAGAGTTAGAACAACGCCTTTTATTACTAGATGATGAGATTACAGAGTACCAATCACTCGTAACAGATTGGAATCCAGAAACAGATACGCCAGAATTTAAAGCATTCGAAGCTATTATGACAGTTCAAGAAAAAATATCTAAAGGATTTGGCCAAACAATCAGTTTTGTTAATGCCATTCAATCAGCAGATGTTAACAATAAAAAAGCAGGCAGTGTTTTAGCTGGCTTGTTTACAAAACACACTGGGTTTAAAAATGCCAATGTTCTTTTTAATAAAAAATTAACTAACCTGTCAACTGATACTTGGCAAGCTTTACTTGCTTCAGATTTTGCTCAAAAACAAGGTGTGGCTTTTAATTTAACAGAAGCACGTGAACAAAGCAAACGCCTTTTAAGTGAAAAAGAAGAATCAGTCATCAACCAATTATCAACAGATGGCTTTAATGCATGGAGTGCTCACTACGACACAATTGTAGCAAACATTCAATTTCCATTTGAAGAAGATGGAAAAACAACATATCTTTCAGCAGGGCAAGCCTTTAACCGTATGATGGGTGACGCTGATACAGATGTTAGACAGCGTTTATTTGATACGTGGGAAAAAACGTGGGCAAATTATGCACCACTGTTCTCTGATACGTTGAACCATTTGGATGGTTTCCGTTTAACAAACAACAAATTACATGGCATCACTGATCATTTAGAGATTCCTTTAGAATACAACCGTATGAAAAAAGAAACATTGGACGCTATGTGGGGAACCATTGCTGCAAACAAACAACCATTCGTTGATTTTTTAACTCGTAAAGCACAATTATTCGGTAAAGAAAAAATGGATTGGCAAGATCAAGATGCACCTGTTATTTTAGGTGAATTTGAAGAAAAACGCTATACATTCAATGAAGCAGCTGATTTCATTGTTGAAAACTTCAATAAATTTAGTCCTAAGATGGCTGATTTTGCTAAAATGGCCTTTGAAAAAAGCTGGATTGAAGCAGAAGATAGACCAGGTAAACGTCCAGGTGGTTATTGTACTGGATTGCCAGAAAATGAAGAATCTCGTATCTTCATGACATACGGTGAATCAATCAACGAAGTCTCTACATTAGCTCATGAATTAGGACATGCTTTCCATTCACACGTGATGTGGGATTTACCATCAGTTAGTCAAGATTACGCAATGAACGTAGCAGAAACTGCTAGTACATTTGCCGAACTGATTGTAGCAGATGCAACACTTAAACAAGCAAAATCAACTGAAGAAAAAATCAATTTACTTGATATTAAAATGCAAAATGCAACAGCCATGTTTATGAACATTCACGCACGTTTCATTTTTGAAAATAATTTCTATACTGAACGCAAAGAAAAAGTCCTAACAGATACTGAAATCACTGATTTAATGGTAGCTGCTCAAAAAGAAAGCTACTGTGATTCATTGAATTCTTATCATCCACATTTCTGGGCAAGTAAACTGCACTTCTATATTGATGATGTGCCATTTTACAACTTCCCATACACATTTGGTTACCTGTTCAGCTTAGGTATTTATGCCTTCGCTCAAAAACAAGGAACATCATTTGAAGATGACTATATCGCTTTATTACGTGATACAGCGTCAATGACAACTGAAGAGTTAGCTAAAAAACATTTAAATGTCGACTTAACATCAAGTGAATTCTGGCAAGCTGGAATTGATATGATGATTCAAGATGTGAACACATTCTTAGAATTAACAGAAGACTACGTTAAATAATTTAAAAACCTCTATGATTGATATTGCTCAATCATAGAGGTTTGTTTATTTAGTAAAATCAATTTTTTTACTCATCCAGTATATCATAACCCCACCAACTGTCATCGAAAATAGTTCGCCTAAGCCAACAATCAACCAGTTATAGAAAAATGGTAAGCCATATAGTATTGTGAGTTGTCCCGCAACAGTAAACATAGATATCGCAAACGTAATAGCTGTTATGACCATTTTTATTTTCATATTCTTAACATGTTTAGTGATAGCATAATTTATCACCAATACTAAAAACGTGCTAATACTTCCAACTAATACATCGATAATTCCTAATGGTGAAAAAGCATTGGCTATTGCCACACCTAATGTCACAGCAACTATGTAGCGTTTGTTATAGAGCGACAAGTAATTAAACATCTCAGATAATCTTAACTGAATTGCGCCAAAACTAATGACCGATAACACTAACGTCACTGCAACATACAATCCTGCCACAATGGCCATCTTTGCTGTGTCTTGTGTTGTCCAAGATATTACAGCAGATTGTTCTTTTTTATTTTCCATTTACATTTCTCCTTTACAAGGGATTACCTTGCTAATAACTACAACCAAAGGATGTGAGAAAAATTTCCCAGCGAAGTGTTATAGTGCGAAAACTCGCTAAATAATAGGATACACTTTTTTTACAAAAAAACAACCCTATTTTGTCATCCATCCACCATCTATTGGTACTATACTTCCTTGTATGTAAGATGAAGCTTGACTTGCTAAAAATAGTGTCAATTGTGCTACTTCTTCAGGTGAAGCCCAGCGTTTACAAGGTGTTTCATCTGCTACCCATTTAGCCATCTGACCATCACCCGAAAAATCAGCCGCGTTCATTGACGTTTTAATGGCACCAGGAGCAATGCCAACCACATGAATCCCTTGATTAGCATAATCTAAGGCTAATTGTTTCGTAAACCCGACAATCGCATGTTTTGACATAGTGTAACTAATACCACCGCCACCACCAATTAAACCAGCGATAGAGGCCATATTGATAATCGTGCCACTTTTTTGTTTTAGCATAATTGGTAAAATTAACTTAGTTAACCGAAAATAACTTTTCACGTTGGTTTCATAAATATCATCCCATAACTCTTCAGACGTTTCGACTAGTGGTTTAAATTCATCTAACTTACCAGCAGTATTTAATAATATATCTATTTTATTATACTTGGCTAAGCACTCACTAACTGCTTGTTCCAAATCTTCTATATTGGTGACATCACCTCTAAAAAAAGTAAATCGACCAGAAAAACCACTGTCAGCTTCTGCTTTATCAAATCCGAATACGTAAGCTCCTTGATCTAAAAATAAATGAGCTTGCTCTTTTCCTATGCCTGATGCAACACCTGTAACAAAGACTACTTTGCCTTTAAATTCTGTATAAGTAATACTACTCATTATTCTACTATCTCCCAATCATCTGCCAAAATGTCGCACACTGTTGGAGCAAAACTGGAAAATCCTTCATCGCTTGTTTTAATTAAAAAATAATCAGTTACAGGGCAATTATCATAGTTTTCTCCTGATACAAGTGTGACATATAACTCAAAACCACCCCAGCCTGTTCTAATCACTTTTTTTCCTGCTTTTAATTCTGGTAATATTTTTTCAAATGTCATAATGTTCTCCTTATTTATTTACTATTGATAGAATACGTTGTAATTCATTTATCGCATCAGTATCTTCAGAATAATGAAATTCTTTTACATTAATTTGACTACGTGGGATAGTCCCGTCATCATTCATTTCATTAAATCCAGTTGATAAAGATGAGTCACTATTCAACTCATAAATCATGCCATTGTCACATAAAATGTACTTAATAATTGGTTTAGTAATATCAGCTACTTCACTAAATCCCGCTGCAAATGAACTTTGTTGTCGCTCATTGGTTGCGCCAAGTGTTCCCTTTGAAGAATAGTAAAAAGTCACACCACCTACTACATGTAATGGAAAATAATCGTATCCTGGATTATTTAAATCTTGTACCATTGCTAATCTATCGGGCGTTACAGCAAACCAATCTCCTCGACCTGCTGCCCCGTGATCAAAAAATTCAGACGTTACAGCCATACCTCCAATTTTAGCTCGGTCACTCGCCCAATTTAAAAATTGCTGATTAATTTCCTGAATGATATTATTTTGATAATAATTTTCTTTAGATAATGTTGTAACACCAGAATGTTGTTCTACTTTTTCTTCTAAAATAGATGATGAATCCACTATTTTGTCTATTGTTGAACTATTTTTGGTACTTGATTGACTACTGATTTGTGTACTTGAGCTTGTATCACTGACTTTTGTGTTAGCTGTTTTCTCTTGCTTGCCACAACCAACCAGTGTCATTGATAAAAATATAATCAATACCCCTTTTTTCATCATACTCGCCTCATTTTTTATTTTGATAGAATCAGTTTAACACGAAATGATAACCGACTCGATAAAAAGGCTGTATAATTTTTGATGTGGATGAAGAAATTCATCTGCATCTATTTTTTTACATAAAAAAAAGAAACATACGAATTTTCCAGGTAAAATTAAAGTGACCAAACCAAATTTTAGAAAGGAAGATTCATATGTCTCACAACCATTGTATCCGAGTGTCGCTGGATTTGAAAGACACAAACATTTATTTTGATTCTATTTTTTGTGAAGAAAAAATGATAAAAGGAGTTAGAAGTAAAATCTATAGCGGAACACTTACTTATAAGCCTTTGGCTTGTCCTTGTTGTGGAATTAAGAATGAAAACTATTCTATTGTAAAAAATGGTTTTATTTCTTCTCGAATAAAATGGCTAAGTGTTGCCCATTATCCAACCTATCTATCACTAAAGAAACAACGGTTCCTTTGTCGTAAATGTCACACCTCTTTTATAGCTGAATCTTTAGAAATTGATAAGCACTGCTTTATTGCTAACAGAGTGAAACAGTCTATTGGCATGGAGTTATCCGATGCTATCTCATTGAAAGACTTATCTAAAAGACATTTTGTATCAACTACTACAATCAGTAGAATTCTTAATTTATTTGGGAAAGAACTGTCAAATAAATTTACGGACTTGCCTCAACACCTATGTTTTGATGAGTTTACATCTGTAAAAAACAATCAAGGTAAGTACAGTTTTATCTACTCAGACTCCTTATCACATAAAATTATTGATATTTTACCAGATAATAAAAGGATTACGTTAGAAAAACACTTTTCAAAATACCCTTTGAAAGTAAGAAATAAAGTCGCAACGATCGTTGTTGATATGAATGCTGGCTATTTTAAACTAGCTAATAAACTTTTTCCAAATGCTTCAGTGGTTATTGACCGATTTCACTTAGTTCAATTAATTAGTCGTTCATTAAATATTACAAGAATTAGAACAAT
Source organism: Vagococcus luciliae (assembly GCF_024637875.1). Classification (NCBI taxonomy): domain Bacteria; kingdom Bacillati; phylum Bacillota; class Bacilli; order Lactobacillales; family Enterococcaceae; genus Vagococcus; species Vagococcus luciliae. Next base: position 793,502 of record NZ_CP102451.1, on the reverse strand, counting down.
GAATAAGTTTAAGACATCAAACCTTAATGATCTAAAGAATTATAGAAAACTAAAGAGATATTGGAAGCTATTTTTAAAAGACTCTAACGAATTAAATTATAAAGACTATCGTTATCAACGATTATTTAAAAATATCTTACCTGAAACAGATATTATGGATTATTTACTAAGCTTAAGCAAAGAACTATCTGAGACATACGGACTCTATCAAAACTTATTATATTGTAGTAAAAACAATGATTTTGAGGCTTTCTCAGATCTACTATTATTAAGTCATGAGTTAATCTCTGAACCAATGAAAACATCTATCAGAACACTAAAAAAACATCTTCCAAGAATTAATAATACTTTCAAGTTTCCATTTTCTAACGGACCATTAGAAGGGACCATCAATAAAATTAAGCTAATCAAACGAATAGCCTATGGCTATAGAAATTTCCAAAACTATAAATATAGAATTTTACTTAGTTTTCAAGGTAAATAAATAAGCAACGAAAACCTGTTGTCTTTCGTTGCTTAAATTCACTAAATTTTACTCATCCACATCATTTGACGGAGAGCCGATAAAAAAACTAGCACAAGTCTAATCTGACTCATGCTAGTAATACATTTTATTCTTGATTTTTTAACGCTTCTGCAGCAGCCATTTGTGCTTCAATATCACTGATACTATACACATTTTCACTTGCTACACCCACTTCTTTTGGTTCCATGTTACGGTATTTCGCCATACCAGTACCAGCTGGAATGATTTTACCAATGATAACATTTTCTTTCAATCCAAGTAAGTGGTCTTTTTTACCTCTAATTGCAGCATCAGTTAACACACGAGTTGTTTCCTGGAATGATGCAGCAGATAAGAAACTGTTTGTTTCAAGTGAGGCTTTAGTGATACCTAACAAGACTGGACGTCCAGTTGCAGGTGTTCCACCAGAAACAAGTGTATTGTAGTTACGGTCTTTAAATTCACTAATATCAACTAGTGTACCTGGTAAGATATCAGAATCACCTGGATCCATAACTCTTACTTTACGTAGCATTTGACGAACCATAACCTCAACGTGTTTATCTCCGATTTCTACCCCTTGCATACGGTAAACTTTTTGTACTTCTTTAAGTAGATAGTTTTCAACAGCTAATACATCTTTTACTGTTAATAATTGTTTTGGATCAATTGATCCTTCTGTTAATGGAGTACCACGGTCAATAATATCACCTTCAGCAACTTTCATACGAGAAGTGTAAGGAACAGAGTAAGATCTTGTATCTGTTTGACCTTTAACAACCACTTCTTTTGTACGATCTGCTTGGTCTTCTGTAATTTCAATAACTTCACCAGCTACTTCAGAAATAACAGCTTGTCCTTTAGGATTACGAGCTTCAAAAATCTCTTGGATACGAGGTAAACCTTGAGTAATATCGTCTCCGGCAACCCCACCCGTATGGAATGTACGCATGGTTAACTGAGTACCAGGTTCACCAATTGATTGGGCTGCAATTGTACCAACTGCTTCTCCAACTTCAACTTCAGAACCAGTCGCTAAGTTACGACCATAGCAATGTTTACATACGCCATGTTTTGTATTACATGTGAAGACTGAACGAATCGTAATTTGTTCAATACCTGCATCAACAATTTGTTTTGCAATATCTTCTGTAATGATTTCATTAGCGCCAACAATTACTTCTTTAGTCTCAGGATGAATTACTGATTTACGTGTGTAACGACCTAACATACGCTCTTCTAGTGTTTCAATGATTTCATTTCCTTCTTTCATCACTGAAATATCTAAACCACGGTCAGTTCCACAGTCAGTTTCACGAATAATAACATCTTGAGCCACGTCAACTAAACGACGAGTTAAGTAACCTGAATCGGCTGTCTTAAGGGCTGTATCGGTCATACCTTTACGAGCACCATGAGTCGAGATAAACATTTCTAAGACGGTTAATCCTTCACGGAAGTTAGATACGATAGGTAACTCCATGATACGACCATTAGGAGCAGCCATCAATCCACGCATACCGGCTAACTGAGTAAAGTTGGAGATATTACCACGGGCTCCAGAATCACTCATCATGAAGATTGGGTTACGTGCATCTAAACTTTCCATTAATTTTGCTTGAATAGCATCTTTTGTCGCGTTCCAAATACCAATTACTCGTTCATAACGCTCGTCATCTGTAATTAAACCACGACGGAATTGTTTTGTTACTTTTTCTACTTGATTATGTGCTTCTTCAATCATTGCTTGTTTTTCATGTAACACAACGATATCGGCAATCCCTACAGTCATACCTGCATAAGTAGAATGTTTGTAGCCTAAGTCTTTCATTCTATCTAACATTTTAGATGTTTCAGTAATTTTGAAACGTTTGAAGACTTCAGCGATAATATTACCAAGATTTTTCTTCTTGAATGGTCCAACTTCTGGTTGTTCTTTGATGAATGCAGGAATGTCTGCTCCGGCTTCAACAAAGTATTTATCAGGTGTTTGAACAGTCAAGTTATAATCAGTTGGTTCATTTAAGTAAGGGAATTCTGGTGGCATAATTTCATTAAAGATTGCTTTACCAACAGTTGTTGTTAAAATACGTTCACGTTGCCATTCTGTAAATGGTTTTTCAGGCATTGAGCTTGTTTGTAAACCAATACGAGTATGTAAGTGGACACAACCATTTCTCCATGCTAAAACAACTTCGTCTAAGTCACGGAAAATCATTCCTTCACCTATTTGTCCGGGTTCTTCCATAGTTAAATAGTAGTTACCAAGGACCATATCTTGAGATGGTGTAACAACTGGTTTACCATCTTTTGGATTAAGGATGTTTTGAGCAGCAAGCATTAACATACGCGCTTCTGCTTGAGCTTCTTCGTTTAATGGAACGTGAACCGCCATTTGGTCCCCATCGAAATCGGCATTATACGCCTCACATACTAATGGGTGAAGACGGATTGCGCGTCCTTCAACTAAAACTGGTTCAAACGCTTGGATACCAAGTCTATGTAGAGTAGGTGCTCGGTTAAGTAATACAGGATGTTCTTTAATCACATCTTCTAATACATCCCAAACAGCGTCTTCTTGACGTTCGATTTGGCGTTTTGCATTTTTAATGTTGCTTGCAATTTCACGCTTAACTAATTCATGCATCACAAATGGTTTGAATAATTCAATTGCCATTTCTTTTGGCAATCCACATTGGTACATTTTTAAGAAAGGTCCAACAACGATAACTGAACGACCTGAGTAGTCAACACGTTTACCTAATAAGTTTTGACGAAAACGGCCTTGTTTACCTTTCAACATATGAGATAACGATTTAAGTGGACGATTACCTGGTCCAGTTACTGGACGACCACGACGACCATTATCGATTAACGCATCTACCGCTTCTTGTAGCATACGTTTTTCGTTTTGAACGATAATTCCTGGTGCATTTAAGTCTAATAAACGTTTCAAACGATTATTACGGTTAATGACACGACGGTATAAGTCGTTCAAATCACTTGTCGCAAAACGTCCACCTTCTAATTGAACCATCGGACGTAAATCTGGCGGGATAATTGGTACAACGTCCATTACCATCCAGTCAGGATCATTTCCTGATGTACGGAATGCTTCTAAGATATCTAAACGACGAATAGCACGTGTTCTTTTTTGTCCAGACGCTTTTTTCAATTCTTCTTTTAATTCAGCGACTTCTTTTTCTAAATCAACTTGTTCTAATAAACGTTTGATTGCTTCAGCACCCATACCAGCTTTAAATGCTTGGCCATATTGCTGACGTTTTTCACGGTATTCACGTTCAGTTAGAAGTTGTTTTAATTCTAAGTTAGTGTCACCTGGATCAGTTACTACATAAGAAGCAAAATAAATGATTTCCTCTAATGCTCTAGGGCTCATATCTAGTACAAGACCCATACGACTAGGAATTCCTTTAAAATACCAAATATGTGTTACTGGAGCTGCAAGTTCGATATGACCCATACGTTCACGACGAACTTTAGAACGTGTTACCTCAACCCCACAGCGGTCACAAACAATCCCCTTATAACGGATACGTTTATATTTTCCACAGGCACATTCCCAGTCCTTAGTAGGACCGAAAATACGCTCGCAGAAAAGACCATCACGTTCTGGTTTTAAAGTACGGTAGTTTATTGTCTCTGGTTTTTTCACTTCACCATATGACCAGCTTCTAATTTTCTCAGAAGAAGCTAGTCCAATTTGCATACTTTCAAATTTATTTACATCGATCAAAAGATGTCCCTCCGTTTCTTTGTCTGTCAGAATAATTCAGCTGGATTATTCTTGGTTTTCTTGTGCATCTTTCAACGATTTTTCTGCTAATGCTTTTTCTTCTTGCTCTTTAGCATATTTAGCTAAGGCATCAACAGTAATCAAATCATCGTCCTCATCATCCATATCACGTAATTCAATCTCTTGATCGTCTGCATCTAATACTCGCATGTCTAATCCTAAAGCTTGTAACTCTTTAACAAGCACGCGGAATGATTCAGGAACACCTGGTTTTTGAATTGGTTCACCTTTAACGATTGATTCGTAAGTTTTCACACGACCAACAACGTCATCTGATTTATAAGTCAAGATTTCTTGTAGAGTATAAGCCGCTCCATATGCTTCAAGAGCCCAAACTTCCATCTCTCCAAAACGTTGTCCACCAAATTGTGCTTTACCACCAAGTGGTTGTTGTGTAACTAATGAATAAGGTCCAATAGAACGAGCATGTAACTTGTCATCAACCATGTGAGCAAGTTTCAACATATACATGACACCTACAGAAATACGGTTATCAAATGGTTCACCTGTACGTCCATCATAAAGAACTGTCTTAGCATCGCGTGCTAGCCCAGCTTCTTCAACAGTGCTCCATACATCTTCTTCATTCGCTCCATCAAATACCGGTGTGGCAACATGGATATTCAATGAACGAGCTGCCATACCTAAATGCAACTCTAATACTTGTCCAATGTTCATACGAGAAGGTACCCCTAATGGGTTTAACATGATATCAACTGGTGTGCCATCTGGCATGAATGGCATATCTTCTTCTGGCATAATACGAGATACTACCCCTTTATTACCATGACGACCAGCCATTTTATCTCCTTCATGAATTTTACGTTTTTGAACGATATAAACACGAACTAACATGTTAACACCTGGAGATAACTCGTCTCCACCTTCACGAGTAAAGATTTTGACGTCATGAACAATACCGCCGCCACCATGTGGAACACGTAGAGATGTATCACGAACTTCACGAGCTTTTTCTCCGAAGATTGCATGCAATAGACGTTCTTCTGCCGATAATTCTGTTACCCCTTTAGGAGTGACTTTACCAACAAGTAAATCACCATCTTGAACTTCTGCACCAATACGAATAATACCCATTTCATCTAAGTTTTTAAGAGCATCTTCCCCAACGTTTGGTAACTCACGAGTAATTTCTTCAGGTCCTAATTTTGTATCACGTGCTTCTGATTCATATTCTTCAATATGAATAGACGTGTATACATCATCTTTAACTAAACGACGACTCATAATAATCGCATCTTCGTAGTTGTAACCTTCCCACGTCATAAATGCTACTAAAACGTTTTGTCCTAATGCCATTTCCCCTTCTTCCATAGAAGAACCATCAGCTAATGTATCGCCTTTTTCAACGATTTCACCTTTTCTAACGATAGGGCGTTGGTTGTAACTTGTTCCGGCATTTGAACGGTGGAATTTAATGATATTATATTTATCTAATGCACCATCATTACGACGAACACGAATTTCACGAGCGTCAACGTATTCAACGACTCCATCATGTTTACATAAAAGTGCTGCTCCTGAGTCATGGGCAGCTTTGTATTCCATACCGGTCCCAACAAGTGGAGAACGTGGTTGAATCAAAGGCACTGCCTGACGTTGCATATTCGCTCCCATAAGCGCACGGTTAGAATCATCGTTTTCCAAGAAAGGAATACATGCTGTCGCTACCGCAACTACCTGTTTAGGAGAAACGTCCATGTAGTCCACTTTATCTACTGAAACTTCCAAGTTTTCACTTTGGATACGAGCCATTACAACATCTTCAGCAAACGTTCCATCGTCATTTAATGGTGAGTTCGCTTGCGCTACCATGTAATGGTCTTCCTCGTCAGCTGTTAAGTAATCGATATGTTCTGTAACACGTTTTGTTTCACGGTCAACACGACGATAAGGTGTTTCGATGAAACCATATTTATTTACTTTCGCATAACTTGACAAACTATTGATTAACCCGATATTTGGTCCCTCAGGCGTTTCAATCGGACACATACGACCATAATGTGAATAGTGAACGTCACGAACTTCATATCCAGCACGGTCACGTGTTAAACCACCAGGCCCTAAGGCTGATAGACGACGTTTATGTGTTAACTCTCCTAATGGGTTTGTTTGGTCCATGAATTGTGATAACTGAGAAGAACCAAAGAATTCCTTCATAGAAGCCACAACAGGACGAATATTAATCAGTTGTTGTGGTGTTAATGTTTCAGTATCTTGAATAGACATTCTTTCACGAACCACACGTTCCATACGAGATAACCCAATACGGAATTGATTTTGTAATAATTCTCCAACTGAACGAATACGACGGTTTCCTAAGTGATCAATGTCATCCACTTTACCGATATCTTCCATTAAGTTTAAGAAGTAACTAATTGTCGCCACAATATCAGCCGGACGAACGGTACGTACATCAGCATCAAGTTGACCATTTCCAATCACGTTAACTATACGCTCTGGGTCTTTTGGAGATAATACTTTGATCACTTGAACTGTCATTGGTTCAGTTACAACACCGTCTTCACTTGGATAGTAAGTTTCATTGTTTAAACCATTATCTAAATGTTTTTCCAATTCATCCATCACTGAATGAGTAATAACTGTTCCTTTTTCTACAAGGATTTCTCCTGTTTCAGGGTCAACTAATGTTTCAGCTAATGTTTGGTTTAGTAAGCGTGTTTTTAGACTTAATTTTTTATTAATTTTATAACGTCCTACTGATGCTAAATCATAGCGTTTAGGATCAAAGAAACGAGAGTTCAATAAGTTTCTTGAACTTTCTGCTGTTTTAGGTTCACCTGGACGAAGTCTTTCATAAACATCTTTTAATGCTTCCTCAGTACGAGAGTCACTTGCATTTTTATGGATATCTTTTTCAATCGTTAATTGTAAACTTTCACTTTCACCAAAGATCTCTGTAATAGTTGTATCAGAACCAAAACCTAATGCTCTAACTAAAACAGTTAAAGGTATCTTTCTAGTTCTATCAATACGAGCATAAGATAAGTTTTTCGCGTCTGTTTCTAGTTCTAACCACGCACCACGGTTAGGGATAACAGTTGTTCCAAATCCCTCATGTCCATTTTTTTCTTTCTTCTCGTTGAAATAAACTCCGGGTGATCTTACTAACTGTGATACTACTACACGTTCAGCACCATTGATAATAAATGTTCCCATCTCTGTCATTAATGGGAAATCGCCAAAGAACACTTCTTGTGACTTGATTTCTCCAGTCACTTGATTATCCAAACGCAATGTTACGTGGATAGGAGCTGAGTAGTTGGCATCATGCGCGCGCGCTTCCTCAACTGTATACTTTGGTTCTTTCATTTCATAATCGACAAATTCTAATGATAATTTGTCACTAAAATCTGTAATTGGCATAATGTCTTCAAACATTTCGCGCAAACCTTCATCTAAAAACCACTTATAAGAATCAGTTTGAATTTCAATTAAGTTTGGCAATTCTAGTACTTCACTAATCCTAGAATAGCTACGTCTTTCTCGGTGTTTTCCGTATTTAACTACGTGTCCAACCAAATTAGTCACCCCTCTGAGTTTTTTCAAAAATACCTTATGTTACAAATGTTAAAAACATATAACAATTTCATTACTTATCTGTTTTAAAGTAAAAAAAAACCAAAAATAGATGGTGAACATATCTCGATATGGTCGATCTATCTTTGTTTTCCTATAAAATAAAGGCTGATGGACAATATTTCATCACCTTTCACATTTAAAACATAAAGGTTTCTGCAACTAATCATTTTAGCCTATAAAAATACAAATGTCAACATTAAAATAAAATAAAAAAGCTAGAATTTCTTCTAGCCTCTCCCCCATAAAACAATCCATCATAATAAACTAGCCCGTATCATATTTTTCCCCTACAAAAAACATCCACATGAGTTAATTAATCCGGACTGGCGTTCCAATATGCTTTCTAAATTCATTCCCCTTAACAAACATTAGATAAGCCATTAAATGTTATTTTGTTTTCATTATATTTAAACCATTAACTTGTATGCCCTTACCCATACTTGTATAGTGTTTCAAACACTTGGTCTTCCTTATAGACATAAAAAGTCAATAAGTTTTATAATAAACCATCACTAAACGGAACTGCAATTTCATTATAATGATTTTCTATACTTTTTTTATCCCACTTTTTTCCTATGCATATGCAAACCGTTCGTTTAATCGTTTTTGAATACTGTTTCTTATAATTCAACGTTCGTGTTTTATTTTTATGATTTATAACTTTTGAAAATATAATATCCTTTCGAACTCGTCACTACTTCAACTTGTCCAAAGACTTCTTCCATCTTTTTCTTTGCACTTGGTGCACCTTGTTTTTTCTGAATAACAATCGTTAAGGTACCTTTTTGTTGTAAATGTTCCTTAGCTCCTTCAATAATACTATGGACAATTTTTTTTCCAGCACGTATTGGTGGATTACTTACAACCGCTGCAAAATCTTTTTTTGTTACATTATCATAAACATTTGATTCATATACTTCAATATTTTCAATTTTATTTAAACTAGCATTTTCTTTAGCTAATTCCATTGCTCTTTCATTCACATCAACCATATGAACAAATCGTTTGGTTGAATGAGCTAAAGATAAACCAATAGGGCCATATCCACAACCGACATCTAAAATTTCTCCTCTAGGGATATCTTCATCTAAAAAAGCTTCTATTAAAACACGGGAACCAAAGTCCACTGTATCTCTTGAAAACACATTACTATCCGTTACAAATTGATATGTTTTGCCTAATAATGGGTATGTCCATGTTTTTCTATCATGAGCCGTTTCTGGTTTATTCGTATAATAATGGGCACTCATTTTTCACACTCTTTCTTTAATTGTTTCTACTATTAATTTTGCTAACAAATCATAACCCTCATCTGAGAAATGAAGCCCGTCTGGTTCCAAAAAACGCGTTGGATCTTCTGAAGCAATCATCTCTTTTAGTATATCAATATAACGAATATTAAATGTTTTCGCCACACGTTGAGCCACATTATTATATTGCATTAAATCAACTAAAGGACGGTCATCACGATACATCATTTGATGAGCGTAAGGTGGCCCAACCAATACCACTCGTTTGGTACCTATTTCTTTTACTAAATAAGTCAAATTTTCTTCATACTGAATGAGCGAGATACCTGAAAGCTTAGCAGCATCATTAGCACCAAAAAAGACGGTCACAATATCTGGTTCATAAAAAACAACATGTTCTTTAAACCGACTTAACGCCCCCTCAGTTGTATCACCAGGAATACCAGCATTAATAATTTCTATTTTAGTATTGAGTAGTTGCTTAATTTTAGTATTTAATACAATATCAATTTCACCATTTCTATAGCCAGCTGTGATACTATCACCAAATAATATGATTTTTTTCATCTTTCAAACCTCAATTCCTTATCTCAGCGTTTATCTATGATATAATCAGTTAGACTTTATAATATCATACCACGAAAAAGGAGTTTTTAACGTGTTTGTACCATTACCTAACGAAAAAAAATGTAAAGATTCTTACGCTATCCAAACACATCGTGTTTTTCCAAATGATCTTAACTCGTTTGGTGCGTTATTTGGAGGTAAATTGATGGCGTTAATTGACGACACGGCTTCTATCGCTGTATCTCGTCATTGCCGTATTCCAACAATGACTGCCTCAACAGATAGTTTGGATTTTTTACATCCAATTTATGAAAATGATGCTGTAACTGTAGAAGCTTATGTTTCAGGTACAGGAAAAAAATCTATGGAAGTATTCGTCAAAGTGACTGGGGAAGATTTAGAAACTGGAGAACATTATTTAGCTGCAACGTGTTTTATGACGTTTGTTGTAGTTAAAGTTAATGAAACATTTACTAGTGTACCTCAAATTATCCCAGAATCAACTGAAGAAAAAATGATTCATAAAGGATACAAAAAAAGACGTGAAAATAGATTAAGAGAATTGTCATTTAATAAAGAATTAGGACAATACATCACCCAACAATTACCCAATTTGATTGAAGATAATAAGTAGAGGATACTGTTTATGGATGAAAAAACGAATTTCTATCATTTAACTCGTGAGGAATGGCAAAGCTTTTATCGTAATGGAACTGCGCCTCTAACAGATGAAGAACTACAACAAATTAAAAGCTATAATGACACTATTTCATTACAAGATGTACAAGATATTTATATTCCACTAACTCATTTAATCAATATTTATATGAAAGAGTACGAATCCCTCCATCTTAGTAAAGGATTATTTATGCAAAAATTTTTACCTTCCTCTCCCTTTATTATTGGGGTTGCTGGTAGTGTAGCTGTTGGAAAAAGTACGACGGCTCGTTTGTTACAAATGATGCTCTCCCGTATTTTTAAGCGACGTCATGTCCAACTGATTACAACAGATGGATTTTTATATTCAACGGATGAACTAACCAAACAAGGTATTTTAAATAAAAAAGGATTTCCTGAGAGTTATGACATGGAAAAATTACTATCTTTTTTAAATGCTGTTAAAAATGGTGGAGATAATTTAAAAATCCCTATCTATTCTCATGAGATTTATGATATTATTCCTGGAGAATTTGAAACAATTTCGCAACCAGATATATTAATAGTCGAAGGGATTAACGTCTTGCAATCACCAGCCAACCAACACATTTATATCAGTGACTTCTTCGACTTTTCAGTCTATGTTGATGCTGATCCAAAACTGATTGAAAGTTGGTATTTAAAACGCTTTGAAGATTTATTGGTTCTTGCAAAAAATGATAAAACTAATTATTATTATGAATATGCTAATGGTCCGCGTGAAGATGCATTAGCAATGGCTCGTCGTGTGTGGAAAGATGTCAATCTAAAAAACCTCAATGAGTTCATTTTGCCAACTCGTAGTCGTGCAGATGTTATTTTACATAAAGCACAAAACCACGAGATTGATGAAATTTATTTACGTAAGTTTTAATAAAATTAATATATAGAAAGAAAAGGTGAAGTAAGTGACGAAAGTATCTGAACTTAAAGATATGGAAAAGATTATAGTGTTAGATTTTGGTAGCCAGTACAATCAATTAATTACGCGACGTATTCGTGAATTGGGTGTATTCTCAGAATTATTGAGCCACAAAATCACTGCAGCAGAAATCAAAGAAATTGCTCCTAAGGGAATTGTTTTCTCTGGTGGGCCAAACAGTGTCTATGATGAAGGAAGTTTTAACATTGATCCAGAAATATTTGAATTAGGGATTCCTATTTTAGGTATTTGTTACGGTATGCAATTAATGACATATAAATTAGGTGGCGTTGTGTCTGAAGCTAACAGCCGTGAGTATGGTAAAGCCATGTTGTCTTTAACAACTGAATCAACTTTATTTGATTCTTTACCAAAAGAACAACAAGTTTGGATGAGTCATGGTGATTTAGTGACAGAAGTTCCTGAAGGATTTACTGTTACAGCGACAAGTGAAAACTGTCCAATCTCCGCTATGGAAAATCATGCGAAAAAAATGTATGCTGTTCAGTTCCATCCAGAAGTTCGTCATTCAATCAATGGTAATGACATGCTACGTCAATTTGCTTTTGACATCTGTGGATGCAAAGGTGATTGGTCAATGGATAGCTTTATCGATATTGAAACTGCTAAAATCCGCGAACAAGTTGGCGACAAAAAAGTCTTACTTGCTTTATCAGGTGGGGTTGATTCAAGTGTTGTTGGAGTATTGTTACAACGCGCGATTGGGGATCAATTAACTTGTATCTTTGTTGATCATGGTCTATTACGTAAAGGTGAAGCAGAACAAGTAATGGAAAGTTTAGGTGGAAAATTTGGCTTAAACATCATTAAAGTGGATGCAAAAGATCGCTTCTTGGATAAATTAAAAGGTGTTTCTGATCCTGAACAAAAACGTAAAATCATTGGTAATGAATTTATCTACTTATTTGATGATGAAGCAGCAAAACTTGATGGGATTGAATTCTTAGCTCAAGGAACACTTTACACAGATGTTATCGAAAGTGGAACTGATACAGCTGAAGTGATCAAATCACATCATAACGTTGGTGGACTTCCTGAGGATATGGCATTCAAATTAATTGAACCATTAAACACATTATTTAAAGACGAAGTTCGTGCGTTAGGTACTGAACTTGGCATGCCTGACTCAATTGTATGGCGTCAACCATTCCCAGGTCCTGGTTTAGGAATCCGTGTCTTAGGCGAAATTACTGAAGAAAAATTAGAAATCGTGCGTGAAAGTGACGCTATCTTACGTGAAGAAATCGCAAATGCTGGTTTAGATCGTGATATTTGGCAATACTTTACTGTTTTACCAGGTATCCGTTCTGTTGGGGTTATGGGAGACGGTCGTACTTATGACTACACTATCGGTATCCGTGCGATTACATCTATTGATGGTATGACTGCTGACTTTGCTCGTATTGATTGGGACTTACTACAAAAAATCTCAGTTCGTATTGTAAACGAAGTCGATCACGTTAACCGTATCGTGTATGATATTACAAGTAAACCACCTGCAACTGTTGAGTGGGAGTAAAAAGCTAACATAATATAAATGAGGAATGCCGATAAATCAACGTTTTACAATTGCTAAAATGATTGATTACCATTAAAAATGATATAATTTCCTACCAAAAACCCTACCGAAAATTTCGGTAGGGTTTTTTTTATTATACCTTCTCTTCCGAGTTAATTTTTTAATTTACAAACTAAATAGAATTTATTTACTAATAATTAAAAAGACCTAACAATCTTAATGATTGACACAGGTCTTTTTGTATATATTCTAATCAATATAAATACTAACAAAATTTTTAATATAAACTTATGGATAGTATAGCCATCAATATTCAACCATACTATTTAAACTAGTATTGGAACTCTTTTTAACTATTTTTCTAACAAAACTGTCCGCATCACTGTCCCATTCAAAATATGAATATTTAGTTATTCTATCCCATACATAAGTATTTCCAGAAGAACAACGTTTATATTCTGTTCGTAACTTTTCTACTAATTTGTTCTTCTCACTACTTTCAAATCCCGGATACTTTGAAAAATCATTTAGAAAATAAAAGTACTCCCCCTCCAAAATCATATAATCAGAACCTTTTGATTTGTAATTATAAATTTTATTAGTAATAGTTTTTAATAATTTAGATTTTACTGTCTTAAATCTCGAATCCAGTTTTTCTTGTTTATTATCTAATATATAATATGCTACTCCGCAACAAATAAAATAAGAGTCTTGATATTTAGACAATATCTCACATAAAAAAGAAGACGACACTTTTTTATCTAAAAACTTCATAAACACGATTAAATCATTCATTTGTTCTATATTACTCATATTATTTTTCAAGATCCTAAATGCATTTTGAAAAATGTGTTCTTCCATAAAAGCTAAATTTACCATATTTATTTCATAATCACGCCTATTCTCTTCATTATCACAAATTTGTACTTTTTGTTCGCATTTTTTAGCAATTTCTCTAGCTTTATTCAAAATTTTTATATAAATAGAAATCAAGTAATTTGTACTATTATAATTAATATCTAGAACAAAAATATTGGAAACTATTTCCAAAATATTAGCAATCACATAATTATGATTACCATCATAACTTATTGAGCTTCGGATTGATTTCAAAAAATAGTTCACTATTTTAGATTTTTCTTCTTTGTTATCAACAATTAATTCTTCCACCCTATTAAACAAATGATTCCATTGATTACGACTTCCTTTATAACTTGAAAAGAACATTACTTCATTATTAGAATTAGAGTTTTCCTTTTTTATATCATATGACATTTTTTTATCTTGATTAAACTGTTTAAGAATCAATTTTAATTTCATAATTTGATTACCACTTATTCTAAACGGTTTCTCTTGCATTTGACTTTTGTTTATATTCAAGTTTAGATTATATTTGTTTAATTCTTTTTTTAAACAATCCTCAATAAGTTTTGCTTCTTCTTTATGTTGAGAAAAAATAAAATAGTCGTCTACATATCTGTATATAGAATAATTCTTCTTGTTAATTAGACCATGTTCTTTTAATTTCATTTGTAAGTCAATATCTATCCTAGTAAATAATAATTCCGCCATAACTCTAGAAAATTCAGGTCCTACAACTAGACCATGTGTTTCATTAAAATTGATTTTTTGACAAATTGTATCACTTTCATTAGGAAAAGTATTGTCAAATTTTTTCCCCTTATATTTTTTTGCAAGAGCTTTATCTCCAAATATAGCCCAGGCCAATGAATGAGTATAAATACTAGGGAAGCATCTCTGAATATCTAATTTTATAAAATATGAATACTTATACTTATCCCTATTAAATCTTGGTGAATTATATAAATCTTTTATTCTCAAATAGTTTCTATAGGAAAAATAATTATAAAATAATACCTGATCTTCTTCACTTGTAACTGAAATTTTATCAGAAAAACTGAATTCCTCTTCAATTTTTAATATTTCTTTTATTCTAACTTCTTGTTTTGTTATTTTAGGTATATTCCTTTTAATTGGTGAACGAACACTGTATTGTGAGTTTTTGCAGAAACTTGTTATTAATTTTTCATATTTTAAAACATAATTAAACATTTGCAGTTGTCCAATTGGATGAACTAACCCAATTTTTCTTTCTTCTTTATCAGATTTTGGAATGAAAAAGAAATAAGGAACTGTTATTTTTTTTAATGCATTATTTATACCATCATTTAAACTAAACTTATTTTTTGAAAAATTCAAATAAACGCTTTTATTTGAAAAAAGCGTTGGTACTTCTGTAGGTAATACATCTGTTCTAAGAAATAAGTCTTTCTTCAATAAACTGCCCTCCTATTGAAATAAATAACATAATAAGATACAATTATCTGTATAATATATTATATTATACTAGATTTCTTGTAGACACAAGTTGTGCTCTACAATTCCAATTCTAATAAATTTCATTTTATATGACGATGCGGAATACACACACAAGGTTTACTTCATTTTTTTGTAACCAAAAATATCTATTTTTAGATAACTCCTCATGGTTTTTTTCCATGAGGAGAAGAAATCTAGCCTGGAGGTTAAATTAATGGTACGTATTCCGAATTTAAATAAAATAAATAACGGTAAAAGGGTTTTTTTTAACCCCAATGACGAACAAAAAAAAGAATATAATAAAATTAAAAATGAATTAGTGAAAAAATATTCAATCAATTTATCTAATAGAGACTTTATAATCAAACAATTAATTGCAACTTTAACGCATGGCGATTACATTAATTATAAAGTTCCTGAAATCAATTTGGTTATTATACGTTCAGATATCAAAAATTTTTATCCTTCAATTAACAAACATGAACTATATAAAAAACTAAAAAAAGGAAATCTGCTTTCCCAACAAACTTTCAATGTACTTCAACCCATTTTTTTCTCTGGATCAGTGACAGGAATTCCTTTAGGATTACCATTTTCTTCGGTACTTTCTGAAATCTATCTTGAAAGATTTGATGAACAAATAAATTCTGTCTTTAATCCCACTTTCTATTTTAGATATGTAGATGATATAATAATAATCAACTATGATTCTTTAAGAGGAATTAATGATTTAGATATTAATAATAATCTTTCCGAAATTTTCACTAAGAATCACTTGATTATCAATAAAGAAAAAACCATGATTACTAGATTTAATTCTTCTGACAACCTAAATTTCAGCTATCTAGGTTATCAATTTAAAACCATTAATAAAAAGCTATTAATATCTATTTCAGAGATTAAACTCAAAAAAATTATTGATAATATTAAATATTCCTTTTATATTTATAAAAAGAGTAATCAATCTAATCGAGAATTTTGGCTACTTTATTATAGACTAATTAATATAATATACGGCGTCACTTCAACAAATGAAAAAAATAGAAAAATAAAATTTGGTATAGGATATTCTTATAAATTTGTCAATGATGAAAAACAAATCCAAGAATTACTTTCAATGATAAGAGGGTTAATTCATTCTTGTCACTTAAATTCAAGAAAAAGATCTACTTTATTCTATCTAATATACACTCCTAATTCTTCATTAGAGATATTAAACAAACGAATGGACTATACAAAACTAACCTCTAATCAGGTTAGCAAAATAAAAAATAGGCTTAAATTAACTACGTCTAGTAATAACATAAGTAGAATTTTTTTCAATTTATATAAAAATTTTAAAAAATAAAAATATTTTATACTTTAGTCACGTACAAAGCTTGTTCTATAAATTTTGAAATTTCTGTTTGTATCCATTAGAAATAATATCTAATTAAAAGATTGAGATTAACTACTAAAAAACGTACTATTAACACTCTTTGTCAACTACTATTGGTAAGAGTTCAAACATTAGAATTTAGAATCTAGAAAGCTTTTTTAGTTTTCTAGATTTCTTTTCATTTTTCTAATGAAACTATTCCATACTCTGTTCCTAATATTTTGTTTTTCCTATCTCAATACCACTATTAATAAAATTAATATTAATAGATAATCAAAATCCAAGATATATTAAACATTCTTTTTTATGTTAAAACTAAAATACTTTTAAACCTATTTTAAGGAATTGATTAATTACTGATATTTTTATAAATATCAATTGTAAAATTAATCTAGACAACGAAAAAATCCTTTGTGATACACTCAAGTTGTATTTCTGACCAAAGAAAACAAGGAAAGTGATTACAAATGACCTATACACATATTACTACAGACGAACTCGTTTTAATAGAATCATATTACTATCAAAATAAGAAAGTAATATTCGTTGCTAAACAATTGAAACAATCTAGACAGACTATTTATAATGTCTATAACGCATTAAACGATGGGTTATCTATTCTTGATTATTATCAACGATACAAAACAAATAAAAAAATTGCGATAGACGGTCTACCTATTTACCTGATAACGAAAAAGAATATATCCAAAAGAAAGTGGTTCAAAGTTGGACCCCAGATGTGGTTGTTGGTCGTACTGAGTTTCCTATTTCTTGTTCTGTTCGTACTCTTTATCATTTATTTAAAAGAGGCGATTTTGATGTCTCTTCTTTACCAATGAGAGGTAAAAGAAAAATCAATGGACATAAAGAAAAAAAGGGAAACAAGCCTTTAGAAGAACCATTCATCATCGAAATAAGAAATATGATGACTTTAAAAATGAATTTGGTCACCTTGAAGGTGACACGATTGTTGGAAAAAATTATAAAAGTGCTATTATCACACTAGTTGAGAGACTATCAAAAGTTATTATTACTTTGAAACCAGCAGGTAGACAAGCCATAGATATTGAAAATTGCTTAAATGAATGGTTTCAAAAAATTCCTAAGCACTTGTTTAAATCTATTACATTTGATTGTGGTAAAGAATTTTCTAATTGGAAATCAATTAGTAATTCGAATGATATTGATATCTATTTTGCTGATCCTGACCCTCCTCCCAAAGAGGTTTAAACGAACATTCTAATGGGTTACTACATCAAGATGGATTACCTAAGAAAATGGATTTCAA
Source organism: Vagococcus luciliae (assembly GCF_024637875.1). Lineage (NCBI taxonomy): Bacteria > Bacillati > Bacillota > Bacilli > Lactobacillales > Enterococcaceae > Vagococcus > Vagococcus luciliae. The sequence continues at coordinate 775,578 of NZ_CP102451.1, read as the reverse complement.
TGAAGTTGATGTTACACTCATTCATTCTATTGCTTCAAGAAGAAATAATATTCCTAGAAAATCATTACACTATAAAATACCGTTAGAAGTCTTTTTGAGTTATATGAATATATGATATTTTGTCTAGCTTAATTTGACAAATGAAAATATAAAAAAATCCTCTGACTTTTTGCCAGAGGATTCAATCATTCATTTAAACACCTTCATAAGCGTCCACAATAATTTGTTTTAATTCACTTACTAACGGTTCTTTTGGATTCGCTGTAGTACATTGGTCTTCAAAGGCTAATTCTGCCATATGATCAACTGTTGAATCTAATACTTCTTGCGTTACACCTTGTGATTTCAGACTCATATCAATACCCACACTCTTACCTAAATCAATAATCGCTTGAATTAAACTATCAACTAATTCTTGTGTTGTATTTCCTTTAAGTCCCAAGATACGTGCAATGTCTGCATAATCTTCATCTGCTTTAAAGTACTCATATTTAGGGAACGTTGCATGTTTTACTGGTTTTGTCGCATTGTATTTCACAATATGTGGTAATAAAATCGCATTCGTACGTCCATGAGGAATATTGTACTCTCCACCAATTTTATGAGCAATCGAATGGCAAATTCCTAAAAATGCATTGGCAAATGCCATACCAGCTAGTGCTGATGCATTATGCATTTTTTCCCTTGCGTCGAATTCTTGTGTTTTTACAGATGTTTCTAGGTTTTCAAAGACTAACTTAATAGCTTCGATACTTAAGCCTCTTGAATAATCTGACGCCATAACTGATACATATGATTCTAACGCATGAGTTAACACGTCCATTCCGGTATCTGCTGCGATTGCTTTTGGAACGGATGTTACAAATTGTGGGTCAATAATTGCCACATCAGGAGTTAATGCATAGTCTGCTAATGGGTATTTCACATGTGTATCACTATCTGTAATAACGGCAAATGGTGTTACTTCTGCACCAGTACCAGATGTTGTTGGAATACAGACTAATTGTGATTTAACCGCTTTAGGGAATTTATAGATACGTTTACGAATATCTAAGAATTTTTGTTTTGCTCCAAAGAACTCTGCTTCTGGATGTTCATAGAATAACCACATACCTTTAGCGGCATCAATGGCTGATCCACCACCAAGTGCGATGATTGTATCTGGTTGGAATTCAACAATTTGTTCTGTTCCTTTATAAACAGTATTGGTTGATGGATTTGGTTCAACTTCAGAGAAGATTCTCACTGATACATCATTGTCACGACTATTCAACATATGTGTTACTAAGTCTGCATAACCTAGTTTAACCATACCAGGGTCACATACTAAGAATACACGTTCAACGTTGTCCATAGAGCGTAGATATTGTAATGAATTTTTCTCAAAGAATATTCTTGAAGGTAATCTGAACCATTGCATATTTTTTCTCCTTCTTGCTAGTGTTTTGACGTTAATTAAATTGACAGCAGAAACGTTTCTAGATGTTGAGTTTTTACCTTGAGATCCACAACCTAATGTTAATGAAGGAATCATTTCGTTATAGATATCTCCAATACCACCTAAAGCTGCTGGTGTATTAACTAAGATACGGTTAGCTCTCATACGCATACCAAATGCTAATTCAACTTCTAAGTCAGTCGTATGAATACTTGCTGTATGCCCTAAACCAAACTCTAACATATTCTCACATAGTACAAAGGCATCTTCTTGCGATTTTGCTTTCACCATTGCTAAAACAGGTGATAATTTTTCAAGAGATAATGGATATTTAGCTCCTGTCCCTTCTAATTCAGCAATTAATACTTGTGTTTTTTCAGGAACTTTAATACCTGCTAATTTGGCAATTTCAGTTGCTGGTTTACCCACAATTGCTGCATTAACAGCCGTTTTTGTTTCATTCATTACCACATCTTCTAATTGTGATAATTCACTTGGTTTAACAAAATAAACATGGTGACGTTTAAATTCTTCTTTCACTTCATCATATATTTCTTTATCAACTATCACACCTTGTTCTGTTGCGCAAATCATCCCATTATCAAATGATTTTGATAATACTAAGTCTTGTACTGAACGGCGGATGTTGGCTGTTTTTTCTAAGTATGCTGGTGTGTTACCTGGTCCAACTCCTAATGCTGGTTTTCCAGTTGAATAAGCAGCCTTCACCATACCACTACCACCTGTTGCTAAAACAATAGCCACATCTGGATGATTCATTAGCGCATTTGTTCCTTCTAAGGAAGGTGTATCAATCCATTGAATACAATTTTCAGGAGCCCCTGCTGCTATTGCCGCATCTCTTACAACTTTTGCCGCTGCTGCAGATGATTTTTGTGCTGATGGATGGAAAGCAAAAACGATTGGATTTCGTGTTTTAATAGCAATTAATGATTTAAAGATAGTTGTAGAAGTTGGATTCGTTGTTGGTGTCACACCACAAATAATACCCACTGGTTCGGCAATTTCAATTAATTCAGATTGTAAATCTTCAGAAATCACACCAACTGTTTTGTCATCTTTGATGTCGTTCCAAATACTTTCTGAAGCAAACATATTTTTGATTGCTTTATCTTCAAAAACACCTCTGCCTGTTTCTTCCACAGCTAATTTAGCAAGTGGCATATGTTGATCCATCGCTGCAATTGCCATTTTTTGAACGATAGTATCGACTTTTTCTTGGTCAAAAGCCATCATCTCTTTCAAAGCAACTTTAGCATTCACTACTAACTTATCTACTTGAGTAATAATTGTGTTCTCTGTCTTTTTTTCAGAAACCATGAATCTTCCTCCTATCATTTGTTTGCGTTTTCATTTACATTTATAGTATATTAAATTTCACAAAGATGTAGGTAGGACTTTTTTAAGATGTTTTTGGATTTTTTAAATCAACACAATAAATATTACATTTTCGTGTGGTATAATAAAGATAATTACAACATTTTATATTGTGTCGCTCTGAAAGTTTGTGAAGTAATTTGTTAAAGGAGTGTTATTTATGTGCTATATGATGATTGTTACGAATGACAAGAAAGTTAACGCTAAAATAAAAGATTTAGTGAATACCTATTTTATTAATGTTTTTTTACTACCTGATTCAACTTCTTATGACGATGCCATCCGTGTGACTAATAACTACTTTCCCGAAATTATTCTCTTAGATATTACTCTAAAAGATGCTAATCCATTCGATTTACAAAAAAAATTACAAACTATCCGTCCAAATTGTCGTTTTATCACTATCGACCATGAAGAAAATTTTTCTCATATCAAACAGTCCATGCAATTAGGTTCTCTTGACTATTTAACCTTTCCATTTAACGAACAAGAAACCCTAGAATCTATTCATCGGGCAATTATCTCCTTAAACCAGATTTCTTTATTGGGCAAATCAACTAAAGACCGAGTATCTACAAATAATGATATGACCTATTCCATGATTGATTACATCCATACAAATTATCAAAATCAACTGACACTAGATAAATTAGCTGACTATCTTCATTTGAACAAGTACTATGTCTCTAATCTTTTCAAAAAAGAAACTGGAATGACATTCAATAATTACTTAACAGACTATCGTATTGAACAAGCCAAAGTATTATTAAAAGAATCGGATGACTTATTGGCGGATATTAGTCATCAAGTTGGGTATAGTGATCCTGCGTACTTTAGTCGTATTTTTAAAAAGAAAACAAACATGTCACCTATTAGCTATCGGCAACTATATTACGGTGATACTAGACCTATTGTCTCTATGATGAATTAAAAAAAGATGGTTCCCAAAAGCGGGATCCATCTTTTTATACTAAAACCATTTCAACAAATTTAGGTGTCAACACTCTCAAATCATCGGTTATTTTATCCGCTTTTGATTGATCAATTGGATCATATTCAGGATTTGAAAAAGCCAGACAATACATATCAGCATGTTTAGCTGCCAAAATTCCATTGGTTGAATCCTCTACAACTAAACATTTATCAGGTGTTACACCAAATTCTTTTGCTGTTTCCAAAAATATTTTAGGATTTGGTTTTGAGGCACCCACTTCTTCAGCTGATTTTATTAAAGAAAAATAATCTTTTATCCCTAGTTGAGTCAAATGTTCTAAAATCAGTTTTTTACCAGTTGATGAAGCAACTGCCATAGGGACATTCCCCTCTTTTAATCCTTTTAATGTCTCTAAAACACCAGATATCAACTCTACTGGTTCTGTTTCAAACAGATATTCTAAAGACTCCTTACCTTGGACTTTTAACTCATCAACACTTTTGGGTAAATCAAAATCGGATTTTATCCCACTCCAAATGTTTGTCTGAGTCATCCCACAATATTTTCTAAAATCTCTGATACTGGCTTTTTTCCCAAAAGATTCGACCACACGCTGTTCACTCTTCATGTAAAACTTCTCTGAATCAATCAATACACCATCCATATCAAAAATAACTAATCGATTATCCGTCATCGTCTTCCTCCTAGTGATTACTCAATAGAATACTTATCATACAAACTAAACCAATCATCTCTAAAATCTTCGACTGCTTGATCAACAGATACCAGGTTCAATCCATTATCTAATATATCTGGTCCAATTGTGACAGCATGAGCTCCTGCAGAAATAGCCGAATTCACCTGTAACACATTTTTAAAACTAGCAGCTAAAATTTTTGTTGATGATTGACTTGTTTTAATAACCTCACTTAATTCTAACAAGACTTCACTAGATTGAACACCTAAATTTTCCATTCGATTATAGTAAGGAGCGATATAATCCGCCCCCACATTAATCGCCATGATTCCTTGAAAGGTTGAATAAATAGCTGTAGCAGTCACACCTATTTCCATTTTTTTCAACTCTTTCATCACTTTTAATCCATCCAAGGTTGTTGGAACTTTTATATAAATATCTGAATCAATCTCACTAATCAATGCCTTAGCATCTGTCATCATCTCTTCATATGTTTTTCCTATCACTTGAACATGTAACGTTTTATCAAAACCTATTACTTGTCGAATGTCTTTCATATGTTGATAGAAGTCTACTCGACCTTCCTTTTTAACAATAGATGGATTGGATGTTACCCCATCAATTTCTAAACAATCATTATACAAACGAATGGTTTCAAGATTAATTGTATCTAATAAAAATTCCATTTAATAACCACCTTTTTTATTGAATTGAAATAATTGTGCCAATACTAATCGTTGGTAATGCTTTTTCTTCAACATAAAGTGTTCCAGGTAATTCCGCTTCTGTTGATCCATCAAATTTGATGGTGATATGACCTAAATCTGAGAGATTTTTTTTCACAACATCTCCTACAGCTGTAATGGCATAAGTATTGTCATCAAAACTCACTGTCATACCTTTTTCAATATCTTTTTCGATATTCTTTACTTCAATGTTAAAGCAATAATCTGATAATGTACTTGGGGCATTTTCACCAAATAAGATAATCATGTTTTCTGATTTAAACATTTCTGCTTCGCTACCAATGTTAATTACGTTTGTTTCAAATACTTTTTCCATTTAAAAAATCTCCCTAATCATTTAAAAATTTTATTGATATAATCCAAAACTTGCTAACCATGCTACTACAACACGAGGGACACCATTTAAGAATCGTGAGTACAATACTGATGGCACACCAACTTCTACTGTTTCAGCTTCTGCTTCTTCTAATCCTAATCCTACTGGAATAAAGTCACATGCATTTTGTGTGTTAATGGCAAATAATGCTGGTAATGCTAATTGTGGTGGAATATTTCCACGTCCAATTTCAACACCAATTAATGTTCCGATAACTTGACTGATAACAGCACCAGGTCCAAGCAATGGTGATAAGAATGGTAATGAACAAATAAATCCGATCACCATCAAACCAATTGCATTTCCTGCAAGTGGTGACATGATTTTAGCAAACCAATCACCCACACCTGATCCTTGGATAATTCCGATTAATAATGACACAAATGCCATAAACGGAATCACCGTATTAATCATTGTTTGAACACCTTCACGAGCTGATTGGTTAAAGGTTGCTACGACTTTACCAGCTCCCATACCAATTTTAGCAATAAAGCTTTGTTGTTCCGCGCGTTGTTCAGTGATTTTTTTATCTGTGCTGTATTTATATTCTTTTTTCGGCTCTTCTGTTTTAGTAGTAGCGGTTGTACTTTCTTTAGCGTCTACTAACTCAATTTGATTTAATCCAACTGCCGATACATAGATGGATTCTGTAATATATTGTGCTAATGGACCACTTTTTCCAGTTGGAACAATGTTAATCGTTGGAATTTCTTTTTTAGGATAAATGCCACATCGTAATGTCCCACCACAGTCAATAATAGCTAAAGCGATTTCAGAATCAGGAATAGATGTTTTAAATCCATTTACTGCTTCCATACCTGTTAATTCAACAATTTTATCAACAATAGCAGGTTTTTCTCCTCCACCAGTAATATAAATAAATTTATGTTTTTCTTCTGTTGGTGTAATAATAAGTGGGCCACCAAATCCCCCACTACCTTTTGTTACTTTTATACTTTTATATGACATCGTTAGTCCCTCTTTTCCTAGTTTACTAATGTATCAACTGTTTTACTTAATGTGATGCCTTGTTGTTTACACACAAAAGCTGTCGTGTAGTCAGTTACCCAACCACCAATAAAGTTCATCACAATCCCTACTAACATATAACGAATGGCTAATTCCATTGTGTTTAATCCTAATTGTTCAATTCCTGATGCAATCCCTAACCAAACAAATAACTCACCTGGGTTTATATGAGGAAAAACACCATTACTTGTATGACAAAACTGTGCTTGTGCTGCATAATAACTTGGTTTATAGTATTCAGGTAAAAAACGAGCCATTGTAAATGACATTGGGTTTCCTAACATAAACGCTGAAATGAATGGTAACAATAAATAACGAGTAAATGGGTTTTTAGCAGATACTTTGGCTACCTTAACAACACGTTCTTCCCCTAGAAAAGCAATTAATGTATTCATTAATACCATCAACATTAAAACAACGGGTACAATCCCTGACATCCAACTAATAAAGGTTTGAGCTCCTGTTTGGAACAACCCCATAAATCCTTCAGCAAACTGTGTAACATATTCCATTATTAAACACCTCTTTTTAATTTTGTTTGTATTTTTTCTTTAAATAAATTAGCCTGTATTTTAGCTAAAACAAATGGTGATACTGGCTTTTCTTCCACATAATTGCCTTCTTCAACGCGAATATATATCTCTCTAGCATTGACAATCGCTTGTCTCATCAATTTATTTTCTTGTTGAACAAGATCATTATCTGACACAAGAGACGTGATAAATTGTCCATTGAATTGTGGCATTTGTTTAAATTTTGCCATTACCGTAACCCCTTGCATTTTAACTGATTCAATGATTTCGCCTTCTTTTGATACGGCAAACATAACGATGGTTCCAGCCTTAAGTTTCCCAGCTCGACGACCGATAGCTACTTTCCCTTTTCTTCGTAGCTGCTGATAGGTTTGATTAAAATGTTTAATTTGTTTCATACCAAAAACAATTTGAAGTAAATAAGCTCCTATACCAAACGCTCCTAATACTATCATGAAATTCATTTACACTACCTCTTTCCATAACCAGTCATAAAACTCTTCTGAGCTATTTAATTCATATAATTCTTTCGACTTTTCTTTATCTGATGTGATTCTTAACATATTATCGTATAATTGCAATAATTCGGCTTCGACTTTTTTGGTCATTTCTTGTGGTATTCCAACCATAAAAATAAATCGTATCTCCTCATCACTGCTGCACTTATTTCCTAAAACACCTAAATGAAACACGATTCGATTATTTCCTTTATTTAATGCATGGGGAAATGCAATCCCATTACCAAAAACAGTGGTTTGCTTATGCTCCCTTTCAATAATCCGTTCCTCAAATTGTGCATCAACTTGCTTTTTATCCCGTAAAACTTCAATCATTTGTGATAGTTGTTTGTGATATGTTGAAGCTTTTTTCATATGAGTGAAAGAAAAATCGACATGCTCAAATTGTAGCTGATTCATTTTATTCACACGTCGCCATTCCGAATGTAGCCATTCATCATTAAATAAATTTGTAATCCGAATTAATGGAATCTTATCACCTATGTTCTTTAAAGGAATTGTTGTAAAAACAGCAAAATAATTTGATAAATCTATTTCTTGATACTCTATTTCTGTATAAGTTTCTAACTTGATGTGACTGCCTAATACTTGATTAATTTGTTGCTTCATTAAATTAGCTGTTCCTTTACCTGTATTGCAAACAATCGCAATTTTTTTATCTTGAGGACGATTTTTTTTCATCATCAGCTCAAAATAAACGGCTAAATAACTAATCTCAGCTTCAGAAGATTGTCTACCTATTACTTCTTCAATCTTTTCCATAGAAACTTTTGCTACTTCATAAGCAAATGGGTATTTTTTCTCTAACTCTCCGTAAAAATAATCATAATTATCAATACGAAAAATCAAGCGATTTAATAAATACAACAAATGAAATCGCATTTCTGTATATAACTCTTCTTCATCAAATTCAACACTCATCAAGTTAGAAACATGTCGCATCATTTGGTCAAAAATTTCTCTGATAAACGGCTCATTCATATAGACTTTCTCAACAGCACCTGTATTGCTGATATTTAAAGGAAAGCTGATAAAATCAATATCATACTGACTCAATGTTATTTCATACAATGATTCTATTTGATAAATTAACTGATCAAATGACTCATCACGCCACTGATAGTTTGTATAATGTGGAATTGGTCGATTTAACTGATGTTGCTGATGAATCCTCATCAATGTGATTTCCAACACTTTTTTCCACGTATTAACACTATTAGTTGGTATGTTATTTTCAAGAGAATAAGTTGTCATATAAGAAGAAATATTGGGAATAAAGTCATTACTTGGATAGTAATCATAAATGTGATGTAGGTATAATAACCGAATATCAAATTCATTTCCTTCTATCTTCAATCCTTTGTTAGGTGTCCCTGAGATAGACACACTAAATTTTTCAATCACTTTTTTAATTTCTTTCAAGTCTCTTGTGACAGTTCCTCGACTTGTTTCTAATTCTTGTGCCAAGTCATCAATCAATAAATAATCATTTGTATCAATTAAACGTTTTAAAATATAAGCAACCCGTTTTTTAACAGAATTAAAATCCGTTTCTTGTTTTAGTTCGCCATTCATAATACTTTCAAATGCTGTGTAGTCAATTATTTCCAATAAATAGTAATCATTGATTTTATTAATTTTTAAAACTGATTCTAGCTGCCCATTTAGCAACGTTAATTCTTTTTTTAATGTTGGCAAGCTAACCCTTACAATATCTCTTAGTTCTGTTTCTTTTATTTTCTCGTACGAAACCAATACATTTAATATGTCATACCATGTATCAATCTGAGCCAAGTGAACCCCTCACTTCTTTTATCCTCTTGTTTTACCTCCAGCAACATTAGTTGTTACCCCTGTGACATAACTTGCTCTGTCAGACATGAAATAACATACTAGATCAGCTACTTCTGATAATTTTCCACTTCGACCTAATGGGATGGTGCTTGTTTTACTATATCCAGCTCTTAACTCATCAACTGTAATGTTTCGTGTATAAGCTAATGCTGTTTCATAAGACAATGTTCTTAATCCTGTTTCTTCCATAATACCTGGAGCGATACCAACTACTCGCACGCCATGTTTCCCTAATTCTTTTGACCAAGAACGGGTAAAACTATTCACGGCTGCTTTTGTTGCAGCGTAGCAACTTTGTCCTTCTGATCCTTCTAATCCAGATTCTGAAGACATATTAATAATCACACCTGATTTTTTTTCTACTAAAATACGTCCAACAGCTTGACTCATTAAGTAGACACCTTTTTGATTTACTGCTACCATTTTGTCAAAAATAGCATCTGATAGTTCATAGTCACTATGTGATTCTTTAGCATCAACCAATAATCTCGGAATATTAATGCCTGCATTATTTACTAAACAGTCAATTGTTCCAAATGTTTCAACCACTTTGTTTACAGCAGATTCAACTTGTTCTCTGTTTGATACATCTACAGGTACAAATAACAAGTTTTCATGTTTTTCTTTACCTTCAGATAAATCAAAATTAGCGACCTTAACATCTTCACCTAATAACGCTTTCACAATTGCTGCCCCAATTCCTGAAGATCCTCCTGTAACAACCGCTACTTTTCCCATTGTATTTAACCATTGACTCATGTTTACCACTCCCACTTCTTTGATAAACAAAGTATAAAACGATTTCTTATATAAATTAATACAACAATTTTTTCACAGAAATAAAATAGTCGATACTAATTTATAAAAGACAATAAGAAAGATAGATTTTAAAAAATAGGTAAAGAAAACAAAAACGCCTCTCTTTTTTACTAACAAGAGGCGTTTTTTTGACTAACTTATTATACTAGACTCTCTATGAAATAAAACTTATACTGACATTTTTTCTAACATCTAATCTTTTAAATTTCTATTCATCCCGACTTAAACCTTGTGAAAAATAATAACCTAAAAATAGGTAAGTATTTTTAGGTTATAGTCAGATGATAACTATATATAATATTATTCGGCTAAATAATGTTAGTTTATCCATGTCTATTTGATTGACAATATTTAGTAAAAATAACATCAATAAATATTATAAAAAAATACTGAACAAATTCATTCTACACTATCGCGAAAAAAAAATAAATAAGAACTAGAAAAATTGTCATAAAGTCAATTTTTCCAGTCCTATCATTTTAAACTGTTTCTATATAGTTAAGAGCATCTTGAATCATATGATATGATTCCTCAACAATTAATCTATCCTCTATTGTAATTTTAGGCAAGGGTTGTCTCACACTACCTATGTTGATTCCTCTTTTTTTCAAAATAGCTTTCATCACATCATACAAATTACCTTTTGCAGATAACATTTTAAAAATAATATCATCAATTTTGATTTGTAAGTTTTTAGCTAATTCTAATTCTCCGTTTTCGATGGCATTATTCGCTGCTATAAACAGTTCAGGCATCACACCATACGTTCCACCTATTCCTCCATCAGCACCCATGATTCTTCCAGCTATAAATTGTTCATCAGGTCCATTAAATACCACGATATCTTTTCCTGCATGACGTTTAAATAGGTAAATATCTTGTACTGGCATCGATGAATTTTTTACACCGATGACTTGATCATACGCCATCATTTCTTTTAATAATTCAATACTTAAGGCATATCCTGTTGTTTGTGGAATATTATAAATAATAAAATCTAAATTAGTGGCCTCCATCATAGATACCCAGTAATCTTTAATCGCAAATTCTGGTAAACCAAAGTAAATTGGCGGAATCGCAGCTAAAGCATCAACCCCTAAACTTTCTGCATGTTTAGCTAAAATAATACTGTCTCTGGTTGATGGTGCAGCAACATGGGCTATTATTGTCATCTTACCACCCACAGCTTTCATCACATTTTCTAGAACTTCTTGTCTTTCCTCTACTGTTTGATAGATACACTCGCCTGAGCTCCCACCTACATATAACCCTTTAACACCTTTGTTTAAATAATATGTTGCTAGTTCTTGTACTCTCTCTCCACTAATATTCCCTGCTTCATCGTAACAAGCATAAAATGCTGGGATAATACCTTTATATTTATCAAGATTTTTCATTTCTTTTAAGCTCCTCATTCAAACTATTTCTTGTGATAACTTTAATCGTTTGATTCATTCTATCGTTTAATTGATTATCTTCTAGTAACATCGTTGAAATAACGTCAATTTGATACATTATGGCAAATTGAGAATTTATAAAACGTTCTCGTCCAATAAACGCACTGTTATATACCAATAATGACGTATCAGATAATTTAGAAAGTGTACTTTCAGGAAAACTTGTAATACTAACGATATGAGCACCGTTTTGTTTTGAGCATAAAATTGCTTCATTAACATCAGTTGTTTCTCCTGAAGCGGATATGCCAATCACTAAATCCCCACTAACAGCCATCGAGCTTGTGATTAACATCATATGGGAATCTGTTGTAGAGACAACATTTAACCCCATTCTCATTAACCGTTGTGTGAATTCTAAAGCTGTCAATCCTGAACTTCCTACGCCAAATATAAAAATTCGTGGTGCTTTTTTTATGGTTTGAACAACATTTTCTAAATCTTCTTGCTTTACCATTTGTTCAGTTTGCTCAATCACTTTTGTGTAAAAATTATAGACATCACTGTTTATCGCCATATCATTTTCAATATGGACAGCAGGAACGGCACTTAACTGTATCTTTAAATCAACAAATCCATTTTGATTTAATTTTTTAGCAAATCTCGTAATCGTTGCAGGAGATGTATTGGTTTCTTTAGCTAAAGTAGAAATATTAATATTGGTTAATGTGTCACTATTTTTCAATAAGTAGGTTGCTATTTTTTTCTCTTTATCAGAAAAGGATGGGAATTTTTGTTGTATTTCTTCTAAAATAGTCATAGTTGACCTCTCTTAATTAATGTCTTTTCTTAAAATTATACAACGCTCCTATCATTCCTGCATCATTTTCTAATTCGGCAAATAATATCTTCGTTTTAAAAAAACGATGGTCTTCTATATTTTTTGCTATACTATCATTAATTAAAGGTTCTAGACACTCTTTTTGTGCCATAATTCCTCCACCTAAAACAATGACTTCTGGGTTTAATAAATACATCATATTAATCAACCCTATGGATAGATTATCTATCATTTTTTTTATACCATTCACACAAATAACATCACCATTTTTAGCTAATTCAAATATCTCTTTACCATTTAATTTAGTTTGTTTATGGTGATTAACAGTATTAATCAAATAAGTCGTTGAAGCAATATCTTGGTATTTTTGACCATCAATAAGCAGATACCCTACCTCTCCTGCTGTAAAACCAATACCATGCTCAATCTCTCCATCTCTTAACAACGAACCTCCAATACCTGTTCCCACGGTCAAGCAAATGCCATTTTCCACATCTCTTAAACTGCCTTTCCAGTATTCTCCTAAGCATGCACAGTTAACATCATTTTCGACTTCACAAGGTAATTGAAAGTTAGTTTCCACCAACGCTTTTAATGGTGTGTTCGTATAGTTTGGTATAGTATAACCAGCATAAATAACCTCACCTGTATTTGGATCAACTACTCCTGCTGTGGATATACAGATACCTGAAAGTGTATAATTTATTTTAGCCTGATTGATAATAGTCATTAAACTAGTGACGATATTTCGTTTTTTATCACTATTATCAGTGTTCACTAAACTAAATCTTTCAATAATATAGCCATCATCGTCAAATATTCCTGACTTAATCGTTGTTCCACCAATATCAATACATAGATAAGTTTTCATTTCTAAGCCTTCCTTATCTTAAACACTATTTTTTTAACTTGCTCGCCATTACCTATACCTGTTCTGTGAGCTTCTTCTGTATCGATAAATAGCCACTGCCCAGTTAACAACTTTTCTGAATACTCACTTAAACCTTGAAGAAGATAATAATCTTCTTCAAGGTAGTAATCACCCATCTCACTCAGCTTGCTTGAAAAAACAATAGACTCTTTTCCCTCAAACATATAATGCAAATCATAATGTAACTTATGCGCTTCCCAAACTCTATCATGCTCATTTCCAGTTTGATAACTTAAAAAATTAGCTGTTATATTTTCTGTGATAATCACACTTTGCTCTTTAAATTCAGTTATTTTTTTTATAAATGACGTAATAACAGGAATAGCTTCCAATAATTCATCATTGATTTGTTCTATACGATTTCCTTTTAACATCCTCATCACTACCTATTTTAAAATAACTGATTTTTTCTTATTTGTTTCAATAATACGATTTCCTTGATCTGTAAAATTATCAACTGCTTCTTTTGGTGTTTTTTCTCCAGTAAAGACCGCTTGCAATTCAGGGAAAAACGCATTTCTTAATTCAGCGTAACCTGGCGTATTATTAGAAAAATTAATAACATAATCAGAATTTTTATTATAAGCTTCTAAATACGGTAACTCTGTCGCAACTTCTTTTGATACGCTCTCTCTTACTGGTAATGTATTTTTTGAAGCTTTAACCAATTCTGCATCTGTAGAATAGAATTTAACAAAATCTTTTGCTGTTTCCATTCTTTCCTTGTCTCCAGTATCAAAAACAACAGAACTTGTCACATACGTAAATGATATCGGCTGTTTCTCTCCCGGAATATTAGCTAATCTCATATCAAACTTATCAACTTTTCCATCTTCCATATCTTTTTGAATCCCTGAAAATAATACACTATTCGTAAAATTAATCGCTGTTTGTTTATTTTGGAACATAGCATTAACATCATTACTTGTTAGGGATTCTGCTCCCTTAGTTGTATACCCTTTTTCACGAATATCATTTAAATAGGTTAAAGCTTTTTCGCCAGATTCTTCATTCAAAATAATTGAACCATCTTTGCTAAAGAAAGGATTACCAAACATTCTCATATAAGACATATTCCAAGTATCTCCTTGATTATTTTTAGCAAATAATCCAAAAGGTGCTACATCTGGATTTTTTTCTTTCAACGTCTTTAAAATAGTTGTTAAATCATCTACACTCCAAGTTGCAATATCATGTTCTTCTCCAATATATTTATCTAATCCAACTTCTTTAAACATGTCCGCATTGTAAGCTAATGTTCCAGGGTTGTGGCCAAACGGATAAAAGTAAACGTTATCATTTATTGTGACATTATCCCATATCGACTGAGGAATATCTTTTTTCGACTGTTCATCCACGATATCATTTAAAGGTGTTAATATTCCCATATGAGCATATTCGCTTAACGCAAAACTTGAATCAAAGAAAATATCTGGTAATGTTTTTGTTTGAGCAGCTACACTTAATTTATCTGAACGTTGTTCTCCAGGAATGACTTGCACATTAATTTTTACATTAGGATTTTTCTCATTATACTTTTTAGCTGCTTCTTTAAAGAAACTATCATAGTCTGCCCCTTCTTCAGTCGGACTTTGTACACCTTTCCATTGAGGTGTTAACCAAACTTCGACTTCTTCTGCTTTTTTATCTCCTTTAGCTGTTTCAGAAGACTTTTTATCTCCCGTACCACATCCTGATAACACTAGTCCTGCTACCCCTAACACCAATAATGAACTCAACATTTTCTTTTTCATTTTCTTCTCTCCTTTATTCTTTTACAGCTCCTGCTGCAATTCCTTTAGTGAAATACTTTTGAAACACGATAAAGATAATAATCATAGGTAATGCAGCAACAGCTGCACCAGCTACCCTTAACCCTATATTAGGATTGATTTCTTGCATCAACCCTGCTACTCCTACTGTTAACGTACTCATACCTTTACTACGAGCCATCAATAATTGCCATAAATAATCATTCCAGAAAGTAACAAAATTTAAAATAAACAATGCTCCTATACCTGGTTTTGCAATCGGTAACATTAATTTCCAAAATATATACCACTCACTAGCCCCATCTAACTTAGCAGATTCTCTAATCGAATCAGGAATTGATTCGAAAAAAGATTTTAGCATGAACACACCAAAACACATTGCCAAATTTGGAATAATCATGGATTGGTATGTATCCACCCAATCAAAAGCTACAACTATTTTAAATAGTGGTACAATAAAGGTTTCTTTTGGAACCATTAAAGACGCTATAAATAATGAAAAAAGAATTTTTTTCCCTTTAAAGTGCAGTTTTGCAAAAGCATATGCTGCAGCTGATGATAATATTACACTTAGTGTTGTTGTAACTACTGATACAAAGAAACTATTAAATGTCCACTTTAATGCTGGTTGATTTTTGAATAATTCCTTAAAATGTCCTAAATACAAAGATTTTGGTAAAACATCTGGTGGCATTTTATAAATATCTGCTGATGTTTTAAACGAATTCGTAATTAGCCAATATACGGGAAACAAACTTAACAATGCCAAAATCAATACAATGATATTGGTTATTCGATCATAACGTTCCATTCCTTTGATTTTTTTTAACCATTTCATCTCCAAACCCCTCCTTATTTTTTATTTCCAAATGCCTTAAACTGTGGAATAGATAGTAGTAATGCTACTACAAACATTAATACACCTACAGCTGCTGCAACACCTGTATTATTGTAAATAAAAGCATTTTGGTATAGATAATACATCATAGTTACTGAAGAATTATTTGGTCCTCCTCCTGTTAATAATTGAATAACAACAAATATTTTTAAAACTGCAATAATATTAATGACAACTAAATATAATGTTGTTGGTCGAACTAATGGAATTAAAATTTTTGTCATTCGTTGCCACCTTGTTGCCCCATCAATTTCTGCCGCTTCAAAATAATCTTCTGGAATACCAATCATTGATGCAATATATAAAATAATAGACTGTCCCACATTACCTACAAATGTAACAAAAATAATGGTTGGCATAACCCAGGTACTACTCCCTAATAAGTTAACATCATCTACACCTACATTACCTAGTAAATAGCTAATTAACCCATTAGCTGGATTTAATAAAAAATTCCAAATCATACTCATAACAACCATAGATACCATAACTGGTAAATAAAAACTTCCTCGAATAAAAGAAATATACTTAGCTGATTTATCGTAAACTGTTGTTGCGACAAATAATCCAAATACTATAGCCACAACAAAAATAATTGTATTAAATACCGATTTGATAAATACAGGATCTGCAAATAATTCTTTATAATTTTCTAACCCAACAAATATATCTTCCGTATAGGTTTGACGATATAAACTCATCTTAAATCCCTCAAGAACAGGATAAACAATAAATAGTATAAATAAAATCAATTGTGGTCCAACAAATAAATAACCTGTTAAAGAAGATTTTAACTCACCCAAAACTTGTTTTCTCTTATTTCCCTCTTTCATTATAAGACCCCCACTTTTATTTAATTAATGCTATCTCATCAACAAAACGTTGTGCTATTTCCTGTGGTCTCGTAATTGCTCCACCACATACAACACTAAATCCACCAATTTCTAAGGATTTTCGTGCCTTTTCTGGTGTATCAATTTTTCCTTCTACAATAACTGGCTTATTAATATCTTTAAGAAGTTTTCTCAAATGGCTAAAGTCATCATTTGCTATATTTTCTCCATCTGTATTGTTTGTATACCCATAAAGCGTTGTACCTATAAAATCAAACCCAAGAGCTTCCGCATATTTAGCATCTTCTAAAGAAGCCGTGTCAGCCATTAAAAGTGTATTAGGATATTCTTTTCTAATAGTTGCCACAATATCACTAAGTTGTTCTCCATTTGGTCGTTCCCTTGTTGTTCCATCCATCGCTACAATTTCTACACCCGTTGCGCAAACAGCTCTTACTTCTTTTAATGTAGGAGTAATAAATACCTCACTATCTTCATAAATTTTTTTAATAATTCCGATTATTGGTAAATCAACCGTGTCTTGTATGGCTTGAATATCCACCACCGAATTAGCCCGAATCCCGACAGCTCCTGATTCTTTCGCTGCTCTTGCCATACGTGACATAATGAACGAACTGTGTAAAGGTTCGTTTTCTAATGCCTGACAAGACACTATCAATCCTTTTTCTATTTGCTTACTAGTATCCATATTACTATTCTCCTATCTTGTCACCGGTAATCCAGTTCATTATTTTATCATGCATAAATACATTCATCGCTTCATGTCCATATTCTGGTAAGATAATATGTTCATATGATGTCTTCAAATGATTAACAATCGCATATTGAGTCGATGGCAAACAAATATCATCTCTTAATCCTGTCACTAATTTCACATCACCTTTTATTAAGTCAGCAAAATTCTTAATATCTATATAATCTAAACTGGATAAAATTTTTTCTTCCGTCATGTAAAAAGGGTCTTCAAACTTAAAATATCGAAATAATTCATCATAGGGTTCACATGACAACTTTAATTCCAATACACGAGAAAAATCAGACAAAAATGGATACACACTAATAATTTTTTTGATTTTATCACTTAACGCTCCTCCAACTAATGCCAATGCCCCTCCCTGTGAAGCACCTAAAGTCGTCAAATTATCGTTGTCTACCCAATCAAATGTTGCTACTAACTCTATAACACGATACACATCGAGATAAATGTCTTTAAAAAATAAATCGTTTGGATTTTCAGTCATCCCGCGAACAATGTGCCCTTTCACTGTATTTCCTTTAAAGTAATTACCATCAACTGACTTGCCTGCTTGCCCCCTAACATCCATCGCTACAACGGCATATCCTGCCAAAATATATTTAAAATACTCTGACCAATCACTACTTTGTCCCTGATAACCATGAAAATGAAACACTACTGGAAACGGACCTTTACCAAGTGGTTTTAATACCTTGCAATAAGTACTTGAATTATTCTCCATTTGTATTGTTAAATCATAACAGTCAACATAATCAATCATAAAATGACATTTATATAACGTATAATCATTTTTAGAATTTAATTGTCTAATCTGTTTTTCCCAAAAATAATCAAAATCATTCGGCTTATCTCTACTACCCTTATATAGCTTCTTTTCATTTAACGACATTGTTTCCGACATAAAAACGCCCCTTTGAAATCGTTTACAATTATCAATATATCACAAGAAAATAATTTTATCAATAAAATTAAAAGAAAATGATTTTCAGTATTTTATACTTTAATAATAAAGAGCAATGCAAACACTATAATTGTTTGCATTGCTCTTTACTATCTATTTTTTATCTACAACTCTGGCAAAACAACGTTTCTGTACTCATCCAATATGTCCTGATGTATTTCGTTTACACTTCTAAGTTTATTAACCTGACAAATAATTTGTCCTGCCATTAAAGAGCCATTTTCAACATCACCATCAACAACAGCTTTTGTTAGAGATCCCATTGTTAATTTTTCAAGCTCTTCTCTAGCAACATCTTTATTTTCAAGTTCGATATAATGGGCTGTCATCTCGTTTCGAATCGTTCTAACAGGTGCGCCATTTTTTCTACCTGTAACAACCGTTGATGTTTCTACTGATTCTATGACTTTGTCTTTGTATGCTTGAGCAACTGGACACTCTTTTGATCCCAGATAGACTGTTCCCATTTGAACACCAGAAGCGCCTAGAGCAAATGCAGCTGCCATGCTTTTTCCACTTGCAATTCCCCCTGCTGCTAAAACAGGAATTGTCACAGCATTTGTCACAGCTGTCACCAAAGGCATCGTTGCAACTTCTCCTATGTGTCCACCAGCTTCCATTCCTTCAGCAACAACCGCATCTACTCCCAAATCTTCCATCTTTTTAGCTAATTTTGCATTAGGAACAACTGGGATGACGATGATATTTGCTTCTTTTAGTCGTGGCATGTATCGTTTAGGAGTCCCTGCACCTGTTGTGATTATTTTCACATTTCTAGCTATAATAACATCAATAATTTCATCACAGTTCTCCATCATCAACATCACGTTTACGGCAAATGGTTTATCTGTTAGTGCTCTCGTTTTATCTATTTCTTGTTTTAATTGTTCACCACTCATACCTCCAGATGCAATGATGCCTAATCCACCAGCATTTGACACGGCAGCTACTAGCTGTGAAGTTGATATTTGAGCCATTGCCCCTTGAAAGATGGGGTATTGAATTCCTAATAATTCTGTCATTTTTGTCATGATTGTTCTCTCCTTTGTATTATTAACAGATATTAACCTTATTATAAATCTACCTCTTAATAATAAGTTATGTAAGTTCTTTAAAACATGACTGAATAATCCCTTTGCCTTTATTTTACTATAAAATCTAATTTTTTATATACTTTTAGATTTTTAAATAACAAATCCCTCACGTTAATAGTTAAAATTAACATGAGGGATTATGATGATACTCTATTTATCTGAAATCGTTTCTTTTTTTATCGGACAGTCCACCGAAGAACAATCGCATGTTTTTTCTTTTTTTACACCATACTTATATACAACCCTAGCTACTCCTAAAAAAATAATTCCAGCTAAAATAATTGTGCCCATACTATCACTCCTATAATATACTGATACCTTCTACACCGACTAATTTTTCTTTTCTAGGTTTTCTTGTTATTAATATAATCAGACCAATAACTAACATACTTGCTACAACTTGTCCTATACCAAATGTGCCATCTTCAAATAGGAAATGACCAAATTGATAAACAACTAAACTAACGACATAAGCTAATAGACATTGATAACTTATCGCCAGCGTTGTCCATCTCCAATCATTCATTTCTCGACGTATTGCTCCAATTGCAGCAAAACATGGTGCACATAATAGATTAAATAATAAAAATGAATATCCAGCTACTGGTGTTAAACTAGCACTTAATAATGGCCAGTATTCCTTTCCAGTTTCTGAGACTTCTTGCAAGTTACTATACAAAATACCAAACGTTCCTACGACGTTTTCTTTTGCAACTAATCCTGTTACAGTTGCCACTGTTGTTTTCCAATTTCCCCATCCAAGTGGAGCAAAAACAAATGCTACTGATTGACCTAAAAAAGCTAAAATACTTTGATCCGTTTCAACCATTTGTCCTCGAAAATTAAATGAAGATAAAAACCAGATTATAACAGAACTGGCAAAAATAATCGTCCCTGCTTTTTTCACAAAAGATTTTGAGCGCTCGATCATTTGTCTAAAACTGTTTTGAAATCTTGGCATGTGATAATCAGGTAATTCCATAATAAATGGCGCTGTGTCTCCACTGAATAATGCCGTTTTCTTTAATATAATACCGGATAAAACAATGGACCCTATCCCTACAAAATAAGCTGATGGTGCAACCCAAGAACTATGTGGGAAAAAAGCACCTGCAATAAGACCAATAATAGGTAATTTAGCTGAACATGGCATAAACGTTGTGGTCATAATCGTCATACGTCGATCTTTTTCATTTTCTATTGTTCGGCAAGCCATCACTCCTGGAACACCACAACCGGTTGAAATCAACATTGGAATGAATGATTTACCAGATAAACCAAAACGTCTGAAAAATCGGTCCATGACAAAAGCGATACGTGACATGTATCCACAATCTTCTAGTAGTGATAAACATAAAAACAAGACCATTAACTGTGGTAAAAACCCTAGTACCGCACCTACTCCGGCAATAATTCCATCAAGAACAAGCGATTGTAGCCAAGGGGCAATAGCCATCATCTCCATTAACTTGGTGACATTATCTGGAACAATTTCTCCAAATAATACATCATTTACCCAGTCAGTCCCAATCGTTCCAATGGTTTGGATGGATAGATAATAAACTAACCACATCACAAACGCAAAGATTGGTAAAGCTAGCCATCTATTCGTTACTATTTTATCGATTCGATCACTCATGCTTAGTTTGTAATCCGTTTCTTTTACACAACACAAACTAACAACTTGACTGATATAATTATATCGTTCATTGATAATAATACTCTCACTATCGTCTCCAATAATTTCTTCTGTCATACTAATAATGTCTTCAATTTCTTTTTTCACTTTATCAGACATGACGTTTCGTGAACAAACTGTTTCATCTCTTTCAAATAACTTGATACTGTACCATCTTTTTTGATGAGTTGGTATATTGTCTGGTAATAACTCACTTATTTCAGACAAAGCTACTTCTAATCGATTGTCATATAGAGGAAAATCGGGAATTCTTCCATGAACAAATAGCTTGTCTATTTCTACAAGAGCATTAGCCAACCCTTCTTTTTTAGTCACACTCATTTTTACTACAGGAATCCCTAAAGAATAAGCTAATTTTTCTTCATTTAATCGAATTCCTTTTTTCTCAACCACATCCATCATGTTTAGTGATAAAATCATTGGAATGCCTAACTCTAATAACTGTGTGGTTAAATATAGATTTCTTTCTAAATTGCTTGCATCAATAATATTCAGAATACCAGATGGATTATCTTGTAATAGATAATCTCGTGCGACTACTTCTTCAGGTGTATAAGGTGACAATGAATAAATTCCTGGTAAATCTTGTAACACAATATTTGGGTTCTTTTTTAATTTACCTTCTTTTTTTTCTACTGTCACACCTGGCCAGTTCCCTACTGATTGATTAGACCCTGTTAACTCGTTAAATAAACTCGTTTTTCCACTATTAGGATTTCCGACTAATGCGATTTGTTTTTTTGTCATAGCTACACCTCTTTAACCAAAATTAACGACGCTTCTTGTTTTCTCAAACTAAGTTCATAACCTCTAACTGTAATTTCAATTGGATCACCTAAAGGAGCATATTGTTTTACCTGAACGAGCACACCCTTTGTTAATCCCATATCCATCAATCGCCGTTTTAATGCTCCTTTTGCAGTGAAATCAACTACTTGTGCATGTTTTCCAATACCAATTTCATCCAACGTTTTAAGCTCGGCAGAATTTTTTTCTATATCCTCACTAACTTGGATAAATTCTGCAATAGTATCATCTATTCCTATTTTTGTCCCTTTAAATAGAACAATAAATGGTTGATTTTTTTTATTCGATAATAAAACTATCTCTGTTCCTGGTAACAACCCCAAATTTTTTAAATGTTTTCCATGAGATTCTTGACCATTAAACGCAACAAATTGATAGACTTTATTTATCTGACAATCCTTCAATTTTTTCATTTTTTCACCTATGTTTATTTTTTCTATTAATCAATAATGAAAACCATTCTCATTTAACAAACTAATCATACACTTGTCAGGAAAAACCGTCAATCTATATTGTGAAAAAAATCATTTATATCTAAATAGATAAACAACGAAAAACCTTATTAAAACAATCAGTCACTTTAATTCTATAAAAAACAAAAAAGCAAAACCTCAAACAAGCCGTTATCTCCAACTATAGAGTAAACGCCTTCATTTGAGGTTTTGCCTGCTTAACCAGTTACAATCCTTATTTGATTTCATAGTACCACGTGTTTTTATTTGCTTCCATACATTTTTAATTTTTCATACAATATTCAAACATATATAATATTATACTCATTAATAATTCAATTAATTTATTAAAAAGAAAACGTCCCTGATACGATTTGAACGTACGACACCCGTCTTAGGAGGACGGTGCTCTATCCAGCTGAGCTACAGGGACATCAAAGCTATTATGATTCTCTCACTTTTATTAATAAAAGTCTAGTCACAATATCTTTTTCATTCACTTGTATCATCTAATAATCTTTCAGCATATGCAAATACTTTGGATCCATTCATCAACCCATAATCTGTCATATCGATATTTTTAACAGGAACATTTGGATTATTTAATTTTTGTTTCAATTCTTTTTTTAAATATCTAACCTGTGGCCCTAAAAGGTAGATATCTGTCTGTTCATTTTGAATATCTTTTTCAACTTCTGATGCTGAAATAGCCACAATATCTATATTTTTATCTGTCATATCTGCTGCTCGCCTCATACGATTTACTAGTAAATTAGTAGTCATGCCAGCTAAGCAGACTAAAACGATCCGTTTTTTCATGCCTTCCCCCTCATAAAAAAATTATTTCCATTTAGCTCCTTTATTCTTTTGTTTCTTAGTTCGATTTTTTTTCTTTTTCTTTTTTGGTGTCTCCATTTTTTCTCGATTGCTTTCTTCTTTTTTGGCAATTGGTTTTTCTTTTTCTTCTTTTACCGGTCGAACTTCTTTACTCTCTTCTTCCGTGTGCGTATCTGGTTTTTCCGTCACTAATCTTCCATGCGTTGCAAAAAACTCTGTTCCTGTTTTTCCGACTTCTTTATACAATCGATTTAGTTCTCGTTTTTCTCCATCATTAACTAAACTAATCACCGTTCCTTGTTTTCCCATACGTCCTACACGACCTGCACGGTGAATGTAATCTGGAACACTTTGAGCTAAGTCATACTGAATGACATAATCCAAATCAGAAAAATCTAATCCTCTAGCACCTAAGTCAGTTGTTAATAACAATGATACTTGTCCTATTTCAAAGTCATGAATCGCACGTTTTCGTTCTACTTGGTGTTGATCAGAAGCGAGTGTTTGATGTTTAATACCTAGATAATTTAATCGCTCAGATACTGCCCCTAACTCGCTCACTTGATTAAAAAATACTAGTCCTTTAAATCCTTCTACATGAGCCAATCGACGCAATACTTCAGAACGTTTTCTAACTGGAGTCATAATAAAGCCATGCTGAATGCTTCCTTTCGTGTTATCTTCTTCTGTCACATCAATCACACGTAACTCTGTTCTAAACAATGTATCCATTCTTGGTAATATTTGCTCGCCTGTAGCAGAGGTTGCCACAATTTGTGTATCTGCTTGTACACTTTTGATAATGCCTTTAGTTGAATTAAAATCGGCATCACTTAATAAATCATCTACCTCATCCAAGACTAATGTTTGGATTAAATGAGCTTTAATTTTTTTAAGTTTGATTAATTCCAGCACACGTCCCGGTGTCCCAACTAAAACTTCGGGACGTTTTTTTAATCGTTCAATTTGTCGCTTAACATTTGCCCCACCGATAATGGCTTGAACATTTAATTCTAGTCCTTTAGCCCATACCCTTGTGACATCAGCCACTTGACTTGCTAGTTCTTGTGATGGCAAAATAATTAAGAGTTGATTTCCATTTCCTTGAATCACTTTTTGTAATAACGGCAACAAATAAGCCACCGTTTTTCCTGATCCTGTCGGAGAAATCCCTAACACACTTTCACTCTCTAATAATAATGGATATAGGGTACTTTGAATTAACGTCGGTTCCCCGTAGCTCTGTTTATCCCATTCTTTTTGCCAAACTTCTGGCAATAATTCTAACATACTCATACTTTTACCCTCTAATTTCTTTTGCGTCTGCCGCAAATATAATATCTGATTCTTTTCTCATCGTTTCCATCAATCCATGAACATCTTTGGCAAGTTGTACCCAATCTTGGTATATTTTTTGCTGTTTAATTCCCATTGGATTAACCATAATATTTGCAAATGCACTTGCTTCTTCTAACATCACATCTTCTGATTGCTCTGTTCCAAAATTAATTTCTAACAGTTCATTATTTTCTCGTTTCTTTTGAATGATACTACCAATACTATTGACTGCATCTAAACATAATGTACTATCGCTTAGATACACTTCTGATGGTAAAAAGCTATCAGCATTTTTTCCAACAGTCATCGTCACATCAAACGTATCATAACGGAAAATCATTGTTCCTAACCCATCAACACCTGTGGGTAATTTTTGGTTAAAATAATAGACAGAGTTTGGTTTACCAAACCAAGCTACTGCTGTATAAACTAAGTATACGCCTAAATCCATTAAGGCTCCACCCGAGTATTTAGCAGAAAAAATATTGGGTTCTTCTCCTCTTAAAAGAGCGTCATAACGGGATGAATACTTCATAAACGTTAAATTAGCTCCAAGAATATCTTCTCTATTTTTCAAAAATGAAGCAACACGTTGAAAATTATCTTCATGTATGTGTCTTGCCGCTTCAAAAAAGAATACTTCTTTTTCCTCAGCCAAATCAATTAATTCTTCTAATTCTTCTAGCGTTGAAACTGCTGGTTTTTCAACAATCACATGTTTACCATGCGTCATCAGTAATCTTGCTTGCTCGTAATGTAAACTATTAGGAGATGCTATATAAACCACATCAATATCTTCTGATTCACTTAATTCTGATAGATTAGTCATAATCTGAATGGTCTCTGAATGATCGTATTTACTAGCAAATTTTTCTGCCTTTCCCTTAGTTCGTGAGTATACTGCACTAAGTTCATACTCTTCACTTTTGATGGCTGCATTGACAAATGCATGAGTAATCCAATTTGTTCCAATAACACCTAGTTTCAACATGACGTACTCCCCTTTATTCTATTATCGCATGACTCATTTTAATACCTTATACTTCGTAGTCAAAAGTATATCATTTTTCATCCATCTATGGCTAAAATTAAAATAAAAAACCACTTGTATTCTAATCATACTGACTAATAGCACCTACGTCTACTAGTAAGAATTGATTAGTTTACAAAGTGGTTATCTTTTATACTTCTATATCTTCTGCAAATTGACTGTTATATAATTTTTCATAAAATCCTTTTTTAGCTAGTAAACTCTCATGTGTTCCTTGTTCAATGATTTGACCTTGATCCATTACTAAGATTAAGTCAGCTTCACGAATGGTCGACAATCTATGAGCAATCACAAAACTTGTTCGCCCTTCCATCACTTTTTCCATGGCCTTTTGAATGAGTCCTTCAAGACGTGTATCAACTGAACTAGTTGCTTCATCCAATATTAAAATCTTAGGATTAGAAATCACTGCTCTAGCAATCGTTAGGAGTTGTTTTTGTCCTAGAGAGATGTTATCGCCTTCTTCATTTATTGCCATCTCATAACCACTAGGCATTGTGCGAATAAAATGATCCACGTTAGCTGTTTTTGCTGCATCAACAATTTCAAAATCTGTCGCATCAAGTTTACCAAAGCGAATATTTTCAGCAATCGTATCATTATACAACCAAGCATCTTGTAGTACCATGCCAAATAGAGAACGAACATCACTACGATTCATTTTTTTCGTATCAATTCCATCAATTTTAATGGCACCATCTGTTACATCGTAAAAACGCATCAATAAATTAATCAATGTCGTTTTTCCAGCTCCTGTTGGCCCAACAATTGCCACTGTTTGTCCACTTTTAACAGATACACTAAAATTTTGAATCAATGGTCTATCTGCTTGATAACTAAACGATACATTATCAAATTCAACATCACCACGAATCACATCTGGCAGTGGAATATCTGCGTCATTTTCAATTGACTCTGGTTCATCTAATATCGTAAAAACACGCTTTGTGGCAGCAGATGCACTTTGTAACATAGAAGATAACTGCGTAATTTGTCCCATTGGTTGACTAACTTGCCATACATATTGAATGAATGCTTGTAAATTACCTAAAAGTAGCGTTCCTGAAATCACATAAAATGATCCTAATACAGCAACTCCTATATAAGCACTGTAAGCTGTCAAATTAACTAATGGCATCATCAACCCAGAGATTGCTGCTGCTTTAAATCCATTGTTTGTTAAACGTTGATTGACATCTTTAAAATCTGTAACGGTTTCTTCTTCTCGGCCATATAACTTCAATACATTAAACCCTGTTAAATTTTCCTGAACAAACCCATTTAACTCACCCAGTGAATCTTGCTGACGTTTAAAATATGGTTGAGACCAATTAACAACTAATTTAGAAATAATCATAGATAGTGGAATAATCAACATAACCAACAATGCTAATTTTACATTGATAGTTAACATTGCCACAACAGCCATCGTTATCCCTAAAAGGGCATTGACGATAGCGATTAATCCTTGTTGCAACGCATTACTTACAGCATCCACGTCATTTGTCACACGAGATAAAATATCCCCAAATTGATGTGTGTCAAAGTAAGAGACGGGAAGTCGATTAATTTTTTGCGAAATATCAGTTCTTAAATCTTTCATGGACCGTTGCACAACTTGTGTCATAAACCATTGGGCAAAAAAACTAGATAAACTGTAAACAAGTCCGATGATAAATAATACAATTAACACGTTAAAAATATAATTAAAATCAAGCGATTCACCATTTTTTACATTTTGCGCTATTCTAGTAGTCGGTAACCCTGTTACAAATGGCATCAATGCATTCATCACAACTGCTATAACCGCTAAAAACAAAGCGCCAATAAAACTAAATTTATAAGGAGAAATATATTGATACAGTCTTTTTAATTGTCCAAATGATTGTTTCATTTTAATTCCTCCTCTGTTAATTGTGATGAGGCAATATCATAATAAACTTGACAAGTTTTCAGCAACTCTTTATGCGTTCCTATACCTACAACATCCCCTTCATTTAACACAACAATTTTATCTGCATGCATGATGGTACTTACACGTTGTGCTACGATTAAAACAGTGGATTCTGTTGTTTCTTTTTTTAGTCGCTGACGCAACATAGCATCTGTTCGATAATCTAGTGCTGAGAAACTGTCATCAAATACATAGATAGCTGGTTTTCTAATAATCGCTCGCGCAATAGCTAACCGTTGTTTTTGTCCTCCAGAAAAATTAGAACCACCTTCTGTAATCACTTCTAACAAGCCTTTTGGTTTTTGAGAAACAAATTCTGTTGCTTGTGCGATGTCCAGCGCTTCTCTCATCTCTTCTTCTGTCGCATCTTGCTTACCAAAACGCAAATTATCTGCAATAGTGCCAGAAAAAAGAACCGCTTTTTGTGGAATATACCCAATTTTTTCTCTTAAACTTTTTAACTTATAATCTCGTACATCTACTCCATCAATTTTTATAGAGCCTCGACTCACATCATAAAATCTTGGAATTAATTGAATTAATGTTGACTTACCACTACCAGTACTCCCAATAAACGCAACAGTTTCTCCTGGATTAGCTGTAAAACTAACATCTCGTATCACAGGACTTTCACTATGACCTGGATAGGCAAAAGAAACCTTATCAAATTCAATGACACCTTGTGTCTTTGTTTCTGTGATACCAGATTGATTATCTTGAATAGCAGGTTTAACATCTAAGACTTCTTGTACACGAGTAGCTGAAATTGCTGCACGTGGGTACATCATAAACACAGAAGCAAACAACATGAATGAAAATAACGCATGAAAAATATACTCGATAAATGCGATTAAATTCCCAACCTCTAAACTACCTGCATTGATTTGAACACTTCCAAACCAAATAACAAATACCATAATAATATTAAATAGTAAGAAAAAAGCTGGTTGAGCTGAAGCCATTAATTTAAATAACTTCATTGAGCTTGTTGCGTAAGCATTGTTAACATTATCAAATCGTTTCTCTTCAAATGTTTCATTAACAAACGCACGAATCACTCTTAAACCAGATAAATTTTCGCGTAATATTAGATTCATATTATCTAGATTTTTTTGTTGACGTTTTGATAAAGGTTCTGAAAACTTAGCAATCACTAACATACCTAGTATCAAAAATGGTAAGCCAACAAAAACAAATATCGTCAACGAAGGACTTGTTCTAACGATCATATATAAACTCGCAATAAACATAATTGGAGTAATAAATCCTATTCTTAAAATCATCCCCATAAAGTTCATTACTTGAAAGGCATCATTTGTTGTTCTAGTAATAAGTGAAGACATACCAAAATCTTCATATTCTTTATGAGAAAAGCGTTGAATACTCTCCATCATATCCTCACGCATATGTTTAATAATTCCTGTGTTAAGTTTTGCTCCAACAACAGCTAAACTTAAGTTTAAAATGATTCCAACAACCGTCACAATCACCATTTGCCACCCAACTTGTTTCACAACTGCCATATCATTATTTATCACACCTTGATCTAGCATTTTTGCAAGTAAAGTTGGTAGACCTAATTCTATTAGAATAAAACCAAACACACAAAAAAAGTTTAATAATAATAATTTTTTTTGTTTCATGGCATAATTCCACATCGTTTTCATCTATCCACCCTCTTTTTTCATTTAATATATCTTTAATACACCATTTTATCATAACTGATTTGTCAAAAAAAGTCAGTGATTAGTTAAATATAAAACAAGTTTCACCTATGAAAACGATATCCTTTTTTGGCGTAGTGAATGTTTCTATACAATTATTTGCAATTATGATAAAATGAACCTAATTGTTGGAGCTGTATACTCCAAAATACGACGGTGAAAAAGATAGTAAACATTCGTGGAATAAGACAAAATTCCATGTTATCTTAAATCAACGATTTAAGATAACTATTACTTTAAAAAGGTGTCTTCTTGCACCTAATTTTGTCGTGTTTTAACAAATTAAAGATAAAAATTTCATTTATTATAAAGGAGAATGTCAAATGATTTATAAAGTATATTACCAAGAGGACAAAAAATTTAGCCCACAAAGAGAAAAAACACAATCTCTTTACATCGAATCAGATTCACCTATCACTGCTCGCCGATTAATTACTGAGCACACTAATTACAACATTGAGTTTATCCAACCCCTAGAAGGAAACCATTTAGATTATGAAAAAGAACATACTAACTTTGAATTAGTGGATTTTAATTAATCATGAAACCCCAAATAAAAAACAATGAAACAGGTGTTTTTGGAATAGGTGGACTAGGGGAAATCGGTAAAAATACTTATGGCGTCCAATTTCAAGATGAAATTATCATTGTTGATGCTGGAATTAAATTTCCAGAAGACGACTTATTAGGTATCGATTATGTCATACCAAATTACCAATACATTGTTAAAAATATCAAAAAAGTCAAAGCACTAGTGATTACTCATGGGCACGAAGATCATATTGGTGGGATACCATTTCTTTTAAGACAAGCAAATATCCCAATCTACGCTGGCCCTCTAGCTCTTGCATTGATTCGTAATAAACTAGAAGAACACGGCTTACTTCGTGACGCTGTCTTACATGAAGTGAATGAAGATACTGTGATCAAGTTTAGAAAAACTCAAATTAGTTTTTTCAGAACCACTCATAGTATTCCTGAAGCAAATGGAGTTGTTGTTAAAACTCCTTCAGGAAATATTGTGTATTCTGGTGATTTTAAGTTTGACTTTACACCCGTTGGAGAGCCGGCCAATTTACATAAAATGGCACGCCTAGGTGAAGAAGGTGTATTATGTTTACTATCAGATAGTACCAATGCTGAAGTTCCTGAATTTACAAAGTCTGAAAAAGTAATTGGGGAATCCATTACAAAAATTGTTGAAAAAGTTGAAGGTCGTGTCATTTTCGCGACGTTTGCTTCAAATATTTTCCGTCTACAACAAACAGCTCAAGCAGCTGTTAAAACAGGCCGAAAAATTGCGGTTTTTGGTCGTAGTATGGAAAATGCCATTGTAAATGGACGTGAATTAGGACATATTACCGTTCCTGATGATACCTTTATCGATGCTCGCGATATTAATAAATACCCAGCTAATGAGATTATGATTTTATGTACTGGATCTCAAGGTGAACCAATGGCTGCCTTAAGCCGTATTGCTAATGGAACTCATCGTCAGATTTCGATTCAACCTGATGATACCGTGATTTTCTCAAGCTCACCTATTCCAGGAAACACAACTAGTGTGAATCGTTTAATCAATTTATTATCCGAAGCTGGAGCTAATGTCATTCATGGTAAAGTGAATAATATTCATACATCTGGACACGGTGGGCAGCAAGAACAAATGCTGTTTTTACGTTTATTAAAACCAAAATACTTCGTTCCAGTTCATGGAGAATATCGTATGCTAAATATCCATTCGAAATTAGCTCAAGCAACAGGTGTCCCTAAAGAAAATTGTTTCATTTTAGAAAACGGTGATGTATTAGCTCTAACAAGCGATAGTGCGAGACGAGCCGGACATTTTAATGCAGAGGATGTTTATGTTGATGGTAATGGGATTGGAGATATTGGAAGCATCGTTTTAAAAGATCGCCGAATTCTTTCAGAAGATGGTTTAGTATTAGCTGTTGCCACAGTTGACTATCAATCAAAAATGATTGTTGCTGGTCCAGATATTTTATCTCGTGGCTTTATTTATATGAGAGAGTCTGGTGAATTAATCCAAGAGACACAACGGTTATTATTTAACGCTATCAGAAAAGCATTAAAACATCCCGAGTGTGATGAAGTAATGCTAAATGAAGTGATTGTTAACACTGTTCAACCATTTCTAATTGAGAAAACTGAACGTCATCCAATGATTCTGCCAATGGTACTTGAAACATCCAGTAAATAATAATCTAAAAACCTGTAAATGCTTAAAACTAATTAAGCATTTACAGGTTTTTTCATATTTTTTTTATCCATTCCATATCAATATGTGGAATATTATCCTCTAGATAAACATCCGAAGTTGCTTCAAAACCAAATGATTCATAAAAATTTTTTAAATACTTCTGTGCTTGTGCTTTTATTAATTGATTAGTTGGTACACAAGACAAACCATATGAAACTAACTTTCTTCCATAATGAAGATGTCTATCACTTTTTCGAACAGTTACTCGGCCAATATGCCAAGATTGGTTTTCTTGAAACAACCTCATATAAGCAACTAACTCACCTGCTTCATTTTTTCCTAAAACATGTATAGCTGATAAATCTATCTCATCTACCTCTTGATAAGGACAATCTTGTTCCACAACAAACACAGCAACTCGTAGGTGATACATAGAAAATAATTCTTGTCGGGTTAAATGATCAAATCTTTTTTGTTCAAATGTAATCATCTTCTCTTGTTCCTTTCACGTACTTTTTTCGTCCAGAATCCTCCAGAAATGTACTTAGGTTCATAAGAGATGATAAACGCTTTGTCATTAAAATCCTTAATATCTTTATATAAAGAACGCTCCGATTTTCTAGCAGATAAAATTTCTAGTACTAATCGTTCTCCTTCTCGTCCATGAGCTATGGTTTGCGTCACACCATACCCCTCGTCTCTTAACAAGTCTGGAAGTTCCTTGTTTTCTTCATTTAATGGCACGATAGCTGTCACCATAATATAGCCTAATGCTAAATAATCTTCAATTTTTATCCCTAAAACAATTCCACAAGCATAACCTAATGCATATACAAACAAATTAACAGGGTTATTAATTTGATTTAATACTAAAGATAGACCAACAACATAGATGGAAATTTCCACCATACTAAGTAATGGGGCAATAACACGTGACCCTTTCATTGTTAACATGAAACGGATAGTATTTAGTGTAACATAACAAAAATTAATTAAAAAAATTATTAGTAATGTTTTCAATTCCATTTATTAAACTCCTCTTTTTATACAACTTTGTTTCCTCATATTATGGCTGTATAATTTTTGATGTGGATGAAGAAATTCATCTGCATCTATTTTTTTACATAAAAAAGAAACATACGAATTTTCCAGGTAAAATTAAAGTGACCAAACCAAATTTTAGAAAGGAAGATTCATATGTCTCACAACCATTGTATCCGAGTGTCGCTGGATTTGAAAGACACAAACATTTATTTTGATTCTATTTTTTGTGAAGAAAAAATGATAAAAGGAGTTAGAAGTAAAATCTATAGCGGAACACTTACTTATAAGCCTTTGGCTTGTCCTTGTTGTGGAATTAAGAATGAAAACTATTCTATTGTAAAAAATGGTTTTATTTCTTCTCGAATAAAATGGCTAAGTGTTGCCCATTATCCAACCTATCTATCACTAAAGAAACAACGGTTCCTTTGTCGTAAATGTCACACCTCTTTTATAGCTGAATCTTTAGAAATTGATAAGCACTGCTTTATTGCTAACAGAGTGAAACAGTCTATTGGCATGGAGTTATCCGATGCTATCTCATTGAAAGACTTATCTAAAAGACATTTTGTATCAACTACTACAATCAGTAGAATTCTTAATTTATTTGGGAAAGAACTGTCAAATAAATTTACGGACTTGCCTCAACACCTATGTTTTGATGAGTTTACATCTGTAAAAAACAATCAAGGTAAGTACAGTTTTATCTACTCAGACTCCTTATCACATAAAATTATTGATATTTTACCAGATAATAAAAGGATTACGTTAGAAAAACACTTTTCAAAATACCCTTTGAAAGTAAGAAATAAAGTCGCAACGATCGTTGTTGATATGAATGCTGGCTATTTTAAACTAGCTAATAAACTTTTTCCAAATGCTTCAGTGGTTATTGACCGATTTCACTTAGTTCAATTAATTAGTCGTTCATTAAATATTACAAGAATTAGAACAATGAATAAGTTTAAGACATCAAACCTTAATGATCTAAAGAATTATAGAAAACTAAAGAGATATTGGAAGCTATTTTTAAAAGACTCTAACGAATTAAATTATAAAGACTATCGTTATCAACGATTATTTAAAAATATCTTACCTGAAACAGATATTATGGATTATTTACTAAGCTTAAGCAAAGAACTATCTGAGACATACGGACTCTATCAAAACTTATTATATTGTAGTAAAAACAATGATTTTGAGGCTTTCTCAGATCTACTATTATTAAGTCATGAGTTAATCTCTGAACCAATGAAAACATCTATCAGAACACTAAAAAAACATCTTCCAAGAATTAATAATACTTTCAAGTTTCCATTTTCTAACGGACCATTAGAAGGGACCATCAATAAAATTAAGCTAATCAAACGAATAGCCTATGGCTATAGAAATTTCCAAAACTATAAATATAGAATTTTACTTAGTTTTCAAGGTAAATAAATAAGCAACGAAAACCTGTTGTCTTTCGTTGCTTAAATTCACTAAATTTTACTCATCCACATCATTTGACGGAGAGCCCATATTATCCGATAACTTTATACCATGCAACAAATTAATAAAAAAAGTGTAAGTGGATTAACCACTTACACTTAAAATTTTAATTAGAATTAATTACGCTTTTACAACGTTTGCTGCTTGAGGTCCACGATCTGTTTCTTCGATTTCGAATGTTACAGCTTGACCTTCTTCTAAAGTTTTGAATCCGTCGCCTTCGATAGCTGAAAAATGTACAAATACGTCATTTCCTTCTTCTTGTTGAATAAATCCAAATCCTTTTTCTGCGTTAAACCATTTTACTGTTCCTTGAGCCATGTTACTTCCTCCTCGTGCCGTAGCACATGTTAATTTTTGTAATACTTGCTTTCGGTCGATAGAGGGTGTTTCATACAACATCTATTGAAATCCAAAACCATATTACATATTCATGATAACTCATGTCTCTTTTAATTGCAAGTAAAGACACGTTTTCACAATGTCAATCTCTTAGTTTCTCTAAAACTTACGTAACCGGATTCTCCTACAATTATATGATCTAAAATCTCTATACCCATCATTTTACCACAAGAAACCAAACGTTCTGTGAATATTTCATCTTGATCTGACGGTTCTGGATTTCCAGACGGATGGTTGTGAACAATGATAAGACGAGAGGCCGAATACCTCACGGCTAGATGAAAAATTTCACGTGGATGAGCAATCGATTGATTTAATGTGCCAATAAAAATCGTTTCTTTTTTAATGATTTCATTTTTAGCATTTAAATAAAATACCATAAAATGTTCTTGTGTTAAATCCTTCATTTCTTCAATTAATCGTTCGCCAATTTGTTGACTAGAATAAATTTTTCCATATTTTTCTTGTGTTGATAAAGCTAATCGTTTTCCTAATTCCACAATAGCTTTTATTTGTACCGCTTTCACTGTTCCTATTCCATTTAAATTCATCAATTCCTCTATTTTAACGGTTTTTAATCCGTACAACCCATCCACTTCTTTTAACATATTTTCTGCTAATTGCATGACTGGTGTTGACTTGTTTCCTGATTGTAACACAATAGCCAATAACTCTTCATTGGATAAAACCTCAGAACCATATTGTATTAATCGCTCACGAGGTAATAATTGATCTTTATACTCTTGCTCTCGGCATTTAATTTTCAATAAAAAAACACTCCCTTCTTCACTCAAAACATACGTGAAAAAGAAAGAGTTTTTCTTAATTTGATTTTATGTAGTCTAAAACCGCAAACAAATCATCTTTGACGGCTAATGTTTTTTCATTTGCTTCATCATTAGATAAAATTAAATCAGGCACCATAATGACAGGAACTCCAGCAGAAAAAGATGCCCGAATACCGTTTAGCGAATCTTCCAACATGATGGTTTCTTTCTTTGGTGTTCCAAGTAATGATACAGCTTTTTCGACAATTTCAGGATGTGGTTTAGCATGTGTTACATCATCACCACTTACGATTCCCTTAAATTTATCAGTTAATTGAGCTTTGTCCAACAACAAGTCAATTGCCACTCGGTTATTACTTGAAGCAACCACACATGCTATATCATGATGATTCAAATAAGTTAATAATTCTTCCACTCCAGGTTTTAACGGAGCGCCTTTTTCATTAAACTCGTTCCAAGTACTTTCTCTACTTTCTTTAAAAAATTGATCCACATCATTTTTTTCAAGCATTGGAAAATCATTGGTGTATTTTTCATAAACAGCTTTCTCACCTAAACCAACTTCTGATTTATAGTACTCTTCATCATAACCTGGCATATTAAATCGTTGTGCTATTTCAATATTATTTTTTGAATAGACTGCCTCTGTATTAAACAACAAACCATCCATATCAAAAATAACGCCGCTAATTTTTTTCACACGTCACTCTCCTAATAAAATTTGTCTGACTTGAGAAATAAAGTACAGTGAACCTGTAATTAAAATCAAATCATCTCCTGATACTTCTTTCAAAGTATCAGATAGTGCTTCTTGCCAATGATCATAGGCTGTTAATCCCATTTCTTCATACAACTCTTTTGTACAAGCTTTCGGGTAGTCAAACGTTGTTACTTTCAAGTCTAGGTTATTAACTGATTGTAATAACTCTATCATCCCTTTAATGTCTTTAGTTGTTAGTGCTCCAAAGATAGTATGAATACGGCGGTCAGAAAACTCACGTTGTAAATTATCCACTAACACTTCCATTGCATGATCATTATGAGCGCCATCCAAAACAATAAATGGTTCATCGGAAATTTTTTCCATACGTCCTGGCCAAAAAGCTTGTTTTAACCCTTTTTGATAATCACGATTGGCCACAGGTAAGTGTAATATCTCTGAAACTTTATTAAATGCTTCTATCGCAACACTAGCATTATCTACTTGATGTTTTCCAACCATATTAATGGATAACTGTTTTAAATCAACATCTGTAGATTTAAAATTGAATATTTCTCCCCAATTATCAGTTGGTTGTAAGTATTGACTATCAAAGTCAACTCCATAACGTTTGATTGGAGCATGTAATGAGTTTGCTTCTTTACTAATCACATCAAATGCTTCATCTGAAACATTTCCGACAATAACTGGCCTTCCTTCTTTAATAATCCCAGCTTTTTGACTAGCAACTTGTTCAATCGTATCTCCTAAAATATCGACATGGTCCAAACCAATTGTCGTAATTACTGACACAAGTGGAGTCATCACGTTCGTACAGTCAAAACGTCCGCCCAAACCAACTTCGACTAACACAATATCGACCTTTTTATCAACAAAATAATCAAACATCATGGCAGTTAATACTTCAAATTCAACAGTGTGGGCTAGCTCTGGTACTTCATCCATCTTATCCACGATAGGTATCACTTTTTCACATATTTCAACCAAGTCTTCATTAGGAATTGGTTGGCCATTAATGGCAATGCGTTCATTAAATGACTCAATGTAAGGTGAGGTAAATGTACCGACTGTTAACCCTTGTTGCTCTAACAGACAACGTAAAAACGTTGTCGTTGAGCCTTTCCCATTTGTTCCACCGATATGAACAATTTTTAACTTATCTTGCGGATTGTCTAATTGTTCTAATAAATAATTGATTCGTGTTAACCCCGGACGAATACCAAACTTTGTGCGTTCATGTATCCATGAAATGATTTCTCCATACTCCATCTTGTACAGCCACCTTTATTTATTTTTTCAAAGAAGCAAGTCTTTCTTTTACAGAGGCTTGTTTTTCTAAGTAATCTTTTTGTTTCTCACGTTCTGTTGCAACCACTGCTTCTGGTGCATTTGAAACAAAACGTTCATTGCTTAATTTCTTCTCAACAAGTGCGACTTCTGACGTCCACTTATCCAACTCTTTTTCCAAACGAGCAATTTCTTCATCAATATTGATTAAATCTTCTAATGGTAAATAGATTTCAGCTCCAGTAATCACTGCACTCATGGCTAAATCTGGTACATCAAATTCTTCTTTAATTTCTAACACTTCTGGATGACAGAAACGTTCGATATAATTAGTATTTGCTTCAAAGAAGTCTTTAACTGAATCTTTTGATGTTTTGATTAACAATGTAATTGGCTTAGACATTGGTGCATTCACTTCTGAGCGAATATTACGAACTGAGCGGATTAATTCTTTTAATACTTCCATACCTTCTGCCGCTTGTTCATCTGTCCAAACTTCATTTACTGTTGGGTATGCTGCCACTACAATTGATTCACCTTGATGTGGAATTTTTTCCCAAATTTCTTCTGTCACAAATGGCATGATTGGGTGTAGTAAACGTAAGATGTTATCTAATACATATACTAAAATACTACGCGTCATTTGTTTTTGTTCTTCATTTTCACCATAAAGAACTTCCTTACTCATCTCAATATACCAATCACAGAAATCGTCCCAAATAAAGTTGTATAAATGACGACCTGCTTCACCAAACTCAAAGCGGTCAAAGAAGTTCGTTACTTTTTCAATCGTTTCATTTAAGCGAGTTAAAATCCATTTATCTGCAACTGTTTTATCCCCAACAAGTGAGATATCATCGTACGTCATTCCTTCAACGTTCATTAATACAAAACGAGAGGCATTCCAAATTTTATTAATGAAGTTCCAAGCAGCATCCATTTTTTCATAACTAAAACGCATGTCTTGACCTGGTGTTGAACCATTTGATAAGAACCAACGCAATGCGTCCGCCCCGTATTGGT
Organism: Vagococcus luciliae; assembly: GCF_024637875.1. NCBI lineage: Bacteria > Bacillati > Bacillota > Bacilli > Lactobacillales > Enterococcaceae > Vagococcus > Vagococcus luciliae. Next base: position 736,895 of record NZ_CP102451.1, on the reverse strand, counting down.
CAATCACATCCATTGGATCAATACCATTACCGAGAGATTTACTCATTTTACGTCCATCTTCGGCACGAATTAACCCGTGAATCAACACATTCTCAAATGGTCGTTCACCCGTAAATTCTAAACTTTGGAAAATCATACGACTTACCCAGAAGAAAATAATGTCATAACCAGTTACTAAAGTATTCGTTGGGAAATAACGTTTGAAGTCATGTGATTCTGTATCAGGCCAACCCATTGTTGAAAATGGCCAAAGAGCTGAACTAAACCATGTATCTAACACATCTTCATCTTGGTGCCAATTTTCAATGTCTTTTGGTGCTTCTTCTCCAACATAGACTTCGCCTGTTTCATTATGATACCAAGCTGGAATTCGATGCCCCCACCAAAGTTGACGAGAAATTACCCAGTCATGCACATTCTCCATCCAAGTTAAGAATGTTTGATTAAAACGTGGTGGATAAAAATCAACGGCATCATCTGTCGCTTGATTTTCGACAGCTTTTTTCGCAAGTGGTGCCATTTTAACAAACCATTGTGTTGATAACCTTGGCTCAACAACTACTCCAGTTCGCTCAGAGTGACCAACACTGTGAGTCATTTTTTCAATACCTTTAAGTAATCCTAGTTCGTCTAAATCTTTAATAACTTCTTTACGTGCTGTGAAGCGATCCATCCCAGCATATTTGCCAGCTAAATCATTCATTGTCGCATCATCATTCATCACATTAACACGAGGTAAGTCATGACGATTACCCACCTCAAAGTCATTAGGGTCGTGAGCTGGTGTAATTTTTACGACACCTGTTCCAAATTCCATATCAACATAGTCATCAGCCACAATCGGAATTTCTTTATCCACTAATGGTAAAATCACTGTTTTACCAATTAAATGTTGGTAACGTTCATCTTTAGGGTGAACGGCAACAGCTGTGTCCCCAAGCATGGTTTCTGGACGAGTTGTGGCAATTTCTAACTGACCACTACCATCAGCAAGTGGATAATACATATGATAAAACGCGCCTTCGATGTCTTTATGGATTACTTCGATATCAGATAATGCTGTTTTTGCTTGTGGGTCCCAATTAATGATGTACTCACCACGATAAATAAGTCCTTTGTTATAAAGTGTTACAAAAACTTTTTTCACCGCATCAGATAGTCCATCATCTAAAGTAAATCTTTCTCTTGAATAGTCTAAAGATAAACCTAATTTCGCCCATTGCTCACGAATGTGTCCAGCATATTCTTCTTTCCATTCTTTCGTTGTTTCGATGAATTTTTCACGACCTAAATCATATCGTGATACCCCTTCACCACGTAATTTTTCTTCAACTTTCGCTTGAGTCGCAATCCCAGCATGATCCATACCAGGTAACCATAATGTATCAAAACCTTGCATTCTTTTTTGACGAATAATCATATCTTGCAGCGTTGTGTCCCATGCATGACCTAAATGAAGCTTTCCTGTCACATTTGGTGGTGGAATGACAATAGAATACGCTGGTGCACTTTCATCCCCACTTGGTTTAAATAAATCTTTTTCTAGCCACTCTTTATAACGCCCTTTTTCAACAGCTTTTGGGTCAAACTTTGGCGCTAAGTTTTGTTGTTCATCTGTCATATACATTTCTCCTTATTTTTTATTTTTCAAAACAAAAAAGCCCTAAAGTTATTTCTAACTTTAGGACGATTATCTCGCGGTACCACCTATCTTATAAGCATACAAATACGCTTATCTCTCTAGGTCATATAACGTTGACAATACGGTTCCCACTCCTAGGCTACCTTCATACTTTTCAAATGGAAAATCTTTCAGCCAATGGATTTTCTCTCTGGATATATCTCCAAGTATTACTCTTCCTGTTCATCGTGGTTGGTTATGCCATTCATTTTACATTGGTACAATCATTTCGTCAAACTTAGATTAAAGCTTTCGCTGCTTCTAATGCTTTCACATAATTTGGTTCTGTTGAAACTTCTGGTACAATCTCTTCATAAGTAATCACACCATCTTTGTCTAACACAAAAATTGAACGTGCTAAGCGACCAATTTCTGGGATTAAGATACCATATTCTTTCCCAACAATACCCTCTTCATCTCTTAACATAGTCATATCAACTGACTCAGCTGCACACCAATTTGCTAATTGCTCTTTTGTGTTATTTGAAATCGTTAAAAAGTGAATATCAGCAATCGTTGCTGCTTCTTTGTTAAAGTGTTTTGTCTGTAGTGCACAAACACTCGTATCAATATCAGGCACAATACTAATGATAACTGGTTTTCCTTTTAATTCGTCTAATGAAATTACATGATCTGACAAATCTTTTAAACTAAATGTTGGAGCTTTTTCACCAACTTTGGGTGGTGTTCCTACTAATTCAACTGGGTTACCTTTTAACAATACTTCCATATCGACACATCCTTTGTTTGAGCTTCCTTTATTATAGTGAAATAACAAAAAATATACAAAATAGATGCTTAAATTAGCTAGATTAAATCAAGATTAGCATGATTGTAATTTTCATCATAATAGATGAGTGTCTGCAGTTCCGTTGTTAAATCAATGTATTGAACTTGAACATGTGATGGCACTTTTAATCGCTTGGGGGCAAAATTTAAAATAGCTGTTACTCCCGCATCAACAACATCATCAATCACTTGTTGTGCCTTACTGCTTGGTACAGTCATAATAACTGTTGTAATGCCTTCTTTTTTTACAATATTTTTTAATTCAGTCATATCTCTTACAAAAATACCATTAATTTTTTCCCCAATAATAGCTGGATTGACATCAAAAGCTGCTACAATGTTTAAATTCGTATCTCGTCTAAAATTATTTTTTATCAATGCTCGTCCCAGATTACCAGCGCCAATTAGTGCAATTCGTTTTTCGATATCTGTTTTTAATATCTCACTAAAGACTTCTATTAAGTATGGAACATCATAGCCATAACCACTTCTTCCTAATTCTCCAAAGTGAGAAAAATCCCGTCTAATAGTTGCCGATGGAATTTGAATCATTTTACTAAATTCATTTGACTTAATACGTTTTACACCTGTTTCATCTAATGTTTTTAAATATCTAAAATAGAGTGGTATGCGCTTAGTTGTTGCTTTAGGGACCATTCTCATATTTTTGTGTTTTTCCACAGTCCATCCCTCCTAAAAAAATTGTGATGATTTTCACATCGAGTGTATCATTTTTCACAATCTTTTTCAATGACTGTTCAGCAATATTATTCCAAACCTTGTTCAGTATTTTTCATTAATATACCATCTATTAAACGTTTAATAGCTTCTAATCGATTATTTTCAATAACGTCATCTACAATAATCACATTATCTAAGTCGTGATAAAAGAGGTGGTTCGTTATCACAATATCGACTTTATTCAAAGAATCCCTCGTTTCTTTACTATTAAATAATGTCTTTTCATATTCTAATCCTACAATTCTAATTTTAGCTTGAAATGTTTGTTTTAAAATATAACTTAAAATCTCAGCATGATTTTTCTCTAAAGTTGTCGAGACCACTATTGAAACAGGCTTAATTTTAGTAAGACTCTCAAATTCCTTATAATCCCAATACCTAAAGGCACGACTAATCAATAAAGGCTTATAAAAACGAATCCAAGGAGTATTTATTTCTAATTCTTTTAAACTTTGGGATACAATATCATAAAAAATTGGATACTGTAATTTAATAGATTTAGCATTTAATTCACTTCGTAAACTAACCAAATTTAGTTGATAAGGATAAACATCATTCATAAAAGAAACGTAGGCTAATTCTTTTTTTATCCCCTGATAATCAAGAACTTTTTCATCAACTTTCATCTTACTAGATATAGAGAAAATAAAATGTGTTGTTAAACCTTCCACCTCTTGAGAGTGATAATGATCAGCTAATTGACTAAATAACACATAGACAAATTGTAAACTATCTCTATAATGTGCCTCACTAGTCAAAAAAACATCAAAAGTTGATTCATGTTTTAATATTTTTAAAGATTGAGACACAATTTGCTCAAAATCAGACGGTATTGCTGTTACAAAATCTAAAAACTTGTCCTGACTTGAGCGAATAACAGATGTATAAATAAAAAAAGAAAAAATATTTTTTTGGATATTACTCAAATTAATATTAAAATATTGCTCACAGATACCTATTATGTCAAATAATATTTTCTGATTCATATCCATATCTTTCCATTCGTAAATAGATTGTTTTTCAATAATAAATAAAGCATAAAAAAATCTTAATATCCGTTCATCCTTTACTTTCAATTGTCCTGTTGAAGAACTAACAGAAATACCCAATTTTTTTAAAGTTCGATTAATCAATGACATTTGACGTTTTAACGTTGTCTCACTAATAAAGTAAGTATCATAGAAATAATCTAAGCTAGTATTCTTTCCAAAAAAACAATCAGATAAAATAGAGAAAAAAAGAGATTCCTGGCTCCAATTTAAATAAATTTCTAATACATTACGTCCATCCATCGTATAAAATCTATAACCTAATTGTTTAGAATATTCTACTGTAATAATATCGGCATAATTTTCTTCCAAATAACTAATATCTTGTCTAACTGTTTTTATATTACAATCTAAATAATCTGCTAACTCCTGTGCTGTGACCCATTCATAATTTCGGGCAATAAACAAAATAAGTTGCCTTTGTCTTTCTGTACTTTTATTTAAGATTAATCCCAATTCACACACCTCTTTTTACTATCTTTTTTGAACAAATTTATTAAAATAAAAAACAACTGATTAAAAAAGCAGTTGTTTTAATTCAGTAATAAACTTTCGATAAATCGTAATCGTTTGATTGATTTCTAAATTATCATAAGGAAATCGTCGTTGATCCTCTAATAAATGATATATTTCCTTTTCATAATAAGAAATTAGTTCTCTTATTTCCATATTCTCCACTCACCCTACCTTTAAGAGTTTAGTGTAACGAAAATTATCCAAATTTAACAAACCAATAAATGGTTTTATAAAGAGAAAATTAGAGTCCTGTCATTTTTTCAGTTTGAATTTTATTTAGTCGTTGATTAATATAATACAACTTAGCATCATCAATAATATCATCTACTATAATGATATTATCTAAACCTTGATAAAATTGATGATTACATATAACTAGTTCAGCTTCTGCTAATATTTTGTTTGTTGGATCAACATTACAACTTGCCTTTTGACACTCATAACCAATAACAACCATTTTATTCTTAAATGCTTTCTCAAAAATATATTGATTTAATTTCACCTGATTTTCATTAAGCGTGGTTGAAATAAATACTTTCACCTGATTAATGCTAGTGATATATCCATAATCTTGTGCGTTCCAATACCTAAATAAACTATTTATTAATTCAGGAGTATAGGTAGCTAACCAGATATGATCGTTAGATAATTGATTAAAACTATCCATTACTGCTTGGTAAAAAACAGGGTATTTTATCTGTATAGCAGCTGAATTAAAGTACCCTCTATGATTGATATAGCTCATTTTATAAGGATAATTTTCCTTGACAAAAAGAATATAACCAATATCTTTTACTAATAATGTCTTATCAAAAACGCCTATTTCTGTTTTCATTTTATCCACAATAAGTTCTATCAATTCTTCACTGATATCTGTTGCTAATTTCGAAGTATACGTCACTTTCAATTTTTCAAAAAATTTATCAAGAAACCGTAGTGTATCATTTATCTGCTCCTTAGAAGTTAAATACTTCATATTGTTATTAGGGTCTTTAAACGAACGTAAAATACCTTGAACGTTTTTATGAATCATCAATGGACTCTCAATTATATTAGGTTCATCTAAATAAAATCCTCCTGATGAACGAATGACTGAACAAAGGACAAAATAAGCCATCATATTTTTTTGTAGTACAGTTAATTTAATCTGATGGAAGTCTTCTAAAATCTCAATAATTTGAAAGGCATATTGTTGATTTTGTATTTGTGAATCATCCCAATCATAAATAGATCGCTTTTCCATTTCACGATTGCCAAAAAATATCCGAGCAACAAATTCATCCGTTACTTTAAAATTCATTTGACTCAAACTTAGAGATATACCCAATTCTTTCAAATGATAATTTATAATAGCCACTTGACGTTTCAACGTTGTTTCACTAACAAAATAAGTATTATAAAAATAATCTTTATCATCTTTATTTTTTTGATAAAATACGTCAGTAATAATCGAAAAAAATAGTGAGTGGTTAATCCAATCCAAAAATATTTCTTGTATACTATGTCCTGTTTTAACAAAAAATTTATAACCTATATTTTTTGAATAATCACATATTAAAACATCCTCGTAAGTAGTTGTTAAATATTCAATATCTTGTCTTAATGTTTTTATATTACAAGATAAGGTATCTGATATATATTTTGCTGATTTCCATTTATCATCCTTAAACATCAACATAATTAAACGCTGCTGTCTTTCAGTATCTTTATTCAAAATGTGTTTCACACTACCCATCCTCCTTAAACACATAATTAATTAAATAAATTTTAACATATTTTATGCAATATAGGTACTAAAAGTAAACAAAAACACGATATTTACTACAAATATCGTGTTTTTTATCTATTGTGCAGAAGCAAAAATAATTAAGTTAACTTCATCATTAATACATGACTGTAAAGTAATCCTTTCTCCTCCACCTTCTCCAGCAATCATATCATATAAGTCAGTACCCGTATTAGTATCTACACCATCATCTGTTACTTGACAAATAGAATCCACAACATATGTTTGAGATGTCCCAATGGAATCAGTTACCACTATTTGATTTCCAATTGATAAACTAAAAATAATGCTAAATGCTCCAGGATTGTGACCGATAAAATGTGTGTTGAGCCCATCATTTCCAGAAAATATTTGAGCTCCCCCCCATGTAGATGCTTCAGAATCAGAGTTTGCATCAATAATACTTTGTCCTGCTATTTGTCCACCATTTTGATAATAAATAATTTCCCCTAAAATATTTAAAGTCATAGCTGGTTGTATCTGAACACCATGTAATTCATCGCTTCCCGAGGATTTTTCTTGGCTAAAAACAGAAATTGATTCTGGTTCCATTACTGTTTCTTGTACTAATTCTTCTTGAGATGCTGCAGATTCTTGTACTTCATTAACCGCTGTATTATTAGTTTGAGGCTCCATCTTATTAATTTCCTCTTTATTAATTTCCTCTTTATTAATTTCCTCTTTATTAATTTCCTCTTTATTGTTTTTTTCGTTATTTTTTTGAACTTTTTCGTACGTTAGACTACCAGGTTTGTATTCTTTTGTAACCACATGTTGCTTTATTTCTGGTTCTTCCTGATGATAATTATGATGATTTAAAGCAACAGCTGTTGTACTTAATCCTAAAGTAGCAATCAAAATAGCTCCCACACTCAACCTTTTTATATTCTTTTTATTTGATAACTCCTTTTTTTCGTTAATTATTTCTTGTTCTGTTATTTGTTTTCTTTTTTTAACGACTACTTTTCCATTTTTTATAGCCTTGGTTGAACAGGCAGAATGAACAGATGATTGTCTATGTTTTTTTTTTTTACGTTTCTTCTTTAATTTTGTATTATTTAAATTTTCTGGTTGTATTTTATTAGTTTTATTGGTCATCCTTATATACCCCTTTTTTGAATTTGTTGTTACTTACAAAATGAGTATATGATGCTTTTTATTTTTTTTTAATGTTCAAAACTAACTACAAAATAACCGAAAATTGACTAAAAATAAAAATCCAACTCATTCATCATAAAAGAATCTTATGATATACAAGTTTCTAATTTATCTCGTATTGGTATCGTCACCTTTTAATTTCTTGAAACCAAATTTTGACCTATTTATTAAAAAAATGTTGATTATACTTATTAATTTTTCACAAATTATCTCATTAAGATTAAAATAAAAAGAGTTAGGAACATTTAGCTCCTAACTCTTTTTATTTGCATACTATTTGACAAAATCAACTAATTTCCTGTTCAATTTTTTCTAACCATTTTGTTGTTCCCTTATCTATCAACTCATAAGTTAAATCAAAATCTCCGGTATAATAAGGATCCGGTATAATTTTTTTATCCAACCCAACTTCTTCTGATAATAATAAATGAATTTTATGTAATGATTCAATATCAGGTGATAATCCTTCTAAATCTCGAATATTATTTTCATCCATCCCTATAATATAATCAAACTGATGAAAATCATCAGAGGAAATTTTTTTTGCATGTACCCCCTCACAAGACAAACCAACTTCTTTCAATTTATCTTGCGTTCCTTTATGCGGCGCATCTCCCTCATTCCAGCTACCAGTCGCTCTAGAAGATACGTCAATCTTATCTGACAAACCATTTTTTTCAACTTTATCTTTAAAAACTACTTCTGCCATAGGTGAACGACAGATATTACCTAAACAAACAAATAATACTTTTTTCATCCTTTGTCCCCCTTATACAAAAATAAAAAGCCTTAGGACTACTAGGCTCTATATCTTTCTTATCCTATTAATTCTTCTTCATTTTCATGAAATAATACTTCCACTGAATGTGTTAAAATATCTGTATAACTATATGACACACGTTCAAATGAATTTTCATCTTGATCTAGTTGTACAATAAAAACTGATGGATATAACTCAGCTAACACTCCATGACGCTCAGTCTGCTTTTTACGACCAGTTTGAGCAACTAATTTTATTCTACTACCGACTTTATGTTCTAATTCTTCTTTTATGGTGGAGATACTTAAAGACATTTTATTCACCTCTTATACCAATTATATCATAGGCGAACAAAAAAGACAAATTTTACCACAATCGTTTTTATTTATCAATAGTATTTTCATTTTTTCAAAGAATAATTAAACATTTTTAATAAGAGAGATAAACACTTTTATTTTTTTATGGGTTAATATAGTGATGAACAAACTTTTTCTTAATTCGAGTTAAGGCTCTTTTTTCTTTTAACATCTTACATTCCTGTTCTAATGTATATTTTACGAACACTTGACGTTCATAATCAGATAATGATTCCGCAAAAAGAAACGTATTTTCTTTATAAAATATATATTTAATGGTTTCTAGTGGGCGATTTTCAATCACATGAGACATCATGTCAATATCCCCTCCGCAAGTGATGCACTCTTTATCTACTCTTCTTTTATGAGCTTCTTGTCTCCTTATCAAAGAAAATATATGGTTCTTAAAATTCATTCGAAAGTAACTACCAAACGTTGCTCCACGTTTAACATCATATGTTTGTAAGGACTTGAAACATACGATTCTTCCTTCTTGCAACCAATCGTCTGTCTCATAATGGTATAAATGATATACTTTCTTCGAACGATAAACAATAGGCTTGTATGTTTCAAAAATATAGTCAAACGAATAGGAACATCCTTTCACAGCACGTTCCTTTAATAAGTCAAAAATATCCTCTCTCATAATCATAAGTCTCCTTGTTTATTGAAAGCGTTATCTCTCTTCCTCGTTATTATAACATCCCTTATTTTATAATAATTTGTTATTTTTATAAAAAAAATATGAATTTTTTGTTATCATTTAGATATTTTTATAGCTATTCATCCTTATTATTCCTCTATTTTTTTTATTTCATAACTTAATGTATTATTAACTGAATCATGCTTAATAGTTATTTTTTCATTTGTCTCACTAAATGGTCCAATCGTAAATATTTCATACTGATCATCTAAAATTTCAGCATCTTTAAAGTAATTTGAAAAAACTTCACGGAATCGTTTCATTTTAGATAATTTTGCCATTGCTTTTTCGTGTGCCATAGATAATTTATATCCACTATCCAGATATTCTTTAATCAATTCCACTTTAATAATCTCACTTAGCTTATATGATCTTGGGCTATTAGGATCCGGCTGAATGGATTGGATATATCCTTTTTTTTCCCAATATCTTAACTGTCTAGTCGTTGTCTCAGTTTTTTTTGTTAATTCACTGATTCCCATACGAATATCTTCTTGTTCTATCCAGTCTTTAAATTTAGATACCATAATAATTGCCCTACTTTCTATAAAATGGTTAACTACATTAATATACACTCACTTAACAATCATGTCAACATCATTGACAACAACGTTAGAGAAGTGTATATTGTTTTACTGTTATAAAAATAATTTTTAGGAGGATTATTATATGGAAAACTTACAACCCGTTGATATTCATGGGAACACATATAAACGCAGCTTACTCGTTGCGGTACTTTTAATCGGGACTTTCTGTACTGTATTAAATCAAACTTTACTAACAACAGCCTTTCCAACTTTAATGAAAGAATTTGATGTGTCTGCTGCTATCATTCAATGGCTCACAACTGGATTTTTATTAGTTAATGGGATTATGATTCCTATATCAGCTTGGTTAATGAATAAATTTAATTCAAAAAACTTGTATATTGGGGCCATGAGTATTTTTTTAATTGGAACGATTCTTTGTGCAATTGCTCCGACTTTTTCAATGCTATTAATTGGTCGATTAGTTCAAGCGGCTGGTGTTGGCGTATCCATGCCTTTGATGCAAAATATTATGCTAAATATTTTCCCGCCTGAAAAACGTGGTGCAGCTATGGGGGGGGCTGGTATTGTTATTGGATTAGCCCCTGCATTAGGTCCTACACTTTCAGGTTATATCATTGATCATTACGTATGGCGTGACTTATTTTATATGGTCATTCCTATTGTTGTCTTAGTGATCATTTTGTCATTTTTTGCAATGAAGAGTGTACTCGAATTATCAAATCCTGCCATTGATGTCCTATCAATTTGTTTGTCTACTTTAGGATTTGGCTCACTACTTTATGGTTTCTCTAGTGTTGGGAACGATGGTTGGGGAAGCACTAAAGTGATAGCATTTTTAGTCGTTGGTATTATTACCCTTATCATTTTCACTTGGCGACAATTAACCACTAAAACGCCTTTCTTAGAACTTAGAGTATTTAAATCAAAGACATATACTATCGCTACCATTCTTTCAAGTTTAGCCACAATGGCAATGATTGGTGCAGAAATGGTTCTGCCACTTTATATTCAAAATATCCGTGGTGAATCCGCTTTTCATTCTGGTTTAATGTTGCTACCTGGCGCATTAGTTATGGGAATTATGATGCCCGTAACTGGTCGTATTTTTGATAAACATGGCGCGAAAAAACTTGGTATTATGGGAATGTTCTTATTAACATGTGCCACAATCCCTTTTATGTTTTTAACTGAAACAACTCCTGTAATTTATATTATTACGTTATACGCGGTACGTATGTTTGGTATTTCAATGGTTATGATGCCTCTAACCACCTTGGGAATGAATTCATTACCAAAACATTTAATAACACATGGTACTGCAGTAAATAATACGTTTAGACAAGTTGCTAGTTCAGTTGGTACGGCTATTTTAATCAGTGTGTTAACAAATCAAACAAAAAATGCTTTACCCAAAGAATCTCTATTAAAATCTGCTCCTCTTGAGTATAAAGAACTAGCTACCAATGCAACTTTAACTGGTTATCATGCGGCCTTCTTAGTGGCTGTTTGTTTCGGTATAATCGGTTTAGTTATTACATTTTTCATTCATGAACCATCAAAAAAAGCAACTCGAGATAAGGAGGTTATATCATGATTGTTGTCTTAGTTATTCTTAGTGTGTTACTATTTGCTTTCACATTTATTTTCGCAAAATCAACATGGCAATATATTTTAACTGTCGTATTTGGTATCTTATTTATTGGAAGTATCACTCTAATGGGAATGAACTATTCACATCATTTTGGGATGAAAGAAGAAAAAACACTAAAAGAAATTTCTATTGCCAGTTCAACTGACAATGACCAAGTGAATATATTACTTTATCAACCATTAGGAACTAGTGATGAAAAAATTTATTTATATAAAACAAAGCCATCTCAAAAAAAACTCACTCAAACTGGGACTAACCATGTAACCAATATTGTTAAAACAAGCGACGATAATCAAGCCTTACTGAAAACCGAGACTACTCGTTGGGTATATAAAAACTCTATGTATCAAATGCTTTTTGGTATATCTGGTAATAACAAGGAATATGTTTCAAAAGAAAATATTTTCTACATTCCAAAAGACTGGTTAGAGCTAAGCACAGACCAAGCAAAAAAACTTGGAGAAGAGATGGCTAGTAAAAAAGACTTATTAGAAACCGAAACGAAAAACTATGTTTCTTCTAGATTAAAAGAAGCTATCACTAAAGATCCTACTTTAGCAACAAGTAAAGACAAACAATCTGAGTTATCTCAAGCCTATGCAACAGAATACCAACGAAAAATGATGTCTGATATGATTAAAAACATAACCAAATAAAAAAAGGACGATTATCTTTTTAAAGATAGTCGTCCTTTTTTGGTCTTTTACTATCCAATTTTTTCTCTTTACTTCAAACTGAAATCTATATTATGATAATAAAAATCATATTGTTAAAGGAGATATATTATGAAAAAATTTTTTAATAATCAAGAAAATCAACAATTAACTGTTAATGCTATTATTTTTTTAATTGCTATTATTTTACTTAGTTTAAGTATTATTTTTTATTTGATTGGTTTATTTGGTAACCCACAATTAGAAAACTTTTTTGCAGATGTTTCTAGTATATTATTTATTGGATTTATTATATCAGGTTTAGGTTATCTTATTAAATCAGTAGTGGAAGCCATTATTATTTCATCAAAAAAATAAATCACAAAGCCCAGTAATTCTACTTAAATCATTGGGTTTTGTGACTTAATATCAATGATACATTAACTCATCAAATAATTCTTTTAATGTTTGAACTTGTTCTTGATTCCATGGACTATTTCGTCTTAAATTTTGGTACTTATAATCTTGTGTATCAGTTTTAATTTCTTTTTCCATTTCTTTAATTGAATTAAATAGTTCTCTTGCTGAAACACGTAACGCTCCTTGAGAAAAAACCACCCACTGCTCTGCTAAATCACTCGTTGCTACACGAACGGTTGATAAAGCATTCATTTTATTGGGAACTTCCCGTTCAATGTATGTGTCTGCTGTTTCTTCTTCTTTTGTAAAAATAACTGTTAATCCATACTTATCATACGTCTGTTGAATACCTGGAACAAGTTGGGCATCAAATACAACGATGATTTCGATTCCTTTATATTTAGCATAATTCGATAGAATAAATAATAACTGATCTCTCGCATCTCCTAATTTATCTAGCTTTTTTAAGCGATTTAATTCAGGCCAAGCACCAATCATATTATAACCATCGACAAAAAGGACTTGATGTTTTAATTTTCGTGTCATATGATGCCCTCCATTGTTTATCTCCTCTTTCTGTATACCTCATACATTAACAAGCCAGCTGCAACACTAGCATTTAAACTTTGTACATGACCTTCTATTGGAATAGTAATCATTTCATCGACCTCTTTTTTGAGCGCTTGTCCCATACCTTTTCCTTCATTACCAATAATTAAAGCAATATCTCCTGATACATTCCATTGAGTATAGTCTGTTCCTTCCATATCGGTTCCAAATACCCAAATATTGTCTTTTTTAAGCTCTTTCACTGTTTGAGATAAATTTGTCACGCGTGAAATAGGGATGTGCTCCACTGCCCCAGTAGAGGTTTTAACCACAACTGGTGTCACACCAACTGCACGGTGTTTTGGAATAATCACACCATCAACATTTACCGCGTCAGCTGTCCGTAAAATTGAACCTAAGTTATGTGGATCCATAATACTATCTAAAATTAAGAAAAAACGATTTTCTTTTTCTTTTGTTTTTTCAAGTAATTCAGATAATGATAGGTATTCATATGGGGTAATTTTTAAGACAATCCCTTGATGATTTAATCCATCTACCATTTCATCTAATTTAGATTTTGGGACCCATTTAATAGAGACAATCTTTTCTTGAGCAAGTTGCTTAATCTCTTCAATCTTATTTCCTTTAATATCTTCTTGTAAAAATAATTTATTGCCGCGATTAGCTTGTAGTGCTTCTATTGTGGCATGCTTTCCTAATACCACATCATCCATCTCTGGTGTTGGTACATCTGCTTCTTGTTGATGTTTTTTATCAAATTTCGGGCGTTGTCTCTCTGACTTGCGTTTATTTTGCGGTTTTCTCATTATTTTTTTCTCCTATTGTTTGAATACACCATGCAATGACTTCTTCTAAGCGTTCTTTTTGTTCTGTTAAATGTAAATATCCCATCAATGCTTCAAAACCTGTGGATGATCGGTACACCGACACGGAAGTATTTTTTGCACTTGTGTGGCTTTTGGCATTGCGGCCGCGTCGATACATATCTTGTTCTTCATCAGTTAAAAGTCCTTGTTCCATCATTTGCTCAATCAAATAATGTTGTGCTTTAGCTGATACATAGTGTGTTGCTAAACGGTGTAATTGATTGGGGCGTGTTTGTCCACTTTTTACTAAATAATCACGGATATATGTTTCATATATGGCGTCCCCCACGTAAGCAAGAGTTAATCCACTTAGTAAGGTATAGTCTTTTTCATTTGTCATTCACTTCTACTCCATCTTGTTCCTTGAGGGGTATCTTCTAAAATAATCCCTTGTTCTTTTAATAAATCACGAATTTCATCACTTCTAGCAAAGTTTTTTTCTTTACGTGCCGTATTTCTCTCAGAAATTAACGCATCAATATCTTCATCTAATAAATCCTCGCTATTAGCTAGTTCAATACCAAAAATAAGCATTAATTTTTCTAGCGTTTCTTGATAGGCAGATATAACTTCCTTAGAAACCATCTCTTCTTCTAAGTAACGATTTAAGTGTTTCACTAACTGATAAACTACTGTAATACCATTTGCGGCATTAAAATCATCGTCCATCTCTGTGACAAATTCCATCATCAAAGTAGATAATTCTTTTAACCAATCATGATCGTTTTCTAAAGAATCAACTGACGTTTCTAATCGGAAACTCGCATTATTGTAACTACTTTTAATACGTCCTAAATTAGTCGTTGCTTCTTTAATCGTGGTGTCATTAAATGGCATTGGACGACGATAATGAGTGGTTGATAAGGCAAAGCGCACAACTTCTGGTGAAACGTCTTTCATCAATTCATGTGCCGTTATGAAATTACCAAGTGATTTACTCATTTTCTCACCTGATTCACCGACTGTTAAATAAGCGTTATGCATCCAATAATGAGCAAATGTCTGATCAGTTTTTGCTTCACTTTGAGCAATTTCATTTTCATGATGAGGAAATTCTAAGTCTTGACCACCTGCGTGAATATCTATTGTATCACCTAAATGTTTTGTTGCCATCACAGAGCACTCAATGTGCCATCCTGGGCGACCTTTTCCCCATGGAGAATCCCATGAAACCTCATGCTCTTTTGCTTCTTTCCATAAAGCAAAGTCTAATGGGTCCTCTTTTTTAGCTGATTCAGTACCAGTTCTTTGACTAGCACCTGTCTCTAACTCATCTATGCTTTTATTACTTAATTGTCCATAAGGTTTAAATAGTCGTGTGCGGTAATACACATCTCCTTGTGACTCATATGCATAACCTTTATCAATTAAAACAGAAACAAACTCAATGATATCATCAATATGATCAACAACACGTGGATGTAAACAAGCTGGTTGAACATTTAGTTTTCCCGTATCTTCTTTAAAAGCCTCTATATATTTATCTGCTAATTCCTTCGTTGAAATTCCTTCCTGGTTAGCCGTCTTAATGATTTTATCATCCACATCTGTAAAGTTTGAGACATAATTAACCTTATATCCTCTAAATTCAAAATAACGTCTAACTGTATCAAAAGCGACTGTACTTCTAGCATTTCCTATATGAATGTAATTATAAACAGTCGGACCGCACAAATACATGCTCACTTCATTTGGTTTAATTGGTACAAAATTTTCTTTTTTTCGACTTAATGTATTATATATCTGTATTCCCATATACTTGCTCCTCTCATAGATAAAAAAAGAACGTCTTTTAACAAATTGTTTGTTAAAAGACGTTCTCACGTGGTTCCACTTTTCTTCATTCACTTGATACAGTGAATCTTTTTGATAACATAACGTCTATCACACGAGACAAGCTACTTACTTCACTTATCCTACTCAAAGAGGCACTTCACTGATAAATTAACACTTGTTCGCACCCACCACAAGCTCTCTAAAGACAATTTATCACTTACTTTTCTTATCCTTGTATTTCTTTTAATGCTAAATTAATATGTTCTGTTGCTTGCTCTTTACCTAATAAAAGAATCGTTTCTGCTAATTCTGGACCATGCATTTGTCCACTGACTGCTACACGAATTGGCATAAATAATTTTTTACCTTTAGCTCCTGTTTCTTTTTGAACAGCTTTAATGGCTTTCTTAATTGTTGGAACATCAAATTCATCTAATTCATTCAATTGAGCTTTAAATGCTTCTAATACTTCTGACACTTGTTCATCTGATAGGACTTCTTTAGCAGATTCATCAAATGACAATGTATCATTAAAGAATAAACTTGATAATTCAACGATTTCTTTTGCATAACTCATTTGTGGTTGGTAAAGACTCACTAATTCTTCAACCCAAGCTTGTTTTTCAGCAGTTGGATTTTCTTCTACTAATCCTGCTTCAATTAAATAAGGTAAGGCCATCTCTGCCATTGTTTTTCTATCAAGTTGCTTCATGTATTGGTTACTAATCCATTCAAGTTTCTTATTATCAAACGCTGCAGGAGATTTACCTAAACGATCAGCATCGAATATTTTAATCAATTCTTCTTGGCTAAAGATTTCTTCTTCACCCACTGGAGACCAGCCTAACAAACTAATGAAATTAAACATTGCTTCTGGTAAATAACCTAATTCACGATATTGTTCGATAAATTGTAGAATCGTTTCATCACGTTTACTCAATTTTTTACCTGTTTCAGTATTAATGATTAATGTCATATGACCAAATCTTGGTGGTGTCCAACCAAATGCTTCATAGATCATTAATTGTTTGGGTGTGTTTGCAATATGATCATCCCCACGTAAAACATGCGTGATTTTCATCAAATGATCATCCACGGCTACGGCAAAATTATAAGTTGGCATGCCATCACGCTTTAAGATAACAAAATCTCCACCAACACTATCAGATTCAAAGGTTATATTTCCTTTCACAATATCATCAAATGTGTATTCTTCGCCTTTTGGCACTCTAAAACGAACAACTGGTGTGATACCTTCAGCTTCTTTTGCTGCTTGTTGTTCTGGTGTTAAATGAGCACATTTTCCATTATAACGTGGAATTTGACCACGGCTACGTTGGCTTTCACGTTCTGCTTCTAATTCTTCTTCTGTACAGTAGCATTTGTAAGCCAAATTACTAGCTAATAATTGATCGACTAATGGTTGATAAATATCTTTTCTTTCTGATTGACGGTAAGGACCATAAGCACCTGGTTTAGCAGGTGACTCATCCCAATCAATATTTAACCATGCTAAGTTATCTAACTGACTTTTTTCTCCATCCTCAATGTTACGTTTTTGATCTGTATCCTCAATACGAATAATAAAATCGCCATCATGATGACGAGCAAATAAATAATTAAATAATGCTGTTCTGGCATTTCCAATATGCAAATGACCTGTTGGACTTGGTGCATATCTGACACGTACTTTATTTCCCATGATATTACCTTCCTTGTTCACGTATTATCGCTTCCTATGCCTTTAGTTTACATTCATTTACTTAAATAGTAAAGGCACTTTCTTAAGACTTTTTTAACAATTAATCAGCATTTAATGTTGTTTGGGAATGACTAGGCTTAGCAAAAATCATTCGACCCGCTGCTGTTTGTAGTGCACTGGTCACGATGACGTTAATTTTTTTATTCATAAAGTGTTTACCATCTTCAACCACAACCATTGTCCCATCATCTAAATATGCTACACCTTGTTGTCGTTCTGTTCCATCTTTCATTACAACAACATCCATTGTTTCACCAGGTATGACAACTGGTTTAACCGCGTTAGCTAACGCGTTAATGTTAAATACTGGCACATTTTGAAATTCACAGACTTTATTAAGATTGTAGTCATTTGTCACGACAATTCCATCTAACAATTTAGCTAACTTAATCAATTTACTATCAACTTCTTGAATATCTTCAAAATCGCCTTCATACATTTCAACCGAGATATTTTCTTCTTTTTGTAAGGCGTTTAAGATATCTAACCCCCGACGCCCGCGAACGCGTTTCATACTATCGCCTGAATCCGCAATGTATTGTAATTCATATAAAACAAAATTTGGAATTAACAATGTTCCTTCAATGAACCCAGTTTTAGCTATATCATAAATACGCCCGTCAATAATAACACTAGTATCTAATACTTTGTATTTATGAAAATAATCATCAACTCGACGGTCTAAGATGTCCTCTGATACTTTTTTTGATTTTGGCATAAAAAGTTTTTTAAAATCTTCAGTTTTCATTGTTCCAACTCTAAAACCTAAATATCCTGTAATTAACATAATAATTGCCGGTATAATAAGTGGCAATGAATAAAATGGAACAGAAATAAGTGCCCCTAAGAGTAATCCAATAATTGTACTAATACTTCCAAATAACAAATCTGATAGACTTTGTTCTGTAATAAATTTTTCTATTTTTTTTAAACCTGATACCAAGTATCGCTCAGTTAAAGTCGCAATAATTACAAAAATAATAGCACCAATAATTCCGTTAGTAATATCGTTATTTAACCAACTGAGTGTTTCTTGATTTGTCGCTTTCCATAGTAATGGGAATAATGCCACACCTAAACTAAATCCAACAATAGCCATCACCATCGCATATATTTTTTTCTGCATACTTATCTTTCCTCCTTTACTTAGGAAAATACTTTAAATAATGTTTCAGATAGTGTCTCGACACCAATCACTTCAATTCCAGTTGGTGGTGTCCACCCTTGTAGATTATTAATAGGAATAAAGACTCGTCTAAATCCTAATTTCTGTGCTTCTCCTACACGCTGCTCTATACGATTCACTCGTCTAATTTCACCAGTCAACCCAATTTCACCGATGAAACAGTCCTGTGGAGATGTGCCTTTATCTTTATAACTTGAGGCAATACTAACTGCAATTGATAAATCAATTGCTGGCTCATCCAGTTTTACGCCCCCCACAGCCTTCAGATAAGCATCTTGATTTTGTAACAATAATCCGGCACGTTTTTCTAATACAGCCATAATCAGTGAAACACGATTATAGTCAAGACCTGTTGCTGTTCGTTTCGCATTTCCAAAAACAGATGGCGTTACAAGTGATTGAATTTCAGCTAAGATAGGTCGCGTTCCTTCCATTGAGCAGACAATCGCTGAACCAGTTGCCCCATCAATTCTCTCTTCCAAGAAAGCTTCAGATGGATTTAACACTTCCACTAAACCAGCTTGTCTCATTTCAAAAATACCTATTTCATTCGTTGAACCAAAACGATTTTTTACAGCACGCAATATTCTAAATGTATGATGTCTATCTCCTTCAAAATAAAGTACTGTATCAACCATGTGCTCTAACATTCTTGGTCCAGCAAGCGAGCCTTCTTTTGTCACATGCCCTACAATAAAAATGGCAATATTATTAGTCTTAGCTATTTGCATTAATTCAGCAGTGTTAGCACGCACTTGACTGACACTTCCTGCAGCACTTTCCGTTTCCGGATGAACCATTGTCTGAATCGAATCAATAATCACATAGTCTGGTGTCAATTGCTCGATAACTTGTTTAATGCGACCCATATCCGTTTCTGGATAAACATAAAAATCATTTGTCCCATCAGCCAAGCGTTCTGCACGCATTTTAATCTGTTGCGAACTCTCTTCACCAGATACATATAACACATTTCCTTTTAACAGGCTAAGTTGTTGAGATACTTGTAGTAATAGTGTTGATTTTCCAATACCAGGATCTCCACCAATTAAGACCATTGATCCTGGAACAACACCCCCGCCTAATACTCTATTTAATTCACCTAATTGTGTTTTTATACGCCGTTCTTTTTGTGTAGCGACTTCTTTTAACTTTTGAGGTTTGCTCATTTCACCCGTCAAACTTACTCGACTATGTCTAGTGGGGGTATCTGAAGGAATTTCTTCCACTAATGTATTCCATTCACCACAGTTAGGACAACGACCCAGATACTTTGGAGAGATATAACCACACGTTTGACAAACAAACTCATTTCTCTTTTTTTTTGCCACAAAATCATCCTTATCTTACAATTTTTAGTTCTTTATAAAATAAAATACTTATAAACGTATTTTAACATAAATTGTCCGATTCTA
Source organism: Vagococcus luciliae (assembly GCF_024637875.1). Classification (NCBI taxonomy): domain Bacteria; kingdom Bacillati; phylum Bacillota; class Bacilli; order Lactobacillales; family Enterococcaceae; genus Vagococcus; species Vagococcus luciliae. Next base: position 716,503 of record NZ_CP102451.1, on the reverse strand, counting down.
ATAAAAACTGTGACTCTTTAAAGAATTATTTACCAGACGACCCGAACCCACCTGTTCTCTTTGTTTGCACTAAATCATTGTCTGCTTTTAAGAATGGTAAAAAGATGCCTTGAGCGATACGATCTCCTTTTTTAATCTGCTTATCAGTTAAGCCAAAGTTTAGTAGCTGAATCATGATATGTCCTTCATTATCTGGATTATCATAATAGTCACTGTCTATAACTCCCACACCATTTGTCAAAACTAAAAAATTTTTTAACGGGTTGCTTGATCGATTGGCAATCTGTAAAAACTCATCATCCCCCATATAAGATTTCACACCTGTCGGAACAAGTGTTGATTTTAATTCTTTTTGCATATCAGCATCAACAAATATGTCTTCTTTTAATAAAATAGCCTTTAATACTTTCGCAATTCCTTGTTTCCAAATACTTGGAATCACAATATCAACAGCTGATTCAAAATCATACCCTGCTGCATTTTTTGTTGCTCTTTTTGGTAGATTGATATTCTCAAATGTTGATACTTTTTCAAATCCTCTTACTTTCTTCATGTGTTACCTTCCTTTATCTTTTGATTTCTTTAATCCTAACCGAAAAATAGACAAATAAAAAGAGTAAAAATAAATCTTACTCTTTCTTTTATAAATTATGTAATTCATCGTCATCTTCATCAAATTCTTCAACTGGTACTTGTTTTAATGTTACTTTGTTTCGCTTAGGTTGAATAACAAGTGGAACATATTCTGTAATCACATCACTATATTCCAACCCATACCATTTAGCAGGATCAACTGCTCGCCGTTTGATTCCTAATTTTGCTTGCATCACTAAAGTATCTAACCAATTCAACTCCGTTACACGGGATAATTCTTCACGTATTAAAACAAATGAAAAATCTCCTGTATCTCTTCCTGGTGTAATAGAATATTTTTGTGGTTGTTTCGGTAGTTTTCCTTCGTTCATTAAATCATGTACAATTTGTCTTAGATAGACGTTAACTTCTTGTGGCATTTTAAATCCTAAACGAAGTTGGACATTGACAATATAATCAGTATCCATCATATCTACATAATATTCTTTGGTATACGGTTCATCTGTCACAAAGACATTAACGAACCAATAAACTTTCGCACGTTTTGGGCTTTTATCTAATATTGAATACATAATTTCTCGACTAATCAGGTGCCCCTTTATTTTAGAAGTTAAAAAGACTAAATTTGTTTGTAACTGTGGCCAATCCGTATCATCTCTTAACTCACCTAATTGTCCTTTATAATCATATAAAGAGATACGTTTTGATGTTGCCTCTGTAATCATATTACCTCGATGCCAAATTAACATGATCAAGAAAATAACTAACGCCATACCTAAAGCAACGTAACCTCCGTGCATAAACTTAGATGCACTAGAAACAAAAAAGATACTCTCAATCGTTCCAAAAAAGATAAAAATCAAGTACGCTAAAGGTTTTGGTGTTCCCTCTTGCAATAAATATACAAGTAACAAAATAGTTGTCATTAACATCGTAATCGTAATGGCTAACCCATAAGCTGCTTCCATTCGAGCAGATGTCCGGAAACCAAAAACAATGGCTAAACAACCCACCATTAACATATTATTAATAGCTGGAATATATAATTGTCCTTTTTGATCAGTCGGATAAATAATCTTCATTCTTGGTAATAGACGTAACTTAATTGCTTCTGAAGCTAATGTATAAGAGCCAGAAATCAACGATTGTGACGCAATAATAGCAGCTACTGTTGCAAAGATAACACCAATAATGGTCAATGATTGTGGCATCATTCTAAAAAACGGATTCAACATATCGATATCTTGATATTCCGGTAAATCTTTCACACGAATAATCCAAGCAGCTTGACCAAAGTAATTTAATACCAAACATACTTTAATATATGGCCAACTAACACGAATATTTTTTCTACCAGCATGACCTAAATCAGAATATAATGCTTCGGCCCCTGTTGTCGCTAAAAATACACTACCTAAAATTAAAATACCTAATTTATTTTCTTCAGAGAATAGTAAATGAACAGCATAATAAGGATTTAATGCACGAATCACAGATAAATTCCCCATAAAATTAGATAAACCAATCAAACCAATGAATGTAAACCAGCTAAACATAATTGGACCAAAAGCTGTCCCCACTTTTTTAGTGCCTAAACGTTGAACCATAAAAAGGGAAAAGATAATAATAACTGTTATAATCACAATGATTTGCTGGCTATCCCCAAACACATTATAGAAAGAGGGAATTCCTCGAAGGCCTTCAACAGCTGTTGTGACCGTTACAGCAGGAGTTAATATACCATCTGCCAGTAAAGTGGCTCCTCCTAGCATAGCCGGATATAATAAATATCGACTATTTTTTCTAACTAATGTGAAGAGTGAAAAAATACCACCTTCACCGTGGTTATCTGCATTTAATGCAATCATGACATATTTTATTGTGGTTAATAAAGTTAACGTCCAAAAAACTAGTGATACCGCACCTAAAATAAAGGTTTCTGAAACATGCTCTAGCCCGCCATTACCATCAACAATGGCTTTCATGACATATAATGGACTAGTACCAATATCGCCATAAACAACTCCCATTGCAACAAGCGTTCCACCTAGCGTAAATCGATCAATTGCTTGTGGATTACATTTTTGACTCACCTTTTTCACTCCTTTTCTCTTTAAAAAGTTAGTATTCATGACAATCATATACTCATTTTTTTTAAAGTCAACACTAATTTTCAAAAATCATTTTCTATTAGTGGAAACACAATTAAAAATGCGTTATTATAGCAAGCATAGGCACTTAAAAAATAGCCATTAAACAAAAAAGAGGGATTATTTTGAGCAGAAAAACATTATTAAAAAAAAGCAAGCGACTTGTTATAAAAGTTGGAACAAGCTCTCTTGTTCTACCCAATTCTGAAATAAATTTACGTGCTATTGATCAATTAGCTTTTACCTTATCTTCTTTAAGACAACTTGGATATGAGGTTATCTTGGTTTCTTCAGGTGCAATTGGTGTTGGAATGAACTTATTAGGATTAGAAAAACGACCTGAGACTATAGCTAAACAACAGGCTGTTGCAGCGATTGGTCAATCTGAATTAATCAAGATATACACTCAACGATTTACTTCTTATCACCAGCAATCAGCCCAAGTATTACTCACTCGTGATGTCATCGATTTCCCAACAAGTAGACAAAATGTTATTAATACATTTGAGGAGTTATTAACTATGGGGGTTATCCCAATCGTAAACGAAAATGACAGTGTCTCAGTAGATGAACTCGATCACTTAACAAAATTCGGTGATAATGATCAACTATCTGCTATTGTTTGTAAATTAGCACAAGCAGACCTACTCCTAATGCTTTCAGACATTGATGGTTTTTATAGTGATAATCCTCATACTAATCCAGATGCGATATTGTACTCTCATATCACAAAAATTACAGAAATGATGGAAGACGCAGCTGGTGGTAAAGGGAGCGTTTTTGGAACTGGTGGTATGACAAGTAAATTAAAAGCAGCAAAGCGTGTGTTAGACAATCAATCACAAATGATTTTAGCTAGCGGTAAAGATCCTGCTATTTTATTCGACATTTTAGAGGGAAAAGAAGTAGGTACACTATTTTCAAATTAGCTAGAACTTATAAAGGAGGAGTTTTAAATGACACTATTAGAAATATTGGGTAAACAAGCAACTAAATCGGCCTTTTTCTTGAATAATGCCACAACAAAAGAAAAAAATAATGCACTAAAATCTATCATCAAAATGCTAGATAAAGATATGGAGATTATCTTGGCAGCAAATGAAAAAGATATTGAATTAGCTAATAAAAATGGGATTCCTGAAACCATGATTGACAGGCTACTTCTCACAAAAGAACGAATTAATACGATGCAACACGACATTCAGACAACCATTGATTTAGACGACCCCATAGGAAAAGTTGATCATATGTGGCGAAACGAGGATAATTTATTAATTGGAAAACAACGAGTTCCATTAGGCGTTATTGGTATGATTTATGAATCAAGACCTAACGTTACAACTGATGCATCAGCTCTTGCTCTAAAATCAGGTAATGCCATCATCTTACGCGGCGGAAAAGAAGCTTTTTACTCTAATCGAGCACTTGTTCAATCGATTCAACAGGCTTTAGAGCTAGTTGATTTTCCAAAATATTGTGTTCAATTCATTGATGATACTTCAAGAGAAACAGCAACAAAATTCATGCAGTTATCAGATTATCTAGATGTTCTAATCCCTCGTGGTGGTGCGAACTTAATTCAATCTGTGGTTAAAAATGCCACTGTCCCTGTTATTGAAACTGGAACTGGAAACTGTCATGTATATGTTGATGAACACGCCAATTTAACTATGGCAAAAGATATTGTGATTAACGGTAAGTGTCAACGTCCTTCAGTATGCAATGCGACAGAATCACTTTTAGTGAACGCAACTATTGCTAAGGAATTTTTTGAACTGGTTTACCCTGAACTTGAAGCCAATCATGTTAAATTAAGAGCGGATCAAGCATCTTTGGTTTACCTACCTTCTGCTACACTTGCAACAGAGGAAGATTTTGCCACAGAATTTAATGACCTAATCTTATCTGTAAAAATCGTCAATAATCTAGATGAAGCTATCCAACATATTAACCATTACGGAACGAAACATTCCGAAGTGATTGTAACAGACAGCTATCAGCACTCTCAAAAATTTATGCAACAAATTGACGCAGCCGCTGTTTACGTCAATGCATCTTCTCGCTTTACTGATGGTAGCGTATTTGGATTTGGTGGAGAAATTGGCATTAGCACACAAAAATTACACGCTAGAGGTCCAATGGGATTAAACGAATTAACTACCACAAAATATATCATCTTTGGGGAAGGACAAACTAGACGTTAAAATCTTATCTAGGAGGATAGAAAACGACTATGTTATCAAACATGAAAAAAAAATTTAAAAAAAGTGGTAAATTCGGACTTCTTGCTTTTAGTATCCCAGTTTTGGTTATGATTGGCGTTTATTTGAGTTTAGGTATTTATCCAGGCAGTACCAGAAGTGTCTTGGCTAGCGATGCTTTTTCACAATTTTCTAATTTTCATGCTAGTTTTAACAACGTTCTACATGGTAAACAGAGTATCTTTTATACTTGGAATGCTTCTTTAGGACTCAATTACTGGTCTCTTATTTCTTACTATTTGGGTGGTATATTTACACCGATTGTTTTCTTTTTTAATAATCAAAATATTCCAGATGCTCTTTATTTATTAACTTTATTAAAAATAGGAACAGCTGGATTATCCTTTTGGTACTACTCAAAAAAAACTTACAAATTACCTGATTTGTCACATGTTATACTAGCTATTTGTTATTCTCTTATGTCATTTGCGACAGCACACTCTGAATTGATTATGTGGCTAGATATTTTTATGTACATTCCTCTTATCTTTTTAGGAATTAATCGAATACTAGATAAGGGAAAATCAGCTTTATTATTTGTCGCATATTTTCTATTATTTGTTTCTAACTTTTACTTTGGTTTTATGATTGGTTTGTTTTCTTTCCTTTATTTCGTAGTTCGTGTTGTTATAAATAGTTCTTCTTACAAGAAACGAATTATTCCTTACCTAACAACTTCTTTATTAGCCGGAATTGCCTCAATGGTGATGATTTTACCTGCTATTTTTGATTTGAAATCTAATGGTGAAACGTTATCTACCGTTCTCAACCTTAAGACAGAAGCAACTGCTTTTTGGGATATCGTGATTAAAAATATGATTGGAGTTTTTGATACCACAAAATATGGCTCAATTCCTTTTATTTATGCTGGTCTATTACCATTAATTTTTTGCATCTTTTATTTTTGTAGCGAAAAAAATCAAACAAAAAATAAAATAGCTTATGCAAGTTTATTTATTATTCTAATCTTAAGCTTTTATATTGAACCTCTTAATTTATTTTGGCATGGTATGCATGCTCCTAACATGTTTTTATTTAGATACAGTTTTTTATTTTCATCCCTTGTCGTCATACTAGCTGGATATGGTTGGGAAAAATTTTCTAAATCAGATATGCCCTTAATGATTGTTATCGTCCTTTCTTTAGCAGTGTTATTTTCTATCGCTTTCTTTGCATCAAGTAAAGATAGTTACACTTATGTTACTCTAGGACAATATATCTTAACCATTCTATTTTTAGGATTGTATTTAGTAAGTATGTATTTTTATTACGGAAATCAGTTACCTAAAAATACATTCGTCTTTTTGCTTCTTCTAATAGTGGCTGGTGAAGCTTATATTAATACATCTTTTATGCTAAATGGTATTTTAAACGATTGGAATTATGCTTCTCGGAGCTTGTATTCAGAACCTTATCCAGATTATAAGGTACTAGTTGACAAAGTCAATAATTCTAATAAAAAATCATTTAGTCGTTTAGAATCTCTTTCACCCATTTCAAGCAATGATAGTTTTAATTATGGCTATAGTGGTATTAGCATGTTTTCTTCTATTAGAAATAGACATTCTTCTGCCTTACTAAATGAACTAGGGTTTCGTTCTCGAGGAACTAGTTTAAACATACGATATCAAAATAATACACTGTTAATGGATAGTCTAATGGGAATTAAATATAATATCAGTAATCAAGATGTCTTAAAATATGGATTCAATCCAACAAACAGCCAAGGAAAATATACCCTTTACACAAATGATAATGCTCTACCACTAGGTATATTAACCAATAATGATTTGTATAAATTAAAACTCCCTATCCACGATAATCTTGGAGCTCAGACTACACTGATTAACCAGTTAGCTGATTTAAATGATGTTTATTATACCTTTACAACTCCGACAGTTATGACCACACAAAATGCACTGATTACCAATTTACCAAATAATCGAGTCTCAATTAAAGAACAAAAACCAAATGAAGCTAAAACCATCACTTATCAAGTAAGTGTCCCAGCTGGAAAACAAGCTTATTTTAGCCTATTTCCAAATAATTTTGGTGACTTAAAAAGTTCTAATGCTAAAATCACTACTCAAAACGTTAGCTATGAAACACAAATTGGTATCACAGGTCAATATTACAATTTAGGGTATTTCAAAGAAGATTCCATTGTCGAATTCTCAGTTTCTTTTTATGGTACAGATACCATTGAATTAATCAATCCACCTGTTGTCTTACTAGATATTCCTAAATTTGATGCTGCTATTAAATCTATGGAAACAAAAGGAGTGGATTTCAAAGTTAACGGTAGAAAAGCCACAGCTCATGTAGAAACGCCTGAAGAGCAAGTTGTATTTACAACTATTCCTTATGATAAAGGTTGGACAGTAAAAATAGACAACAAGAAAGTAGCCATAAAAGATTTTCAAGACGGTTTTCTGACATTTACTGTACCAAAAGGTAACCATGAGATTGAGCTAAGTTTCCTACCTCCAGGCTTTATAATTGGTGTCATATGTTTTATTAGTGCTACTGGGCTTTTTATTTTATACTACCGTTTAACAAAAAAAGCAAAAAAAAGAAGAAACCTTTAATTAAATAGGATTAAAAAAACATCCTTTCCATTAGTTTGGAGAGGATGTTTTGTTGTCTTTTTCTTTTTCTCTAGCAATAATTTGATTAATCTCTTCTAACATACTTTTCTCGTAATCTTCATCGTGAACTTTCCCTGTCATAAAAACAAATAACAAATTTTGAATATCCGTTTCATCCGTTTTCTTAGTGTCAATTAACCACTTTTTATCATTATCTTTTTTAAAGTAAATATTAATGCTTACAGGTTCTATGATACTCATTGATTTCTCTAATGATTCGTAATAAGCTGTCGTCACTAGATGTTTTGCATTAACCGAACCTATATCAATTTTATCTTGATTATCCAATAATTTAGCCATCATCATTGCAACAAGTCGAGCATAATCAAATCCCTTAATATGATACATTACTTTAAGTTCACCTTTTGATTGTTCATCAATGGTATATGTATAACTTGTTGTTTCTCTCACTTTATCAATTAATGATTTCGATATATCTTCTCTTTCACTTTGAGATAATTTTCCTGATATTGGTTCAAAAACTGTTGCAAAATTATTTTCTAAATCTTCTTCAACTTCTTTTGATCGTTCATTAAATCGTTTACTATCAGAAAATTTTTCTTTGTATTCATCCAAATCGGTATTGTATAAAAGTCGATTAGCAAATAAAGTAGCTACCTCGTCTGCGTTATCCTTATTAGAAGAACAACTAGAAAGAAAGAATAGCAATAGTGTACTTAACAATAAAAACCAGCGTCTTTTGTCTTTAAACATGCTTTTTCACTCCTATTACTTACATTCTTTTATTGTTAGTTTACCATATATCTCCTAAAAAAGGATTTTTTATTTAATTCGTATCTTTTTAAAGGAGGTGCTTATATGATATTTTTTTTATTCATCAATATAATGTCGTATATCTTTTTAACATACGTATTATTTTTACCAACTGACAAAAAGATAAACATCTTTAATAAACATACTCGCTACTTGTTTTTTCTTGGAAGTTCGATTATTTATCTATTATTGCTAACAACAAAATTATCTATGGTAACGATTCTACTCATCATTATGGGATTTTATTTATCTATTATTGATCTTTACTACTATATCGTTGATCCTTATCTATCTGTCTTATTTCTAATAGGATTACTCACTCTTTACCCATCAATAAATAAGTTATTACCTGTATGTGTCTTATTATTCTTTTTACTACTTAGTTATTTGATGCCAAAAAAGTTAGGATTTGGTGATATCAAATTACTTGTCTACTGGTCAATCTTTTTAACTCCAATACAACTTATATGGTTAATATTTATTGCTTCATTTATAGGAATACTCTATATTATTTTATATCATTTATTAACAAGCAACCCTCTTATAAAAATAGCTTTTGTTCCATTTTTAACAATTGCTTTAACTATTGTGCTATTAATAATTTAATACGTTTTACGCCATTTATTTGTTCTGTTTTCAGCAAAATCAATCATTTGAAATAAAATAAAGGCCACCAAACTTAGCACTAAAATTCCGCTATACATATCTAAATAATCTAATCTTCCCCATGCATCCATAATGAAAAAACCTAATCCATAACTTGTCCCATATACTTCTGTAAAAAATAAAATGGCAATCGCTGTTCCTAACGCTATCCTTACGGCATTTAAAATAGCAGAATATGCTGCAGGTAACGTAATTTTATAAAACTGTTGAAATTGACTCGCACCTAGTACATACAAATGATGGTAATAACTTTTTGGAATCGACTTAACACTATCTCTCACAGACAAAATAACTTGAAACACAATAATCAACACTAATAAGATAATTTTAGAGGCATTTCCTAATCCAAATAACAACATAATAATGGGTAACAATGCAATCTTAGGAATGGGATAAGTCAAATAAACAATTGGATCTAACAATTGATTTATTTTGGGAAAACGTCCCATCAAAAGCCCTATGATTAATCCTATCAAAACAGCAATCAACATACCCCAAAACAGGCGAATCAAGCTATTATATGTATGTAGCCATAATACTTGTGGCTCGATAGCCATTAAATGTCGATACACCGCAAACGGTGTGGGTAACATATTTTTATTTAATACCTTACTTGCTAGCCACCATAAAATAGTTAAAAAAATAAATGCTAGAATCGCATGTGTCACTTTTGATACACTTTTTCTCATGCTTTTTCCATTGCTCCTCTCACTTGTTTGATGATGTCATAAAATAGTGGTGATAACCTTTTTTCTTTCAACGGAATCGAAAAGCTACTATTCTCTATAACAGCTGATACTCTTCCTGGTTTACCAGATAATAAGACTATCTTACTTGCCATAAATACAGCCTCTTCTACATCGTGAGTAATTAAAATAGCTGGGGCTTTTTCTTTATCCCACTGAGTTAAAAATAAACTTTGCATGTGTTCTCGTGTTAGTGCATCTAGAGCAGAAAAAGGCTCATCTAATAAAAAAATGTCTGGTGTCACAAGCATCGCTCTAGCAATAGCAACGCGTTGTTGTTGTCCACCACTCAGTTGATTAGGGTAACGTAATAGTAATTCCTCCAATCCTAATTCATTTACCAAATGATCTAACCGATTAGATATCGTTTTTACAGATAATTTTCTAACAGATACTCCAAGCAATATATTCTCTTTTACTGTTTCCCAAGGTAATAATCCATAATTTTGTGGTATCCAGGCTATCTTATGATGTTTTGGGTTAATCTCTTTCCCATCCAATGTAATCGTTCCTTGATACTGTTGGTGCAGCGTTGTAATGGCATTAAGTAACGTCGATTTTCCCGTTCCACTTGGACCAATTAACGCAACAACTTCTCCCTTAGAAACAGTAAAAGAGATGTCATCTAAAATCAACGGTGCTCCTTCATAAGACGCACTGACGTTTTCAATGGTTAACATCTCTTTCACCTCTATACTTATTTAACGAGTAAATCACTCATAACCTCTTTTTGATTGTACTCTTTTTTATAAATACCTTCTTGTTTTGACCAGTTAAATGCCTTTTCTACTTGTTTATCATCTATTTGTTCGGCATGAACATACTTAGGTAATGTTACATCTTTTTTAATGTCATCCATAAAACCAATTTTTTCTTTTAACACATCATAATAATCATCCAAATCATGCTCATTAACATAATCAACACCTTTATTATAGGCACGGTAAAAAGCTTCAATGGCTTCTTTATTATTGGTTAGTGCTTCGTTTGTAAAACCAAAAACAGTTGACTGAATACCTAACTCTTGGCTATTCGTTAATTCTTTTAATCCTTGCGACAAACCAATCGTTCTAAAAGGTTCAGGTACCACTGTAGCATCTATTTTATGATTTAGTGTTAACTCAACTCTGACTGGAATTTGCGGTACTTCTTCAAACCCGACTTCATTAACAGATAAGTCATGCGTTTTTAATGCTTCATCTAAAAAATAATAAGGTGCTTGATTTTTAGCGTAACCCACTTTTTTTCCTTTTAAATCATTTATTGTGTTAATGCTATCATTTCCTGTTAAAACAGAAAAAGTACCGATTGATTGGCTAACCACTTTGATATCCATATCACCTTGTCTATATGCACTCAATGCGATTAAATCTGTATTGGCTCCATCTAGATGACCACTTGTTAAAGCTGCATCGCGATCTTTTGGTGATTTAAAACTATTTAATTCTAAATTAAGTCCTTCTTCTTTGAAATATCCTTCTTTTTCAGCAATATAAACTGGTAAACTATCTACTGCTGGCATAGCTCCAAAACTTAATGCTAAAGATTCTTTTCGATCTGGCTCATTAGTCAATTGTTTGTTTACGCTTTCTTTGGTGCCACAACCTACTAATAAAACCAGAACCATAGCTAATACTAAATTAACCCAACCTAACTTCTTCTTCAATGAAAAAAACTCCCTTATCACTATTTATCTACTAGTATAAAATATCACAAAATATCATAATATACCATAGTATGACTAGTTTCCTTCAACCTCTGCCCAATATAAACTCGCTTGTTTTTCCCAATAAGATTTATCCTCGTCTGTGATGGGACGGATTACTCTACAAGGATTCCCTGCTGCAACAGTATTAGGTGGAATATTTTTTGTCACTACTGCACCCGATCCTATGACACAATTATCTCCAATCGTCACACCAGGATTAACAATAACCCCACCACCTAACCACACATTACTTCCAATCGTTATAGGTGATCCCAACTCTAATCCAGATACTCTTACTTGTGCATCAATTGGGTGTGAAGCTGTCAATAAACTAACGCGTGGCCCAAACATCGTATGATCCCCAATAGTAATAGGACAAACATCTAACATAATGCAATCGAAATTAGCGTAAAACCTTTCTCCAACTGAAATATGTTTGCCATAATCACATTTAAAATTAGGTTCTATATAGACTTTTTCTCCTGTTTTTCCTAACCATTCTTTCAGTAAAGCGGCTCTTTTTTCTGCTTCCAATTCACTTGTTTGGTTGTATTCACGCATTAAACGACGACTTCTCATAAATAACTCTCTTAACTCTGTCTCACCACTACCAGGATAGTACAGTTCTCCATTAATCATACGCTCTCGTTGTGTTTTCATATAAACCTCCGTAATTTTATTTGATAAATTTATTTAAACAAATTATAAAGTATATTTCAATTAATGAGTTATTTATAAAAATAAATCAATATAAAATAACCCCAAACAATATATCTAAGAGTTTGAGGTCAAATTATACTATAATTCTTTAAAAGTATTCACAATATTCTCTACTGTGAAACCAAATTCTTCAATAACTTTCATATTTGGCGCACTGGCACCAAAACGATCAATGCCCATCGCTTTTCCAGACAATCCAACATAACGTTCCCAACCAAATGTTGCGCCCATTTCGATTGACACGCGTTTGCTCACTGATGAAGGTAACACACTTTCTTTATAAGCTGTATCTTGTGCGTCAAATAAAGTAGTCGATGGCATTGAAACGACTGACACATCCACGCCTTCTTTTTCATACAACGCTTTTTGTGCATCCATCGCTAATTTCACTTCTGATCCAGTCGCGATCAAGATTCCGTCTGGTGTGTCACGTTTTGATGGAGATAATACGTAGGCTCCACGTGCAACCCCTTCATAGGCTTTTTCTTTTGTTCCTTCAAGAACTGGTAAGTTTTGTCTTGATAAAGCTAAAACAGTTGGTGTTTCTGTTGATGTTGCAGCCAATTTCCATGCTGCTGATACTTCATTGCCATCAGCTGGACGAATTAAGTTTACATTTGGTATCCCACGTAAGCTTGATAACTGTTCGATTGGCTCATGCGTTGGACCATCTTCACCAACTGCAATAGAGTCATGTGTTAACACAAATGTTACAGGTGCTTTTTGAATCGCTGATAAACGCAATGCTGGACGTAAGTAGTCGACAAATACGAAGAATGTTCCACCATACACACGGGTTCCACCATGCAAAGCAATCCCATTCATTGCTGCTGCCATACCAAATTCACGAACACCAAACCAAATATTACGGCCTTCATATTGTCCTGGTTCAAAATCTTTTTCAGCTGCCACCATTGTATTGTTTGATGATGATAAATCGGCTGATCCTCCCCAGAATGATGGGATTTCTTTTGATAAGACTTGAATGGCTTCTTTACTTGTCACACGACTCGCAGCACTTTCACCAAGTTCATATGTTGGTAAAACAGATTCCAAATCAACTGTCACGTCATCTTTGAAGGCTTCTTCAAATTGTTTCGCTAGTTCTGGATAAGTAGCTTTATAATCAGCAAATAGTTTTTGCCACTCTGCTTCTGCTTTTTCACCTTTTTCTACCATATCAGCGTGGAAACGTGTTGCCACTTCTTCTGGTACAGTAAATGCTGGGTAATCCCAACCGTAAGATTTTTTAGCAAACGCCACACCGTCAACTCCAAGTGGTGCACCATGAACTTTGTTTGTTCCTTCGTTTTCAGCACCAAATCCAATCACTGTTTTGACTTCAATCATGGTTGGTTTTGTAGTTTCTTTTTGTGCGGCTTCAATAGCATTCGCAATTTCTTCTAAATCGTTGCCGTCTTTGACTAAAATGTGTTGCCATCCTGATGATTCAACACGACCTTTAACGTCTTCCGTAAATGACTTATCTAATGGTCCGTCTAATGAAATACCATTTGAATCATATAACACAATTAATTTACCAAGTTTTAAATGACCAGCTAAACTGATTGCTTCTTGAGAAATACCTTCCATTAAATCACCATCACCACATAAAGCATACGTGTAATGGTCAACGATATTAAATTGATCTTTGTTATATGTTGCAGCGAGGTGCGCTTCTGCCATCGCAAATCCAACACTCATCGCAATTCCTTGACCTAATGGACCAGTTGTTGCTTCTACCCCATCTGTATGATGAACTTCAGGATGTCCTGGTGTTAAACTATCCCATTGACGGAATTTTTTTAATTCCTCCATTGGTAAGTTATAACCTGACAAATGAAGTAAACTATAAAGCATTGCGGAACCATGTCCTGCCGATAACACAAAACGGTCACGGTCTGCCCATTGTCTTGATGTTTTAGGATTGACCTTTAAAAATTTTGTCCAAAGAGTGTAAGCCATTGGAGCTGCCCCCATTGGTAATCCTGGATGTCCTGAATTTGCTTGTTGAACCATGTCTAAACTAAGTGTACGAATTGTATTCACACCTAACTGATCTGTTTGATCAAATAACATATAACGCCCTCCTATAAATATATTTTTCTTTTTTTTTATAATATACCTAAAGAAAATAACTACTTAAATACTAAACATAACTTTACCAAAACGTTCGTCAGATAAATTTCTATTGGTCATTTTGTGGAATACTTGTTCGCCATCTGATAGTTCTAAACGATGGGTAATCAAATCTTCTAACTTCAAAAGGCCGGAGCTTAATGCATCTACTGTAGTAGTCCATTCATTACCCGGATATACTCCAGATACAGAATTCCATGAACCATAAACAGTTAATTCACTACGAACTATTTTTTCAAAATAATATCTCTCAAAATTTATATCACTATACGGTATACCTAAATAAACTATTTCTCCACCCTTTTTAGCATATGAAAAGGCATGTACGGATGTTACTGGGGATCCTGCTGCTTCTACAACATGATCCGCTCCTAAGCCTCCTGTTAATTCTTTTATTTCTAATTCTGTTTTAGACTTCATTGAATTAATAGTATCTGTTGCCCCTGTTTCTTTTGCTCTTATTAAAGCATCATCGTTAATATCAACAGCAATAATTTTGGAAGCCCCCATTATATTCAACCATTTTATTGCCATCAACCCAATATTTCCACATCCGATTACAACAACTTGATTCCCTACTTTAAAATTTAATTTATATAAACCATGTAGCACAACAGAAGATGGCTCTATCATAGCCGCCTCCTCATAAGAAACATTATCAGTTAAACGAACAACATTCTCAGCTGGCAGTACTGTGTATTCTGCAAATCCACCTGGGTAAATAGCTCCCAGAACTGTTAGATTTTCACATCGAGCAAATTCTGCTTTTTTACAATATTGACATTCATCTTTGCCTTGATGCCTACATATCAAACTTGGAGAACATGCTACTCGATCTCCCACTTTGACATTTGTTACATCACTTCCTATATCTACTACCTCACCTGAAAATTCATGGCCAAATACCATACCAGAAACATACGGTCCTAACTTTTTATACCTAGATAAATCCGACCCACAAATTCCTGCTGATTTCACCTGAATTTTTACCATATCACTTCTATTAATGACTGGTTCATCTACTTCTTCATATCTTAAATCTTGTTTATCATATAATCTTAACGACTTCATTATTTTTTCCCCTCGTTAACCTGACGTTTAATAAATTATGTTAAAAATAACACTGTATGCTATTGATGATTAGATTGAATTAATACTTTGCATTCATTTCCTGATAAAACTGATTTAAAAGCTTTATCCCAATCTTTTAAATCATAAACTTGCGTAACTATTTTATCTACATCAATGGCTCTATCAGATAATAATTTCAAAGCCTTGATCCATGAACTAGGTTTTTGTGACCTACTACCTATGTATATTAACTCGCGTTGAATAATTGACTCCAAGTCTAAGTTATTATACTTTTGAGCAAACAATCCAACTTGTATAAAAATCCCCTTCTTTTTTAATAATGGTAAGGCTTCATTTACTGCATAAATTGAGCCTGAGCAGTCAAATACTTTGTCTACCCCATAAACTGTATTCGAAAAAATAATTTCTTCTAAATTTTCTTGTGATGTGTTCACTACAATATCTGCGCCTAGTTCGAAACCTAAACTTAGCCTATCTTTATCTTGATCTATACCAGTTAATATAACTTTAGCTCCTGCAGACTTTATCACTTGAGTCATTAATAACCCGATAGGACCTGGTCCTATGACTAAAACATAGTCATCATTTTGAATTGTTGTTTTTTCAAAAGCTGCATGCACGCAACATGCTAAGGGTTCTGTTAGTGCACCCGCTCGTAAATTAACGTTATCAGGCAATCTATGACAACTTTCTTCTCTAGTAACAACAAATTCCGACATACTTCCTGATATCTGCGTACCAATCCCTTTTCTATTATCACAAAGATTATAATTTTTTGTTAAACAGTATGTGCACTTTCCACAAGTAGAAAAAGTTGTCTCACTGGTTACCAAATCTCCTACTTTTATCCTAGAAACATGATCACCTACTTCAACTACTTGACCTGAAAACTCATGTCCTAAAACTAATGGTAGATTAGCATTGTTGTATTCACCTTTATAAGTATGAATATCTGAGCCACAAATCCCTGTGTACATTACTTTTATTTTTACTTGATTACTACATAATGAAGGCTCTGAAACTTCAACTAGCTCTAAATCACCTATACTTGGAGATTTTTTCATCAATGCTTTCATAAATTCACTCCTAATTAAATAGTGGAGCAACTAATTGTGATAATTTTAATATTAACCATTTAAGAGAAGCTCCTCCTGTATCTAAAGAACTAATATCACTGCCTAATTTTGTAAATTGATCCAATCCTTGCATCATTTCTGTATGGACCGGAGCAAAATTAGTTGCCATTAATAATCCTAAAGAAATAACTATAGCCCCAGCTATTACTGAATGAAAAATATTTCCTTTCCTAGAAGCTGTAATATAAGCAGTATAAAAAGGTATCGTTGCTAAATCTCCAAATGGTAATACTTTATTACCAGGTATAATAACTGCTAAAAATAAAGTAATTGGTACTAAGATTAATCCTACAGATATATTAGCAGGATGGCCTATGGCTAAAGCAGCATCTAACCCTAGATAAATTTCACGATCTTTGTATCGAGTTTGTAAATAAGTTCTAGCTCCTTCCGATATTGGTAAAAGCCCTTCCATTAAAATTTTTACCATACGTGGCATCAATAACATCACAGCACCTAAAGAAATACCTAATTGAAATGCTGATCCAACATCATATCCAGCTAATAATCCAATCACTATACCAATAATTAATCCCATAATCATTGGTTCACCAAATACACCAAATCTTTTTTGAATCGTCTCAGGTGATATTTCAATGTTTTTTATTCCTGGTATTTTACTAATCAACCAACCAATTGGTACACCTATTAATCCATAAGACACTGTTGCTCCTGTAGGTAATGAAATGCCTGGTAAACCATAAAATTCTTGTATTGTCGGCGCAAACATATCTGCTACTTTAAGAACAATGACTTCCATCAATACCGCTACAAAAATTGCCCAAAAAATATTACCAGTTACAATATAGCCTACTGCTCCAACTCCCATAAAATGATGAAAATTCCAAATGTCAATATCTAATGTTTTAGTAAATTTAATAAAAATTAAAAATAAATTGACTGCTATAATTATTGGAATTAAAATCGCAGCTACTGGTGAGGCCCATGCTGCTGCTGCTGCTGAAGGCCAACCTGCATCAATAACAGTTAACTCCAGTCCAAATCTTTCAACCATTTGTTGTGAAGCTACACCTAAATTCTCAGAAAGTAACCCAATAACTAAATTAATACCAACAAAACCAATTCCTACTGTGATGGCAGATTGAAAAGCCCTACCTGGCTTAACCCTAAAAAATAAACCTATGAAAAAGATTGCGATAGGTAAGATTACAGTAGGCCCTAAACCTAAAACATATTGAATAATTTCTAACCCTTTTTCCATAATTAATCTCCTTTATTTGTTATTTTAAAATATCAATAATTTGATTATCGATGTCTTCTATTCCAATACCAGTGATATATGACGTAGCTACAATAGCAGGAATATCGTACGTTGTAGGCAGTATAGTAGTAGATATTAATATATCCGCTTCTGATTGTAACTTTTTAGCTTCAACAATTTTAATCTGCATTAAATCAGCTTCAATTCCTTCTCTTTTTAGTAATCTCTCAATACGATCCATTACAATTGTTGATGTTGCAATACCTGCTCCGCAAGCTACTAATACACGTTTTTTCATTTTACATTCTCCTCTGTATTTTCTATTAATTTAATAATTTCATGTTTTTCTTTACTATTAAGATTCTCAATAAAAGTTTTATCTTGAATTAGATTCATCAATGTTCGAAGCATCAAAAGCTGATGTTCAGCTTTTTTAAATCCCAATACAAAGACAGTATTTATCAAAACATCTTTATTTTTATCTGCCATAGATTGAAATACAATTGGTTTTTCTAACGTTACTAGACATAAAAATTCTCTTTTTATATGTTCTGGGTCAGTATGTGGTATAGCAACACCATAACCATCAAGTTCTAATCCTGTTGGAAAATTTTCTTCTCTTTTTTGTATTTCATTAATGAAACTATCTTTAACATATCCTTTTAAAGATAAATAATTACCTATATTTTCAAACAAATCTTTTTGAACGTCATATGTCTCATTTTTCAAAATTAATTCTTCAGATAAATAAAAATTCAAATTTTTCACTCTCTTTCTATAAATTTATATTTTTCTAATTTTTCATATATTTCTTCTGAAGTCATTTTTTGTATTTCTTCTAAAAAACTATCATCCCCCGCCAACTCATATACTTGTAATAAAGCATTGATATGCTCTTCTTTATTAGGAGTAGATATAAATAAAATAAAATGTACTTCTTTTCCATCTTCATATACTATTGGTTGTTCTAAAATAACTAAAGACATTGATAAAGTAGACTTGTAATCAGGAATACTATGTGGAATAGCAATATTTCCTCTTAATACAATCGAGCTGTCTAATTCTTTATAACTATCTGTAACTTTTTTTAAATATTCAGGTGATATTTTATTTTTTAAAAGTAAATTATTACCTGCTATTTCTAACCCCTCTTGCCAACTTAGATGATGATTAACTTTTATGATATTTGATGGCGTTAATATATCTGTAATATTCTTTGTAGCCGGGACAAAGTGATTCATACCAAAGCTATTATCATACTCCCCGAATAATGATAATATACTGGGTATAAAATTAATTTTGTCAAAACTATCTGTATGTTTCTCTATTAAATTGACAATCTGTGATAACATGACTTCTGAATTTCCAATCTTATAAAAATCGAGTATCACCTTATTACGTAAATCATTAAAGTCATCGATTGTATTTAGATTTTTAATCAAATAAATAGGTTTTTCATTCTTTAAAAAAGTCGTTGTAAAAACAATATCATAAGACTTACTATCCAATAATTCAAAATCTTTAATACTCATCACTTCATAAAAATAAAATTGTGGAAACATTTTTTTTAATATACTAGAAAATAAAACTGACATAGAAATTCCATTTTGACAGACAATAACTGCTCTTGTTTCTGTAAATTTGGGATTTGATTTTTCATCTATATACGCTGCAACTAAAATTGATAAAAAATCTATTTCTATCTCTGGAATATCACTTTCTAAAAAACTTTCAATCGGTTGAATTGATTTTTCTACTAATACCGATATATGACTATATTCACGTGCTATAGTTGGTATAATTTTATATGGTGTACTTAATCGATATCTAATTCGATAATAAGCAGGTTTTAAGTGAAAAAATATCCGACTAATTAATTCATTTTTATTTTTAAATACTATACAAGATTTCCTTTGAAATTCATCTAAAAACATTTCAATAGCACGTGTTAGTTCTGGTAATTCATCATCAACTTTTTTTTCAATATGATAGATATTGCTAGATAACAAATGTAGTGCCATATACATCTTTTCACTTTTTGATAATTCTAAATTTTCAGTAAATTCATCCATCAACAAAAACTCTCTAGTATCCAACAACTCTTCATAACCAACAAAAAAAATATCTTCTAAGGTAGAAAATTGATTAAACCTTCTAAAAATTGCAATAAAAAAATAAACTAAATGATGATAACTTTCTTCTGCATAATACAGTTTTAACTCACTTTCAATCGCTTTTATACGCATCTGTAATAAATTAAATTCAGTAACCGTTATTTTCATATAATGCTTTAAAAGTAATGCTCCTCGTTTATTTCTCATCATAAAATTAATAGATTGTAACATACAATTTCTGATATTCCATTCTGTTCCTCTTATTTCATATCCGGATCTTCTAGAATATTCTATAGAACATTCAAAATGGTTAACTTCTTCCTTAGCTTTTTTTAAATCATTAAATATCGTATTATTACTCACCCTAAATTCTTCTGAAAAATAATTTGCTGATAGATCTTCCGAAACTGTACACATAATAATAATTAACATATGTGCTCTTTCTTTTGGACTAGAAATGAAATACATATCATCTAACAATATATTATATTCCACTAAAAAATGATCAAATTCATTTGGAAAATCTAACTTATCTTGATCGTTGATGATAATGTTTCCTA
The DNA here is from genome assembly GCF_024637875.1 of Vagococcus luciliae. Classification (NCBI taxonomy): domain Bacteria; kingdom Bacillati; phylum Bacillota; class Bacilli; order Lactobacillales; family Enterococcaceae; genus Vagococcus; species Vagococcus luciliae. The sequence goes on along the minus strand of NZ_CP102451.1, from coordinate 695,973 downwards.
ACCCTTTACCCTGTAAAAGAATATTAGTTTTATATAAAACATGTTCTATTTGATAACGTGTTAATCCATTATTGTTAGCTATCCCCTCCACTGTTAATGATTTATTTTTTATGACCTCACTTAAAATCATCTTAGTTCGATCATCCATCATCATTACCCCCTTGTTTCTGATTTTATTATACAGGACATAGCGTTTTTTTGTTTACGCTTTCAACACAAAGTTAGTTAATCAAAAAAATCAAATTGTGCAGTTGTTTTAAATAAGTATCCTTGATAAACAATATTTTAAAATATTTTTTCACAAAATAAAGATTTAAAAAAACTGCTTTTAATCTCTCTATCTGATAGTATCAATATAAATAGCATTAGGTAGAAATTCTTATTCTGAAACTATTCTTCATAATTTCATCACATTTTCACTATATAATGTTAGTGTACTAACGAAGTAACCCTAGCAAACTTTTATTTACTTATTTAATAATAAGTAAACAACTCCTTTTAACCACTATGTATATGTAAAAAAAAAGAAGCTAAACAGTATGATTCTGTTTAGCTTCTTTTTCTATATGTTGATAGAAATCTTTCAAGTCGTTTACAACCATCTACTAATTCTTCCATTGTGCATGCAAAAGACAAACGAATATGACCTTCTCCATAAATAGAAAATGTTTTCCCAGGTACTACAGCTAAATGTTCTGCTTCTAATAATTCTGCTGCAAATTCAAAAGAATCATTATTGTACTCAGAAATATCAGGGAAAATGTAGAATGCTCCCTTAGGTAATTCAACTGATAATCCCATCTCTTTTAAACGTTTATAAACAAAATCACGACGCTCTTTATAAGCTTCATTCATTTTCGATAAGATTACTGGCCCTGTTGCATCTGTAAAAGCTGCAATTGCTCCATACTGTGACGGAGTAGCTACACACACAGAGTTATATAAATGAACTTTTGTCACATGTTCCGTTGCAAGAGGTGGGGCTAGAATATATCCGATTCTTCCTCCAGTAATAGCGTGAGATTTTGATAATCCATTGATCACAAATAATTGATTTCTAACTTCTGAAAACTCCATAAAAGAATGAAACTCTCCATCATACACATTATCAGAATAAATTTCATCAGTTAAAATGAATATATCTGTCTCCTTCAATACATCAACTAATTCCTTCATTTGTTCCAATGATGGAATCATCCCTGTTGGATTTGTTGGGTAATTAAAGATAATGGCTTTTGTTTTCGGTGTGATAGCATCAGCTAATGCTTCTTTTGTCAAAACAAAATTTGTTTTTGTTGTATCAACTAAAACTGTTTTTGCACCTTGAAGTTTAGTAATTGGCTCATATGCTAAATACGTTGGGCAAGGAATAATTACTTCATCCCCGTCTTCAAGAATTGTTCGTAACACACTATCAATCGCTTCAGATCCACCGTTAGTCACAATAATTTCTGTCTCAGCGTCATATGTCACATTAAATCGTTTCCTATTATATTGCGAGATAGCTTCCCTTAATTCAATTAAACCTCTATTATGTGTATAACGTAATTTATTTTGATTAATGGCTTCAATCATAGCTTCTCTAATATATTCTGGTGTATCAAAACCTGATTGTCCCAATGTTAAATCAACACCATCATCGTATTTTTTAACTTGATTAGAAAACTTTCTCGTCCCTGGTACCTCTAAATTGGTTGCTCGTGTATTAAATCTTGTTTCTTCCATTATTTTCTCTTCTTTCATTTATCTTACATCTTGTGCGATAAGGTGTTCTAGTGTCTGACGTCGCACCGCTAAACGAACTTTTTCTGGTGTCACAAATACCACAGCGGGTTTTAACATCTGATTATAATTCGAACTCATGCTATAATGATAGGCACCAGTTGATAATACCACAAGTAAGTCCCCACGGTGAACACTTGACGGTAATTTTATGTCACGTCTTATGATATCACCTGACTCACACAGTTTTCCAGCCACTGTCATCAATTTATCATATTCTTCCGCTCGGTTTGCTAGCAGTATATCGTAGGTTGCTCCATAAAGTGCCGTTCTGATATGATCACTCATCCCACCATCTATCGATACATAATAATTCGTTTCAGGGATATCTTTCACCGTTCCTACTTCATAAAGTGTAACACCTGCTTCACCAACAATTGAGCGACCTGGTTCCAAAGAAATTGCTGGAACAGGATAACCAACTGCGTGACAGGCTGACTTAAGTGTATCAGTAATGATTTTTATCCCCTCTTCGATAGGGTAGCTAACATCCTCATCTGTGTATTTGATACCAAACCCACCACCAATATTTAATACTTGAGCTTGAATATGATTATCAGATAACCAAGTTATCACCTGTTCAATGGTGGCAACCGTTCCTGTTGATTCAAAAATTTGAGAACCTATATGGAAATGAACACCCATAAATTCAATATTTTCAGCATCCTCAATTTTTCTTACACCGTCAAGTGCTAAACCTTTTTGAATACTTAACCCAAATTTACTATCTTCTTGTCCTGTTTGAATAAATTCGTGCGTATGAGCTTCAACACCTGGATTGATTCTAAGCAATGCTTTAACTTTTTTAGTTGCTAGCTCGTTTAGTCGTTCAATTTCTGATAAACTATCTACCACAAAATACTCTACTCCAGACTCAATCGCATAGCGAATTTCTCGATCAGTTTTATTATTTCCATGAAAATGAATTGTGTCTGGTAATACCTTAGATTGCAACGCAGTATACAATTCACCTTCACTCACCACATCTAGCCCCATCCCTTCTTCAGCCATTAGATTAAATAGTTGAATAGCTGAAAAAGCTTTTGAGGCATAAGAAATAGTATAAGATAAACCTGATTCTTTCAGTGCTGTATGAAATCTCCGACACTGATTACGAATTGCCACTTCATCATAAACAAACAAAGGCGTGCCGTATTCTTTAGCAATATCTGTTAATTTATGACCATGTAAAGTTAGTTCTCCATTTGTATAAGTTAGTGTCATCCAATTATCTTCCTTTCTAAAGAACAGTGGTTCAACGCACTGATTTGTTCCGAATTCGCTCCGACTCCTTTAAATGTATACTCATCTATACGGATATCTTCACCATATAAAATCACATTATCTTGCGGTTTAACTGCTTCATCAATTTCCACTAATAAATGGCTCATCATAAGAGCTCGTATGGGATATCTTTTTCCATTAATCAAACAGTCATATTGACTTCGTGCCCGCAATACGCCATCTCCGTATCCAATATCCACTACAGCAACCGTTGTATCTGTCTTCGCTGTATAAGCAAAACTATAACCAGCCGAATCACCTTTTTTTAACTCGCGACATTGGATAACATTTGCACTAAGGGTCAACGACTGTTTCACGGCGTTTTCTGGCAAACTAGAATATGGTCGACAACCATATAAAACAATACCTAATCTAACATGGGTATGATGCTCAAACAAGTCATCACGCATAAAGCTCGCACTATTTTGTGCGTGGATATATTGAAAATTGTATTGTGTTAACATCTCGTTTAACCCTGTTAACCACGCTTCTTTTTCTATCTCATATTCACTCACATCAAATTCATCAGCATAACCAAAATGCGTCCAAATTCCCGTAATATTGAGTTGCTGTTTTTTCGGTAGTTGACTGTTTTCTTGTATAACTTGCTTCATCTCCTCAAACGTATGAAAGCCTGATCGATGAAGTAAGTTCTCATATTCTAGATGGACTTTAATCCCAGATAACTCATCCTTGTATTGATGATAAAAAGATAGAGAAGGTAGAGTCATTTGAATGTCATATTTTCTTAATATTTCAAATTCAATACCTGGATTCATTAAAAAGATCATTGCTTTCGGTGCTACTTTCCTAATTTTAATAGCTTCACGTAAAGACGTTGTACTAAACATCTCTATTCCAACTTCTAAAAAAACCTCAATTGCAAAGTCCAATCCAAAATTATAAGCATTATTTTTTACCACAGCCATCACTGGAGTATCTCCAACTACTTGTTTGATATTCTCTTTAAAAATTGATTTATTTACTGTCAAAGTTGCTGTCATAAACATTCCTCAAATTGTGTTAGTATCGATTCATATAACTCAACACCTTTTGCTAGTACTCGCTCATCAAAATTAAGTGTCGATGTATGCAACCCTGTTACATATCCCTTTTCCTCATTTCGACAACCTAAAAAAGCAAAAGAAGTTGGGGCAATTTGTTGATAAAATGAAAAATCTTCACCAAATAAATAAGGCTCATCTTTTTCAATCCAAGTTAAACTAGTCTCCATACTTGCTTTTTTCATTAATTCATATGCAACTGGGTCGTTAATAGTCGACGGGTACCCTTCAGAAAAAACAAGCTCAATTGAGCAATTTGTTAATAACTCACTTGCCTCTTTTATTCGTGTCATTTGTTCTTTCACAATGTCTAAATCGTCTTGGCTATATGTTCTAATCGTCCCTTCTAAATAAGCCTTTGACGGAACAGTGTTAATGGCTTCTCCTGATTTAAATGAACCTATGTGAATGATATTTTGGTGTAACCCGGCAAGATGATAATGCTGTAATTGTGATAATTGATTCAATACGGTTAGCAAGGCTTCTCCTGCAGAGTATCCTTGTTCTTTATTAGCAACATGGGCTGACAATCCGTTAATAAAAAAACGATATTCTGTTGCACTAGCAGTAATTGGACCTGGTTTGGACAATATGATTCCTTCATTTTCGTCTGGCATCATATGTAAACCAAAAACAAACGATGGTGTCATATCAAACTGATACTGGTTTAGTAAGATATTTGCCCCACCATATGTTTCCTCTGCTGGTTGAAATATAAAATAAACAGTTGATTTTAATGGGCTTTTTTCAGATAATTCTTTTACACGTTGAATAAACGCAAGTAGCATAGTAATGTGACCATCATGTCCACATGCATGCATGACATTATCTACTTGTGAGCGATACTCTACCTCATTTTCTTCATGAATGGGTAACGCGTCTATATCTGCTCGAAACGCAATACTTTTATCTCCGCTTCCTTTGATATAAGCCACAACGCCTGTTTCAAGTGGCGTGTCATATGCTACACCCATTTTATCCAACTCTTTTTTAATAAAAGCAGTTGTTTCAAATTCCTGCAAACTTAATTCTGGGTGTTGATGCAACCAGCGACGCGTTTTAACCAAATACTCTTCTACCACACAATCATCTCCTGTTATTTATACTATCAACTATTCTTCATTTAATTTTCTGAGTGCTTGAACGATTTCTATTTTAGATTCGTTCACATCACTGACTTTTTTAATCACTTTGGCAGGAATACCTGCAACGACACTTCCTGCAGGGACATCTTCAGTCACGATTGAGCCTGCAGCCACAACCGCTCCTTTGCCAACTCTAACGCCTTCTAAGATAACGGCGTTCGCCCCAATCAACACATCATCTTCTACCACAACTGGTTGCGCGCTAGGTGGTTCAATCACGCCAGCTAATACTGCGCCGGCTCCAACGTGAACATTTTTTCCTGTTGTTGCACGTCCACCAAGTGTTGCGTTCATATCAATCATCGTTCCTTCGCCAACGACCGCTCCAATATTAATTGTAGCTCCCATCATGACAACTGCCCCATCTTTAATCACCGCATGTTCACGGATAAATGAACCTGGCTCAATACGGGCATTTAGTTTTGTTTGGTCAATCAGAGGAATGGCTGAATTGCGTCTGTCATATTCGATCTCAATCTCTTTAAAAAGTGATTTGTTAGCTTCATAGAATACTTTCCATTCACTGAAATCTGCAAAGATTGTTTTTGAGTATTTGCAACCAAACACTTTAAAACTTTCTGGAAATTCGACTCCTTTAAACTCTCCATTGGCGTAAACTTTTACTGGTGTTTGCTTTTTACTATCGCTAATATATTGAATAATCTCTTGAGCTGATTGTAATTCCAAAAATACCCCTTCTTTCTATAAGTTATCAAATGTATAAAATCCTGATTGTTGATGTATTAATTTTTCTGCTACATCTAAACTACCATTAGCAAAAATATCTTTACTCTGTGCTCGGTGAATAATTTGAATTGTTTCTTCTTCACCAGCAAATAACACTTCATGTTCTCCAACAATCGAGCCACCACGAATCACACTAATGCCAATTTCATCATCATCTCTTGGTGTATGTTTTTCATGTCGATCATAAACTGGATAAGAATTCTTTTTGATTTCTTTAATCGCATCATACAATTTCACGAGAGTGCCACTTGGTGCATCGACTTTTTTACGGTGATGTTTTTCGGTTAATTCAATATCAAAATTTTTAAGTAATGGCACACTGTATTTTATAATTTCCGTCAACACATGGACACCATAACTCATATTGGCGCTAAAGAAAACGGGAGTTGTGGTTGATATGTCTGCTAAGGCACTGATAATCTCTTCTTTTTGACCAGTCGTTGCGACAACTAATGGAATGCCTGTATTTTTTTTAATCATTGGTAAACTCAAATCCGGATGAGAAAAATCAATCATGACGTCTGCTTGAGGTAAATCATCTTCGATTTGAAATGCTGGATAAGGATGTTCCCTTTCAGCTGGTGTCACTATTCCTACGATGTTATGTCCACGATACGTTGCTAAGTGTGCCACTCGCTGGTTCATTGCTCCATACCCAACTAATATAATATCCATAAGCTTACACTCCTTTAAATTCTTGATATGCCTGTATTATAGGTTGTCGCACGTCTTCTTCTAGTTCAACTAATGGTAAGCGAATCTCGTTTTCAGCGTATCCTACATAATTAACTAATGCTTTAATTGGCATGGGATTAATATCGATGCTTAAACTATTAATTAATGGTTTAATTTTTTCAAATAAGGCTTTTGCTTCTTTTGGATTTGTTTGATAGGTTGTATAAATGTCTTGAAATGCTTTTGGTGTAGCATTAGCAATAACAGAAATCACACCATCTCCACCACGCTCAAAAAAAGGAATAATTGAATCATCATTGCCACTGTAAATAGAAAAATCATTTGGTAATTGTGCCTTACATTGGCTAAGATATTCCATATCACCTGTTGCATCTTTTAATGCTACAATGTAAGGATGTTTAGCTAGTTCAACCAATGTTTCAACATCAATCGTCATATTGGTTCTAGACGGAACATTATATAATACAACTGGTAATTCGACAGCATCAGCTATTAAATTAAAGTGTTTAATCAATCCACGTTGACTCGTTTTATTATAATAAGGTGTAATCAACATGATTGCATTAGCTCCAGCTTCTTTGGCTTTTAAAGAATGAGATAAAGATGCTTTGGTATCATTTGTTCCAGTATTCGCAATGATTGGTACGCGTCCATCAGAGGCTTTAACTGACAACCGAATTAAGTTTAAACGTTCTTCTTCTGTTAAAGTAGACCCTTCTCCTGTTGTTCCATTAACAAATAATGCTTGAGCTCCTTCATCTACTAAAAAATTAACATGTCTTTCAAATGTATCATAATCTACTTCATCATGACTAAATGGTGTTGTGATAGCAACGGCTGATCCTTTAAATAATTGAGTCATCATTCTTTCTCCTCTCTTTTATAAACCGAACACTGCACATAATTTTCCAACAGCTAAAACACCATTTGCCTTATCCACTACATACGAAATACTAATTTCAGATGTCGTGACTTGATAAAACTCGATATCATTTTCTAACAGAGTCATAAATACTTTACTAGCTACTCCTGACATATCACGCATTCCTGACCCAATGACAGACACCTTAACATATTCTGATTTCACCACATAGTTCAATTCAGCAAATTCTTGATATAAGGTATCAAAAATATGTTTTAACTCTAACGTATCTGTATCTTTCATCGTAAATGAAATTTGTAAACCTTCCGTATTGACAATTTGAGAAATCATATCAATATTAATTTCTTCTTTTTCTAATTGAGTAAATAATTGTTTTAATAACGTAGCATCATTTTTTGGGTAACTAAATGTAACATAATGCATGTCTTTATCTAGTGCTACTCCTGTCACAGCTTTTTGCTCTAAAATATCTTCTTGTGGCATAATCCAAGTCCCTCTTTCATTTGATAGTGTTTGCCCTAAATAAATGGGTACATTGTAATTTTTAGCAATTTCGACACTTCTTGTTTCCAGTACTCCTGCACCTAATGCACTCATCTCCATCATTTCTTCAAAACTGACAACATCTAAACGCTTAGCAGAATATAATCGTGGATCAGTACCATAAACGCCTGCTACATCTGTATAAATTTCACACGGTGTGCCAAGAGAAGACGCAATTGCAACAGCCGTGGTATCACTTCCCCCCCGACCTAGTGTTGTTAATTCACCCGCCTCATTCATTCCTTGAAATCCAGCTACTACGACCACGTTATTTGATTCAAAAGCTTTTTCAAACACATTATTATCCACTTCTAATATTTTACTTTTCATATAATTTCCTTTAGTTTTTATCCCTGCTTGAAACCCTGTCATAGCTTTAGTGTTTATTCCTAATGCTTTTAATGCAATAGATATATAAGAAATAGTTTGTTGTTCTCCAGTGGTTAAAAGTAAGGCTAAATCATGTTGATCAGGCTCTTTAGATAACATATCGACATTTTTTAATAATTCATCTGTAGTTTTTCCCATAGCTGAGACGACAACAACTAATTCTTCTACCTTTTCTACCCGGGTTGCTAGATAACTAGCTATATTTTTAATTTTTGAAAAATCTCCAACCGACGTTCCACCAAATTTAATGACACTTCGTTTTGTCATTTTATTTTTCCTCCTAATCGGCATCGAAAAAATAAAAAAGACAAGTTCACGGGCATGAACTTGTCTTAACTATCTACAAGCGATGCACCCCATTATTTTTTTAAAATAATGACAGACTTATAGCTATTAACTACAAATCCAACACCCATGCTACTGCAACAACATGGATATTTCGGCATATCACCCTTTCAATAAAGTTATTTGCAGATTCCAAAACTTTATCTAATAATGATCAATGCGCCTCATCTCTAATACTTATTTAATTATTTTTTACGATTATAGCAAACCATATCATCCATGACAAGTAAAAACTAAAAAGTTATCTAATAAAAAAATGAGAAAATATATTTTAACCTAACTATTAATTCATTAAACTGCTTCATAACACCTAATGATTAATACAGAAATAATTAATTTGTAGTATAATTTTTTCGTAATTTTCATCTACATCACGTTATTATTATAGTACACTAAAAATAAAAAGGAGAGTGACTAATATTATTCGAAAGTTTGGTAAATTAAAAATTCACATATGGATAGTTATCTGTTTAACCCTTTTATTAATAAGTATGTGGGTTTTTGATATTTTTACTGGCAATCGTGACATATAGCATACTAAATCTAAAATTAATGAAACACAAATTGTCAATGCGATGACTAAGCACAGCCACGTTGCTATATTAGGGCTAAGCGTGACTGATATTTATGACAAGAGTCAGGTTAAAACATTTTTGGGAATGGAAATTCCATTTAGCGAAAAAACAGCTTATATTAAAGGAACTTTTGAAGCTAAACTTGGTTTTGATGGCAGTCATGTAACCATTAATAAGGCAAGTCATTCTTCAAATACTTATAATATTTCTATTCCAGAATTTATTGTTGTTGGTATTAGAAATCCAAAGTTTGAGGTGGTTAATAGCAAAGGCGAGTTTTTGAGTTTTATTACTGAAGACATCGACACTCATGAGTTAATAAACAACGCGATGAGTAATAAAACATTAATTAAATATATTGATACAAATCACGATTGGTTACAAGAACAAGCAACTGATTATTATCAAAAAATACTAACTAGTATTGACCCCGAAGCATCCCTGTCTATTATCTTTTCTAATAAAAAATAAAAGAGCGCCACCTTTATTTTGGTGACACTCTTTTATATTGCTATAATTTTCTTTTCATCAATATACTTACTAAGAACAATGAAGCAACTAAACTTAATTGTAGCCCAACACTAGATTTTTTTTCACCTGTTTTAGGTAAACTAGCTGATTGTTTATCACTAGAATTAGGTATTTTAGCTACTGTTTCTGTTTTTTTATCATTTTCTGTTGTACTCGTTTCTGTTATATTCGTTTCTATTGTACTTGTGGCTTTTGTTGATATTTTATCTACCGCTTTTTCAATCTCAGCCCATATATCATCTAATGCATCAATCGTTTTACTACTATCAACTTTTGCAACAAATTCATCCGCTTGTTTCTGTGTTAATCGACCAGCTTGAACTAATAGCTCTAATTGATGTTTGGTATTATATACTTTTTCATCAAATGATGATTGATACAATTCTTTATTTTGTTTTGCTAAATCATTTGCATCTGAATAAACAAGTGTAGCCTCTTCTACTGTGTTAACTTTCTCTAAACGTGAAATCAATCCTTCATATTGAAATTGAGAGAGTTTCCCCTCATTTACCATGTCATTCATTAATAAAAAAATATCAGATTTTGTCATCGCTAATGCATCCGGAATTGATTCATCTGTTGTTGTTTCTGTTGTATCATTTACTTCGGAACTTAGTACTTTACTCGATGAATTATCTGTACTTGATGTAGAGGTTGATTCAGATGCATAACCCATTTGTCCTACCAACAAACTAGCCATAATCACTGTACCTAATACTAACTTTTTCATATGATTCCCTCCTATAAAACAAAATGTTACAACACCATTACTATTTGTAATATAATTGTAACATTTATTCGTTATACAGACAATAATAAACATTCTTTTGAAAAATAGTTAATCAATTAAAATATCTTGTGCAGGTATTGCCCAATGATTTGTTGGCCCATGACCATGACCAACAAAAATTTCTTGTTCAATCGCTCCTTGAATAAAACTTTTGGCAATTTGTATAGCTTCTTTAACCGACTTGCCCTTTGCTATTTCTGCTGCAATACATGATGAGAACGTATCGCCTGTTCCATGCGTTTTAATTGTTTCAATCCGTTTTGAACTCATCCAAAATGTCTCGCCATTTTCAAGTAAGACAAAATCTTTCGCTAAAATATCAGATGAGTGGCCTCCTTTTATCACCACATTTTTGACCCCCATTTGTTGCAAGTCATATGCGGCTTGAATCATGTCTTCACTTGTTTTAATATCTTGTTGAACTAACACTTCTGCTTCTGGAATATTTGGTGTTAAAACAGTTGCTAGAGGTAGTAACTCTTTCTTGATACAATCTACTGCTTCTCTTTTAAGTAAAGAGTGCCCTCCTTTTGCAATCATAACTGGATCAACAATCAATGGTCCAAAATCAACTTCCTTCAATTTTTGAACAACAACTTGAACATGCTCTTTATCTGCTAGCATCCCTGTTTTACATGCGCGTATATGAAAATCTGCTGCCAAAGAATCAAATTGTTCCGCAACAAAGTCACATGGTATCGGTAGACTACTTTGTACACCTAATGTATTTTGTGCAGTCAAGGCAACAACAATACTCATACCAAAAACATCTCTTGCTTGAAATGTCTTTAAGTCTGCTTGAATGCCTGCACCACCACCTGAATCACTTCCAGCAATGGTTACTACTTGAGGGGTTTGATTAATTGTCATGATGATTTTTCTCCTTTATACTTACAATCTGTTTCTTTAAGGCTTGTGTTTTTTTCGCTACATCATCAGCTTGCATAATGTCACTCACAATCGCGACACCTGAAATATCTGTGTCACGTAATGCAGCCATATTTTCTTCTTTAATCCCGCCAATCGCGACAACTGGTAACTGTGCTGCGTGAATGATATCTTGCAAAACTGAGATATCCGTTGTTGGAGCATTTTCTTTCGTCGTTGTTGGAAACATGGCCCCGACACCTAAATGGTCTGCTCCTTGTTCTTTGGCCTCAAGTGCTCGCTCAACGGTTTTAGCTGAGACACCTAACCATTTATCCGGACCAATCAACTGACGTGTCACATCAACTGGCAACTCATCATCTCCAATGTGCACACCAGCTGCATCAACAGCCAAACACACATCGACTCGGTCATTGATAATAAGAGGTATACCATATTTATCCGTAATACCTTTAATTGCTAACGCTTTTTGATAAAATTCTCGTGTGCTAGCTTTTTTTTCTCTTAATTGGACAAGTGTCACACCATTTTTACATGCTTCCTCTACTCTGGTTAAAAAGACGTCATCAGATAACCCATCTGAATTTGTCACTAAATACAATGTTAATGCCTCATCAATCATAACCAATCTCCTTTTATCCCATTTTGCCATGACTCATTTTGTTTTAATAGTGATAATTGATTCAATGTTTCTTCGCGAATGCTCGCAATTTTCGCGTCATTTTGAACTATTTCTAATGCTTTTTCACCACACAAATTAAAATAGCTTACTGCCTGTAAAACACTTGGCAATACATCCACCCCACTACCTAAAAGTGTTGCAATTAATGCCCCAACGACATCTCCCGTCCCTGTGAATTTATCTAATGCCTCAATGCCATTTTGTAGTAGCAAAACTTGTGATTGATACACCACTAAATCACTTGGTCCTGTCGCTAAAAAACACGTATTTGGATGGATTTTGGTTAGTGCTAATAGCCCTTCTTCTAATTCTTTCATCGCTGACGAATCTTGGTCTTCTTCGGCTGCATCGACACCTTTTCCATGACTAGCTAAATTACACAACGTTCGCATTTCTGACACATTGCCTTTGACAACAGTTGGTTCAAGAGACAATAATTTGTTGGCTACTTCTTTTCGTATTCTTGAACTAGAGACGCCGACATTATCTACAACGATAGGGACGTTGTGCTTATGAGCCTCTTCCATGGCGAGTTCCATAGCAGTTTCTTTTTCTTCTGACAAATGGCCAATATTGATTAACACGCCACCTACTTGTTCATATAAATCTGAAAAATCTCGCGTATCTTCTGTCATAATTGGCTTTCCTCCAATGTATAACACACTATTTGCGACCGTTTCACATGTCACTGAGTTCGTAATACAATGCACTAGAGGAGAAGGTATTAGAGGAAAGGGAGTTTGAAATTGATTAACTCGTAACATGTTGCTCTTCACCCACTTTCACATTAAAAAACATCGCTTGAATTCGTTGAAACGTTGGAACATTCGCTAATTTTTTCATCACAATAAAGGCTACAAATGAACCAATCACAGCGCCACCGATAAATCTTGGTGTATAGAAAAACCAGTACATACCATTACGACTTCCTGTAAACCAAGCCATTACAGGATAAGATAATAGCGAACCAATAATTCCTGTTCCTAAAAATTCACCAAACATTGCACTATATACGGTTGGATAAATTTTGTAAAAAATGCCAGCAAGTAATGCGCCAAAAACAGCACCTGTTAAGGCCAGTGGGGGAATCCCTAGAAGCATCATTCGGAGTACACCGCAAACAAATGCCATGATGGTACCGTAAAAGGGTCCCATTAACATCACACCAATCACGTTCATCACACTAGACATTGGAGCCATCCCCTCAATACGAAAGAGTGGCGATAACACCACATCCATCGCAATCATTAGAGATAAAATCAATAGTTTTTTTAAATTAGTAGTTTGAGACGGCATCTTTTTCTCCTTCCGGCCATTTTTGATGTGTATATGCCATTTCCCAAAACAGGTATTCCATTTGAGCACTCACATAAAATGCCTCAATCATTTTTTCTTGTTCTGCTTTTTCACTTTCTTCGTAAAGTCGATTCAGCAAAGCACATTGATGAGCGACTTCTTCTTTTGATTCTTCTCCAGAGTATGTTTCAATCCATCGTTGGTACAACTGATGAGGTGAACCCGTCTTGATTAATTCAGTCCCGATTTCTTGATATAACCACGCACATGGTAGTAAACCCGCAACAGCACTATTTGGCGTCCCATCAATTAATTGACGATACATGTGTGACACATAATTATAAGCTGTTGGAGCAATATCAGTACTAGCGATTTCTTCATCTGTAATACCTAACTCAGTAAAGAAATCCTCTCTAATACTCATCTCACCTTCTTTAAGGTGGTTAGACCCTGTTAGTAGCATCTCTCTCACTTCTTCGTCTTCAACTTGTTCTGCTATCAAACGATGAAGTTTACTAAAATGTTCTAAGTAGTACCCATCTTGAATCAAATAATAGCGAAACGCTTCATCAGATAACGTTCCTTCTTGGATTCCTGCGACAAATGGATGAGTAAAACTTCCTTCCCAATAAGGTGCTGATTTCTCTCGTGCAATTTTTGTAAACATCTTTCTTCCTCCTAAGTAATGATTAATATAAGTTGTGATACGATCGTTAATACGCCTAATGTAGCTAAACTTTTAGGACACACTTTATATTGTGTGTAATGCGTCCTTTCGCCTTCTTCATCAAATCCTCTTGAAAACATGGCCTCTGTGTAACTATCCCGCCAATGATTGGCGACAAAAATAACTTTTAAATACATCAATGGCGAATAAAAATGTAGTTTTTTCCCACGAAATAAACTGGCTTCCCTTAGTGCTACGATCTCTCGTTGAATCACAGGCATCGCATGTAAAACAACTAAAATGCCGTAAACAAATGACGTTGGTAATTTTTTTTGCTCTAAAATTAAGAGTAATTCTTCTAAGTCGACACCAAATGCAAACACCATGCCTATCGCTGCAAAAGCAAAGGTTCGACTCACTAGAACAAGACCATAATCAGGATTATTTCCATATAAATAAACTGACCAATACGTTCCTAAAGCTGGAATTAATGGAAAAAAAACTAAACCAAACAACCCAAACCATTTTTTCTTACTAATAAGATACAAAGCACTGACTAACACAACAAACCAGTTTAACGTCACAGATGAGGTAAATGACAATTCAATAGTCAAAAGTAGTAGTAGTCCGCTTAGCACTAAAGCAGAACTTTTCGTCACTGACATCTTTTAACTCCTCCTTTACCGAATAATCTTGTTGCCATAATTGTTTCTTATCTAAATGCACATGATGTTGACTAACCCCATCAAGTGGCGCCAATCGATGCGAAATAATAATCATATCTTGTCTGTTCGCTTGCCTTTTAAACCAATTAGCAAAATAGTTGGCAGCACGTTCATCTAAACCTGAAAACGGCTCGTCTAATAGTAAAAACGGCACATCTAAACTCAGCATCGTCAGTAATTGAATGCTTTTTTTCTGTCCTTCACTGAGATGGAACACGCTCCGATTAAGTAGTGGTTCCAATCCTAAAAACTCAATCGCTTCCTGTCTTTGACGTTTAGCGTCCTCCCACTGATACTCGCTATAAGTAAATTCTTCAGCTGGTGTGAGTGTCACGAATTGTTTTTCCGCTTCTTGAGTAACTAAGGATAATGTCTGATATAGCGTACGGCTTTTTTTAAGCTTTTTATCGTATAAAAACATCTTACCTTTATAACGATGACATTGTGCTATCGAACGAAATAACGTTGATTTCCCTGTTCCGTTATTTCCTGTAAGTGTGGTGATTCCTTTAGAAAAATGAAAAGAATCTTGACTAAGTAACTCGCGTTTATTTTGCTTGTATCTGACACCTTCTAATCTTAAAATGGTATCCATAGATGCTCTATGATCCGTCAACAGGACATTTGTCTGCTCTTGCTTTAAAAGGGCTACTGGAACTTTTTGTAATACTTGATTATCTAGTGTCACCCATGTATCAACCACATCAGCATAATCATTAAAATCATGGTCGCAAATAATAATCGTCTTACCTTGATTTTTTAATTGATGTAACTGTTGAATCAATAATTTTCTTGTTTTAGGATCAATACTGGCAAACGGCTCATCTAATAATAAAAATGGACTTCTCATCGCTAGTAAAACAGTCAATGCTGCTCGTTGCTTTTCCCCACCTGATAAAGTTGATAACTGTCTATCTAATAATTCTGTCGTATCTGCTAATAAAACAGCCTCGTGCATTTGTTCCGTGATATCACTAGGTTTTGTTTGCAGATTTTCTAAAACAAAAATAATTTCACGACGTAGTGTTTTCATTGTAAATTGTTGGCCAGGATTTTGAAACATCATACCAATCTGTCTAGCCTTATCAGACATACTCGCTTGTGTTAGACTCTTGCCATCAACGGTGATTGTACCTGAATATGGCACACCAGCAAATCCAGCAATGGCTTTTAATAACGTTGATTTACCACTACCACTGGTACCAGATAGCAAAATAAATTCATGAGGAGAAAAACCAAAGTCAACCTGACGTAACACCTCTTTATCGCCACGTTTAATCGTCAACTCACTTAATTCAATCCCTCTCATTCTTTTACTACCGAAAGCTCTTGTGAACGGTTATAAAGCTTCATGACCATTGACACCACAACAACGCCAAAGAACGTCACCGATAAAAATCGCACAGCAAGAAGTGATAAAATCATTCCAATTGAATACGTTCCATATCCAAATTTAAAAAATTCATATACAAAACTTAAGACCGTTGTACCAATTGCCCCGTAAAATAATGGCACGATGTCGTAGCGTTTATATCGTGTTACCATAAACCCTAGTTCTGTTCCAAGTCCTTGGAAAAAACCTGAAATAAGAACACCTGGTCCAAAATACGTGCCATATAACATCTCTGCTAATGCAGCCAACATTTCTCCTAAAATGGAGCTTCCTTTTCTAGGAATTAATATCCCTGCCATTGGTGCTGCCATTGTCCATAACCCAAATAATATTTCATTAGCAAAAGGACTTAATCCAAGTGGCGTTAACACAGCTGATAACCCTGCATATAAAAATCCTGCCCCCATAAATACTCCGCCAAATAAAAAGGCTAATAATGCTAATAAAACAACCTCACGTAATGTCCATTTACCCTTCATCTTACCCATCCTCCTATATTTAAAGTGTTGCTAATCGTTGGCTCTTGTTGTATAACTTCATCACAAATGATACAACCTCTACTCCAAAAAACATCACTGATAGTAATCTCACTAAAAATAGTGTCGTAATCATCCACCATGGATACACATGAAAGCCATATTTAATATATGTGTGAATGAAACTAAAAATAGTTGTTCCAATAGCTCCATACACTAGCGGAAGATAATCATATCGTTTGTACCCTGTTACAATAAATCCTAACTCTGTCCCAAGACCTTGAATAAATCCTGATAATAAAACACCTGGTCCAAAATAGCTACCATAAATCATTTCAGCTAAGGCTGCTAATACCTCTCCCAAGATGGCACTGCCTTTTTTAGGAATTAACATCGCAGCCATTGGTGCTGCCATTGTCCACATTCCAAAAATCACCTGTTTCCCAATTAATCCCAACCCTAATGGTGTTAGTAAAATATTTAGTGTCGCATTTAAAAAACCTGCTCCCATAAAGACTCCACCAAATAAAAAAGCTAAAAACGCAAGTAATACTACCTCACGTAACGACCATTTTTGTAACAAAAAAAAACCTCCTTTTTCTCATTAAAAGAAACAAAGGAGGTTTGTACATTCTGATTCACTATAACAATTATCGACACTCATCCAAATAAAAAAGCCCGTCCAAATAAATTGGATGGGCGTAAATAGACCTAGGTTCAATGTTTTGTCATAAATGACACATTTCTCTTCGCCAGTACTAACTGGATCAGATTCCATGGGTATAATCTCAGCTTTACGCACCCCAAATGTTTCTTATATTCAATTCCATTCAAATATAACACGCTTTCATAGAATAGCCAACCATTTTCACAAATCTTTATAAATATAGTGATATTAATAAAAAAAGTTAAGCGACTAGTCGCTTAACTTTTTAATTTTCAGGTATGTCTGTCACAAATTCTACCGCATCAAGTTTAAATAAATCTGTTAACAACTCATTTACTACTTTAAATACGTCATCATCTGATTCATAAGTAGGTTTGACTTCTTTTTCAATTTCTTGATTTTTAAAGCGTAGTCCTTGATAGGTTTCAAATACATCTACACTGTTGTTTGATGTTTCAAACACATCATAATCACCTGTCACATCATATTCTTGACGTTCTTTATAACCATGCTCTCTCACAATTGGGCGAAGAAGTGACACAACATCTAAATTCGGAATCCCAATCATTTTACCTGACAATTCTACCTCATAAGTAGCGGTAGCAGTTGTTGGGCAGACATTACATCCACCATGTACAATTTCAGTTGTACAATGTACCATTACTTTTTCCATCTTTATCACACCTTTGAGTTTACTGTTATTTAATTAACTCAATTATAGCATATCCATCAAACATATTAACGAAAAGCATAGATAATTTCAGTCATACCAAACATCATAAAATAAAACCCTACTAAAAAGCTCAATGTCAAAGCAGATGATAGTGGATTTGCTAAAAGTATGAATCCTACAATCACACCTAAAATATTAATAATGATTGAGAACCAATAGTAACCTGTATTCAAATTTTTTAAAGCATTTGAACTAAATAAACCGACTAATGAATCAATTAAAAACCAAATAGCAAACACAAATGGTAGAGCCACAACACCTGCAGAGATATTAAATAATAAAAAGATACCAACAATGATATCAAAAATACCAACTACTATTGGCATTGTTGCAGAAAAACCTATAAATTCTCTCACTTTCTTTCTTAAAAACAATTCAAAAATACCTTTAATAATAGCAAACATTCCAAAAACTACAACGATTGCCACTAAATTTCCAGCAGGATCTTGAAACGACGCCAACGATGCAAAGATAAACAAAATTCCTAATAAAAATGAGGACCAATCAAATCCATTTTTTTCATTTGACATAATAACTCTCTTCCCTTCTTAAAATATTACTCTCAATACAATATTATTCTTTAATAATATAAATCGCAAGAAATAGTACCTTATTTATTAATAAATAACATTTTTTTCTTAATTTAATCACTAATAGCCACTAACCTTATTTCCCGTACATTTGAATACATAGATAACTCTTCAATCACATCAGCATAGGTTAATGTTTTCGGCAAATCAATCGTATAAACATTTTTATAATATTTTTCACCTTCGATAATTTGAACTTCAAATGTAACATCTTCTATTTCAATTTGACGTACTTCAAAATATTGATGAATAAAATCTTTTGTTTCTTTTCTATGCACGTATTGAATTTCTAAATTATTTACTTTAGAAACTGTAATAATTTGCTTCACTAATGATAACGAAAACATTATTGATATAAATCCTAATATTGTGACCAAATAAAAACCCATCCCCAAACCAATACCAATTGCAGCACATGACCATAATGATGCTGCTGTTGTCAAGCCTGTAATACGTTGCCTTGTTACAATAATCGTTCCTGCTCCTAGAAAACCTATACCACTTACTACTTGAGCGATTAATCTAGATTGATCAAATTTTACAATATGCGCAATATCTGGATTTTCTTGTACCAAACTTATAGCTTCATTAGCTATTTCTTGTTGAATTAATGCAATAATGGTTGCTCCTAAGCAGACTAATATATGTGTTTTCATCCCAGCCGGACGGTTTTTTTGTTCCCTTTCATACCCAATAGTACCTCCCATTACAATGGATAACCCTAATCTTAAAACTGTTTGAGCAAGTGACAATAATGTCATAACGACCCCTCCTTTTTCATCTTACTTTCTATTATACCATTTAAGTATCCCCTTTCATTTTTAATAAAATAACAAAAAAATATTGTTTAAAATGACAACAATATTTTCTACATTTTTTCTTTAATACCTGTCTTAATTAACCACCAATTCATTGGATATGCTGTACAAAATCCAACCAACATAGCAACTTGCATCATTAACCAAAAAACAGGTGTAGTTGGTAACACTTCTCCTCCAAAGAAATGAGGAAAAAGACTTAATTGGCACAATGCAACAGCAGCATACATCCCTATTTGCCAACAAGATAACGATAAGGTATCTGCTTTTATCGCAGCTATAATCCCTTCTTTTCTACTTAAGTGCTTCATCGGAACAATTGCAAAGTACTGAAAACTGACTCCAATAATTAGAGCCAAAATAAAAGCTAGAACAAATCCTGAAAATAATTTATGAGAGAAAATAGTTGGGTAACCTCCCACAACATACAATGCTGGAAAAAAGTATAGTAGCCACTCTATGATTAAATCAGCTAAACTACACCCAGCCCCACAATGACATGTCCCAATAAAAACAGAGACTGCCATTGACTTACTTGATGAACCCATATTCATAGAATCATCCATTTTCATTTTTTCTGACAAGTGGTTTTCACCCCACTTTTTATAAGCCAAAACCCAGATAAACGACCCAAATAAAGCAGTTAATGGCCAAACAATCGTCATTATTTTCATTTTTTGTGGGTGTTTTTTCACATCTAATGCAATATAAATAAAAGAAATACCTGCTAAAAATAAACTAATCCAAGCTAAAACAGTTAACCAATATGGTATAGCTACCATGATACTACCTCCTTAACGTGATTTAATTTTATTATAGAAATATTCCTCGAAAAAAATATGATGTTCTAATGATTTTAATTATAGAAATGTCAAAATATTATTTCCTAATAAACTAAACTGTTTTATAATAAACCCTAGTCATTTACTGACTTGGAGGAGAAAATATGAAAAAATTATTAATGATTACATTAGGGATTGTCATAAGTTTACTAAGTACCGTATTATTACTTATTGGCTATCTTTCAATCAAAGAATATAAACCTAGAGAAGTTGAAACAGCGATAACTACTAAAGGAAAAAACATGTTGCAACAACAGACTGACATCTCACTGCTCACACTAAATATTGGTTATGGCGGCTTATCCAGCTCTGAAGATTTTTTTATGGATGGCGGGAAAAATATCCAACCTAAATCTAAACAACTCGTCGAAGAAAATTTAGCTGGGATTACAACAATGTTAAAAGAGCATCCTTCTGATATGTATTTATTACAAGAAGTGGATTTAGATTCAAAACGCTCATACCATATAAACCAAAAAGAATCGCTGTCTAATGCGCTTCATATGCCAAGCACATTTGCGTATAATTTCAATGTACCATACGTCCCATTCCCTATCCCACCGATTGGAAAAGTAGAAAGTGGAATCGTCACGATGACTAACGCAACTATGAGTGAAGCAAAACGCATTGCGCTACCTAATCCTTTTTCTTGGCCTGTTCGTATGGCTAATTTAAAACGTGCACTGCTTGAAACAAGATTTCCCATAAGTGGCAGTGATAAAGAGTTAGTTGTCTTTAATTTACATCTAGATGCTTATGATAATGGTCAAGGGAAAATTGAACAAAGTAAACTTCTAAAAAAAGTACTTGAAGAAGAGTATGATAAAGGAAATTATGTCATTGCTGGAGGAGATTTTAACCAAGTCTTTGAAGGCACTCAATCATTCCCTCAAACAGGGCAAAAAGGATGGAAGCCTGGAAGTATTAGTTCAACTGATATTCCTGATCATTTCTCTTTTTCATATGATGATACCCATCCTTCAGTCAGAGTATTAAACCATGCGTTTACTGGTGATTATGAATCCTCTCAAGTCTATGTGATTGATGGGTTTATCGTATCAGACAATATCAATACTAAGCAAACCAATACCTATGATTATCAATTTAGATACACAGATCATCACCCTGTACAAATGACCTTTCAATTAAAATAACATAACCCCCTAGTATAGTTTGATTGACTATATACTAGGGGGTTATTATAAATAGTTTTTAGTTATATTAATTAATATTATTCAATGCCTGCTCAATGTCCATATCTCCATCACGCATTGTGATTACTTTATAAAAAGTCTTCTCATTATCTAATAGATACGATAGAGTCTGCGCAACATTGTCAATAGAATTACTTCCTGCTATACCATCATCAATTGTTATTTTCATCGTTCCTTTTGTTTCAGTTAACGCTCCTGGTTGTAAAATAGTATAACAAAGAGACGTGTCATTTATTAAATAATTATCTGCAAAAAATTTGGCTATATTATAATCTGTCAACTCCCTTAATCCTTCTAAATACCATTTATCAGGTTCTAAAGAAAAAAGAGAACTTAACATAATAAACCGATTGATTTGATTTTTTTCAGCAGCTTTCATGACTTTTACGGCACCAAAAGCATCCGTCTGTAATAAATCCTGTCCTCGTGAGCCCGCGGTAAAATAAATCACATCTGGCTGTCCAATAATATTAGCTATTTCGTCAATACTATCATGAAGGTCTAGTTTCACAGATTTAACCCCATCCATTTCAATAATATTTTTGGGGTGTCTAGAACCAGCCACCACATAGTGCCCTTCTTCAATAAGATTTTTAATTAATTTAGTCGCAACTCTTCCACTTGCGCCAACAATAAAAATATTCATATTAACCCCTCCATATTTTGATACATTTACTGTACTATAAGAGACTCTTAACGTAAATTGATAACTCTCAGATATTATGCACATCACAAAAAAACGATGACTTGTCTCTAAAAAACTAGAGAATATCATCGTTTTTCTACTTAGTTATTAAAAGATTTTATCATCATTAATTACTCTGCTTCTATTGTCGTTTTATCTAATTCGTTCTAGGATTCGCTCAATATTCATTGTAATGAATTCGTCATCTTGAATACCACTCACATACGATTCATGTGATTTTTCTTCAAGTAAACTTCTTAATTCTTTTTCATAACGTTTAATTTGTGGTGCAAGTAAAATCACATCATAATGTTGTTGTGACAATTTTGTTTCCACACGTTGAACTGGTGCATAATCCACATCATAATTCAAACCATGTTCTCTTAAACTCTCTAACATTTTTGAAACAAATAACGAGGCACTAATACCTGACTCACAGATAAATAAAATACTTTTTTCCATGTCATTCACCTTTTATAATTTTTTAACTTTAACAGGCTGACCAGTTTTCAGAGATTCGTTTGCAGCAAAAGCTAAACGTTGTGCCATGATACCATCTTCGTACGTCACAACAGTATCTGTGTCTTCTTTAATCGCTGTCAAGAATTCTTCAACTTCTTTAATATACGCATCATTATAACGCTCTAAGAAAAAGTGAAGTGGTTTTTGGCTATGAACACCTGACTCATCTGATAACACAACTTGATTTACTAATTCATTTTCTGCTTGAGACGCACCTTTTGAACCAAATGCTTCTAAACGTTGGTCATAGCCATATACTGCTTGACGACTATTACTAATCACACCTAGACATCCATTTTCAAAGGTTAATGTCACAATTGCTGTATCAACATCAATACCTTCTAATTCTGGATTAACTAATGCATCCCCTGTAGCATAAACTTCTTTTACTTCACTACCTGTGATAAAACGGGCCATATCAAAGTCATGTATCATCATATCAAAAAATAGACCGCCTGACGACTTAACATAAGACAAAGGTGGTGCTTCTGGATCACGTGAGTCAATACGTAATAACTGAATATCTCCAATAGATCCATCTTGAACGTGTTTTTTAACTTGTGCAAAATTACGATCGAAACGACGGTTAACACCTAATTGGAATTTTACTCCAGCTTCTTTCACGATATGATAAGTTTCAACTGTTTCTTCATCAGAAAAACTAATTGGTTTTTCACAGAAAATATGTTTTTTCGCTGCCGCAGCTTTTTTAATTAACGCAACGTGTGTATCTGTTGGTGTACAAATAAATACTGCATCTATTTCATCATCATTAAAAATGATATCAAAATCTGATACTAAAGGAACACCATGTTCTGCTTCAAAGGTCGGCATGTTATCTGCAAAGATATCCGCGACTGCTTTTACTTTCACACCTGGCATTTGTACCAAGTTTTTTGTATGAAGTTTTCCAATACGTCCGCCACCGATTACACCTATAACTAATTCTTTTGTCATTTCGTTCATCCCCTAATTTTTTATTTATCTAGCAATCCCCAATGGAGAAAACATTAAATATGTAAATACAA
Organism: Vagococcus luciliae; assembly: GCF_024637875.1. Lineage (NCBI taxonomy): Bacteria > Bacillati > Bacillota > Bacilli > Lactobacillales > Enterococcaceae > Vagococcus > Vagococcus luciliae. Next base: position 671,972 of record NZ_CP102451.1, on the reverse strand, counting down.
CTACTAAAATGGTAATCACACTCACTAATTTTGTATGCTTCCAAGGTGTGATATCTACTTTTGTATTAAAGACTTTCAATTCAAAATCACCATCTGGTTTCAGTTTTGAAACCACAAACATAACAAGCATATCTAAGAAAAATAGTACACTTAACACATATAGAAAATGCACATCTTTTAACACAACTTTTGATAACGCATACAATATAATATGTAAGTAAATCGTTACTTTTGCTGCAAAAGCTGTTGCTTTTTTAGAATAAAATGCTAATAGAATAATTACCAATAATGGCATATTATACAATCCATTAAACTCTTGTACAAATTGATACAATCCAGCCGGTGCAAATGAAATCAATGGTGAAATAAAAATAGATAATAGTCCAATAGCAATCGTGATTTTTTTTCCAAAACGCGTAATATCATGATCCGTTGCTTGTTTATTGAAAACAGGCTTATAAAAATCAAGCGATAATAATGTTGATGTCGCATTTAACGCTCCTGAGAATGAAGATAAAATCGCCCCAAAAATAACCGCTGCAAACACGCCATAAATCATCTCTGGTAAAACATGTGTCACAAGTGTTGGATACGCATCATCAGGCATCCCCATTAGTGTATCACCAAAAATATTTCTTGCCACAATTCCTGGGAATACTAAGAATAATGCACCAAATACTTTAAAGAACCCAACAATGAATACGCCTTTTTGTGCTTCAGCTAAGTTTTTTCCAGCTAACGCTTTTTGGACAATCATCTGATTGGTACACCAGAAATATAAATTGTTAAACATCATACCTGTTAATAACGTTGGCCAAGGAACAATGGCTGAATCAATTGATCCCACTGAATTTAGTAACCAAGGTGTGTTATCTACAATATGATCAATCCCCCCAATGAAACTACCATTACCAAGCATTGTGATACCGATTGTTGGAATTAGTAATCCACAAGCCAATAATCCAAATCCATAAACCGTATCACTGTATGCACTTAATCGTAATCCACCGATAAGTAGGTATAAAATACCAATCACACCAATAGCTAGTGAAACGACAATGATTGACGTAATAGGACGAATACCTAATAACTCATCAATTCGAAAAATTTTATTAAATACTAATGATCCTGAATATAATACCACGGGTAAAAAAGATGTGATATATGTAATAATAAATAATGCCGAAATAATTCTCTTAATTTGTGTATCATAACGTATCTCAATAAAATCTGATACGGTATTAATCCCATATTTCAAATACTTCGGTAAGAAAACGGACGCTAACATAACGATTGCGATGGCTGATGTGACTTCCCATGCCATAACTTCCATTCCCGCGACATAACTTTGACCATTTTGACCCACAATTTGTTCCGTTGATAAGTTCGTCATAATAATCGAACCAGCAATCGGTAAGGCAGTCAAACTTCGACCACCCATAAAGAATCCTTCTGCCCCATCAACACTGACACCGCGTGAGCGTTTATATGCAAATAACCACACACAACTAATAATGACAACAAAACTTAAAATAGAAAATAGATTCATGACCGTCTCCCTTTATTACAGTTTCGTAACTGATTTGATGTATTCACGAGCATTTTTTGCATAAATAAATGGATTAGCTTTTGCTGGATCTTGTTCTGCCTCTACGACAATCCATCCTTCATAACCATCTTTTTCAATTTCTTTCCAAATTGGTGCAAAATCAATCATGCCATCTCCAGGAACGGTAAATACCCCTTCTTTCACGCCTTTTAAGAAACTAGATGAGCTGGTTTTGACTTCTTCCATTTTTTCTTTACGGATATCTTTAAAGTGAATATGTTTAATACGGTCTTTGTGTGTTTGATACACTTCAATCGGATCTTCACCTGAGAAAACTAAGTGACCAGTATCATATAATAGTGACACTTTTTTAGGATCTGTCTCAGCCATCAAACGATTGATTTCATCAGTTGTTTGAACACCAGTCCCCATGTGATGATGATAAACAATAGACATATCTTTTTCATTTGCCAACTCGCCTAATTTATCTAACCCACTTGTTAATTTTTCCCATTCTTCTTCTGTAAATTCAGGTTTTTTATCAAAAACAGGTGTCTCCATTTGACCTTGTACACTATGTCCTTGTTCTGACACAACGATGACTTTTGCTCCCATTGCATGTAAAAAGTCACGATGTAACATAAAGGCTTCTTTTGTCTCTTCAAATGGTTTCGTTGTTAAAAAGGCACTAAACCATGCACTGGCTACTGATAATCCTCGTGGCTCTAAGAAGCTTTTCAATTCTTCTGGATTTTTTGGATATTTGTTTCCAATTTCTGTTCCTGTGTACCCTGCTAATGCCATTTCACTGACACATTGTTCAAACGTATTTTCTTTACCTAATTCTGGCATATCATCATTTGTCCAAGCTATTGGTGCAATCCCTAACTTAATTGTCATAGTATCCTCCCGGCTCAAAAAGAGCGCTTTCTTTATTTTTAAAAGAAATATAGCTAACACCTTTTTTAGCTAGCTATATTCCCCAACCCTAATACTTCCACGCTTTTTCTAACTTTTGTTCTCGTTGTTTCCATACTTGTGTGACATCCGGATTATCTGATACTTCTGATACCCCAACATTCCACCAACCACCATATCCATCAGTCATGGTTTTTGGTAATACTTTAATGTCAATCAATGTTGACACTGTTTGTTTTTTTGCATCTTCTAATGCGGCAACGAGTTCCTCTCGTGTGGTAACACGGTACACTTTTGCTCCGTATCCTTTAGCAACCATCGCATAATCAATTGCCATAATTTGATTATCAGCATCGCGTAATTCACAGTTGAAACTTCCGCCACCATTAGACATTTGTAAATTATTAATACAACCGTATCCAGCGTTATCAAACAAACAAATATTAATTTTTTGTTTGTACTGTAGGGCTGTTACTAACTCTGTATGTAACATCAAGAAACTACCATCGCCTAATACGGCATAGACTTCTTGATTTGGATTAGCTAATTTTGCTCCTAACGCTCCTGCTACTTCATACCCCATACATGAGTAACCATACTCTAAATGATATGTATTGACGGTATCTGTTTCCCATAATCGTTGCACATCTCCTGGTAAAGAACCCGCTGAAGCAACGACAATACTGTCATCTGCTACTGTATCATTTAGTGTGATTAACGCATTGGTTTGAGTAAATTCAGTATGTAATACATCAGCGTACTCATTCATAATTTTTTGAGAAAAATGATCGGCAATTTCAGCTTTAAATGTTTCTCTATTAAAGACAATATTATGTAAACGTTGGCGTTCTTCTTGCCATTCTTTTTGCCATTCTTCTAACTCATGACCATAACTGGCTTTATAATCATCCAAATGTTGACTAAACCATTCTAAGCTAGCCTTCGCGTCACCCACTACTTGTAAGGCATCAAATTTATAGGCTTGTACTCGACTCACATTGATATTAATAAAACGTGTTTTATCATAATTAAATGCTGTCTTTGATGACGTAGTAAAATCGGTATAACGAGTTCCAATTCCTATCACTAAATCAGCAGAATCAATTGCTTTATTGGCAGCTGATGTCCCTAAGATACCTGTACCACCTAGATTATAAGCAAAACTATTTGGAACAGTTGATTTTCCGGCATGCGTTTCAACTAATGGGATATTATGTTGCGTTGCAATCTGTTGGATTACCTCACCAGCACCAGAATATCTCGCACCGCCACCCACAATCATCACTGGACGTTTGCTTTCTTTGATTCTATCTAGTGCATCATTCAAGGCTCTTTCAACTGGACTAGTACGATCTAAATAGTGTACACGTTTTTTAAAGAATGAGGCATCAAAATCAAATGCTTCCCCTTCAGTATCTTGCGGTAAACAAATCGTTGCTGGCCCTGCTGTTGCAGGATTCGTCATCACTTCAAACGCTCGAATTAACGCAGACATCAACTGTTCAGGACGTGTCACACGGTCCCAATATCGTGATACTGCTTTAAACGCATCATTTGTTGTTAGTGAAATACTAGATTCATGCTCTAGTTGTTGCAACACTGGATCTGGTTGACGTGTCGCAAAAGTATCTGCGGGTAAAAATAAAACAGGAATATTATTTGCATGCGCTGTTGCGGCTGCTGTAATCATGTTTGCTGAACCAGGTCCAGCTGAAGCTGTCACAGCATAAATTTTTTGTCGTTTCATTTGTTTGGCATAAGCAATCGCAGTATGCGCCATCCCTTGTTCGTTTTTACCTTGCATTATCTTTAAATGCCCTGGATTTTCTTCTAGAGCATGACCTAGACCTAATACATTACCATGTCCAAAAATATTAAATACTCCCTCAACAAAAGGTGTTTCTACACCATCAACATAGATATATTGTTGATTTAAAAACTTAACTAATGCTTGTGCTGTTGTTAATCGAATTGTTTCTCTCATTAGCTTACTTCCTTTTAGTTTGATTGTTCTTCCATTAACGCTTCAATTTGTTCCACTGTTGGCATGGCTTCAGATGAGCTATGCTTGCTAACTACAATCGCTGCTGAGGCACTGCCATATTGCAATGCTTCTTGAATTGTTTTTCCTTTAGTTAAAGCATATAAAAAGGCTGCAGCGTAAGAGTCCCCTGCGCCAAATGTTTTTAATACATTTGATTTATACGCTTTACCACGGAATGTGTCGCCCTCTTTAGTATAAGCGTACGATCCTTCCACACCATGTTTAATCACGATTAATTCAGGCTCATGTTGGAATAAATACGCGACTGTTTTGTCGTTATTTCCTTCTACTACATTCTCCAACATATTAAATTCATCACGTGTTCCAATCACGACATCTGATTGTTCAGCTACGATTGAGTAGTAAACAGATACTTCTTCAGCATTTTTCCATGTATAAGGACGATAGTCTAATTCAAATACCACTTTGACATTATTTTTTCGTGCTAATGCAACTGACTTTAATACGGCTTCACGACTAGGACTTTGTGCTAAACCTGTTCCTGATACAACTAACATTTTCGCTTGTTTGATGTACCCTTCGCTAACTTCATTTGGCTCTAAATATAAATCAGCCACATCATCACGGTACATTAAAATACTACATTCTGACGGACTAAGAATTTCAGTAAAAGCTAAACCTGCTTTGTGCCCTTCTGTATCAACCACTAAATTACTTGTATCAATTCCAACTTCTGACATGTAATTTGAGATAAATCTTCCGTGTTGATCATCAGGAATTTTCCCAATAAATCCACAAGATAATCCTAATTTTGATGCACCAATTGCAATATTAGCTGGAGATCCTCCAACGTATTTACTAAATGTTTCTGTTTCTTCCATTGGACGATTGTACTCCACTGCATTTAAATCAATACAAGCACGACCAACAGCAATTAAATCATAGGTTGTCATAATTAAACTCCTTTTTATTAGTCTCTATTTAAAATCCATTCGTGATCTTTGTCATTATGAAACTGCCATTTTTTGATTGGGCCAGCCATAATATTTAAATAGTAACCATCGTATCCATCAGGAACAGATACTGGATGGTAACCTTTTGGTACGATTACCACATTTTCATGCTCAACTGTCATCGTTTCATCTAACGAACGATCATCGGTATACACTCGTTGGAATACAAATCCATGTTTAGGGTTCATTTCATGATAATAAGTTTCTTCCAAAAATGATTCATGTGGTAAATTATTTTGATCGTGTTTATGAGGGGGATAGCTAGACCAGTTACCACTATCTGTATACACTTCAACCACAATCAATTTATCTGAAATGGGACTTTGATCATCCATAATATTATGCACTGTTCGTTTATTTTGATATTTACCACGATGTTCTACTGTATTATCAGAAGCTTTAATTAAAGCTGTTGGCAATGATTTATTACTTGGTGCATAAGCAATTAACACTCTAGCTTCATCACTTGTCGTAATCTGGAATGATTTGCCACTTGAAACATAAACACTATCAGTTGGAACTCTATCAAAGACATCTTGACGATTTCCAATTTGTTTAAATGAATCTTCTCCAACTGTTACATCAATTTTCCCAGTCATCGCAACAATACAGGCTTCTAAATCTGTTAATTCTTCTGTATAAACGCCATCTTTAGATAGGTTTAAGACGCGCATTTCAATGTAGCGTAATCCGTCCGCCTCACGTGTCACGTGATGGCATTCCACCACGTGTTCAGAAAGTTCTTTTTTATACGGACGTCGTTTTAACTCAACCATCTTGTTTCCTCCCTTTACACATCACTACGTGCGTAACGCGCTGTCACAACTTTATTACGTGTATAGAAATCTACTCCAGCTTTTCCATTTGCTGGTAACGTTCCGTAGAATGATGATTTCCATCCTGAGAATGGGAACATTGCCATTGGAGCTGGGACACCTAAGTTAATGCCTAACATTCCAGCATCAATGTTTTCTCTAAAGTAGCGAATAGCTGAAGCGTTGTTAGTAAACAAACATGCGCCATTAGCAAACTCTGATGCATTTGCAATAGAAATACCTTCTTGTAAATCTTTAATTTTCATAATAGATAATACTGGAGCAAATAATTCGTCTTTCCAGATTGTCATGTCTGTTGTAACTCCTTCAAAGATAGTTGGTCCAACAAAGAATCCATCTTCATCTAATTGGTCACGACCGTCACAGATTAAGTTGGCACCTGCTTCAACACCTTGCTCGATATAGTTTAGCGTACGGTCTAAGTTTTCTTGACGAATAACTGGTCCTAAGAACACACCGTCATCTAATCCATTCCCCATTTTGATATCTTTTGTGGCTTTTGTTAATTCAACCATGAATTCATCATAGATACCTTCTTCTACGGTTACTACTGCAGCAGCCATACAACGTTCACCAGCTGATCCAAATGCCGCACTCACAATAGCAGGAATACTATCTTTTAGGTTGGCGTCATTTAAAACAATCGTATGGTTTTTAGCTCCTGTTAGAGATTGAACACGTTTTAAGTTTTTAGAACCTTCTGTATAAACATATTGTCCAACTGGTTGTGACCCAACAAATGAAATAGCTTTAATATCTGGGTGTTGCAATAAACCGTTTACAACATCATGTGCTCCAAAAACTACATTAAATACTCCTTTAGGTAGACCAGCTTCTTCTAATAAGCTCACCACTTTTTCCATTAACATTGGCGCTTTTTCAGATGGCTTCAACACCACTGTATTTCCAGTTGCAATGGCCATCGGGAACATCCAGAATGGAACCATCATTGGAAAGTTAAATGGTGTAATCCCACCAACTACTCCGATTGGGTATTTATAAACACTTGCTTCAACATCTGTCGCAATAGAAGATAAGTTATCCCCCATCATTAAAGTTGGTGCTCCAGCAGCAAATTCCACGTTTTCAATTCCACGTTGAACTTCACCATACGATTCAGATAAAGCCTTTCCATTTTCTAATGTTACTAATTTTGCTAACTCATCTTTATTTTCAATTAATAATTGATGAAACTTATATAAAATTCGTGCTCGTCTTGGTACAGCGACTTCTTTCCATGTTTGAAATGCTTCATGTGCTACTGTTGCTGCATGATCTAAATCTTCACGAGTTGATAACGGAACATCACACATTGCTTCTTTGGTTGCAGGATTCACTACTGTTTCATACATTGTTGTTTGACTATCTACCCACTCACCGTTTATATAATTTTTTAATTTTCTAATTGACATTCATAACCCTCCATACATTTACTTAAAACATACCATTTTAATTGTTATATTTTGGTTGTTTTGGTTAACTTTGATTTAATATTACCTTTAATCTAATCAACAGTCAATGTTTTTTGTTAATTTTATAAAAATAATTGGTAATTAAAACATAATTTGATTAACTATTGATAAACTTATGTATAAGTGATATGATAAAAGAAATGACAGAAAGCGGAGAATACTTATGAAAGAGAAACGATTTGAATTAATGAAACAATATATTTTAGATCACAGCCATGTGAGCCTAAAAGAATTGGAAGAGGAATTCAACGTATCCATGAATACTATTAGACGAGATGTCAATAAAATACTCAAAGACTCACGTTTTGAAAAAGTTTACGGCGGTGTTAGTGTAAAAGAAGGTACTCTTGTTGATTTTGAATATCGAAACATTGAAAATAAAGAAGATAAAAAAGCTATTGCACAAAAAGCCGCTTCTTATATCGAAGCAGAAGATCTAATATATATTGATTCTGGTACTACAACAAAATACATTCTAGATTATGTTGATGAAAACATACCTCTTACGATTATTACCAATAGTTTAGATGTGGTATTAAAAGCTGAAAAATTAAGAAAAGCGAATATTTTTCTGATTGGTCATATTTTTAAGAAACCCACCCGTTCTTTTGTGGGCTTAGAAAACGATGAATTATCTGTTAAATACAATATTACAAAAGCATTTATGGCGGCAACTGCAGTTTCTATCAATAGCGGCTTAATGAATTCTGATATTATGGAATACGAAATCAAGCGACAAGTCATTGATAAAGCGGGTAAAATCTTTTTACTAGCTGATGAAACAAAATTTGATCATTCGACTTTATTAACTTATGCAGATTTGAGTGATGTCGATCTATTAATTACAAATAAGAAATTTACTGATCCATACTCTTCTTATTTTGCAGAGCATAATATTGACGTTTTACATTCAATATAAATAATAAAAAGCGATAAAACCTATTGGAGGCTTTATCGCTTTTTATTTACCCATCATAATCTTCCATTAAATCTTTAAACAATCCATAAACAAATTGATTTGGATTAAAGGCTTCTAAATCAGTGATTTTCTCTCCTAATCCAACTAATTTTACTGGTAAATGTAATTCATTTCTAATAGCTAAGACAATCCCGCCTTTAGCTGTCCCATCAAGTTTTGTCAACACAATACCTGTCACATCAGTCGTATTTTTAAATTCTTTTGCTTGAATCAACGCATTTTGTCCAGTCGTTGCATCAACAACTAGTAACACTTCATGAGGAGCTGAAGGGTATTCACGTTCAATGATACGCTTCATTTTTTCTAATTCTTTCATCAAGTTTACTTTGTTTTGCAAACGACCGGCCGTATCCACTAATAAAATATCATAATGCTCATTTTTCATTTTCTCAACAGCATCATACACGACTGCAGCTGGATCTCCACCGGCATTATGTCTAACCACATCAACACCAGCACGTTCTCCCCAAACAACTAATTGATCAATCGCTCCTGCCCTAAAAGTATCAGCTGCAGCTAACAAAACTTTCTTGCCTTGATCTTTGTAACGTTTGGCTAATTTACCGATGCTTGTTGTTTTACCAACACCATTTACACCAACAAACAGCATAATTGTTGGGCTGTCAGTTTGGATATTTAACTCATTATTTTCTTCAATACCCTCTTCTTCATAAATCTCAACTAATTTTTCGATAATCGTTGCTTGGACATCTTTTTTCTTTTTAACATTTTTTAATTTCACTTCTTCTTGCAATTCATCGGAAATACGCATTGCCGTTTCAAACCCAACATCGGCAGAAATCAATGCTTCTTCTAAATCTTCAAAAAATTCATCATCAACCATTCTAAAATTAGCAAATAATTCATTCATGTATTGACCAAAAGATCGCCTTGATTTTTCTAATCCTTTGTCATATTTTTGAACGGTATCTTGTGGTTTTTCTTCAACCACCACTTCTTTGACTATTTCTTCTTTTGGTTGTTCTAGTTTTGGTTCTTCTTGTTTTGAATCAATGATCTCTTCAACCGTTACATCTTCCTTTGATTCTTCTACAACCACAGTTTCTTTGGTTTCAAGACCATCTTCTTTATCTATTTCTTCAATGCTTTGTTCTAACTCCTCGACAATCTCTTCTTTTGGTGTTTCATCAACTTTTTTCTCACCAAGAACTGCCTTTTTAATCTTATCAAAAAATCCCATGTAACTGCCTCCTACTCATTAATTAACACAAATTTTTCAACGGCATGCGCCACGCCATCTTCTTGGTTACTTTTCGTAACAAATTTAGCAATGTCTTTCACACTTTGACTGCCGTTTTCCATCACAACACCTAACCCAGCATACTCAATCATTGAAAAATCATTTTCTTCATCACCAATTGCCATCACTTCTGATTGTTTAATCCCTAAATAATTTGCCAATTCATCAATGCCAGCAGCTTTACTCGCTTCTTTATGGATAATTTCTAATAAATTGTCACGTGATTTCATGATATTAAACTCTTCTAATAACTCTTTTGGTAATTGGGCTAATTTTTCATCCAAATAACTTGTTTCAACGGCTACAACCATTTTGTTAAACAAACGATTTTGATCCAATGTATCAAGTGTCACATGCTCCACCTTAAGTAGTGGATTCATACTTTCATAAATAGAAGTGTAAGGTTCTTTAGCAGTCTCTAAATGAATAACCGTATCCACTGAAATAATATCTAACGGTAAATTTAATGACGTCATCACGTTAGCAACTCGACGAACTTCGTCAAAAGATAAAGAATGAGCTAATAGCGTCTCGCCAGTATCATTTTTTTGCACGGAACTACCATTAAAGGTGATACTATAATCCCCTTCATCTCTCAACTCAAGTCTATCTAAGTAAGGCTCAATTGCAAATAACGGACGACCGGTACAAATGACAACCTTTACTCCTTGTTCTTTAGCTTGAGTTAACACAGTTTTATTTTTATCAGAGATTTTTTTATCATCAGTTAATAATGTGCCATCTAAATCAATCGCAATCAACTTAATCATGTTGTGTCTCCTATCTATTTTAATGTGGTTTCTAATTTTTCCATCTCTTCTAAGTGTACTGAAACAATCTTCGATACACCAGATTCTTGCATTGTGACCCCGTATAATACTTTAGCAGATTCCATCGTTCCTTTACGGTGAGTAATCACAATAAATTGTGTTGCATCGCCAAAATGACGTAAATAATTTCCAAAACGCGTCACGTTTGCTTCATCTAATGCTGCCTCTACCTCGTCTAAAATACAAAATGGGATAGGTCTTGCTTGAATGATAGAAAATAGCAGAGCAATAGCTGTTAAAGCTCTTTCTCCTCCTGAAAGTAAACTCAATTGCTGTAATTTTTTACCTGGTGGTTGAGCCACAATGTCTATCCCTGTATGCAGTAAATCTGTTTCATCACTCAAGATTAAATCAGCATGTCCTCCACCAAACATCTTAGGAAATACTTGACGGAATTCTTCACGAATATCACAGAATACTTCATGAAATTGCTTCATGACTAACATATCCATCTCATCCATTGTTTCTTTCAATTCATCTTTTGCTAAATTCAAATCATCACGTTGGCTCGTTAAAAAGTCATAACGCTCCAATATATCATCATGTTGAGCAATAGCCGAAATATTAACAGGACCTAAGTCAGCTACTTTTATTTTTAACTCTCTAATGTTCTGACTCACGCTTGCTACGTCTTCAATGATGAAAGAACGCTCTTTTGCTGCTTCAAACGTTAAACTATATTCTTCTTGTAAATAAGTTAATAAACTATCTAACTGATTATCACATGTTCCTTGAATAATGTCTAATTCTGTTTGTTGACTAATCAAGACTTGAATATCTTGTCGGTTTTTCTCAACAATTTTTTCTTGTTCTTTAATACTTGTTGTATAGTGTTCTCGCTGTGTTTTGGCTTCCGTAATTCGAGTTAAAACCTCCTCACGCTTATTAGAAACACTTCCCATCTCTTTTATAATTCTGGCTTCTTCTTCATGAAAATGACTACTATCTTGCTCATTAGACTGCGTTTCTTGTAGCATGTCACTCATTTTCTTATCCGCAACATCTAAGCGTTCCATACGCTCTTTTTGCTTTTCGTTTAACTGACTGAGTTTTTCTTTCACCACTGCTAACTCAGCTTCTTTTTTAGCAAGTGATTGCGTCAACTCTTCTTTTTTCTCTAAATTAGTAGCCTCTAATTGATCCACATCAGCCATTTTTTTATCAAGCTCGGCTATTTTTTTTGCTAACTCTTTTTGTTCAAGCTCGTAATTTTCTTTATCTTGTTGATATAACGTTAAAAATTGGTTCAATTCACTTTGCGCATACTCTATCACTTTTTTCTCTTTTTCTAATTGACTCACATCTTGCGTTAAAAGAGACACTTGAGTGCTTAACTTTTGCTCTGTTAATCTCGCTTCTTCACCTAATTGACGTAACTTTTCAAGAGAATCATCTACTACAATTAGTTCCTCTTTTATATGAGATACCTCTACTTCTTTTTGCTGATACAAAGTCGTCATTTGAGACAATTGTTTCTCTATTTCTTGTAATTCTTTTGATTGTGAAAACCAGTGCATAGACTGACCTTTTTTACTCATCCCACCAGTCATCGAGCCACCAGGATTCATCACATCACCATCTAAAGATACCACACGATATTGAAAATTAATTTGTTTCGCAATGTGTGTCGCAGAATTCAATGAATCAGCCACAATCGTTAATCCAAGTAAGTTTCTCATAATAGTTGCAACTGTCTCATCATAAGATACCAACTCACTTGCTACACCAATAAAGCCAGACATATGAGACACTTTATCTAATACATCTTGACGAATAAAACGAGCTTTGACGGTTGTTAATGGTAAAAATGTCGCACGTCCCAATCGTTGTTTTTTTAGATAAGAAATAGCCTCTCTAGCACTTTGATCATCAGTTGTTACAATGTGCTGAACACTTGTCCCAAGTGCTGTTTCCAATGCTAATTGGTATGCTTCTGGAATATCAATTAATTCTGCAACAGCACCCACTACTCCAGGAAATTGCTGTTTATCTTTTAATACTGCTCTAACACCTTGATAAAATCCAGCATAGTTATCTTGTAGCTCTTTCAAGCTTTTTTGTTTTGCTTGAGCTTGCTGTAAAATGCGTAATGCATCCATTAATTGTGTATTTAATTTTTGAAGTTGCGTATTTAACTGTTCTTTGACTTGTCTTTTTTGCTGATAATCTTCCAAGTAAGTCACGACATTCTCTTTTTTTATGTCATACTCTTTCTCTAAATTTTCAAGTGTTTCTTGTTTTTCTTTAATCACCGAGACAAGCTGTTCATAATGATTGATTTCACGCGAATTTTTATTGGTTTCCTGACTATACTGTTTCTCTAAATGTTTTAACTCATTATTCACATGACTTTGTTGTTGCATATATTCTAAATAATCACTACGCATATCATCTATCTGTTCTTTTGCTGATTTGCTATATTGAACTAATACCTCTCTCATACGATAAATATCTTTTTGTATTGTTTGCTTTTCTTTCATTAGTTCTTGTTCATCTTGTTTTAACGTATCAATCTCACGTCGTAATAATTCTTTTTGTGTATCTAAATCTCTCAATGTTTTTTGTTGTGATTCTTTCGTTTGGACAGAAAATTTTTGTTTTTCCTCCAATACTCTTTTTTGTGTTTCTAACTGTTCGTATTGCGTACTGTAATCTAGTAGTCTCTGTTGATGATTGTCTAACATTTGTTCAAGTGTTTCTTGTTCTGATTTTAGTTGTTCTAGTGTTTCTTCCAATGTGATTTTTTCTAATTCTCTAGCCTCTAGAGCTTGTTTTTTTTGACGTAATTGTTCTTTATTTTTTTCCCATTTTTCTTTCGTTTCTTCAATAAGATGGGTTGTCATACTGATATCTTGCTCAGATAGAGTATCCTTTAAAGCTAGATATTGTTTTGCATTATCACTTTGTTTCTTTAACGGAGCTAATTGTATCTCTAGCTCATAAATAATATCTTGTACTCGACTTAAATTATCATCTGTTTCACCAAGATGTTTTTCAGCTTGTTTTTTTCGATTTTTATATTTTAATACACCCGCTGCTTCTTCAAATATAGCACGACGTTCTTCTGGCTTGCTATTAAATATTTCTTCTACTTTTCCTTGAGAAATAATCGAAAAAGAGTCTCTACCTAGACCTGAATCCATAAACAAACTAATCACATCTTTTAATCTACAACGTTGCTTATTAATAAAGAAATCACTCTCACCATCTCGTGTTAATCTTCTTGTGACACTCACTTCAGAGTATTCAATTGGTAAGAAATGGTCTTCATTATCTAACACAAGCGTTACCTCTGCAATATTTAATGGGGAACGTGAAGAAGAGCCAGCAAAAATAACGTCCGGCATTTTCCCCCCACGTAAATTTTTTGCTGACTGCTCCCCTAAAACCCATCGAATGGCTTCTGTGATATTACTTTTTCCACTTCCATTAGGACCAACTACGGCCGTCAAGCCTTCATTAAATTCTATTATCGTTCGTTCTGCAAAGGATTTAAATCCTGCAATTTCTATTCGTTTCAAATACACAAAAAATAAGTCCCCTTCCTAGGATTCTTCTGCCAAAATATTAGCTAATGCTGCTTCTGCTGCATTTTGTTCTGCCACTTTTTTGGATTTTCCAGACCCCTTACCTAAAGGTGTTCCTCCACCACACACTTCAACATGAAAAACTCTTGCATGTGCTGGTCCTTCTTCATCAATTAAATGATATTCAATTAAAATATCACCATTTTTTTGTAAAACTTCCTGTAAGGCTGTCTTATGATCCATCTCATGTGAAAAAGCACCAGTTTCTATTTTTGCTACCACTACTTGATAGATAAATTCTTTTGCTTTTTTTGCTCCTTGATCCAAATAAAGAGCACCTAAAAAAGCCTCAAATAAATCACATAACAAGGATGAACGGCTTCTACCATTTGAATTTTCTTCACCTTTACCTAGTTTGACAAACTTATCAAACCCACATTCTTTAGCAAACATTGCTAGACTGTCTTCTCTAACAATAGTTGAACGTAATTTTGTTAGTTTTCCTTCTGGTAAATCTTGAAAATGACGGTATAAATAGTCTGATACTTCTAATTCTAATACAGCATCTCCTAAAAATTCTAATCGCTCATTATCTTGTAAATCAAAGTGTCGATGCTCATTCACATAGGATGAATGGGTAAACGCTTGTTCCAATAACGTGATATCCTTAAAAATAATGTTATAGTTTGCTTTTAATAGTTGTGTTAACGTTTGTTCCATTGAATGTGCCTCTCCCTTTTTAACCATAGATACCCTTATTATACGTTTTTTTTGTTTGAAAGAAAACAAAAACTATCAATTTGGTCAAAAAGCCAAATTGATAGTCATTAAACGTTATTTTTTATCAGTTACACCAATGTGAGACCATGGATTACTTGTTGTATCATAAGCCCAATCAAAGTCAGTTACTTTATCACTAACTGGTAATACTGCATCTCTGAATAATGTTGGGATAACAAATGCTTCATCCGCAACATATGCTTGCCATTCTTTAAATTTCTCTGTACGGTATTTACCATCAAATGATTTTTCAGAATCAATTTCATTTAATAATTTAGTGTTTTCATCACTAACAAAACGAGTGTAGTTAAACGCTGCTTTAGGTCCGTATAATCCTGATTGAGATGGATCTGAACTTAATCCCCAAGCTGCTTGGTACACATCAACATCTGGTGAATCGTTTTTCAATTTATCGTAGAATGATTGGAATTCAATTAAACGACCAGTTGATAATTTAACATCTAAACCAATTTCTTTCCAGCAATCCATGTAGTATTCAGCTAATGGTTGAGCAGTTTCGCCACCTGACATAGAAGCAAAGTTAATTTCTAGTTTTTCACCATTTGGATCACGACGGAATTCTTCGCCATCTTTTTTCTTGTATCCAGCTTCGTCTAATAATTTGTTTGCTTTGTCTTTATCTTGTTTTGAGAATCCAACTAAGCTCTTATCACTAAACTCATCAAAGATTGGTGGAACAATAGCATTAGCAGGTTGACGTAAGCCATTGTAGAATTTATTTGCTACAGCTTCGTTATCAATTGCATATCCCATTGCTTGACGTAATGATTTATTTGCCATTTTAGAATCTGGATTGTATACAGCTTCCCCTTTTGCATCATCCCATTTACCTAATTTGAATCCAATATAAGTATAAGCTAAATCTTGACGACCTAAGATTTCATATCCTTCTATATCTTTATAATTTGGATAGTTATCAGTTGGCATACTGAATACCATGTCATATTTTTTAGCTTTCAATGATTCTACAATTGAACTTGATGGTGCGACTCGCATTATAATTTTACTTAATTTTGGTTTTTCTCCGTAGTAGTACTCATTTGGAGTATATTCTACAGATTCCCCTGTGTTAATTTTTTCCATTTTGTATGGTCCAAACGTTACAATATTTTTACGTACGGCATCACTTGATTCCATCCCTTTTACTGGAATATCTTTAAAGATATGAGCAGGCATTGCATTAGTCCAAACAGTTTCACTTGTTTGTTTCATACCTGGATTCATTTCTTTATAAGAAATTTCGACAGTTTTGTCATCTACTTTTTTAATTCCTGAGATAGAATCAGCCTTTCCATCATGATAATCATCCATACCTACGATGTTTTGGAAATCTTCACCATAACGTACACCAGAATAATCTTTGTTACCGATGATTAAGTATGGTTGGATAATATCATCTGCTACTAACGGTTTACCATCTGACCATTTTGCATCTTTAATAATTGTGATTGTAATTTTCTTACCATCAACATCGATATCTTTTTTCGCTACACCGTCATCAGTTGTTTCAAAGTTACCATTACTTGTAAATAATGATTCATGAGATGGTTGCATAAATTGAACATCATAGTTGTCTTCAGAGAAAGTTTCAGAGAACATTCCTTTAAACTGTGTATCCATAACAACTGCTGCTTCTAACGTTCCACCTTCTTTGGCTTTTTCTTCATTAGAAGTTTTCACTGGGAATTTTGATACATCTTCTGTTTTTTCTGTTTTCCCACCATTTGATTTTTTGTCAGATTTTCCTCCACCACAAGCTGATAACCCGACTGTTACTGCAGCACCAAGTGCTACGACGCTAAATAATTTTTTGTACTTCATTCCTTCATCCCCCTTAGATTTTTTATCCTAAACGTTGACGTGCATCCGCTGAACGCTTCAATGCTTGACCAACGTAGTTGATACATAACATCATGACAAGAATTAATACAGACGCTGGCGCCCATACCCAAGTCATATCTGATAAAACGACACCATTTGACGCATACCCAATCAATGTTCCTAAACTAGGTGTTGATTGTGGTAATCCAAATCCTAAGTATGACAACGTTGTTTCAATCCCGATGTTGCCTGCAAAGTTCATTGTCAAATTTGTAATAATTAATGAGCTTAAGTTTGGCATCAATTCACCAAACATTATCTTGAAATCACTTGTCCCAAGTGTTTTTGATGCACTGATGTAATCACGACGTACTTCAGATAATGTCTTTCCTCTAAAGAGACGCGCTTTTGCGACCCAATAGAATGAACTCATAATCATAATAAAAGAAAATACATTATAGCTTGGAACAATTGTAACAAACACAATGATAATCATCATAATTGGTAAAATCATGATAAAATCAACAATTCGCATAATGATACTATCTACCATACCACCATAGTACCCTGCAATAATCCCTAATCCCACACCAATAATTGATGTCAAAATAGTAATTGAAAACCCAATAACAACAGAGTTACGAGCACCAATGATCAATTGTCCAAAAACATCACGCCCACCTTCGTCAGCACCTAATAGGTAGCCATCACCCGGAGCAGCGTATTTATCTAAGATACTTACTTTCATTACAGCATCTTTATCTAAAACAAGTGCTCCGATAAAAATAACTGCAAAGATAATAACTAATAACGCTAATGAAAATAATGCTAATTTATCTTTTTTAAATTCTCGAGCAATCATTTTAAAACCTGTTGGTGGAACACTAACAGCTTCTACAGTTGCTTCTTTTTTTTCTTTACTCATAGCGAGTCTCCTTTCTTAACTATTGGTTTGTTACTGAATACGAATACGAGGATCGACGATACTCATGACAATATCTGAAATTAGATTCCCGATAATTGTGACAATACCTAGTATTAATACTATGGCTGTAATCACTGAGTAGTCACGTCCATTGATTGCATCAATAAACAATTTACCAATACCTGGATAAGCAAAGGTTTGTTCAATAACAACTGACCCACTAATTAAGGCAGTAATTTCATAACTTAATTGGGCTGCTATTGGTAAAGAGGCATTTCTAAAAATATGATGTGTAAAGACTTTATTAGTCGGTACACCTTTTGCTCTTGCTGTACGAACAAAATCTAGCTGTTTTGCATCAATGACTTCATTACGTAAGTATTGAATCGTTACAGCTGTCGCAAGTAACGCTTGTGTAATCGCTGGTAAAATCATGTGATACAAGCGACTCATCATATAAGCCATACTTCCTTTTTCTAATCCTGTTGCTACTGATCCTGTTGTTGGAAACCATTCTAAACGGTAACCAAAAACAAACAACATAAGTAACGCAAAAATAAAGATTGGAACAGCAAAGCTGACAAAGTTATAAACGACAACTGCTTTATCAAACCAAGAGTTTTGATAACGACCTGAGAATAATCCCAAAGGTAAGGCAATTGCATATGTAATAATAACTGTTAATAATGACAAGTAAATGGTATTCCCAACACGAGCACCAATAATATCACTTACAGGTAGTTTATATAAGAAACTTTGCCCAAAATCACCTTTAAAAGCATTCGTTATCCAATCAAAGTACTGTACGTACCAAGGATTGTTCAATCCCGCAGCTTCACGCATTCGATCGATGGTCGCAGGGTCCATATTAGGATTAATTAATCCAGTAAATGGGTCACCGGGCATTGCTTTAGCGATGATAAAAATAAACAGACTCAACACAAATATTTGTGGAATCATTAGTAATACACGTCTTAATATCGTTTTCCACATACTATTGTCCCCCTCCTTCAGTTGTTTTAACTGCTGCCTGATGAGTTGGGCTGATAGTTTTCAAGTCATACACACGACCATTTTCATCATAGTACTGGCTGTATAAGTCTTGGAAATCTTGTTCCACTTTTCGACGCTCTTGTTTATGCTTTTCACGATTTTCTACATCAATCTTAGGAATGGCAGACAGTAAGCGTTTTGTATAAATATGTTGTGGATTATTATAAATATCTTCACGCGTTCCGATTTCAACAAAACGACCATGATTCATAATCGCAATATTGTCACACATGTGTTTTACCACACCTAAATCGTGAGAGATAAATAAATAACTCAAATTATATTCTTCCTGAATACGTTTCATGAAGTTAAGTACCTGTGCTTGAACTGATAAGTCAAGAGCTGATACTGGCTCATCAGCAATGATTAATTTAGGATTTGTTGCAACAGCACGTGCCACACCTAAACGTTGTCTTTGACCACCAGAGAACTCATGTGGATACTTGTATAGGGCATCTGTTGGCATACCGACAATATCTAACAAGTTTTGAACACGTTTCTTTTCTTCTTGAACTGATAGGTTCTCAAAGTTTCGAATTGGTTCGGCAATAATGTCTAACACACGTTTTTTCGGATTCAAACTTGACATTGAATCTTGGAAAATCATTTGCACATCTTTATTGTAGCCAATTGATTTTCTTGCTCTTTTTGAAATAACATTTGTGTTTTCAAATAAAATTTCTCCGGCTGTTGCTTTTTCAAGACCCACAATTGTTTTACCAATTGTTGATTTACCTGAACCAGACTCTCCAACTAAACCGTATGTTTTTCCTGCTTCAATTTCAAAGTCAACACCATCAACAGCATAAACATAATCAACAACTTTATTTAAAAAGCCTCCACGAATTGGGTAATGCACTTTTAAATCTTTTATTTCTATTAGTCCCATTATGCGTCACCTTCTTCTCTAAAGTGGAAATGTTTGTAACATGTGCATCGAACGAAATGACCTGGTTCAACTTCATGCAACGTTGGTTGTTCCTCGTGCTCATCTTCTGGTATCCAAGGAATACGAGCAGCGAATCGACAACCTGTACGTGGCATATTTTTTAATGAAGGAACCACTCCCTCGATAACATGTAATTCAGAGTCATGTGCGTCTTCTTGTGGAATTGAGTTCAGTAACGAGCGTGTATAAGGATGTTGTGGATTAGAGAATAAAACATCAACAGGTGCTTCTTCTACAATTTGACCACCGTACATAACAGCGACTCTATCTGCTGTCTCAGCTACTACGCCTAAATCGTGAGTAATCAAAATAATGCCGGCTTCTGTTTCCTCTTGTAAATCTCCTAATAAGTCTAAAATTTGTGCTTGAATTGTTACATCAAGCGCAGTAGTAGGCTCATCGGCAATAATAATTGGTGGTTTACAAGAAATAGCGATAGCGATGATAACACGTTGTCTCATTCCACCGGACAATTCATGCGGATATTGTTTTGCCACACGTTCAGGATTGACAATCCCTACTTGGTTTAATAACTCAATCGCACGTTCAGTCCGTTGTTTTTCATCTAAATCTGTATGATAAAACAACGCTTCTGCAATTTGATCTCCTATACGCATCAATGGATTTAACGCTGACAATGGATCTTGGAAAATCATCCCGATATCATTTCCTCTAATCTTGTTATAAAGCGTTTCGGATAGACCTACAAGATTTAAATCGTTGTAGACGATATCCCCAGTAATTCTAGTATTTTTTGGATCTTGTAATCCCATTATGGTCATAGCTAATGTACTTTTCCCACAACCAGATTCTCCAACAATTGCTAAAATTTCATTTTTGTCTAATGTAATTGACACGTCATCTACTGCATCATAAAAATTGTCTTTGATTCGAAATCCCGTATGTAAATTTCTCACGTCTAATAATTTGTTGTCAACAAACAATAGAATTCTCCTTTCTTATATTATTCCCGTACTGATTTTATTTATACATATAACTCTTCATTTTTAATAATATCTATATGCTTAACAGATGAAAACTATTAAGATATCTTATAATTATATTAGAAAACAAATGATTAAGCAATAGTTTTAATAGCAATTAAATTAATTTAAAATTAAAATTAAATGACATTAAACTCATTATATACTACTAATCTAATAATTTAAAGATATCTTTTTGAATTTCACAAACGTTTTAATACAAAAACGTCTTTAGTATCAACCTTCTAATCTTTTTTTGTAAAAATAGGGGATTTAAGTATTAATATAACTACTCTCTCATTTTCTAATGACCTAAAAGGAAAGAATTTATTTTAGTTCTTAACTAATCAATCGTTTCATAGAAATTCCCCATAATAGTTACATTCTCTGATATACTGACAAAGGCTTTTGGATCTGCCTCCTGCATTGCATGTTGTAGCATAGGGATTTGATCACGCGTCAATACAGTTAGTAATACTTTTTGTTCATGATGAGAAAACGCTCCTTCTGCATCATTTAAAATAGTAATACCTCGACGTATCCTAGATTGTAATTCATCTACGACAGCTTGTGGCTTACTTGTGATAATCATAACTTGCATTTTTTTTTGCTTAGTAAATACCATATCTACCACTTTACCATTCACGAAAATAGAAAAAGCACTGTAAAATGAATATGGCCACCCAAACAAATAACCTGATGTTAAAATAATACAGGCATTAAAAACGATATTTAATGATCCAACATTTCGACCAGTTAGTTTTCTAATTGTCATACTGACAATATCTAATCCTCCCGAAGATAAGCCACTACGAAGCGCTAACCCCACTCCCAAGCCACATATTCCCCCACCAAAAATGGCACAAATAATAGGATCGGTCGATAACACTGTGATGGGAATAACCTGTACAAAAAAAGCTGTCATAAATACAGAAATCATCGTAAAAATAGTAAATTTTCTACTCAACATTATCCACGCTAATATAAACAGCGGAATATTTAAGCAATACAATACAACACCCATAGGTAATTCAATACCTGATACCTTTTCGGCTAACGTGACAATAATCTGCCCTAAACCTGTAATACCACTGGCATAAATATGCCCAGGTCTCCAAAATAAATTTAGTGCAATTGCTTGTAAAATACCATTAACAACAGCCATAGAAACTTTTTCCATATACCCATTGTCGCTCATATATTCTTTACACGTTTTTAATCTTTCCACTGATTGCGCCTCTCCTCGATTTATTGACTAATTAAGTGGCATAATTTTACTCATCTATTTCAACGTTTAATGATAACTCAGCTAGTTGTTCTGTTGAAGCCATACTTGGTGCAGATGTCATCAAATCAGCTGCTTTACTGTTTTTAGGAAAAGCGATTACCTCACGAATATTATCTTTTTTAGCAAGCAACATAACTAAACGATCTAACCCTAAAGCAATTCCCCCATGTGGTGGGAACCCATAGTCAAGGGCATCTAGTAGGAATCCAAATTGCGATTCAGCGGATTCTTTCGTAAAGCCTAACGCTTTAAACATTTTCTCTTGTAAATCACGTTGGTAGATTCTTAAAGAACCTCCACCAAGCTCATAACCGTTCAGTACCACATCATATGCTTTCGCATAAACCTTCTCAGGTGATGTTTCTAATAACTCAATATCACTTTCTTTTGGCATTGTAAATGGATGGTGTGCCGCAACAAAGCGATCTTCTTCTTCTGAGTATTCAAATAATGGCCAATCAACAACCCATAAGAAATTAAATTTATCTGGATCTATTAAGTCTAACTCTTTTCCTAAACGATTTCTTAAAGCACCTAGTGATGCTGCGACAACTGATTCAGTATCGGCGCAGAATAATAACAAATCTCCTACTTTTGCCTCTGTCGCATCAATAATTTTTTCACTTGAGTCTACTAAAAACTTCGCGATTGGTCCTTTTAGACCATCTTCTTCTACTTTGACCCATGCTAAACCTTTAGCACCAAATTGGGATAACCATTCTCCTAGTTTATCTAAGTCTTTACGTGAATACTTACTTGCAGCTTGTTTAGCATTTAGTGCTTTGACAGCACCACCTGCGTTCAATGCATTTTGGAACACTTTAAATTCAATGTCTTTGACAGTATCTTTCATGTCAATTAATTCCATAGCAAAACGTGTATCAGGTTTATCACTACCAAATCGAGCCATCGCATCATCATAATTCATACGTGGAAATGGTAATGGAATATCAATTCCCATAACGTCTTTCATCACTTTTGATAACATATTTTCAGTATACGCTTGAATGTCTTCTTCGGTTAAGAAACTTGTTTCAATATCCACTTGTGTGAATTCTGGTTGGCGATCACCACGTAAATCTTCATCTCTAAAACAACGAACAATTTGATAATAACGGTCAATTCCTGCTCCCATTAATAATTGTTTCGTAGTTTGTGGAGACTGCGGTAGAGCATAAAAGTGCCCTGGATGAACACGTGAAGGAACTAAATAATCTCTTGCTCCTTCAGGTGTTGATTTATTTAAATAAGGTGTTTCCACATCTAAAAAGCCATTGTCATTTAAAAATTCACGAATAACTCGTGTAACATGATGTCTTAATTTTAAATTATTTAACATTGATGGACGTCTAATATCTATATAACGGTATTTCATACGCACATCATCACTAATGGTTTGATCATCTTCAATCACAAATGGTGGTGTCTTCGCTTCATTGTATACAATGATATCTTCGGCGATAATTTCAACTTTACCAGTCTTCATTCGAGGATTAATAGATGAGCCTGTTCTCTCTACTACCTTACCTCTAACACCAATCACATATTCACTTCGACATGAATCAGCAATGTCTAATGCTTCTTGTGATACTTCTGGATTAAAAACCACTTGGACAATTCCTTCTCTGTCTCTTAAATCAATAAAAATTAATCCACCTAAGTCACGACGTTTTTGTACCCAACCTTTTACTACAACTTCTTTACCCAAATCTTTTTCCGATACTAATCCACAATACGTTGTTCTTTCTTGCATATTATCTCTCTCCTTAAAATCAATCATTCATAAAAAAAAGCCCCTGTTATATCATAACAAGGACGAATAATTACTTACACGTGGTACCACCTATTTTTTAAAAAGTTCAAGAACTTTTTTCTCTAAACGATATAACGCTCGTTAGCGGGGTATCTTACTACCCATCTCCAGAGTGTCAGTCCTTTTTATGAATGATTTCACCAGACTCATTCTCTCTGTCGGGAAAAAAGGCACGTCTCTTTCATCGATACTCTACTTTAAAATACTAAAATTTGTACAAAAAGTCAAGATACAATAGGAGAACTCACTACTCATCTTTCCATTTTTTTGCTATAATATTCTTTATTAATAAACCAATGAGGTAAACCATGTGAAAAACACAAAATCAATAAATCGCACGATAAAAATGTTCATCATTAATACTTTAGTCATTACCCTTGTTTTTATCGGCTTCTATTACATGCGGGGGAACAGCCAAATTGCAACCGTGGGAACAACCGCTTTAAACGTTAGAGAGAAGCCTGATGCTTTTTCCACTGTCATTACACAAGTACATAAAGAAGACAAAGTGACCATTTCTGATCAAAAAAACAACTGGTATAAAATACAGACATCTGATAAAACTGTTGGCTGGGTACCAGATTGGTTACTATTTGATGGAACGAGTGGACCATACACTAACCTTAGTGCTTTAATATCTAAACGAAACATCGAACTAAAAAAAGAAAACTCAGAAAATAGTCAAACAATTAAAACACTAAAAAAGAATGAGTACGTCAATGCAACCCTTGAGCTAAATGGATGGGTAAGGATTTATAGTGGTGGTGATTATGGCTGGGTACCAAATGATTGCTTAACCATTCAAAAAAATCGTCCCAATAAATATAAAGACAATCAATCTCTCCATATTGCAACTACCACTGCATTTTTAATGAATAATAATTCAACTTCCAGTAAAAAAGGTAACTTATTAAAATATGGCGATTCTCTTACCTATGTCTCTGAAACCGAAAACGGTTGGATGAAAGTAAAAACAAAAGATGGAAAAACTGGTTTTCTCAACTCCTGGCAAGTTACTTCTAGAAAAATATCTGGCAAAGAGGAAAAGCCAGGTATTCCAATGCCAGAATTTACCATTATGTTAGATCCCGGTCATGGTGGGGATGACCCAGGTGCTCAAACAACAGATGGTACAACATTTGAAAAAGATGTTACATTAAAGACAGCACTAGCTGTTAGAAAAGAATTACAGTCTCATGGATTTAATGTTTTAATGACTCATGATACAGATAAATTTGTTTCACTAACAGATATTGGAAAAATTAGTTCTTCGAGTCAAGCAAATGCGTTTATTAGTTTCCACTATGATTCTAGTGCACAACCAAATACTGCTTCTGGAACCACAACTTTTTACAGAAAAGATGGCAGTAAAATGTTAGCCCAAGCAATAAATGATAGTATTGCCAATATTTTACCATTAGATAACAGAGGTTTTGGAAAACAAGACTACCAAGTTCTAAGAGAAAATTCGAAACCCGCTGTTTTACTTGAATTAGGATATATCAATAACGATTTTGATGCTTCTTATATTACGAATAAAAAATACCATCAAAAAATCGGTGAAGCTGTGTATGATGGCCTAATGCATTACATAGAAGAAAAAAGCAGTAAAGGTGCTGAAAACTAAAAAGTATCAACCAACAAATGACTCGTTGGTTGATACTTTTTTTATTGAACGGTTACTGTGACTGTTCGTCTTCCCCACTGTAAACATTCTGCTACTGTACTAAAATGAACATCAATAATATTACCTTTAATGGCTCCACCTGTGTCTCCAGCAACAGCAAATCCATATCCTGACACTTCTACTAACGAGTTTAATGGAATTACACTTGAATCAACTGCAATAACACGAGAGTTTTGTCTTAAATCAATTCCGGTTGCTGTGTAGGGTGTTAACCCAGCTTCACTATATGAATAAGCTGTTGATTGCATAGTTAAAACCCGTCCATTACCACTTGACGCTGGTTTGTCTGTGGATACAGGTGTTGCGTTGGTAGAATTAGTTACTTCTGCCTTATTATTATTTTCTGCTGTAGCTGTCTCATTCATTGAAGAAGAATTATTAGTATTTACTTTGGTTGTTTTTTTAGCCTCTTGTGCTTTTTTAGCCAATTCTTTTTCTTTAGCTGCTTGAGCTTCTTTTATGACACGTTCTTCCGATAACTTTTTCAATGTTGCTTCATTATCAGCCAGTTCTTTTTTCAAATCGTTTACTTGTGATTCTAATGCTACTTTATCTGTTTCTACTTTAGATTGCTTTTCAGATAATATTTGTTGGTCCATCACTAATTCTTTTCTTAATTTTTCCAACTTTTCCGTATCTGTTTCTAATGTATCAATTTTAGATTTTTCAGCTGTTTGTAAAACTGACATTGCATAAGCACGATTAATAAAATCTGACACACTATTAGCGTTTAATAACGTATCAACCATTGTAGTACTTTGTTGATTTGTTTGGATTGTCTTCATACGAGAAGCGATCAATTCTTTGCGTTTATCCATACTACGTTTTGTTTTTTCAATTTGCTGTTGTGTAGATAATATTTTAGTTTCAGTATTAACTACCTCTGATTTTAATTCTTCTAAAGCTTTATAATTTTTATTCACATTATCAAGCGCACTATCGATTTTTTGGCTAATCTCAACGCTTTGTTTTTTGACTTCATTTTCACTTGTTGCCGCAAGTAACGACACTGGCATGCTTGTTAACATCACTAAGCACAATAAACCAGTTATGGCTGTTTTATAATTCAACAATTGCCAACACCTTTCATTTAATAACGTTTCCTTTTTATTCTTACTAATTATACAAGAATGCTACACACTTAATATGACAATCTCTTTACAAATTATTACAAATTAAGGTATTCTATTATACAAATGTAATAGTGAGGAGTAATTTTATGACAAACATCTATTTTGCAAGTCCTTTATTTTCTAATATGGAGAAACATTACAATGCGTCTTTAGTCAAACAAATTAGAAAAACTTATCCTGACGTTTCTGTGTATTTACCTCAAGAACAAATGGAAATTAATGATAAAGAAAGTTATGCAGACTCTAAAATGATTGCCACTTTTGATACAAAAGCATTGCTAAACAGTCAACTAATGATTGCCGTACTTGATGGTGCCAGTATTGATGTTGGTGTCGCTTCTGAGATTGGTGTCGCTTATCAAGCTGGTATTCCTATTCTCGGATTGTTCACTGATAGTAGACAGCAAGGTGCTGATAACCCACAAAAAATAACCGCATTACAAGACGTGGCAGAATCTCAATTTCCGTATGTCAATCTTTATACTGTTGGACTAATTAAATTAAACGGACAAGTAGTTAACTCTGAGGAATATCTCTTAGAAAAAATTCAATCCTACATCTAACAACCTTTAGCGAACACCTTATCCATCGTTTTGGTATAGGTTGTTCGCTAAAATCATGTTACCCTATTAAAAGAAAGGATGTGACCTCATTGTCAGTATTTTCTTATGCAAAAAAATATAAAAAGCAACTTATTTTAGGCCCAGCATTTAAACTAATGGAAGCGATGTTTGAATTAACGCTACCTTTATTTATGGCTTACTTAATTGATTCTGGTATTCGAGAAAAAAATATGTCAGTTATCTACTCTGCAACCCTATATATGTTAGGTTTGTCTGTATTAGGATTAGCCTGTGTTTTAATTTGCCAGTATTACGCTTCTATCGCTTCTCAAGGTTTTGGAACGGAATTACGTCTGGCCGTTGTAAAAAAAGTCACGCAGTTTTCTCATACCGAAATCGATGAATTTGGCCCTGACACGTTTTTAACTAGAACCATTAATGACGTCAATCAATTACAATTAGCGTTAGCCATGCTCATCCGTCTAGTTATTCGTGCACCATTTCTTAGTATCGGCTCTATCGTAATGGCCTTTACCATCAATACATCAATGGGATTTATTTTTTTACTAACAGTCCCTATTTTTTCATTTATTCTATACATTTTGATGAGTAAAACAGTGCCAAAATACCAACAAGTGTTATCATCCATTGATGAATTAAATACTGTCACAAATGAACAATTAACAGGTGTTAAAGTTATTCGTGCTTTTGGCAATGAATCATTAATGGAAGAAAAATCTCATCATGTCAGTGAAAAACTTGCTAATCGTTATTTAGATATGACGAAATTATCCGCTCTTATGTCTCCTCTAACCCTATTTATGACAAATATGATTATTGCGTTAATCTTATGGGTTGGAGATATTAACGTATCTGTCGGGCAACTTCAAACAGGAGATATTGTTGCCTTAATTAACTACATGCTACAATTATTAGCTGCCTTGATTGTTGTCGCGAATTTAGTGACTATTTTTGTTCGAGCTTTTTCCGCCAAAAAACGGGTCGAAGAGTTGCTAAACACAACGCCACAAATACAAACAAGTGCTTTAAACAAAACATTATCCTTTGAGTCAAAAAACACGTTATCTTTTCAACTTGTTTCATTTCACTATCCTGATACGACACAAAATGTGTTACAAAATATTCATTTTGACTTAAAAAAAGGACAACAATTAGGGATTGTTGGTCCAACTGGAAGTGGAAAAACAACCTTAGTCGAGTTAATTCAAAAATTCTACTTACCATCAACAGGTCATATTTTATTAGATAACCAAAATATCCTTGATTTAACCACTGGTGATATTAGACAATCTATTCGATATGTTTCTCAAAAAAGTGTCATTTTTTCTGGAACAATTAAAAGCAACTTAACAATGGGATATCCTGATGCTACTGAAGAAGAGTGTTGGACTGCTTTAAAATGGGCTGACTGCTTAGAGTTTGTGGAGGATTTGAACATGCCCACTGCTGAAAATGGTACAAATTTTTCAGGCGGACAACGTCAACGATTAGTTATTGCTCGTGCTTTAATCAGTCGTCCTGCTATTTTAATATTGGATGATTCATTAAGTGCCCTTGACTATAAAACAGATTTGACTATTCGACAAACACTTGCCTCTTTAGATTTTATTAAAAATATCATTATTATTTCTCAACGTATTTCATCTGTTAAAGAATCAGATCACCTTTTAGTTTTAAATCAAGGAACCCTTGTCGCTCAAGGAACTCATGCAGAACTTATGGATGAATCACCTTTCTATCAACAAATTGTCGCATCTCAATCAAAGGAGGAGGAATAACAAATGTTTAAACAAATGATAACCAAATTCTCTCCTTACTTACACCCTTTTAAAAAAGCCATTTTGCTGAACGCTCTATTAAGTATCTTTTATGGACTATCAAGTGTTTTTGTTACCATGTACATCGGAAAAGCGATTGATAGCATGAGTCAAACAAATAAAATGGACTTAACAAGAAACATCATAATGATTGTACTTCTTACGTGTGTATCTGCTCTTAGTTTTTACTTTTTACAACGTATTAGTCAATACATTGCATACACTTCAATGAAACAAGTGAGAAAGGAAGCCTATCATAAATTAAATAAACTCCCTATAAATTACTTCGATACACACTCTCATGGTGATACGATGAATCGATTTAGTACGGATTTAGATTATATTTCTGAAGCATTGCTTGCTTTATTTAATCAATTATTTCCAAGTATAACAATTATTATTGTCGCACTAGGAATTATGCTTTCTTTAAATGTCATGCTGACTGGCATTGTTTTACTGATTACGTTAGGAATGTTTGGTGTCAATGTCGTGATTGTAAAAAAAGGGCAACATTATTTCAATACACAGCAACAAACACTAGGAGAGATGTCTGGTTATATTAATGAACAATTCAATCAATTAAAAACAATCAAATCTTATGAATATGAAAAAACAGTGATTCAACAGTTTCAACAAATGAATGAATCTCTTCAATACACTGGACAAAAAGCGCAATTTATCTCTTCCTTAACCAATCCTTTATCTCGTTTTATCGATCATATTGGTTATTTGTTGATTGGTTTTGTGAGTGGCGTCCTTATCTTACAATTTCCACTTTCACTATCATTTGGTGTTTTGTCCAGTTTTATCATTTATTCTGGACAGTTCTCTAAACCCTTGATTGAACTATCTAGTATTGCCACTCAGCTACAAACAGCTGTATCTAGTACCAAACGGATTAACAATCTACTTAATGAAACCGAAGAAAAAACAAATACTCGACCATTAACTGATACTTTTTCTCCTAAAGGATATGTCACCTTTTCTCATGTTTATTTTTCTTATCAGGCAGAAAATCCTTTAATTGAAGATTTTAATTTAGAAGTCAAACCTGGACAAACCGTCGCGATTGTAGGAAAAACCGGTGCTGGAAAATCCACATTAGTTAATCTCTTAATGAACTTCTATCCACTTGATAAAGGGGAAATCACAATAGATTCCATTCCCATTACTAGTCTGTCTAATCATGAATTACGACAATCTTTTGGAATGGTTCTTCAGGAAACGTGGCTTTTCCAAGGAACAATTTGGGAGAATCTTATTTTTGGTAATCCTAATGCAACGAAAGAACAGGTCATCCATGCTTGTAAAGAAGCAAATATCTATTACTTTATCGAACAATTACCAAATGGATTTCAAACACTTCTAGGTCAGTCTGGCGTCTTACTATCTGAAGGACAAAAACAACTATTTACTATTGCCAGAACCATGATTAGTCAGCCTCCTATGCTTATCTTAGATGAAGCAACAAGCTCAATTGATACACTGACTGAACAACATATCCAAACAGCCTTCAACAAAATGATGCAAGGTAAAACAAGTTTTATCATTGCTCATAGATTATCAACGATAAAAAAAGCAGATATCATCCTTGTCATGGATAAAGGAAAAATCATTGAAACAGGAACACACAATGAGCTATTAAATAAAAAAGATGGTGCCTATTCTAGTTTGTACCATTCTCAATTTAATCATTAAAAAAAACACATACTCTAGATATTAGCTACTTTCTGAGCTTAAACTAGAGTATGTGTATTTATTTCACAGATTTCATGTTTGCTTCAATTTTTTTTACTGAATCAAGTGCCAACATTAAGCCTATTGTTTCTGGTTCGCTTGATTTTTCAAAAACGGTGATTTCATAAGCATCGCCTAATCCTGTCCAACGATTACGAACTTTTGATACTTTACGATAACCTGACATGATGTCAAAGTCCATTGACCACCAATCATCGTATACTTCTAAATCATCACTTGTTATTTGAAATGACATTTTTGAGATTGACTCGGATTGTTCTACAGTAAATACAATACGCTCATCAACTACAACATCTAAACATGGAATAGTTGATCCAATATGTTTTTCAACACGAACAATTTCTTCTTGTTTGTTATTATATACACTATAACAAGCTAATCCATTATCATCAAAACACTCGATTGTATAAATTTTATCCCCATCTCTTGTGATGATTTCTCTTTTGTTTTCATTAGTATAATCTTCTTTTAACATAAATAGTTGACGCATAAACGCACACCTCTTTAATCTTTTATTATACCAATCAAACGATTCCCCATACCTAACTGTTACCCTTTTTTGAATCAAACAAGTTCCAAAATTTCTGATAAGTTATCTACTTTTTTTGTGTAGGTTTTATCCGACGTCTCAGCTCCATTACTAAACCATATAGAATCAATTCCGACACGATTTGCCCCTTCAATATCTGATGATAAACTATCACCAATCATCACAGCTTTTGATAAATCTGTTATTCTAGCATCATTAAAAATATAATCAAAAAAACGAACATCAGGTTTTTCAAATCCAACTTCCTCGGAAATATATAATCCATCAAATAAATCTGTCATATTTGCACTAGCTAGACGTTTACGTTGTGTCTGACCAACACCATTTGTTCCAGCAAAAATGGTATAACCTTGCGATTTTAGTTGAGTTAATAAACTCATGGCCTCATTCATGACATCATTTCTCTCTTCAAGAAAACCTCGATACTGTTTATCAACTAATACACCATCAACAACAATATTATTTGCTAAAAAGAATCGTTTAAAACGCTCCTTTAAAACAACTTCTTTACTGATTTTACCATCTTCTAACTGCTCCCACAAGTCATGATTGATTTCTTTATATTGATTAAATGTGTTTTCATTAAAAACAACACCATAAGTAGCAAATACTTTTTGTAGTGCGTAGTATTCAGAGCGACTAAAATCGAGCAACGTATTATCTATATCAAATATAATATATTGGTATTTTTTCATGTATACCCTCCTTTTTTCTATCTATGATACTTTATAACATAAAAAAAAGCAGTGTGTCCATATACACTCTGCTTTTTGTATGATTTTTTTATGAAGCAAATTTAACCAATTGCTTTTGTATGACTTTTACATTTGCTAACCAATAAGTCCCTACAACATGAATCACTAATAAAATAAGTGAACTCACAATACGACTTGGAATATTGGCAACAATCCCTGGTCCATACATTAAGTACAACCAAAATGTATTCAATCCTAAATTCACCACAACCGTCACAATCACGTTGACTGTAATAATTCGTTTTAGTGTCATTTCTTTTTTATAATAGAATAATCCATATAAAAAGGCTGATAAAAAAGCTGACAATGTAAATCCTGGGAAAAATCCTGCTGTTACTGGAAATAATGTAATTCCGATAAAATCAGCTAAGGCATTTCCTATTCCTGCCACAAGTGGCGAGAACATCATACACATCAACACAACCGCAATAAACGTAAAACTAATACGAACAAACGGTGTTTGAATTGAAACAAATCGTGTTAACACGATTTGCAACCCCATTAATACTCCCATCAATGCAATTGATTTTGGTGTAAAATCATTTTTGCTCATCCTAGCATCTCCTTTTATTTAGAGTTGCTACATCCATTATGCAGCGAATGCAGAAATAAGGCCGCAAGCACTCCACTTGTGCTTTTCGTCCACTAAGCAACATCCCATCCTAGTGGCACTTGACGCTATATTTCCTACTCTGTTATTTGTTTTACAATCGTATAATATCATAATGGAAAAAAATTACAATAAAGACTATTGTGGTCAAATTTTCGCCAAATTCTCTAATTCTTTGAAAAGTAACATCGCTGTACTTTTATTTGTTGCTAGAGGGATTTCATAGACATCACTTAGACGAATCAGCGCTGTGACATCTGGTTCATGTGGTTGGGCTGTTAATGGATCTCTTAGAAAAATAATCATATCCATCTCGCCTTCTGAAACACGTGCTCCTATCTGTTGGTCTCCTCCTAAAGGCCCTGATTTAAATCGGTGAATATTTAAATTCGTTGCTTCTTGAATTCTAAGTCCTGTAGTTCCTGTGGCAAATAATTCATGTCTACTTAATACTTGCTCAAATTTTTTGGTTAGTTCAACCATTTCTTTTTTCTTTTTATCGTGTGCTATCAGTGCTATTTTCATCTTTTTTCTCCCTTTCGTCATATTGCCCAAAAATATAGGCATGTTTACATTGTAAGCGTATCACTAAATTCATTATACTGTATTTAATAAAACAAATGAAAGAAGGAAATACACGATGGTAGAAATTGCTTTAAAACACATTTATAAAAAATATGATGGCAATCCTAATTATTCTGTTACAGATTTTAATTTACATATTGAAGACCGTGAATTTATCGTGTTTGTTGGTCCTTCTGGTTGTGGTAAATCAACTACTTTACGTATGGTAGCTGGTCTTGAAGATATTTCAGAAGGTGAACTTTGGATTGGTGACAAATTAGTCAATGACGTTGCACCAAAAGACCGTGATATCGCAATGGTTTTCCAAAACTATGCGTTATACCCTCATATGACTGTCTACGATAATATGGCATTTGGTTTAAAACTTCGTAAATATGACAAAGAAGAAATCAGAAAACGTGTAGAAAACGCTGGTGAAATTCTTGGTTTAACAGATTACTTACAACGAAAACCCGCTGCTTTATCAGGCGGACAACGACAACGTGTGGCATTAGGTCGTGCGATTGTGCGTGATGCGAAAGTATTCTTGATGGATGAGCCATTATCAAACTTAGATGCAAAACTTCGTGTGGCAATGCGTGCAGAAATCGCGAAACTTCATCGTCGTTTGGAAACAACCACTATTTACGTTACCCATGACCAAACTGAAGCGATGACTATGGCTGATCGCATTGTTATTATGAAAGATGGTTTTATCCAACAAATTGGGACACCAAAAGAAGTATATGACACACCAAACAATGTGTTTGTCGCTGGATTCATCGGCTCTCCTGCTATGAACTTATTTAACGTTGAATTAACAGAAGATGGTCATATCACTGATGGTCATGATTTAAACGTTCAGTTGCCTGAAGGAAAATTCAAAATTTTACGTGAACAAGGATACGTTAACAAACCATTAATTTTTGGTATTCGCCCAGAAGATATTCATAGTGAAATTTTAGCAAAAGAAGCATCACCTAATAGTATTGTAAAATCTGAAGTTGTTGTATCAGAGTTACTTGGTGCTGAAACGATGCTCTACACTAAAACTGGCGAAACAGAGTTCATCTCAAAAGTTGATGCCAGATCAACTTATCGACCTGGTGAAGTTATCGAACTAGCGTTCAATTTAAACAAAGCTCACTTTTTTGATACACAAACTGAACAAGTGATTAGATAATAACAAAGACCAAATTTTCTGTTAAACGAAAATTTGGTCTTCTATTATTTTTTAGCTGCTAGATAAACTGGAAAAGAAAAACGTGTTCCTATTTTTTGAGCAATCATATAAGCAATCGAAAAATCTATTAAACTATGAACAAACCCACCAACACCAACTAACACAATGACTGATTGGAAAAATCCCATTGTATAACTTGCCTCACCTAATCCATCTGTCATAAAAAAGAATGTCACGATTAACGTTTCAAATAATGCATGGACTAATCCTAATACAATATTAAACATAATCATCTTTTTAGGTGAATAAACAATACTTGGTCTTTTTTGTAAATATAATGCACCAAAGAAAGCAAAAATCACATGAGATAATGCCCTCATCCCAATAATAAATGGCGCTGTCATAAAGAATCCAAATGCTGTTCCTAATGCAACAAGTACAGCAACTAATGGAGAAACGAACATTGCCAACATCACAGGCACGTGACTAGCTAACGTATAAGATGCCGGTCCTATCACGATTCTAACTGGCATAACCATAGGAATAACAATCCCTAGCGCAATCAAAAAGGCAGCATAAGTCATATTTAATACCGAATTTTTTTTCATTTTCATTTTCACTCCGTTTATCATTTACTTATATGATAAACAATGCACAAACTTTTGTCAATGAACAATAGATAACATTGTTTTATTTTTTATTCGTAATTAACATGTTTGATAATTTTCCAAATTCTGAAATACTTAATGTTTCACCACGGCGTTTAGGATCAATATCACTTTCTTCTAGTGATTTTTCCAACCACTGTTTCGTAACATCATCTTTTCCAAAATGGCTAGTTAAGTTATTCCATAAGGTTTTACGCCGTTGCGTAAAAGATGCACGAGTTAGTTCAAAGAAAAATGTTTCATCTATAACCTCAACAATCGGCGTTTCTCTTTTTTCTAACTTAATAATCGCTGAATCCACATTGGGTTGTGGCACAAAAGCTGTTTTTGGCACAATAAATGCGAGTTTTGCTTCCATATAAAATTGGACAGCAATTGATAACGAACCATAAGCCTTCGTTGAAGGTTTTGCCGTCATTCTATCTGCTACTTCTTTTTGCATCATCACAACCATCGTGGTAATATCTAATGGTGACATTAATAGATGCATCATGATTGGCGTGGTGATATAGTAAGGCAAATTAGCAACGACTTTGATGGGTT
The DNA here is from genome assembly GCF_024637875.1 of Vagococcus luciliae. Lineage (NCBI taxonomy): Bacteria > Bacillati > Bacillota > Bacilli > Lactobacillales > Enterococcaceae > Vagococcus > Vagococcus luciliae. The sequence goes on along the minus strand of NZ_CP102451.1, from coordinate 636,097 downwards.
GCTCTTTATCAAATACTTTTTTGGCTTCTGCCACAACATCAGCTTTTAAAATGTCTTCATTTACGACCGTAATATTATCATAAGGTGACAGCGTATCTTCTAAAACTGGGATTAAACGTTGGTCAATTTCAAAAGCGAGAACTTTTCCGGCATTTCTTGCCAAATGTTCTGTTAAAGCACCAATACCTGGACCAATTTCAATCACACCATCTTCTTTTGACAAGTCTCCTGCTTCGGCAATTTTTCTTAAGATATTAGGTTCTGTTAAAAAATTTTGTCCTAAACTCTTTTTAAATGAGAACCCATGTTTTTTTAGTATTTCTTTCGTTCGACTAGGTGTTGCTATGTCTTTGTATTCATTCATTCGTTTCACCTTCTATTATCTCTTTCATTGCCTCTAAGAATTTTTCTTTTGTTATTTGAAACATACTTAATCGTTTTTTTAATTGTTTTCCATTTGTATAGCCGATATTAAGTAACTCACCAAGTTTTTCTCGTCTAACTCTAGAGCCATTTCCGGCTATTAACCCAAATTGAATTAAATCTTCAATCGTTATCTCAGAATCAAATATGTCTGTCGTTGGTGTAGAAACAGATTTTAATGCTTGTATGATGGCTTCATTACTGGCATGTTCTACACCTAAACTACCATATTTCTTTTTTGGTGCTCCTTTTTCTCTAGTAATAAAAGCATGTTTGGCCTCAGGGACGACAGCCATAATCTGCTTACGAATTTTTTCACCAGGAAAATCTGGATCAGTAAACACAATCACACCACGCACACGTTGAGCGTGTTTAATTTTATCCAACGTTTCGTTATTTAACGCCGAACCATTCGTTTCTATCGTGTCAACGTCCAACACTTGCTGCAATCGTTTTGTATCATCTTTTCCTTCTACAACCACGATTTCTGATATTTTTTCTTTAGTCATTTTCTTCTAACCTAAACAATCTATGCGCATTTTTTGTGGTTTTTTTTGCCACTGTTTGATAAGGTAAATTTCTTAATTCGGAAATTTTATCAACCACATAGTGTGTATACCCAGGTTCATTACGTTTTCCACGATATGGGACAGGCGCTAAATACGGTGCATCAGTTTCCACTAATAATTTATCCATTGGGACAATTTTTGCTGCTTCTTGAACTTCTAATGTTTTCTTAAATGTGACAACACCACTAAACGAAATATGCATCCCTAAATCTAAAAAACGTTTCGCCCACTCGCTATCACCACCAAAACTATGCATAATGCCTCCAATATCTTGAATGCCTTCTGATTTTAAAATCTTATACGTATCTTCCATCGCATCTCTTGTATGAATACTAATCGGCAAGTTCATCTCTTTAGCAATCGCAATTTGACGGCGAAAAACTCTTTCTTGCACGTCGGGATCGTCATTCATCCAATAATAGTCAAGGCCAATTTCACCCAGTGCGACAACACGTGAATTCGTTAATTTTTCTTGCAACCCTTTTTCAATGTCTTTTGTATAACTTCCAGCTTCAGTTGGGTGCCACCCAATAATACTATGGATAAATGGATACTGTTCACTTAATTCCAATGAGCGTTCAATCGTTGGTGTATCGAATCCTACTACTGCCATTTCAGTTACACCTAGTTGTTCTGCTCGTTCAATCACTTCTTTATAATCATCATTAAATTGTTCTGCATTTAGATGTGTATGCGTATCAAAAATCATAGTCTTCACTCCTATCACGATGATTTTAACATAAAAAGAGATTGAAAAAGACCTCTTTTCCAATCTCTTTAAAAATTTCTATCCAACGATACTGCCGTTTTCTGCTCCTTTAGGTGCTTCAACAACATATAATTTTCCATCTGAATTTTCAGCCGATAAAATCATTCCCTGACTGATATGTCCGCGAATTTTACGAGGTTTTAAGTTGGCTACTATCACCACTTTTTTACCAATTAAATCCATCGGTTCTGGATAAAATTCTGCAATTCCTGATAAAATTTGACGATGACCTTTATCTCCCGCATCTAATCTAAATTGCAATAATTTATCTGCCCCTTTAACTTTCTGACAGTCTAAAATTTCAGCTACTTTAAGTTCTACTTCATCAAATGTTTCAAATTTTACTTCTTTATCTTTCACAGATACTAACTCAACGTCTTCTGGTTTCCATTCTTCTTCTTCTGTCTGTTGATTCATACTTTGAGCCATTTGTTCTTTGATGTAAGCTACTTCTTCTTCAACATCTAGACGTGGGAAAATAGGAGTTCCTTTGCTGACAACTTTTGTCCCTGAAGGAAACTCTCCGAAACGAATATCAATCATAGAAACTGTTTCAGCATCTAAGCCTAATTGGCTAAAGATTTCTTTTGGTGCTTGTGTCATAATTGGTTGTAGCAAAATAGCAGAAATACGTAAACTTTCAGCCAAATGAACCATCACACTGTTTAATTCTGTTTGCTTTTCTTCATCTTTTGCTAAGTTCCATGGTTCTGTCTCATCAATGTATTTATTTGCACGAGAAATCAGACGCCATACTTCACTCAACGCAATGTTAAATTCTAATTTTTCCATTGCTTTATTGTATTTACCAATAACATCTGCGGCTGTTGTTGACAATTCACTATCAAAATCTGTTACTTGAGAGGCATAGTTTGGTACTATACCATCGCAATATTTATTAATCATCGCAATCGTACGATTTAGTAAATTGCCTAAATCATTTGCTAAATCATAATTTACACGCGCAACAAAATCTTCTGGTGTAAACACGCCATCTGAACCAAACGGAATCGCACGCATTAAATAATAACGTAATGCGTCTAATCCGTATCGTCTTACTAACATCTCAGGGTAAACGACATTTCCTTTTGATTTAGACATTTTGCCATCTTGCATCACTAACCAACCATGAGCAAAAATTTGTTTTGGTAATGGTAAATCAAGCGCCATTAACATAATTGGCCAATAAATGGTATGGAAACGCACGATTTCTTTACCAACCATATGAACATCAGCTGGCCAATATTTTTTAAAGTTACTATCATCATCTGTTCCATAACCTAAAGCTGTAATATAATTTGATAGCGCATCAATCCACACATAAACTACATGCTTTGGATCACTTTCAACAGGAATTCCCCATTTGAAAGATGTACGACTCACAGCTAAATCTTCTAAACCTGGTTTAATAAAATTATTAATCATTTCGTTTTTACGAGAAACTGGCTCAATAAAATCTGGGTGTTCTTCATAATATTCTAATAAACGGTCTGCATATTTGCTCATTTTAAAGAAATAACTTTGCTCTTTAACAAGCTCTACTTCATGACCACTTGGTGCAAGGCCACCAATGACTTTGCCATTTTCATCTTTAAATACTTCTGCTAATTGATTTTCAGTGAAATATTCCTCATCAGATACTGAATACCATCCCTCATATTCACCTAAGTAAATATCTCCTTGGTCAACTAAACGTTGAAAAATCTTTTGAACAGATTGTTTATGAGAAGGATCAGTTGTACGGATAAATTTTGTGTAGTCAATGTCTAATAATTTCCATAATTTCTTAACGTCCATTGCCATATTATCTACGTATTCTTGTGGTTCAATTCCTAATTCTTCTGCTTTTTGTTCAATTTTTTGACCATGCTCATCAAGCCCTGTTAAATAAAAGACATCAAACCCTTTCATTCGTTTATAACGAGCCATTGCATCACACGCTATAGTTGTATACGAGCTTCCTATATGTAATTTCCCACTTGGGTAATAAATCGGAGTGGTGATATAAAAAGTTTTTTTATCTTCCACTGTTCATCCTCCTTTAAGTCACTCTTTATAAAATTCAGCGACATATAATCACCGTTCATTATAGCATAATTCAATAAAAAAAATCATCATAAGCTAAAATTTCAATCTGTCTAGTTCTCTTACTGTATATTAATTACACAATTGGAAACAAGCTTGATAAATTGGTATAAGTGATAGATAGGTTTGCAATATTTCGGCAAATAAGACATCAGTCGATTCGGTATTAAATCGATTCTTTTGTATCACTCGACCAATTTGAAATTCTCCTTTTTTAACATCCCTCCATCTAGTTAAATCTTTAATGACTTGTTCTTTTTCTAATGCATGATAGTTATTTTTTGTATGGTCTGTGTTTACAACAAAATCATTTGGCAATGACTCAAACCACTCGAGATGATCCAAACATGTTTGTGCCATTAAAACTTCATTTTGTGGGTTATCAATAAATGATAACCATATAACTACATATTCCGGTGTAATCCCTAACTGAAAATGAGGAAATTTTTTATAACCTCTTTTATTTCCACCCATTGCACTCCACGTAAAATCCGGTGCATTTGTTGTGCGTCGTCTGTGTTGTGCTATATGAATAGGCAATTTTTCACCCAACAAAGGTTCTAACTCTTCAACTACTTTTTCATCAATCGATTGAAAAACCGGTTGAATTTTTTCACGAACTCCAATCATTCGATTGTCTAAACCTTCTATATTAAAAACTTCAAAACATGCTTCATTAAACATTAACATATACTAACTCCTAACAAATATTATCCACTAAAAAAGCGGTCTAAATAGATTACTTTAAATCTATCAGACCACTTTTGTTCTGTCTATTTATTTGTTGTTGGGTACTTAATTTCAGTTAAGATATCAAACAAGTCTTTTGTCGATCTGTTTTCAATATCTTTTACGACTTCTTTTAATTTTTCAGCCAATACTGGATCAATATATCCTTTTGTTAAACGATCAAATTTATCGACTGAGTCTTCCCAAGTAAATGGTCGACAAGGCATACCTGGGTAATTGCTTACCTCATGAGTTGTAACAGTGCCATCCAATTGTGTGATGGTAATACGTGCACAAAAATCTTTTGGATAACGTTTTGTGAAATCAGCATCAGGTTTCACAATGACTTTTTGAAGAAGTGTTTGAACATCAGATTTTATAATACGTGATTCTTCAAACTGTGGTTGCATCACTTGTCCATCTAGCACAGCAACAGCTAACAAGTATGGCAGGGAATGATCAGCTTGTTCTTTTGTTGTGATGGCTGCATCCGCATTACCATATAATCCACCACCAGAAAAATCATAGGTAATTTGTGGTACATCTGCTTCAATTAATTTGATACTTTCAGATTTAATAGGCGTTTTGGCTAATAATTCTAATATACATTCTATAGCTGATTGTGTATGAATCATTGCAACAAATTTTTTAATAGTTGATTGTGGAACGCCTTCATAGTTTTCATGTTCCCAATCAATATCAATTGGTTGTCCTAGTAAATGTTCAATCCCTTGAGGCTCTTCTACAATAGCTAAAGGACCTTCTACCCCTCTTTTAGCTAAATACAATGCATTAAAAGCACCTAGTGTTGATTGAGCTGATGCAAGACCTTTCCATTCTGATAATGGTTTAGAACGAATACCAGCAAAAGATGCATCACTTGATGCTGCCATAGCAATCGCATTAGCAATTGTTTCACTATCTAAGCCTAACAATTTACCTGAAGCTGCCGTAACTGAAAAAGCAAGTTGTGCAGTATGATCAAACCCTCTTGTCATAAAATTAGCTTTTTCAACTAATAGTGTTTGAATTGTCCAACCAATCGCGACTCCTAACATTAAATCTTTTCCACTTGAATTTGCAATGGAAGCTGCCGTTAAAATTCCACCAAAATTATCTGCCGTATGCGCGGTTTCTTTTGGGGCAAGAATATTATCCATTGCATCAACGTAACGGACAAGAGCAGTATGCCAAAATGCTGCGAAAACCGGGCTTGATGTTCCTCCTGCAATAAGTGGTGCAATACCACTTGGTGAAAATTCTCTTACTTGATCATGGCAAGCATTGACCGGACCAGCTCCTAAAGCTGCAATCTGGCAGCCTAAAGAATCCAAAATATGTACAGGAATTTGTTTTTTTGATTCATCAGATAAATCCTCGAATTTAGCACGAGTCGCATAATTGGCAATACGTTCAATTTTAGTTAATGTCATAATATATTTCCTCTTTTCTTTTAATTAAACATTTAATAATGCAATAATAGCAGTCACTGTCACAAGCATTCCAACAGTTGAAAAAGCAAGAATTGAAGATGCTTCTTGTTGATATTGTTTGTATCGAGTAGCAAGCAACACTATCATTGGACCTGATGGCAATGCCGATAACAATAACCCCTGATCAAATGTTGTACTGCCCTTAGTCATATGTAGAAATAAAGCTACTCCAACAAATAATAAGGGCAACCCAATATTTTTTAATAACGCAATCGTAACCACTTCTTTAGTTAATTTAAATTTATTTTCAGCAATTGTCATACCTGCTACAAAAATAGCGATTCCGGCAGTGGCTTCACCAATTAATTTTAAAGAACTAGTTACAATATCAGGCATATGGATATCTAAAAATACTAAAACAAACGCAAGTAACGGCGCCCAAACAAAGGGGGTTTTAAAAATTGCATCAAAAATAGACTGACTAATCATTTTTCCTAATGACGTCTTTTTATCAGATGTTGAAACATTTAGCTTAATAATTATCGTTGCAAGTGGCACAATAAAAACATTCAACAATAATGCAATAATGCTGACAGACACCCCTCCTGCTTGTCCGTAAATACTATCTAATAACGCTGGACCATAAAAAGGACCCGCCGAAAAACTAACTGCTAATCCTGCAATAGAGGCTTCAATCATGTTGCGTTTAAAAATATACTTGGCAACAAATAAACCAATAAAATAAGCAGTTAATAGGCTAATCAATAATGAAATAAATAAATCTGTATCACCTAATAGTTGGGCTCTTGTTACGCTAATTGTCCCTACAAATAACGAAGCTGGTAAAGCAAAATTTAAAACCAATTCATTAATAACACTAATTGAATCACTAGATTTACCGAAAGCTTGTTTTTTTCCAGCAAAAAATCCCAATGCTAATACAAAAATAATAGGTGTCACTATTGTGATAGATTGTAGAATATGCGACATTCATAAACCTCCTTTCTCAATTTATTCATAGAATAACTTGAGAATAAGAACGATTATCGGTTATTTTTATGTTTTTATGTGAACTTTTTAAAAATTTTTCAGTTCTATCGTTAACTAACGTTTTTGGTATTAATTCTTTTTTATAAATAAATCTCTAAGCAAGATAAGTGACAATATGTTACTTTTTGTGCTATCATTTTTCTTAGTTAAATTAATTAATCTTTGAAGGGGGGAGATGATATGCCAAAAGATACATTCCTTAATCTATCTGCACCAAAAAAAGAAAAAATGGACATGATTTTGCTAGATACTTTTTATAATCAATCTATTAGCCAAGTTAAAGTCTCTCATATCGTTGAGCAGATGGAGATGTCAAGAGGAGCTTTCTACAAATACTTTGTCGATTTAGAAGATGCTTACGCTTATGTCGTTAAACAGCAATCTGTCCTTATTCATCAGGATATCTTGGATTATATTGCTCAATATAAAAATGATTTTTTCCATGGAATTGAACAGTACTTGATTTTTTGTTCTCATCTAGAAACAGACAGTGCCTATTGGAAAGGTCTCTTATTATTAACGAGAGCTGATTACCAACGAACGATGAAACGATTAAACTTAGATGAGTCTTCTTACATGTTAAAGGAATGGATCAACCTATTACGTAACAATGAATTTAAAATCCATGAAACTCAAGAAGCCATTAGTTTTCTTTACTTTATTATGGAAGTAGTCATGAACTCATTAACAGATTTTATTATTAATGATTGGACTCCAGAAGAGTTGATTATGGATTATCACTATAAAATTAAATGGATTATTAAAGGAATTAAATAGGAGGATTTAAGATGCAAAAGTTAGCTAGAGCTAGTTTAAGTTATATGATTATCGGATTGATTAGTGGTGTTTACTTCCGAGAAATGACAAAACTTAATGACTTTGATGGTTGGACGCAATTAAGTGTTGTTCATACTCACACCTTAATTTTAGGAATGTTTTTCTTTTTAATTGTCTTATTATTAGAAAAGAACTTTAATCTTACTAAACATAAAAACTTCAAAAAGTTTTATATTACCTATAATATTGGATTAGGTGTTACACTATTAATGTTATTAACTCATGGTACAATGACTGTCTTAGGAATCGAAAGTTCTGCTGCTATTAGTGGTATTGCTGGTTTGGGTCATATTATTTTAACAGTAGGCTTGGGATTTTTCTTTCAAGTGCTGTTGCAATCAATCAAAAAAGACTAGTTGTCTTTTTAATTATCTAGTGACAACTTGTTACTAAGTGAAATGAAATGGAGGAATATTTATGTTCTTAGCTTTAAAAGAAATGCGTTACTCAAAGTTACGTTATAGTTTAATTGTTGGTATTATGTTTTTAATCGGACTCGTTGTCTTTTTACTCTCAGGTCTTGCTGATGGGTTATCTCAAGAATTTAGACAAACAGTCGATGACTGGAACGCAAAAGAAATTGTGTTATCGGATGATGCAAACAACATCCTAGCGGCTTCTCAACTAAAATTAGATGATGTCAAAGATATCTCTTCAAATGAAAAAGCCCCATTATCTCTTTACAGTGGAGCAATTGGGAAAAAAGATAACAAAGTAAACATTAGCTTATTTGGTACAAATGACGATGCTTTCTTCTTACCAAGTGTAACAAGTGGCGAGTCTTTTAAAAAAGATAACGAAGTAATTATTTCTCAAAATCTAGCGGATAAAGGATTTAAAATTAATGATACTATCACAGTAGGTAGCAATGATTTAAAAGTTAAAGTTGTTGGTATTGTTCCATCAACCTCTTATATTGCAACTCCTGTTATGTATTCGAACATCAAAACTGTAACTGAAATTAAATTTGGTGAAGACATGGTTAAAACAACTGACAACTATCCTATTAACGCTGTCTTAAGTAATGACTCGGATACAACTTTATCAAACGATTCACTAACTAAACTATCTACACAAAAATTTATTGATAATTTGCCAGGATATACAGAACAAAGTTTGACACTTGATTCAATGATTTACGTACTGTTCGTCATTGCTTCAGCTGTTATAGGTATCTTCATGTATGTCATCACACTTCAAAAAACCGCTATTTTTGGTGTGATGAAAGTACAAGGGATTAACTCATGGTTCATCTCAAAATCTATTTTGGCCCAATCATTCTTAGTTGGAGTGTTTGGCGTATTACTATCGGGTTTAGCAACTTATGGATTAAGCATGGTTTTACCAGACGCTATGCCATTTGCGATTAACATTACACAGTGGGCCATTTACGGTGTTATTTTAGTCATCGTCTCAACAATTGGTGGATTATTCTCAATTGTTACTGTTAATAAAGTTGATCCTATTAATGCCATTGGAGGTTAGATAAAATGAAAACTATTTTAAATATGTCACATATTACAAAAAAATTTGGTAAAGGTCACAATGAAGTGACTGCCTTAAATGATTTAAATTTCCAAGTAAATGAAGGAGAGTTTATCAGTGTGATTGGACCGTCTGGTTCCGGTAAAAGTACCTTTTTAACCATTGCTGGTGGGTTACAAAGTACAACAAGTGGAAATATCAGTATAAATGATATTGATTTCACTTCTCTTCCAGAAAAAAAACGTGCAAAAATACGTTTTGATGAGATTGGGTTTATTTTACAAACATCAAACCTCATTCCTTTTCTTACAATAGAAGATCAATTTACTTTAGTCGCTAAAGTAAAAAAAGAGAAAGTCAATAAAGATATGCTAGACAATCTACTAAAATCTTTGGATATAGACCATTTAAGAAACAGTTATCCAAGTGATTTATCTGGTGGGGAACGTCAACGTGTAGCAATTGCTCGTTCATTATACAACGATCCTAGCCTAATTTTAGCCGATGAACCAACGGCTAGTTTAGATACAGAACATGCGTATAATGTTGTGAAATTACTGGTAAAAGAGGCTCATGACAAGAAAAAAGCAACAGTGATGGTAACTCACGATACTCGTATGATAAAATGGAGTGATCGTGTTTTCCAAATGGAAGATGGTACTCTAAAAGAAATTCATGATTTTTAATTTACACACCTTAGCCTTATAATAGGTTAAGGTGTTTCTTTTTTATGTAATTGAAATAGATACGACTATCTTTTCAATTTATTTTCATTTAAAATGTATATATTATGACGGGATTCGTCACTACTAAAAAGGGAGTATTATCATGTCAAAAAAAGTTTTATCCATTATTGTTCCTTGTTACAACGAACAAGATACAATTCATCCTTATATCAGTCAAATGACTGATATAGAAACATTATTACCAGAGCTAACTTTTGAATACTGGTTTATTAATGATGGGTCTAAAGATAACACACTAAGTGTATTAAAAGAAATCAGTAAGCAATCTGAACAGTATAATTACTTATCTTTTTCTAGAAATTTTGGAAAAGAGGCTGCTCTTTATGCGGGTCTAGAACATGCTAGAGGTGATTACATTACGGTGATGGATGTTGACCTACAAGATCCTCCCGAGCTTCTACCTAAAATGGTAGAATTACTCCAAAAAAATGATTATGATTGCATTGGGACAAGGCGTGTCACTCGTGAAGGAGAACCAAAGATTCGTTCTTTCTTTGCTAAAAAATTCTATAAAATTATTAATAAAATATCTGATATTGAGATTGTTGATGGCGCAAGAGATTATCGCCTAATGTCTCGACAAATGGTTGATGCTATACTCGAATTAAAAGAATACAATCGATTTTCTAAAGGTATTTTTAGCTGGGTAGGTTTTGATACTTACTATTTAGAATTTGAAAATATTGAACGCGTTGATGGTGAAACATCTTGGTCATTTTGGGACTTATTACAATATTCAATTGATGGGATTATCTCTTTTTCCGAATTTCCACTAAAATTGTCGACTATTTTAGGATTCATATCCTTTGTCGCTTCCATCTCTGCACTGCTTTTTATCGTTATTCGTGCACTTATATTTGGTGACCCAACTTCTGGTTGGCCATCACTGGTCTGTATTATTTTGGCTTTAGGCGGATTACAATTACTTTGTTTGGGTGTTGTAGGACAATATCTAGGGAAAACTTTTTTAGAAACGAAACAGCGTCCTATATACATCATAAAAGATAAAAAAATCTCATCTTTAGAGGAGGATTGATGGTGCTACTAAAGTTTAAAAATCTAGGAAAAAAATATTTTCCCTTTATCACTATTGTACTAATTGCACTATTTATTTTGTCACCTCAGATTAATATTCGCTTCATTCCTATTGGTTCTGATATTTCCTTTCATTACAATCGATTCTACGATTTATCAGAACAAATAAGAAGTGGCAACTACAATTATTTCATGTCATTATATGGTTTCAATACTAGTGGGAGAATTATTAACGCCCTATATGGGTATGATATCGCCTTTTTAAATGGGCTAATACTATTCTTTACACAATCATGGTTAAAATTTCAATTAATCTCGTCCTTTATTTGTCTTGTGATTGCGGGGATAACCATGTATTTTTTAATGCGAACATTCGACTGTGACAAACGATTATCAACAATTGGTTCAGTCATTTATATGGCATCTTCTCCTATTATGTATTACGTTAGAGCACTAGGTTTCTCTGGTTGGGGAGCAGCATTTCTTCCTTGTATTTTTATTCAAGCTATTCGCTCGATAAAAAATAAAGAGAAACCAATTAATCCCATTTTTTTGGGACTATCAATGAGTTTATTAGTGAACACACATATACTTAGTGCTGTATTAGCTGTATTGGCTATTATCCCTTTTTATCTAGTTAGTTTTATTCAGTCAGATAAAAAGTTAAATTGGATAAAACAATTATTCCTATCTATCATTATTTTTACTCTACTATCTTTAAATACTTTAGTGGCTTACATTGATGTTTTTTTATCAAATAACATCTTACAACCTTTTATCCCAAATTCATTCATCACAAACTCTACCTACATATCTATTACTGAAATGTATGGCAACCGAAATATTGGTATCTTTTTTGGGATAATTTTTTTATTTCAACTCATTTACTTTATACGACATATAAAATATACAGATACACTGGATCGATTGATGACTACTATAGGTGGTGGGTTTTTATTACTTTCAACTTCCTTATTTCCATGGGACAGTATCATAGATGCCTATCCTTTTTTATCGGTCATTCAATTTCCATTTCGTTTTTCAGTTATCTCTTATATTTTGTTAGTTCCGGTTTTTTTAAAGACGATTCACTCTATTGAACAACACATTCCTATTAAACAATTTAAGATTATTTCCCTTTCACTGATGATTCTCGTTAGCTTTATTCTCTTTGAAGCAAACACTATCATGGTAAAAAATGCTCAAAGGTGGCAAGATGATCCTGTGGCAATGGGGAATAATCGTCCGAATCTAATTGAAAAAGATCCTGATGTGATTCGAAATAATCTTAGAGGACCTGATTTAACAAAAATATTTGAGACGATTGAAAAAGGAACACCTGATTATCTCCCAATTTCAAAAGAGACTACTAGTCAAGAAATTTATGATGCTATGGATCCCTATGAAGTCTATGAACAAGAAATCTTTAACAATCAAAAAAATATCACAACTACTGTACTGGAAAATGGCTCCATAAAACTTACTTGGGATAATAAAAAAAATGTGACTAAAAAGAAACAACTTCCTTTAATTATTTATGATCATAGCATCATTGAACTAAACGGTAAATTATTAACTAAATCAGATTATGAAACGTCAGATATAGGAAGTTTGATTATCACACCTAAGAATGGAAAAAATACTGTCATTTTATCTTACAAACCATTTGTTAATATGACTTATGTCATCTTTATTAAAATAACGGCAACATTGCTTGTTCTACTATACTGTGCAAGATATAGCTATCGATATTTTACTGATAAAAAGAAAAGAGAGAACTTATGACTAAGCTAAAACATTTTTTTACCCAAACATTAGGTTTATCTGACACATTATTTGAATTATTTATGTATGTTGTGATGGGAGTCTTTACAACAATCATCAATATTGTCATCTTCTATGTAATGGAAAATTTACTCCATGTTAATTACATTATTTCCAACGTGATTGCGTGGATTTTTTCCGTGTTATTTGCTTATTTATCAAACAAAAAATATGTCTTTGCTCATGAAGACAATACGTCTTTCATTAATATCAAAGAAATGATGTCCTTTTTTTCATTTCGCTTTCTATCACTTGGAATTGATACAGTCGTATTATTTGTATTAGTCCAATGGCTCAGCCAACAACCACTTATCGCAAAAATTATTAGTAATGTTGTCGTATTAATTGCAAATTATCTATTTAGTAAATTTATCATCTTTAAAAAACCATCCAACTAGGTCACATGAACCTAATTGGATGGTTTTACTTTTTGGATGTTCTTTTTTTATATTCATCTACTAATTTTCTTGATTCTCGGATGTTATCCATATTTTCATCATATTGTTCTAATACATAAACATGAAATAATAAATCAATTAAAATAAATTGAGACATCAACGAACTCGTCGCAGCACTTCTAAGCTCTGCTTCTTTTGATTTCACTGTCTGCATAGAAATATCGACATGTTTACTTAATGTATTCATCCCAAATTGAGATATTCCAATCGTTTTTATACCCTGCTCTTTTGCAATACGGTTTACCTCTAATACTTCAGAGGTTTCACCAGAATGCGATATTCCAATAAAAATCGAATCCGGTGCAGCAGATGTTAAACTGGCTATTAACAAATGAACATCTGCTATGCAAATACACACCTTCCCTATACGATTCCATTTTTGAGCGATATTTTCAGCCACAAGATAAGATGACCCTATCCCATAAACATAGACAAATGGTGCTTTAGAAATCAGTTCTATCGCTTCTTTTAAAGTTTCTTCATTCACTAATTGAATAGTTTCTTGCATAGATTGATAAGCATTTCCTAATAATTTTGCTTTCACATCAGCAATTTTTTCAGTTGGTAAAATATCTGAATATTCTTTTGGAACATCCCACTGTCTCTCTGCAGATAACGCAATTTTTAACTCAGGAAAACTTGGAACATTAATGGATTTACAAAATCGAATCACAGATGCAGGACTGGTCTGAGATTCTTTAGCCAGCTCACTAGCTGTCATTTTGGTGACATCTTCTGGTCTTTCTAACACTAAGTTGGCAATTTTTTTTTCTGATTGTGTTAAATCATTATAGATACTCTTGACTCTTTGATGAATATGTTTGCTTTTCATAAGTATCCCTCCAACCTACATAAGTTATTTACTTCCATTATACTATCATTAAATAGATAAAACTATCCAAACAAAAAACTAGATACTTAATGTTACTTAAGTATCTAGCGAATTATCTTATTTATAGGCTGTTTCTACATCTTCCATCATTATTCGTGTTGACTCAATCCCACCTGCAGCTAAATACCAAACATCTGGTGTTAAACTAATCACTTTTCCTTCTTTGCCTGCTGTCGTTTCTTTTACTAAAGCATTTTCTGCTACATTATTTTTACTTGTATCCCCACCGATAGCTTTCGTACGGTCCACTACAAACAAAATATCTGGATTTTTTTCTAAAACATATTCATAGGATACTTCTTGTCCATGGGGAGACGGTTTTATGGTCTCATCTGCTGGTAACACACCAAAGCCTTCATAAACAATACCAAAACGCGATTCAGGTCCAAAAACTGATAATGATCCTTCATTTACTAAACTCATCAATCCTTTTTTACCACTTTCTTTTGCTGTTTTTTCTAATGCTTCACGTTGTTTATTTAATGCGTCGACTTTTTCTTTAGCAACATCTTCTTTATCAAATACTGTTCCTAATGTTTCAATATTCGTCATTGTCGATTCCCACGCTTTTTTACTGTCTACAGCAAGATATAATGTTGGCGCAATTTTTTCTAATTCTTTTTGCATATCTTGTTGACGTCCAGAAATAATAATTAAATCTGGTTGCATAGCATTTATTTTTTCCATATCCGGTTCTTTAATCCCACCTGCTGATTCCACATTTTTGTAACTTGATAAATAACTAGGTAATGTTTTTAGTGGTGCACCTACAACAACGTCTGATTTTCCAAATTCTCTAATCGTATCTAATGCTCCCATATCAAACACAACCACTTTTTTAGGGTGTGACGCTAACTCTAATGCTTTTCCATTACTATCTGTCACCTTAACAACTTCTTGTTTTTCACTGGAAGTGTTGATTTTTTTATCGGATGTTTTGGACGTCCCACATGCTCCCAACATCACTAACCCTATTATGGCTAAACTAACTAAACGCCATTTTTTTAATCTCGTCATCCATCTATCTCCTTTTATCTATTCATTAAAATATAAACAAAATCGTTTTCCCTCTAATTCACACACACGCATGTTCATATCATATAAGTCATCTAATACTTCTTTTGTGATAATCTCAGCGGTTGGTCCTGCTTTAAATACCTTTCCAGATTTCATCGCCACAATATTATCCGCATAACTCGCTGCAAAATTAATATCGTGCAACACAATCACCACAGTCTTATTTGCTTCATCAACTAACCGACGAATAGTTTTCATCAACATAACAGCATGATTCATATCCAAATTATTTAGTGGTTCATCTAAAAAAATGTACTCTGTATCTTGAGCAAGCACCATCGCAATGTAAGCTCGTTGCAATTGACCACCCGATAATGTATCAATTGTATCACTTGCCAAATCATCCAATCCTAAATAAGACAAAGACTCATCTATTTTTTTTTCATCAATTTGTGTCAATCGACCCTTACTATGTGGAAATCGACCAAAGGCTACCAGTTCTCTAACTGTTAAACGTAACTGAATCCCATTTGCTTGTTTTAGTATTGATAACTTTTTGGCAAGTTCATGTTGATTCCACGCCTTCACCTCCTCTCCATCTAAATAAATACCACCTTGATCTTTATCAAGAAGTCGACTCATCATACCTAATAGTGTACTTTTCCCAGCACCATTTGGCCCAATAAAAGCTGTCAACGTTTGTGGCACAATATCATAATCCACTGTATCAACCACACGTTTTTCACCATATTTTTTAACCACTTTTTCAATGTTCATTCTCGTGTTTTCCCCCTTTCAGAGAGCAATTTCCATATAAAGTACACGCCACCACTAAACTCAATCACAACACTCAACGTTGTATTCATATGAAAGACATGTTCGACTAAAAATTGACCTAACACAAGCATTAATATGCTAAGTAGAGCGGCTACTGTAAACAACCAGTAATGTTTGTATACAGGTAACCATTGATACGTCATATTAGCCACTATAAAACCTAAAAAAGTAATAGGACCAATTAAAGCAGTTGATAAAGCCACACTCAAACTAATTAAAAATAAAATAAACCAACGAAATTTTTGAACATTAATCCCTAAATTGATTGCCTGACAAGTCCCTAAATGAAAGACATCTAAAATAGGTGCTACTAACCAAAATAACAAAACAATTCCAATCACAATTGGAATGACAATATATAACAAAGACACGTCAACATTAGAAAAACTAGCAAATAATTTTCCTTGTAATTTATCGTATTCATTTGGATCCATTAATACTTGAAAAAACGTGCTAACACTTTTAAAAAATGTTCCTAAAACCATTCCTATCATGAGTAGTAAAAATAAATCTTGAGTTTCTTTCTTCAATAAAAAACCAAACAATGTAACACTAAAAATGACCATTAGGCCAACATTTACCGCAAACATTAATAAGGGATGTGATGGTGATTGACCAAAATAAAAGAATAAAATAGTTTGAACCAACACATACAATGAATCAAATCCTAAAATACTAGGTGTTAGAAAATGATTTTGTGTAATGGTTTGAAAACTAATAGTCGATAAACTGGTTAATAATCCCACTATAATAAAAGCTAGTAATTTTTTTCCTCTAATAGATAACGCAAATTGCCAATTACCATATGTTTGATAAGTCATAAAGAAAGCGATACTAATTAATACGATAATAACTAAACAAATCACCCTTATATAAAGACTTTTTTGGCTCATCTCTTTGCCCCCTTAACAAGTAATATGACAAAGATGATACTCCCTAAAGCACCAACAATTAAACTAACAGGTATTTCATATGGCGGATAAACTACACGAGATAAAATATCTGCCATCACTAAAAAAATACTCCCCGTAATAGCCGTCAACCACAACGTCTCTTTCATATGATCACCTAGAAGCATAGAGACAATATTTGGGATAATCACACCCAGAAATGGTAACCCTCCAATTGTAACCAAAATAACACTACTAGCAATAGAAATTAATAATAGACCGATTAAATGAACAAATCTATAATTCATACCAACGGAAATAGAGAACTCTTCTCCCATTCCCACAATCGTAAATTGATAAGCATACATATAACAAATCAAAAGAACTGGTACAGTGACATAAATCAATTCATAATTTCCTTTTGAAATAGTTGAAAAACTACCTTGTAACCAAGATGTCATATTTTGAATCAACTGGTATTGATAAGCAAAAAAAATGACAATTGAACCAATAATATTTCCAAACATAACACCTATAAGTGGTACCATCAATTGATTTTTTCCTGGTAGAACTCGTATTAATTGAATAAATACTATTGTACCTAAAAAAGCAAAAATAAAAGCAATAATAGACTTTGTCAAAATAGTGCCATTTGGAAAAAATAACATTGCCACTAACATACCTAGACGTGCACTATCCATTGTTCCAGCTGTCGTTGGAGACACGAATTTATTTTGAGTTAGATGTTGCATGATTAATCCTGAAACGCTAATTGTTGCTCCAGCTATGATTAAACTAATCGTTCTAGGAACACGCGTGGTCCATAACACTAGTGACTGCATTTCACTTAGCTGAAAGATATCTTGAATAGGAATGCTTTGAACACCAATAAATAAAGAAAATGTTGCTAGTAATAATAAACTAACAAAAGGTACAAATTTTTTCATCCAAAACTCTCCTAATTGATAATGATTTTCATTTACAGTTAATTTTATCCAAATTTTAACTTAATTGCAATATCTTTTCACAAATTTCACGTTAAGTGGTATGTTATACTGAGGGTAATTGACCAACAAAGGAGTGAAGAACGATGGGAAAAGATATTCAAGATTATTTAGATAAAGGACTTTATGGTAGCCCTCAATTAAAACCTGATGAACAAAGAAAATTTTTAGGTACATTTAGAGAAAGAGTTGTGTTTATTTTATCCTTATCTGAATTAACCTCTACCTCTTATGAGAGTTTTGCAATTAGTCAATTTCAAAAATATCCTGGTGGGACATTGCTTGTTAATGCGTTATTAAAACCAACCATTCAAAAACAACTCATTCATCTTACACAAATGAACAATGTGTCATTAAAATTAGTTGATACAGAAAATACACTATTAGATGAACAATCTATCGTAGTTGTTTATTCTCTAAATTATGCTGTTAATAAAGAAAACATCGAATTACCATTACAAAATAAGTTCACAAACATAAAACAAGATAAAAAAACAATGACTCAAACAAAATCTGAAGGTTTTTTTAGATCTTTATTTTCAAAAAAATAAGCTATTAGTTACTTTATAAAAAAAGCTTTTTATTATTACTAACAATAATAAAAACGAAAGGATGATCATCATGATAATAGCGACTCACACAAAAACGTGGCAAAATTGGCATAGGTGAAGTTGTGCGTGTGCTAAATTTGGCGTAGATGCAACTTTTAGAGTACTTTCTAAAAGCATCTATGTCGGTGATTATCTTTAAAATAGATAAAAGACCACACCGTCAATACAAAGACTGTGTGGTCTTTTTTTTTTAGAAGTACTATCTTAATGGAACAAGTAACAAAGTATTTAAATATAACTGTTTAAATATTTAAGTTAAACCAAACGTGATTTTTAAAAAAGCTTCTTTAAAAAACCTGTAAAATCCGTTTACTAGACAACGAATTTTACAGAATTTTTCATTTCAGAATACGCTTAATCCATTTTAAATGGTTAGTTGTGTAAGGTGGATAAATAAACGGAGTATCTATTTTAGGTGAGGATAATATGGCTCGTTTATGTGAAAAAGTATCAAAACTATATTTCCCATGATAGTTTCCTATACCAGATTCTCCTACCCCACCAAAAGGCAAATGGCCAGAGACAAGATGGAAAATGGTGTTATTTATACTAACACCACCGGATGAAGTATGTGATACTATTTTTTCTTGTTCCTTCTTATCTTGACTAAACAAATAAAGTGCTAGCGGTTTAGGTCGGTCATTTATATGATGAATTACATCATATAATGATTGATAAGAAATAATAGGTAAAAGTGGCCCAAAAATTTCATCGGTCATTAATGGGGATTCCCATGTAGAATCATATAATGTCGGTTCAATATAGCAAGAAGCAGCATCATACATCCCGCCACTAATTAACTCCGTTTTTGATTCTTCCATTAAATGAATCAATCGTTTGGTATGTCGTTCATTAACAATTCGTGAAAAACTATTACTCTGTTTAATATTCGTGCCATAAAATTGTATCACGGTTTTTTGACATTCATGAATAAACTGATTTTTAACAGAATCATGCACCACCACATAATCAGGGGCAACACACGTTTGGCCTGCGTTCATCATTTTCCCATAAATAATTCGTCTTGCGGCCAATGAAACATCGGCTTTTTCTGTGACAATAGTTGGACTTTTCCCTCCAAGTTCTAACGTTATAGGAGTTAAATGATTTGATGCAGCTTTCATCACACTTTTTCCAACTGTGGTACTACCTGTAAAAAAGATGTAGTCAAACGGTTGGGCTAATAGCTCAATAGTGGTTTCTTTTTCACCTAAAAAAATATCCACATAAGATGAAGGAAACACTTGATGTATCATCTTTTCTATCGCTATTGAAAAATTTGGAACCAATTCTGATGGTTTTAAAATAGCCGTATTTCCCGCAGCTATCGCTCCTACCAATGGTTCAATTAGTAATTGAAACGGATAATTGAATGGCCCAATAATCAATACAACACCATAAGGCTCACTAATAACTCGGCTTTTAGAAGGAAGTAAGAATAAAGGCGTTGGCTTTTTTTTCTCTTTCATCCATTTTTTTAGTGACTTTTGAGTTGTACGAATACTATTTAAAACAAATCCTATTTCTGTCGCATAAGTTTCTAATGGATGTTTCCCTAAATCTTGTTGTAACGCTTCAATAATTTCTGTTTCATAAGATAATATAGCCAATCTTAATTTTTCTAATTGTTCTAATCGAAAACTTAATTCTTTAGTTTGTTGTGAGTAAAAAAAAGTACGTTGGTTTTGCAAGACTGTTTGAATCGTTTTAGTCATCATTCTCATTCTCCTTATTTTAGGATGATTACTTACAGTGTAGCAAATAAAAAAGAAAAAAACTGATATCAGCTTTTTTCTTTAATGTTATTTATATCCAACCATTTCTCTTTAAACTATTAGCAATACCATCATCGTCTGCTCTATCAGTGATTTCTGAAGCTATTTTTTTCAAATTATCTGTAGCATTATCCATAGCTATCCCATAATCTACTGCTTCAAACATAACAATATCATTGTCCCCATCACCAAACGCGATCGTTTGTTCTTTTATCATACCTAATTTTTCTAATACAAACTCAATAGCATTTTTCTTATCAACACCTTTTACCGCAATTTCTCCACTTTGTGGACCAAATAATTCGACAGTTGAATGATATAGGTAACATTTGTCTCCAAATTTTTCAGCAATATCAGAAAAAGAGACTGTATTGTTGATAAATGATATTTTATTGACTGTTTTATAGTCAACCTCATCATGTTTATGTGATTTCAATACGTCTTCAAACCAAGCCATTTTATTGACTAAATCATCAAATGGCTCACCCGTATTTTTAGAAATTGTTTTCATTTCTTCTCTGATTTTCTGAACACAATTGTCACTACCAAATAATCCATCATTTGTTTCTAAATAATACCCGATGTCATTTTCTTTAAAATAAGTTAAAATAGCGTTAACAATTTTTTCATCCATTGTTTGATGTTTAACAACTTCATCGTTTATCACAATGTAGCCCCCACCTGCACCAATAATACCGTCAAACCCAACTTCTAAGATACTATCTAGAATTTCTGGTTTCGAGCGTCCCGTACAAATACAAGTCAAATTTCCTTTATCTCTAAATGCTCGAATACTTTCTTTACTTGAAGCTAACACTTGACCACTACTATCACAAAGAGTGCCATCTATATCAAAAAAAGCAATTTTCTTCATGTTTATCTCTCCTTGTTCATTTTTCATTTATTGTACTATTTTATAACTTTTCATTGCCATATTCAATCACTGATTTGCAAAAATAGAATAATTCATGCTCGTTATCAATATAAAAAAAGTAAATAGTCTAGAATATTTTTCTAGATTATTTACTTTAAGATAGTTAGTTATTCAACTGTGGATATAAGAGCCGTAAGACATCCATTGTCAATCGTTGTCCTACACCAGCATAAGGATAGATATGCATGTGCATTGCTGGGTTAAAATTAGCCTCAATGATACCATATGTTTGAGCATCTTGTTTATTGCCACGAATGGTGCTATCTGGAATAATTAAATCAATACCACAAATTTTGGCCCCTAACGCTTCAACTGCAGATTCAGCTATGTGTTTATAACTATCATTCATCTCTTCTGTCACATCTAGGGAATCGCCACCTGTACTAACATTTGAATTTTCACGAAGATACACACGCTGATTCTTGTTAGGGATACTTGTTGGTCTTAATCCTTGTTCTTTTAACATCAATTGTTCAATATCACCTAGCTGTATTTTTTCTAAAGGTGCTCGGTGGTGTGTACCACGTAAACTATCTTTATTTTTTTCTGCTACTAGCTCAGCGACCGTCTGTCTACCATCACCTAATACATTGGCCGGTGTTCGTAACATAACGGCTCTTGTCTTTCCATCTAGTACAAAAAAACGATACTCTGTTCCGGGAAGAAATTCTTCCACTAAAATACTATCATCTTCACTAAAGGCAATCCGAACCGCTTCATCATAATCTTCTTTTGTTGCCCCTTCTTTAAAAATAGAAATACCCAATCCATAATTAGTTGACTTAGGTTTCACAACAATAGGACTGTCTTTAAAAATAGGGTAAGAGATTAAGGCTTCAGCCACTGTTGAAAATTCTTTTCCTCCAGGTACATGATAGCCAGCTTTAGCTAGAACTTTTTTTGTGACTGTTTTATTTTCCATCATAAGTGGTACAACATAAGAATCTCGACTCGTCATATTAGCATTTTTAACATATTCAACTTGACCATCAAATGATAAACATAAAAATTGATCTACCCGATCCAACACTTCCACTTTGACCCCTTTTTGTATCGCATCAAACATAAAAATTTGAGTTGATAACTCCATATCTCGATAACCTGCTAATTGATACGGTTTTGCAAAGGCTTGGTCATAATAAAGATTTGCAAAATAACGTCCAAATTCTTCGTTAGTCCAATCTTTTTCAAGCATAAGCTCTAGCATTCGCCCTGCTAATGTCTTACTAGGATTTACCAACATTTTTTTTACCTCATCTAGTAAATCAGTACAATCAAAAGGTGCCGTTAATTGGCTATTTAATTGAATCATTCTTTCTAATAGCCACTCGCCTTCTTTTTGTAGTGTGGTATTTTCTAGCGGATGTTCTAAAGATACCTTGTTATTATAATCTGTTCCTAAATCTAACATCAGTTTAGCATCATCTGATTCTTCATCTAGAAATAATAGCGTTAATAAAAATAAATGTAAAAATCGTAACGTATTTTCAGCTATCCCTATACGTTCAAATGGATCTAAGTCAATATTACGAACCTCAATGTAGCTTACACCGTGTGTCAATAATTCTTCTACATTATCACTACCACGTAAACGAACAGAAGAATAGAATTCTTTCGTTTCAATTAATTCACCATCATCTACCAATTTTTCCAAATCCGAAACATATTGTTTAATTGTTTGATAAGAGACCTGAATCTCCGGACGATTGGTATAACCATATTCACTATTTCGGATACTTCTTACAGGCTGTTCTGGCTCTTGGTCCATGAAATACCCTTTATCGGCAAATGGACTAGCTCCAAATAAATACGTAATTAACCAGCGATAACGTAAATACTGACGTGATACTTTTAAATAAACGTCCGTTCTAAATGACGTAAAATCATTATATTCATTTTGGATTTGAAATAAATTCAATAATAAATCATGAGAAAATTCAAAATTATAATGGATACCACTTACCATTTGTTTTCTTTTACCATACACTTTTGCTAGATAACGACGATAGTTAATATCTCCTTGATTTTCTAATTTTGCAATTTTAATATCACGATCATCTTCAGGTAAATCAGGTGGCATACTAATAGGCCACAATCTTTCGTCATTTTCCATTGAACGCACTATCACGTCATGCAAAGCCTCTAACTGCTCGATAGCGCCTTTATCCGTATCAAAAACTTCTGTAATCAGTTCTGTTTGGGTCTCGCTAAAATCTGTTTGAATATATGGATGAAAACTACGACTACCTAAAGAAGTTGGATGGTCCGTTGTTGCTAATTGACCGTCAGATGTGACACGTTGACTTTCTTTTTCTAATCCTATTTTAAATCCAGAAAGAACGGATTGGATTCTTTCATCTGTTAAATGTGTTTGTAAACTTTTCATTGTCTTTGACCTTTTCCCTTTGTCTTTTCTAGTGAATATTATATCATTCCATGTTTTCAAACCATAATTTTTTGTTTATCCTACCAAAAAAAGTCAGTCGTTTAGGTTTAACATAAACGACTGACTTTTAAATGATTAATTAAGCTTTTGCTTTCGCTTGTTTTCTTTTAAGTAACGTTCCAAGAACAATGGCACTAATGAATGCTCCTAAAATAATGAATAATAGGTACATCAATGGATTACTTACTAACGCAATAACAAAGATACCACCATGAGGAGCCATTAATTTAATTCCTAATGCTCCAACTAAGCCACCAGTTACAGCCGCTCCCACAATAAAACTTGGAATCATACGTAACGGATCTGATGCGGCAAAAGGAATCGCTCCTTCAGTAATAAACGAGAATCCCATAATTAAGTTTGGTAGAGCTGATTCTTGTTCCTTTTTAGTAAATTGATTTTTAAATAACATAATTGCAATAAAGATTGCTAACGGTGGAACCATACCACCCGCCATAACGGATGCCATAACCACACTACCACCACTTTCAACAGTTGCTGCAAGTGTTCCTGTACCAAATAAGTAAGCGGCTTTATTGATTGGTCCACCCATATCAATAACCATCATACTTGCAAGTAACGCACCTAATAACGCCGCATTTCCACCTGAAAGGTTAGCTAAGAAATTGTTCAAACCGTTGTTAATCGCTGACATCGGAATATTAATAAATAGCATTAAGAATCCGGTAATCAACAGACCAAATACTGGATAGAATAAAATAGATTTAATTCCATCTAAAGCCTTTGGTAATCCCTTAAGAATAAATTTCAAAAAGACAATCACATAACCAGCAAGGAAACCACCAACTAATGCTCCTAAGAATCCTGAAGGAACAGTATCCGTTAATTGGCCAAAAGCAACCCCACTTGCTGACATTGCACCAGCAGCAAACCCAACAACCAAACCTGGTCGATCAGCAATACTTGACGCAATAAATCCAGCTAAAACTGGTAACATAAACCCAAAGGCTGTATCTCCAATTGTTTTAAAGTAAGCGGCAATTGGATGATACGTTCCTAATTGACTTAATTGATCTTGTGGTACACCTAGCATTTGGTCAATTAAGAATGCTAGGGCAATTGCAATACCACCACCGATAACAAACGGTAACATATGACTAACACCATTCATTAAGTCTTTATAAATTTTAGCCCCAACTGATCCAGAACTTGTTTCTTCGCTTTCTGACTCATTACCATTTGATGAATGATGATAAACAGACGCACTACCATCTGTTGCTAAGCGAAGTAATTCTTCTGTTTTCTTAATGCCATCACTTACTGGACGATTGACTAATTTTTTACCATCAAAACGTGCCATTTCAACATTTTTGTCAGCTGCGACAATAACTCCTGCTGCTCGAGCAATTTCCTCATCAGTTAATTTATGTTTAACCCCTTCAGAACCGTTTGTTTCAACTTTAATGTTAATACCCATTTCTTTGGCTTTGTTCTTCAATGCATCCTCAGCCATGTAAGTATGAGCAATACCTGTTGGACAAGCTGTAACTGCCACAACAAATGGTGCATCTTCAACTTCTTCCACGACTTCTTTTTCATCTTCATCTAACTTTTTCTCAGCCTTATCAATAATGGATAATACCTCATCAGGCGTATTGGCTTCTTTCAAATCAGCAATCATTCCGGGATTGAGTAATAAGCGAGACAGGCTAGCTAACGCTTGTAAATGAGTATCATTTGCACCTTCTGGAGCAGCAATCATGAAGAATAAATAAGTTGGTTGCCCGTCTAATGCTTCATAATCTAATCCTTCTTTACTTCTAGCAAATAAAACAGTCGGTTTAACAACCGCTTTGTTTTTAGCATGAGGCATGGCAATCCCATCACCCAAACCAGTTGTTGTTTGAGCTTCTCTAGCTAAGATTCCTTCTTCAAATACTTCTTTGTTGTCAATGCGTCCTGTGTCATATAGTTTGTTTACCATTTCTGTAATGGCACTTTTTTTATCAGTGGCTTTTAAGTCTAAGATCATGCAATCTTTAACTAATAAGTCATTAATTTTCATTTTATTTCCCCCTAGTATTCTTTTAATACATCAATCTCAACGCGTGATAATTGTTGGTTAATTTCTTCCGATGTCGCTAAATCGGCACTAAATGCTGTTGCACTTCCACAAGCAATTCCTGTTTTAAAAGCTGTCACAGCATCTTTGCCTTGACTTAATTGACTAACAAAACCTGCCACAACAGAATCACCTGATCCAACAGAATTAACTAGTGTTCCTGTTAAGCCTTTAGCACGATAGATACCTGTTTCATTAAATAAAACAGCACCGTTTGCTCCCATTGAAATAATCACATTTCTAGCACCTTGTTGAACTAACTTTTCACCATAAGGTAACATCTCTTCAAATGTTTTAAATTCAACATTGTATAAATCTGCTAATTCATGTTCATTTGGTTTAATTAATGATGGTCGATATTTCAAAACATCAAACAGACTATCATCACTAATATCTACTACAAAAGGAACTTGTTGTTCATGTGCCATTTTAGATAATGTCACATAGATATCTTTTGGTACCCCCATTGGTAGACTTCCCGATAAAATCAACCAGTCTTCTGGTGTCAAGCTACTAATTTGGACATTTAAGTCATCTAAATCTTCTTGCTTAATAGAAGGGCCTAATCCATTAATTTCTGTTTCTTCTTCACCTTTTAGTTTGATATTAATACGTGTATCACCTGACACATGAACAAAATTATTTTGAAGACCATGATTGATTAATTGTTCTTCAATAAATTTCCCCGTAAAACCGCCAATAAAACCAAGATTTTGAGATTGGACACCTAATTGAGCCAATACTCTTGAGACATTAATTCCTTTACCTCCTGGAAATTTGTACTCTTTCTTCGTCTTATTTAACTTACCTTCTTCAAATCCAGGTACATTGATGACATAATCAATTGCTGGATTTAATGTTAATGCATAAATCATTTTGTTACCTCCTTTATAGTTGCAACCCCTTGATACTGCGAGCGCTGTTTCTCTGTTAACTGATTTGTCAAAATAATTCCAGTATCGATTGATTCAATTTGAGAAAAATTCAACTTATCAAATTTTGTATCATCTACTAAAAAATAAACTTGTTGTGCTTGATGAATCGCCGTTCGTTTCATCATGGCTTCCTCAGGATCTGCTGTAGTTAGTCCATAAATCGGATGAACACCATTCGCTCCCATGAAAGCCTTATCAAAAAAATACCGTGTTAACTGTTCGCCACCAAGTTGACTTACTGAGGCTTTCGTATTTGGTCTCACCCTACCACCTATCATAATAGTGTCAATTCCTAAATCTGTAGCCATAAAAGCATGATGGACAGAATTAGTAACGACTGTGATGTTCTTTTCTTTTATAAGCGGCAATAATTCTAGCGTTGTTGTCCCAGCATCAACATAAATCATATCCCCTTCTTTCACTAAAGAAGCAGCCAATTGAACAATTTCTTGCTTCTTATGAACGCTTTTGGACGATTTTTCTTTCATCGTTAACTCTGGTTCTAAACGAAATGTCAATTTAGCACCACCATGAATACGAACCAACCAACCTTCTGCTTCTAATTCTTGTAAATCTCGACGAATTGTGGATTCAGACACTCCAAGTTCTTCAATTAATTCTCGAACTTTTATGACTTTTTTTGATTTTAATTCATCTAAAATTTTTGCTTGTCTTTCTTCAGTCAACATAACTCTCACTCCATACCTGTATTATACAATCACAAACAGTCAAAATCAATCATAAACAGTCATTTTTACATAAAAAAAGAAGAGGTTTCCCTCTTCTTGATTACATATTATCTGGTGATTGAATTCCTAGTAAACGCAATCCTTCTTTTATCACGACAGAAACTGAGTACACTAATGCCAATCTCGCTTCTTTTTCATTATTATCCTCTAAAATTTTAGTTTTAGAATAATATTTATTAAATTTTTGAGCTAAATCAATTAGATACTTAGCCACAACAGATGGTTCATACTTTTTATAAGCTTCTTGAACTTTAGCTGGGAAATTATATAAAGCTTTCACGACTTCCCATGATTCATCATCTGATAGAGAGTAATTTACTTCACTGGTTGGAGCATTCCAGTTTGCTTTTCTTAAAATACTTTCACATCTTGAACGAGTGTATTGGACATAAGGACCTGTTTCTCCTTCAAATTGGATGATATGGTCTAAGTGGAAGTCAAAATTATTTAGACGGTCATTTTTAAGATCATGGAATATTACCGCTCCTACACCTACTTGATGTGCCACTTCTTCTTTGTTTTCTAATGTAGGATTCTTTTCATTGATAATATTTTGTGTCGCGTTAATCGCTTCATTCAATACTTCTTCTAAAAGAATAACATTTCCCTTACGTGTTGATAATTTTTTACCATTTGATGTAATCAAGCCAAATGGAATATGTTTGATATCATCTGACCACTCATAACCCATTTCTTTTAAAACAGCTTTTAATTGTTTAAAGTGAATAGATTGCTCATTTCCTACAACATAGATTGATTCGTCAAAATCATAATTTTCTTTACGATACATAGCTGCTGCTAAATCACGTGTAATATAAAGTGTTGCGCCATCTGATTTTCTAATCAATGCTGGATTTAAATCATATTTTTCAAGGTTAACAATATCTGCTCCATCATCTGAAACTAATAATTCTTTCTCAAGTAAATTATCAATCACAGGTTGCATTTTATCGTTATAGAATGCTTCACCATTATACGAATCAAACTCAATACCTAGCATATCATATACTTTTTGGAATTCTTTTAATGACTCTTCACGGAACCATGTCCATAATTCGATAGCTTCAGTATCGCCATCTTCTAATTTTTTAAACCATGCACGAGCTTCATCATCCAACTCAGGGTATTTTTCAGCTTCTTCATGGAAGTGAACATATAAAGAAAGTAACTCACTGATTGGGGTTTCTTTAACTTTTGCTTCATCTCCCCATTTTTTGTAAGCCACAATTAATTTACCAAACTGTGTCCCCCAGTCCCCAACATGGTTAATTTTCACTGGTGTATATCCCACTTTAGCAGCTAATTCTGCTAATGAATTGCCAATAACTGTTGAGCGTAAATGTCCCATTGACATTGGTTTCGCAATATTTGGTGAAGACATATCAATGACAACATTTTTCTCTTGACCAAAAGTTGAATCACCATAATGATTTTTTTCAGATACCACTTCATTTAATACTGCGTTACTCACTTCTGATTTTTTAAGGAAGAAGTTGATGTATCCTCCCATTGGAGTAATTTGTTCGTAATTTTTTGTGTCAATTTCTTTAGATAATTCTTCTGCAATGACATTTGGTGCTTTTCTTTGAATTTTAGATAAAGAAAAAACTGGGAAAGAATAATCCCCATGGCTACTTACTTTTGGTTTTTCGATTAAATTTAAAACATCCTCATAGTTCAATTGCTCACCTAATGCAGCTGTTACATCATTAGCAATCATTTCTTTAAAATTCATAAAGTAAATCCTCCTCATATTAATAAAAAAACGTCATCCTATTAAGTTAGTGTCTTAATAGGAGACGACATAAATAGTCATAAACTAGTTTATTTATTCAACAATTACTTAATTAGTATTACTTTTATCACGAGTGTTCATCATTCCTACTCGGTATATTATAGCAATACTTTACTTAAAAATCTAACTAAAAATATAGATTTATTTATATTTTTCATTATTAGAAACACTCAATTTTAATTTAGCATAAATTGATCAAAGTACTCATAAACTTCTGTTGCATCATCTTTTGATTGAGACAGAATTAAAATCGTATCATCTCCAGCGATGCATCCAACTATCTCTTTAAATGTTTGACGAACATTATCTATTAAGACACCAATTAATTGCCCATTACCTGGAAGAACATTTAATACATTAGTAAATTCAATTTGAGTTAAAGATACTCCAACTTCTAATACCAATTTTTTTAATCGTTCTTCATCAGTGAATTGTATCTCATCATTCAATTCATCACTATCTATGGCAAGGATTTTATAGCAAGAAATGCCATCTTGACCATGACTCTTTATAATATTTAATTCACGCATATCTCTAGAAATAGTCGATTGTGTCGTGTGAACATTGGCGTCTTCTAAATAACGAATCAAATCGGCTTGATTTTCAATCGTATTATCAGAAATAACTTTTTTTAAAATTTCTTGGCGCTCTTTTTTATTCACGTGTCTCTCCTCTATCTTTCATAATAAATCGGTATTCATTATCTTACTAAATACAATTTTATTTCTCAAGACTTTCTTTTAATTTATCTGTGTTTAAAAAATCATATTGTGAGAAAAATGAAGACAATTTTTCTAATACTAATTGATTTTTTCCAACTTCATCATTTTCAACTTGAAGAACTAATAATGGTTCATGTAAACTCATACGTAATAAAAACCACCCTGAACCAAATTCTCCGCTCACATTGACGCGAATTCCTTCTTCATTGTCTACGTCAATATTAAATTCTTGCGTTTCTGCCACTAAATCATGCATCGCAGCAATAACCAATTCTCCTGATACTCGGTAGTCTTCACCATTAATTTTAAATCGAATTTCAATTGTCTCTTCAGGTTGTTTTAAATTCGCAATCAGGTCACTCAATTCTTGATTGTTTTCTTTTAATTTTGGCAATAGCATCAAGATTTTTGCTACAACATAAGCCCCATCATCTAGGAAATAATTTTCTTTAAACGCAGCATGACCACTTGTTTCAATAGATAGTGGTACATTGATCCCTTGATTATTTAATTCAATTCCTTTATTAATAACATTACGATACCCACATAAGTAACGAACTTGTTTTCCATCTAAACTTTCAATAAAATCTTTTAAATGGCTAGACGTTGGTGAATTCGTTACAATCGTTGCCCCAGGAGATTCTTCTAACACAATATGTGATAATACCGCAATTAAATTATTACGATTAATCACTTCACCTGTTTTGTCCACCACAGCTGCTCTATCAACATCCGTATCAAAAATCACACCTAAATCAGCTTGTTGATTTAAAACAGCTTGTTTAATACTCTCCATAGCTTCTTTATTATCTGGATTTGGGATATGATTAGGAAAATGACCATCAGGATTTAAAAATTGACTACCTATTGTGTCTGCTCCTAATACTTCTAATACTTTTCCAGCAAAAAAACCTCCTGCCCCATTTCCAGCATCTAATACAATGTGAAACCCTTTAAGCGGTTGTTTATTTCCAGTTTCTTTTTGTATTTTCTCTACTAAATCATTTGCATACGCTGATATCACTTCTCGTTTTTCAAGCGTTCCTTTTATCTTAGTGTCTTCCATGTGTACAGGAGCATGTTCTAAAATGAACGCGATATCTTCATGCTCTGCTCCACCATCTTTGGTAAATAATTTAATTCCATTATAATAAAAAGGCAAGTGGCTTGCTGTAATCATGATGCCAGCGTCTGCATTGAATGAGTCAAATTGCGTCGCCATAAACATAGCTGGAGTTGTTGATAATCCTGTATCTATCACATGAACATCTTCTGTTAATAACGACTGAATCAGTCCCTCTTTTATCGAGTCTCCAGACAAACGGCTATCTTGCCCAATAGCAATTCTAATAGGTGAATGTGTCACTTTTTTTTCTTTTCTTAACCAAGCAACTACCCCTTTAGCAATTTGTTTC
This sequence comes from Vagococcus luciliae, assembly GCF_024637875.1. Classification (NCBI taxonomy): domain Bacteria; kingdom Bacillati; phylum Bacillota; class Bacilli; order Lactobacillales; family Enterococcaceae; genus Vagococcus; species Vagococcus luciliae. Next base: position 604,549 of record NZ_CP102451.1, on the reverse strand, counting down.
GCTTGCTTTGCTTCTAAATTAGCTTCAAACTCCTCAGCAGAAATTGCTATACCTCGAATATCAGAACCATTTTGTAATCGTTTTAACTCTGTCATATAAACATCCTCCTAGTTAGGTACCTATCCTTTAATCTATTGTCATTATAGCAAAAAATAATGACATTTTCTGTTTTACTCGACAATTTTTCACGATAGACAGCTGATTTGATGAATAATGGGTATTTATCTAGTCGCTTATCATTCAGATACTAACTAATCTCCCTTATACTAAAAAAGAAAAGATCTAAAAAATTTAGATCTTTTCAAGTAAGTGTCTGTTTATTCAATTATAAGAAAAATTGTACTTGTGATTGAAAATTAATCCATAAAACAACGGCTAGCCCTATTTCTAATATGAAGAAAAAGAAAAATAATCCATCCATTACTAATGTACTTCTTTGCCAGTGTATTCTTTCTTTTTTTAAATCTTTTGAGAGTAAATACAAACCAATCGCTAAATTGACTAAACCCACAATTACTAATACATAAACCCATATTCTTGCGTCCATATGTATCCTCCTTATATGAGATAAATATCGTTATCCTTCTCACCTCTTTGTTTGCTGATACCAAAGATAAATAACATCAATATAATTAATAAAATCCCATTAAAAATCAACCAGTAGTTAATCAATTCACCTGTTTGTGGTAAGCGACCAGCCGTTTGTGGTAATTTATTCGTCGTCCCACCTGGTGTTTCTCCACCATTTGGCGGAACAACATTTGGCTTGTCAGGTTTCACTTCTGTGTCTTTAACAAAGCCCATACGTATGTCCGTTTGACCAGTATCCACTGCAAGAACAGAATGATCAACAATAACTAGTGAGAGCATTAATGTAAGAGCAGTGAGTAGAATATGTAATTTTTTCATTTTTATCACCACCTACTTATCTTTTATTTTACGCTTTTTCTTTTTTATAATAACGGGTACTTCATCAATAGTAGAATTTTTTTGCCAACGATATTTAGTTAATCTCAACATCAATAGAATAGAATTTAAAACTAAAATAGTAATAATTAAAGCAAGTATTTTTTTAGAAAGAGTATATTTATTCACTGATTTTTTATTTACCTTATCAGCGTCTGCTGCACTAATCGTGAAATTTTCATCCCATTTCCAAGTTTTATCACCAGACTGAGCAACAATATGCATCGTGTAATCACCAGGAGTTATAGGGTCCATTCCCCATGGAACACCAAAATTATAATTTGAGTTAGGAGCCAAAGAACGGTCTGTTAACTCATGTTCTTTTAAAACTTCTTTTGAACCTTTTTTCGTCATTTTTGCTTCAATTTTTAATTTAGGTAAAATTTTAGGTTCAGGATTTTGAAAATTAATATTAATCATTTTCATACCATTATCTAATCCAGGTTGAATTTTTTTAAGTTTTAAATCTGCTCCTTCGTTATAAGTTGTTCTATCCTCAGATAAAATTAATCCTACTTTATAGCCATAACGATTAGAAATTCCGGCACGTTTTTTAGCATTTTCATCTTCTGCTTTCATAAACGTCAGAGCCCCTAATTTAATCCCAGAAAAATCTTCTTTTGGTGGATGAATGGTTATTTTAACTGTCTTTTCCTCAAAATTTTGTACAGTCACATGTTCCTCATCTTTAGAAACACTTACCATTGTCGTTAAAGGAACCTTTAACGACTCATCAAGAACCGGCTTTTCTTGTCCGTAATCAATAACCCCTGACGTACTAGTTACGGCATTTGTCACACCTATGTCAACTGTTACCGCTTCTTTTGCTAAACTCTTAACTTTGATGCTGATTTCTTGTTCCTTATTTGGCTCTACTGCTAAATGATAATATGTAGCATCTTTATCAATCTGATTATCTGGTATAATAGGTTCTACAGTAAAACCAATCTGTGATTGAGATTCATCGGCTGCATGAACAGTTAATAGCCCAAACTGTACGCCCATCACTAATACTCCTATAATCATTAACAGTCGTCTTATCCATCGTCTCGTTTTCATGTACGTCCTCCTGAAACATCATTCTTTTCCTTTAAAATACGAAGACTCAATCACTCCTATAAACAGAAGTGATTGAGAATCATTAATCTTTCGGCGTCAAATCTAGTGACCAAGTAATTGTTCCTTCATACTGTTCATTTGGTTTTCCAGCACTTTCAGGTACGACCAATTTCATGTCATTAATCCATGTATTATAAGATGTCGGACTTTGATTTTTATCTGTAACACTATACAATATTTGGCTTGAATTGTCTGTTGGCAACACCACTTGTCTATTCACATAATCAATACCATTGATTGGCAAATTAGCATCCGTTGTAGAAGTGATGTCAAATTGATAACGTGCTTGTTTTAAGTTATTTAGATTACTACTTGTTAACTGGCTTGCCTGTACACTCAAACTCCAAGCATCTTTTTTCTCACGATCATCTCTGATTTCCACTGATTGTTTATCCGTTGTCTGAGGTTTTAAAATTTGTGTTATATCTTTAACTGCATTTTTACTACCAAAATCATACAAATCTGGCACTTTTACTAAATGAAGTGCACTTTGACGTCCCCAAATATAGGTTCCTGCTTTTCCAGCTGTATTTTTTAAGAAGTCAGATGTTTGACCTAAATTCACATTTTTATTATCAATGTTTACCCAGTTTCCATTGTAGCCATCAGTCGTTGGAACATCATTTAGTTTAGTTGTGTTATTAGGATCAGAGAATGTTGTTGGTAAGGTGATTTCATGTAATGTATCGCCTGAAAACATTTTACTCTTATTTGAGACACTTGAAAAATCAAAATTAGATAAACTTAAAGACGAGATCTTTGTCATTCCACTAAACATTTTTGTCATATCCTTAACGTTTGACGTATCAAAATTAGATACATCTAAGTTTGATACAGTTGACACACCATCAAACATAGCATACATGCTAGTTACTTTTGATGTATTAAATGAGGAGATATCTAATTCCTCAAGAGACTCATTTGTTTGAAACATATTTTTCATCAATTGAACATTTCGCGTATCAAAAGATTTAATGTTCAATTCTTTCAAATTTACCATTGATGAAAACATTTCACTCATATTAGTAACCTGAGATGTATCAAAAGATGATAAGTCTAAAGTAGTTAAAAGTTCAACATTTCTAAACATCCTATACATATTAGTGACATTTTTTGTGTCAAATTTGTCTCCAAAAGTTAACATTGTTAGATTATCATCTTTATAAAACATACTATTCATGTCCCTCACATTAGATGTATTGAAAGTAGATATGTCTAGGTTACCTAGTTTTCTTAGCCCATAAAACATCGATGACATATCGATGACATTAGCTGTATCCAAATGATGTAATCCTTTTATATCTACAACATGATTCAATAGGTTGGAGTCCACAGGCGATGAGAATAAATAACTTGAATTTTTAGATGATTTTACTGATTTAGTGAACTCAATTGTTTTCACTGCTGAAGTACTGATAGCTTTTCCATCTGTTCTATTCCAAGGAGACTTAGTATAATCTGCCAATGTTCCACCATCTACAAACGTTAATGTTCCCGTACTTTCATCAAACTCATATGGCACATCTCCCCAAGTAAGATATTTCCCCCATGTATAAGTACCTGCATCGGTTATTCCGTTATAATTTTGTAAAAACTTATCAGTTTGACCAACTAATTTACCATTACTATTTTGCCATTGACCATTATAACCATCTTTTTTTGGTACTGGATTTAACTTAGTATTGTTTGAAGTATCAGAAAACGTACTTGGTAACGTAATTTCTTTCAGGGTATCGTTTGAAAACATTGAATTCTTTTTACCTTCAGCTATTTTAGAAAAATCAAATCCACTAAGATCTAATTTTGTTAAAGCACTCATGTTAGCAAACATTGAGACTGCGTAAGTGACATTACTAAATTTAGGTAACTGAATTTCTTCTAAAGCATTACAATTAGAAAACATAAAAGCTGTATTTGTCACTTTAGATGTATCAAAAGAAGCGATCGTTAATTTATTTAACTTCGCCATGTCAATAAACATAGCATACATCTTTGTCACAGATGATGTGTTAAATCCTGATAAATCTAAATTGGTTATACCAGACATTCCTGAAAACATGTAACTCATGTCTGTCGCATTTGATGTATTGATATTGCTTATTCCTGTAAAACTGTTTAGCTGTGTTAATTTATGGCTTCCTTTATCAGAAAATAAATAACTTGAATCAGCTGGTGTTTTAACAGATTTTGTAAACTCTATTGTTTTCACAGCTGAGGCACTAATTGCTTTGCCATCTGTTCTATTCCAAGGGGACACAGTATAATCTCCCAACGTTCCACCATCAACAAAGGTTAGTTTACCTGTTTGTTCATCAAAGGTATAAGGCACTTCTCCCCATTTCAAGACATCTTCTGCTTTTTCTCCCCATACATACGTACCAGCTTTTCCTGCCTCATTAACCAAGAAATCTTTAGTTTGTCCTAACTTTTTCGATTTATTGTTAATATTGACCCAATTACCATTATACGTATCATCCGTAGGCACATCAATTAATTTTGTTGTGTTTTTAGTATCAGAAAAGGTACTTGGTAACGTAATTTCTTTCAGGATATCGTTTAAAAACATAGAGTCTTTGTTTGTTACTTTTGTGAAATCAAAGTTCCCTAAATTTAGTTTATTAATTCCTGTCATAGAAGCAAAAGTAAAACTCGTATTTGTTACTTTTGACGTATTCATATTTGAAACATCTAGAGATTTTAAAGATTTCATACCATAGAACATACTACTTATGTCATTAACATTTTTGGTGTCAAAATTGTTAATGCTTAAAGTAGGTAAAGCACTTAACCCTGAAAACATTCCTTCCATAGTTTGAACGTTAGACGTGCTAAAATTTGTAATGTCTAAACTTGTTAAATTAGACATATCTTCAAACATTCGATTCATTTTTTTAACTTTAGTTGTTTTAAATGTAGCTGTATTTAAATTTAATGTTTTTAAACTTCTTGTATTACTAAACATTTCCATCATAGTCGTTACATTACTTGTATCAAAATTAGAATAATTAAGATTTAGTTCCGTTAAACTTCGATTATGATAAAACATACCATGCATAGTAGTAACTTTTCGCGTATCCATATTAGATAAATCTAACGTTTTCACATTGTATAAGCCAGAAAAAAATGAATCCATACTAGTAACATTAGAGGTGTTTAAATAATTTAAATGTTCTATAGATTGTAAATTTTCTAAATAATTTTTGTCATTAGACGACCTTGAAAATAAGTCTTTAGAGTTAACTGGAGCATTAACTGGTTTAGTAAAGACTATTTTTTTAATATCTAACGCACTTACATATCCTTTATCAGTTGTACTACGATTCCACGGAGATTCCTTAGCTTCACTGAATGTACCTGTATCGACAAAAGTTAAAACACCAGTATTTTTATCAAATTGGTAAGGAACTGTCCCCCATTTTACTACTTCAGGAACCGGTTCAGGTTTATAAGTCGTATAAGTACCAGGATGTCCACTAGATACATAATCAAGAAAAGTGGGCTTGACTTTAATTGATGATCCAACATCCTTACCAGATTCGTCGTACCAATGGGAATTTTGTAAAAATCCTGGGTCAACTGTATCTGTAACATGAACATCAAATGTTGAACCTATAGTAATCTTATTAAAGTTAGCATTTTTAAACATAGAATCTTTATCCGGCCTATTGGCTCTTAAAACAAAACTTGAAATATTTAGTTCTCTTATTTCGCTTTTTGAATTTACAAATAAGGCTTCAAACATCCATTGCATATCTGTTACCTTTGATACATTCCATGATGATAAATCAAGGGAACTTAGACTAGTCATATATGAAAACATACCATACATATTAGTTACAGAACTAACGTCTACTTTTTCAATCCCTTCAATTGATTCACAATAATACAAATAATTATTAGAATCTGCGTCTCCTGAAAATAGATATTGTGAGTTTGTAGGCGCCTTAACTGTTTGTGTAAAAACTATCTTCTTTATGGCTTCTGAATTAACTTTCCCCCCCGTTTTCCATGGAGATTGTTTATAACTACCTAGAGTTCCTCCACTAGTAAACGTTAATATACCATCAGACGAATTGAAATTCCATGACACACTACCCCATGTTCCACTTTGCGTAGCACGTGCCGCACGTGGTTGAATAGCACTTCGGGCACTAACCCTCTGGAGAGTATTATTTGAGGCATTACTCTCTGTCATTTCTTTTTCTGTTGGCTGTGTTGACTCCTCTGACAGAGTCGTACTAGTTGTATCAGTTGTTTCTTCAGTTGATGATGTATCGTCTGTGTTTTTTTGTGTGTCATACGTTTCTTGTATATTTTTTAACGTCTGCTTAATAGTATCACTTTGTGCGATACTTTCACTTGCATAAGTCTGAGATGTTTGAGAAATATTTTTCAAAATTTCTTCAGATTCTGTTGTTGGTGTTACGGCATGAACCATCAATGGACTCACCAAAGCAGACAATAAATTCGCCGTTAAGAATATCGACCATTTTTTCTTCATCCTATCCACTCCTAAGCATTTTAAATTTATATAAACAGCTCAAGGATTATGTCCATTCTATTTACATACAAAAACAAACAAACTAAGTTGTTTGCTTTTGTATGTAAACTGAGCAATAAACTATTGCTCAGTTCTCATAGATAGATTAACCTTGAGTTACGTTATCTAATGTCCAAGTTACTGTACCAGTATATAAAGCATTAGGTGTTCCAACGTTTGCAGGAACATATAAAGATACATCAGTAATTTGAGCACCAACTTCTTTGCTTCCTAATGCTGAGGCATCTTTTGTATTTAACACTTTTTGAGTTTGTCCAGCGCCTAATTTAGATACTGAAGATACACCAAATGCGTCATTTGAGAATGCTTTTCCATCCGCAGTTGTATCAGCAAATGACATGCCATTAGATGTAAACGAGATATTTGCTCCTGTTAATTTGTCAGTTGATTTATCTTGGTCCATGTTGACAATTTCAGAAGCTGTTGCGTTTACTTCCCATGTTCCTTTTTGTTCAGCTCTCAAATCATTTACTGCTAAATATTGAGGAGCTTGTGAATTAGCATTGTGTGTTTTGATAATTTGTGGTTGATCGATAACACGGTTTGATTGGCCAAAGTCAAATGCTGTAGGAATTCTTGATAAACCAATTGTTCCTGGTTCAACTGGATCTACTGTTGAGTCATTTTCAAAACCAATACGAACATCAGTATTTCCTTTTTGACCATCCATACTAATACTACTTGCTGAAACACTTAATCCTGCACCTAAAGCAATTAAAGCTAGTGCTGAACTTGTAATAATTTTTTTCATAACTATCCTTCTCCTTTATAACACGTTTTTCTCCCTAATCAATAAGAAGATTAACTTAATTATAGTAAATTAATCATATTCTATCAATATATAAACTTTTATAAATTTTAATAATATTATTTAAATGAACAAGAATAATTAAAGAACATTATCTATATATCTTTAAAAATTTTCTGTAATAGTAAAACTAAATATTTATTTGGCAACTATCTATAACTCCTCATCTAAATATTCGTTTAAAAAATTAACGATATTTTTATTCGTTTATTTATTACAAAAACAGTCGTTTAAAAAACATTATAGTTAAATTCATCCACCTTATTTTTCTAAATTATTTTACTTTCTTTTAACAAAAAAAACATAATCATCTTAATTATTCATATTTTGTACTTAATTTATTTTTTTATATTATTATTTTAGTGTAATTATTTTTTTTAAAATTAGTGAGTTAATTAATTTTATTTTATCTTTTTTGTTTAAAAAAAGAGCTTAATATAATTAATAACATTCAGTCTTTAGATGGATAAAAACAACACAAATTTTCTCAAAAATTACAAAATAGTTAATTTCATAAAAAGAAAGGTAATTTAATGACTAAAACAAAAGGCCTTACAACATTTGATTTTAAAATAATCAGTATTATTTTCATGTTTATTAAACCTCTTCATCAAATACCTTACTAGACAGATGTTCTAGAATGGGTGGCATGATGTAGTAGACATGTTGCGGCATTATTTTTTAGTCGATTTCCTTGGGTTTACACGTGAAATAAATCAAAATACTTAGGACAGTTGCTTATCGGATTATAGGTTATAACTTTAGGTATGATTCTTATAACATACGTTTTCTCAATTGGAGATATGGCACTTCAAAATAATATCTCCAATAATCTATTTTTAGTTTTTCTAGCAATATATGAGATTGATATGTTAAATCAATTTAAGCAAACAAAAAGCATATCAACCTTATTACTAGGATTATTTTGTTATCTTATCACTGATTACAGTTGTACCCACCAATGTAGCACGTTTTATTTTTCTTATCTTTTCTGGTATGACCACAGAAAGCGACATGATGATTTTTTCATTAATTTCCATCTTCTTTTTTAATGACCAAAAATAATGTGCAAAAAGGACGCAGCATGAAATCATTTTTCTATGTTTTTTACCCAGCACACATTTGGATTTTATTTATTATTTCTGCCATTATTTATCAACATTTCGGTTAAAATAAACGCCTTGAATTAAATATTCAAGGCGTTTTTCTTATTTATCGTATTGATTCAGCCAATCAATTAATAACGTTTTATATTTTATTTCTTCGTCCACTAAAGACAAATGACGACTATGTTGAAATAATTCCCATCTGGCATGAGGTATTTCATCATACATCGTCTTGGCTATTAGAGGTGTACTTAAATCATCTGCTCCACTAATAATCAACGTTGGTGTTAAAATATGTTTCAACTCACTGGTATAATCAAATGTTGATAGTGTTCCCATTGGAAAAAATTCATTTGGTCCCCAAGCATGTAAATAGGCTTGCTCCCCTCGTTTTTTAGGGCGTCTTAAAGGCTCTGGAGAGTTTTCACTTGGCGCATCTCCTGCATGACGTAGCATAAATGTTTCATTGGCTTTTAAATAATCAGGATGAGAAAAGTCATTCGTTTTTTCTGCCTTTTCAATGGCCTTTTGATCTGCTAAACTCATCATGTTAATCAAACGATGTTGTTCTTCTTTCCATAATTTAGCTGAAGATAACGTACTTGATAAAATAATACTTTCAACACCTTCAGGCGATTTGTCACACATATATTTAATGAGTAACATTCCTCCCCATGATTGTCCTAAGATATGTATTTTATCTAATTTTAAGTATTCTCTAAGAGCAATTAATTCCTCTAACCATGTGTCAGCTATCCATAATTCTGGGTTATCAGGCATAGATGATAAGCCACAACCTAATTGGTCATACATAATGACTTGTCTGTTATCTAAAGATAAATCATCTAATAATTCAAAATAATTATGTGTTGATCCTGGCCCTCCATGTAATAACAACAAAGGTGTTTTATCAGAAGGCTCTCCCACAATTCGGTAATAGGTTTGATACTCTAAAAATGGCATATACCCTTCTTTTACTATCATATATTCCCAACTTTCTTACATAGTTTATTATTTTCTGATAAATGTCACTCTGGATAAATAATTAAAAAATACAGTATTCTTTTTTTGAACCCAATCCTTTATGATGATAACACTTAGGCCAATCCACACAATCAATGTTATGAAAAAAAACAATAATTGAAAGAAAATAACAGATGTTCTATCAGAATAAAAACTATCTATACTTTGTACTGTATGACTGACAATCGAAGGGGCATAAATCAAAATAAAACGATATATGAGAGATTGAAGTCGTTTATTATCTGGTAATAACAATTTTAACTTAATAATTTTCCCTCCAATAGTGGTTTTACTTCCCATAAATGGTAAAACAATCATAAATATCCCCCCCATAACTAACTGTGAAAGGTAAGTATAATTTCCCTGAAACAAAAATATTGAAATAACAGATCCAACTAATTGTGATGCCATAATAGTCAATATCACTTCCAGTAATTGGGAACCATAGGATGCCACTTTATCCGAAGAATAAACCTCATCCTTTTGATGTAGTTGATCACGACTAGGGATAAAGAACAGGAATATTGGTGCTAAGAAAAAACCAATCATCCCTCCTAATGTATTCATCATTAAGTCATCTACATCAAACAAACGATATGGATAAGTGTAATATCCAAATAAAGCTGTTAATTGAGAGACTTCAAAAAATAATGTGACTCCAAATATAATTGGCAAAGCGATATACCATTTTTTAGCTTTTTTAAAAAAGAATCTTAAATAGACACCCAATGGAAATAATAAAGCCACATTAAATAGTACTTGTAAAAAAATAAAAGACTTTAATAGTTTAGGATATGTTTTTAGTTGATAAGGATTAAATCCTGGGATTGTGTTAAAATCACTTAAAAAGTTAAATGGTTTAAGCTGTATATAGATATGATGTTTAAATTCAATATCATTTCTATTTTTAGGCAATGGTAAACTGACTAAAAAGAATGCGGTTAAGCAATAGTAAATAAAACTAAAAAATACTAAATTTCGCCAAATATTAAAATATCCATATTTTCGGTACTGATAAATTGTCCATGGTACTGTACCGAGAAATGATAATACAGTAAACCAAATAAATGCTGTGGATAGTGGTATAGCATAGGATGGCATAAAAGTTCCTTCTTTCTATCGTAGATTTCTCTTCTACCCACTATACTATCATTCACACCATAAAAAAACCGAAGAAAAAAATTTCTCCGGTTAATTCATTATTTTTTATCAATTACTCTATATAAATCAACTATCTCTTTGGCCAAATCTGTAAAAGTAATCCCTGTCATCAAATGATCTTGACTATGAATCGTTAGAAGTGTTATTTCTGTTGAATTGCCCTGTGCCTCTTTTGTTAACATCTCTGTTTGAGACTGATGTGCCTTTATTAGAGACTCTTTAGCGTCATTTAAGCTTTGTTCAGCTGATTCAAAATCATATTCTTTTGCAGCCTGTATGGCCTCCATTGCATGGCTTTTAGCATCTCCGCTATGCATAATTAATCCCATCATTACTTGTAAACTTTTTTCATCCATTTTCCATCACCATCATCCATTTGTTATTTGTGACAATTAAAACTAGACTATAATGTTAACTCCTATTCTAGTCTAGTTTTTCTTATCTTGTCAACACGGCTAAGTGAGAATACTCACATTATAATGAAGTAATAAAAGTAATAAACCCCAATACAACACCAAATAAATTTGGGATCACGAGGATGATGTCTTTCTTAGGTTCTTTTGTCAAACCATATAAAACCCAAATAAAACAAGATATCGCCGCAACTAATGGTTGCCACGGCTGGCTTTTCACCCCTTGAAGATTGGAAATAATTTGAGGTATATAAGCAATAAATACCACAATACCAAATAAGGCACCTACAGACCCAATAAACTGATTAAAATGTTTCATATTTTTTAAATTCGATTGCTTTTTATCCATATTAACCACTACTCTCCATTAATTACATTGAATGACGTTTACTTTTAATCAATAAAGTGTTTAATTAAACATTACAACTATATGGTTTATTATACCATATTGTGCCATAAGTATTAATTTTTAACTTAAAGTACACTATCCTTTATTTTTTCGTCACGTTGGATTAGACTAGAAACAATTTCATTAGTACATAACATTCAATCAATAAAATGTTTTTTATTTATATAAATTATAACTAATTAATCATCATTAGATTAAATGTTCACAATATCATTTTAGGAGGTTTTTTTTTATGAAATTAGAAAATAAAGTTGCTTTAATTACTGGTGGAGCCATGGGAATGGGTAAAGAACATGCCCTTACATTTATTAAAGAAGGAGCAATTGTTTATATTGCGGATATTAATGATGACGCAGGCCATCAAGCTGAAAGTGAGTTAGGTACTCAGGCGAATTTTATTCACTTAGATGTCACAAAAGAACAATCTTGGATAGACGCGATAAATATCATTGAAAAAAAACATCATAAATTAGATGTTTTAGTCAATAATGCGGGCATTAGTAAATTTAATAGTTTGGAAAAAACATCTGTCGAAGACTATATGCAAGTGATTAATATTAACCAATTATCTGTATTTTTAGGAATGAAAGTCGCTATACCTTTACTTGAAAAAAGTGATTCTGCATCAATTATCAATATATCATCTATCGAAGGTTTAAGAGGTAGCACTGGTGGATATGGCTATGTTAGTTCGAAATTTGCAGTTAGAGGATTAACAAAATGTGCTGCTCTAGAATTTGCTGATAAAAATATTCGTGTAAATTCTGTTCATCCTGGTGGTGTTATGACACCAATGGTATCACAAGCAACAGGTGAAATGAAAAATAGTATTGAAAAATTTAAAAATACCATACCTCTAAAACGAATGGCTGAACCTGAAGAGATTTCTCAATTAGTTCTCTTTTTAGCTTCTGATGATTCTTCCTATTCAACAGGAAGTGAGTTCATTGTTGATGGTGGTATATTAGCTTAAAAGCATTAAAAACCCTATTTATTGAGATACTAATCTTATCTTAATAAATAGAGTTTTTGCTTAATTATCATTTTAAGGAGTTAGAATCACCATTATTTTTAGCTAAAATTGGATCGGTTTATTTCACATTACTTGTTTTATTAACAACTTTTTGATCTTGATTCTTTTGATTAAAACTATCCAATGTTTCATTTGGATCAAATTGAGTCTTTATTGGCATACCCATTGGATCTTGATAGTGTGATAAAATTTCTGTTGGAATATTAGACAATGCTTTTTTAGGTTTGTCAAAGCCTTCTATTTCCCATGTGAATGGTGCAAATTGGTTATCTTTATCTACCCAATCATGACGTTTAGAGGCTTGGTAAATACCAAACGCAAGTAATAATACAATCGCAAGTAACACTAAAATGGTCACAACATACACTGTACCAGAACCAACTTCTTTTTTAACTTGAGCTGGTGGGTAAAGTGATAACGCAATACCAAAGACACATGCTGCTAACCCAATAATAGACACTAACCAAGCTCCTACTTTTCCACCAGGCACAGTGAATGTTCTCGGACGATTTGGTTGCGTGTAACGTAAACGTAAGAATGAGACAAACATCAACACATAATATAACATGTAAAGAATGGTGACAGTTTGAGTAATCATAACAAAGAATCCTTCAACGTTTGGTAAAAGTTTAACGACAAATGCAATAGCCGTTACACAGATAGCTTGTAAATAAAGCATTTTTGATGGCATACCATGTTTGTTGTTACTTTGTAATTGTTTTGGTAAAAAACCACTACGTCCAGCTTGACCTAACATAAATGATGGACCAGCTAAGTTGGTAATCCACATAGCAAGTGTCGCAAAGAATCCAACATAGACAAAGATCATATACATCCAAGGCGCCCCAATCGTCGCACCTAATTCGTGATATAAAGAATATAGTGCATAGATAATATTAATATTTTTTTCTGGAATAACAATCGCAATAATCAATGTTCCGACAACAAACACTAAAAAGGCTATTAACCCTGCAACTAGCATGGCAATTGGAAATTGTTTTTTAGGATTTTTTAGTTGTTTAATATGAGCGGCATTTAAATCAATCCCTGCATATGAGAAAAATACCCCTGCTGCAAGTGCTAAGGTACTCATACCATGCCATTTAGGAACAAGTCCACTTGGTTCTAGTTTGATAGCTGGCGTGTGTCCTTGCGCTAACCAAACAATCGCTAAAATCACAATCGTTGCTAAAGGAATAATCGTCCCAATTGTGACACCGTATTTAGAAATGTTAGAAAACGTCTTAGCTCCACGAGTAGCTAACCAGGTTACTAGCCAAAATACAGCTAAAAACAAACACATAATAATTAATTCATGAGACGGATTTTTGGCAAATTTTACAGCCCAATCATAATTAGGCGTAAAAAATCCAATCGTTGCTGCAAAGTTAGGCATCCCTGCTCCGAGGTTAAACGTCGTTTGGAACCATAGAATCAGCAAACATGTAAATGCCCAGCCTTTCCCCATACCTTCACCAACCCAACGGAAAATACCGCCACGCTCAGACCAACCACCCGCAAGTTCGGCTGCTACAAGAGCTGTTGGAACAAAGAATACAAGTGCACCAATTGCAAATAACGTCACCGACGACAATCCATAAAACGCTTGTTGGGCATCATTTCCTAGCCCAGCAACAATCGCAACATTCATCATAATCAACGCATACGTTGAAATATATCCTTGACCTTGTTTATTGGTACTTTTGGTCGTACTATCTGGTTTACTACTCATATGGATCTCCTACCTTTCTTTTACTAAATGACAGATACCGTTTTATAATAAATATTTCTCCCAGATAAATATTATCTAGGAGAAACATTCTTATAATAATAAAAATTAAATCATTGGTGTAATTGGGTTCATTGGATTCCAGAATGGCAATACTGTCGCGTCTTTGTCTAAATTAGCACGTTGAGTATCAGTTAAAAATTCTTTTCTAACCACTACTTCAAATAGATAGTCTGTCATCCATTTATCATCCATGACACAGAAACCTTTATCTCCAATAGTGTCTCCCCAACTATTTTCTACTTTCCATTTAGTTGGTTTGTCATCGACAATATTTACCCCCGCAATGACCATCGCATGAGTTGGTAAGCTTTCACGGTAGTTAAATCTCTCACCTTTTGTCATGTTAAAATCTAAGTCAAATAATTCTTTAAATTTATATAGACTATCTGACATAATGCCTTTTTGACGGTCAAAATGTTTTAACACGTCACACGCAAACCAAACTGGTTCACCTGATTTTAATTGTTTAATGGTTAATTTTTTCAATTCATCCATTTCAACATTTAAATAACGATTGGGTTTACCGTCTACCATGTTGCCAGATAATTCTACTTCAAATGTTTGATCAAACGGCATAGATTCTGTTGGGACATTGATAATAATCGCATAGTCATTTAAATCAATATCAACGTATTTTTGATACATTTCTACTGGTGTTAAATTTTGATAAGAGGTATATTTTTTATCTTTGTTTCTAAATGTAAAATTGATTGTTTCAGGTGGTGTCCCTAAAGCGATAGAAAGAATACGGTACACTTCTACTAATTGTTCATCAATAAACGATTTTATTTCATCATTTGTTTTATTTGAATTCATCATGCGACGTAACACAATCGCATCCGCACGTAATTTACGATTTAATAAAGTATTTAATTCTGTTGAATCCATACTACAGCTTGACTCGTCCATTTCATATTTTGGTACAACGCCATATTTTTCAACTAACGAAATAATTAAATTCCAATCACCACCATCTTGTTGTGGTGAGTTTAATAAGAATTGCACATCTCTACTTGATAATTCTTCGCCTGATGTGTCTAAAATATTTTGATAAAAATAGTTTGCTTTTTCTAATTTGTCATAGAAAAATAGATAATTTTGTGATAATTCAAAGTTTTCAATGTTGTATTGTTTTTCTATTTGGAATCGGATCACATTCAAACATGAAAACATCCAGCAGCGTCCACTATGACGTTGATTCGTTACTTGGTGAGTGTCCACATCAATTGAAAAGTTAAAATTATTATCATCAATTGATCGGATATTTTCTGCTGCTTTAAATAATCCATTAGTTGTCGCAGCTGTTTGGGCAACTTGATTTCCTCGGTTTGAGTTGAATTCTTTCTTCATTTCATTGATTCGTTCACTAGTAAGTGGTCTAGACATATAAAACACTCCATTCCTAAATTTATTGTTTTGTTGGTACACTTATATATAACTCCTTTTTTATGTATATCTCGCGTCATTTTTGTGAATGTCTCACAATTTTTTTATGGTAAGTTAAATAAATTTTTGTATAAAATAAGAACTGTTTATCTAAAAAGATAAACAGTTCCTTCATAATTATTTATTCATTGTTTGTGTACTATCTTTTGCCATTTCTTTTTGTACGTCAGTTAACCAGCTAGCTTTTTTCTTATTATAGATGATTAATGGGATACTAAATAGAATACCGACAAAGATTAAAACGAAGACTAAGTTTTCAATCGTATTACTCATAAAAGTTAATGTTAAAGCAAACACAATGGTTACCATCAGTAACCCTGCAAAGAAGAATCCAAGACCATTTCCTTTTTTACCTACACGGAAAGGATGTTCTGTATCAGGTGATTTTCTTCTCATCGCAATGAATCCTAAAGCCATTAATGTATAAGCTAAACAATAGATCATTGTTCCACTATTTGTGATAATAACGAATACTTTGTTAATTCCAGGGATAATAACATAAGCACCTGACAAAATAGTAATCGCAATAGCTTGCACAAATAATAAGGTATTTGATGAGTTAAATTTATTTGTTCTCCAGAATTTGAATTTTTCTGGGAAGTCCCCTTCTCTTGCACTTGCAGTGATTGTTTTTTGAGCACTAATGAACCATGTAGACATATTAGTCAATACACTCACAATAGAAAGTAAACAGAAGATTTGGACAACAAAATATGGTAATCCTAAACGATCGGCAAACAATTGTAATGGTTGAGCACCATTGTTTAATTGGATTTTACCTGCTGGGATAACATTTGCTACTAAAAATGAGTTAACCAATGAGAACAATGCTAATAAGATAAGAGATGTAATAACACCTTTAGCATATTGTTGAGATGGTTTTTTCAGACGAGTAATAAACACAGAAGACATCTCTATTCCTAAGAAGATAAAGATAATCCCACTAAAGTACATTCCAGAACCACTTGTGAACGATTTAGGAACTAATTTTGACCATGAGAATGTTCCTAAAATGCTATCTGGGTTTAAACCAATTTTTATAAAGGTAAACACACCAAGTATAAATAACATCACGACAGGAATATACAAACCTAACCAAATACCGAATTTACCATTTACTTTTGCCATGTCGAATTTTAAATTCAACAGTGTCATACACCAAACTAATCCTAAAATAACCGCCAATGTAAACATCGAATTCTCGATTAAACTTTCTTTCTTCAACAGTAGCGCAACCATTGGCGCAAACCCAGTTCCTACTACAACCATAGAAGGGAACATCGCTGCCCAAATGAGCCAAGAGGTCACAAATCCCCACTTAGGTCCCAGGGTGTTTTTAACCCATAACTCTGGACCACCTTGGCCAGGAAATGTTGTCCCAAACTCTCCAGATATTAAAGCGATTGGTAAAGCAAATCCAATCACGGCAATACCCATGAATAAAAACATGTTCCATCCTGTTGCCGTCAATGTTGAATAATATGGACCTGCTACAAGAGAGAATGTTAACCCAATAAATGTTGCTAATGTTATTTTTGATAAAGCACCTTTTTTACTTGCAGTGTTAGTAGCTTGCGTTTTACTTGCTACTGGTTTAACACTTGCTGATACAGGTGCTTTACTACCACTTTTGTTTTCCATAATACGTTCTCCTCACTTATTTTTATACGTCTTTGGTTATATCAAAGGTGAGTTTAGATAAGGCTAGCCCTTTCTTAACCAATTCGCCGATATGAGTCATGGTTAAATGATTCATTTCTTCTATATTTTGTTTGTTTTGTTTTGTTAAAAAGTCTGTTACATCCCCAGATTGCATCGCTTTATACGCTCGATCTGTTTCTAATACCATGTGATTTGCTAACTGTCTAGCAGCACTTAGGTAATCAAAGTTAACTGTTTTTAGTACGTCATAATCTCGTTCTACTAACACAGCGAGTGTCCGATGCATCCAGTAAGCTTGGTTGATATCATAAGTCATACTTGTATTGTTGTAAGATGGTGCAGTATCGTTACTATTTGCGTAGAACGGCACATACGGATTGAAGGCTGTTGGACCACTATTAATCCAAGTAATCGCTGCAATCTCTTCTGGCACATCATTTCTAATTTCTAAGATGTGTGATTGAGAGGTACGATTCATTGAAATCGGTCTAAATAATTTTCTAGACGTATCATCTGTTGAATTAAATGGGTCATAAATGGTTTCATCATAGTGAGAACTTAATACAGCGCCCACATCTTCATAGCTCAATTTACGATTTGGTTTAAATACAAATGGCATATCACTACTTCTTGGGTCTTCTACTTTATGACCTAAATAATTTTGACCGTACCATACACGTGGTGTGTTGTATTCTCTATCTTCTTTTGAGCTTGTACCAAAAATATGACGGAAGTTAAATCCTTCATAGTCGGGATTTAAATGATAGGTTTCAACAAATTCTCTTAATCCTTCTGAATACATAAAGTTTTCTGGGTCATTGAAATCAACTTCTTCAATAATCGATTGGTTAGCAATCACTGCACAGCAATCATCTGGCACGCGTTGAGCGATCCAGTGATGACCACATGGAATTTCCATATACCAAATCTCATTTTTATCACTGAAGATAACGCCGTTTCCTTCATGAGAACCATATTCTTCAATAAGTTTTCCGAGATAAGTAACGCCTTCTCTAGCAGAAGAAATATAAGGTAATACCACACTAACTAATGAGTCTTCACCAAGACCATCTGTTAAAGGATCAATTGCTAAAACTTGTGTGTTACTAAAGATACTTTCAGTCGCACTCATTGCCACATTTTTTGAGTTGATACCAGATTCACCAAAGATGCCATATTTTTTATATTGAATGTAAGGTACCATTTGGTATCTTAGTGATTTCTTTGGATAATTTTCCTTAAAATGAGTTAAATAAGATTTATACACACCTTCAGTCACATCATTTTCAGGAACCACAATAAATTTTACTGGTTCAATAACAATCTCAGCGTCACAATTTCTTGCGATTAATGTTGCGCCATTCTTGGTTGCTTTCTTTCCTACTACGACAGTTGTACACATATTATTCCCTCTTCCTTCATTTCCGTATTTTTAAAGTTAGAAAGGATAATCCTAAAAGATTATCCTCTCTAGCGACTTACTAAACGTCTTTAGTAATATCAAATGTCAGTTTAGATAATCCCAAACCTTTTTGGACCAAATCACCTATATGTTTCATAGCTAATTCGTTCATTTGGTCAATATTTTTATTATTTTGTTCAGTTAAGAACTCTTCAATATTTTTAATATTGCCTTCTTTAACAGCTTTATCTGTTTCTAAGACAAGATGTTTTGCTAATGTTTTAGCAGCTGTTAAATAGTCAAAGTTTACAGAAGATAATTTGTTGTAATCACGTTCCACTAATACTGCTAACGTACGATACATCCAATAGGCTTGGTTAATATCATAGCTATCTGTCGTATCACGGTAGCTTTTGGGTGTATCTAGACTATTAGCGAAGAATGGCACATATGGGTTAAAGGCTGTTGGAGCACTATTTAACCAAATGATTCCAGCAATTTCTTCAGGTACGTTGTTTCTGATTTCTAAAATATGAGATTCAGCCGTACGGTTCATAGAGATTGGTCTAAATATATTGCGATTTACATCGCTCTCAGGATTAAATGGATCATAGATTGTTTCATCAAAGTGTGAACTTAGTACAGCAGCCACATCATTGACTGTCAGTAAACGATTTGGTTTAAAGACAAACGGCATATCACTACTTCTAGGATCTTCTATTTTATGACCTAAGTAGTTTTGACCATACCACACGCGAGCAGTATTGTATTGTCTATCTTCTTTAGTACTGGTTCCAAAGATATGACGGAAATTAAATCCTTCATAATCTGGATTAAGTTGATATTCATCGACAAATTCACAAATGCCTTCAGAGTACATAAAGTTTTCTGGGTCGTTGAAATCTATTTCTTCAATGATGGATTGATTGGCAATCACTGCACAACAATCATCAGGGACACGTTGTGCTACCCAGTGATGTCCACATGGGATTTCCATATACCACACTTCATCTTTGTCACTAAAAATGACACCATTTCCTTCATGAGAACCATGCTCTTTAATGAGTTGGCCTAAATAAGTTACACCATCTCTTGCTGATTCAATGTATGGTAAGACCATATTAAGTAAAGAATCTTCACCTAAACCTGCTGAGGTTAATGGATCAATCGCTAAAACATCCGTATTTGAGAAAATACTTTCTGTTGAGCTCATGGCCACATTTTTTGAGTTAATTCCAGCTTCACCAAAAATACCAAGTTTACTTTCATCCAAAAATGGCACCATTGTATATTTCAATGATTTGTTTGGGTATTTTTCAGTAAATTTCGTCATATTACTTTTATAAGTGCCATTCACATGAGCATCTTCAGCAACGGTAATAAAACGAACAGGTTGGATAGGTTCTTCAGAATCACAGTTTCTAGCAATCAATGTTGAGCCTGTTCTAGAGGCTTTTTTTCCGACGACAACGGTTGTACACATACTATTTCCTTCTTTCTATTAATAAACGCTTAGGCAATTGGATTCATAGGATTCCAAAATGGTAATTCGACAGGTTCTGTTACTAAGACTTGTTTTAAATCTTCTGTTAGATAGTCTTTTTTCACAACGACTTCAAAGACAAATTCCTCCATCCATCTGTCATCCATCACACAGTAACCTTTGTCACCAATTTTTTCTCCCCAGCTATTTTCAACTTTCCATTTAGTTGGCATATCACCCACAAGATTCACGCCACCAATTACCATAGCATGCGTTGGTAAGCTTTCTTTGTAGTTGAAACGATCACCTTTTGTCATTGAAAAATCAATATCAAACAAATCTTCAAATTTATATAAATCATGTGACATGATCCCTTTTTGACGGTCAAAATGTTTTAACACATCACAACCAAACCAAACTGGTTCACCAGCTTTTAATTGTTTAATTGTGGCTTGTTTTAACTCATCCATTTTAATGTTTAAATAACGGTTTGGTGTGCCACCTATCATGTTTCCTGATAAAGCCACTTCGTAAACTTTACCAAAAGGCATGTTTTCAGCTGGAACGTTGATTAATCCAACATAGTCCGTTACATCAATATCAATGTAGTCAGTGTATAGTTGTTGAGGTGTTAACCCTTGATAAGAAGTGTATTTTTTGTCTTTATCTCTGAATGTAAAGTCAATTGTTTTTGGTGGTGTCCCTAAAGCAATTGATAATAGTCTGTAAACTTCAGATAGACTTTTTTCGATGTAATCTTTAATAGTAGATTCTGTCGCATTATCTTTAACAAGTTGTCTTAACTCAACAGCATCACGTCGTAATTTACGATTTAACATCGTATTTAATTCAGCTGATGTGACACTACAGCTTGAGTCATTCATTTCATAAATTGGTACGACACCATATTTTTCAACTAGTGAAATGATTAAATTCCAATCCCCACCATCTTGTTGTGGTGAGTTAATTAAAAATTGGACATCACGACTAGAAATAGGTTCATTTGCTGTATTAAGAATATTTTGATAGAAGTAATTTGCTTTTTCTAATTTGTCATAGAAAAATAAGTAGTTTTGTGATAATTCAAAGTTTTCAATGTTGTATTGTTTTTCTAATTGGAAACGAATGACATTTAAACAAGCAAACATCCAGCAACGACCACTTTGATTTTGATTGGTCACTTTATGTGAGTCGATATCAATCGAAAAGTTAAAATTCGCATCATCAATTGCACGAATATTTTCAGATGCTTTAAAAATACCATTTGTTGTTGCTGCTGTTTGGGCGATTTCATTTGCTCTGTCACCTGTAAAAAGTTCTTGCATGTTATTAATTTGATCAAAAGTTAATTCGTTTGTCATAATAAAACACTCCATTCAGTTAATTTATTTTGTTGATACATGAGTTGGTGCACTTTGAGTAGTTGTTGCGACTTTGTCAGCCAATTTAGTGGTTGCTTGAGCGACTTTACCTTTTGGTGCTTGTGGTGCTGATGGTGAATCTGGTTTATTTTTGATACTTGTGTAATACATAATCAAACCAACGATGAACACACCAAGGATTAGTAATAAAACATCCATTCTAAAGTTAGTTAATAGATACATTGAGATAATCAAGGCAATAATTGGAATGGTGTCTCCTCCCTTTAAAGAGAACCCATTATTTGGAAATTGTTTTGTATGTTTAAATTTAATCACGGCTAAAATTGATGGAACATATTGGATAAATGATGCTAGCACGATTGCTGCTACTAAGAAGATATAGCTAAATGACACTAAGAAAATACTAATAATCATTGTAATAATGACAGCAATGTAAGGTGCATCGTTTTTATTTCTTTTACCAACAGCTGATGGTAATAGATTATGTTCTGTTGATAAAGATGCTGCTAAAACTGGTGTATTAAATGATACGGCAAATGCCACACCAAAAATTGAAATAATCATACCAATGACAATCAGTACATATGCCCAATGACCAATAGAAGAATTTAGTGCTTGAGCGATAGGAATATCAAATTTTGCAATACTTGGTCCTAAGATACCAATCGCTGTTGCTTGTACTAACACATAAATAATAGTCACACTAGACATAACGGCGATTAATGCTTTTGGAATATTTTTTTCTGGGTTGTTCATTTGTCCAGCTGCTACTGGGATAAATGAGAATCCAGTAAACATGTAAAATACCACACTAAATGCTTGACCAAAGTGACCAAAGAAGCTACCTGTTGTTTTCACATTTTCAGGGACAATTGGTGTAAAGTGTGCTGTTTTGATAAAGAACACACCGACAACAAGGAAGAATAATAGCGTAGCAATTTTAATAATTGAAGACACACTGTTGATTTTTTTAACAATACTGGTACCAAATAGATTAATAATACTTAATAGAACTATCACACCAATCGGAAAAGCATATTTCGCAATTGGGTTATCTAACGCCGGATACATGCTTTTTAATGTTCGATGTAAGGCAACAGATTCTGCTGTAAATGTCAGGCATCCTAAAAACCACGAAAATAATCCAATTTGAAACCCAGTAAATTTACCAAATGCATTATACGAATACAACCAAGCTGCTCCTGATCCTGAAAATCGACTTGATAAATCCGCATAACATAATGCAACCATACTTACTGTTAATGCTGCAGTAAGGAGAACCAGAATACTCATTACCCCAATATTTTTATAAATCTGTTGCGGTAATAAGAACGCTCCTGACCCGACAATTGCATTGATACCTAAAAAATAAATTGACGTAAACGTCAACTTTTTATTAGGTGTTGCTGTTTTCGCACTCATGACATATCATCTCTCCTCTTCATCCATTTCTCATGAATTCGTTTTTAATATCGTTTGTGAGTAAATCATAACTCTTTTTTTTTTCAAAAACAATCTTTGATACATTAACAATAAAAACGTCATATTATATATTATTTTTAGAGTAATTAAATACCTTTATGGATTAAAAGTTAATTATTTATGGATTATCTTTTATTTATTTGTAATCAGTTAGTGAATGTTATGTTCTAAGTAAGAATAGAATGCTTATTTTTTTTGCCTTACTAATTCTTTATTCATCATTTCATCATATATATTTTTTTCGTCAAAAAAATAACTAACTTATTTCAATATTTTGTATAAAAAGTCTTTTTATACACTAATCTCAGTATCATCAGATAATTAATTTATCATGACTTTATAAACTACTCATTGTATTGCAAATAAATAGAAAAAAATGAGGCTGACTAAAAAGCCCTAAAATAGAAAAAATACCATGAAATCCGTTAATTAAAACGTTGATTTCATGGTATTTATATGTTATTAGTCGAGTGATTTTTATTTAAAAAATTACTTTTGGGTCAGCCTCATACCTACAATTTTATCACCTCATAGTTTTAGCTAATAAGGTTTGTCTATATGATACTATCACAATTAGTCGATTATATCGTTCTTTCTTTATGGATTATAAAATAACTGAAATATGATATTGGTTATAATTAAAAAATACTCTCATCTTTAATGGAATATCTTATGTCCCACTATTTCTCAGATATAAATCTTTTAATAAACTTTGCTTTCACATTTAGACGTTTAAGTGTATGATATGTACAGAAAAATAAAGGAGGGATGAAAATGGGTGAACCACATAATAATCATGAACCACATAAGCTTATTGCTCATACAAACGGCCGCTCATTAGAAGAAATAAATGGATCAGTCAAAGTCCCTACAGGAAAAGGATTTTGGCGAACTTTATTTGCCTATTCAGGTCCAGGGGCTCTTGTCGCAGTTGGGTATATGGATCCTGGTAATTGGTCAACTTCCATTACAGGTGGACAAAATTTTCAGTATCTTTTGATGTCTGTTATTTTAATGTCTAGTTTAGTTGCTATGCTATTACAATATATGGCTGCTAAATTAGGGATTGTCACCCAAATGGATTTAGCCCAAGCTATCCGGGCAAGAACGAGTAAAAAATTAGGAATTGTTTTATGGATTCTAACTGAATTGGCTATTATGGCAACAGATATTGCTGAAGTAATTGGGGCTGCGATTGCTTTATATTTACTATTTGGCATTCCATTACTTTATGCTGTTCTAATTACAGTATTTGATGTTTTGCTCTTATTACTTTTAACAAAGATTGGGTTTAGAAAAATCGAAGCGTTAGTTGTCTGTTTAATTTTTGTCATTCTATTTGTTTTTATTTATCAAATAGCTTTATCTAATCCATCATGGAGCGCTGTTTTTGAGGGGTTAATCCCAACAAAAGATACCTTTTCAGACTCACCAAGAATTGGTGGACAAACACCATTAACAGGAGCGCTAGGAATCATCGGTGCAACAGTTATGCCACATAATTTATATCTCCATTCTGCTGTCTCTCAAACAAGAAAAATTGATCACTCAGATGAAAATCATGTTGCAGAAGCTGTCCGATTTTCAACTTGGGATTCAAACATCCAGTTAACTATGGCATTTTTTGTTAATGCATTACTTTTAATTATGGGAGTTGCAGTGTTTAAGTCTGGTACAGTGAAAGATCCATCGTTCTTTGGATTATATGAAGCTTTATCTAATCCAGAAACATTAAGTAACGGTTTACTTGTTTCTGTTGCTAA
The DNA here is from genome assembly GCF_024637875.1 of Vagococcus luciliae. Taxonomy (NCBI): domain Bacteria; kingdom Bacillati; phylum Bacillota; class Bacilli; order Lactobacillales; family Enterococcaceae; genus Vagococcus; species Vagococcus luciliae. The sequence goes on along the minus strand of NZ_CP102451.1, from coordinate 579,538 downwards.
ATCTGGTGTTCTATCAACACTATTTGCGGTAGCACTACTGGCATCTGGACAAAACTCTACTATCACTGGAACTCTAACTGGACAAGTCATCATGGAAGGTTTTATCCATATGAAACTACCAACTTGGTTAAGAAGACTGGTTACCAGATTAATTTCTGTCATTCCTGTTGTCATCTGCGTGTTAATTACGAGTAAAAAAGGAACACTCGAAGAACATGAGGCTCTAAATAATCTGATGAATAATTCTCAAGTCTTTTTAGCGTTTGCTTTACCCTTTTCTATGATTCCATTACTCATGATGACAAACAGTGAAGCTGAAATGGGACATCGCTTTAAAAATAATTGGCTCGTAAAATTTTTTGGTTGGATTTCAGTTATTGCATTAACCTATCTAAATTTAACTGGACTGCCAGGACAAATGGAAGCTTTCTTTGGAGATGAACCATCAGATAATGAATTAACCTTAGCTCATGGCATTGCTTATACACTTATTATTGGTGTCTTACTGCTTCTTGCATGGACCATATGGGATTTATATAAAGGAAATAAACGAATTATCGAACAATCCAAAAAAAAGATTTAATAAATACCAATTAATTTAAAAGAGATCTCTTCCAAGTCATAAATAAAAACCCCTCAGAATGCATTTTCCACACATTCTGAGGGGTACTTTTTTAACCGTTTAATACTGCTCCACCATTAACATGTAAACATTGACCACTCATGTAACTACTATCTTGGTTTGAAGCTAAAAAGACAAAACTAGGTGCTACCTCATAAGCTTCACCACAACGTTTCATCGGTGTATCTAACCCAAATTTTTCATGAGTCATCCCCTTCATTGTAGAGGGGATAAGAGGTGTCCAAATTGGACCTGGCGCTACGCAATTTACACGGATTTTTTTCTTAATAAACTCTTCACGCACTGATAATGAACGAGTATATCCTACAACGGCACTTTTAGTTGTTGAATAAGTCAATAAATAAGGATGTCCACGATAAGCATTGACAGACGCGTTATTTATAATAGCTGCTCCCTCATTAAAATATGGGAAAAGGTATTTTGTAAAATACATAAAACTATAAATATTTGTCGCAAATTCACGTTGAACTTCGGTTTCTGTAATATCAACGATACTATCACGTTCATGCTGTTCAGCAACATTATTAACTAGTATATCAATTGATTTAAACTTATCAATAAAGTAATCAACGGCTTCTTTTACAACATGTTCATGTCCAACGTCTCCCTTGTAAAGATAAACAGTTGCACCTAATTCTTCTGCGCGTTGTTTTACTTGTAACGCATCAGCATCATTTTCATGGTAGACAATTCCGATATCTGCCCCTTCATGTGCATACGCTATAACAACAGCTGCTCCAATCCCACTGTCTCCACCTGTAACAATAGCTTTTTTACCTTTTAACTTATTCGCTGACAAGTAATTAGGATCTTCAACCAACACTTCTGTTGACATGAATTCATTACTGTCTTTTTGATGATAATCTTCTTTAGGTGTTCTTAATTTATGTTCCAATGATATCTCTCCTTTTCTAAACCAACGTTAGTAAAAAATACACTCATTGTTTTAATATAACTACAATTAGAATATTAGCATAAAAAAAGTATTTTTGTTAAATGATAAACATCAAAAAAACAAATAATATATAAATATTACACTTAAAAACTGATTAACTGGCAATAATTTCGTGTAAGACATATAATTCCCAATCAGAAATACTAATGCGATAAAAATCTTCAATAGAGGATAATAAGTCTTTTATATTACCATAAAAATAGTTATCATTTATTTTTAACTGCGATAAATCTGTTGGAACAGGATAATCAACTGAACCCAAAATGGTTCGTTCAATCATCAATGCTAAATGCATCGTTAGATTAAATTTTACTTTTACATTAAACTTTATGCCAAATCGACGTTCACATTTTTCAATAATCAATTCAACTTGTTTGATAATAATTTCTGGGTTTAGGAAATTTAATTTTTCAGATAAACCTTCTTTAGAAAAGAAATAAATACATTTATTCGTTAAATCGGGCATATATTTTTCATGGATTGTATTACGAAACGTATATTTCATCGCTTGATGTTCCGTATCCTCATCTAATATATCTAGTAGATTAACAGAAGACACATCAGTTTTATTATCCAAATAAGACGTGGTCATAATTAATTCTGTTGTATCCAGATAGCCCTTATCTGAATTTTCACGGTCTAAAATATCAAGTAGCTCATTAAAATGCATCACAATCATTTTGATTTCTGGATTAATAAATGGTTCAAATAACTTTTTTAATTTTTTAGCAATATCATAACCTAAAATACTCGAAATAATGACATTGCGATCATTTGAAAATCCCTCAAAATACTGAATATCCGTAATAAATTTCTGCTTAATATTTTTTGTGATATCATAAAATGTGTGATGATTTAACAACTGTTGTCCTATTTCCAAAGCAAATGATGTCGTCAAATTATTCACCACCAGTAACTCTCCCATAATCTCTGGTTTTAAGCTTTTATAAAAGTGAACCAAGGATCCCATATCAACCAACATAATCACACCCTCAGATGTATCACGTTCAGCTAACCAAGCCTTTACTTCTAAGACAATATCTTTAATTGACGCGTCTAACGGCATATTGATTGCATCAAACACATAATTTCCACAAAGTTGATTAGATACAGCTTGAATGCTACTCGCTGTTGTATCCCCATGTGCTACAAGAAGAGCATGATAGGCAATTTGCTCTTTGATGGATCCAATTAAAAATAGACTCAATAGAAAACGAGCTTCTTTCTTATATTCAACCGGTAATTTAGACGTAATTTTTTTTGCAAAAAGTGCCGTACGTGGATAGTCCATAATAATCATTTGTTTTATTGGTTGATGATCAAACTTAACACAATCTTTTAATAATAGGTATGTTGTGAGTTTTTCAAGATAAGGTGTCACACTATCTACTTTACCCATTATTTGTTTAGTATTAGCAAGTATTTTTTCTCTAATTTGTTTTAAAACATAGGTTTCTCCACCAAAATCATCTTTGGATAGCGGAAAACCCAGTAGCGTTTCTCGTAACTCCAATACATCACTCGTGGAATGAAGTAGCACATTTAGTTTTTCTAGCATCTCTTTTGACACATCCACTAGTTGATTAAGTGGTTCATCATAAATCACTTTCACCACATCATTATGGTTGTCCCCTATATATAACACGTCTTTATCTTCTTGATAGTGAAGAGCATCAGCACAATATAACTTGACCTTGTTGGCTAATTGCCCAATGTTTCCTGACATTTTTTCATGTAAAAAGCGATCAAAAATCAAACGATCAATCATCATGTCCTTTTTCAACAGTTTCGCTTCTTTTAAAAACAAGACTCTTAAAATCGTCTCTCGCTCTTGTAATGGCCGTAGATGATAATCTGCTAACTCCAATACAGCTGAAATACGACGTAAAAAGGTTGGTAATAATACCTCTTTAGGGTCTTCTGTTGTCGCAAAAATCAAGCGAACGTTAGCTGTTTCTACTTTATCTTCTTCTCCGATTAAACGAAACTGACCTGAATCCATAAACTGAAATAGTTTCTCTTGATTTTCATATGACAAACGATGGACTTCATCTAAAAATAAAATACCGTTGTCCGCTTTACTAAGTAACCCTTTTTTATCTTTGTCAGCACCTGTATAAGCCCCTTTTTTATGACCAAATAATGTTGAAGACAACAATTCAGGATTATTCGCGTAATCCGCACAGTTAAATACTACGATATTATCTGAGCAATTCGCCTGTTGTTGATTAAGGTAATCAAAAATTAAGTGGGCTAAATAAGTTTTTCCCACGCCACTATTCCCATGAATTAAAACAGGTAGTCCTTTTGGTGGATAAGACATCGCAGCTTTACAGGTTTTTATCATAGATTTGGCACTGCCACTACTGCCGATAAATTGTTCAAACACATCTTGTGACGTATGGTACTCGTGACTAGTTAGTCGCCAAACGATTGGATATGTTTCACTTTTAATAACCTCTTTATCTTTGGCTAACTCATTTAAATATAAACTCGTGACTGAGCGACTTAACCCAATTTTTTTAGCTAATTCAGTTGTCGTAATCCCAACTTGTTCTTCCCCTATACCTTGAAGCAAATGTCTTCTAGTCGACTCCTTCATTCTACCAATCCCCCTACATACTAAAAAACGCATGGCACGTATTGCCCATGCGTTTCACTCTTACATACCGATAATATAACGACACATAGTTACTTTTCTTGTTAAATTTTAGCATAGTTTACCTGATTAATGTATCATGATTTATTACCAAAATCCTATGTATTGTGTAATAAATTGATTAACAAATACCAAGTAACCCTAAAATAATCCCTAAAATCATAATGCCAAACATCACAACATTGATATTTACTTTTTTACGTAATAACCAGAACGTAATCAATGTCACAGTTAACGGCACAATCCCAACAAATAATTGATCTAAATAATCTTGAATTTTAATTGGATCAGAACCACTGACTGTTACTTCTAAAATCGTTTTGAATTTTACAGTCGAAGCAGTCATACTTCCCATCATCAGTAACCCAACCATACTAGATGCTTTAGTCAGTATTTTCATACCGCCACTTTCATATAGTTTTTGAATAAAGTTCGCCCCAACTGAATAGCCTGTATAAAGAGCATAATAATGAATAATAAAAGCTGGAATATTATAAAGTGCTAAGAAAACGATAGCTCCCATCACTGATCCAGTACTTGCAATTGAAATACCAATACTAGCAGCAATAACACGTAAAATCCCCCAGAAGAATGAATCCCCAATGCCTGACAACGGTCCCATCAATGATGCTTTAACTGCGGTGATTGAGCTTGCATCAAAATTCTCATCTTCACTATTTTGTTTTTCCATTGAGGTAACAAGACCCATAATAAAGTTATTAATATGCATAGTAGCATTAAACCATGTGGTATGACGAACAATCGCGTCGGCACGTTCTTCATCTGTTTTGTAGTAACGATTAATCACAGGAAGTAAGGTATAAATAACACCTAACGCATGATATTGTGTTGCTCCTGTACGACTGGCATTCATTGTCCATGAGCGCCAAAAGACTGAGCGCATCATTTTTTTATCTTCAACTGACATATCTTGTTTTAGTTTCATGCGAAAAAGTCCTCCTCTTCCTCTTCTTTACTCATTTCACCACTGGCAACTTTTCCTTGTGTGGTTGGTAAATTCATCATTTGTACATCTCTTTGAACCATCATCACGCAAATAACCACACCAATTGCCGCGACTGCAACAGCTGGTAGTTTCAAGTAAGCTGTTAAAATAAACCCTAATAAGTAAAATACTGCTAATTTATTATCCCAAAGTAATTTCATCAACATTGCAAACCCAACAGCTGGTAATAAGCCACCTGCCGCACTCAATCCATTCATCACATTTTGTGGAATGTTATTTACCATAACGGCAACAGGTTCACTTCCAAGTAAAACCCCAACAAATGAAATCGCGGCAATAATAAAGTAATAGAAAATCCATGTCCCATAATGAAGTGCGACAATTTTTCGTTGATTATTTTCACGTGCAACACGATCCAACATTGGTGCAAAAATATTCATCAAGACATTTTTCAAGAACATCACGACAAATGCTGCTAACATCCCAATTGGAATCGCTAATGTAATCGCCGCTTTTTGCTCAACGTTAGCAATAATCGCGAATGTTGTCGCAAGAGTTGTCGCTGTCACTGGTTCAGCAGAAATCACACCACCAATATTCACATTTCCCATAAACACTGCTTCAAGTGCTGCTCCCATCAAGACACCTGTTTTTAAATCCCCCATCAATAGTCCTGTCACAAGACCCACAACTAACGGACGTTCCAACATACTTTGACCTGTTAAATAGTTACCAGCAAAACAGATAAACACACTAAGTCCTGCCATAAGTGCATGCATTAACATTTTTTATCCCCCTTAAACATTTTTCAATGCTTTTTTCAATTCTAATTTTGGATTAGTTGGTAAAACTTGATTGTAGCTATCCACACGTTCTAATTCTGATAATTCTTTGGCAGCCGTTAACTCATCTGGATTAAGTAACACGCTTGGAAAAATCGTTGTTTTGTCTTTTGGATCTGACTTATCAAAACGACCTGCATTTGCCACATTCACTGTTTCAACAGCATCGACGTGTTGCGCAATTTTATTCGCATCAGACACACAGTTTACAATCACAAACATGCGTTTATCTTTCCCACGAGGATCATTAAATAATTCAATCGCATCATCTACTGAACGAACTAACAACTTCATCCCATTTGGTACAGCCATTTTTAATGTCATTTGCATCACTTGATTTTTTGCCGCATCATCATTTGCCACAACTAAAAGTGGGGCATTTAATTCTTTTGTCCATACAACAGCTACCTGCCCATGGATTAATCGGTCATCTACTCTAATTTGTGTAATCATTTTTTCTCCTCCTAAAAAATATCGTCCTCTTCTTCTATTGTGGTTGGAACCAGTTGAACCTGTGATTCTTGAATTACAGCCAGTATATCTTCTTTTGACAACACACCAGTATTTTCATGAAACATAATCGATAAAATAATAGCTAAATTTGAATTTGATACTAATATAATGTTGTCTTTCCCTGATGTCATAATCTCTGCTGCAATTTTTTGATTCACACTTCCACCGTACAAATCTGTGAATACAATCCCCTGACCATCTTCACTAACCTCTTGAATAAATTGTTGAACATTTGGTGTGTAATCATCATCCGTAACATAAGCATCTATTACTTGGACGTTGTCTCCACTACCTGTTAAGATGTTCAACGAGTTTTGTAACCCACTAGCAAACTTGCCATGCGTTGCAATTAAATAACTTCTCTCCATTCTTTTCACCTCTTCACTTTTATATAAGCAAGTATGATGCCAACTTTTTCAAAGCCATAGAATACGGTTACAAAAGGTTTTTAGGTAAATTATACTGTTTAAACACTTTTCTTTTTTTCTAAACAACTTAAACACTTAAAAAAGACATTGCTTCTTAAAGTTAAGAAACAATGTCTTTTAGCGATTATTTAGTTACCTGTTTGAAAAAAATCATCTAATAAGGCTCGTACCTCATCAGTTGATTTGGTATTCATCAAACTAACACGCAGGTCACTCGCCCCTGGAAAGCCTTTAACATAAATTTTAAAAAATCGGTGCAAACCAACAATGGAACGTGGCACTTGTTTAGCATACTCATCTTGTAAATCTAATTGAAGTCTCAATAGCCCTAATAAGTCTTCTGTTGAATGATTTTTAGGTTCTTTCTCAAAGGCATAGGGATTTTTGAATATCCCTCTTCCTATCATGACACCATCCACACCATATTTTTCTACTAATTCAAGTCCCATCTGTCGATCAAGCACATCTCCATTAATAGTAATGAGTGTATTAGGTGCTATCTCATCTCTTAATGCCAATATTTCTGGAATTAATTCCCACTTAGCGGGTACTTTACTCATTTCATCTCGAGTTCTTAAATGAATCGACAAGTTCGCTATATCTTGTTTTAAAATATGTGTCAGCCAATCTATCATCTCATCTTGTGAGTGATACCCAATACGTGTTTTCACACTAACTGGTAGTCCACCTTCTTTTGCTGCGGCGATTAATTCTGCTGCTACATCTGGACGTAAAATTAATCCACTGCCTTTCCCTCGTGTCGCCACATTAGGAACCGGACATCCCATATTAATATCAATGCCTTTAAATCCCATCTCTTTTAATTCTTTACTCATCTGTCTAAAATACACAGGGTTATCTCCCCAGATATGTGCCACGATAGGTTGCTCATCTTCTTCAAAGAACAATCTTCCTTGAACACTTTCTTTACCATCTGGATGACAAAAACTATCAGAATTAGTAAATTCTGTAAAAAATACATCTGGTGCGCCTGCCTCTTTCACGACATGACGAAATACTACATCCGTCACGTCTTCCATTGGTGCTAAAATAAAAAATGGCTTCGGTAATTCTTGCCAAAAGTTGGTTGTCATATAAGTTTCTCCGTTCTAAATCCTTTTACTAAGTCACTTGGTATTATACTAATAATGACAAAAAGACGCAAAGCAGAAAACTCCCTTCCTAATTTACACTAGATAAATACACCATAAGAATGAAAGTAATAGCTCTTATCATTATACTGAAGTACACCTACCTAAATAAAATGTTAATAATAAAAAACCACCTACCTAATATAACTTAGTTAGATGGTTTAAAGTGCCTATACTACTTTTTCATATCATATAATCGTGCATGTTTTACATCTTCAATCGTTTGTGTTCCTGCTAATTGCATCACACGTTTTAAGTCTGTTTCAAAGTATTCTAAGACAGATTTAACACCTTTCCATCCACCTAAAGCAAGTCCGAATAATACTGGACGACCTAAAGCAATAATATCTGCTCCACTTGCTAGTGCTTTAAAGATATGTTCTCCACGACGAACACCACTATCAAAGACAATTGGAACACGCCCTGCTACAGCTTCTGAAATTTCAGCTAACACTTCAAACGATCCTGGTGCATTATCTAATTGACGTCCACCATGATTTGATACCCAAATACCTGCTGCTCCTGCACCAATCGCTAATACAGCATCTTCTGGTGTTTGCACTCCCTTAACAAAAACAGGTAAACCAGAGTACTCAGCAATAAATTTCACGTCTGCTGGTTCAATTTTTTGTTTAGATTGAGCATAAATATTATTTAATGACATGTTTTCTCCAGAACCTGTTAAGTATCGAGAAACAATTGGCATACCAAATGGGTAAACAAATTTATTTTCTAAGTCGCGTTCACGGTTACCACTTAGCGTTGCATCTGCTGTTAAAATAATAGCTGTTGCCCCATCTGCCTTTGCTTCATCCAAGATGTTTTTATTCATCTCTTCGTCTTTACTCATATAAATTTGGAACCAACGAGGATTGCCATTTAAACCAGCGTCGATTTCTTCAAATGTTGCACCAGAATAAGCACTAATTGACATAATGGTGCCACCAAATTCTGAAATTCCTTTAGCAGTTCCAGCTTCTTTTGTTGCGTGAGCTAATCCGTGAGCTGCAATCGGAGCCATAATAAATGGTACTTTCAAGTCATGTTCGAAAATTTTTGTTGAGGTATCTGGATTTTCTACGTCAGCTAAAACGCGAGGTAAAATCCCTTTACTTAACCATGCTTCGTCATTACGTTGTAGCGTAAATTCTTTTCCTGAACCACCTGAAATGTAGTCAAATCCACCTTTAGGAACGACTTTACTTGCTGCTTCTTCTAATCTATACGTACTAATTACGTCAATTTCTTGCTCAATTGTTGGTGCGTTATATGTTTGTTGTTCTGTCATGTTTTTTCATCCTTTTTAAAAGTTTTTTTGTTTTTTTAAGTGTTGTTACCTAATTAAAATAAAATATTGGTGATTGGTACGGTAAATGGTACTAATACTACAACCGTTAACCCTGTTACCACGATTGACAGGCCTGACATTGCACCTTGAACCTCTCCCAGTTCAATTGCTTTTGCTGTTCCCATCGCATGAGACGAACTTCCTAATGCGACGCCTTGTGCCACTGGATCCGTGATATTAAACCATTTAAAAATCGTTGGTCCCATCATCGCTCCAATAACCCCTGTAAATACCACTACCGCAACCGTTAATGAGACAATGCCCCCTAATGAATCCGATACACCAACGGCAATCGCTGTCGTAATAGATTTTGGTATCAATGTTGCGCCCATCTCTTGTTCAAATCCAAATAATAAACTAAACGCATAAATCATCACAGTGTGAAAAATAACACCGCTAAAAATCCCGGTTAAAATCGCTGGATAATATTTTTTCAAATACACGAAATTTTGTTCTAATTTAATGGCTAAAGCCACTGTTGCCGGTGTGACAAAGAGGCTTAAAAACTGTCCACCTTTTTTATAAGTATCTAGTGGAATATCCATAAAAACGAGTATTAAAATAAGCGCAACAATCGCAAATACTAATGGTGTAAATAATGGATTTTTCGGCCACTTTTCTTTTAATTTTCCTGCTAGCAAGTATAGCCCTACCGTCAAACTAATCCATAAAAACGGACTTTCTAACACATTAGATAACATCAACTTCCACCTCAATTTCTTCAAGGGAACCTGTTATATTTGTTTCCGCTTTCACTTCTTTGGACTTAATAACTTGAACGATGCGTCCAACAAATCCCATCATTAACATCGTTGTAATCGCCATGATAACAAGTAATTGCCACCATGTATTAGCTAATACACCAAAGTTTGACATCAATCCAACACCTGCTGGGACAAAAAAGATGCCCATATTATTTGTTAACCATGTTCCCACTTCATCTACTTGTTCCATCTTGATCCATTTGAAATGAAGAGCACAGAATAATAGCACCATACCAATCACACTTCCTGGAATTGCAATGAATTGAGACAGTAATGCTGAGATTACTTCACCCAATAAAGAAAATAAAAAAATCCAGAAAAGTTGTTTGATTTGCTTCATAAAAATCAACTCTCTTTCGTTTTGTAAACGTTTTAGTGAGACTAATATAGCATGAGAAAAATTCTTTGGATAATATTTTTTACTTATGATATTATAACTATTGCTTATGTAAATAGTGTTTATATACATTTTATTTATGAGTGTTTTTTCACAATATTAGAAAGGGATTTCACATGAATTTAAAAGATTTATTATACTTTAATCACCTGGCTCATACACTTAGCTTCACAGCAACGGCGGAACACTTTTACGTTTCTCAGCCATCCATTTCAATGGCTATAAAACGACTAGAAAACGAACTAGACACCATCCTTATCGATAGAAAAAGAATTCACAAGAAGCTTAGTTTAACTGAAACCGGTGACATTTTATATCGTTATTCTCATCAAATTTTAAAGTCAGTTGAACAAGCCGAAGAAGAAATTCATGATTTTAAACATCAAATCGTCTATTTTGGGTTCTTACCAACGATTGGTGGATATTTTATGTCCCGCCTTTTACCTCATTTAGAGAAATTTTCTTCCTCAATGAAATTTATTGAAGAAGAAAGTTCCGACACGATGTTAGAACTAGTTAAAACTGGTAAGGTTCCTATTGCGATTATTGGGAGTGACGAACCAACATTCAACGATAACTCACTCATCCAAATTCCTTTAAAACAAGAAGATATGGCTTTATGGGTTTCAAAAAGCAACCCTCTTTCTACAAAAAAAATCATCTCCCCTACAGATTGTAAGGAAGATGTCTTTATTTCACTTGAAAAAGGCTACATGCACCACCGTATTTTTGATGACTGGGTTCGCTCTCACCATTTAAATTCTATCCAGACGATTTACACAAAAGAAATTCAAACAGCTCTTTCCATAGCTAGCTCAACTAACATGATTGCTTTTTTAAGTGATATTTTAGTGCGTGAACATCCTGGTTTGACTAAAGTAGCTTTGGAACAACCACCTCAAATCTACATCAGCCTAATTGTTAATAAAAAAATACATCAAGCCAACACCTTTCAAACAGAGTTTAATCAAACGATTATTGATTTGACGAAAGACTTTGGAAAGCCTTTTAAAGTGGAGTAACTGCTATTCTTAAATAAACCGTATTCTGACAAGTATAATAACACTCACAATCGGGCTCATACCATCAATTACAACCCAATTCATAAAAATCGCATGGTGGATCAAACCCATGCGATTTTTATTATTTATCAATGACTAAATGTTCGCCCTAATATACCCAAACTATACAATTCATCATCCATATTGGCTATACTAGGTAAATGTGCCCAACGTTCAAACCCATTTTTAAAAAATAATTTTTTGACTGGCTTCATTATGATGAAATATATATGCCATGATAGTTGTGACTTCACAGTTCTCTAATTGTGAAAATACCCAATCTAATGCTTGCTGTCCTAATCCTTGTCCTTGATAGTTTTCATCTATATACAAGCTAATTTTAGCCGTCGATTTAAATGCCGGCCTTCCATAAAAATCTTCTGCTACCCAACCTACGATATTATTTTCTATTTTCATCACCCATATTGGACGTGTCGTCTGATTATATGACTCAAACCAAATGATTTTCGATTCCACAGTTACAGGGGATGTATCAGCTGTTGAAATACGTGTTGGTACAGCTTGATTGTATATATCTATAATTCTTGGTAACTCTTCGCGTATGGCATATGAAAATGTTACACCCATAAATAACCCCCTTCTATTACTTGTTTATTATGTCTTTAACAACTTCCGCAAAAGCCATATCAGCATTAAACGGTGGTAGATAAATAAACTCTTTACCACCATTTTCTAAAAAGTATCCTTTATTTTCTTCTTCTAATTCTTCTATAGTTTCCAAACAATCTACCACAAACCCTGGTGCGACAACTAACACATTTTTTATTCCTTGATGTGGTAAGTCTTTTAACGTTGCATCTGTTGCTGGTGTTAGCCATTCATTTGGTCCAAATTTTGATTGATAAGTCTGAATAAACGACACATCATCCCCAACTTCTTCTTTGATTTTTTGCGTCGTTATCTCACACTCTTTGGGATAAGTATCCCCATCAGATACATATGAAACCGGAATACCATGATAAGATAACACGACAGCATCAACCTTATGATGCAACAAGCTTTCTTTGATTTTTTCAGCATAATAGGAAATATATAACTCATTATCATAATATGAACGAATAAATCTCATATCAATGACTTTATCCGTCCCAATAAAATATCGCATTACACTATCAAAAACAGATCCGACTGTTGTGCCAGAATATTGTGGATACATTGGCACAATCGTCAAATCATCCACTCCCTTTTGACGTAAACAATCCAGTGCCTGCTCAATTGTTGGTTCACTATAAGACATCCCTATCTCTACTTCCCAATCAGGAAATAACTTGGACACATTATCCCGTTGAGCCAATGTATAATTTAATAATGGAAATCCCTCATCTGTCCAAATAGATTGATACAACTCTGCTGATTTTTTAGGTCTTGTATTTAAAATAATCCCTTGTAAAATGGGTTGCCACAATAGTGGATGTGTCTTAATCACTCGTCGATCTGATAAGAATACTCGCAAATATTTTTTGACTTCTTTGGGTGTGGGCTCTTTTGGTGTTCCAAGGTTGACCAACAACATCCCTTTCTTTGTCATACTAACTCCTCCTGATTAATGGTTAATAGTCTATCATATTTCTGTTTTATTCGCACGATTAATATAATGAATCATAAACGTCAAAACCAAAATGGCGAATATGTTGTTTCAGCATATCAATATAAGTTTGAGCCACTTGACTCAAGTCTATTTTTTTATGCTTCAGATACCCTAATGTCAACGTTTCATCAACATCAAGTGGAATAGCGACAATTTTTTCATCATTTAACTCACTACTGATAATTCCCGAGCTAATCGTATAACCATTTAATCCAATCATTAAGTTAAAGATAGTGGCCCTGTCACTAATTTGTATATGTTTTTTATGAGCTAAAGTACTCAATATTTCTTCTGAAAAATAAAAAGAATTGGTATCTCCTTGTTCATATGACAAATAAGGATACTCTTCCAAATCTTCTAATGACAAACGTGATTTTTTAGTTAATGGGTTATCCCGTCCAACAAAAACATGCGGTTTCGCGTCAAATAGTGGGATGAACTCTAAATCTTTTTCAGAAATCAGTCGCTTTAATACCGTTTTGTTGAAATCATTTAAGTAAATCACGCCCACTTCACTGCGAAATGTTTGAACGTCATTTAATGTATTCTCTGTAATGGTTTCACGCAATGTAAAATGATATTCATCTTTCCCGACTTCTCTAACTAACTCGACAAACGCATGAACCACAAACGCATAATGCTGTGCCGACACGCTAAACGTTCTTTTCCTAGTTGTATCTTGTTTAAACCGTCCATTCAACAAATTCACTTGATCCAGTATCATCCGCGAGTAATTCATAAATTCACGTCCTTCGCTTGTAAGCGTGATCCCTGTCTTACTTCGATAAAATAATTGGATATTATACTCTTTTTCTAACTCTTTCATGGCTTGTGATAAACTAGGTTGACTGATAAACAACTGTTTGGCAGCTTCATTAATTGAGCCTGTTTCTGCAATTTTTTCTAAATATTCTAATTGTTGGATACGCATAGTTACCTCCTGTACGTTATAGGTTTTACCTATTATATCATTAAACTATTATGTATTATCTATTTTTAATGATTGTTGTTACAATACATTCAACACTTAAAAAAACGGAGGGATTTTTTATGACATTATCAAAATTTCAATTAGTAGGATCGTTACTTAGACCAAAAGAGCTATTAGAATATAAAGAACAAATCGAAGTGAGAGATGATATTTTCTATCCTTTTTATGAAGAATTTCCAGGTTATCAAGACGTTGAAGCCAAAGCAATTAAAGAGGTGGTAAAAGAACAAATCGACCATGGTATTGATATCGTCACAGACGGGGAATTTTCAAAATCATTGTGGCATCTTGATTTTTTATGGGGATTAGGTGGTGTTGAACGTTTTATCGCAGACCACGGCTACGCCTTTAAAGATCATGACGGTGATCACTTTGAAACACGTAAAGATATTGGTATTCGCATTGTAGCACCATTATCTGGAAAACATCATCATTTCCTCGATATCTTTAAAAAAGTGAAACAAGACGCTGGTAAAACGCAAGCTAAGTTAACTGTTTGGGGAGCAGCTCATGCTTTTACTGAATTAACTGTATTTAATGGACTTTACGGTGACGGACAAGTGTATCAAACACAAGATGATTTAAAAAAAGGGCTCATCAATGCTTATAAAGAGTTTCTAACTGAATTCAAAGAAATTGGTGGTGAAATCGTCCAATTTGATGATTGTTTATGGACTCTCTTCTCATCAGATAATCAAGATAGCTTCTATGCTGATGGTAATGACAGTTTAGAAGATTTAGCCGATACATTTATCGCAATTAACAATGAAGTCGCAGATTTCGGACATTCACTAGGTTTAAAAGTGTGGACACATAACTGTCGCGGTAATTATCAAAGTCGCCATGCAGCTGGTGGAAGTTATCAAACCATTGCGAAAAAATTCTTAGGTGAACAACATTATGATCGCTTCTTTTTAGAGTGGGACGATGAACGTGCGGGAGATATTTCAGCACTAGAAGCATTAAAAGACAAACAAAATGTAGAAGTGGTATTGGGTTTACTATCAAGTAAAACAGCTACTTTGGATGATGAAGCAAGAATTTATCAATTACTAGAAAAAGCAAGTCAAATCTTGCCTAAAGAGAGATTGCTACTTTCTCATCAATGTGGGTTTGCTTCATGTGATTGTGGAAATGAATTAACGCAAGAACAGCAATGGGCAAAAATTGACCAAGGACAAAAAATCGCGAAAAACTTTTGGTCAGATGATTATGTGAATCAATATGAATAAACACAAAAACGAGCGAGTAAGACATGTCATATATGTGTCATTCTCTCGTTTTTGTTATCTCGATTTATTTATATTTTACCAACAATTCTTTAGGTATATGACAATAATCATTTGGACATCTATCCAATCTATCTTGATGTTCATCTGCACTTCTAACATAATTAGTAAGAGGCTTTACTTCAACAGCAATCTTATCTCTGTCCTGACGATTATTTATATAACAGGATGCCTCATTCAAATGTGCCGTTATTTCACTGTAAATCCCAGTTCTGTATTTTTCACCTTCATCTATTCCTTGTTTATTGATACTATATGGATCAATCACTTCAAACAGATACTCAACTAACTGAGTGACAGTCAATATTTTAGAATTAAACACTGTTTTAACACACTCCGCATAACCATCGTATTCGCCATCTAACGCATTAGTTAGGCCATTTACCCTTCCTGCTTCAGTTTCAATCACGCCAGGTAACGTCTTGACATATGCCTGTACACCCCAAAGGCACCCTCCTGCCAAATAAATAGTTTCCATCTTTTTCTCCTTAATTTTCAATTTAATCCAGTATTTTCTTTTCGATTATTTATGTAGATTAAGTTTACTTGGATTTTGTTGTCAGAACAAGTAACACTACTTTATTTTGATACAGTCATTTAAAATAAATTACAAAAAAACACCCTCCAAAATGGAGAGTGCTTTGATATTCTGTATAAAAACGAATTAACGTTTTGAGAATTGTGATGCTTTACGAGCTTTTTTAAGACCTGGTTTTTTACGTTCAACCATACGAGCGTCACGTGTTAATAATCCTTCACGTTTAAGCGCTCCACGGAAGTCAGGATCTACTTGTAATAATGCACGAGCAATACCATGACGAGTTGCGCCAGATTGTCCTGCATATCCACCACCATCAACGTTTACGAAAACGTCATATGCACCTTTTGTTTCAGTTAAAACAAGAGGTTGCATAATTACTTCACGTAAATCAGCATGTGGAATATATTCTTCGATGTCTTTGTTGTTCATCACTACTTTACCTGTTCCAGGTACTAAGCGTACGCGCGCAACAGATTTTTTACGACGGCCTGTGCCGATATATTGTACTTTAGCCAATCTATTTTCCTCCTTAAATTAGGTTTGTAATGTCTAATACTTCTGGTTTTTGAGCTTGTTGTTGATGTTCGTTTCCACCATAAACGAATAATTTAGACCATTGTTTACGTCCTAAAGTATTCTTTGGTAACATACCTTTGATAGAATTCTCAACTAAACGACGAGAGTTTTTATCACGTAGTTCACCAGCAGTGATAGATTTCAAACCACCTGGATGTTGGCTGTGACGGTAATATACTTTGTCAGTTGCTTTTTTACCAGTTAATTTTACTTTATCAGCATTAATTACAATTACATAATCACCAGTATCCACATGTGGTGTGAATGTTGGTTTATTTTTTCCACGTAAGATAGATGCTACAACTGTTGATAGACGTCCTAAAGGAACATCTGTTGCATCCACTACATACCATTTACGATCTACTTCGCCATTTTTGGCCATATATGTTGTACGCATGGGTGTTTTTCCTCCAATTTTCTTCTGTTGTTTGACATAACACAATAAGTTTCCGGGGCTCATCGTGGGGCAAACAATACCACTAACCATATTATCCTTATTTTGTTGATATGTCAACAAAATTCACATTATTTATGACACTTTTTCTCGCCACTATAATCGACTTTCATTAAAAATAACCCCTCAGGTTGAGCTGTTGGACCTGTCATTTTCTTGTCTTGGTTCGCTAGGGCACGTTGTATAGCGTCTTCTGGCAGTTGCCCATTACCTATTTTTAATAACGTCCCAACAAGCATTCTCACCATTTTATATAAAAATCCATTTCCTTTAAACACAAATAATAGTTCATCTTCGCCGATTTCTTCTATTGTCACGCTATAGACATTCCGTGTTTTATCTTCTACAGAACTTCCTGTCGCGCAAAATACACTAAAGTCATGTTCTCCTTCAATAAACTGAGCAGCACGTCTCATAGCGTCTAAATCGAGCTCATAATGATAGTGTGCTGCATACAACCGTTTAAATGGATTAGGTGATTTACCTGTATCAACATGATAGTGATATTCTTTGCCTGTCGCCAAGTATCTCGCATGAAAATCTTCTGTCACTTCTTCAATCGCTAAAATACTAATATCTTCTGGCGTTTGAGTATCCAATGCAAAACGTAATTTTTCAACATCTCGTTTTTGTGGCAAATCAAAATGGATTACCTGACCGACTGCATGAACCCCTGAGTCCGTTCTACCAGATGGATGGATTGTCACAGGCTTACCACTGTTCAATCTCTTTAGAGTGGCTTCTATGACTTCTTGGATGGTCACAGCATTTGGCTGAATCTGGAAACCAGCATAATTGGTTCCATCATAACTAATAATGGCTTTGTATCTTGTCATTCACTTTATCTCCTTTATTTTTTCCAATGAAAAAACGAGGCACAAGTCCTCGCTGTTTGTGTTTTAATTTCTAACTAATAATAGTACAATCGTCAATACGACGAACGATAACATAGCTAGTGTATCTGTTTTATCCCAATTTAGAACACGGTATTTCGTACGTCCTTCGCCACCACGATAACCACGTGCTTCCATCGCAATCGCTAACTCTTCTGCCCGGTTAAAACTGCTGACGAATAACGGAATTAAGAGTGGGACAATAGCTTTCATCTTATCCATTAAATTTCCTTCGCCAAAATCGACCCCACGAGCACGTTGCGCATTCATGATTTTTTCTGTCTCATCCATCAATGTTGGCACAAAACGTAACGCAATAGACAACATCAATGAAATTTCATGTGCTGGAAATTTTACTTTTTCCAATGGTTTAAGTAAATACTCAATCGCATCTGAGAGGGACAATGGTGGTGTGGTTAACGTTAAGAGTGTTGACATGAAAATAATTAACACAAAACGAGTAAAAATAAAGAACCCATTAACCAAACCAAATTGGCTAATACTTATCCAACCCCACTCAAAGTAAACATGTCCTCCTCTGGTAAAGAGGACTTGCAACCCAACTGTAAATAAAATTAACCACAATAATGGTTTAACCCCTTTAAGAAAGAAGCTTAATTTAATTTGCGACAACCAGATACAAAACAGCGTAAAAGCAAACATCACACCGAATGATAAAAAGTTATTACAAATAAAGATAATGCCAATAAAATAAAAACTCGCTAATAACTTAGCCCGGGGATCCATACGATGTACGACAGAGTCACCTGGTATGTATCGACCTAAAATCAATTTATTCATCATCTGAAAGCACCTGCCTTTTTTCAAGTATCGGTAAAAGCTCTTCAGATAATTCTTCTGCGGTTAATGGTAAGCGACTAAATTCCATCCCTTTTTTCATTAAATCAAAAGCAAATTCTGTCACTGTTGGAACGCCTAATTGTTTTTCGCGTAACCATTCTACATCATTAAAAATATCACGTGGATGTCCTTGTTTTTGAATTTTTCCTTTTTCTAAAACGACCATAAAATCAGCATATTCAGCTACGTCATCCATCAAATGTGTTACTAATATGATGCCAATGCCTTTTTCTTTATGTAACCTATAGAACATATCCATCATATCTTTTCTACCCTTTGGATCAAGTCCAGCTGTTGGTTCGTCTAAAATCAACACTTCAGGTTCCATTGCCAACACTCCCGCAATTGCCACACGTCGCATTTGTCCTCCTGAAAGATCAAACGGGGAGCGCTCAAGATAGCTATCATCTAGACCGACAAGCTCTAACATCTCACTAGCTAGACGTGCACTTTCTTCTTCAGACACACCAAAATTTTTGGGTCCAAAGGCTATATCTAAAGCAACTGTTTCATCAAATAATTGTGATTCAGGAAATTGGAACACAATTCCTACTTTTTTACGAATTGGCTTTAAATTTTTATTGCTAGTCTCAGGAGTAATCACTCGGTCTCCAATAAATACTTTCCCACTTGTTGGTTTTAGTAATGCATTCAAATGTTGCAACAAGGTTGATTTCCCACTACCAGTATGACCAACAATCGCACTGTAGCTATTACTTGGAATGTCTAAGTTAATATCAAACAAAACACGTTGCTCAAAAGGGCTATTAGGTTGATATGTAAAATCTACTTTCTCAAACCGTATGTCCATAGCCATTCCACCAATCCTTCCCTTGTCAAATACTCATTTGGTACATCAATTCCTTTTTTACGCAATGACGCTTTTAATTTTTCGGGAAATGGTATATCTAACCCCATCCCAATTAATGCCTCACCATGAGAAAATATTTCTTCCGGTGTTCCTTCATGGATAATCTCACCTTGCTTCATTACAAGAACACGATTAGCATAAGCAGCTTCATCAATATCATGTGTAATCGAGATAACTGTTAAATTTGTTTCTTCTTTCAATGCACGAATCGTTTCAATCACATCTTGTCTACCTTGTGGATCAAGCATAGATGTTGCCTCGTCTAAAATAATCACGTCAGGCGCTAAGGCAATCACCCCCGCAATAGCAACACGTTGCTTTTGTCCTCCAGACAATCTAGCTGGTTCTTTTATCTTAAAATCAGACATCCGAACTCTCTCAAGCGCGTTGTTGACCCTTACAATCATCTCATCACGAGGTACCCCTTGATTTTCTAAACCAAAAGCCACATCATCTTCAACGGTTGAGCCGACAAATTGGTTGTCAGGATTTTGGAACACCATCCCAACCATTTTACGGATATCCCAAATATTTTCTTCCGTTAATAATTCACCGTTTACTTTTATTTCACCAGATTCCGGTGAAATTAAACCATTAATGGTTTTTGCTAAGGTAGACTTACCTGATCCATTATGACCAATTAACGCTACCCATTCACCTTTATTAATGGTAAGTGATACATCATTTAACGCTTTATGTTCCTGTCCATAATATTGGAAGGATATATTATTTAATTCAATTAAGGGATTTTTCATTTTACTGCCTTCCTTAAATAACGTCATATTAATTTTTAAAAAATGCTTCTTTCTAAACTCAAACTTTTTGAGGATACAAAGAAACATTTTTATGTATAATAACCATTTATCATAAATGATGATATAAAAAAAGCACTTTATATGATGAGCGCAAGTCCTCTATCATAAAAGACAGAGGACTGCACCGAGCTAGACTCGGAGAAAACTCTCCAACATCATAACACTCTAAAAAGATCATCTATAAAGTGATGCAATTATCAAAATTAAACAAGTTCAATGATAACCATTGGTGCTGCGTCTCCACGGCGTTGTCCTTTTTTAAGGATACGTGTGTAACCACCTTGACGGTCAGCATAACGAGGTCCTAAGTCATTGAATAATTTTTGTAAAGCACTTTCTTCAATGATAGTTTCTTCTTTTTCGTCTAAACGATCATCTAAGTATTCGTTTCTTACGAATGCTGCTGCTTGACGACGAGCATGAAGATCCCCACGTTTACCTAAAGTAATCATTTTTTCAGTTGTTGAACGGATTTCTTTTGCACGAGCTTCAGTTGTCTCAATGCGTTCATTGATAATTAAATCAGTTGTTAAATCACGTAACATTGCTTTTCGTTGGCTGCTTGTGCGACCTAATTTACGATAACTCACGTCGTGTTCCCTCCTTTAATCGGTTTAGATTAGTCCTCTTGGCGTAATCCTAGAGAAAGATCGGCTAATTTAGCTTTAACTTCTTCAAGTGATTTACGTCCTAAGTTACGAACTTTAATCATTTCTGCTTCTGATTTATTTGTTAATTCTTGTAAAGTGTTGATGCCTGCGCGTTTCAAACAGTTATAAGAACGAACTGATAAATCAAGCTCTTCGATTGTTGTTTCTAACATTTTTTCTTTTTGTGTTTCTTCTTTTTCAATCATGATTTCGGCATTTTTTGCTTCATCAGTCAAGTTAACAAAAATATCTAAATGCTCAGTCAAGATTTTAGCAGATAAACTGATAGCTTCTTGTGGAGCGATAGATCCATCTGTCCAGACATCTAAAGTTAGTTTGTCGTAATCATCACGACGCCCAACACGTGTATTTTCTACTTGATAGTTTACACGATTAACTGGCGTGTAGATAGAGTCCACTGGTAATACACCAATAGGCATATCTTCACTTTTATTTTCTTCTGCTTGTACATAACCACGTCCTGGCTTAACAGTTAAGCTTGCACGGAAAGTCGCACCTTCAGCAACGCTACAAATGAATAAATCCTTATTCATAATTTCAACATCACTGTCAGTAAGAATATCTCCAGCAGTCACGTCAGCTGGGCCAGTTATATCAATTTCAAGTGTCTTTTCTTCATCAGCATAAAGCTTTAAAGCAAGTCCCTTGATATTTAGAATAATTTGAGTGACATCCTCACGTACACCTTTGACAGTTGAAAATTCATGCAACACACCATCGATTTGTAAATTAGTGATGGCAGCCCCTGGTAGAGACGATAATAAAATACGGCGTAAAGAGTTACCTAAAGTCGTACCATATCCTCTTTCAAGTGGTTCGATGACGAACTTGCCATAATCTCTATCTTCATCGATTTTTGTGATTCTTGGTTTCTCAAATTCAATCATTCTTGTCTATACCCCTTTCAAAACGAAAGTGTCTTGTTCAATGTCGCTATAATTCCTATCCAATGAATAAACTCTCACTAAACACGACGGCGTTTTGGAGGGCGACATCCATTATGTGGAACTGGAGTAACGTCACGAATTGCTGTCACTTCTAATCCTGTTGCTTGTAATGAACGAATAGCTGCTTCACGACCAGAACCAGGTCCTTTTACAGTTACGTCAACAGTTTTCAAGCCATGTTCCATAGCTGCTTTTGCTGCAGTTTCAGCTGCCATTTGAGCTGCGAATGGAGTTGCTTTTTTACTACCTTTAAATCCTAATGAACCTGCAGATGACCATGCAATTGCATTTCCATGTACGTCAGTTAACATTACGATTGTATTATTGAATGTAGAGTGGATATGTGCCACACCTGCTTCAATATTTTTTTTCACTCGGCGTTTTCTTGAAACTTTTTTTGCTACCATGAAGCTTTAAACCTCCTTCACTCTAATCTTATTTTTTCTTGCCAGCGATTGAACGAGCTGGTCCTTTTCTAGTACGAGCATTGTTTTTTGTGTTTTGACCACGAGTTGGCAAACCACGACGATGACGCATACCTCTATATGAACCAATTTCCATCAAACGTTTGATGTTTAAGTTCACTTCACGACGTAAGTCACCTTCAACTTTTAATTTATCTACTGCAGCACGGATGCTATCAGTTTGTTCGTTAGTTAAATCGCGCACACGAATATCTTCAGAAACTCCTGCTTCTTTTAAGATTTCTTGAGAAGTTTTCTTTCCAATACCGTAAATGTAAGTAAGCGAAATAACAACACGTTTATCACGAGGAATATCTACACCTGCAATACGAGCCATTATTCGTTACACCTCCTTTATCCTTGACGTTGTTTATGTTTTGGGTTTTCACAGATAACCATAACTCGACCTTTACGACGAATTATTTTGCATTTTTCACAAATTGGTTTTACTGATGGTCTTACTTTCATGATTATACCTCCTTGAATTTTACGGAGTACAATTATTTAAAGCGGTAAGTAATACGACCGCGAGTTAAATCATATGGAGATAACTCAACAGTTACTTTGTCACCAGGTAAAATACGAATGTAATGCATTCTGATCTTTCCTGATACGTGAGCCAAAATAACATGGCCATTTTCTAATTCAACTTTAAACATTGCATTCGGCAAAGTTTCGACGACTGTACCTTCGATTTCAATCATATCTTCTTTCGCCACAACTAGTACCTCCTTATACAGTGTTTGCATCTGACAATTGACAAAAATAGTACTCACACCTATTTCATTTCAACTTTTGTATTATAGCATAAAAGCTATACAAAGAAAAGATACCTACATCAATTCAATGAAAAAAATGCGGGTAAGAAATAGTGAGTGACATAGAATAGATAACTAGATGAGCATTCTAATTGGCTTTATCTATGATTGATTTCACATCTTCAAAAACAGCATCAATATCGCGATCTCCATCAATAGTGTGTAATACACCTTTATCTTGGTAATACGATAAAATTGGTTCGCTATTTTTAATGTTAACTTCTAGACGATTCTTAACTGTCTCAGGCTTGTCATCTTCTCTTTGATAAAAATCATGACCACCACAACGATCACAAGTACCTTCCACTTTTGGTGGATTGTTTGTTTTGTGATAAGTTGCGCCACAACTTCTACAAATGATACGACCAGCAAGACGGTCAACTAATACATCTTCTGCTACATGGATGTTTAGAACATCATCTACTTTTTTACCTAACTCCTCTAAAATTGTATCTAATTCTTCTGCTTGAGCTAGTGTACGAGGAAATCCATCTAATAAAAATCCTTTTTCTGTATCAGCTTGTGATAAACGATCTTTTACAATCCCGTTTGTCACAGAATCCGGAACTAATTCACCTTTATCGATATAAGATTTTGCTTCTTTACCAAGAGGTGTTTCATTCTTCATTGCTTCACGGAACATATCTCCAGTAGAAATATGCGGGATTTCATAAACATCGACGATTCTTTCCGCTTGAGTACCTTTACCTGCTCCTGGCAACCCCATTAGGATGAGATTCATTTGTTTTCCTCCTTAAGTTCGAGAAAAGTGCTGAGGTAAAACCTCAACACACACTCTTACTCTCTGATAAAACCAGTGTACTGACGCTTCAACAATAACCCTTCAAGCTGTTTATTTGTTTCAAGAGCCACACTAATGACAATCAGTAAACTTGTTCCTCCCAATCCAATTGATTGAGGTAAGCCCCAAATATTTTGCGCAATAATTGGTAGAATTGCCACTAATCCTAAGAAGACAGATCCAACAACACTTAATCTCATTAATAAAGACGAAATGAATTTTTCTGTTTCTTGGCCAGGTCGTACACTTGGAATATAACTTCCTTGCTTCTGCAAATTCTCAGCTACTTTCTCAGGATTAACCTGAACAAAGGCATAGAAGAATGTAAAAGCAACAATCATAATTGTATAAAGTATTCCACCTGGGATAGTTGAATAATCAAACAATGTTGTCAACACGTCAAACCAACCTTTTCCACCTTGTGTTGTTTTAAAGGCAGTCAAAATAGCTTGTGGTG
Source organism: Vagococcus luciliae (assembly GCF_024637875.1). NCBI lineage: Bacteria > Bacillati > Bacillota > Bacilli > Lactobacillales > Enterococcaceae > Vagococcus > Vagococcus luciliae. Next base: position 554,751 of record NZ_CP102451.1, on the reverse strand, counting down.
TTGCAATAATTGAGCTGGCAAAGATTACAGGAATAACTCCTGCCGCATTTACTTTTAATGGTAAATAACTACTTTGTGGTGCGCCAGCTACGCGTTTTGTATATTGAATTGGTATCTTTCTTTCTGCTTGTTGCACATAAGTTACCATAACTACTACTAAAAGAATAGCAATAACTAAAGCAAGTATGAATAATACAGATTTCCACATATCAGATTTATCAATATTGACAAAATAGTCTACATAGATTTCTTTGATGCTTGATGGGAATCTGGCGATGATCCCAGCAAAGATAATCATTGAGACACCATTTCCAATTCCTTTTTCAGATATTTGCTCCCCCATCCAAGTAACTAACATGGTACCAGCTGTTAAGATGATTCCGATACTTACATACGTAAATACACTTGGACTTTTCACTAGTCCGGCATTTGCATACAGGTTAAAACCAGCTGTGATAGCAATAGATTGAACAAAACCTAACACCAACGTAATATAACGTGTTGCTTGGTTTAATTTTCTACGTCCTACCTCTCCTTGTTTTGACCATTCAACAAATTTCGGTACGATATCCATTTGAAGTAATTGAACAATAATAGATGCAGTAATGTATGGCGATACCCCCATTGCGAACAATGAGAATCTCTCCATGGCATTACCACTGACCGTGTTGAACATCGCCATTAAAGCTAAATCATTAAGATTTGTTAATGCTTTTGCGTCAACACCAGGTACTGTAATATGTGCTCCAACTCTAAACGCGAAGAGAATGAAAAGTGTAAAAAATATCTTATTACGGATATTTTCTATCTTAAACGAATCCTTCAACAGCTTAAACATTAGATCACCTCAACTGACCCACCAGCTGCTTCAATTGCAGTTTTTGCAGATTCAGAGAATTTAGCTGCTTTCACAGTTAATTTTTTAGTTAATTCACCATTACCTAAAACTTTGATTCCTGATTTTTCGTTTTTAACGATTCCTGCTTCAATTAAAGTAGTTGGTGTTACTTCAGTACCATCTTCAAAACGATTTAACACGTCTAAGTTGATTACTGCATAATCTTTACGGTTAATGTTAGTAAATCCACGTTTTGGTAAACGACGGAATAAAGGAGTTTGTCCCCCTTCAAAACCTAAACGTACACCACCACCTGAACGTGATTTTTGACCTTTTTGTCCACGACCTGATGTTTTACCGTTACCAGATGATGATCCACGACCTACACGATTACGTACATGTCTTGATCCTTCTGCCGGATGTAACTCATGAAGTTTCATATATTCGGCACCTCCTTAAAAATAGTCTACCTACAAATTACACTTAAATTTCTTCAACGTCCACTAAATGAGATATAGTGTTAACCATTCCTTTAATTGCTTCGTTGTTTGGTTTAACAACTGTAGAATTAGTTTTTTTCAAGCCTAAAGCTTTCACTGTATCGCGTTGGTTTTGAGGACGTCCAATGATACTACGTTTTAAAGTAATTTTTAATTCGCTCATTTTTGGTCCCCCTTATCCGATTAGTTCGTCAACAGAAATGCCTCTAAGTTCAGCCACTTCTTCTGCACGTTTTAGTCTACTTAATCCTTCAACAGTTGCACGAACAACGTTGACAGGTGTGTTTGATCCTAAAGATTTACTTGTAATATCAGAAATACCCGCTAACTCAAGGACGGCACGTACTGGTCCACCAGCAGCAACCCCAGAACCGGCTACAGCAGGTTTCATAAGGATACGTCCACCACAGAATGATCCGATCACTTCGTGAGGAATTGTTGAGCCTACCATTGGTACTTCGATTAAGTTTTTCTTAGCATCTTCTACTGCTTTACGAATTGCTTCAGGTACTTCTTGAGCTTTACCAGTACCAAATCCAACGTGACCATTTCTATCTCCAACTACTACTAAAGCAGCAAAGCGTAGACGACGTCCACCTTTAACAACTTTAGATACGCGGTTAATAGCTACTACGCGGTCTTCTAAGTCGAATTGTCTAGCATCTAAATTAGCCATGAATGGTGTTCCTCCTTTTCCTAAAATTCTAGTCCATTTTCACGTGCTGCTTCAGCTAATGCAGCTACACGTCCATGGTAAAGGTATCCACCACGGTCAAAGACTACTTCTTTAATACCTTTTTCTGTTGCTTTTTTAGCGATTGAAGCTCCTACAGCTGTAGCTGCTTCAGTTTTGTTTTCTCCTGCGATATCTTTATCAACAGTAGAGGCACTTGCAAGTGTCACACCCGCTACGTCATCAATTAATTGAGCGTAGATGTTTTTGTTAGAACGGAATACGTTCAAGCGTGGGCACTCGGCAGTACCAGAGATTTTACTACGTACGCGACGATGTCTTTTTTGGCGCACTTTATTTTTATCTGGTTTTGAAATCACACTTGTCACCTCATTAATTTATTTGTTATTTACCAGTTTTACCTTCTTTACGTCTTACGTGTTCGCCAACATAGCGAATACCTTTACCTTTGTAAGGTTCAGGAGGACGTACTCCACGAATGTTTGCTGAAAGTTCACCAACAACTTCTTTGTTAGACCCTTTAACAACAACTTGTGTATTTGAAGGAACTTCAATTGTGATGCCTTCTGGTGTTTCAAACTCAACTGGATGTGAATATCCAACGTTTAAAACAAGTTTTTTACCTTGTAATTGAGCACGGTAACCAACCCCGATTAGTTCAAGAGCTTTTTCAAACCCTTCACTAACACCAACAACCATGTTGTTTAAGTTAGCACGCATTGTACCATGTAAGGTTTTGTTTTCTTTAGTATCATCAGGACGAGTTAAGACAACTTCACCTTCTGAAATGTTTAACGTAATATTTGGTGAAAACTCACGAGTTAATTCACCTTTTGGACCTTTAACCGTAACAGTGTTTCCTGATTGTGTTACTGTAACACCTGCAGGAACTACGACTGGTTTATTTCCGATACGACTCACTCTAGGCCACCTCCTTGATTAATAATTTTTTACCAAACGTATGCTAATACTTCTCCACCAGTGTTACGCTCTCTTGCTTCTTTATCAGTTAAGATTCCTTCTGAAGTTGAGATAATAGCTATACCTAAACCATTTAATACTTTAGGCACTTCATCAGCTTTTACATAAACACGTAAACCTGGTTTTGAGATACGTTTTAAGTTAGTAATAACGCGTTCGTCGTTTTTACCATATTTTAAGAAAACACGGATGATTCCTTGTTTGTCATCTTCGATGAATTCTACTTCACGCACAAAACCTTCACGTTGTAAGATTTTTGCGATTTCAAGTTTGATTGTTGATGCAGGCACTTCTAATGATTCGTGTTTTACGATATTCGCATTACGAATACGAGTTAAGAAGTCTGCAATTGGATCTGTCATCACCATTGAGTCCTTTACCTCCTTTTGCGGTTTACTTTTTTTACCAGCTTGCTTTCTTCACGCCGGGAATTTGTCCTTTATAGGCAAGTTCACGGAAGCAAATACGGCAAAGTTTGAATTTGCGATAAACTGAATGTGGACGTCCACAACGTTCACAACGAGTATATTCTTGAGTTGAGAATTTTGCTGGGCGTTTATTTTTAGCAATCATTGATTTTTTAGCCACGTAGTTCGCCTCCTTAAATTATTTTTGGAATGGCATTCCAAGTTGACCTAATAACTCACGAGCTTCCTCATCAGTATTAGCTGTTGTAACAATAACAATGTCCATTCCTCGAACTTTATCTACTAAATCATAATCAACTTCAGGGAAAATTAATTGTTCTTTTACACCTAAAGTGTAATTTCCACGTCCGTCAAATGATTTTTTGCTGATACCGTGGAAGTCACGTACACGAGGTAAAGAGACAGATACTAATTTATCTAAAAATTCGTACATTCTTTCTCCACGTAAAGTTACTTTACATCCGATTGGCATTCCTTCACGTAAACGGAAACCAGCGATAGATTTTTTAGCTTTTGTAATAATTGGTTTTTGTCCAGAGATTAAAGCAAGTTCTTCAACAGCTTTATCTAAGTTTTTACTATTTGATACTGCATCACCAACACCCATGTTAATAACGATTTTATCAACTTTAGGTGTTTGCATAACAGAAGAGTAATTAAATTTTTCCACCAATGATGGTGTTACTTCATTAAGATACTTTTCTTTTAGGCGGTTCATTCAACATTGCCTCCTTCCTGATATTCTTATTTATCTAAAACTTCTCCAGTTTTCTTAGAAACGCGTACTTTTTTACCATCTACTTCTTTGTATCCTACGCGTGTTGGTTCACCATTAGATGGATCAACCACCATTACATTAGAAACGTGAATAGATGCCTCCATTTCGATAATTCCACCTTGTGGAGCTGTCGCGCTAGGTTTTTGGTGTTTTTTCATAACGTTAACACCTTCTACGATGACGCGATCTTTCTTCGGAAATGCTTGGAGTACGATTCCCTCTTTATTCTTATCTTTACCTGAGATAACTTTTACTTTATCGCCTTTTTTAACGAACATCTTGTTTCGCACCTCCTTTAAACATGAGTATGTATTATAACACTTCTGGTGCTAGTGAGACTATTTTCATAAAGTTGTTGTCACGTAATTCACGAGCAACTGGCCCAAAGATACGAGTACCACGTGGGCTCTTGTCATCACGAATAATCACACATGCATTTTCATCAAATTTGATATAAGAACCGTCACTACGACGAGCTCCTGATTTTGTACGAACGATAACAGCTTTAACTACTTCGCCTTTTTTAACAACTCCACCTGGTGTTGCTTGTTTAACCGTACAAACCACAACGTCACCGATATTTGCTGTTTTACGACCAGAACCACCAAGTACTTTAATTGTAAGTACTTCACGAGCTCCTGAGTTGTCAGCAACTTTCATACGACTTTCTTGTTGGATCACTTGAGTATCCTCCTTTCAAACTTTCAGGTTTCTCTATAGGAAAATTCGAATTAAATAATTACTGCTTCTTCTACAACTTCTACTAAACGGAAGCGTTTTGTCGCAGATAATGGACGAGTTTCCATAATTTTAACGATGTCTCCCGTTTTTGCTACATTGTTTTCATCATGAGCTTTATATTTTTTAGAGTATTTAACTCTCTTACCATAAATCTTATGAGTTTTCTTTGTTTCTACTACAACAACGATAGTTTTATCCATTTTATCGGAAACTACGCGTCCAGTGTAGACTTTACGTTCATTTCTTTCTTGAGTCATCTATCAATGGCCTCCTTCCACTATTACTTAGCAGCTTCTTCACGCAAAACTGTTTTGATGCGTGCAATCGATTTACGAACTTCTGAAATTCGCGCTGTGTTTTCTAATTGACCTGTTGCTAATTGGAAACGTAAGTTGAAAAGTTCTTCTTTATACTCTTTCTCTTTAGCGATCATTTCGGTAGTGGTTAACTCTCTGATATCTTTAACCTTCATTCGATTCACCACCCATTTCTTCACGTTTTACAATTTTTGTTTTAATAGGTAACTTGTTAGAAGCAAGTCTTAATGCTTCACGAGCTACATCTTCTGGAACGCCAGCAACTTCAAACAAGATTTTTCCACGTTTTACTGGTGAAACCCAGCCTTCAGGAGCCCCTTTACCAGAACCCATACGAACACCAATTGCTTTTGATGTATATGACTTGTGAGGGAAAATTTTAATCCATACTTTCCCACCACGTTTCATGTGACGAGTCATTGCGATACGGGCAGCTTCAATTTGACGGTTAGTAATCCAATGAGAATCTATAGCTTGTAAGCCATATTCACCAAATGCGATTTCTTTTCCACCTTTAGCTTCACCACGCATTTTACCTCTAAATTCACGACGGTGTTTTACACGTTTAGGTACTAACATGATTATTTCCCTCCTTTCTCAGTGTTTTTCTTTTCAGGAAGAATTTCTCCACGATAAATCCACACTTTAACTCCTAGTTTTCCGTATGTTGTATCTGCTTCTTCCCAAGCATAATCAATATCTGCTCTTAATGTGTGCAATGGAACAGTTCCTTCAGAATAACCTTCAGAACGTGCCATGTCAGCACCATTTAAACGTCCAGATACAAGAGTTTTGATACCTTGAGCACCTGATCTCATTGTACGTTGGATAGCTTGTTTTTGAGCACGACGGAATGCTACACGATTTTCTAATTGACGTGCAATTCCTTCTGCTACTAATTTAGCATCTAAATCTGGTTTTTTGATTTCAACGATGTTAATGTGAACTCGTTTACCAGTTAATTTATTTAATTCTTTACGTAAAGCTTCAACTTCAGATCCACCTTTACCAATAACCATACCAGGTTTAGCAGTATGAATTGAAACGTTCACGCGATTTGCAGCACGTTCGATTTCAACGGTTGAAACAGAAGCATCAGCCAATCTAGTCGAAATGAATTTACGAATCTTCAAATCTTCATGTAGGTATTCAGCGTATTCTTTTTCTGCATACCATTTCGCATCCCAGTCACGAATGACGCCGACACGCATTCCAATTGGATTAATTTTTTGACCCACTGGTTGTCCCTCCTTATTTTTCTGATACTACTACTGTAATATGACTTGTTCTTTTGTTGATAGGTGAAGCAGATCCTTTTGCACGAGGACGGAAGCGTTTCATTGTTGGTCCTTCATTTACAAATACTTCTGATACTACTAAATCTTCAACATCTAAATCAAAGTTGTTTTCTGCGTTAGCAATAGCTGACATAAGCACTTTTTCAACAATACCTGCTGCTTTGTTAGGTGAGAATTTCAAGATTGAAATTGCTTCCCCTACTTGTTTTCCTCTGATTAGGTCAACAACAAGTCTTGTCTTACGAGGTGAAGTGCGAATTGTTTTAGCAGTTGCTTTAGCTGAAGTAATTCTTTCTTCTGACATATTCGTGTCCTCCCCTCAATTAGCGATTTGTTTTTTTATCGTCAGCAGCGTGTCCGCGATAAGTTCTTGTTGGTGCGAATTCACCTAGTTTATGGCCTACCATGTCTTCTTGAATGTAAACAGGGACATGTTTTCTTCCATCATATACTGCGATAGTATATCCTATAAAGTTTGGAAAAATTGTAGAACGACGTGACCAAGTTTTAATTACTTTCTTTTTCGGTTGATCTTTTTGTGCTTCCACTTTTTTCATTAAGTGTTCATCGACAAAAGGTCCTTTTTTTAAGCTACGACCCATGGTGAACCTCCTCTCACATATTTCATATTAGCTATCAAATTATTTAGTTTTACGACGACGTACAATAAGTTTATCTGATTTAGCTTTTTTGCTACGTGTTTTGTATCCAAGTGTTGGTTTGCCCCATGGACTCATTGGAGATGGACGTCCGATAGGTGCTTTACCTTCACCACCACCGTGTGGGTGATCATTAGGGTTCATTACGCTACCACGTACAGTAGGACGTTTACCTAACCAGCGATTACGACCAGCTTTACCGATGTTAATTAATTCGTGTTGTTCGTTACCTACAGTACCGATTGTTGCACGACAAGTTCCTAAAATCATACGAACTTCTCCTGAATTCAAACGAACTAATACATATTTACCTTCTTTACCTAAAACTTGAGCGCTAGTACCAGCTGAACGAATTAATTGTCCACCTTTACCAGGTTTTAACTCAATGTTATGGATAACAGTACCAACTGGGATATTATTCAATGGTAGAGCATTTCCTACTTTGATATCCGCATCTGGACCTGAAGAAATTTGTGCACCTACTTGGATGCCTTTTGGTGCTAAGATATATGCCTTCACACCATCAGTGTAATGGATTAATGCAATGTTAGCAGATCTGTTTGGATCATACTCAACTGTTTTTACAGTACCAACCACATTATCTTTATTACGTTTAAAGTCAATTAAACGATATTGGCGTTTGTGTCCACCAGCTTGATGACGTACAGTAATTTTACCTTGGTTGTTACGTCCAGCGTTTTTACTTAATGGTTGTAATAACGTTTTTTCTGGTTTAGATGTTGTGATTTCAGCAAAATCAGAACCAGTCATGTTACGACGACCATTTGTGGTAGGTTTATACTTTTTAATCGCCACGTGATTTCCCTCCTACTTTAGTTGATGCTGTAATTATTCAGCATCAAAAATTTGAATTTCTTTTGAATCTTCTGTTAGTTGTACAATTGCTTTACGGCGTTTTTTAGTATAACCAGCATGTTTACCCATTCTTTTAAGTTTAGGTTTTACGTTCATGATGTTAACTTTTTTAACTTTAACGTCGAAAACTGATTCTACAGCTTGCTTAACTAATGTTTTGTTGGCTCTTACGTCAACTTCAAACGTGTATTTTTTTTCGTCCATAGCTGCTACAGACATTTCTGTAATAACTGGACGTTTAATTACGTCGATTAATTCCATTATGCAAGCACCTCCTCTATTTGAGTTAGAGCAGTTTTAGTTACTAATAGTTTGTCAGCAGCAACTACGTCAAGTACGCTTACGTTATTTGATTCTACAATAGAAACGTTTGGTAAGTTACGTCCTGATAAAGCAGCAAAATCATTGCCACCTTCTAGTACTACTAAAACTTTAGTGTCAACACTTAAGTTTGCTAAAACTTGTTTAAATTCTTTTGTTTTTGGTGCGTCGAAAGCCAATCCTTCAACAACAACTAGTTTGTTTTCAGCAACTTTTTCTGATAAAACAGATTTAATTGCTAAACGACGAACTTTTTTAGGTAATTTGTAGCTGTAAGAACGTGGTGTTGGTCCAAAGACAACTCCACCTCCACGCCATTGTGGTGAGCGGATAGATCCTTGACGCGCACGACCTGTTCCTTTTTGACGCCATGGTTTACGACCACCACCGCGTACAGCGCTACGGTTTTTAACAGCGTGAGTTCCTTGTCTTAAAGAAGCACGTTGCATGATAATTGCATCGTAGACAACACTTTCGTTTGGCTCGATACCAAAAATAGCTTCATTTAATTCAATTTCGCCATTTTGAGTTCCATCTTGTTTAAATAATGCTACAGATGTCATTCTTAGTTCCTCCTCTCCCACAATTATTTAGCAGCCTTAACAGCTGTTTTTATTTCAATTAATGATTTTTTAGCACCAGGTACATTACCTTTTACTAAAATAACATTTTTATCTGCATCTACTCTTACGATTTCAAGGTTTTGAACTGTAACACGATCTCCACCCATACGTCCAGCAAGTTTTTTGCCTTTAAATACACGTGATGGATCAGACGCTCCACCCATTGAACCAGGACGACGATGATATCTAGAACCATGTGCCATTGGTCCACGAGATTGTCCATGACGCTTAATAGCACCTTGGAAGCCGTGTCCTTTAGTTGTACCTGTGACATCAACAATGTCTCCTACTTGGAAAACATCAACAGTGATTTCTTTACCTACTTCATATTCTCCCAGCTCAACATCATTGAATTCTCTAATGAAGCGCTTAGGAGTCGTATTTGCTTTTGCAACATGACCCTTAGCAGGTTTGTTTGACAAAATATCACGTTTATCTTGGAAACCAACTTGGATAGCTTCGTATCCATCAGTTTCAACAGTTTTAACTTGTAAAACAACGTTTGGAGTTGCTTCGATTACTGTTACGGGAATTAATTCGCCGTTTTCTGTAAATATTTGTGTCATACCTACTTTTTTACCTAAGATTCCTTTGGTCATGAGTACACCTCCATCTTTTTGTTATTATAATTTAATTTCAATATTTACACCACTTGGCAAGTCTAGCTTCATTAAAGCGTCAACTGTTTTTGGTGTTGGGCTCACAATATCAATTAAACGTTTGTGAGTACGCATTTCGAATTGTTCACGTGAATCTTTGTATTTATGTGTCGCACGAATTACTGTATAAACTGAACGGTCAGTTGGTAATGGAATTGGTCCAGAAACCTCAGCACCTGTTCTTTTTGCTGTTTCTACAATTTTTTCTGCAGACTGATCTAATACACGATGTTCATACGCTTTTAAACGGATACGAATTTTTTGTTTTGCCATTTTGTTCCCTCCTTCGCCTATTTTAAAAGTAGACATAGCTCCTCGAAAATATCCAACACGCCACCATGGCAATGCTTCCTGGCGTGTCGCAACCTCTCGATTCAACGCCTCCGTATTTTCATACGAGGTACTAATACACTTTTTTATCAGCACCTCTAGAATTATACTAAAAAAGAATGTTATTAGCAACCCTTTTTTACATTTAATTATTTTTATTTTCATCTTATTAGATATTTTTTTATTTTATGCTTTAAATTCTATTTTATTACATAAAAAAAGGTTGAAAACAAATGTTTTCAACCTTACGTCCTTACACAACAATGCTTTATTTGAATAGATTAAAAAATTAACCTACGATTTCAGTTACAACGCCTGAACCAACAGTACGTCCACCTTCACGAATTGAGAAACGAGTTCCGTCTTCAATTGCGATTGGGTGAATTAATTCAACGTCCATAGCTACGTTATCACCAGGCATTACCATTTCAGTACCTTCTGGTAAGTTACATACACCAGTTACGTCAGTTGTACGGAAGTAGAACTGAGGACGGTAGTTTGTAAAGAATGGAGTATGACGTCCACCTTCTTCTTTAGATAAAACGTAAACTTCAGCTTTAAATTTAGTATGTGGAGTGATTGTTCCTGGAGCTGCTAATACTTGTCCACGTTGGATATCTTCACGAGCTACCCCACGTAATAAAGCACCAATGTTATCTCCAGCTTCAGCGTAATCTAATAATTTACGGAACATTTCAACACCTGTTACAGTTGTTTTAGCAGTTTCTTCAGCGATACCTACTAATTCTACTTCGTCACCAACGCGAACTTGTCCACGTTCAACACGACCAGTAGCAACAGTACCACGACCAGTAATTGAGAATACGTCCTCAACTGGCATCATGAATGGTTTGTCAGTATCACGTTCTGGTGTTGGAATATATTCATCAACAGCAGCCATTAATTCTAAGATTTTTTCTTCATAAGCAGGGTCGCCTTCTAAAGCTTTTAATGCTGAACCAGCAACGATTGGAGTATCATCTCCTGGGAAGTCATATTCAGTTAATAAGTCACGAACTTCCATTTCTACTAATTCTAATAATTCTTCGTCATCAACCATATCCATTTTGTTTAAGAAAACAACGATGTATGGAACACCAACGTTACGAGATAAAAGAATGTGCTCACGAGTTTGAGGCATTGGACCATCAGCAGCAGATACTACTAAGATCGCACCGTCCATTTGAGCAGCACCAGTAATCATGTTTTTAACGTAGTCAGCATGTCCTGGGCAGTCAACGTGTGCGTAGTGACGAGTATCAGTTTCATATTCAATATGAGAAGTAGAAATTGTAATTCCACGTTCTTTTTCTTCTGGAGCGTTATCAATTGCAGCATAGTCATAAGCTTCTCCACCATTGTGTTTAGCTAAAACTGTTGCGATTGCTGCAGATAAAGTTGTTTTACCGTGGTCAACGTGTCCGATTGTACCAATGTTTACATGGGCTTTCGAACGGTCAAATTTTTCTTTTGCCATTTTGTATATATCCTCCTAAAATTTAAAAGTTATTTATTTATATTATAATGATGAAGGAAGAAAATCAATTAATGAGATTCTTGCCCTCATTCATCATCATTCTACATGAAATTCAGAAAAAATCCTAGTCAAAATAACTAATCTTGAGATCCACCATTTTTCTTAATAATTTCTTCTTGAATTGATTTAGGTACATCTTCATAGTGGTCAAATACCATCATGAATGTACCACGTCCTTGAGTTGAAGAACGTAATGTTGTTGCGTATCCAAACATTTCAGCAAGTGGAATCATTGCGTTAACAATTTGTGAATTACCATGTGCTTCCATACCTTCAACGCGTCCACGACGACTTGTAACGTGTCCCATGATATCACCTAAGTTATCTTCTGGAACAGTAATCGTTACTTTCATCATTGGTTCAAGAATTGCTGGTTGTGCTTTCTTAGCCGCTGCACGTAAAGCCATAGATGCCGCAACACGGAATGCTGTCTCATTTGAGTCAACATCATGGTAAGAACCATCATATAATTTAGCTTTAATGTCCACTAATGGATATCCAGCAAGAACACCATTAGCCATAGAATCTGCCAATCCTTTTTCAACAGCTGGGATGTATTCACGAGGAACTACACCACCAACGATAGCATTTTCAAACTCGAAACCTTTTCCTTCTTCGTTTGGTGTGAATTCAATCCATACGTGACCGTATTGACCTTTACCACCAGACTGACGAACAAATTTACCTTCCGCTTGAGTCATAGGTGCTCTAAATGTTTCACGATAAGAAACTTGAGGAGCTCCTACGTTCGCATCTACTTTGAATTCACGTCTCATACGGTCTACTAAAACGTCTAAGTGTAACTCACCCATACCTGAGATAACAGTTTCACCCGTTTCAACGTTTGTTTCAACACGGAATGACGGATCTTCTTCAGCAAGTTTTTGTAAAGCAATACCCATTTTATCTTGGTCGGCTTTAGATTTAGGTTCTACCGCTACTTGGATAACTGGTTCTGGGAACTCAATTGATTCAAGAACAACAGGTGCATCTAATGCACATAATGTATCTCCAGTTGTTGTGTCTTTCAACCCAACAGCTGCTGCGATATCTCCTGCGTAAACTGTACTGATTTCTTGACGTGAATTGGCATGCATTTGTAGAATACGACCAATACGTTCTTTTTTGTCTTTAGACGCATTTAAAACGTATGATCCACTATCCAATGTACCTGAATATACACGGAAGAATGTTAGACGACCAACGAATGGGTCGGTCATAACTTTAAATGCCAATGAAGCAAATGGTGCGTCATCAGTAGATGGACGTACAGTTTCTTCATCAGTTTTAGTATCAATACCTTTAATTGCTTCAACATCAGTTGGAGCAGGTAAATAATCTAAAACAGCATCTAACATTAATTGGACACCTTTATTTTTAAAGGCAGAACCAGCTAATACAGGGAAGAACTCAACATTGATTGTCGCACGACGAATCCCTTGTTTTAATTCTTCTTCAGTGATTTCTTCACCTTCTAAATATTTCATCATTAATTCTTCATCAGTTTCAGCAACAGCTTCAACTAATTTTTCACGCCATTCATTAGCCATATCTACATATTCTTCAGGAATATCTGATTCTTGAATATCTGTTCCTAAGTCATTTGTATAGATTTCAGCTTTCATTTTGATTAAGTCGATAATTCCAGTGAAGTTATCTTCTGAACCAATTGGTAATTGAATTGGGTGAGCATTTGCTTGTAAGCGATCATGGATAGTTTTAACTGAGTACAAGAAATCTGCACCAGTTTTATCCATTTTATTACAAAATACAATACGAGGTACTTTATATTCAGTTGCTTGTCTCCAAACAGTTTCTGTTTGAGGCTCAACACCTGATTGTGAGTCAAGTACGGTAACAGCACCATCTAATACACGTAGTGAACGTTGAACTTCAATTGTGAAGTCCACGTGTCCAGGAGTGTCAATGATGTTTACACGGTAACCTTTCCATTGTGCAGTCGTTGCCGCAGATGTAATCGTAATACCACGTTCTTGCTCTTGTTCCATCCAGTCCATTTGTGAAGCTCCCTCATGGGTTTCACCTAATTTATGGATTTTACCAGTATAATAAAGGATACGCTCTGTTGTTGTTGTTTTACCAGCATCAACATGGGCCATAATTCCGATATTACGAGTTTTTTCTAATGAAAACTCTCTTGCCATTCTATTCTAACTCCTCTCAAACTTGATTGATTTAAATACAACTGTATTCTCTTCGTTTTAAAAAGAGGATCTTACCAACGATAGTGAGCAAACGCTCTGTTGGCTTCAGCCATTTTATGCACGTCTTCACGTTTTTTAACTGAAGAACCAGTGTTATTAGCTGCATCCATAATTTCTTTTGCTAAACGTTGTTCCATTGTGTGCTCTCCACGTAGACGTGAATAGTTAACAATCCAACGTAATCCTAAAGTTGAACGACGTTCTGGACGAACTTCAACTGGTACTTGATAGTTAGAACCACCAACACGGCGAGCTTTAACTTCAAGAACAGGCATAACATTTTCCATTGCTTGTTCGAAAACTTCTAATGGATCATTCCCTGTAGATTCTTTAATAATATCAAATGCATCATAAATAATGCTAGAAGCAACACCACGCTTACCGTCAACCATTACGCGGTTGATTAAACGAGTCACTAATTTTGAGTTATAAATCGGATCTGGTAATACATCACGTTTTGCAACAGGACCTTTTCTTGGCATGTGTAACTCCTCCTTCCAAAAATTTTATTTAATCAGTTTAATTATTTTTTAGGTTTTTTAGTACCATATTTAGAACGGCTTTGTTTACGATCAGTAACACCAGCAGTATCTAAAGCACCACGCACGATATGATAACGAACCCCTGGTAAATCTTTTACACGACCTCCACGGATTAAAACCACACTATGTTCTTGCAAGTTATGTCCAATACCTGGAATGTAAGCTGTCACTTCAATTAAGTTTGACAAACGAACACGGGCATATTTACGTAACGCAGAGTTAGGTTTTTTCGGTGTCATCGTACCCACACGTGTACAAACACCACGTTTTTGTGGAGAGTTCACGTTAGTTTGAGATTTTTTGAAACTATTATAGCTTTTACCTAAAGCAGGTGAGCCAGATTTAGTTGTTTTTGATTTACGAGATTTACGTACCAATTGATTAATTGTAGGCATGATAAAGTTCCTCCTTCCTTATAGAGCTTTTCTAGAGCCACACATCCAGGTGGTTCTTTTTCAAATTTAAAAAAATTAATGCAAGAAATCCTGCATCGTAAAATAGGCTTTAATACAGTCGATACATTTAAAAAGACTTGTTCTCAAGCACCTTTGTAATAGTAACACACTCTATTAATAAACGTCAATACTTTAATTTATAAAATTTAATTTTTTAGTGTATCTTTTTTTTAAGATAATGCTTACAATAAATTTATAGAATACTAGGAGGAATTTTTTTATTATGAATCTTAAAAAATTAGTTGGCATTGAATCAGCAAATTATGTAAAAGATGGTATGATTGTAGGTCTTGGTACAGGGTCAACAGCTTACTATATGGTAGAAGAAATTGGACGTCGCGTAAAGGAAGAAGGATTAAATATTACTGGGGTAACCACATCCAAAGCAACACAAGTACAAGCTTTAGCTTTAGATATCCCTTTAAAAAGTATCGATGAAGTAGACTACGTTGATTTAACGATTGATGGTGCTGATGAAATCTCTGATGACTTCCAAGGAATAAAAGGTGGAGGTGCTGCCCTTCTATTTGAAAAAATTGTCGGAACTTATTCAAAAGAAATTATTTGGATAGTTGATGAATCAAAAATGGTGAAACACTTAGGCGCTTTTCCACTTCCTATTGAAGTGATTCCTTATGGAAGTGCTCAACTATTTAAAGTATTTAATGAAAATAAGTTAAATCCAATTTTACGTCTAACTAACGATGGTAATCCTTTGCTAACAGACAGTAAAAATTATATTATAGACTTACACCTAGAAAAAATTGAGAATCCTATAGAATTAGCTGCTTGGCTAGATACTCAAGTTGGTGTTGTTGAGCATGGCTTATTCTTAAATATGGTGAACCGAGTAATTATTGGTACACAAAATGATGGGGTTAAAACAATCGACGTTTCTAGATGATAACTTATATATACGAAGGGTAGATGAATCAGATGAAAACATTAGTTTTTATTCGACATGGACAAAGCGTATGGAACTCTCTTAACTTATTTACTGGATGGGTAGATGTTGATCTAAGTGAGCAAGGAGTAAAAGAAGCTCAAGAAGCTGGTAGAAAAATAAAAGAAGCTGGCATTTTATTTGATGTTGCGTATACATCATACTTAAAACGGGCTATTAAAACATCTCATTATGTTCTAGAAGAATCAGATCAACTCTCAACACCTGAATTTAAATCTTGGCGTTTAAATGAGCGTCACTATGGGGCATTACAAGGATTAAACAAGACTGAAACGGCTGAAAAATATGGGGCAGATCAAGTTCAATTGTGGAGACGCTCATATGACACACTACCTCCATTACTTGACCCAAGTAGTCCTGAATCATCCACACACGATCCAAAATATCGTTACTTAGATAAACGAGCAATTCCAGAAGGAGAAAATTTAAAAGTAACACTTGAACGTGCCTTACCTTTTTGGAATGATCATATTGCTCCATCATTATTGAAAGATGATGTCGTATTAGTTGCCGCACATGGTAACTCACTACGCGCTTTAGCAAAACACATTGAAAATATTTCTGATGACGATATCATGGCTCTAGAAATCCCAACCGGTCAACCTTTAGTTTATGAATTGAACGATGACTTAAGTGTCGCTAAAAAATATTATTTATAAACCAAAAACCCATCTAGCTTAGACGCTTGATGGGTTTCTTTTAATATTAAATAGTAACGAAATAATCAGTCCAACAAATGCAAAAATAATCCAACTTAAACCACTACTAAAGAACGGAATAGATTGTTCAGAAAAACTCAAAATAGATGAAATCAAACTATGTTGCTGCATCCATTCCGGCAGTGCCCGAATTGCATCTAAAACAGATGAGATAACCGTAAATCCTATCACTATTTTATAACAATTTCTAATATTATCTGTCCACTTACTTAACAATGATAATAAAATTAAAACCATTGCTAAAGGATAAATAAACATTAACACAGGAATAGATGCTGTGATAATCGCATTTAGTCCTACATTAGAAATCATCAAAGCGACAAATAAACATCCTAATACAAATGATAAATAATGTTTTTCAGAAAACATTTCTGAATAAGCTTTACCAAATGAAGTTGCTAACCCAATAGCCGTTTTTAAACAGGCTACAATCACGATTAAACCTAACAAAATATTACCAGGTACACCTAAATAATAATCAGCTAATTGGGACAATGTTACACCGCCATTTTTATTTAATGATAAAGTCCCTAAACTCATCGCTCCCATAATTGATAACAATGTATAAATAACACCCATAAGGACAATACCAAAAACTCCAGATTTCATTGTTTCAATTGCAATTCTTGATTTTTTTTGAATCCCAAATCCTTTAACACTTTCAATAATAATAGCCCCAAATGCTAATCCTGCCAAAGCATCTAATGTATTATATCCGCCTAAAAAACCTTTTATAAAAGGAGTAGATTGATATGAAGCTTGCACGGAAGCATTTTCTATCGAGCCCATAGGTTTTATAAAACTTACTAAAATGAGACAACTTAATAAAATTAAAAATAATGGCGTTAAATACTTTCCAATATAATCTAAAATTTTACTTGGTTTAAACGAAAATAATAAAACAAATGAAAAAAATACAATACTAAAAATAAGAAGAGGTAACGTTGATTTATCTTCTGGTATAAAATGAGCAAAAGACATTTCATACGAAGTTGTCGCTAATCTCGGCATTGCAAAGATAGGACCTATAATTAAATATAAAACAATAGTAAAAAAATAAGCAAAAGTTGAAGAAACTTTACTTGCTAACTCAAATACTTTATTCGTTCCAGTTGCGCCAAAAGATACAATAGCTAGAAAGGGAATCCCTATCGCTGATAATAAAAATCCATTATTTGCTAATAATACATTTTGGCCTGCTTCTTGGCCCATTTGAATTGGAAAAATTAAATTACCCGCTCCAAAAAATAATCCAAATACCATCATTCCAATATATAACTTTTCTTTATATGATAACTTTTCTTTCATATACCTTAATTTCCTTTCCCTCCTATTTTTGTATAAAAAAAAACTTGAAATTGTATGTACAATTTCAAGTTTATGACCCGTACGGGACTCGAACCCGTGTTACCGCCGTGAAAGGGCGGTGTCTTAACCGCTTGACCAACGGGCCTAATAAAAAAAGCTATGGAGAAGGAGGGATTTGAACCCTCGCGCCAGTTACCCGACCTATACCCTTAGCAGGGGCACCTCTTCAGCCACTTGAGTACTTCTCCAAAAAATTTAAAACTAATGGGCCTAAATGGACTCGAACCATCGACCTCACGCTTATCAGGCGTGCGCTCTAACCAGCTGAGCTATAGGCCCTATTTAATTCTAAAGCGGGTGACGAGAATCGAACTCGCGACAACAGCTTGGAAGGCTGTAGTTTTACCACTAAACTACACCCGCCTAATATAAAACAACGGTCCCGACGGGAATCGAACCCGCGATCTCCTGCGTGACAGGCAGGCATGTTAACCCCTACACCACGGAACCTAATTGCGGAGACAGGATTTGAACCTGTGACCTTCGGGTTATGAGCCCGACGAGCTACCTAACTGCTCCACTCCGCGATATTAATAAGGAGGATAAGGGATTCGAACCCTTGCGTGCTTTTACACACCTGACGGTTTTCAAGACCGTTCCCTTCAGCCGGACTTGGGTAATCCTCCATAATAAAATATGACCCGTACGGGAATCGAACCCGTGTTACCGCCGTGAAAGGGCGGTGTCTTAACCGCTTGACCAACGGGCCAGAACTACTATTTAAAACTAATGGGCCTAAATGGACTCGAACCATCGACCTCACGCTTATCAGGCGTGCGCTCTAACCAGCTGAGCTATAGGCCCTATTTAATTCTAAAGCGGGTGACGAGAATCGAACTCGCGACAACAGCTTGGAAGGCTGTAGTTTTACCACTAAACTACACCCGCTAATATAAATGGCGCAAGACAGAATCGAACTGCCGACACACGGAGCTTCAATCCGTTGCTCTACCAACTGAGCTACTGCGCCATTAAATACGGTCCCGACGGGAATCGAACCCGCGATCTCCTGCGTGACAGGCAGGCATGTTAACCCCTACACCACGGAACCTAATTGCGGAGACAGGATTTGAACCTGTGACCTTCGGGTTATGAGCCCGACGAGCTACCTAACTGCTCCACTCCGCGATATTAATAAGGAGGATAAGGGATTCGAACCCTTGCGTGCTTTTACACACCTGACGGTTTTCAAGACCGTTCCCTTCAGCCGGACTTGGGTAATCCTCCATAATAAAAATAAATTTCAATGGACCTTGTAGGACTCGAACCTACGACCGCCCGGTTATGAGCCGGGAGCTCTAACCAACTGAGCTAAAGGTCCAAAGGTCGTAGAATTATCGCGGCGGAGGGGATCGAACCCCCGACCTCCCGGGTATGAACCGGACGCTCTAGCCAGCTGAGCTACACCGCGAAATGAACAATTACTATAAAATATAAGTATTGTAACGCGCCCAAGAGGAGTCGAACCCCTAACCTTCTGATCCGTAGTCAGACACTCTATCCAGTTGAGCTATGGGCGCTATTAATGATGCCGAGGACCGGAATCGAACCGGTACGGTGATCACTCACCGCAGGATTTTAAGTCCTGTGCGTCTGCCAGTTCCGCCACCCCGGCTAGAACTTATAAAAAGCGGAAGACGGGGTTCGAACCCGCGACCCCCACCTTGGCAAGGTGATGTTCTACCACTGAACTACTTCCGCTTATAGATGCCGGCTAAAGGACTTGAACCCTCGACCCTCTGATTACAAATCAGATGCTCTACCAACTGAGCTAAGCCGGCAAATATAAATGCGGGTGAAGGGACTTGAACCCCCACGCCGTTAAGCGCTAGATCCTAAATCTAGTGCGTCTGCCAATTCCGCCACACCCGCATATATGACCCGTACTGGGCTCGAACCAGTGACCCTCTGATTAAAAGTCAGATGCTCTACCAACTGAGCTAACGAGTCAAAAATGTATGGAGGTTAACGGGATCGAACCGCTGACCCCCTGCTTGTAAGGCAGGTGCTCTCCCAGCTGAGCTAAACCTCCATCAATACAAAAAGCACGGCAACGTCCTACTCTCACAAAGGGAAACCCTTCACTACCCTCGGCGCTAAGAAGCTTAACTTCTGTGTTCGGCATGGTTACAGGTGTATCCTTCTTGCCATCGTCACCGCACTTATCTGTTTTTTATTGAGTGATGATTCACTCAAAACTGGATGTTAAGTTAGTATCAATATAATTGTCCACCGCTATCTTGGTTAAGTCCTCGACCGATTAGTACTAGTCCGCTCCATACATCACTGTACTTCCACTTCTAGCCTATCTACCTGATCATCTTTCAGGGGTCTTACTTCCTTAAAGGAATGGGAAATCTCATCTTGAGGGGGGCTTCACGCTTAGATGCTTTCAGCGTTTATCCCGTCCATACATAGCTACCCAGCAATGCCCTTGGCAGAACAACTGGTACACCAGAGGTATGTCCATCCCGGTCCTCTCGTACTAAGGACAGCTCCTCTCAAATTTCCAACGCCCGCGACGGATAGGGACCGAACTGTCTCACGACGTTCTGAACCCAGCTCGCGTGCCGCTTTAATGGGCGAACAGCCCAACCCTTGGGACCGACTACAGCCCCAGGATGCGACGAGCCGACATCGAGGTGCCAAACCTCCCCGTCGATGTGAACTCTTGGGGGAGATAAGCCTGTTATCCCCAGGGTAGCTTTTATCCGTTGAGCGATGGCCCTTCCATGCGGAACCACCGGATCACTAAGCCCGACTTTCGTCCCTGCTCGAGTTGTAACTCTCGCAGTCAAGCTCCCTTCTGCCTTTGCACTCTACGAATGATTTCCAACCATTCTGAGGGAACCTTTGGGCGCCTCCGTTACCTTTTGGGAGGCGACCGCCCCAGTCAAACTGTCCATCTGACACTGTCTCCCACCACGATAAGTGGTGCGGGTTAGAATGGTCATAACACAAGGGTAGTATCCCACCAGCGCCTCCATCGAAACTAGCGTTCCGATTTCTACGGCTCCTACCTATCCTGTACATGTGTCACAAACATTCAATATCAAACTACAGTAAAGCTCCATGGGGTCTTTCCGTCCTGTCGCGGGTAACCTGCATCTTCACAGGTACTAAAATTTCACCGAGTCTCTCGTTGAGACAGTGCCCAAATCGTTACGCCTTTCGTGCGGGTCGGAACTTACCCGACAAGGAATTTCGCTACCTTAGGACCGTTATAGTTACGGCCGCCGTTTACTGGGGCTTCAATTTTGAGCTTCGCTATTGCTAACCCATCCTCTTAACCTTCCAGCACCGGGCAGGCGTCAGCCCCTATACGTCATCTTTCGATTTTGCAGAGACCTGTGTTTTTGATAAACAGTCGCTTGGGCCTATTCACTGCGGCTGAACTTGCGTTCAGCACCCCTTCTCCCGAAGTTACGGGGTCATTTTGCCGAGTTCCTTAACGAGAGTTCTCTCGCTCACCTTAGGATTCTCTCCTCGACTACCTGTGTCGGTTTGCGGTACGGGTCATTTGTTTCTAACTAGAAGCTTTTCTTGACAGTGTGACATTGAGACTTCGGTACTTTATTTCCCTACTCATCACAACTTGTTCTTAAAGATAAAAGCATTTGACTCTTATCAAAACTCGTTGCTTGAACGTGCACTTCCAGTCGCACGATCTCATAGCCTCCTGTGTCCCTCCATTGTTCAAACAAAACAAACGAGTACAGGAATCTCAACCTGTTGTCCATCGCCTACGCCTATCGGCCTCAGCTTAGGTCCCGACTAACCCTGGGAGGACGAGCCTTCCCCAGGAAACCTTAGTCATTCGGTGGACAGGATTCTCACCTGTCTTTCGCTACTCATACCGGCATTCTCACTTCTAAGCGCTCCACCAGTCCTTACGATCCAGCTTCAACGCCCTTAGAACGCTCTCCTACCATAGAACCAAAGGTTCTATCCACAGCTTCGGTAACATGTTTAGCCCCGGTACATTTTCGGCGCAAGGGCACTCGACTAGTGAGCTATTACGCACTCTTTAAATGGTGGCTGCTTCTGAGCCAACATCCTAGTTGTTTGTGCACCCTCACATCCTTTTCCACTTAACATGTATTTTGGGACCTTAGCTGGTGGTCTGGGCTGTTTCCCTTTCGACAATGGATCTTATCACTCACTGTCTGACTCCCGGATATAAATGAATGGCATTCGGAGTTTATCTGAATTCGGTAACCCAAGACGGGCCCCTAGTCCAAACAGTGCTCTACCTCCATCATTCTCAAATCCGAGGCTAGCCCTAAAGCTATTTCGGAGAGAACCAGCTATCTCCAAGTTCGTTTGGAATTTCTCCGCTACCCACACCTCATCCCCGCACTTTTCAACGTACGTGGGTTCGGTCCTCCAGTGCGTTTTACCACACCTTCAACCTGGACATGGGTAGGTCACATGGTTTCGGGTCTACGACAACATACTCATTCGCCCTATTCAGACTCGCTTTCGCTACGGCTCCGCTTCTTCAGCTTAACCTCGCATGCTATCGTAACTCGCCGGTTCATTCTGCAAAAGGCACGCTATCACCCATTAACGGGCTCTAACTTCTTGTAGGCACACGGTTTCAGGTTCTATTTCACTCCCCTTCCGGGGTGCTTTTCACCTTTCCCTCACGGTACTGGTTCACTATCGGTCACTAGAGAGTATTTAGCCTTGGGAGATGGTCCTCCCGGATTCCGACGGAATTTCTCGTGTTCCGCCGTACTCAGGATACTCATAGGTGTGTTGTCAATTTCATCTACGGGGCTTTTACCCGCTACGGCTGACCTTTCCAGGTCGATTCGACTATCCACAACAGCTACCACAGCTGAGTCCTACAACCCCAATAAGCAAGCTTATTGGTTTGGGCTGTTTCCGTTTCGCTCGCCGCTACTAAGGAAATCGATTTTTCTTTCTCTTCCTGCAGGTACTTAGATGTTTCAGTTCTCTGCGTCTACCTTCTAATAGCTATGTATTCACTACTAGATAATATCCTATAAAAGATACTGGGTTCCCCCATTCGGAAATCTCCGGATCATAGCTTACTTACAGCTCCCCGAAGCATATCGGTGTTAGTCCCGTCCTTCATCGGCTTCTAGTGCCAAGGCATCCACCGTGCGCCCTTATTCACTTAACCTTTTCTAACCTTACGGTTAGCTTGTTTTTTCATTAACTATTAACTAGCGATAGATAATAGTTAATACATTTCACAGTTCTTTAAAAGAAACTGTTCAACGCGGTGTTCTCGGTTTATGTTGATGTCTAACTTCAACTATCCAGTTTTCAATGAACAATCTATATGATGATTTCTCATCAATGGAGCCTAGCGGGATCGAACCGCTGACCTCCTGCGTGCAAGGCAGGCGCTCTCCCAGCTGAGCTAAGGCCCCTATTAAGAGTAAACCTCTCAAAACTGAACAAAGTAAAAACGTAATGTGTTTTCCGTAATTATCCTTAGAAAGGAGGTGATCCAGCCGCACCTTCCGATACGGCTACCTTGTTACGACTTCACCCCAATCATCTATCCCACCTTAGGCGGCTGGCTCCAAAAGGTTACCTCACCGACTTTGGGTGTTACAAACTCTCGTGGTGTGACGGGCGGTGTGTACAAGGCCCGGGAACGTATTCACCGTGGCATGCTGATCCACGATTACTAGCGATTCCGGCTTCATGTAGGCGAGTTGCAGCCTACAATCCGAACTGAGAACAGCTTTAAGAGATTAGCTAAACCTCGCGGTCTCGCAACTCATTGTACTGTCCATTGTAGCACGTGTGTAGCCCAGGTCATAAGGGGCATGATGATTTGACGTCATCCCCACCTTCCTCCGGTTTGTCACCGGCAGTCTCGCTAGAGTGCCCAACTAAATGATGGCAACTAACAATAAGGGTTGCGCTCGTTGCGGGACTTAACCCAACATCTCACGACACGAGCTGACGACAACCATGCACCACCTGTCACTTTGTCCCCGAAGGGAAAGCTCTATCTCTAGAGTGGTCAAAGGATGTCAAGACCTGGTAAGGTTCTTCGCGTTGCTTCGAATTAAACCACATGCTCCACCGCTTGTGCGGGCCCCCGTCAATTCCTTTGAGTTTCAGCCTTGCGGCCGTACTCCCCAGGCGGAGTGCTTAATGCGTTAACTGCAGCACTGAAGGGCGGAAACCCTCCAACACTTAGCACTCATCGTTTACGGCGTGGACTACCAGGGTATCTAATCCTGTTTGCTCCCCACGCTTTCGAGCCTCAGCGTCAGTTACAGACCAGAGAGTCGCCTTCGCCACTGGTGTTCCTCCATATATCTACGCATTTCACCGCTACACATGGAATTCCACTCTCCTCTTCTGCACTCAAGTCCTCCAGTTTCCAATGACCTTCCTCGGTTGAGCCGAGGGCTTTCACATCAGACTTAAAAGACCGCCTGCGCTCGCTTTACGCCCAATAAATCCGGACAACGCTTGCCACCTACGTATTACCGCGGCTGCTGGCACGTAGTTAGCCGTGGCTTTCTGGTTAGATACCGTCAAGGTGATAACAGTTACTCTATCACTTGTTCTTCTCTAACAACAGAGTTTTACGATCCGAAAACCTTCTTCACTCACGCGGCGTTGCTCGGTCAGACTTTCGTCCATTGCCGAAGATTCCCTACTGCTGCCTCCCGTAGGAGTCTGGGCCGTGTCTCAGTCCCAGTGTGGCCGATCACCCTCTCAGGTCGGCTATGCATCATGGTCTTGGTAGGCTGTTACCCCACCAACTAACTAATGCACCGCGGGCCCATCCACCAGTGACACCGAAGCGTCTTTTATACTTTTGCCATGCGGCAAAAGCAATTATGCGGTATTAGCACCTGTTTCCAAGTGTTATCCCCCTCTGATGGGCAGGTTGCCCACGTGTTACTCACCCGTCCGCCACTCACTTCTTCTCGGTGGAGCAAGCTCCGGTGAGAAGAAGTGCGTTCGACTTGCATGTATTAGGCACGCCGCCAGCGTTCGTCCTGAGCCAGGATCAAACTCTCAATAAAAAGTTGATAACATCTTACGATGTTTAGCTCATTTGTTTTAAAACTTGCTAGCGAATTGTATTCACTAAATATGGTTTGTTTCTACATAGTAGAAACGCCCTACACATTTGGTTCGTCTTACTTTGTTCAGTTTTCAAAGGTCTAAACTTTGTTGCCGTAACAACTTTTATATCATAACAAGTTGTTATCTTATTGTCAACACTTTTTTAATTTTTTTTGAGAAAAATCTCAAAATCGGGAAGACAGGATTCGAACCTGCGACCCCTTGGTCCCAAACCAAGTGCTCTACCAAGCTGAGCTACTTCCCGTATTAAATTAAACGCGCCCAAGAGGAGTCGAACCCCTAACCTTCTGATCCGTAGTCAGACACTCTATCCAGTTGAGCTATGGGCGCTATTAATGATGCCGAGGACCGGAATCGAACCGGTACGGTGATCACTCACCGCAGGATTTTAAGTCCTGTGCGTCTGCCAGTTCCGCCACCCCGGCTAGAACTTATAAAAAGCGGAAGACGGGGTTCGAACCCGCGACCCCCACCTTGGCAAGGTGATGTTCTACCACTGAACTACTTCCGCTTATAGATGCCGGCTAAAGGACTTGAACCCTCGACCCTCTGATTACAAATCAGATGCTCTACCAACTGAGCTAAGCCGGCATGTTCTATCAATACGAATTTTAAACAATAAAAAAAGACTAATTTTCGTATTATGGCTTAATATAGTAATGACCCGTACTGGGCTCGAACCAGTGACCCTCTGATTAAAAGTCAGATGCTCTACCAACTGAGCTAACGAGTCAAAAATGTATGGAGGTTAACGGGATCGAACCGCTGACCCCCTGCTTGTAAGGCAGGTGCTCTCCCAGCTGAGCTAAACCTCCATCAATACAAAAAGCACGGCAACGTCCTACTCTCACAAAGGGAAACCCTTCACTACCCTCGGCGCTAAGAAGCTTAACTTCTGTGTTCGGCATGGTTACAGGTGTATCCTTCTTGCCATCGTCACCGCACTTATCTGTTTTTTATTGAGTGATGATTCACTCAAAACTGGATGTTAAGTTAGTATCAATATAATTGTCCACCGCTATCTTGGTTAAGTCCTCGACCGATTAGTACTAGTCCGCTCCATACATCACTGTACTTCCACTTCTAGCCTATCTACCTGATCATCTTTCAGGGGTCTTACTTCCTTAAAGGAATGGGAAATCTCATCTTGAGGGGGGCTTCACGCTTAGATGCTTTCAGCGTTTATCCCGTCCATACATAGCTACCCAGCAATGCCCTTGGCAGAACAACTGGTACACCAGAGGTATGTCCATCCCGGTCCTCTCGTACTAAGGACAGCTCCTCTCAAATTTCCAACGCCCGCGACGGATAGGGACCGAACTGTCTCACGACGTTCTGAACCCAGCTCGCGTGCCGCTTTAATGGGCGAACAGCCCAACCCTTGGGACCGACTACAGCCCCAGGATGCGACGAGCCGACATCGAGGTGCCAAACCTCCCCGTCGATGTGAACTCTTGGGGGAGATAAGCCTGTTATCCCCAGGGTAGCTTTTATCCGTTGAGCGATGGCCCTTCCATGCGGAACCACCGGATCACTAAGCCCGACTTTCGTCCCTGCTCGAGTTGTAACTCTCGCAGTCAAGCTCCCTTCTGCCTTTGCACTCTACGAATGATTTCCAACCATTCTGAGGGAACCTTTGGGCGCCTCCGTTACCTTTTGGGAGGCGACCGCCCCAGTCAAACTGTCCATCTGACACTGTCTCCCACCACGATAAGTGGTGCGGGTTAGAATGGTCATAACACAAGGGTAGTATCCCACCAGCGCCTCCATCGAAACTAGCGTTCCGATTTCTACGGCTCCTACCTATCCTGTACATGTGTCACAAACATTCAATATCAAACTACAGTAAAGCTCCATGGGGTCTTTCCGTCCTGTCGCGGGTAACCTGCATCTTCACAGGTACTAAAATTTCACCGAGTCTCTCGTTGAGACAGTGCCCAAATCGTTACGCCTTTCGTGCGGGTCGGAACTTACCCGACAAGGAATTTCGCTACCTTAGGACCGTTATAGTTACGGCCGCCGTTTACTGGGGCTTCAATTTTGAGCTTCGCTATTGCTAACCCATCCTCTTAACCTTCCAGCACCGGGCAGGCGTCAGCCCCTATACGTCATCTTTCGATTTTGCAGAGACCTGTGTTTTTGATAAACAGTCGCTTGGGCCTATTCACTGCGGCTGAACTTGCGTTCAGCACCCCTTCTCCCGAAGTTACGGGGTCATTTTGCCGAGTTCCTTAACGAGAGTTCTCTCGCTCACCTTAGGATTCTCTCCTCGACTACCTGTGTCGGTTTGCGGTACGGGTCATTTGTTTCTAACTAGAAGCTTTTCTTGACAGTGTGACATTGAGACTTCGGTACTTTATTTCCCTACTCATCACAACTTGTTCTTAAAGATAAAAGCATTTGACTCTTATCAAAACTCGTTGCTTGAACGTGCACTTCCAGTCGCACGATCTCATAGCCTCCTGTGTCCCTCCATTGTTCAAACAAAACAAACGAGTACAGGAATCTCAACCTGTTGTCCATCGCCTACGCCTATCGGCCTCAGCTTAGGTCCCGACTAACCCTGGGAGGACGAGCCTTCCCCAGGAAACCTTAGTCATTCGGTGGACAGGATTCTCACCTGTCTTTCGCTACTCATACCGGCATTCTCACTTCTAAGCGCTCCACCAGTCCTTACGATCCAGCTTCAACGCCCTTAGAACGCTCTCCTACCATAGAACCAAAGGTTCTATCCACAGCTTCGGTAACATGTTTAGCCCCGGTACATTTTCGGCGCAAGGGCACTCGACTAGTGAGCTATTACGCACTCTTTAAATGGTGGCTGCTTCTGAGCCAACATCCTAGTTGTTTGTGCACCCTCACATCCTTTTCCACTTAACATGTATTTTGGGACCTTAGCTGGTGGTCTGGGCTGTTTCCCTTTCGACAATGGATCTTATCACTCACTGTCTGACTCCCGGATATAAATGAATGGCATTCGGAGTTTATCTGAATTCGGTAACCCAAGACGGGCCCCTAGTCCAAACAGTGCTCTACCTCCATCATTCTCAAATCCGAGGCTAGCCCTAAAGCTATTTCGGAGAGAACCAGCTATCTCCAAGTTCGTTTGGAATTTCTCCGCTACCCACACCTCATCCCCGCACTTTTCAACGTACGTGGGTTCGGTCCTCCAGTGCGTTTTACCACACCTTCAACCTGGACATGGGTAGGTCACATGGTTTCGGGTCTACGACAACATACTCATTCGCCCTATTCAGACTCGCTTTCGCTACGGCTCCGCTTCTTCAGCTTAACCTCGCATGCTATCGTAACTCGCCGGTTCATTCTGCAAAAGGCACGCTATCACCCATTAACGGGCTCTAACTTCTTGTAGGCACACGGTTTCAGGTTCTATTTCACTCCCCTTCCGGGGTGCTTTTCACCTTTCCCTCACGGTACTGGTTCACTATCGGTCACTAGAGAGTATTTAGCCTTGGGAGATGGTCCTCCCGGATTCCGACGGAATTTCTCGTGTTCCGCCGTACTCAGGATACTCATAGGTGTGTTGTCAATTTCATCTACGGGGCTTTTACCCGCTACGGCTGACCTTTCCAGGTCGATTCGACTATCCACAACAGCTACCACAGCTGAGTCCTACAACCCCAATAAGCAAGCTTATTGGTTTGGGCTGTTTCCGTTTCGCTCGCCGCTACTAAGGAAATCGATTTTTCTTTCTCTTCCTGCAGGTACTTAGATGTTTCAGTTCTCTGCGTCTACCTTCTAATAGCTATGTATTCACTACTAGATAATATCCTATAAAAGATACTGGGTTCCCCCATTCGGAAATCTCCGGATCATAGCTTACTTACAGCTCCCCGAAGCATATCGGTGTTAGTCCCGTCCTTCATCGGCTTCTAGTGCCAAGGCATCCACCGTGCGCCCTTATTCACTTAACCTTTTCTAACCTTACGGTTAGCTTGTTTTTTCATTAACTATTAACTAGCGATAGATAATAGTTAATACATTTCACAGTTCTTTAAAAGAAACTGTTCAACGCGGTGTTCTCGGTTTATGTTGATGTCTAACTTCAACTATCCAGTTTTCAATGAACAATCTATTTGAGAGTAGACCTCTCAAAACTGAACAAAGTAAAAACGTAATGTGTTTTCCGTAATTATCCTTAGAAAGGAGGTGATCCAGCCGCACCTTCCGATACGGCTACCTTGTTACGACTTCACCCCAATCATCTATCCCACCTTAGGCGGCTGGCTCCAAAAGGTTACCTCACCGACTTTGGGTGTTACAAACTCTCGTGGTGTGACGGGCGGTGTGTACAAGGCCCGGGAACGTATTCACCGTGGCATGCTGATCCACGATTACTAGCGATTCCGGCTTCATGTAGGCGAGTTGCAGCCTACAATCCGAACTGAGAACAGCTTTAAGAGATTAGCTAAACCTCGCGGTCTCGCAACTCATTGTACTGTCCATTGTAGCACGTGTGTAGCCCAGGTCATAAGGGGCATGATGATTTGACGTCATCCCCACCTTCCTCCGGTTTGTCACCGGCAGTCTCGCTAGAGTGCCCAACTAAATGATGGCAACTAACAATAAGGGTTGCGCTCGTTGCGGGACTTAACCCAACATCTCACGACACGAGCTGACGACAACCATGCACCACCTGTCACTTTGTCCCCGAAGGGAAAGCTCTATCTCTAGAGTGGTCAAAGGATGTCAAGACCTGGTAAGGTTCTTCGCGTTGCTTCGAATTAAACCACATGCTCCACCGCTTGTGCGGGCCCCCGTCAATTCCTTTGAGTTTCAGCCTTGCGGCCGTACTCCCCAGGCGGAGTGCTTAATGCGTTAACTGCAGCACTGAAGGGCGGAAACCCTCCAACACTTAGCACTCATCGTTTACGGCGTGGACTACCAGGGTATCTAATCCTGTTTGCTCCCCACGCTTTCGAGCCTCAGCGTCAGTTACAGACCAGAGAGTCGCCTTCGCCACTGGTGTTCCTCCATATATCTACGCATTTCACCGCTACACATGGAATTCCACTCTCCTCTTCTGCACTCAAGTCCTCCAGTTTCCAATGACCTTCCTCGGTTGAGCCGAGGGCTTTCACATCAGACTTAAAAGACCGCCTGCGCTCGCTTTACGCCCAATAAATCCGGACAACGCTTGCCACCTACGTATTACCGCGGCTGCTGGCACGTAGTTAGCCGTGGCTTTCTGGTTAGATACCGTCAAGGTGATAACAGTTACTCTATCACTTGTTCTTCTCTAACAACAGAGTTTTACGATCCGAAAACCTTCTTCACTCACGCGGCGTTGCTCGGTCAGACTTTCGTCCATTGCCGAAGATTCCCTACTGCTGCCTCCCGTAGGAGTCTGGGCCGTGTCTCAGTCCCAGTGTGGCCGATCACCCTCTCAGGTCGGCTATGCATCATGGTCTTGGTAGGCTGTTACCCCACCAACTAACTAATGCACCGCGGGCCCATCCACCAGTGACACCGAAGCGTCTTTTATACTTTTGCCATGCGGCAAAAGCAATTATGCGGTATTAGCACCTGTTTCCAAGTGTTATCCCCCTCTGATGGGCAGGTTGCCCACGTGTTACTCACCCGTCCGCCACTCACTTCTTCTCGGTGGAGCAAGCTCCGGTGAGAAGAAGTGCGTTCGACTTGCATGTATTAGGCACGCCGCCAGCGTTCGTCCTGAGCCAGGATCAAACTCTCAATAAAAAGTTGATAACATCTTACGATGTTTAGCTCATTTGTTTTAAAACTTGCTAGCGAATTGTATTCACTAAATATGGTTTGTTTCTACATAGTAGAAACGCCCTACACATTTGGTTCGTCTTACTTTGTTCAGTTTTCAAAGGTCTAAACTTTGTTGCCGTAACAACTTTTATATCATAACAAGCTTACAACGACTTGTCAACATTTTTTAAAAATTATTTTCATAATATTTTTTCTGTTACCGACGCAACTTAATGATGATAACATATCAATATATAATTAGTCAACATTTTTTATCATTTTTTTCGTTTGAGTCATTGATATAAAATAACAACAAAATTAATATACTACTTATTTAAAAAAAAGTAAACATATTTTTAAACAATTTTTTATTTCAATTTATTTGGTACAATAATAATATATTTGATATATTAGGAGGAAATAACATGAAAATACTAGTAGCAGATGATGATAAAGAAATTGTAGAACTATTAAGTATCTATATAAAGAATGAAGGTTATGATGTTATACAGGCCTATGATGGAAAGGAAGCTCTTAGCAAAATTATTACAAACCCTGATATAGACTTACTTATATTAGACATCATGATGCCAAAAATGGATGGACTAGAAGTCGTAAAAGAATTAAGAAAAGACTCACAAATCCCTATCATTATGTTAACTGCTAAAACAACTGACATGGATAAAATTCAAGGTTTAATTACTGGAGCTGATGATTATGTTACAAAACCTTTTAACCCTCTAGAAATTATGGCTCGTGTAAAATCACTATTAAGACGAACTAACATGCAAGTCCAAACAGATATACCAGACTTATTAGAAGTGGGTCCACTTATTATAAAAAAAGATTCTCATGAGGTTGAGACTGATCAAGGAATAAAAATTCAATTAACTGCTTTAGAGTTTGGTATTCTTTACTTACTTGCAAGTCACCCTAACCGTGTTTTTAGCGCTGAAGAAATTTTCGAAAGAGTTTGGCAACAGGAAAGTTTAGTTTCTGCTAAAACTGTCATGGTTCATGTAAGTCATTTGCGTGACAAAATTGAAGAAGCAACTAATGGAGAAAAAGTTATTCAAACAGTTTGGGGGGTAGGATACAAAATTGAAGGATGATGAAAAAAAGACACGTATTAAACTTACCTCAAAAGAAACTAGTGAGTTAATTATTGAGGGTATTATTACAGTCATCTTGCTTATTCTTCTTAATTTAGCCTTATTTATCTTAATTGATCAAATTGTGAATACATCATTACCTATCGATCAATTTCTGTGGCACATTCAATACAATATATTTTATGATCCTCGTCCGCCCATGTTTTGGCAACGCCCTTTAATTTTTATGATGATAGTTGCAGACGTTATTGTATTATATTGGCGATTAATTAGGCGTTACAAGCAGATGCAACAACAACATATTATTAGCGAACTACACTATATATCAAACGGACATTACGACCACCGTATTCCATTTGAATTAAAAGGGGACTTAGGTAGACTTATTACAAGTATAAATGCTTTGGTAGATAGTACTGTGGAAGCACTAGAGGAAGAGCGTCGTATCGAACAGTCAAAGGATGAATTAATTACTAACGTTAGCCATGATATTAGAACACCACTCACATCAATTATCGGATACCTTGGACTAATTGAAGAAGGAAAATACAATAATAAAGAAGATTTATTGAAATACACACATACTGCCTATTTAAAATCTAGACAAATGAAAGTATTGGTTGATGATTTATTTGAATACACCAAAGTGAGACAATCAAATGTCCCACTAAATGCTATGACTTTTGATATGAACCAACTCATTGGCCAATTAACAGTTGATTACGAATTAGAAGCATCAAAAAAGAATCGTGTCATTGATTTTTTACCGCAAGAGGATACCTTAATGATGAATGGTGATACTGAAAAACTAGTACGTGTTTTTGATAATCTTCTATCTAATGCACTCAAATATGGTGTGAATG
The DNA here is from genome assembly GCF_024637875.1 of Vagococcus luciliae. Lineage (NCBI taxonomy): Bacteria > Bacillati > Bacillota > Bacilli > Lactobacillales > Enterococcaceae > Vagococcus > Vagococcus luciliae. The sequence continues at coordinate 522,089 of NZ_CP102451.1, read as the reverse complement.
GAACACAGATTATCATCACATCAGAAAAAATTGGTAGTGAAGCCATTATCGTTGTTAAAAATGATGGCGACCCTATCCCCCAAGAATCTTTAGACCACTTATTCGATCGATTTTACCGAGTAGAAGAATCTAGATCTCAACAAACAGGTGGGACTGGACTTGGTTTGGCTATCGCTCAAAGTATTGTCGCACTGCATGGTGGATATATTTATGCTACATCAAATAATAACTGGACATCATTTACCATACATTTACCATTAGAAACAACTAGCCATTCTTGATTTTTTTGTGTTCTTTAATAAAATCTATTGTTTTCTATTGGTTAATTTGTTAAATTAATTTCAGTTAAATATTAGGAGATTATTTATGACATTACTAAAAAAAAAACGTGTTCTATTTTTTCTACTATTATCTTTTTTATTCATTCTTCCTGTGCCAATTTTTGCTGAACAAAACAGTTTTGATGTTCCTGCAAAAGCTGCAATTGCTGTTGATTTTGATACAGGAAAAATTTTATATGAAAAAAATAGCGAAACCCCTCTTCCTATTGCTTCAATGTCCAAGTTGTTGTCAGCATACTTAGTATATGAAGCAATTGATACAAAAAAAATAAAATGGAATGATACAGTACCTTTCGATGATGCTTTAATCAAACTAACTGAAGACCCAGATTTATCTAACATTCCAATAAAAAAAGAATTAACCTATACTGTTGAAGATAATGTAAAAGCAATGCTGATCTCTTCTTCAAATGTTTCAACGACAGCTTTAGCTAGACTAATTTCTGGTAGTGAACAAGCTTTTGTTGATAGTATGAATCAACATGTTAAAGACTGGGGGATTAATGATGCAACATTTATTTCTGCCTCTGGTTTAGATACACAAGATCTTGCAAAAGCTGACCGTTATCCAAATTCTAAACCTGAAGATAATAATATTTTATCAGCAAAAGACATGGTCATCGTAGCTAGACATCTCATTTCTGATTACCCTGAAGTATTAGATATTACGAAACAATCTCACTACACATTATTTCAAGGGACTGATAATGAAGAAACTTTCTGGTCATCTAATTTAATGTTACCAGATTTGTATTACTATACGGAAGGTGTCGATGGACTAAAAACAGGAACAACACCAAATGCTGGAGCGTGCTTTATCGGTTCAACCATACAAAATGGACGCCGTATCATTACAGTTGTAATGAACGTAGACGAAGAATATGATCGATTTGAAGTCACTAAAAATTTACTTAACTACGTAAATTCAAATTGGGAATATAAAACCGTAGTGAGTAAAAACGATAGTGCTGTGGTTAACAGTATTGATATACCAAATGGGAAAACAGAAACTGTCCCTCTAATCTTAGCTGAACCCATATCATTATGGGTCAATAAAGAGACAACTGAATTAAAACAAGTTTTTGCTTCAACTAAAGATACAGTCTCTGCTCCTCTTAAAAAAAATGAAGTAGTAGGCCAACAAATTGTATCAGATAGTGCAGATAAACTAGGTTATCTAAGCGACACAGACAAACATGACGCCACCGGTAAAGTGGTCACAAAAACAGACGTACAAAAAGCAAATATTTTTGTAAGAGTATGGCGTTCTTTAAAAAACAGCATACATTAATGCTGTTTTTTTATATTATTAATTATTAGAAATGGAAATTGGAGAATAATTTATGAAAAAATCACGTATCGCATATGACAAACTTAAAAGAAAACAGAAATGGATTGGCTTATTATTCTTTATCGTTGGTGTCCTTATGAGTATTAGTATATTAATTACTCTATTGGTTATCTATCCCGATGAGTTAACGTCTATCATAAAGAGTGATAAAACAACCACGCAAACAATTATATCTTCCGAAACAAAAGAATCAAGTCAACCGACTACCCAGTCATCTGACAAAAATAAAGAAGAAGCTTTTGTTCCTAGAACAAATTTTGATCAAACAGCATCGACTCCTTTACTATATCAACCATTAAAACAAGCTTTAGAGCAAAATATTGCTACAAGAGAACTCTCAGGAACTTTATTAGCAATTAAAGATAATCAAGTTGTGATGTATAATTCCTTTGGATTTGCTAAAGATGTATCATGGGAAGCTCAAGATAGTACCTACATGATTGCTTCTATTCAAAAATTTTATACTGCATTACTTATCTCAACTTTAATCTCTGAACAAAAATTGACATTAGATACTACTTTAGATAAATTTTATCCAGAAATACCTGGAAGTAATCAAATTACGATAGATGCCCTTCTATCAATGACTTCCGGACTGAAATTAGATTCTAGTAAAATCCCTACTTCCATAAAGGAACAAACTGAATGGGAGGAATATGTCTTAAAAAACACAACACACCAAAATTCAAATAAATGGGACTACTCTCCAGTTAATTTTAATTTGCTTGCTATGATTGTTCAAAAAATAACTGGACAAACATATGAAGAATATTTTAAGAAGACAGTAAAAGAGCCACTTAATTTAAAACAAACAGGTTTTTATACCGATTTATCAGATAACACTCATCTTGTCCCTGTATATGAAGAAAATGGAACACTAAGAAAAAAAGATATTCCTAATTATGCTTATGTTAGAGAACTAGGTACTGGAAACATGTTTGTTTCACCAAAAGATTTTGCAACTGTCGTCCAAGCTACTATGGATGGTAAATTTGGAGATTTAAATGTAGTTAAATCCATGTGGTTGAAAGACTCACCTTACGGTACAACTTATTATAAATCCGGTCTTTACAGAAAAGTACTCGATGAAAATGGACCAACCATTTTTTGGGGACACGGTATCTTTAGGGGCTATGAACCCACTGTTATTTTTAATAATGATGCCAGTGACATGGTTATTTATTTCAGCAATCAATACTTAACCAATAAATCGAATACTATAGCAACAAAAGAATTTTATGATATCATTTCTCAAAATATCACCTTCAATCAATAAAGGAGATTCATATCAATGGATTTAATACGTTTAATTAATTTAGCAAAAAAAGAACCAAAATCTCTTGAAGAAATGGGTTTAAAATTATCAGAAGAAACTGGAGAAGTAGCTGAAGCCATTTTAAAATATAACAAATCCAGTGGAAGTCAATACAAATGTGGTACGTTAGATGATTTGAAGGAAGAGTGTGCGGATACTTTACTTGTGGCTCTTTCCTTATATTTTCAACTAGAAGATAGTTCTATAGATGAACTAAACAATATCATTAATATAAAAGCTGACAAATGGGAAAAGCATATGCAAGTCAAAGATTAGTTGACATAGATACCAAAAATAGCTATAATTTCTGATAAATAGACTAAATGTGAAAGACTAGTATTTATATTGCTTGTTTTAAGAGAGTTAGCGGTTGGTGTGAGCTAATAACAACAGATAAAGAATCCACTTTCAAAGCATTTCTAGTGAACTCTATGCACTAAGCTGGAACGGGAAAAGTAATCCGTTAACATACTTACTTAGAGACAATATCTATTGTCTAAAATTTGGGTGGTACCGCGAATTCAATCTCTCGCCCCAGAAAATCAATTAATTTTCTGGGGCGAGAGATTTTTTTATTTTAAAAATTTAAGGAGGAAATATCATGTTAGATTTAAAATTTATACGTCAAAATACTGAATTAGTTAAGGAAAAACTCATGACTCGCGGAGTAGATGGAGAAAAAATTGATGAATTTATCCATTTAGATCAAGAGCGTCGTGATAATTTAGTAAAAGTTGAAACACTTAAAAAACATCGTAACGATGTGTCTCAAGACATTGCAAAATTAAAAAGAGAAAAACAAAATGCTGATGATAAAATTCAAGAAATGAAACAAGTCGGAGAGGATATCAAAGTTTTAGATGAAAACATCAATGCGATTGATGAAAAGTTAGAATATATTGCTCATACACTTCCTAACCTTCCTGCTGAAGGTGTTCCTGTTGGGGAAGATGAAGAAGAAAATATTGAATTAAGAAAATGGGATACTCCTAGACAATTTGATTTTGAACCAAAACCGCATTGGGAAGTAGCGGAAGAATTAGATATTCTTGATTTTGAACGTGGGGCTAAAGTATCTGGTAGCCGTTTCCTTTTCTATAAAGGTGCTGGCGCTAGACTAGAACGCGCAGTATATAATTTAATGTTAGATACTCATATCTATGAACATGGTTACACAGAAATGATTCCACCATATATCGTGAATGACAAATCTATGTTTGGTACAGGACAATTTCCTAAATTTAAAGAAGATGTTTTCCAACTAGAAAATTCAAACTATACATTAATCCCCACGGCTGAAGTGCCATTAACAAACTATTATCGTGACGAGATTTTAGATAATGATGCCCTACCTGTTTACTTTACTGCTTTAAGTCCAGCATTTCGTTCTGAAGCTGGAAGTGCCGGGAGAGATACTCGTGGATTAATTAGATTACATCAATTTAATAAAGTAGAGATGGTTAAATTTAGTAAACCGGAAACATCTTATGAAGAATTAGAAAAAATGACCAATAATGCTGAAGCCATTCTACAAAAATTAAACTTACCATATCGTGTCATTGTATTATGTACTGGTGACATGGGATTCTCAGCTGCGAAAACATATGATATTGAAGTTTGGATTCCAGCTCAAGAAACCTATCGTGAAATCAGCTCTTGTTCTAATTGTGAAGATTTCCAAGCTAGACGTGCAAAAATTCGTTACAGAGATGAGGAAGAAAAAGTTCAATACGTCCATACTCTAAATGGTTCTGGTTTGGCTGTTGGTCGTACCGTTGCAGCTATTTTAGAGAATTATCAAAATGAAGATGGCAGTGTAACAATACCTGAAGCTCTTGTTCCTTACATGGGCGGAATGACTAAAATTACAAAATAATAAAAAAGCTCCTCCGTTTAGTTTCATTTTAAATGAATTCAACGGGGGAAATTTTTTTATTGTTCAAGATATTGTGTTACTTGCTCAACAGATTGTCTAAATAATAGGTCTTCTTTTTTCGTTAAGTCTAAAGATAGTGCTTTAACAATACCTCGTTTACCTAAAACTGCGGGATAGCCTATATGAATATTATCTTTTTCTTGATAAATCGACAAAGGATAAATCTTTTTTTCATCTTTTAAAATAGATTGAATCAACCTAGATGTAGTTGAAGCTATCCCATAACTTGTCCAACTTTTACGTTGATGGATTTCCCATCCCCCTAAACGAGTAGCCTCTTTCATTTCTTCTAATTCGTCTTCTGATAATGACACAACATCTAATAATTTTTGTGTGCCTACCATCACTGTAGACCATGCGACAAACTGACTTTCTCCATGTTCACCTAACACATAACCATTGATAGATTGACCAGAAACACCTAATTTTTCCCCAACAATACGTTTCATACGATTAGTATCTAAACTCGTACCGGTTCCAATCACTCGATATGCTGGAAAACCACTTTCTCGGTGAACAAGAGTTGTAATCACATCACAAGGATTAGTAATCACTAAGAATATTCCTTTAAATCCACTAGAAACAACTTGTGGGATAATCTCTTTTACTGCTTGCTTATTATCGTTTAATTCCGACACCCTATCTTCGTTATCAATAGACTGACTTCCTACGCTAATGACTATAATATCCGCATCATTTAAATGGCGATACTCATTTAACAAAATAGTTGTTTTTACCTCTGTCATCATCATGCTATCTGTGAGTTCTAAATATTCTGCTATTACTTTTTCTTTGTTTTTATCAATTAACACTAATTCATCTACTTGACCTTTTGTACATAAGGTATAAGCAATATCTGATCCAACGTGCCCTAATCCAATAATTCCAACTTTACTCAAATATAATCCCTTCTTTCTAAAAAAAGAGGCAGGAAACTCCCTACCTCTTTTAATCCATTTTATGAAATTGAATAGTTTGGTGCTTCTTTAGTAATTTGAACATCATGAGGATGAGATTCTCTTAAACCAGCACCACTCATTTCAACAAATTGCGCATTATCTCTTAACTCTTTTAAGTTTCCTGCACCTACGTATCCCATTCCAGCACGCAAACCACCTAGCATTTGGAAAATAATATCTTGAACACTACCTTTGTAGGCGACACGACCTTCAATGCCTTCTGGAACTAATTTATTTGCTTCATTGACAGAACTTTGGAAATAACGATCACTTGATCCTTTTTCCATAGCTCCTAAAGAACCCATTCCACGATATGTTTTAAAACGACGACCTTGGAAAATTTCAAATTCACCAGGAGATTCATCTGTTCCAGCTAACATTGAACCTAACATAACAACATATCCACCAGCAGCTAATGCTTTTACGATATCTCCAGAGTACTTAATACCACCATCAGCGATGATTGTACGACCATATTCACGAGCGACACCTGCTGCATCGTAAATAGCTGTTAATTGTGGGACACCAACACCTGCAACAACACGTGTTGTACAAATTGAACCTGGTCCAATTCCGACTTTTACAACATCTACACCAACGTCATATAATGCACGTGTTGCTTCAGCAGTCGCAACGTTTCCTGCAATTAATGTCACATCTGGAAAAGCATCACGAATTTCTTTAATTTTACGGATTACCCCCGCACTATGTCCATGAGCAGTATCAATAACTAACGCATCAACGCCTGCTTCAATTAAAGCGCCAGCACGTTCAAATGTATCACTTGTTACACCAACAGCTGCAGCAACTAATAAACGACCATGCTCATCTTTTGCGGCATTAGGAAATTCAATCACTTTTTCAATGTCTTTAATCGTAATTAAGCCACTCAAACGTCCTTTAGCATCCACGATAGGTAATTTTTCAATTTTATGTTGTTGTAAAATATTTTCTGCATCTTTTAAAGACGTTCCAACTGGCGCTGTGACTAGTCCCTCTTTAGTCATAACATCCCTAATCATTAAATTATAATCCGTCACAAAACGTAAGTCACGGTTTGTTAAAATACCAACTAATATTCTATTTTCTAATGTATCAACAATGGGTACACCACTAATACGATATTTAGCCATTAAATGTTCTGCATCACTTACTTTATGTTCTGGAGTTAAAAAGAATGGATCAATAATCACACCACTTTCAGAACGTTTTACTTTGCGTACTTCATCTTTTTGTTGTTCCACACTCATATTTTTATGGATAACACCTAGACCACCTTGTCTAGCCATAGCAATAGCCATTTTACTGTCTGTCACAGTATCCATACTGGCACTCATAATTGGAATATTCAACTTAATCTTAGATGATAATTCAACACTTAAATCGACATCGTTTGGTAATACATGACTTTCTGCTGGAATTAATAGAACATCATCAAATGTATACCCTTTTTTTGAAAATTTAGTTTCCCAATTTGACATTAGAAATTCGCACTCCTTTAATTTTGTTTTATTAACAAACTTACCAAATAATCTGCTATTCGTCAATGTTATAAAATGAAAAAAAGCTAAAACAATTTTTCTAATAAAATTGTTTTAGCTTACTATTAGCCATTAAGGACGTAAAAATAAACTTCCTTGAATATTATATTTTTTCTTTAATAAATAGCGAACACCAAATGCTGCTGCACCTAGTACAATTGTAATAACAGGATCAAGAGATGGGTTGATTGCTCTTGGAATAAATGCCGAAAGTGAAAAGATCATTAACCACGGAATAAAACATAGTGCCATGATTCCACCTGTTTTCCAAACCCCAGGACGTTTACTTTTATCCGCACCAGGCATATCGTAAATATAAATATAACGGTAGATAAGATAAAACGATAAACCACCTGACATGGCACCAATAATAATGCTCAAGATACCTTGAGTTGGTTGCGGTGTTTTAGAAATCATCGTTAATACACCGGTCATAACAGCTAAAAATGTAAACAACAATAAACTATTATCTAGCCACATCGAAGCAAAATTAGTTTTCGGTGGCGTTGCTGGTTTTGTGGTAACAAACACGACAGCTTCCGTTGGTGTCCCATATAATTGTTTAGCAGTTATTCCTGTTTTTTGTCCCTCAACTAATGCTTTTAACATGGTGTTCAAGGCTTCTATTTTTTGACGTTCATCAATCACTACACCATCATCTAATAATTTATTTAAATCAAACATAAATTGATTATTTTTTTTTGTTAATTGTTTTTCTAACTCACGATTTTCTGCGACTTTTTGTTGTAACTCTTCATTTGTTAACTCAGTCATTGTTGTCACCTATTCTTTCCATTAAACATTAAAACGGAAGAGCATTACATCACCATCTTGAACAACGTAATCCTTTCCTTCTAAACGCACACGACCAGCTTCTTTAGCTGCATGCATGCTTCCGTATTCTTTTAAATCAGTGTAAGAAACTGTTTCCGCGCGAATAAATCCTCGTTCAAAATCAGTATGAATAATACCAGCACATTCTGGTGCTTTCATCCCCACCTTAAATGTCCAAGCTCGCACTTCTTGTTCACCAGCTGTAAAATAAGTAGCTAGCCCTAGTAAATGATATGCTGCACGAATTAATTTATCTAAACCAGATTCTTCAATGCCTAACGCTTCAAGGAAATCTTTTTTATCATCTTCATCAAGCTCTGCTATTTCTTCTTCTGCTCTAGCACATACAGTAATGACTTCAGCATTTTCAGTTGCTGCGAATTCTTTTACTTTTTTGACATAGTCATTATTTTCTGTATCTGCTATTTCATCTTCCGCTACGTTTGCAACATACAGTACAGGTTTTGTTGTTAATAAAAATAATCCTTTAACAATAGGAAGTTCTTCATCAGTGAATTCAATCGATCTGGCTGATTTACCTTCTTCTAAAACAGGCTTAATTTTTTCCAATACTGCTAATTCCGCGACAGCTTCCTTATCTTTTGTTTTAGCAATTTTTGATACACGTGCAAAACGTTTATCAACTGACTCTAAATCTGCTAACACAAGTTCTAAATTAATGGTATCAATATCTGCTAACGGATCCACACGCCCTTCAACGTGAGTGATATTATCATCATCAAAACAACGAACAACATGGCAAATCGCATCTACTTGTCGAATGTGACTTAAAAACTTATTTCCAAGTCCCTCGCCCTTACTAGCTCCACGAACAATTCCCGCAATATCAGTAAATTCAAATGTCGCTGGAACTGTTTTTTTCGGTTTAACTAGTTTTGTTAATTCTTCCAATCGATAATCTGGTACTTCTACCATTCCTACATTTGGATCGATTGTTGCAAAAGGATAATTTGCAGCTTCTGCACCTGCTTTTGTTATTGCATTAAATAAAGTTGATTTCCCAACGTTTGGCAATCCAACAATTCCTGCCGTTAATGACATAGTTATTTTCCACTCTTTCTTTTTAATCTTTAAATTAATCTTCTTTTTTCACTAATACCTTTTTCATCTTCTTATCAAATTCACGTCGGGGCATCATCACAATATGCTGACAGTTTAAGCATCTAATTTTGATATCCATTCCCATACGAATAATCTCCCAACGATTTGTTTGACACGCATGTGGTTTTTTCATTTCGACTATATAGCCTAAATCGTACATACTAAACGTCCCTCCTTGATTCATTTTCTACGTGATATATCTTAACATAATTTTATCAGATTCATACTCATTTATCCTATTTTTATAGGTACAATTAATCAAATTCAATATCTAATAAATCTAAAATACGTGTTAAATCTGAAGAAGAAAGATATTCGATTTCTATTTTTCCCTTGCCTTCTTTTTCTTGGATATGAACACTTGTGCCAAACTTATCCATTAACCGCTCTTCACTTTCACGGATATAATATGGCTTCGGTTGCTGCTCTTTCTTTTTAACAAGCTCTTTTTTAGGAATATCATTCATTTGTGTGACAATTTGTTCTAATTGTCGGACTGTGAGCCCCTCTTTAATCGCGCGATTGGCTACGACTAAAATATCTTCTTTTTTCTTCAATCCAAGTAATGTTCTCGCCTGTCCCATTGAAAGTGACTCTTTTTGTACTAATTCTTTAACTACTTTCGGTAATGTCAATAAACGTAGATAATTTGCGATATATGGACGACTCTTACCTAATTTTTCAGACAGTTCTACCTGTGTTAAATCCAAATTTTTCATCAACATCTCATATGCTTCTGCTTCTTCAAGAGGATTTAAATCTTCACGTTGTAAGTTTTCTAATACGGCAATCTGCATCATTCGTTCTTCATCAAACTCACGAATAATGGCAGGTATCGTTTCTTTTCCTGCTAATTTAGACGCTCTAAAACGACGTTCTCCCGCAATAATTTCATAACCCTTTACTGATGATTTTCTCACAATAATTGGCTGAAATACACCAGACTGTTTAATCGATGAAGCTAACTCTTCTAGAGCTTTTTCATCAAATGTTTTACGTGGTTGATAAGGATTAGGTCTTAATTCTGCTAACGGAATATCTTGAACAGCCTCTGACTGAATATCTACTTCTTCAATTGTCGATAAATCTTGGAATAATGCATCAATTCCTCGTCCCAATCCTTTATTCTGCTTGCTCACGATTCATCACTTCCTTTGCTAATGCTTGATACACTTCTGCACCTCTTGATTTTGGATCGTAATCAATAATCGCTTTCCCATGGCTTGGTGCTTCAGACAGCCTAACATTTCTTGGAATAATAGTATCATATACACGTTCTCTAAAATAAGTTCTAACCTCTTCTACTACTTCTGAGCCTAAATTGGTTCTGGCATCATACATCGTTAATAAAACTCCTTCAATTCGCAAATCTGGATTAAAGTGTTTTTGTACTAATCGAATAGTATTTAATAGTTGGCTAAGACCTTCTAATGCATAATATTCACATTGCACGGGAATTAAAATAGAATCACTGGAAGTAAATGAATTAATCGTTAAATGTCCTAATGATGGTGGGCAATCAATTAAAACGTAATCATAAGTGTCTTCTACTTCTTGCAACGCTAATTTTAAACGTGACTCTCTTGCCATCATAGACGTTAATTCAATTTCTGCTCCCGATAATTGAATCGTTGCTGGAGCAATATCCATTCCTTCTCGATTAGTTGGTTGAATGACTTCCTTAATAGGAACTTCATTCACTAACACATCATAAATATCTTGGGATACATCTGCTTTTCTAATGCCGATACCACTTGTAGCATTTCCCTGTGCATCCATATCAACTAATAATACTTTTTTACCTGAGTATGCTAAGCACGCTCCTAGATTAACTGTTGTGGTCGTTTTTCCTACGCCACCTTTTTGATTTGCTACGGCAATAATCCTAGCCATAATAGATCCCTCCTTTTTTCTCACTATGTCTAATGACTTATCAGGCATCTTTTATATTAATGGTTTTTTATTAGGTAATCCGGCTTTACGAGGATATTTATTTGGTGTGACTTTCTTTTTATCTATTTCAATAATAAAGCGTTCATCTTCTGTTATAGGTAAACTAACCTCATGTTCTGATACAACTTTACCACCTAGTGTTGCTATTGCTTTTTTAGCTTCTAATAATTCTTCTTCACTCTTAGCTGCTTTCATTGCTAAAAATTGTCCACCTTGTTTAACTAAAGGTAAACACAACTCTGCCAACACATTCAATCTTGCAACAGCTCGAGCTGTCACTAAGTCAAAAGACTCTCGATATAATTTATTTTGTCCAAAGTCTTCCGCTCTTGAATGATACAAATTAACATTATCTAACCCCAATTCTGTTGTTAATTCCGTTAAAAATTTAATACGTTTATTCAACGAATCAACAATCGAAATAGTCATATTAGGGAAAACAATTTTCAAAGGAATACTTGGAAACCCTGCACCCGATCCGACATCACATAAAGTTACTTCCTCTTTTGTCATATCACGTTCAAACGCTAACGTTAATGAGTCATAAAAGTGTTTTAAGTACACTTCTTTTTTGTCTACAATTGCGGTTAGATTTATTTTTTCGTTCCATTCAACAAGGCGTTTAAAATACAATTCAAACTGATTCATTTGTTTATCACTCAACACGATACCCTGTTTTTCCAAACTCTTTTTAAACTCTTCTGGTGTCATTTTTATTCTCCTTCATGTGAAACAATCAGTGTTTCACGGATATGTCCACTTTATCGTATCTATCTTAAAAGTTCAATGCAAATACGTCAGTTTTAATAAAAAAAAGTAAACTTAAATACCGAATAAGTTTACTTTTTCTTGTTTTTTATTTATAAAATGTTTCACGTGAAACATTTCTAATTTACACGACTGTTTTCAAAATACTTGCGTAAAAAAATAACTATATTTTTACGAATTGCTTCACTTTCATTTATACTAGATAATGTATCATTTAAAAAGTCTTCAATTGTTTCATTCGTTACTGATTCATAGCTAAAATAATTAAAACGTCGTTGCTGAAAATCACGTAAGTCTTCAATTATTTGCTTAAATTCATTAAATAGCATTTCTTGGATAAATGGTTCATATTGATTCAACTGATTATCTAACTCATTAAGTGATTCACTACTTCTGACTACTCCATCTTGAATTAATTTAACGTATGTTTCTTCTAACGTTGGTTCACTATTTTCTTTTAACAACTGTAAGCTTCCTTTGATGCTCCTTGTCCTATCTATCGTTTGTTGCAATAAATCAAATAAATTCCAAAACAAATGATACTCTTTTTCATACTGCTTTTGTGTCATAAAAATAAAACTATCTTGTTTTGCTAACATTTTGGCTAGTTCTCTATCTTGCTTTATTTGTTTGCTTTGTATTGTTCGCTGCATTTGATAGGTTAAATAAATTGATACACCACTAATTATTACTGCTAATATAGCCAATCCTATTGTCAAATATGCCATAATAGTCACCTCTTCTCAATTATACCAAAACTCCCCTTAAATTTTATCGCTTTTCCTTAACTATTTATATAAAAAGAAAAGACCTAATATTAGGCCTTTTCACTGTCTATCTTTGCTATTTTACCTTGTTCGATATATACAATTTTTCACTATCAATCATTGTTTTTAGTTGTCATACATGTTGATTTAATAAGATTTATAAAAAACACTACTCATTGATTATCATTTATTTAAATAAAACCGTAGTCAATATCGTAGTCAAAAACTTAGCTTTGGGGCATGACCTATCTGATTAATCAGGTAGGTATTTTTTAATTATATTGTTCTTATTTGATTTAAATAATCTCTAATATTACTTTCCAACATTTCTATACATTCATTTTGTTTTTGTATCAATTCATCTATTTGATTGGGTGCTTCGAAATTTAAAATTTGTTCCAAGCCTAATAATCGATGCTTTTCTTCTATTTCTTTTAAAAGTGATCTAAATACTATAATCAATTCACTTAATAAATTACTAACACTTTTTTTTATGAAAGGAGAATATCGTTTGTTTAAATAATTTAATTCGTGTATTTCTGATTCTAATTTATTACCAGCATTTTTCATTAATACATTTGATTGTTCAATATTTTCCTCAAACATTTCAAATGAGTCAATCCCTTTTAATAAATATTTCTGACAATTTCCTATCGATTGAAATATCTCTAAATATATATCAAACTCTTTTTCATATTGCCTGTTTGTCATAAAAATCATACTATCTTGTTTACTTTTCAATTCAGATAATTCTTTATCTAATCTGTGTTGGTTTTCCTGCAATACTTTATTATCCTGTAACTGATCTTCTTGTAATCTCTTCTGTTTCTTATAATCTAAATACAGTTTTGGGATAAATAGTATTGCTCCTGAGCTTCCTAAAAATGTTAATGTCTCTTTTATTGTGTCTAAGTCCATAGTTTTTACCCCCTCCTTTTATATAAAATTATAACAAATTTATCTCCTCTCAGGAAAAACTCTCACGTGCGAGGTTAAATCTGGGAAAAAGACCCCCAGCACCGGTTCCCAGATTAGAAAAAATAAACCATTTTATTCCGAGGGGGGGATAAAAAAAAGAGACAACTCTTTAAAGTCGTCTCCCTACTATATTATATCTATTTAATATCATCTAAGATAACAAAGTGCGGTTCATGAATTGTTTGTACATCTGCACGTAAATACGCTCTAATCTTAAATTTAAGGTTACTGAATGCATCTCCACCCACTCTAGTTACTTCTAAAGTTACTCCTGTTCTAACTCCGTACCATAACTTAGTAAAGTCGCCCACAATGGCAAAACTTCCATCTTTTTTATCTCCTAAATCATTTGGTACTTGTGTAGTGGTCAATTTATGAGTTAAATTATCATAACTCTTAGGAGCGTTTAAAGGTTGCCCACTAGCATCTACTAACGCATCTAACTCGCCATAAGTTCTAGGTGAATAGATAACTCCATTTGGTGTACCATTAGCAGATAGAATTGATGTTACTGCTTGACTAAAGTCTTTATAGCTATCTAATGATTTTCCTACTTTTTGTTTTTGAATACCGTCTCGATTATAGATTCCTAAAGGCTCTACTTCTGTCCCTGCTCCTAGCAGACCTGCTCTATCTAATTCTAATGCTAATGAGTTTACGATACTTTGAGTAACAATCTCATCAATGTTCAATGCATCTTCTAATAACTCAATAGTTATATCAGACATACCAACTAAAGTTTTTGCTTCAAATTTAACTGGAACAAAGTCGGCATCAGTCTCATTAATCTTTTCTCCCTCTGCTTTCCAATGTGGTTGAATATCTCCCACTTGTTTAGCAAATACAAGAGTAGATGATTCCATCGGTACTGTTCTTGCTCCTGCAGTCATTAATACAGATTGTGCACGAACCATATTAATTAACTCATTAGATAAAGGAGCTGGAATTAATACACCTCCACTACCATCTCGATTAGCAGCAACTACCTCTTGTTCTTTTTCTGCCCCTTGCCATTTACCAGTCGCCATACCTTTAACCAGTTTACCGATGCTCATATTAGAAAATTGTTTTCTTTCATATCCACTTTGATTAGTAAAATATTTTTGTTCAGGTGCTAATATTTGTACTTTCTCGCCATTATGATAAAAATGTTGTTCTTCTTTATTTTTAATATTGATCATACCTTTTTGTTCCAACTCTCTTTCTTTTTCTTTTTCCCATAATTGTTCATCTTCCAGTTTATTCTCATATTTTTCCTTTAATTCTTTATAATAAGGATATTCTTCTATCAATTTTGTTTCAGGAATATCTTTGTGCTCATTAATAAATTCCATCATCTTATTTTTGATATCTTCACTTTTTTCATTCAATTTCATTACCATATTATTTTCCTCTTTCTGTTCCATTAATTTTATTGGATTATTTTTTAATTCATTAACTACTTTTGATTCTTTAAATTTTGCTACTAATTCAACACTTTGAACAACTTCATCACAAAAACCATATCTATAACATTCATCAGCAGACAACCACGTTTCCTTATCTAACAAATCTATCAACTCATTACGATTAATTTTTCCTCCTGATTTATTTAAATAAGCAGATACAGAGCTTTCTCTTATTTTATCCAAATCATCTGCCATCTTTCTCAACTCACTAGCATTTCCATAAGATGCACCTATCATTGGATTATGTATCATCATCATGCTATTTTGTGGCATGATAACCTTATCCCCTGCCATTGCTATAACTGTGGCTATACTGCAAGCTACACCATCTATATGAACTGTTATAAAGGCTTTATGAGTTTTTAGCATATTGTATATTGCTACACCACTAAACACGCTACCTCCATAACTTTGGAGCCTTACCTCTATTTCTTTAATATCCCTAAGTCCTAACAACTCATTTTTTATATCATTTGCACTAACCTCGTTACTATATTCGAGACTATCATCAACAATATCTCCATATATGTATAGCGTGGCTTTTGCTCCCTCAGTTTCTATCTGATAAAATTTTTCTTTCATACTCATTTCCTTTCAATTTGTTTATTTTTATAGTTATAAGGTTTATCTCGAATTAAATTAATTTAGCTGTCCTCCTTTTTTTCTAGTAGTAACAACTTAGAAATCATTGGACAGTTTGGACACTATCTTTTAAACCTTGATATATAAAGGTTTGTAGACTATATTTTTCTTTTATTTTCGACATTTACTTGGACACCTACTTGGACACCATTGGACACCTGTCCAACTTTTTATATTTAGGTGTCCAACCTTTTGTCAATAATTTTTAATTTCAATACCCTGTTATCCTTGATATATCAACATTTTTAAACACCTGTCCAATGTGTCCAATGTTTTTGTAATTCCTGACACTGAAAAATTATTCTTCTTGTAAAATTAACCCAATATATCGCCATACCCTGATACCTGAAATGCTTTGTTTCTTTTTATAGATGCCATATTTTTCTAAATCTTTAGTAAATTTAGGTTGAGACAGTGCTTTTAAATTTTCATCAAAACAAAAATCAGTATATTTATCGTAAATTTTCTTACTTGATTCTCCTGCTTTACTTTCTTTATCAATGATGCAATATTCTTCTATAAATCTAGAAACATGATCTATATCTTTTATCCAATCATCTTTGGCTATCTTCATAGGCTCTGAAATCGTGAAATAGCCACGCTCTAGGGCTTTATAAAACATTCGCATACAATAAAGAGTAAACACTGGTATTTCTTCCTCTATCGCCTTTAAATCATGTTTATTTTTAAATTCATCATCTATAACTCTTGTAAAAGGAATGACATTTAAACGTCTCAACCAACCGTCTGTACTGTCTGACCAACTTGGTAATTTATTCGCAGAGAATATCAATTTGGCAAAGTTTTTAAAATTAAAGCCATCTTTACCTTTTCTTTCTGCCATCAAATAATCACCACCAGTCAAAGACTTTATGAGACCTGTTTGAGAAATAAAACTATCTTCAATCTCTGCAAACAGATTGGCATTTTTTGCAAATAATTGACTTGTTGCAAATCTATTTTGCTTATTAGCTAAATCTGATAAATTAACTGTCGATACATTTTCATCATTCAACATTTTTATAATGTGATTAATAAATACACTCTTGCCGTTTTTACCTTTTCCATGTAAAATAAAGATAGCTTGAAAAGGTTCATAGCTTCTGTAAAAGCAATAACCTATCATTTCGGATAAATGTATTACTGATAAATCGTCTCCAGTTAAGTCTTTAAGCCATTCTAAAGTCTTGACTGGTCTTTTTTTGTCCTCTGTGTCAATCGCATATTGATGAGACTGAAAAATATAATTCTGTGGATCATGTGGCTCTAATTTGTCGGTTTTAAAATTGTATGTTCCATTTTGAAAACTAACTAGATTAGGATTGCTATTATTAAATGGATTATCTTTGGTAGTTGTGTCATAACTTTTTATCAAGATAAATCGTTTAACATCAGATAATGTTTTTGTACTCCATTTACCAACACTTTCTAATTTCTCAGTGATATAAGCATCTAAAAAGTCATTTAAATCATCTACTCGCCAAATACCTTTATCGGCTTGAAATCTTGCTCCATAAGTCAATGAACCAGTTCTAATAATTGGTATTTCTTTCATAACGGCATAGCCTAATTTATTAGGTAGTACTTTACTATCGCCATTTTCTTTAAAATATATCCAATCAGGTTCCGTCTCTTTTTTTTGATTTAATAATTCTTGATTTTCTTTTATAAATTCTTTTGTTTCATCAGGTATGTGTTTCAAACAATAACCCCCCTCCTAGTTTCTTTTTTAACCATACTTTTAAATATGGTGTTTACTTCATCATCAGATAAAGGAGCGTCTATAAAATTTTCATTTACTACCAAAAGTAACGTGTAAATCGTTTCTAAATCTGTTCCTAAAGACAAACACTTAGCAACAAATCTCATTAAAAAATCATTCCTGTTTCCCTCAGTTGCCCCTGCTACCATATCTTTTAAAAATGTTGCAGTGTACTTCACTTTTCGAGTGTTCTCAGGAGCATTCTGAGGCATTCTATTTTTTTGAGTTGAATGATTATCCCTAGAAATTGACAGAGCTTTTAATAAAAAATCAGGTAATTCTGCCAATATGGTTATATCCCCACTAATAACTTGGTAAGGACTATTTTTTACAATACTTGGTGGAGCTACTATATATGAGTTATCAGAAATAATATCTATTCCTTTAAATCTATTTATCTGCCTATCTATTGTTACGCCATCAGGATATTTAAAATAGATATGTTCCCCTCCTGATGCTGTCTTTACTCTAAAAGTTTCGGGTAGCTTGCCAAAATGATTTTCTAAAGTTTCCAATGATTTAAATCCATCTTCTTTATGGACATCAATATCTAAAACAACCAACGCACTTTCTTTTCCTGTTCTAATACCAATATTGGAAGAAATAGCCTGTTCACTACTCAACCAATAATCTGCAATGATACTTTGGTCAGTTGTCGCAGTGTGAAAACCTCTAGAAAAATCTTCACTCTTTACTGGCATCTTATTATTTGGGACTAATGGCAAAATGGGAAAACCTAATTCAGCGTATTTTAAAGCTATATCTAATGTGCTAAAATCGTTCATACTATCACTCCTAATCTAGTGAGTTTATACATTCATTCAATATTTGAAATAATTCTTCTAATTCAAAATCAACATAATTAAATGTAGTTTCCATTTTTCTGCCTATTCTTTCAAAATCATAAAGTTTTAAATTGCACTGTTCTCGTGTATCACTTTCTTTTGATTTGACATCATCAAATACTTCTGCTGCAAAAAACAAATTATTTTGAATAAACGATATTTTCATTAACGCATCTTCTAATTCTTTTCCAATTTTCTTATTATTCATCTTTATAATCTCCCTTTTCATATTCCAATCATGCCCCTCAGCATTCGTTTATATACTATGATTTTCGATAAATTTTCTTACTTCTTGTTTGCTAATTTTTTGAATACCATCAACAGAAAATACTTTTAAACCCATATCAATAAATTTCTTCAATGTATTACGACTAACTCCGATATACTGGCAACATTCTCCCAAACTCATATATTCAGGTAGGTTAGTCTTTTTTATTTCCTCTTGAATAAATGGCTTTAACTCTATTACTGCATCACTTACAAATTTTTTTGAAAATTCTTTGGTTAACTCTATTTGGTCAATTTTTAAATTCATAATAACCTCCATCAAGTCGTTTTACGTCGGTTTTAAATTAAAAAAATATATCTTTAACGCTAACATCAGGATTTATCCTGTTTATAACTTCTGAAAATTTTTTTATTTCATAATCTTTGAAATTACTATAACCTTTCTCTTTTTTTCTATAAGTGCTTTCAGCAATACCTAATACTTCACTCATTTCTTTTTGTGTTAATCCTGCCATATTTCTATAACCTTTTATTTTATTCATTATTACACTCCTTTTCTTTTTGCGTCGTTTTACGTCGGTTATAAATCGAGTATAATGATTTTATAATTGGTTGTCAATACTTTTTCGTCGTTTTGCGTAGATTTTTTTTATAATGTATGCTATTTTATTCTCAGGAGGATATATAAATAATGAAAAATAATCTTGATAAAAAATCCATAGGTCAACGAATTAAAGCAATTAGAATTCAAAATAGTATGACTATGAAAGACTTCGGAAAAAAATTTGATCCTGTGGCTAGCGATAGTATTGTGTCCAGATGGGAAAGGGGTATCTCTGTACCAAATACTTCACGTCTAAAACAAATAGCAGAAATAGGAAAAGTCTCCATGAGTTATCTCTTATATGGTAAAGAACTTGATGTTTTTTCTGGTCTAAATGATAAATTAAATGATGTAGTTAACAATCTAAATAATGAAGCAAATAAACAATATATAGACAGTGTAAATTACATATCTAATTTTGATTTCTCTACACTCAATACTCTAGACTTATACGATATTGCTATTTTTTTAAAGAGTTTTGATAAATCTAATAATGATTATAAATACCAATTTTTTAAAGATGTTACAAACGTCTTAACAGACTTTATTGATAGTGAATCTGATAAAGATGATTTGATTCAAGCAAGAGATAAAATTATAAATGAATTAAATAAATATATTGATAGCTTAGACTAATTAAATTACCTCCACTCATGCCCCTCAGCTGTAACATGAGGAGGAATTAATTTAGAATGGCACAAATAAAATCATATACAAAAAAAGACGGTACTAAGGCATACATGTATAAAGTATATCTTGGTATTGATCCAATTACTGGTAAAGAAAAAAGAACAACAAGAAGAAATTTCTCTACAAAAAAAGAAGCCCAAATTTCTATATCAAGACTTTTACTTGATATAGAAAAAAATGGACTTCAACAAAACAATGATATTAAGGGTATAAAGACATTTAACCAATTATATGAAGTATGGTTTGAACAACACTCAAAAGATATAAAAAATACCACTATACAAAGAATAAGGCAATACTTTACTAATCATATACTACCAAAAATGGGAGAAATGCCGCTCGTTAAAATCACACCGTTATTCTGTCAAAAATGTTTAAATGAATGGTCTGAAAAACTAGCTACATACAAGCAAATGAAAACCTATATAAACATGGTATTCAAATATGGCATTCTAATCAACGTAATAGACGATAACCCCATGATTAGGACTATTACACCTAAACAGAAAAACAAAGCACCTAAGGACGTGTCAGAGAGCTTTTATACTAAAGAAGAACTAAAACAATTCTTTAAATGTTTAGAAAAGCTAAATGATAAACGAGCATATACTTTTTTTAGAATATTAGCATTTTTAGGACTAAGGAAAGGCGAGTGTATGGCTCTGCTTTGGAAAGATATAGATTTTATTAATAAAACTATTACCATCAATAAAACATTAGTAGAGCTGCAAGATGGTAGTTTAGTGGTCAACTCAACCAAAACAGAATCTTCCAATAGAATCATTAAAATGGACGATAGGACTAGCAAGATACTCAGAGAATGGAAAAACCACATCATCAGAGAAAAATTCGCTCTAGGAATTAGAGAAGATAATTTTTCAGACAATGTGGTATTTTGTAATTCTGTATTAGATCGTGAACAACAATATCTATATAAGTCTTATCCAAATCAAGTTATGAATAAGGTTAAAAGGAATTTTCCAAAAATGAAAATAATCAAGGTTCATGATTTTAGAAAAACAAATGCATCTTTATTATTTGAATCAGGAGCCAGCATTAAAGACGTGTCTCAACGATTGGGACATAAAAACACAAAAGTTACGACTGATATATACGTAATGGTCACGCCCACTAAACAGAATGAAACAACAGAATTATTTGCTAGCTATATGAATTTCTAAAACCGTAGTCAATATCGTAGTCAATTAGTTTCTGATGGTTTATATCGCTTGTAAAACATTGATAAATCAACGTTTATTCTTTGATTTTTGCTATTTTCCCTTGTTCGATATAAACCATCAAAATGCTTATATCTGAAGGATTAACGCCACTTATTCGACTTGCTTGTGCAATTGTTTCTGGGCGGATTTTTTCTAATTTTTGAACTGCTTCTGTTGCTAAGCTGTTTATTGCTTTATAATCAATATTTTCTGGGATACGTTTTGCTTCCATACGCTTTAATTTTTCAACTTTATCTTTTGCTTTTTTAATATATCCTTCATACTTCACTTGAATTTCTACTTGTTCAATCACATAACGAGGTAATTGTTTTTCAGGTTTTGGTATAAATTGACTCAAATCACGATAAGTAATTTCAGGGCGTTTTAGAAAATCGCGTGCTAAAATTCCATCTTTTAGTGGAGCCAATTCTTTTTCTTCTAAAAATGCTTGAATGTCTTTTGTTGGTTTCAAACGAATTTTTCCTAAACGTTTCAATTCACTTTCTACCATCTCTTTTTTCTCTTGGTATTGATTGAAACGTAATTCATCAACCAATCCAATCTCATGTCCCATCTCTGTTAAACGTAAATCAGCGTTATCATGACGTAATAGTAAACGATACTCTGCACGAGATGTTAGCAGTCGATAAGGTTCATTTGTTCCTTTCGTTACCAAATCGTCGATTAATACTCCAATGTACGCATCACTTCTTTTTAAAATAAATGGTTCTTTGCCTTGTATTTTTAAAGCAGCATTTATTCCTGCCATTAATCCTTGACAAGCCGCTTCTTCATACCCTGATGTTCCATTAGTTTGTCCTGCTGTATAAAGACCTGAAATCTTCATTGTTTCAAGTGTTGGACGTAATTGATGGGGCACAACGACATCATACTCAATCGCATAACCACTACGCATAATTTTCGCTTTTTCCAATCCTTCAATGCTTTGAACCATCTCTTTTTGGACATCTTCTGGTAATGAAGTTGACAGACCTTGAACATAGACTTCTTCAGTATGTTCTCCTTCTGGTTCTAAAAAGATTTGGTGACGAGGTTTATCACTAAAGCGAACGATTTTATCTTCAATAGATGGACAATATCTTGCCCCTACACCTTCAACAATCCCTGTAAACATTGGCGCACGATGTAAATTGTCGCGAATAACTGTATGTGTATCTAAGTTTGTATAAGTTAACCAACATGGTAATTGATCGGTACGGTACTGATCATCTGTGCTTTCAAAACTAAAATGGTTGGGTTGTTTGTCCCCTGGTTGTTCTTCTGTCACTGAATAATCAATCGTACTTGATTTTACTCGTGGCGGTGTCCCTGTTTTAAATCGTTCTATCTCTAATCCAATTTCTTTTAAGTTATTTGCTAAACCAATTGACGGCAATGAGTTATTTGGGCCTGAAGAATACTTCAATTCACCAATAATAATTTCACCACGTAGCGCTGTACCAGCAGTAATAATAACTGCTTTACTTGTGTATCGTGTCCCTGTACTCAGCTCAACACCATAACAAACGTCATCTTTAACTAGTAATTTCTCAACGATACCTTGTTTAACGACTAGATTATCTTCTTTTTCTAATGTGTGTTTCAATTCAGATTGATAAGCATGTTTATCTGCTTGCGCTCGTAGGGCTCTTACAGCTGGACCTTTACCAGTATTTAGCATACGCATTTGAATATACGTTTTATCAATGTTACGTCCCATCTCACCACCCAATGCGTCAATTTCACGGACAACCACCCCTTTGGCCGGTCCTCCAATTGATGGGTTACATGGCATAAAACCAATCATATCTAAATTCAGTGTCACAAGTAACGTACTCATGCCCATTCTTGCCGCGGCTAAAGAGGCTTCTGAACCTGCATGCCCTCCACCAACGACAATGACATCATAATCTCTCAATTCAGTATTTTTCATTAATATTAATCTCCTTATTTTCCTAAACAGAACTGACTAAATAACTGGGTGATTAATTCATCCTGAACATTTTCACCCATAATTTCTCCTAATAAGTCCCAAGCTCTTGTCATATCAATTTGTAATAAATCTACAGGCATCTCAGACTCTATTCCCTCTAACACTTCATCAAGAGCCATATCAGCTTGTTCTAGCAATGCTACGTGTCTTGTGTTAGAAATATATGTTGCATCTTTTTCAGATGTATTAGAAGCAAAAAATGTGTCTTTGATTAACTGTTCTAATAAATCAATACCTCTACCTTCTAAAACAGATATTGGTAAAAATGGTGTTTCACCTAATAGATTTTGTAACTCATTTTTATCTAATTTGTTTGGTAAATCATTTTTGTTTAGTAAGACAATACGTTGCATATCTTTTGTTAGAGAGATTAGCTCACGATCCATCTCTGTCATAGATTCACTTTGATTTAACACAAGTAACACTAAGTCTGCTTCAGATAATGCTTTTCGACTTCGTTCTACCCCTATTTTTTCAACAATATCTTCTGTTTCACGAATACCTGCCGTATCAATTAATTTTAACGGCACACCACGTACATTAACAAACTCTTCTATAACGTCTCTTGTTGTTCCTTCTACATCTGTTACAATGGCTTTATCTTCTCGTAATAAATCATTTAATAGACTTGATTTTCCTACATTAGGACGCCCAATAATCGCTGTTGCTAATCCTTCTCGTAGGATTTTCCCTTGCGTTGCTGTTTCTAACAAATGAGAAATATCCTCTTTTACTTCCAAAGCTTTTTCTTTCATCAGTATAGTGGTCATTTCTTCTACATCGTCATACTCTGGATAATCTATATTTACCTCTACTTGTGCTAACGCAACTAATAATTTTTGTCTTAACGAATGAATTAATTGTGATAATCGTCCATCAAGTTGACCTAAAGCTAAGTCCATTGATTCACTTGTTTTAGCTTGTATTAAGTCCATCACTGCTTCTGCTTGAGATAGATCCATACGACCATTTAAAAACGCACGCTTGGTAAATTCTCCTGGTTCAGCTAATCTTGCTCCTTGTCTCAATAACAACTGTAATACTTGATTAGCTACAACCATTCCACCATGACAATTTATTTCAACAACGTTTTCACGCGTAAATGTTTTGGGTTCTAACATAACAGAATACATCACTTCATCAATCACTTGATTCGTTTTTGGGTCTTTAATATGCCCATAATGAATCGTATGGGTGTCAACTTTAGTTAAATCTTTTTCTGTATAATTTGTCACGCTTTGAGCAATCCTTACTGCATCTTCTCCACTTAAGCGAACAATGCTAATGGCTCCCTCACCTGGTGGTGTTGATATCGCTACAATCGTATCAAACTCTTTTGTAATATTCATTTTTACCTTCCTTTCTTAAAAAATGCATATAAAAAAGTGCCCACTCCACCCCTTCATTTATCCCTTAAGCATAAATAAAAAAGTAGATAAGCACTTTGACTGCTATCTCATTTATAATCATAGAAATAATAGCATACTTTTATAGCTATTGACAATGGATATGATAACAAAAAAAGAAGCCATACAAGGGATGTATGACTCAATAAAATTATTTTTTTAATTCAACGACTAAATAACGATGAGGTTCGTTACCTTCAGAGTGCGTTTTAATGTCCTTTTCATTTGATAAAATCGAATGAACTTGTTTTCGTTCAAACGCAGGCATTGGCTCTAAAAATACAGGTTGAGCAGTATCTCTTACCTTATGAACTGCTTGATTAGCTAATCGTTTAATGATTGCTTCTCGTCTTTCCCGGTAATCTCCAACATTCACT
The DNA here is from genome assembly GCF_024637875.1 of Vagococcus luciliae. Lineage (NCBI taxonomy): Bacteria > Bacillati > Bacillota > Bacilli > Lactobacillales > Enterococcaceae > Vagococcus > Vagococcus luciliae. The sequence continues at coordinate 497,009 of NZ_CP102451.1, read as the reverse complement.
ATAATAGTTAATCGATTTTTAACTAAACGATGAATATAAACCTGTGATAAATACTGAATAGCATTTAATACTTTGCCATGTTTACCAATCAACAAACCTTTTTTATCTGTGTCTAAATGTAATACCACATGATTATCATCACGTTGGATTCTCACCATTGCTGGTGCTCCTAAAGCCGTTGTTATATCTGTTAAATACAGTGATAACTCCGTAATAGCCTCATCAAGTGATATGTCTTGTGATTCAGATGGAGTTTCTTTTATTTCTTCTTTAACTGGCTCTTGATATTCTACCATTACTTCAGAGTCTATTTTTGGTTCTTCGATAATTTCTGTCGTTACTTGAATGTCTTCAACTTCTTCTATCTCTTTTTCTTTGGCATTAATAGACACAATCGCTTCTTTTTTACCAATTCCTAGAAATCCTTTTTTACCCTCTTCAATAATGGAGATATCCGCATCGACACGATTTATACCAAGTGAAGCCAAACCTTTTTTTATAGCTTGATCAACAGTTTCTCCCGTAAATGTTGGCATGATACGAACCCCCTCAGTTTATTTTTTTCGTTTTTTTGGAGCATTTGCTTTACGCAGTGCTTTTTCTAATTCTTTTTTTCGTTGTTCTTCTGCTTCTTGTTCACGTCTAATCTTAAATGGATTATTAATCAATAATGTTTGAATTACTTGGAATGCATTTGATATTACCCAATATAATGATAATCCACTGGCCAAATTAATTCCCATAAATAAGATCATGACAGGCATAACATAATTCATAGCCTTCATTGTACCTTGAACATCTGACTGACTCATTGTTGTTAATCTTGTACTAATAAAAGTAAAGATTGCGGCAAGTATTGGTAAAATAAACGTTGGATCGGGTTTACCTAACTCTAACCATAAAAATGTTCCTTCTGTTAATGCAGGAATACGAGAAATTGCTTGCCACAATGCCATCATGATTGGAAGTTGTACCACTAAAGGTAAACAGCCTGATAACGGATTAACTCCTGCATCACTGTATAACCGTTGCTGCTCTTCTTGTAATTTTCTAACCGTTTCAGAATCTTTTGAAGCATACTTTTCTTGTAATTCTTTTAATTTTGGTTGTAATTCTTGCGTTTTACGCATGCTTTTTGTCTGATAATGCATTAAAGGTAATAGAATAATCCTAACAATAATCGTAAATAGAATAATCCCAATACCAGGATGCCCAAAAGATAACGCTTTTATCGCTTGACCGAAATAATAAACAATATATCGATCCCATAAACCGGCACTACTTTGATTGATTTCACCTGTACCACATCCTGTCAAAATAAAGACAAGAACAAACATGGACAGAATAAACAGCCATTTTTTCTTATTTTTCACTGACTAACCCTCTCTTATTTCATTAAATTAGCTAATTTAAACACATGCTGAATATTTTTCTTTACTTCATCTAAAGATAAATTAATGACTTGAGGTCTTGCAATTAATACAATATTGTAATTCGATTGAACCATCTCCTTCATATCATACAGAGATGTTCTCATTAATCGTTTCACCCGATTACGCATAACAGCATTTCCTACTTTTTTGCCAACAGATAATCCTACACGAAAATGAACATTTTCAGGCGACTCATAGACATACACTATAAAATTTCTATTTGCAAAAGATTGCTTATTCTCAATAATTTTTTGAAACTCTTTTTCTTTTTTAATTCGATACGCTTTTTTCATATTAAATCACTCTTATCATAGCATAAAGTTCGCTTTTTTTTTAATTTATTATAAAAAAAAATCACTGATTCGTAGAGTCAGTGATTTATGCTGCTAATACTTTTCTTCCTTTACGACGTCTACTTGCTAATACACGGCGACCGTTTTTAGTACTCATACGTTTGCGGAAACCATGAACTTTTTGACGTTTACGTTTTTTTGGTTGATATGTTCTTTTCATTCTCATACACCTCCTATAAACTAATATGCTTTCTAAATAATCACATTAGACAGACTATGACATTATACAAATAAAACAGTCATTTTGTCAACTTTATTTAAAATCTTTCTCATTATATAGTTATCCACATTAACTTTTTTTTACTCACACTCCTGTTAAAAGTTAGACATATCTTATTTTTTATTCATAACTTTGGTACTAGTTATCAACAAAATAACAACTTGTTAAAAAGTTATTAGCATTATTAAAAAAAACTGTTAAAAACTCTTTTAAAGTTTTAAGAACAAACTTTATAACTTGTTGATAAGTTGTGGAAAAATGAAACTAGCTTAAAGAATATCCACAATTATTCCCATCTTGTTGATAACTTTTATTAAGATATAAAAATAAAATATCCACAAGTAAAATATTCAGTGGAAAACTTTTTTTTTAAGTGATAGAATAGAAAAGACTATATAAGTTAGGGGGGTAACTATGCCCGATTTTAATTTTATCTGGAAAGAACTTGTTGAAAACTATAGAAAAACACTAACTCCTCCAAGTTTTAGCGCTTGGATTGGTCCTGCAAAACCAATAACATTGCAAAATAATATATTAACAATTGAGCTACCATCAGATTTACACAAAAACTACTGGGAAAAAAACTTGGCTGCAAAAATTGTAGAAACAGGTTTCGAATTAACAGGTGAAGAAATTACGCCTATTTTTATTATTCAAGATGATGAACCACAAATAAATGAATCAAAAAAAGAATCTCCAACCGAACTACCAAATATCGTAAAAAAAAATAGCAAAAAAGCTTTACTTAATTCAAAATACACATTTGATACATTTGTTATTGGTAAAGGTAATCAGATGGCCCATGCTGCTGCGTTAGTAGTATCAGAAGATCCGGGAGCTACATATAATCCTTTATTTTTCTACGGTGGCGTTGGTCTAGGAAAAACACATTTAATGCATGCAATTGGACATCAAATGCTTTCAAATAATGTTGATGCTAAAATAAAATATGTCACAAGTGAATCCTTTGCAAATGACTATATTAATTCAATTAAAAATAATAAATCCGAAGATTTTAGACAAGAATATCGAAACGTCGATTTATTATTAGTGGATGACATTCAATTTTTTGCTGACAAAGAGGGAACACAAGAAGAATTTTTCCATACGTTCAATACTCTTTATAATGAAGGGCATCAAATTGTCTTAACCAGTGATCGATTACCAAATGAGATTCCGAAATTACAAGAACGACTTGTTTCAAGATTTGCTTGGGGATTATCAGTAGATATTACTCCTCCTGATTTAGAGACACGAATTGCCATATTACGAAAAAAAGCTGATGCTGAAGGTTTGGAAATTCCTGATGACACATTATCATACATTGCAGGCCAAATTGATTCAAATATACGTGAACTTGAAGGGGCTCTTGTCCGTGTCCAAGCTTTTTCTACAATGAAAGGGCAAGATATTACAACTAGTTTAGCTGCCGATGCTTTAAAAAGTTTAAAACCAATTAAAGAAAAAAGTGAATTATCCATTCTAAGTATTCAAGAAGAAGTTTGTAAATATTATCATTTACAATTAAAAGATTTAAAAGGAAAAAAACGTGTCAAAACAATAGTCGTTCCAAGACAAATAGCAATGTATCTCTCAAGAGAGCTAACAGATAATTCCCTGCCAAAAATTGGTGCAGAATTTGGTGGTAAAGATCACACCACTGTTATACATGCTCATGAAAAAATTCAACAATTAATTGAAAAAGATGTTACCATACAAAAAGAAGTAAATGATATCAAACAAACATTACTTTCTTAATTGTGGAAAACAAAAAAAATATCATTAAGTTATCCACATGTTATTAACAAGAAAAACACCTTATCAGTTATAAAAAGAAAAGACTTATGCACAGTATCAACAGTACCTACTACTACTACTATTTTTTTATATATTAATTAAAAGGAGACTAACTAATGAAAGTAACATTAAATCGATCTGCATTTTTAAATGAATTAGCTACAGTTCAACGTGCTATTTCTGGTAAAACAACCATTCCTATATTGACAGGGGTTAAATTAAGTATCACAGATGTTGGCTTAACACTTACAGGTAGTAATGCTGATATTTCTATTGAAACTTTTTTAAGTGTTGATAATGATAAAGCTAGTATGCTAATTGAATCCACTGGATCAATAGTTATTCAAGCACGTTTCTTTAATGAAATTATAAAAAAATTGCCAGAACAAACATTAACTCTAGAGTTAATTGAGAATAATCAAGTTATTATTTCATCAGGAAAAGCTTTATTTAATGTTAATGGATTAAATGCTGATAGTTATCCTCAGTTACCAATTATTGAGGATCAAACCAATTTCAAATTACCTGCAAGGGTATTGAATAAATTAATCAGTGAAACAGTTTTTGCTGTATCATCACAAGAAAGTAGACCAATACTCACAGGGGTACATATGACTTTAAATGATAATAATTTATTAGCAGTTGCAACAGATAGTCATCGTTTAAGTCAACGTAAAATGGAACTAGATAATGTCAATCAAACTTTTGATGTCGTGATACCTGGAAAAAGCTTACAAGAATTATCACGTTCATTTAAAGATGAAGAAGAGCAAGTTGACATTTCTATTATGGAAAATCAAATTTTATTTAGAACGGAAACGATGAATTTTTATTCTAGATTATTGGAAGGAAATTATCCTGATACCAATCGTTTAATCCCGACAAATTTTAATACTGAAATTAGTTTCAATGTCTCTAGTTTATTAGCAGCGATTGATCGAGCATCATTACTATCTCATGAGGGACGTAATAATATTGTCAAGTTAGCAATTGATTCTGAACAAGTGATTATTTATGGAAACTCACCTGAAATTGGTAATGTAGAGGAAAAATTAAATTATCTCGAAGTTGAAGGTGATCCTATTACGATTTCTTTCAACCCCGATTATATGAAAGCATCATTAAAATCATTTGGAGATATTGATGTGACAATTCGTTTTATTTCACCGATTCGTCCATTTACACTCCAACCTAAAGATGGTGATATTGAATTTATTCAACTAATAACGCCAGTTAGAACAAATTAAAAAAACTCATCCATCTTTTGATGGGTGAGTTTTTTTATAAATAAAATACTTTTTGAGTTTTCATTTCTGCAAAAATATTAAAGATGTTGTTTAATTAAGTTAATATAAGTTATAGATAGGAGGAAATGATTAATGAATATTTATGATTATAAAGCAACACTGGATACTGGAGAAACCTACTCTTTAAAAAATTATAAGGGGAAAGTAATGATTATTGTCAATACTGCAACCAAATGCGGACTAGCACCACAATTTAAGGAATTGGAGACTATTTATCAAACCTATAAGGATAAAGGATTAGTGATATTGGGATTTCCATCTAATCAGTTTCATCAGGAAGTAAAAACGAGTAAAGAAGCTAGTCAAGCATGTCAAATGACTTATGGAGTGACATTTCCTATGCATCAATTATCTAAGGTTAATGGTAAAGATGCTAATCCTATTTTCAGCTATTTGATAAATGAAGCACCTGGAGTACTGGGTGACAAAATTAAATGGAATTTCACTAAATTCATAATTAACCAAAAAGGGGAAGTAGTTAAACGATTTTCCCCAACAGATAAACCTGAAAAAATGGTACCAGATATTGAAAAACTATTAAATTAATTATGAAATGAAAGGAATGGTTGAGAAAAATCAATCATTCCTTTTTATTTATTTACAAAAAAATTTAAATTATTCCTTATTTTACGTTCTAAGAGGTTTAGTATAAAAAATGAAAAAAGTATCGATTCATTATAATATTGCGTAAAAAACGATTTTAGCAAAGAAAATTTGTTTTTAAGACTTAAAAAGGGTATAATGATAGCAATGGTAATTTGAAACAGAGAAGGTGAAAATTTGTGAAAAAAACATTTATATTAAAGACAGAGTATATGACTCTTGGTCAGTTTTTAAAAGAAGTTGATGTTATTTCTAGCGGTGGAATGGCTAAATGGTATTTACAGGAACATGCTGTATTTGTTAATGGAGAACCTGAAAATCGTCGCGGTAGAAAATTATATAAAGACATGATGATTGAAATACCTGAGTTAGGTACTTTTTTTATGGAAACAAATGCATCGGATGCTAAATAATTATGCAACTTAATCAAATAGAATTAACGAATTATCGAAATTATAATCAACTTACTTTAAATTTTTCACCAAAATTGAATGTATTTGTTGGAGATAATGCCCAAGGAAAAACTAATTTATTAGAAAGTATTTATGTTTTATCGTTAACAAAAAGTCACCGAAGCAATCATGAAAAAGAATTAATTCAATGGAATCAAGAGTTTGCTAGAATTGAAGGTCAAATAAGCAAAAAGAATGGTGATATTGATTTAACAATGATTGTTTCTAATAAAGGGAAAAAAACAAAGGTAAATGGCTTAGAACAAATTAAATTAAGTCAATATATAGGTTATTTGAATGTTATTTTATTTGCTCCAGAAGATTTATCTTTAGTTAAGGGGTCACCACAACATCGTCGAAAATTTCTAGATATGGAAATTGGCCAGATCAACTCACACTATTTATATCACCTAAGCAATTATCAAACAGTGCTTAAACAGCGAAACCAATATTTAAAAAAAACTGCTTTTAATAAATCATATGATTCTCTTTATTTAGAAGTGTTAAATGAGCAATTAGCACAAGAAGGAAGCTTTGTGCTCTTTTCACGTTTGTATTTTGTCAATTTACTTGAAAAATGGGCTAATAGTATTCATGAGAACATTTCTTACGGAAAAGAAGAATTACGTATTTCTTATAAATCCTCCATCCAATTAGGTTCAGCACAAACGCAAGAAGAGTTATATTATTTATTGATGAAAGAGTTTAAAAAACATGAAGAGAGAGATCTATCTCAATTTACAACAAGTGTAGGACCTCATAGAGATGATTTGATTTTTATGGTGAATGGACAAAATGTTCAAACATATGGTTCGCAAGGACAGCAGAGAACAACAGCTTTAAGTGTTAAATTAGCAGAAATTGAGCTAATTAATGAAGAGATTGGGGAATACCCTGTTTTACTTCTTGATGATGTTCTTAGCGAACTGGATGATGAAAGACAAGTACAGTTAATGGAATTTATTGATAATAAACTTCAAACATTTTTGACGACAACCAGTATCGTACATTTAAACGATAAATTAAAAATAAATCCCGAAATATTCTATGTAACAAATGGAAAAGTAGAAAGGACGAGTGAAGACGTTGACGGATAAACAAATAAACGGAGGGCAGGCTTCATCATATGATGCCAGCCAAATTCAAGTATTAGAAGGGCTTGAGGCTGTTAGAAAACGGCCTGGTATGTATATTGGGTCCACAGGACCACAAGGTTTACACCATTTAGTATGGGAAATTGTTGACAATTCAATTGATGAGGCATTGGCTGGTTTTTGTACTGAGATTAACGTGACGATTGAAGAAGACAATAGTATTACTGTAAAAGATAATGGTCGAGGTATTCCAGTGGGAATACAAGAAAAAACAGGAAGACCTGCAGTTGAAACAGTATTTACCGTTTTACATGCCGGAGGAAAATTCGGTGGTGGTGGATATAAAGTATCTGGAGGTCTACATGGCGTGGGCTCATCTGTGGTAAACGCATTATCTGAATCTTTAAATGTAAAAGTACATGTGGACGGAAAAATTTATCATCAAGAATTTAAACGTGGAAAAGTTACTGATGATTTAGAAATTGTTGGCGAAACAGACCACCGTGGGACAGTTGTGAACTTTAAACCAGATGCTGAGATTTTTAAGGAAACAACCGTATTTGAATATGATAAGCTAGCAACACGTATTCGTGAATTAGCTTTCTTAAACCGTGGATTACGTATTAGTATTTCGGATAAACGGGTAAATCCAATCCGAGAAGAGTCATATCACTATGAAGGTGGGATTAAGAGCTATGTTGAGTATTTAAATGCTGATAAAAACGTTCTTTTTCCTGATCCAATTTACACAGAAGGTGAACAACAAGATATTAGTGTAGAAGTTGCGATTCAATATACCGATGACTATCATACAAACTTATTAAGTTTTGCTAATAATATTCATACGTACGAAGGTGGGACGCATGAGTTTGGGTTTAGAACCGCTTTAACCCGTGTGATTAATGATTACGCTAAACGTCAAAAATTATTAAAAGAAAACGATGAAAATTTAAGTGGAGATGATGTTCGTGAAGGAATGACGGCTGTTATTTCTATCAAACATCCAGAACCACAATTTGAAGGACAAACAAAAACAAAATTAGGTAACTCTGAAGTAAGAACGGTTACTGATCGATTGTTTTCAGAAGCCTTTAACAAGTTCTTATTAGAAAATCCTGATGTGGCAAAACGTGTGGTTGAAAAAGGTATTTTAGCTTCTAAAGCACGTTTAGCAGCCAAAAGAGCACGTGAAGTCACACGACGCAAGGGAGCTCTAGAAATTAGTAGTTTACCTGGTAAATTAGCAGACTGTTCAAGCCGTGATCCTGAGAAAAGTGAATTATATATCGTCGAAGGGGATTCTGCGGGAGGTTCAGCTAAAACTGGTCGTGACCGTAAGTATCAGGCCATTTTACCTATTCGTGGAAAAATCTTAAACGTCGAGAAAGCGAGTATGGAAAAAATATTAGCTAATGCGGAAATCCGTTCATTATTTACAGCTATGGGGACAGGGTTTGGTGGCGATTTTGACGTATCAAAAGCACGTTATCATAAATTAATTATTATGACTGATGCCGATGTCGATGGGGCACATATTAGAACCCTTTTGTTAACCCTATTTTATCGTTATATGCGTCCAATCGTTGAAGCAGGGTATGTCTATATTGCTCAACCACCATTATATGGAGTAAAGCAAGGGAAAAATATTACCTATATCCAACCTGGCAAAGACGCCGATGACCGATTAGCTCAAGCAGTAGCAGATCTTCCTGCAACACCAAAACCTAGTATTCAACGTTATAAAGGTCTTGGAGAGATGGATGACCATCAATTATGGGATACAACGATGGATCCGGCAAAAAGAACTATGTTACGTGTGACTGTGGAAGACGCTGCAAAGGCAGATGCAGTGTTTGATATGTTGATGGGAGATAGAGTAGAACCTCGTCGTGAATTTATTGAGGCCAATGCACATTATGTTAAGAATTTAGATATTTAAGTAAGGGAGAAACGTTCATGTCTGAAGAAATCAGAGAAAATATTCAAGATGTTAATTTGACACAGGAAATGGAAGAATCCTTTATTGATTATGCCATGAGTGTTATTGTGTCTCGTGCGTTACCAGATGTAAGAGATGGGTTAAAACCTGTTCATCGTCGTATTTTGTATGGAATGAATGAAATGGGTGTGACACCTGATAAAGCACATAAAAAATCAGCTCGTATCGTTGGGGATGTCATGGGTAAATACCATCCTCATGGCGATAGTGCGATTTACGAATCAATGGTACGTATGGCACAACCATTTAGTTATCGTAATATGCTAGTTGATGGACATGGTAACTTTGGTTCTGTCGATGGTGATGGGGCTGCTGCTATGCGTTATACGGAAGCTCGTATGAGTAAAATTGCGGTTGAAATGCTGCGAGATATAAATAAAAATACCGTTAACTTTCAAAAAAATTACGATGAAACAGAAAGAGAGCCAGAAGTATTACCAGCACGTTTTCCTAATCTTTTAGTTAATGGGACAACAGGGATTGCAGTAGGTATGGCAACTAATATACCACCACACAATTTGTCAGAAGTAATTGATGCGTTAAAACTATTGATGGAAAATAAAGATGTGACAACAAATGAATTGATGGAGGTACTACCTGGACCTGACTTTCCGACCGGTGGACTTGTCATGGGGAAAACGGGTATTCGTAAAGCTTATGAAACGGGTAAAGGATCAATCATTGTTCGTGCGAAAGTCGATATTGAAGAAAAATCAAATGGTCGTGAACGTATTATTGTAACTGAAATACCATATATGGTGAATAAAGCAAAACTGGTTGAACGTATCGCTGAGTTGCATCGTGAAAAACGTATTGAGGGGATTACTGACTTAAGAGATGAATCCTCACGCGAAGGGATGCGTATTGTCATCGAGATTCGTCGTGATACAAGCGCATCAGTTGTGTTGAATAATTTATATAAATTAACGTCGTTACAAACAAGTTTTGGCTTTAATATGTTAGCAATCGTTAAAGGTGTACCAAAAGTTTTAGGATTAAAACCAATTCTAGAGTATTATTTGGAACATCAAGAAGAAGTCATTGTTCGCCGTACAGAATTTGATAAACAAAAAGCAGAAGCGCGTGCGCACATATTAGAAGGCTTGAGAATAGCATTAGATCACATTGATGAAATTATTAAAATTATTCGTGCTTCAGCTTCTGATGACGTTGCAAAAGCGACGTTAATGGAAAAATTTGAGTTGTCAGATAGACAATCTCAAGCTATTTTAGATATGCGTTTACGCCGTTTAACAGGTTTAGAACGTGAAAAAATTGAAGCAGAATACCAAGATTTATTGGTATTAATCGCAGATTTAAAAGATATATTAGCTAACCATCATAGAGTATTGGAGATTATCTCTGAAGAATTGGATGAAGTTCAGCGAAAATATGGGGATGCAAGACGTACGGAATTGCTTGTAGGAGAAGTATTAAGTCTAGAAGATGAAGATTTAATTGAAGAAGAAGATGTGGTTATTACGTTAACTCATAATGGTTACATTAAACGATTACCAAGTACGGAGTTCCGTACCCAAAATCGTGGCGGACGTGGTGTTCAAGGAATGGGCGTTCATGATGATGACTTTGTTGAGAATTTATTATCATGTTCAACACACGATACGTTATTATTCTTTACAGATACAGGTAAAGTATATCGTGCAAAAGGATATGAAATCCCTGAGTACGGTCGTACAGCTAAGGGGATTCCAGTCATCAATCTATTAGGTATTGATTCTTCAGAAAAAATTGAAGCCATTATTAATGTGGAAGGAAAAGCTGATTCTGATCAGTATTTATTCTTCACAACTAAGTTAGGAACAGTAAAACGTACTTCTGTTAAAGAATTTTCGAATATTCGCACCAATGGTTTAAAAGCTATTGGTTTAAAAGATGGTGATTCACTGATTAATGTAGCATTAACAGATGATGATGATACAATTATTATTGGGACAAATCTAGGGTATTCTGTAACCTTTAAAGCAGAAGCAGTGCGTTCAATGGGACGTAGTGCAGCAGGTGTTCGTGGTATTCGTTTAAGAGAAAATGATTATGTCATTGGCATGGATATCTTAAAACCAGACATGGAAGTATTAGTTATTACTGAAAATGGGTATGGTAAGAGAACACATGCTAAAGAATATCCAATCAAGGGCCGTGGTGGTAAAGGGATTAAAACCGTTAATATTACTGAGAAAAATGGTCATTTAGTTGGATTAACAACGGTTAGTGGTGAAGAAGACATTATGTTAGTCACTAATAAAGGTGTCATCATCCGTTTTGAGTTGAATTCTGTTTCTCAGACAGGTCGTTCAACCCAAGGCGTCCGTTTAATTCGTTTAGAAGAAGATGCTTTGGTATCAACTATGGCAACTATTGATGTTGATGAAGATGAAATAGAAAATACTATTGTGTCAGAGGAAATCGATGTTAACATAACAGCGGATGAACAAGAAAAGAATTTTGAAGAATAAAATGATAAATGACTCAAAGTAGACAACTATTTTGAGTTATTTTTTTATAAAAAAATTTAATTAAGGAGATATTCTAGATAACTATCTATTTACTAGGGTTAGTAATAGTAAGGGGGATTTATAGAAACCTTTGATATTAAATAATTTGAAGAAATATATTATTGGTAAAGGTTGATTAAAATAAAGCTATTATAAATTTATGTTGCAATACGATATAAAAAAGAGTATAATTTATTACTGTGAGTAAATGAAAATTTACTCTCCTTGTTCCTTATAATTAAGGAACCTTTAGTCCATAAGGAGGTGAAAATCAATGAGTCAGGTATCAAATTATGAAATCATGTATATAATTCGTCCTAACATTGATGAGGAAGCAAAAAATGCTCTAGTAAATCGTTTCGATTCAATCTTGAAAGATAACGGAGCAGAAGTTTTGGAATCTAAACAATGGGAAAAACGTCGTTTAGCTTACGAAATCCAAAATTTCCGTGAAGGAATCTACCATATCGTTAAAGTTTCTTCTACAGATGCTGCAGCAATCAATGAATTTGATCGTTTAGCAAAAATCAATGATGACATTTTACGTCACATGATTGTTAAAGAAGAAAATTAATAATGTTTCACGTGAAACATTTATAACGAAAGGAGATTAACCAATGATTAATAATGTTGTATTGGTAGGTAGACTTACTCGAGACCCAGATTTGAGATATACGTCAAATGGTTCTGCCGTAGCCACTTTTAACTTAGCTGTTAATCGTAATTTTACTAATCAAAGTGGAGAACGAGAAGCAGATTTTGTTAACTGTGTTATTTGGAGAAAACCAGCTGAAACTCTAGCTAATTATGCTAAAAAAGGGACTCTATTAGGAGTAGTTGGACGTATTCAAACTAGAAACTATGAGAATCAACAGGGACAAAGAGTGTATGTAACTGAAGTGGTTTGTGAGAACTTCCAATTATTAGAATCTAAGAATGCATCAAGTCAAAGACAACAGCAAACTAGTGGATTTAATAATTTTTCTCAAGATAACCAAAATACACAATCATCATTTGGCCAATCTTCAAGTAATGACATGCCGAACTTCGATCGTGATAATAGTAATCCTTTTGGAAACTCATCATCGATAGATATTTCGGATGACGATTTACCATTCTAATATAGAGGAGGGCATATAATGGCAGCTCAACAAAGAAGAGGCGGACGCCGTCGTCGTAAAGTATGTTACTTTACAGCTAACCATATTGATCATATCGATTACAAAGATGTTGAATTATTATCTCGCTTTGTTTCAGAACGTGGTAAAATTTTACCTCGTCGTGTAACAGGGACTTGTGCTAAACATCAACGTAAATTAACGATTGCAATTAAACGTGCAAGAATTATGGGATTATTACCATTCGTTAGTGAAGACTAGAAATCCAAGAGACATTCGTATGAATGTCTCTTTTTGTTTCACGTGAAACTATGAAGATAGTTTAGAAATACTATGGATTATGGTAAAATATAGAGAGTACATGACTAGAATCGTTAGGAGAGTGGATATAGATGAAAGTTATCTTTTTAGAAGATGTAAAAGGTAAAGGGAAAAAAGGTGAAGTGAAAGATGTCGCCGTAGGATATGCTCAAAACTTTTTAATTAAAAAAGGATTAGCTAAAGAAGCAACTGCTCAAAGTTTAAGCGAACTTAAAGGAAAAGAAAAAGCTAAAGCTAAAGAAGATGCAGAAGTGTTAGAAGAAGCTAAAAAATTAAAAGAAACATTTGAAACTGAAGGATTTGAAGTGGTTATAAAATCAAAAGCTGGAGAGGATGGTCGTTTGTTTGGCTCTATTCCATCGAAACAAGTAGCAGATGGACTTCAAAAGCAACATAAAATAAAAGTAGATAAACGCAAAATTGAAATGGAACAGCCAATTAAAGCACTAGGATATACAACTGTTCCAGTTAAATTACATAAAGAAGTGGTAGCCAAACTACGTGTACATGTAGTGGTTGAGTAACCGGAAAATTGAGGATTTAGTCTATGGAACTTATTCAACAAGATAGAGTGCCACCTCAAAGTATCGAGGCAGAACAAGCAGTTTTAGGTTCTGTCTTTTTAAATGCAGATGCTTTGATTGAGGCGATGGAATATATTGATTCAGCTGATTTTTATCGTCGTTCACATCAATTACTTTTTCAAACGATGTTAGACTTAAACAATCGTAATGAAGCGATTGATGTGATTACGATGAAAACAGAGTTGGAACAAAAGCAATTGCTAGAAGATGTTGGTGGGATTAGTTACTTATCTGAATTAACAACAAGCGTTCCAACAGCAGCCAATGTGGGCCACTATGCAAAAATTGTGGAACAAAAATCGTTATTACGACGTTTAATACAAACAGCAACAGATATCGTAACAAAAGGCTTTGAACAAGACGAAGATGTTGAATTTATCTTAGATGAAGCAGAACGTCAAATTTTAGAAGTTTCTGAAAAAAGAAATAGAAGTGGTTTTTTAGCGATTTCAGATGTATTGAGTGATTCGATTGCTCAAATAGAACAACTCTCACAACAAGGGGATGAGATAACTGGGCTGCCAACTGGATATCATGCACTTGATAAAATGACTGCAGGACTTCAATCAGAAGAACTTATTATATTAGCTGCACGTCCAGCTGTGGGAAAAACAGCATTTGCTTTAAATATTGCGCAAAATGTAGGAACAAAAACGGATGAATCAGTCGCTATTTTTAGTCTAGAAATGAGTGCAGAGTCTTTAGTGAATCGTATGTTATGTTCAGAAGGATCTATTGAAGCAAGTCATTTAAAAACAGGTCAATTAACAGATGAAGAATGGAATAGTTTAATTGTCGCAATGGGAAGTTTATCAAGAGCTAATATTTTTATAGATGATACACCAGGTATTAAAATATCTGAAATTCGGGCGAAGTGTCGGAAATTAGCTCAAGAGCAAGGCGATTTAGGTCTTATTCTAATTGATTATTTACAGTTGATAGAGGGGACTGGGCGAGAAAATAGACAACAGGAAGTATCTGAAATTTCTCGTCAACTAAAGAAACTTGCTAAGGAATTGAAAGTACCTGTCATTGCTTTATCACAATTATCTCGTGGGGTGGAGCAAAGGCAAGATAAACGTCCAGTATTAAGTGATATTCGTGAATCAGGTTCTATTGAGCAAGATGCAGATATAGTAGCCTTTTTATATCGTGATGATTATTATCAACGTGATGGTGAAGACGATGATGATGAACCCGCTCAAGAATCTAATAATATTATTGAAGTTATTATAGAAAAAAATAGAAGTGGTGCAAGAGGGACAGTTGAGTTAATGTTTATTAAAGAATATAATAAATTTACTTCTATTTCCCCAAGAGAAGAATTTTAATATTCGTAATTTGTGATAAAAATATGTTTTTTTTAATTTAATGTTCTGATTTAGTTGTGTTAGATTCTTTTTTTTGATAATATAGTTAGGTAATGAATAAAAGAGAAGAACGGAGTGTTCATATGTCATCAGTTGTAGTAGTCGGAACTCAGTGGGGAGACGAAGGTAAAGGGAAAATCACTGATTTTTTAAGCGAAAATGCAGAAATCATTGCAAGATACCAAGGTGGAGACAATGCAGGCCACACTATTCAATTTGATGGAACAACCTATAAACTTCACTTAATTCCATCAGGTATTTTTTATCAAGATAAAATAAGCGTGATTGGTAATGGTGTGGTTGTTAATCCAAAATCATTAATTAAAGAATTAAATTATTTAAAAGAACATAATATTCCAACTACTAATTTAAGAATTTCAGATAGAGCACACGTTATTTTGCCTTATCATATTCTTTTAGATCAGTTACAAGAAGATGCCAAAGGTGATCAAAAAATCGGCACAACGATTAAAGGGATTGGACCTGCATATATGGATAAAGCAGCTCGTGTGGGTATTAGAATAGCTGATTTATTAGATAAAGAGATTTTTGAAGAACGATTAAAAATAAATTTAGAAGAAAAAAATAAATTATTTACTAAAATCTATGAAGTAGACCCTATTTCATTTGAAGAAGTGTTTGAAGAATACTATGAGTATGGTCAATTAATTAAAGAATACGTAACTGATACATCAGTTATCTTAAATGAAGCCTTAGATAATGGAAAACATGTACTATTTGAAGGTGCTCAAGGTGTTATGTTGGATATTGATCAAGGTACTTATCCATTTGTTACCTCATCAAATCCATTAGCTGGAGGCGTGACAATTGGCACAGGTGTAGGACCTTCTAAAATTGATAAAGTTGTGGGTGTTTGTAAAGCTTATACCTCTCGTGTAGGTGACGGACCATTCCCAACTGAACTATTTGATGAAACAGGTCATCAAATTAGAGAAGTTGGTCGTGAATATGGTACAACAACTGGTCGACCAAGACGTGTTGGTTGGTTTGATAGTGTTGTGATGAGACATTCTAGACGTGTATCAGGTATTACTAACCTATCATTAAATTCAATCGATGTTTTAACAGGTTTACCTGTCATTAAAATTTGTGTGGCTTATGAGTTAGATGGAAAAGAAATCACTCATTACCCAGCAAGTTTGAAAGAATTATCGAGATGTAAACCAATTTATGAAGAATTACCAGGGTGGACGGAAGATATTACTGGTTGTAAAACATTAGAAGAATTACCAAAAAATGCTAGAAATTATGTTAAACGTGTTTCTGAGTTAGTAGATGTTAGAATTTCAACATTTTCTGTTGGTCCTGATAGAACACAAACAAACATTTTAGAAAATGTTTGGGAACAAATTTAAATACCCAATAAATATAAAAAAAATAGAGAGTTATCGAACTCTCTATTTTTTTATTATATAATAAAGTTAAACCAATGATAGGGAGAAAATAAAAATGACTTATAAATTTGATTTGTTGGTAGATTCCTGTTGTGATTTAACACATGATGAATTAGAGGAACCAGGCATTAAAAAAATTAGTATGACGATTCAATTAGACAACAAAGAATATATTGATGACTTTCAGGAAACTTTTGACTACAATTGGTTTATGACAGAACTTAAAAATGGAGCAACGCCTAGTACGTCACAAATTAATATCGGGAATTATTTAGATATTTTTAAAGAATATGTCGGTCAGAGCCAACCCTTGCTATATGTTTGTTTTTCATCAGGTTTAAGTGGCTCATATAATAATGCGATGACAGCTTTATCTATGTTAGAAGAAGAGCATGGTAAACTACCGA
This sequence comes from Vagococcus luciliae, assembly GCF_024637875.1. NCBI lineage: Bacteria > Bacillati > Bacillota > Bacilli > Lactobacillales > Enterococcaceae > Vagococcus > Vagococcus luciliae. The sequence continues at coordinate 480,023 of NZ_CP102451.1, read as the reverse complement.
TTATGATTATTGATTCTTTAGCGGCATGTTTGGGAGAAGGACTACTTATAAGGAATGTCTTAAATCTTAGGAGACAAGAAAAAACACTTGAAGATGTCGTATTATGGTTAAACGAAATGATACCAAGATTACATTCATGGGTTACAGTTGATGATTTAAAACATCTAGAGCGTGGAGGTAGGATATCTAAAACGTCTGCGATGATTGGTAGTATGATCAAAGTGAAACCAATTATCTGTATGAATGCGGAAGGAAAATTAATTAATACTGGTAAAGTACGTGGACGTAAGCATTCATTGGAAAAAATTGTTGAATTAACCAAAGAAACGATTGAAAACGAAGAAGAACAAGATATCTTAATTGCTTATGCTGGAGATAAAGAGTCTGGTGAAAAATTAAAAAATATTTTACAAGATAAAGTATCGGTAAAAAGTATTTCTGTAAAACCTATGGGACCAACCATTGCTAGTCATACAGGATATGGCGCATTAGCTATTTTTTCATTTGGTTTCATAAAGTAACATAAATTTATAAGATTATCTAGACTATAGACAAACTAGTTACTCATTAAGAGTGGTTGGTTTGTTTTTTTTAGATACGCCAATTGTAAAATTGAGCTAGACAATAAAAAAGACAAAGTATTGAAATTATTTAACACTTGTTTATAGTTTTATATAAGTTTATAAGGTTATATTACTTTGTGGTTATTATGAATAAAAATTCACATACAATGTGGAACAGATAAAAATTATTAACTATAACAGTTTTGATTATTTTTATTTGTTTTTAGTATTTTTAATTATATATTAAATTTATTTAATATATATCTAATAATTTTTTATTTGTCAAATTAAACTAGACAAAATATCGTTGTCTACATAACTCAAAAATACTTCCAATGGTGTTTTATAGTTTAATGATTTTCTAGGAATATTATTTCTTTTAGAAGCGATAGATTGGATAAAAGATTCCTCAACTTTGTTGAAATCCATTTGTTTAGGTAATCCATCTTTACGTAATAACCCATTAGAGTTTTCATTTAAGCCTCGTTGTGATGGTGTTCCTGGATCTGCAAAATAAATATCAATATCATTTAGATTGCTGATTGATTTCCAATTAGAAAATTCTTTACCACAATCGAATGTGATTGATCTAAATAGATGGCATGGAAACTTTTTAAACCAATTATTTAAACTATTTTCGATATCTATTGCTCGTCTGCCTATTGGTTTTAACGTAATAATCACTTTCGATAGTCTTTCAACGAGTGTGATAACAGCACTTTTATGGTCTTTCCCAACAATTGTATCACCTTCAAGGTGACCAAATTCATTATTAAAGAGTTGATGGATGTTTCTTTTAAAGGCTTGTTTGCCTCTTTTTTCGTTATAACCATTCGCTTTCCTTTTACCTTTCATAGGTAATGCAGTCAAATCAAACAGTCCTTGCTTAAATAATCTATAAAAAGTACTGATAGAACATGAAATAGGAAACTCAGCACGACCAATCATGACGTTTGGAGTCCATCCTTGAACAACCTTCTTTTGAATGTATTCTGTTTCATTATCAGATAAAGAAATAGGACGTCTGCCACAATTCTTTTTATTATTTTTGTACCTTTTATAGTAATCTAGTGCAGATACCCCCTCGTCAAAAGCTTTGTAAACATTATATATAGTCTGTTTTGCTCGTTTCAATTGTTTCGCAACGTATGTTCCTTTTTTATTTTGATGATAATAAGCTTCTATCAAAATTATCTCGTCTGTAGTAAGATGTGTATAGGTCATTTGTGATCACTCTCCTTGTTTTCTTTGGTTGGAAATACAATTTGAGTGTATCACAAATGATTTTTTAGTTGTCTAGCTTAATTTTACAATCGGCGATTATATAAAAAATGTGTTGTATATATTTCTTTTGTCTACTTTTTTTAATTAAATTATAATAAAAACCTTAAATGTATTAAAATTACAATTAGACTCTCTTTTTATAATAATTGTTATTAAAGTTGATATAAGTGATAGTAATCTGTTTATTTTTTTGAAAAATGTGTTATACTTGTAAAGTAATCGTTTGTGAAATTAGTTATATCAAGTAAGAGGTGGGGGTTAATGAAAAAGAATAAAATAGTATTATTTTTATTGACTTGTTTATTATTTTTATTTGTAACTGATTATAGGGTACTAGCTGTGAATAAATTAGTTAATAATCCTAATGTTACATTAGTTAGGCCAGGTTTAGAAAGATCAGTGGAGATTAATGGTAAGTATAATTTCTCAATGCAATTAATAAATGGGAAAGATGAGAATACGAAAACAACATATAGACCAAAAGGAAATACAGTGTTTTCAGGGAGAAATCCACAAATAGAAAATAGACCTTATAACGAAGCTTTTCCTGGAAGTAAGTCTCAAATTTATTATTTTCAGTCTGGAAAATCCGAAGAACAGTCAGTATATGTATCTAACGTAGGGTTTTACCAAGGTCGATCTGTTGATGTGAAATGGGTAATAGATGATTTGTATCTAGATATTCCAGGTAGCGTGTTTCGTTTTTTTGCTGTTGATCCTTCTGAACAACATCTGAGTGGTTCAAAATATTATATTCCTTCAGTGGATACAAAAGCTGAATGGGGAGATATATTTATGTCAATAGGATCTGGGTTAGGTGACAAACATACTAATATACCAAATAAAACAAGACCCAGATATCCTTTTACATCAGGTAAAGATTATATTGACTATCATTATGAATTTTATGATTCGTTAACTAAAGAAAAAATAGAAATTGTTGGTTTATGGAATGTGTCAAATTTAAATAAGCTAAAAACTTTAGAGGTGTATAGTCCACTAAATGATTTGTCTAAGTATTATACTTATTCAAATTATAATGTTTATCCAAATAAATATACGAATAATATTGAGTATAACTATCTTTATAATAATATATTACAGTTTTCTAACTCTGTAGCTACAATGAGCAAATATGAAACATCGTTTACAGGCTTATTCGAACGAACGAATACTTTAAAATTTCGTCTTAGTATGAATAATCAGACTATGGGGTTAGATTATTTAAGGCAAGCTATACCTCGGGTGGCACCAAGTATTCAAACGGTTATAGGTAGAGTAAATAATGCAACTCATGATCAAGAAAATTATAGAGATGTCTATTATGATATTATTTTTGGTGTAGGAAATAACAGTATAGATAAGAGAACTGACAAATTATCCATAGAGACGACAGCTCCAGATGGCTATAACATAGACCCATCACAGATAAAGGTATATAACGTTGCTGAAAACAGTGAAGAAGTGGATAATAAAATTTCATATACGGTTACATTGAATCCTGAAAATAAAGCGAAAGCGACCGTAACTTTTAACGATACTAAAAGCGAAGAATTTAATAACGGACAATATAAAATTTCAGTAGTAGCCACACCAAATGAGTCATTTAACTTATCAAACAATGGTTATCTTATTAAAGAGGATGATAAATTTAATGGATATATGCATTTTGACTTAGCGACAACTGCAGTAATGACGTATACACACTATGCAAGTAATAATATTGATACGAAACAATATTCATATAAAGTCGATGATCGATCAATCGCTAAGACTAACTATGAAGGAACGCCAACAGGTGAAGCAAAACAAAATGTACCATTAGAGTATGGAAAAAGTATTTTAAGTCAATACCCTGATGCTTCTGAATTATTAGAAGAAGGATATCAAACATCTATTGATACCAATAATATAGCGAAAGATACTCCTATCAAGGCAGATTATGTCAATAAGGATAAATTACCAGATACTACAAAATTGATGCCTGGTACAAAACTAAAAGTTCCTATTCGTTTAACATCAAAACTAGGTGTCACAACAGATGTAGATGCGACATTAGTTGTTAAAGAAGCTAAAAGTCAATTAACTGTGAACATTGTAAATGAAGCAGATGAATTGCTTGATAAAGTAGAATTAAATGACTATTTGATTAATCAAGTAGTTGATTTAACAGCTATCAAAGAAGTAACATCCGTATTAGACAAATATACTACTAATGGTGGGTATACTATTATCGAAAGACCAAACGATGAAACTAATTTATTATTAAACAGTTCAAAGATGAGTGTAACTTATAAATTAAAAGGAAATTTATTGATTGAATCAGCTCCTAGATTGTTTGATTATGGTGAAATCAAAACTTCAGTTGATGATGTACATATAAGACAAGCTAAAAATTTAGATGAACAGCCACCTTTAAAAATCGTTGATAATCGTTCAAATAAGTCAACTGGTTGGAATTTAAAATTAAAAATGGTTAAAACTTTTACGAATGATGGAACAGAGTTACCTAATATTATGGAATATCGGTTAAGTGATTCTGATCGTTTTATTGTTACGTCAGATGCAATGACAGCATATCATAGTAAAACAGGTGGGGATTACACCCTAAATGATGATTGGAAAAAGTATGATAGTGGTTTAGGTTTAACTATAGGTCCTGGTCAAGTTAAAAAGTTAGGTCGCTACAGTTGTGAAATTGAATGGGATTTAATGCCAGGTGAAGAACCATGAGGCTAGGAGAAAGGAGCAAAAAAATGAAATATGTTATCAAACACTTATTTGTTACGTTGATTTTTGTTTATGTTATTAGTTTTTGTTCATCATCATCCTTCCTAGCTGCTGAGCCTGATACCGATTCTGAAGTAACGCATGGTAGGATAATTTTTTATGAAGATGTTGAAACGAGTTCTTCAACGTCAAATAAGGATAACCATCCAACACAATCTAATTCTAATCAGTATCCTGTAAGTAATAAAAAAACAACAAAAGGACTCCTACCTCAAACGAGTGATTATTGCTCTTATTTTCCTACAGCTATTGGTTTAATACTAATATTAGGAGTTGTTATTATGTATAGAACCAAATGGAGTGTGAGAGTAGTATGATATATCAACGATTACTGAATCATGGATTCTATTTATTTATTATATTGTTATCTAGTATTTTATTATCAGGTAATACTGTTTTAGCAGTATCACAGACGGTTAATCCAAATGCTAGTACAGAAGTTATCGATAATGGAATTACGCCACCAGTTGATCCTGAAAATCCACCAACGGATGTTGATCCAAATCGACCATCTAAACAACCTAAAGGTAGTCTACGTTTAGATTTTGTTTCTAATTTAGATTTTGGACGCGTTAGAATTGGTAATCATAAGGAAATTAATGCTAAAGCACAATTTTTTAAGCAAGGTACTGATCCTAGAGGAAGTTATGTTCAACTTACAGATGTCCGAAGTGAAAGTACAGGATGGACTTTGATGATGGAGCAAAAAAACCAATTTAAAACTGCTGATGGACAGGAACTTTCTGGGGCTGTATTATCATTTGATCATGCATGGGCAAATGCTAGTCATAAAACAGAAGAAATTATGCCGCAAGTAACTAGAGAAACTTTATCTTTAGTACCCGGTGAATCAGCTATTGTCGCTCAAGCAGAAAAAAATAAAGGGTGGGGCGTCTGGACAGTTGAATTTGGTGCATCACAAAATAATAAAGATGGACAAAAATCAACATTGTATCCTTTGATTGATAGTAATAATCAACCGCTTATCAACCCTGAATGGAATCAACCAGACTTTGGAAATAGAGCTATTTCACTATCCATTCCGGATAAGACAACTATTTTACCAAAGGAATATAATACGGAGATAATTTGGACTATTGCCAAATTGCCTTAATAGATAAATATAAATGGAGGAATATATAATGAAAAACAAAGTTTTAGGAACAATTTTATTATCAACTTTACTATTAAGTAGTGCGGTTAGCGTTAGTGCTGCAACTGCAGATACAGTTAAATCATCTGGTTCAGTGAACGTTGATGAAGGTTCTATCAAACCAACAGATCCAGATAAACCAGGTGAAGGAGGAAATGATAAAGACCCTGAAAAACCAACAGACCCAGTTATTCCGGATGTAGATCCTAAAGATCCAGGAAATGGTGGGTTTACACCAGGTAATCCAGATGGTGGGGCGTTAACTCTTTTAGGTGCATCAAACTTGAAATTTGGAACTATTAATATTAGTTCAAATAATATTCAAAAATATGCAGCGCCAGCGAAAGTATTGGGTGCTACTCAAGATCCAACAACGGGAGCATTAACTCCTAGTGGAACTAATAAAGCAGTTGGTAACTACGTTCAATTTGGTGATATTCGTTCAGAACAAACTGGTTATACTTTAACTGCTCAATTAACTAAACAATTTACGTTATATGATAAAGATGGGCAAACTCCACTAGGTACTTTAGAGAATGCTTCTATAAACTATACTAACGGAATTTTAACTCACGAAGATGGTGCAAATATTACTGGTGGAATTGAGGGCTTAGATTTAACTTCTACTATGGAATTAGTTCAAGATTCAGGTACAGCTCAACAAGTTGTTAACTTACCTTCTGGAAAAGCCCCAGCTAAAGGTATCTTATCTGTTGAATATGGACAAACTAAAGAGTACGATGACAAATACACAGTCAAAGGTACAGCTCAAAAAGAAACAGAAGATAAATCTATTGCGTTAAAAGTTCCTTCTAGAACAGCTACTAATATGAAAAAAGGAAACTATCTAGCAGAGATTACTTGGACTTTAACAGATGGCCAACCTTAATTATTAGACATAAAACTTAATATTGTGCAAAATAGGTTGATATATTTTATCAACCTATTTTGTGTTAATAAAATACATTGATAGAAAGGTTATTTTTATGAAAAAAAATAAAATTAGTAGCATATGGTTATTATTTATTATTATTTTTTGTATTTTTAGTTTTGGTAAAACTATAAGTATCGCAGAAGATAATATAGGAACAGCTGGTTTTTCATTCAGTATTAATTATCCAGATAATCAACTATCAGATAAAGGTTATCTAGACCTATTGATGAAACCTAATCAAAAATCATCTTTTACTCTTAATTTAGTCAATCCTTCTTCTGAAGATGTTAATGTTGATATTAGTATTACAGGTGCGAAAACGAATAAAAATGGTGTGATTGAATACACACCAAATGATATCAAAAACGATGATTCTTTAAAATTTCCATTTGAAAAAATTGTGACTGGTCCTAATCAAGTATTATTGAAACCTGGCGAAACAAAAGATGTCAAATTTGACATAGTGATGCCAGATAGTGATTTTGATGGTCAAATAGTTGGTGGTATTTCTATGATACGAAGTACTAAAGATGATAAAAATGAAAAAGTTGAAGGTACGCAGATTAAAAATAGATATCGTTATGTAGCACCAGTGGTGTTACAGGTTAACAAAAACGAAGTTTTACCTAAATTAGAATTCCGTAATATTTATCCAGAACAGTTAAATGCTAAAAATACTATATTTATTACTTATTCTAATATTAATGCGACTTTCTTCAATGACATGTCTGTAGAAGTTAGCATTTCGAAAAAAGGTAAGGATACTGTTTTATACCAAACAAGAAAAAATAATATGAGGATGGCTCCTAATTCATTAATTAACTTTCCTGTAAGCATGCAAGGAGATAAGATGGAGCCAGGAAATTATACTGCTAATATTACGGTAAGAGGAGATAAAGGTATTATAGAGCATTGGAAAGAAGATTTTAAGATTTCAAAAGATGAAGCAGATAAATATAATGAACGAGATGTTGGTTTATATGAGGAAAGAAAAATTAATTGGAAACTCATTATTATAATTACTTTATCAGTGATTATCTTAGTTATTATTATTTATTTTATTTTAACAAAAATAAATAATAAAAAGAAATCTAGAAATTTATCACATAAAAAAAATAAAAAGAAGAGTAAATAGGAGTATTGAATAATGAATATAATCGAAATATTGTTTATTTGTTTGATTTCTCTTTCTATTGTGTTTCTAGCCTTTTCATTACTTAATACAATAATTTACTTCATCAATAAAAAAAAGATATTATCTCTTAATAAAAAAAAACGTCATAAAAAAAAATATCGAAAACAATTACGTCAATTATCAAAAAATCAAGCTCGTTATTTAAAAAGAGCGTTAGTTCTGTTTTTTATATCTATTGTCGTAATGAGTGGATACTTTTTGATTAAAAATTATGTTGAAAAACACTTATTTTCGGAAGATTTAGAAATAGTAATGTCGGGTTATTTTTTAGTCGATAATTATGAAAAAAGTGTAACTCAAGCAAAAAAATCTGAAGGTAAAAAAGAAGATGTGACTAAAAAGATAACTGATAACTCTAATCGAATGGCTTCTTACATGACTGAAACTCCTAGTGATATGTTATCAGTAGATGGTCAGCGATTATTAAATAAATATTATAAAAGTTTATCAGAAGCCGGAATGAACACAGTTCCTATTATACAACAACTTTATGGAAATGAAGAGTTATCAAATGAATGTATTCAAAATTTAAATATAGTTAAAGAAAATCAAAAAGCTGTTTTTAATTATTTTAATATTGATGAAAGTAGAATACATAAAAAATAAGTGTAAGGGTTGAAGTATATGATAAAAAAGTATATAACACGACTGTCTTATCGGCGTTTATTCCTATCTGTTTTGATCACTGTCATATGTTTACTATGCTTTTCTCAGTTATTTTATAGAGTCTCAATTGTATCGGATAATAGAATGGCTCCTACACTAAAAAAAAAAGATGTGGTATTAGTAAAAAAAAATATGAGATTACAACGTTTTGATATAGTATTATGTCAAATAAATAGTCAGTTGGTGTTTTTACGTATAATAGGATTACCAGAAGAATTTATATCTTATTCTGATGATGTATTATATGTTAATGGCAGTCCACTTGAAGAACCTTTTCTTATTAATAAATCAGTTTATAAACATGATAACAATCAATTATATACTGATTCGTTTACGTTGAGTACTTTTGGAGAGCTTAATAGTATACCTCGAGATGAGTATTTATTATTAGGTGACAATAGACCGTTTAGCAATGATAGTAGGTATTATGGTCTAATTCATCGTGACGAAATTAAAGGGAAATTAATCACTATTATTCATACTAAATAAAGATGAGACGATTTAAATGTTGCGATTTAAATCGTCTTTTATTATATATTACATGTGTTATTAGTTAATAAAGATAGTATAATATTATTATAATTAATTAGGGAGTTGGGCTAAATGGAGTTTTTTACATATAATTATTTTGTTAATCAGTCTAGTAATAGCCATATTTATCAATATTTATTAGTTATATTAATTTTATTGATAGTACTATTGCTTATTTTAAGACGGTCTAAAAATAAAAGTCGATTAAAATATCGTGATTTAATTATTTTATTGTCTTTATTACTAGTTTTTTTAATTGGAATACAAACAAATGATTATCAAAAGGGGAAAGCTGAAAAAGGGAACTATTCTCAAATGTTATTCTTTTTAGATGCTGTTAGTAAAAAGAAATTGGTTGATCCTGAGACAATTAGTGTTAATTATAAGTATTTAAAAGATGAAATGGTATTAAAAATCAATAATAAATATTATCAAGTGAATTTTAATAGTGATTTTACGACATTTAAGTTAGAAGATACAGTATTAGTAAATGATGAATCAATAAAAGTAACAGGGAAGTGATGACATGAAGGAATATTTGGATATAGGAATAAAACTAGCTATTGGGATTATCACGTTAATTTTTCAAATGAATTTATTAGGAAAAGCTAATTTAGCACCAACCTCTCCTCTTGATCAATTACAGAACTTTGTTTTAGGGGGTATTATAGGTGGGATGATCTATAATGCACAAATATCAATCTTACAATATTTTTTAGTGTTGGTGATGTGGACATTTTTGGTAACGTTATTTAAGTACCTTAAGGAAAATGTCGCTCTTGTGAAGAAAATGATAGATGGTTATCCTACAACATTAATTAAAAATGGTAAAGTATTAGTTGATGAGTGTACAAAACATGGTATTTCTGCTACAGATTTAATGTTTAAGTTAAGAACCTCTAATGTTTATGAAACGCGTTCAGTAAAACGTGCAATCCAAGAACAGAATGGTCAGCTGACTATTATTTTATATGGAGAAGAAAATGTTAAATACCCTATAATTACGAATGGATACATTAATCAGGAAGTGTTAGAAATGATTGAACGAGATGAATCTTGGTTATTTAATGAATTAAATAAACAAGAAGCTGAAGTCCAAAATGTTTACTTAGGTGAATGGGTAAATGGTGAGTTAATTCTTAGTTTATATGATTAAAAAAATGAGTTATGCTTTTGCATAACTCATTTTTTTATTTGAATATCTTTTTTAATTGTTCTTTCACAGTAGGATTTTCTAAAAACTCATCATACGTGGTATCAGCACGATCAATTACTCCTTGATCAGAAACAGCAATGATACGATTTGCAGTTGTTTGGATAAATTGATGGTCATGAGAAGCGAATAAAATGGAACCACTAAAGGAAATTAAGCCATCATTTAGTGCTGTGATTGATTCTAAGTCCAAATGATTTGTAGGATCATCTAACACTAGTACGTTTGCTTTAGATAGCATTAATTTAGATAACATACAACGAACTTTTTCTCCCCCAGATAAAACATTAACAGGTTTTAGTACGTCTTCTCCAGAGAATAACATACGTCCTAAGAAACTACGTAGGAATGTATTATCATTTTCTTCTTTTGAAGCATATTGGCGTAACCAATCCACGATGGTCATGTTATTACTAAATTCATCTGTTGTATCCTTAGGTAAGTAAGCTTGAGAAGTTGTTACACCCCAGCGAACTGTTCCTGAATCAGGTTCCATTTCGCCCATAATAATTTTAAAAAGAATCGTTGTGGTAATATCATCTTTTGCGATAAAAGCTACTTTGTCATCTTTTCTTAATGTGAAAGAGACATTATCAAGAATTTTTTTGCCATCAATTGTTTTAGAAATATTTTCAACTTGCAATAAATCATTTCCAATTTCACGTTCGGGATTAAATCCAACGAATGGATAGCGACGAGATGATGGTTGAATATCATCTAATTCGATTTTTTCTAACATTTTTTTACGAGAAGTTGCTTGTTTAGATTTAGAGGCATTGGCACTAAATCTTGCGATAAAGGCTTGTAATTCTTTGACTTTTTCTTCTTTTTTCGCGTTTTGATCAGCTTGAAGTCTCGCTGCTAATTGACTAGACTCTAACCAAAAATCGTAGTTCCCAACATACAGTTTGATTTTTCCAAAATCTAAGTCAGCCATGTGTGTACATACTTTATTTAGAAAGTGGCGGTCATGGGAAACGGTAATAACAGTATTATCAAAGTTAATTAAGAATTCTTCTAACCATGCGATAGACTCTCTATCAAGACCATTTGTTGGCTCATCTAGTAGTAATACATCAGGTTGGCCAAATAGTGCTTGAGCAAGCAATACCTTTACTTTTTGTCCGGCTGTTAGTTCGCTCATTTTTAGACTATGTAAGTCTTCTGTGATATTTAAACCTTGTAGTAAACTTGCCGCTTCTGGTTCAGCTTCCCAACCATTTAATTCGGCAAATTCTCCTTCAAGTTCTGCAGCTTTAATCCCATCTTCATCAGAAAAATCTTCTTTCATATAGATGGCATTCTTTTCTTGCATGACTTCATATAGACGTTTATGTCCCATAATAACAGTGTCTATAACCGTTTCATCTTCATAATCGAAATGATTTTGTTTAAGAGTAGCTAGACGTTCATCTGGTCCTAGTGCAACATAACCAGTTGATGGCTCAATTTCATTTGAAAGTATCTTTAAGAAAGTTGACTTTCCAGCACCGTTTGCACCAATTAATCCATAACAATTTCCTGGTGTGAATTTTATATTTACATCGTCGAATAGTTTTCTATCCGGGAATTGTAAACTTACATCTGAAACAGTAATCAAAATAAATCCCTCACTTTTTCTTTATTAGTGTTGTTGTAATGTCTATCGTATCTCCCCGATTATATCGGGTTTAAACACTTGGTGCAACCATATGAATAAAAAGAACCTTAATCTGTTGCTAGATTAAGGTTTAAAACGTTCGTTGTAAAATCGATTTCGTGATTTCATAGATGGTTTCTTTAGTCTGTTGTTGATTATTTGGTAATGATTGGATAGTGTCTAGTGCCCTATTAGTATAGTGAGAAGCTAAGTCATAGGCCTTCTCAACACCATGACATTCAATGACTAACTCATGGATTCGTTTTGCATCCTCTTGCGTCATGTTTTCTTTTTTACTTAATATTGGTTCAAAAAGAAGCGGGTGTTCAGTAATGCTACATATCAGAGGTAAGCTGTAAACACCTTGACGAACATCTTCTAAAACAGGCTTACCAAGAGTCTCTTCATTTTGTGAATAATCTAAAATATCATCTACAATTTGAAAGGCTAAACCGATGTCTTTACCAATTTCGCGGCATTTATTTGCCAGTTTTTTTCCACCACCATTTTCATAACAACCAACAAAACAACTTAAGGCAAATAGTTCAGCTGTTTTACCTGTAATATTGGCTAAATAATCATCAATTGTAACGTTCATATTATATCGTTCACTCATTTGTCCTAATTCACCAAGTAGGACTTTTTCCATACTAGTTGTATTGAGTTCAATACTTTTTAGAGAACTTTGATATTGAATTAATAATTTAAAACAAATAATAAAAAGGTAATCCCCAGAATAAACCGCAACGTCTGTGCTAAAGGTTGAATTTAGGGTTGCTGTGCCACGTCTTGTATCAGCTACATCAACAATATCATCATGAATAAGAGTGGCTGTATGTAAGGTTTCTATTGCAGCAGCTAGAGCGATGGTTTTCTTTTTGTCTATTTTTGTACCAAATTCAGCAAATAATAGTAGATACGCAGGACGTAATAATTTGCCGCCAGAATGAAAAATAGCTAATATAGCCTCTTCGACTTCTTTATTAGGTAGTGAGATAGAATCTGAAATGAGATTAAGTGTTTTTTGTAAATCTTTTTTTAAGGACGGATATGACGTCCACATAGCATGAGGTTCCATCAATAGTCTCCTTATTTTAGAGTGTGTTTATCATAAGCTAATTGAAATTCTTGAAGTGTTTTAACATGTTGCATTAAATAATTTGCAGCAATCCCAATGGCAATTCCAGCTAAAATCCCAATCCATGATAGAATGGGGAGGTATAACATGACCGTCCACGATTTAGCAATCCAACTTGCCACAATTAATTGTCCTACATTATGTAAAAATCCGCCAAATGCACTAATCCCAATAGTGCTAATACGTTTTGGTCCTAGTTGTTTTAGGAAGATCATCCCAAAATAACTTAGAAAAGCACCGACAGCACTATACATTAAGGTAGAAACAGTTCCTCCAAGTAGTGTGGTTAGAAATAGTCTTAAAACCACTAATGTGAAACTATCTTTCATAGGCATAGTAAAAATTGCGATGATGGTGATTAAATTAGCTAAACCTAATTTTGCTCCAGGAGCGAAGGCAAAAGGGAAGGGAATCATATTTTCAAGTAATCCTATGATAACACCTTGAGCAACAAGTAACGCAATATAGATAATTTTTTTATTTTTGGACATGATTATTCTCCTATCATAGTGAGAATACTATCAATTTATTCATTGTGCAATACTTTGAATAAAAAGAAAGTTCTAGAAAATAATTTCTAGAACTTTCTTATGACGTATTTTAGGTTTATGATTTTTCTCCGTATCGAGATTTCACATCTCCATACCACCAATTACCTAATTTACGTTGGATCCATGGTATAACCCATTTGTCTAATCCAAAGGCACGACCTGAACCATTCATTAAGGCGAATGCTACGAATAAGAACCAAATGTTTACCCAGTAGAACATTCCTGATAAACAGAACATTACAACTAAAACAATAGTGGTTGCATTTGCTAACCAAGTAAATAATCCCACGATAATCGCAAGAGCTAGAGCCACTTCAAATAATGTCATAAATTTTTGCATAAACAATGCGACTTCAGTATTTGGCATCATGAATTTCATGATTGAACCAAACCAATCAGGCATTGATTTAAAGACTAGCATAGGTTCTTCACCAAATGCATAACTTAGACCAAAAGTTGGATCAGGTGTTGCAGTAGCGGCTGTTTCGGCGGCTTGAGATGCCCCAGATGTTGCATCAGAAGTAGGTTGTAACCATTCAAATGGAAACGCTACTGTATTGGTAAACCATGATCCATCGCCAAACCATGTGCTAGGTTGTAATACTTTACCATTCCCAACTACTTTTTTCATAGCTTCAACTAGCCAAACACAACCATAGAAAATACGCAAAGGAACTGACCATAAGACGTTACTGTTACGTGAAGTATGACCTCTGAAGATGTTACGTTCATTTTTAATTCGGAAAAATTCATGCATGATGTATTGGAACATATAGTATCCTGAGCGAATATCGAAGAAGTAACGTAAATTGATGATGTGTTTCATTAACATCGCAAAGAATCCACTTAAATGATATTTATCAAAGACACAAGCAACAGCATACTTAGAACCAATGGATACCATGAAGCCATCATATTTTCCTTTATAAGCTTCTTTTTCAGTGCCGTTGATAGTAGCTAAAATATTTTTTGCTGCACACAAACCTGTTTGTTCAGCAGCTTGAACGATTTGTGGTGTTGGACGGTTTTCTTTGTCAGATTCTTCAAAGTAAACTAAATCTCCAACCACATAAATTCCTTTGTCTTCAAATCCTTTTGCTTGCATGTATTCGTTTGAAACCAAACGATTAGCACGAGCAGCAGGTATATCAAATTTTTCAGCGTCACTGTTTGCCTTGACACCAGCAGTCCAAATTAATGTGTGTGTTGGAATTTTTTCACCGGATTTTAATACGATATGATCCTCATTGACTTCAACGATTGGCATATCTTTTAAGATGCTAACACCTTTTTTTGTTAGATATTTTTCAGCTTTAGCCGCATCATTACGATCTAGCATGTTTAAAATCGTTGGTGCTGCTTCGACAACCATTAAGTTAATGTCTTCTGGTTTAATTTTGTTGTTTTTAGCTAATCTATCTTTCCAGTCGATTAATTCACCGACCATCTCGATACCAGTAAATCCAGAACCACAAACAACAAAATTCAACATGGCGTTACGTTTTGCTTCATCAGGTTCAACTGCTGCTAAAGCAACGGTACGCTCGATGTGTTCTCTTATTTTAATGGCATCATCCATTGACCATAATGTAAACCCGTGTTCTTTCACACCAGGTGTACCAAAGTCATTAGGTTCTCCTCCCATACCTAAGACTAGGTAGTCAAAAGAATAAGAACCTTGCTGTGTTTTCACCACTTTTTTCTCTTTATCAATCGTTGTGACAGTATCAGTTACAATGCTTACATTTTTACGTTTACAAAATAAGCGTTGTAAATCATATTGAATTGCTTCAGGTTCAACACGTCCCCCAGCAACCTCATGTAATTCTGTCATCATTGTTTGATAGGAATGACGATCAATCAATGTGATATGAGCATCAGGATTTTTTTTCAATTTTTTTGATAACATCTTTGTGGCAGCTATCCCAGAATAACCTGCTCCAACAATAACTATTTCAGTTTTTGTCATAAAATACTCTCCTTTATTTATGTAACATAGTTTGTGAATTGTGCAGAATATAAATAAATAATGACAACGTGAAAAGATTTACACAATTACTTACAATTATACAGTTTTTCAAAATAAAAGTCTAACAAATCTTTGATTTTATTGAAAACAAAAGGAATTAAGAGTAGGATTAGAAAAATGTGAAAAATTGAATAAAGTTATTGAAAGGCGTTGCAATTTTAGTTACTATGTTATAAAATAACAAGTGATTAGAAGTTCACAAAGAATATTAAAAAGGTGGGTTATTCATATGAAAATTAAAAAATTAGTGTCAGGTGTCACAATGTTGGCGTTAACAACAGTCCTATTAGCTGCTTGTGGTGGAGATAAAAAAGATGATACAGCAGCTTCATCAAGTACTGAAGCATCAAGTTCAGTTGTCGCAAAAGATTCATCAACAACAGAAGAATCATCTATGACAATTGGAGAATTAAAAGATGGTGAATACAAATTAGAAGAAAAAAATTATAACAATGGTTACCGTGTTGTATTTACTATCGTTGTAAAAGATGGAAAAATTACTGAATCTAACTACGACAACGTAAATAAAGATGGTAAATCTAAAGTAGAAGATGCTGAATACAACAAAAAAATGGAAGAAGTAGCTAAAACTTCACCAGAAAAATACATTCCTGAGTTAAACAAAGAGTTGTTAGATAAACAAAATCCTTCAGATATTGATACAATTACAGGAGCAACTCACTCAACAGATAGCTTTAAAGAATATGCAAAACAATTAATTGAAGCAGCTGAAAAAGGTGACACTAAAACAATTGAAATTGACAACCAAGTAGAAAACTAAAGTTAACTTTTGTTAAAATAATGGGTGGCAAGCTATTAAGTTTGCCACTATTTTTATTTTTAATATTCTTATTAGCGAGGGAAGCATAGATGAAAAAAAAATTAACCACTAGTATTGTATTATTAGCATTAACCAGTTTGTTAGTGGCAGGCTGTTCAGATAAAAAAACAGAAAAGAATACCGAAATAAAACAAGAAAAACTTATTAAAGAGCCTTATTCTGAGCGACAATTTTTAATGGGAACTTATGTCCAAGTGAAAATATATAATGAAGGAAAAAAAGATGTTTTAAAGAAAGCTTTTGACCGCATTGGTGTGTTGGATAGAGAAATAACAGTAAATGAAAAAGGTTCAGAGGTGGATGAAATTAATGAACAAGCAGGTATTAAGCCTGTTAAAGTAAGTTCTGATGTATATGACTTAATTAAAGCAGCTGTTGGTTATACAGAAGATTCTAATGGGGGCTTTGATTTAGCTATAGGTCCTATTACTCAACTGTGGCACATTGGATTTGATGACGCAAGAAAACCAGAACAAAGTGAAATTGATCAAGAGCTAAAAAAAGTGGACTATAAAAAAGTCATTTTAAATGATAAAGACCAAACTGTTTATTTAGAAGAAAAAGGAATGAGTTTGGATTTAGGAGCAATAGCTAAAGGCTATATCACAGATGAAGTAGTGGATGTTTTAAAAGAAAATGGTGTGACAAGCGCTATCGTTGATTTAGGTGGAAATGTTTATGTTTTAGGAAATAATCCTAAGAGTGAATCAGGAGATTGGAAAGTGGGTATTCAAGATCCTAATGAAGCAAGAAACACAGTGGTTGGGACTGTCGAAGAAAAAAACAAATCACTTGTAACGTCAGGTATCTATGAACGCTATTTAAAAGTTGGTGATGATGTGTATCATCATTTATTCAATTCAAAAACGGGCTATCCATTTGATAATGACATTGCTGGTGTGACAATTGTGTCTGACACCTCTATCGCAGGAGATGCTTTATCAACGGCTGTTTTTTCTAAAGGAGTCAAAGAAGGGATGGCATATGTTGACAGTTTAGATGGAGTGGATGCGATTTTTATAACTAAAGAAGATGATATATATATTAGTAAAGGACTGCAAAATAATTTCAAACTAAATGAAGATTCTCCGTATAAAATCAAAGACATTAAGGACTTGAAGTAGATTTGAAAGGAGGAGTTTATATATGCAAGTATTTTTTGAGTTGGTAGAAATTCGGACGAAATTGGCAAGTGTTTTTCCTTATTTTATTGGGTTGTTATTTTCTTTATATTATTTTGGTCAAGTGAATTGGTTTAATATGTGTTTGTTTTTTATCGGAATGTTTGTATTTGATATGGCAACCACTGCCATCAATAATTTAATGGATTATTTAAAAGCAAAAGATGATAGTTATCAACAATCAACTAATATTATTGGAAAAGCTGGGTTGGAAGTATTGAAAGTTCGAAATATGATTATTGCGATGATTACTTTTTCAAGCATCATTGGGTTGTGGCTTGTATTTCGGACTAGTTTGTTACTATTGCCTATGGGAGGTTTATGTTTTTTAATCGGTATTTTTTATACATTTGGACCAGTACCGCTATCAAGAATGCCATTGGGAGAGTTATTTAGTGGTGTCACAATGGGGTTTGGGATATTTTTTATCACATTGTATTTAAACATCTATGATACAGGATTTTTATCACTCAATTTTTTAAATGGACAATTTTTATTATCAGGTGATATCAAAGAGTTAATCGTTAGTGTCTGGGCTTCGGTCCCTATGATGTTTACTATAGCCAATATTATGCTAGCCAATAATTTATGTGATTTAGATCAAGATATTTTAAATCATCGCTACACATTGCCCTTTTATATAGGTAGAAAACAAGGTGTGTATCTGTTTGATTTGCTGATGTATAGTTGTTATATTGTGATTATACTAGGTATTTTAGTTGGAATTTACCATTGGAGCATGCTAGTTGTGTTATTAACCTTTCCTATAGTTAAAAAGAATGTGTCATTATTCAACCAAAAACAAGAAAAAGCAACCACTTTTTCTGTGGCAATAAAAAATTTAGTGCTGTTTAATGGATCGCAGATTATTGGTTTACTGTTGGGGTTATTATTAAGAAAATAGATTAAAAGCATTTTATAGTGGTTTTACATGGAAGTAAAATATGAAGTAAATGATTTAATACATATAGAAAAATTTCATTAGAAGACTATTATGTCATTGAAGAAAAAATAGATGCAGCGAACTCTATTGAAGAATTAAAAAATTTAGTAGAAACAATATAATCAAAAATAGACGAAAAACAAGCGATGTAACTTCGTTTGTTTTTTTTGTCTTTAAAAATAAAAAAATAGTTATAAATTGAATATAAAAATATAATAAACTAAAAAAGAACTAAATATAATCAAATAATTAAATTAAAATAAACAAAATTTATAAAACGTGTTTTTTTGATAAAAAAATGTAAAAAAAGAACTATTTTATGTATAAATATTGAATTAATGTTGTTTAATGTTATAATATTTGTGTAGTTTATATAATAATTTAACACTAAGGAGAGATTTATAAAATGAAAAAAGTTAAGTTAACAACAGTAACATTAGCAATGTTAGCTGGAGCAGTTGTTGCCCCAATGGTATCTCATGCGGAAGACAATCAAGATGGTGTCCAAAATTCTACGGAAGAAGTTAAACAAGATGACTTGACATCAAAAAAACAAGATGCTAAATATGCTATTAATGCATTCGTACTTGATAAAAAATTATCATTAACAGATTATTATACATATGAAAAAGAAATTGATGCAGCAACTTCTTCAGAAGACATTCAAGCAGTAGTAAATAAAGTAACTGCTTTAGTAAATAAAGGAACTAATTCATCAAATGAAGGAACTAATTCATCAAATGAAGGAACTAATTCATCAAATGAAGGAACTAATTCATCAAATGAAGGAACTAATTCATCAAATGAAGATTTAGAACAAGCTAAAAAAGATGCAAAACAAGATGTTGCTAATTTATTTTATGCAGGACAAATGTCAGAAGACGATTACTTTCCATATGCTAAACGCATTGATGCAGCACAAACCTCAGAAGCAGCACATGCAATAGCTGAGGAAGCCAAAAATACTGTAGCAGCAAATTTAGCAGCTTTGAAAGAAACAACTAAAGCTAATATTGCTCAATTATATCATTCAGGCTTGATGTCAGTAGATAAATATTACGAATTTGCTGATCAAGTTGATGCTGCAAATACAGCTACAGATATTAAAGCAGTTGAAGATGCAGCGAATGTTTTTGCAAATTCTGATTTAAACAAAGCACAAGTAACAGCAAAACAAGAGCTTGCAGACTTAGTACGTGCTGGAAAATTAACAGAAGATAACTACTATGTATTTTCACCAAAAGTTGATGCAGCGACAACAGTAGCAGATGTTGATGCTATCGTAGCAGAAGTAAAAGCATTTGTTAATTTGAATGAAGAAAAAGAAGCAGCAAAACATACAGTGAACGAATTCGTTCATACAGGTAGTTTAACATTGGAAGATTATTATGCATTTGAAGCACAAATTGATGCAGCAACTTCTTCGGAAGAAATCCAATCAGTTATATCATCTGTAAACCAAGCATCAGAGTTAGGTCAAGCTAAAAAAGATGCAAAACAAGAAGTAGCTAATTTGGTGTATGCTGGTCAATTAAAAGAAGAAGATTACTATCCATTTGCAGAAGAAATTGATGCAGCGACAACAGCTGATGAAGCAAAAGCAGTAGTAGCAAAAGCACAAGCATTAGCAGAATTAAATGATACAAAATTAGAAGCAAAATATACAATCAATGATTTAGTACATGCAGGCAAACTAACATTAGAAGACTATTATGCATTTGAAGAAAAAATCGATGCTTCAAAAAGTTTAGAAGAAGTACAATCTGTGGTAGATGCAGCTAACAATTTAGTTGCTTTAAATGATGCAAAATATACAATCAATGATTTAGTACATGCAGGCAAACTAACATTAGAAGACTACTATGCATTTGAAGAAAAAATCGATGCTTCAAAAAGTTTAGAAGAAGTACAATCTGTGGTAGATGCAGCTAACAATTTAGTTGC
Source organism: Vagococcus luciliae (assembly GCF_024637875.1). NCBI lineage: Bacteria > Bacillati > Bacillota > Bacilli > Lactobacillales > Enterococcaceae > Vagococcus > Vagococcus luciliae. The sequence goes on along the minus strand of NZ_CP102451.1, from coordinate 459,428 downwards.
TTTAAATGATGCAAAATTAGAAGCAAAATATACAATCAATGATTTAGTACATGCAGGCAAACTAACATTAGAAGACTACTATGCATTTGAAGAAAAAATCGATGCTTCAAATAATTTAGAAGAAGTACAATCTGTGGTAGATGCAGCTAACAATTTAGTTGCTTTAAATGATGCAAAATTAGAAGCAAAATATACAATCAATGATTTAGTACATGCAGGCAAACTAACATTAGAAGACTACTATGCATTTGAAGAAAAAATCGATGCTTCAAAAAGTTTAGAAGAAGTACAATCTGTGGTAGATGCAGCTAACAATTTAGTTGCTTTAAATGATGCTAAATTAGAAGCAAAATATACAATCAATGATTTAGTACATGCAGGCAAACTAACATTAGATGATTATTATTATTTTGCAAATAAAATTGATGCAGAAACAGAATTAGATAATATTAATAATTTTGTAGCTACAGCAAAAGATTTATCAGAAGCAAGAGTAGCAGCAGATGATGAGTTATTAGATTTTTTATCAAAAGGCAAAATTACAAAAGATCAATATAAAGATTTTACTAATCAACATTTAGCAGTTAAAACTGCTCCTGAAGTAGAAGAAGTTATGAATAAAGTTCGTGCTTTAGTGAAGTCAGGTGAAGAAGACAACAACAAACCAGGTGAAGAAGACAACAACAAACCAGGTGAAGAAGACAACAACAAACCAGGTGAAGAAGACAACAACAAACCAGGTGAAGAAGACAACAACAAACCAGGTAAAGAAGACAACAACAAACCAGGTAAAGAAGACAACAACAAACCAGGTAAAGAAGACAACACCAAACCAGGTAAAGAAGACAACACCAAACCAGGTAAAGAAGACAACAAAGAAAATACAGTAAAACCAGTAGCGGCTTCTAATAAGGTAGTAACAACCAAAACAGAGACTGTTAACGCTAATAATGACACAAAAGTTTTACCTCAAACTGGTGATTCTGTAGAAAAAGGTCTAGTTTTAGGTGGCTTAACAGCAATGTTATCATCAGCAATGATGTTCTTTAGAAAAAAATAAGATTTTAGGTGGATTTATCTATGGAAGCTCAAAGAAACAAGCAACCAAAGAAACCAAAGAAACTTGTTAATAAGGTAGTTGTAATTATTATTATTGTCGTTGTTTTAGTTTTAGGTGTTTGGTATTTTTCTAGGCCTCAATCAAATGCAAAAGTATCTAATAAGGAAACTCAAGTATCATCGACAGTAAGTAATAATACAAAACAATTGCAGGTTGCTTTAGATGCTATGAAAACACTATTTGTTAATGGAGATCATACAAAATACAGAACAGATATTACTGATAAAGAATTTTCTCACGTAAGTGATAAAATTAAAAAATTAGATAATAGTGATGTTAAGACTGACTTGGAAAATAAATTAGAAGAGATTAAAAAATCTCAAAATCAAGAAATGTCTAGTACTAATTCGAATTAATAAATAAGTGAATAATAAAAAGTAGGTGATAATTGCCTACTCAGAGTGAAGACAAACCAACTACTCATTCAGAGTAATTGGTTTGTCTTTTTTATATTCTATGATTAATTTAGGTAAATAATTAAAAATAGACAAAAAAATAGAGCCCTCTAGGTCTCTTGATTTAAGCATTTTTGCTAATTTTTTTATACTAAGACATGCAAAAGTAAGCCCAATTTTCATGTGCATTTTTTCTTTGCCTATTAAGTTGGTATAACGTAATCCATGAAATTCTTTGGCGGTTCCAAATAATCTCTCAATCGTCTGTTTACGATTATTATAGATAGATGTCATTCCAAGGGAGTGACGTATGTTCTCACACCGGACCATATCATCTTCCCATAAATGACGTTGGACTTGTTTTCTCTTATCCTTTGATTGCGTACATTTATTTATTAAAGAACACGTCATACAATCATAAGAGTTACTTTTATACTCTCGATAACCATCTCGATTAGTTGTAGTATAAGCTAATGTTTTCATATTGGGGCAAATATATTGATTATAGTATTCGTCATAAACATAATCATATTTTTTGAAAAAACCTTTCTTAGTCATTGGTCTTTTATATGGAAAGACAGGTGTTAAGTTATCTTGAAATAATAAATGGACAATACCTGGTGTTTTGTAACCTGCATCCATCACTAATTTATCCAAAGTAAAATGACTTTTTAATTTATTGTAAATAGAGATAAAAGTACGACTGTCATGTTGATTGCCTGGATGTATTGTATATCCAACACACCCGTTTTTATCACATGCCACTTGTGTGGCATAGGCAAAGACCTGTTTATGCTCTCCTTTATGAAACCAACCACTGTCAGCATCGATTTTACTAATCTTTTTAACCTTTCTATTTTCTTCGCTCTCTTCTTTTCTTTTTAAGGGCTTTTTTAATTGTTTTTCTCTATCTATTTCAATTTCTTTTTGAAGTGATTTGACATAAAATAATGTGTCTTCAGTTATTTCTTTACTTTCATACTTTTTATTATTTGCATGTGCTTTGATATGAGTTCTATCAATAAATATCTCAGACGTATCAACTAAATGAGCTTCTATACACTGCGCTAAAATACCATAAAAAATTTGTTCGAAGATATCTGTTCCTTTAAATCTTCTTGAGTAATTTTTACCAAAAGTTGAAAAGTGAGGGATTGAGTCTTGGATATCTAGACCTAAAAACCATCTGTAAGCCATATTAACTTCGACTTCTTTAATCGTTTGTCTCATACTCTTAATTCCGTATAAGTATTGAATCAAAGGGAGTTTGATTAACATAACTGGGTCTAAACTAGGGCGTCCATTAGACTGATCATATTTATCCTCAACAAGCTGATAAATAAAACTAAAATCGATGTATTTATCTATATCTCTTAAAAGATGTTCCTGTGGAACTAAGTCTTCTAATGAATAAAAACCTATTTGATTACGTTTACTCATGTCTTACTTTTTCAACATTAATAGTCACTCCTTTTCTCTACTTTACCAAAAAAAGACAAAGTATCGAAATTTATCAATACTTTGTCTTTTTTATATATTTTTTATTATTTTCACTATTTATTTATGGTTTACTTTGATATGATAAGAGTGTCGATAAATTGAGGTGAAATACATGAAAATAACCATTAAAGAAATTGCTGCTATCTCTGGTGTTTCTACTACAACTGTTTCTCAAATATTAAATAATAAAGGACAGCGATTTAGTGAGGAAACGCGTAAAAGAGTTTTGAAAGCGGTTTGCGAATACGATTACAATCCAGATTATTTTGCTAAGAATATGGTTCATAGAGAATCTAAAACAGTTGGGATGATTGTTCCAGATGTGACAGATTTATTTTTCTCAAAGGTGATTGAAGGTGTTGAAGCATATTTTAATAAAAAAGATTATATGATTTTATTATGTAATTCCAGACATTCAGCAGATAAAGAAAAAGATTATATAAAACAATTACAAAATAGATCAGTTGCTGGTATCTTATTAGCAAGTCCAAATTCGTTAAAGTTAGAGAGTGATTTAAAGGGAAGTCCATATATTTTAATTGATCGAGGACTTAATACAAGAGCTGAAGGAAATTTATTAGTAAAAGAGTATAGTGGTGTTTACCAAGCCATTCAACATTTGATTGATAATGGTCACACTCAAATAGGTATGTTAACTAATGAGTCGGGATATTATGAAATGACTGAACGTTTTGAAGCCTATTACCAATGTATGAAAGATAATGGGATAAAGTATGATCCAACTTTTTTAGCAGATGGACCAGTTACAATTGAAGGTGGCTATCTCGCGGCAAAAGAGCTACTTGAAAAAAGAATAATAACAGCATTATGTTGTGGGAATGACCAAATGGCTATCGGAACATACCGTGCAGCTTACGAACTAGGATTATCGATACCAAATGATTTATCTGTTGTGGGTTTTGATGACTTAGAGATTTCGTCTTTTCTAAATCCACCATTAACAACAGTTAATCAACCAGCTTTTGATATAGGGTATACAGCAGCGCAGTATTTATTGCAAGAAATAGAACAACCAAATAAAGTCGTTCCTAACAAAACGTTCGAAACTACGTTTATTGAACGAGGGAGTACAATAAATATTGACAAATAAGTGAAATGTGATAAAATCTAATTGTAAGCGCTATTAGTTAAATACTATAGATAGTAAAACGATTTACTAAATATTTTAAGTGAAGTAAATCGTTTTACTTATTGGAAATTGAGGGATTTAAAGATGAGAATGGTAGATTTAATTAAGAAAAAAAGAGACGGTTTACCTTTATCAAAAGATGAAATTGAATTCATTATCAATGGATATACTACTGGTGATGTAACGGATTATCAAATGAGTGCATTATTAATGGCAATATATTTTAATGATATGATAGATGAAGAAATTACATGGATGACAACAGCAATGAGTCAATCTGGTGATATGATTGATTTATCAGCAATAAATGGTATTAAAGTAGATAAACACTCGACAGGTGGTGTAGGAGATACAACCACTTTAGTATTAGCTCCTCTTGTTGCATCAGTAGGAGCAAAAGTGGCTAAGATGAGTGGCCGTGGATTAGGACACACAGGTGGAACAATTGATAAACTAGAGGCTATCCCTGGATTTAAAGTAGAATTAGAAAATGACGAATTTATTAAATTTGTCAATGAAAGTAATGTAGCAGTCACTGGTCAATCAGGTGATTTAGCACCAGCAGATAAAAAAATTTATGCATTACGTGATGTAACGGCAACAGTAGACTCTATCCCATTGATTGCTAGTTCTATTATGAGTAAAAAAATTGCATCTGGAGCGGATGCAATCGTTTTAGATGTAACAACTGGTGATGGTGCATTTATGAAGAGTTTAGAAGATGCGGAAAGGTTAGCTCATACAATGGTAAGGATTGGTCATTTAGCAAATCGACAAACAATGGCTATTATTTCGGATATGTCACAACCATTAGGAAACGCAATTGGGAACGCTAACGAAATCAAAGAAGCAATTGATGCTTTGAAAGGTAATGGACCAGAAGATTTGATGCAAATGGTCTATACACTTGGAAGCCAAATGGTAGTGTTAGCTGAAAAGGCTGATACCCTTGAAGAAGCAAGACAGTTGTTAGAGGATAGTGTAGCTAGTGGAAAAGCAGCCGATAAATTTAAGGAAATGATTCGCAATCAAGGTGGAGATGATTCGGTTGTCGATTTTCCTGAAAAATTACCTCAAGCGAATTATAACATCGAAGTTCCAGCTAAAAAATCTGGTATTATTTCTAAGATAGTAGCTGATCAAATAGGTGTTGCAGCGATGCTTTTAGGGGCTGGTAGAAGAACAAAAGAAGAAAGCATAGATTATGCAGTTGGGTTGATTTTAAATAAAAAAGTAGGCGAAACAGTATTTGAAGGAGAATCTTTAGTGACGATTCAATCAAATCGAGAAAATGTAGAAGATGTCTTAAAAGTTATTTATGATAACATTGAGATTGGGGAAGTAGGAGAAGAACCTGTCTTAATTCATAAAATTATAACCGAATAATAAAAATATTTATAAAAAAAATGTTCATATTATTCTAATGAATATTGAAAAATTCTCTTAAAAATAGTATCTTTAATTTTAGAGGTAATATAAATGATTAAAGTCTTTTTTACCTAATTTATTATAAAATAACGATTGTCTGATTTATAACTCGTCTATTAACTAATGTTAGTAAAGTAAGAGTTTTCACCATTAAAGTCAGGTTAAGTGAAAAAACTTCAGATAATTGGTATAGTTGTAATAATTGAGCAGGTAAAAGATATTTTCTTATCAAAAAAGAGGGGGCGAGTAATATCAAGTAATTTCTGATGAGGTCTCTAGAAGCAATGTTCATAGGTAATAAAGATAGGAGATATATTATGACAGTAGATAAAAGTTGGATTGACCATGCAAAACATGCGTATCAACAAGCGTATGTTCCTTATTCTGAATTTCCTGTAGGAGCAGCTCTTGTGACTAAATCAGGAAAAGTGTATGAAGGTTGTAATATTGAAAATGCATCATTTGGGTTAACCAATTGTGCAGAAAGAACAGCCATTTTTAAAGCTATCTCAGAAGGTGAAAAAGAATTTGAGCATTTAGTGGTTATTGGTAATACTAAAGAACCAATTTCTCCTTGTGGGGCATGTAGACAAGTTTTAGTCGAATTTTGTAAGCCAGATATGCCAATTACATTATGTAATTTAAATGGTGATACAAAAGAAACAACAATGCAAGAGCTACTTCCTTATTCGTTTGTCGAAGTAGAAAAATAACTATCAACTAAAAATTATAAGCGGAGGTTTTTCAAAAATGAAAAAATCAACAAAAATTGGTGCAGGACTATTAGTTATGGGATTAGCAGTGACATTAACAGCTTGTGGGGGTAATAAAGCTGGTAATGTTGGTGGAAAATCAACTTCAGGTGAAAAACCAGATCAAACAGTTCATACGGCTGCAATTGTTACTGACGTTGGTGGTGTCGATGATAAATCGTTTAACCAAGGTGCATGGGAAGGTTTGAAAGAATGGGGAGAAGCTAACAAGCTTGAAAAAGGAGCTAATGGATATGATTATTTCCAATCAACAGATGCTTCTCAATATACAACAAATATTGATCAAGCTGTCGCAAGTAAATTTGAAACAATTTTTGGGATTGGTTACTTATTAACAGATGCCATCTCAGCAGCAGCAGATCAAAATAAAGATACACAATTTGGTATTGTAGACTCCGTTATTGAAGGAAAAGACAACGTGGTATCTTTAACATTTAAAGATAACGAAGCAGCTTATTTAGCAGGTATTGCAGCAGCTTATTCTACAAAATCTGATAAAGTTGGATTTATCGGAGGAGAAGAAGGAGCAGTTATTGACCGTTTTGAAGCAGGATTTGTCAAAGGGGTTGAAGATGGAGCAAAAGAATTAGATAAAAAAATTAAAGTTGATGTACAATATGCAGCATCATTTGGAGATCCAGCTAAAGGGAAAGCACTAGCTGCAAATATGTATCAAAATGGTATTGATATTATCTATCATGCTTCAGGTGGAACTGGTGCTGGTGTATTCCAAGAAGCAAAAGATTTAAATGAAAAACAACCTGCAGACAAACGCGTTTGGGTTATTGGTGTCGATAGAGATCAAGAAGAAGATGGTAACTACAAAGATAAAGATGGTAAAGAAGAAAACTTCACATTAACATCAAGTATTAAGGGTGTAGGAACTGCTGTTAAAGACGTAACTGAAAAAGCTCAAAAAGGTGAATTCCCTGGTGGAGACATATTAGTATATGGTCTTAAAGAAGGCGGAGTTGATTTATCTAAAGGGCATTTAGACGAAAAAGCACTTGAAGCAGTAGAAAAAGCTCGTAAAGAAGTTATTGATGGGAAAGTAGAAGTACCAGAAGCACCAAGTAAAAAATAATTGTAATGAAGGTTGTTGATAGAAAACTTTATGGGAAACGTTCAAAATAAACTGAATAACTTTTCCATAAAGTTTTTCTTTTAGGCTTTAAAGGAATGGGAAAAGTAAGTTTTCTCTTTCCTTCAAAGTCTAAACTTTGAAGTGTGATAATGATAAAGAGGTGTGAAATCATGAGTGAGGAAAACTATGTCATAGAAATGCGGAATATCACAAAACAATTTGGTGATTTCAAAGCAAATGACAACATCAATCTCCAAATTAGAAAAGGTGAAATCCATGCGTTGCTAGGTGAGAATGGGGCAGGTAAATCAACATTGATGAATGTCTTGTCAGGATTATTACAGCCGACAAGCGGACAAATCTATATGGATGGTCAGCCAGTAACAATTGCTAACCCAACTGATGCCAAACGATTAGGAATCGGAATGGTCCATCAACATTTTATGTTGGTTGATGCGTTTACAGTAACCGAAAATATTATTTTAGGTGATGAACCAACAAAGTCAGGTGTGTTAGATAAGAAAAAATCAGTGGAAGATTTAAAACGAATTTCAGAGCAATATGGAATGGAAGTTAACCCAGATGCTTTAATTAGTGATATTTCTGTTGGGATGCAACAACGTGTTGAAATTTTAAAAACATTGTATCGTGGCGCGAATATTTTAATTTTTGATGAGCCGACAGCGGTATTAACACCTCAAGAAATTGATGAGTTGATTATAACCATGAAGGAATTAGTAAAAGAAGGTAAATCAATCATTATTATTACGCACAAGTTAGATGAAATTAAAAAAGTGGCGGATAGATGTACGGTTATTCGTCGTGGTAAGAGTATCGAAACAGTTAACGTAAAAGACGTTAGTTCACAACAATTAGCAGATTTAATGGTGGGACGTTCTGTATCGTTTAAAACAGAAAAAGAAGTAGCTGATCCGAAAGAAGTGGTTTTATCTGTACAAGACTTGCATGTAAAAGACAATCGTGGACTTGAAGCCATTAAAGGACTTGATTTAGATGTTAGGGCTGGAGAAGTTGTTGGGATTGCAGGAATTGATGGCAATGGTCAAACAGAGTTAATTCAAGCTATTACAGGTCTTAAAAAAATAGAATCAGGTAAAGTGAAGTTACGTGACAAAGATATCACGAATTTGAAACCTCGCCAGATTACAGAATCAAGCGTGGGACATGTCCCTGAAGATAGACATAAATATGGCTTAGTTTTAGATATGACGTTATCTGAAAATATTGCCTTACAAACTTATTATCACGAACCATTTAGTAAGAATGGTGTATTGAATTATGGTTACATGGATTCTTATGCGAGAAAATTAATTGAAGAATATGATGTTCGAACAACGAGTGAGCATGCGCAAGCTAAATCACTATCAGGTGGTAACCAACAAAAAGCCATCATTGCTCGTGAGATGGATAGAGACCCTGAGTTATTAATCGTATCTCAACCAACTCGTGGATTAGATGTTGGGGCGATTGAATATATTCATAAACGTCTGATTAACCATCGTGACAAAGGAAATGCTGTTTTAGTCGTTAGTTTTGAATTAGAAGAAATTTTAAATGTATCAGATCGTATTGCGGTTATCCACGCTGGTCAAATCGTTGGGATTGTAGATCCAAAAGAAACAACGGAAAATGAATTAGGATTATTAATGGCTGGATATACGTTGGAAGAGGCACGACGAGAATTAGGGACAGAGGCAGGTGTAACTAATGAGTAATTTTAAGTTTAGTAAAATGAATGGAATCTTGGTTCCTATTTTATCGGTTATTATGGGATTTGTATTAGGTGCAATTATTATGTTGATTTTTGGTTACAACCCAGTACAAGGGTATCAAGCCATGTTAACAACTGCTTTTCAATCACCAAAAAGTATTGGTGAAATTTTTGTAACAGCTGGTCCATTAATTTTTACGGCATTAGGTTTTTCTGTGGCAAGTGCGGCAGGGTTCTTTAATATCGGGCTTTCAGGTCAAGCCTTAGCTGGATGGGTGGCAAGTATTTGGGTCGGTCTATCAATGGGAGATTCTCCAAGATTAATTGCCCTAACTGCAGCTATTTTAGCGGGTGTGATTGCAGGAGCTCTTACGGCAGCTATACCAGGTCTATTAAGAGCCTATTTTGGAACAAGTGAAGTCATTGTAACCATCATGATGAACTATATTTTACTTTATACCAGTACACATATAGTGAATAATGTGATTCCTCAAAAATTTATTTCAACAAAAGGAACAACTAAGTTAGTTGGAGCAAACGTATCATTAAGAACAGAGTTTTTAACATCGATTAGTAATGGTTCTCGTTTAAATTTAGGTATTATCTTTGCACTGATTTTCTTAATTTTAATTTGGTTTTTAATGAAGAAAACAACATTAGGATATGAAATCACAGCAGTTGGTTTAAACCCATTTGCCTCAGAATATGCAGGGATGAGTAGTAAACGTATCATTGTTCTATCTATGGTTATCTCAGGTGCTTTAGCTGGTATGGGTGGCGTTGTATATGGATTAGGAACATTTGGTAATTTCTTTGTTCAAGGTAATTCATTAAGCATTGGTTTTGATGGTATGGCAGTTTCCTTATTAGGTGGGGGATCATCCATTGGTATCTTGTTATCTGCTTTATTATTCAGTATTTTGAAACTTGGTGGACAAGGTATGCCGATCTTAGCAGGCGTTCCGACTGAATTGGTTGACGTAGTTATTGCTTCAATTATCTTCTTTGTCGGCATTAGCTATTTAATCAAATTGATTTTAACAAAACTTGAAACAAAAAAAGACACAAAAGCTAGCAAAGTTGAAGGAGGTAAAGCGTGATGGCAGCAGATACTATGTCAACAGTTGCGTCAATTATTACGCAAACACTTGTTTATTCAACACCTCTTGTTTTTACAGCATTAGGCGGAACCTTTTCAGAACGTGGCGGAATTGTCAACGTTGGGTTAGAAGGTATCATGGTGATGGGGGCTTTTAGTTCGGTAGTTTTTAATATTACATATGCTGGAGTATTTGGTGTATGGACCCCGTGGATTGCTTTATTAGTTGGTGGAATTGTCGGAATGATTTTCTCTTTACTTCATGCAGTGGCGACTATTAATTTACGAGCAGATCATATTATCAGTGGTACTGTGATTAACTTGATGGCACCTGCTTTAAGTATTTTCTTAGTTAAAGTATTATATGGTAAAGGTCAAACTGACCAAGTACCTCAAACGTTTGGTTATTGGGAAATTCCTGGATTAAGCAAAATCCCAGTCATTGGACCATTATTGTTTGAAAAAACGTCAGCTCCTGCGTTTGTGGCTATTTTGGTGTCAATTATCGCGTGGTTTGTTATTTATAAAACACGTTTTGGTTTGAGATTGCGTTCTGTTGGGGAAAACCCTCAAGCAGCGGATACATTAGGGATTAATGTCTATGGTATGAAATATGCTGGAGTATTAATTTCTGGCTTTTTAGGTGGAATTGGTGGGGCGGTATTTGCTCAAACAATCGCTGGACGTTTTGCTGTGACAACTATCTCTGGTCAAGGATTCATCTCAATGGCTGCGATGATCTTTGGTAAATGGAACCCACTTGGTGCGATGGGAGCAGCCTTATTCTTTGGTTTTGCTCAAAACTTGAGTATTGTAGGGGATAGTATTCCATTTATTTCAAGTATTCCAAAAGTTTACTTACAAAGTGCTCCATATGCGTTAACAATCATTGTGTTAGTCTTGTTCTTAGGCAAAGCAACAGGTCCTAAAGCAGGCGGTAAAACATATATTAAATCTAAATAGTAATTAAAACCTTCCTCTAGCTCCTCTAAACAGAGGAAGGTTTTAAAATATAAAAATGACTTGGAAGAAGGAATTGTAATGTTTAAAAGAATTCATTTAGTAGTATTAGATTCTGTAGGAATTGGTGAAGCACCAGATGCTGAAAAATTTGGCGATGTAGGTAGTCATACATTAGGTCATATCGCTGATCATGGCTTACATGTGCCAAATATGGAAGAATTGGGATTAGGAACAATTGAACCACTAAAAGGTGTAAAGGCAATTGAAGATCACAAAGGCTATGCGACTAAACTAGAAGAAGTATCTGTTGGTAAAGACACAATGACTGGACATTGGGAAATTGCTGGATTAAACATTCAAACACCTTTTAGAGTCTTTCCAGAAGGATTTCCTCAAGACTTATTAGATAAAATCACTGAATTTTCGGGTCGTGGTATTATTATGGGAGCCAATAAACCATATAGTGGCACACAAGTAATTGAAGATTTTGGTGAAGAACAAATGAAAACAGGTGATTTGATTATCTATACATCAGCGGATCCAGTGTTACAAATTGCTGCTCATGAAGACGTGATTCCATTAGAAGAATTATACAAAATCTGTGAGTATACTCGTGAGATTACCAAAGATGATCCTTACATGATTGGTCGTATTATTGCAAGACCTTACTTAGGTGAACCTGGTAACTTTAAACGTACCGCTAACCGTCACGACTATGCACTTGATCCATTTGGTCGAACAGTTTTAAATGAATTAAAAGATGCTGGAAAAGATGTTATCGCAGTTGGTAAAATCAACGATATTTTTAACGGTCAAGGAGTGACAGAAGCAATCCGTACCGCTTCAAATATGGATGGCGTAGATAAATTATTAGACGTGATGAAACAAGATTTTGAAGGAGTAAGTTTTACTAACTTGGTTGACTTTGATGCGTTATTTGGACACAGAAGAGATACACCAGGTTATGCAAAAGCGCTAGAAGAATTTGATGCTCGCTTACCTGAAATTTATGCTAATATGCAAGAAGATGATTTATTATTAATTACAGCAGACCACGGAAATGATCCAACATTCCCAGGGACAGATCATACTCGTGAGTATGTACCATTACTTGCTTATAGTAAAAAAATGCAAGGACATGGTCAATTGCCACAAGGTTATTACTCAGATATTTCTGCGACAATTGCAGATAATTTTGATGTTAAACCAACAGAAAACGGAAAAAGCTTTTTAGAATTATTGAAATAAGGGAGACTATAACATGTCATTAAGCGAAAAATTAGCAGCAACATCACAATATATTAAAGAGGCAGGGGTAGGAACCGTTGATTTTGGTCTTATCTTAGGATCAGGTTTAGGAGAACTAGCTGACGAGATTACAGATCGTGTGGTTATTCCTTATGCAGACATCCCACATTTTCCTGTATCAACAGTTGTAGGTCATGCTGGACAACTAGTTTACGGAACATTATCTGGTAAAAAAGTATTAGCAATGCAAGGACGCTTCCATTATTATGAAGGTCATTCAATGCAAACAGTTACGTTTCCAGTACGCGTGATGAAAGCGTTAGGAGCTGACTCGTTAATCGTCACAAATGCGGCTGGTGGGGTGAATACAAGTTTTTCACCTGGCGATTTGATGTTAATTACTGATCAAATTAACTTTACAGGAGACAACCCTTTAATGGGGTTAAACGAAGAAGATTTAGGTCCACGTTTCCCTGATATGTCAGAAGCTTACAACAAAGCATATGGTGAAGTAACGAAAAAAGTAGCACAAGAATTGTCTATTCACTTACAAAAAGGTGTGTATATGGGATTCTCTGGTCCAACTTATGAAACACCAGCAGAAGTACGCATGGCACGTGTGATGGGTGCGGATGCTGTTGGTATGTCAACTGTTCCTGAAGTGATTGTAGCTAATCACATGTCAATGAAAGTACTAGGTATCACATGTGTGACAAACTTAGCTGCCGGTATGCAAGCCAATTTAAACCATGAAGAGGTGGTTGAAACAACAGAACGAGTAAAAGCAGATTTCAAAGAACTAGTGAAGCGTACATTAGAAAAATTATAAATAAAGGAGACTGAAGAATGAGCGTACATATTGGAGCAAAAAAGGGAGAAATCGCAGATAAGATTTTACTTCCGGGAGATCCATTAAGAGCGAAATATATTGCCGAAACATTTTTAGAAGATCCTAAGTGTTATAATGAAGTTCGTGGGATGTTAGGATATACCGGAACGTATAAAGGTCATAAAGTATCCGTTCAAGGAACTGGTATGGGAATGCCTTCAGCAGCCATTTATGCGAATGAATTAATTCGCGAGTATGATGTGAAAAAATTATTGCGTGTAGGAACATGTGGTGCGATTCGTAAAGATGTGCATGTGAGAGATTTAGTGTTAGCTCAAGCAGCAGCAACCAATTCTGCGATTATTCGTAAAGATTTTCCAAATTTTGATTTCCCACAAATTGCTGATTTTGATTTATTAACAACAGCTTATGATATTGCAAAAGAAAAAGGCTTTAACATTCATGTAGGTAATGTGTTATCAAATGATACGTTTTACTCAGATGATAATTCAGACGTCTTTAAACTTGGAGAGTACGGTGTGTTAGGTGTTGAGATGGAAGCGGCGGTGCTTTACTATCTAGCAGCTAAATACAACGTTCAAGCACTTGCTTTGATGACAGTAAGCGATCATATGATTACTGGTGAAGAAACCACATCAGAAGAACGTCAAACGACATTTAATGACATGATGATTGTTGGTCTAGAAACATTAATTAAAGAAAATTAAATAAAAAAACGAGTAAGAGGTAATGTCTTACTCGTTTTTTATTGGATATAGTAAATAATTAAACTAGCTAAAGCAAAAAGGTTGAGGATAAACTCTTTCTTTTTAGCTTTTTTTGTTTTCATAAAAAGAAAGAATGAAATTATTGTGGCAACAATAAAAGATATTAATTTCCATGTATCAAGTTGTTGAGACATATAATGTTGCACTACTAAATAATAGGTTCCTATTAGAGACAGTAAACCAAGGAGAAGAAATATAGGTTGTCTTGATAGATATGAATACATTCCTTGAGTAAAAATCGTTAAAAATAACACAATTAAAAATGAAAAGACAAATGGCTTTATTAATTCAAAATCATAATCAAAAGGGTAGCTAATGGTCAGCAGTTGATTAAATACAATTCCTTTAAAGAAAGCATTGGTAAACGAATAAAAAAGTGAGTCAACATAGTAAAATTGTTTTGAAAAAATCATCATTTGAAAGAGTTCATAGGCTAATAAAATTATTCCAAATTGAATCGCTGTTTGCTTAATAATGAGATAGATTAAAATAGTACTGATTATTAGTTTTACACCGTAAATAACGAGGGGAATTGATTTTCCTTTTTTATAAGTATTTTTTCCTACTAATTGGAAAAAATCGCTTAATAATAAGTAGAAAATCATATAATTTAAAATTAAGGCACCATGGCTACTATTTTTCAAAAATAAAATGCCAGGTATAAGGGAAATGGTTGTTTGTAAAATGGCAATAAGAAAGGTTAGTGGAATATTTTTCCACAAAGTAGGTTTTGGTTGCAAAATATATCTCCTTGTATGTTATTGATAATAATACTTTATGGCAATAATATAAAAAGGTCAAGATTATCGGTTGAATTATGTAGGTAAAAAGTGAAAAATCTGATATACTAACTTATGTTGCAAGATTCCCGATAGGATTTACATCTCGTGTAAAGATGCCTTGTAACCGACTATATTTAGGGGGAATGAATGATGAAAGAAAGAAAATTATTTACGTCAGAGTCTGTATCGGAAGGACATCCTGACAAGGTAGCAGACCAAATAAGTGATGCGATATTAGATGCGATACTAGAAAAGGACCCAATGGCTCGAGTAGCTTGCGAAACAAGTGTTACAACAGGATTGGTCTTAGTATTTGGAGAAATTACCACAAGTGCTTATGTTGATATTCAAAAAGTAGTGAGGGATACAATAAAAAGCATAGGGTATACACGTGCAAAATATGGTTTTGACGGAGACACATGTGCCGTCATGGTTGCCATTGATGAGCAATCACCAGATATTGCACAAGGAGTTGATGCGTCACTTGAAACACGTGAAACCTCAACTAGTGAAGAAGATTTAGGTGCTGGAGACCAAGGTTTAATGTTTGGATTTGCTATTGATGAAACACCAGAATTAATGCCTTTACCAATTGCTCTAAGTCATAGAATCACACAAAAATTATCAGAATTAAGAAAAAATGATACACTATCTTATTTACGTCCAGATGCTAAATCTCAGGTGACGGTTGAATATGATGAAGAAGGCAATCCATTACGTGTTGATGCGATTGTTGTGAGTACACAACATGATGAAGACACAACATTAGAACAAATTCAAAAAGATGTTACTGAGTTAGTCATAAATGAGGTAATTCCGAGTGAATTACTTGATGACAAGACTAAATATTACATCAATCCAACAGGTCGTTTTGTTATTGGTGGCCCTCAGGGAGATTCTGGTTTAACTGGTCGAAAAATTATCGTGGATACTTATGGAGGATACGCTCGCCATGGTGGTGGAGCATTTTCTGGAAAAGATGCGACAAAAGTTGACCGTTCAGCTAGTTATGCTGCGCGTTATATTGCGAAAAACATTGTTGCTGCAAAACTGGCGACAAAATGTGAAGTCCAATTAGCCTATGCCATTGGGGTGGCACAACCTGTCTCGATTTCAATTGAAACATTTGGGACAAGTCCATATAAAGAATCAGAATTGATTGCTGCTGTCAGGTCATTGTTTAATCTATCACCAACTGGTATCATAAACATGTTGGATTTAAGACGTCCGATTTATAAAAAGACAGCTGCATATGGTCATTTTGGTCGTGATGACGAAGACTTTACGTGGGAAAAAACGGATAAAGTGGATGAATTAAAACAATTTTTAACTAAATAAACACAATAATATCAATAATCCTTATTAGGCAACCATTTATGCTGATAAGGATTATTATTTTGGGGAGGAAATCATGCAACAAAAAAGAGAAACAAATGTTAAAATTATCACTGCATGTGTATTTATTGCTACTTTTATGACAGCAGTTGAAGGAACGATTGTCTCGACAGCTATGCCAACAATCGTTGGATCATTAAAAGGAATTAGTATTATGAATTGGGTTTTTTCTATTTATCTATTAACCAACGCTATGATGACACCGATTTATGGAAAATTAGCGGATAAAATTGGGAGAAAACCGATTTATTTGATTGGTGTATTTATTTTTATTATTGGTTCTGCTTTATCAGGAATGAGTCAAAACATGATTCAATTAATTATTTTCCGTGCGATTCAAGGGATTGGAGCAGGCTCGATTGTTCCAGTATCTTTAACAATTATTGCAGATATTTATCCTGTTGATAAACGTGCTGGTGTATTGGGATTAAATAGTGCAGCTTGGGGAATTGCGAGTATTGTGGGTCCGCTTGCAGGTGGTTTTATAGTGGATGCGTTGAGTTGGCATTGGATTTTCTTAATTAATGTTCCAATAGGCATTATTTTAATGATTTTAGTTTGGATTTATTTGATAGAAGATAAAAGAGAGATAGAAAAAAGTCCGATTGATTACATGGGCAGTTTTTATATGATGACTATGTTACTGTCATTATTGTATGGTGTTCAAAAAATTAATGATGGCTTTAACTTGATTACAATTATTATTTTTGCAATCTTTATTCTGAGTTTGAGATTGTTTGTTAGAACAGAAAAAAGAGCACAAGACCCAGTTATTTCTCTCGACCTTTTCAAAAATCGCACCTTTGTATTGGTTAACTTAATTGCAGCATTAATCAGTGGATCTTTAATGGGAGTAGAGGTCTATATTCCTATGTGGATGCAAGGTGTTATTGGGAAATCTGCTGCTTTAGGAGGAATTGTATTGGCTCCTATGTCAGTTATTTGGATGTTCGGTTCATTTGCTGGAGGACGGGCGATGAAAAAATGGCACCATCGTTTAGCGATTGTCATTAGTATGTTGCCAATATTAATTGGTTCTGTTTTCTTAACATTAGTAGATAAAGGAACACCATATGGACTGTTCTTAGTTTTCTCAGGTATCATGGGGATAGGGTTTGGTATGACGATGACCTTATTAACTGTTTTAGCTCAAACCTCTGTCTCTGAGAAATTTACAGGTGTTGCGACATCATTTTTTACTTTATCTCGTACCATTGGGCAAACGATTATGATTTCAATTTTTGGTTTAGCATTAAATAAGACGATGGATAAACAGCTAGAAAGTAGCATGGTTCCAGGAGCAACAAAAGATATGATGAATGAGCTAATCAATCCACATACTGCATCAGGCTTACCAACAGAGTTGATTGATGGCTTAAGGGATATTTTATATAATAGTGTCCATACTGTTTTTTTTATTGGCTTATTTTTAGTGATTGCATCATATGTTTTAAATTATTTTCAAGAAAAAGAGTAAGTTGAAAATACCCACATCGTTCATTAAACGATGTGGGTATTTTTTTTTACATTGATTCAACAGCTTCTAGAGCTTTTGTAACATTAAGATATGCATCTTCGGTTAATTTTTTTCGCTTATCATAAGAAATATTGGTATTAATTTCATGTAAATTATGACCAAGATTTACGATATTACGTTCAATCGTTTCAGCATAGTTTAGTTCTTCACTAGAAAATTGTTCAGGATGTTTTTTGAAATCTTCTTTTAGCTGTTTAACTAAAGATTCGGCATTTTGGTAAATTCCAGCATACTGATCAGATTCTAGTGACTCCATAATGGTGTTATCTTTTTCAAGAATGACTAGTAAGTCTTCTTTTAGTTTTTTTAAATGTATAGTGATACCTTTAAATGTTTCGGCTTTTGATACTGTCATGTTAATCACTCCTATAATTTTTTTCAAAATCATTCGTTTATAGAATTTATTATAGTAGTTAAATAAAAATTTTTTGTAAATAAAACACGAATAAATTCAAAATAATTAAAAAAATAAACTGTTTTTTGTACACATAAAAGCCATTATTTTGTAATAAACTAAACACTAACTTGAGAAAGGTGGGAAATATATTATGAGGCATAATATTGGTGTAGCTTATTTAATTGATCAGCTAGATAGTGATACGAAAAAAATTTCTATAGTTGAACCGTTAGTTGGGTTGTATATCCCAAAAGATGTCAAAAAATTAAGTCATTTAAACAGAGCGCCAGAGATTGGTGATGTGGTTGAAGCAAGAGATGGTCATAAGTATTTATTAATTGATGTCATTCATCGAGAAGATAGTGAGGAAGCTCAAGATGTGTTACCGCACATCATAAATATTGTTCATACAAAAGAACAAGTGAATGATTATACAGTTGAAATTATTGGAGACAATGAATCAACCTTTGATCATTTAGTTGATGAGTATATGGAAAAGAGTGTTAAATAAGCTTTTTTAAGAATCTAACATATTTTATGTTAGGTTCTTTTTTACTTACATAAGTTACAAAAGTATCATTAATTACAAATTGTTAACTTTTTCACAAATAGTCGTTAAGATATGTATGTAAAGCAAAGGAGCATGCAACCTTTTGTGATATAACACACAATTATTAATGGAGGATTTACATATGAATATCGGAGAAGTAATTAAAACTACCATGACTGATATGAATATTATCAGTGCGATAACATCAACAGTATTTATTATTTTATTAGGATTCTTTTGTCGCAAAAAAGGTATCTTTTCTTCAGAAGTAGGAAAAATTTTATCAAAAGTTGTTTTAAGTGTCGCTTTACCAGCTTTAGCTTTTAACGCATTCATGCAAGACATCAAAAGTGAAACACTAAAACAAGGAATGAACGTGTTAATTTGGGGTATTGTCATTTATATTATTTTAATTTTTGTTTCTAAGCCATTATTTATGAAATATAAAGGCGACGAACAGGATACTCTACGTGTATTAACTATTTTTGGCTCAACAACATTTTTTGGTACACCAATCGTTAGTGCCATTTATGGACCAATTGGTGTGATGTTTTCTTCAATCTTTAATATAGGTTATCGAATTTTCTTATACTCATATGGCTACATTAAAATGAGTGGATTAAAAATGGAGCTTAAAAATATAAAAACAATGTTTTTAAATCCAATTGTTATTGCAACGTTTGCTGGTTTATTCATCTGGATTTTCCAAGGGTACTTACCACAAGTTAGTGTGACCAATGCAGAAGGTGTTGTGAATCAAGTGGCGTTCTTACGTATTGATCAAACAGCTGTTTGGTTATTTAAACCAATGACTTATTTAGCTGGATTAGCTTCACCACTTGCTTGGTTATCAATTGGGGCTACTTTAGGTGAAGTAAGCTTTAAAGATGCAGCTTCAGATAAAACATCTTGGTACTACAGTGCGATGAAGGTAATCGTTGTACCAGTTATCAATATTGTTTTATTAGCTGGATTAACTATGACTCATATCTTACCAGTAAGTTATGAAGCATTAGCAACTATTGTTATTATGATGGCTGCACCAACTGCAACAGTCGCAGCGGCATATGCCATTAGTTTTGATAAAAAGCCAATTTTGGCATCCAATGCTTCACTTATTTCAACAGTATTAGCTGTTGTGATGACACCAGTATGGATTGTAGTACTAGAAATGATTAGTAAAATGGGTATTTTTTAACATACAACATTATTAAGAAAGAAGAGGGATAGAGATGACATTCAAAATAGCATGTTACGGTGTACGACCAAATGAGGTAGCTTATTTCAATGATTTAAATAAATATAACTATGACTTAACATTGATAGAAGAATTATTAACACATGACAATATTAAAACAGCTTATAACCATGATGCAGTCTTATTAAGAGGAAATTGTGTGGCTGATAGAGAAAACATTGAGAAAATGTCAGAACATGGTGTGAAATATGTCTTTACACGTACAGTTGGGTTTAATCATATTGATTTAGCAGCAGCAAAGGATTATCACATGGAAGTGGCGAGAGTGCCATCATACTCTCCTAATGCTATTGCTGAATTGTCATTGACTTTAGCTATGATGTTGTTAAGACATACTTCTTATATGACAATGAGAACAAGCCATAAAAACTTTATTGTTGATAATACCATGTTCAGTAAAGAAATTAGAAATTGTAAAGTTGGGATTATTGGGACTGGAAAAATTGGTTTGACAGAAGCGAAGTTATTTGCAGGATTAGGTGCGACAGTACTAGGATATGATATTTATGAAAATGATGCGGCAAAAGAGATTTTGACCTATACAGATTTAGACGATTTATTAGCACAATCTGATATTGTTAGCATTCATGTACCATATATTCCTGGTGAAAACGATCAAATGATTAATGCCGAATTTATTAGTAAAATGAAAAAAGGAGCTATCTTGATTAATACAGCTCGTGGGGAATTACAAGATAATCAAGCTATTTTAGAAGCGTTAAAGACAAATCATTTAGAAGGATTTGGAACAGATGTATTTGCTAATGAGAAAGATTTATTCTTTAAACAATTTGGTGAGAATCAACCTTTACCTGACCCAACAGTTGAAGAGTTAATTTCTCTTTACCCTAGGGTACTGGTAACTCCTCATGTAGGATCTAATACAGATGAGGCTTTAACAAACATGATTGAAACAAGTTTTGAGAACTTTCATTCAGTATTAGAATCTGGAAAAACAGTTAACAGTGTTTTATAAAAAAATACCCCCTCCAATAACAATTGGAGGGGGTTAACTTATGTTCTTTTATAACGTATAGTGGGTCGACCAACTTCTTGGTACACAATATCCTCTGTTAAGTAATTTGATTCAACTAAAAATGTTAAATATTTTTTAGTCGAAATGCGAGATATGCCAATTTTTTTTGCCAGTTCTTCAGTTGAAAAAGAAGTGGTTTCTTCATTGATTTTTTCTAATACTTTTTCCATTGTTAGTTTTGCTAGTCCTTTAGGTAGATCGTTACCTAAAGAAAAATTAGCAGATGTGTTATTAGTAGAGTGCTCGTTGAATAGGGCATCAATATTTTGTTGATTAGCGTATTTAAGTTGACTGAATAATTTTTTTTGGTTCATGACTTTTTGTATGGATGATAGAAAGCGTTCTGCGGTAAAAGGTTTAACTAAGTAGTCTATCACACCAAGTGCTAGAGCTTGTTGAATGGTTTCAATATCATTGGCCGCGGTAATAAGAATGACTGGAACTTGATTGTTTTCTTTGCGTAATTCAACTAAAAATTCAATCCCAGTTTCATTGGGTAGATAATTATCTAATAAAATAGCATCTACTCTTTTTTCTTGTAAGAGTTTCTTAGCATCTTGTGTTGTTCGATAATTTCCTACAATATTTATAGTTGGGATAGTTTTTAAAAAGTCTTCGTTTAATTTTGCTACCATTGGATCATCTTCAATAATTAGAACGTTCATGGGTTCCTCCTTATTCTATTAATGGTAATTCTATGTAGACTGTCGCACCAATATCGTCATTATTAGTTATATCAATTAATCCACC
Source organism: Vagococcus luciliae (assembly GCF_024637875.1). Taxonomy (NCBI): domain Bacteria; kingdom Bacillati; phylum Bacillota; class Bacilli; order Lactobacillales; family Enterococcaceae; genus Vagococcus; species Vagococcus luciliae. Next base: position 437,614 of record NZ_CP102451.1, on the reverse strand, counting down.
ATGTTCATTGACGATGCGATAAATGGCATGGAGACCATATCCTCTTCCTATCCCTTTAGTAGAGAAGCCTTTTTGAAAGAGTTGTTCAACATCAGTATGTTGAATACCACAACCACTATCTATCACTTCAATAATTAGGATACTTCCTTCCATTTCATAGGTTATTAGGAGATTAACGTTTTTAATTGTTTCTTCTTTAGTCGCATCAATGGCGTTATCCAATAAATTACCTAATATTTGAATAATATGGTGTACAGTATCATCGATGGTTAAGTCAGGTAAAAAAGATGAAGGGTCTAATGTTAAATTAACGTTTTGTTCTTTTGCTTCATTGATTTTTCCAAGAATAAAACCAGCAATAGCAGGAGATTTAATGATATCAGTAACATAGCCAACTTCCTTTTGGTAGTCATGGCTAATTTGTTGAATGTAATCTTGAACTAAATCATATTTTTTCTGTTCAATGAGTCCCATGATAACATGAGTCTTATTCATAAACTCATGTGTTTGTGCTCTTAGAGCATCAATATATTGTTGGCTTCCACTTAATGTGTGAATCAGTTGACTCATCTCTGATTGATCCCTAAATGTGATAACCGCTCCATTGAATACTTTGTTGACAGTAATAGGTGATGTAGTGGCAATCAAAGTAGTTGTGTGCAGTAGTAGTTCTTGATCAGTTTGTTTGTGTTGCAGAGTGAAGCATTCTTTAAAAAAGATAGTATATAATCGTGGATCAATTACCTCATTTTTAATCAGTCTAAATGATGGATCAATAGAAGTTAATAGATTAAAAGCAGCTTGGTTGATAAGAGTAATTTCTTGATCTTTATTAATGGCAATGATACCTTCATTAATTTCATCATTAATCCATTGTTTTTCTTGAACTAATTTAGAAATATCTTGTGGTTCTAATCCAAGTAGAATACGTTTTATGGCAGTACTACTGATGATAGCACCTATTATTCCGACAAATAACCCAATCAATAAAATAAGTGTTATTTTAGCTTGTAGGTTGTTAATCTCACCTTGTAACGTATTAAGTGTAATCCCAGCACAGATAACACCTATAATGTGATTATTATCATCTTTAACTGGAACAAAAAAGCGTATTCCATCACCTAAGACTCCTTTTTTTTGAGAAAAATGAGATTCTCCGTTAAGTGTTTTTCTAGCATCATCCAAGTCAGAGAACGGTTGTCCAATAACGTCAGGATTTGGATGAGATAATCGAATGAGTTCTTTATCTAATACAACAATAAAATCCATATTACTAATAGTAGCAACTTCTAATGAAAGAGCTTGGATATCTTTGGATGTTTTATCTTGAATTAAAGCATCTTTTACTTGTTCATCTGTAGCAAATACTTTGGCAATGGTCGACATTTTATCCTTGGCATGTTTGTATTCATTTTGAACAACATAGTGTTCAATATATAAAGAAGACAGTACTAGCGAACTAAGTGTTGTTAGAAGTACGATAAATATAATAATGGCTCTTAATGAAAACCGGCTCATAAATTGACTAATTTTTTGTTGCATGGTTATAGGATGCTCCTTCATAAATCGTATTATTCATTATAACTTACAATAGACTATTTGTGATGATATTCATAAAAAAAAGAGCCCTAATTGTTAGGCTCTCTTTTTTTCAATACATAGTACAGAAGGGGGATTATTCTGTTGATTGATAAATTGATAGGTTAAAACAGAGTACATATCCTGTGGGAGTGTTTGAGAAAATGTTAAAACGTCTGATTTTTCAGTCATTCCTTCTTCGTGACCAGAATAGAGGACAAGAATTAGTCTACCATCTTCTTCTAAAATTGATAGTAACTGATTAATCGCAGTTAGTGTGGTATCACTAGTTGTTGTAATGTGTTTATCTCCACGAGGTAGGTAACCTAAGTTAAAGATAGCCGCTTTAATTTTGGTATTTTCCGGTAAGTGATTGACTGCATGTTCGTGGCCATCTTTAATTAACGTTGTATTTTGAATAGATTGTGCTATTATCTTTTTTTGAGTGCTTTCTATTGCTTTGTCTTGAATATCAAAGGCATAAACATGTCCAGTATAGCCAACTAATTCGCTTAAAAATAGAGTATCATGTCCATTTCCCATTGTCGCATCGATTACTGTATCACCTGGGATAATACATTCAGTTAAAAGCTGGTGACTAAAATGAAGTGCTGTTTTAAGCATCTTTTTTACCTCCATTTCTAACATTATAGATACCTTGATAGGTTTGTCTTTTCTCCAATTCTTTATCAATCCCATTTAAGACTTCCCATTTTTTTAGACTCCACATTGGTCCAATAATCGCCTCTCTTGGAGCATCTCCGGTTAAACGATGAATAATAATTTCAGGTGGGATGATTTCTAATTGGTCACAGGTTAATGTGGTGTACTCTTCTTGCGTTAATAGTTGTAGGTGACCTTCAAGATAATCTTTCTCCATCTTTGTATTGGACATCAAATGAAGAAGATGTAGCTTAATACCTTGAATATCTGAATCTAAAACAGTTCGCTTGACGTTTTCCATCATCATGTCATATGTTTCACCTGGTAACCCATTGATTAGATGAGTGCAGACATTAATACCATGTTTACGAAGTTTTTCAACACCATCTAAGTAGGTTTTGTAATCATGTGCTCGGTTGATACATTGACTTGTTTCTTCAAAGGTTGTCTGTAAACCAAGTTCTACCCATAAATATAATCGTTTATTTAATTCGGCTAAATATTCTACTACATCGTCAGGTAAACAATCAGGACGAGTCCCAATAGATAAACCAACGACCCCATCTTCATTGATAACTTGTTCAAAGCGATGTTTTAAGACATCAAGAGGAGCATGAGTATTGGTAAAGTTTTGAAAATACACGATGTATTGTGTAGTATTAGGCCATTTACGATGCATTTGGTCGACTTCTTTACGAAATTGTACAGGTAAAGGATCACTTGGTGCGATAATCATATCACCAGAACCTGACACACTACAAAAGGTACAGCCACCTCGAGCGACTGTACCATCTCTGTTTGGGCAATCAAAACCACCATCAATTGGAACTTTAAAGACTTTTTCATTAAAGACTTCTCTAAGAGCAGTATTCCAGGTGTAATAACGTTTTGAATCTCCTTTTTTATATGTAAACATGTTTATCGTTTCCCTTCAAATCGTTGGATAAAATCATATTTTTTAAAGTATGGGTAACTAAAGGTTAACCAACAACCACCTAATAAGAATCCACCTAAAATATCAGTTGGGTAATGAACGCCTAAGTAAATTCGACTTATACCAATGAGTAAAATAACAATTCCTAGTGCAATTTGAATGACAAGCCTCATCGCTTTATTGTCAATATATTTATAAGCTAAGAAGATAAGTGTTCCGTAAAACAGCATGCTTCCCATAGCATGTCCACTTGGAAAACTTGAGTGTTTTGCAGCTACTAAATGCTCAACAGCTGGACGTGGGCGATTGAATAGATATTTTAAACTGATATTTCCAATACCTGAAATAAGAATAGTATTTACGGCTAACCAGTAACTAGCAATTCTATCTTGTACTTTAAAAAATAAGATTAAAAAGCTAATAATAAATAAAAAACCAATAGTCGCTGTATTACCAAATTTTGTAAAATATTTAAAGATGAGTGTTTTTTCAGGTGTAATAGTTCCACGTATTAGTTGTTGAATAGGGTGGTCAATTCCCAATAATATTGTTTCATTTGAAACGACAAAATAAGCAAGAACAGCAAAGAGAAGTAAACAAATACTCGCCGCGTAGGACCAATATAATTTCGATGTTTTCATACAATAACCTCCTAAAATCAAAAACAGACTTTATTAATGAAATAACAAAGCCTGTTAATTATACCATGGTTTAGTCGTAACCATAATGTGTATCTTCACTATCTAGCTCATCTACGTCAATTTCTCCATTTTTAGTAGAGGCTTTAAGACTTATTTTTCCTTTATTTGTTTTATACTTTTTATCAGAAGATAAATTTTTATTAAAAATTGAAATGTCACCTAAGATTGTTTCAAAATCTATTTGATTATCTTCAATAGAGGATTTGTCTGTCTCTATATTAATATCCCCATTAGTAGAAGTAAGAGTTGTATCAAAATCAACACTATCATCATGGAATAAAATATCCCCATGTTTTGTTGTGATGACAGATTTTCCTTTTGTATGATTGACCGAAACATCACCATTTTCAGAAGCAATATCTAATTCTCCTTTTGTATTTCCAGTAAAAATGTCTCCCATATCTGTAGATAATTTCATTAGTTTAGCTGTAGTGTTTAATACATGAATACTATACTGTTTGGATGCTACGCTTAATTCCTCTAAAACTTTAGATTCTTCGATTATAAAATCAGTGTCTTTTTTTGTTTGTGAGACATAATTTGCTCGAATATCATTTAAAGAGATATTTCCATTAGAGATGTCAAAATCAATTGTATTGGCAGAAAAATCATACATAGATAAGGTGATATTTTCACCGTTTATATTGACTGAGTCATAATGTTGGGGTATGCGTAAATAGACTGTATCATCTGTATAATGATTAAAATTAATAATTGAAAAAGGATATAGACTATTATTATTTGTTGTTGGGTTATTGATTGTTAAAATAGATGTATTTTCTTGTTCAGAGAAAGTACAATCAGCTTGTTTATTTTTGTCTAATTTAAAATCTACACCTTGTTTATTCATATAGATGTTGTTGTCATCTGATTTTGTTATGGTCACCATTGTAGATGAGCTAAAATTAATATTTAATTTTTTATTTTGTTTTGTCGGTATTTTTTTATTAATAGCATTGTTCTCGCGTTCAGTATTTAATCTACCTTGTGTAACAACAGTACCAATACCACCTATTACGATAAACATAAAACTGAGAATGATAATAAAAAGAGTTCGTTTTTTCACGATGCTCGCCCTCCTTTTAACACGCTCCAACACCATTTATGGTAAATCAAGAACAGCTTAACCGCTCCTTTTGTAATGGGTTTGACAATGATGAAACCTAAAAGCCCGACACCCAATAAAATCAATGTAACAAAAAATTGAAACCAAGCATACGTTGATACAGCCATTCCCATTAAGTAAAGACTAACAAGAGGGCTTGCGATAAAACTAAAAATAACAATCCAACCACTTATCAGTAAAATAGCAATAAGTAGAATAATCCAAAACATAAAAAATAAATTTAATATACCTAAACCAAGTAATTGAAAAAGGCGTGTAGCTTTAGAATCAGATTGGGTATATTGATTAGATGTGTGAAATGGATAAGGTACATCGTGTGTGATTTCGACCCAATCATCATGATAAGTTGGCTGAGTATTAAAGGATAAACCTAACTCTTCTAGGACGGACTGAGCAATATGTTTTGGTGACGGAAGGATTTGTGTGATTTCATATTCGGATAACCCTTGAGCAGTTTTTGCATCAAATATGCGTTCATAAGTATCAATAATGGCTTGTTGTTCTTCTTTAGATAATTGATTTAAATAGAGTTTTAGCTCTATAAAAAAATGCTCTTTATTCATACGTATCTCCTTCTTTAATAATAGCTAAATTCAATATACCGTCAAACCCTATCTATAACAAGATGGAGAGATAAAAATCGGCCTAAAGTATGAGTGTCTTTTATAAGGATTTAGAAAAATATAGTAAGCTATGTTAAAAATATTACATTTAAAAAAAATTAGTAACTTTTCTTGCTAATAATTTTTTTTGATGATTTAATAGTATTGATAGGATAAATGTTATTAAAAAAGAGCTTTAAAAAAAATAATAAATATACGTTTAATGTGTTTTGTCTGTACAAATAATAAATTAGTGATTTTAGAACAATTAAATAAAAAATATAGGAGAAAAAGTCTAGAATGAAAAAAAATAAATTACTTGTAAATCAGCCAATGATTCGTCACGCATCGCTATTTGGAACAGTCTTGTTAACCTCTACAACTATTTTGCCAGGTATCACGGCTCTTGCTTCAGAAAATGTAAATCATGATACCTCCACTACGCAAGATGAGTTGTCTAGTAAGAATGAACTAGATGAGGCATCGTCATGGACAGTGTCATCTTTAAATGGAAACAATGAGTGGACAGAAAATACTTCGCCACTTGATTTAACACTCACTTTAGAAGCTCATCAGCCAGAACAACTGGATACTCTTGTTCAAGTATCGGCTAATACCATTATAAACATGAAGAACGCTGATGTATCTATTAAAGATGAAACAGGAAGAACCATTGGTCATTATGAAGTAAATCATGATATGAATCAATTACGTTTAATTTTTACAGAAAAACAGTTTACTAAAGCTATCATATCTATCTCAGTAGATTTTAAAAAAGCTGATTTATCAGATCAGACAGTGGCTATTTCTATTGGGAAAAGCGTGATGACAAAATCTATTAAAGTCATCGCTAATCCAAAAAAAGAGGAAGTACCAGTCGAAAGTGTGACTGATGTAAGTGATAATTTATCAGATAAATTGGAAGATAGCTCTTTAAGCAAAGACTCACAAACTCAGCTTGAGACTAATCAGTCAATTGAACATGAAGAGGGTACTGATTATGCTCAAACAGATTCGTCCGATACAAAAGAATCAACTCAAGTCATTAAAAAAGTCGAAGTAAAAGACGAGGTAAAAGAAGAATCAAAAGAAGAATCAAAAGAAGAATCTAAAGAAGAATCTAAAGAAGAATCAAAAGAAGAATCTAAAGAAGAATCAAAAGAAGAATCAAAAGAAGAATCTAAAGAAGAATCAAAAGAAGAATCTAAAGAAGAATCTAAAGAAGAAGTAAAAGAAGAATCAAAAGAAGAAGTAAAAGAAGAAGTAAAAGAAGAATCAAAAGAAGAAGTAAAAGAAGAATCTAAAGACGAGCCAAAAGAAGCAGTGAAAGCTGCAAACTTTGTTATGCCAACTCCAAAAGTAGCGACTTTAAGGGCAGCAACACCGCAAGCAGCCTTTATTGATAGTATCGCATCTCACGCGCAAAGCGTTGCAGCAGCAAACGATCTATATGCTTCTGTAATGATTGCTCAGGCTATTTTAGAAAGTGGTTATGGATCAAGTACACTATCATCGCCACCAAATCATAACTTATTCGGAATTAAAGGCACTTACAATGGTCAATCTGTTACAATGGCAACTCAAGAATTTTATGGTGGACAGTATGTCACTATTAATGATGCGTTTAGAAAATATCCCTCTTATCGCGAATCTCTAGAAGATAATGCAAGAGTATTAAAAACAACATCGTTCTCTCCGGGAATATATTTTTACGCTGGAGCTTGGAAATCGAATACGCGTTCTTATGTAGACGCGACAAAATGGTTGACCGGTAAATATGCAACTGATCCTACGTATAATACTAAATTAAATAATTTAATTGTGACATATAATTTAACGCAGTACGATGACGCAAATTATAGTGGTCCCGTGACAACGCCAACTGTGACAACACCTGGTTCATCAGCTGGAAATAATGGATCAGGTTCTTCAACGAGTAATTCAGGAACCTATACGGTCAAAAGCGGGGATACACTTTATAGAATCGCGTTAAATCATGGTATGACAGTTCAAGAGCTTAAAAGATTAAATGGTTTAACAAGTGATATGATTCGTGTTGGTCAACAATTGACAGTTAGTGGAAGTCAATCAAACATCTCAAATAGTTCCAATAAACCAAATATGGGTTCTAATAGTCAATCTAAACCAAATACTTCTAACGGTGGCAGTAGCAATTCATCATCTAAGTATATAGTTAAAAGCGGGGATACACTTTATAGAATCGCGTTAAATCATGGTATGACAGTTCAAGAGCTTAAAAGATTAAATGGTTTAACAAGTGATATGATTCATGTTGGTCAACAATTGACAGTTAGTGGAAGTCAATCAAACACTTCAAGTATTTCTAATAAACCAAGTACAGGTTCTAATAATCAATCTAAACCAAATACTTCTAACGGTGGCAGTAGCAATTCATCATCTAAGTATACGGTTAAAAGCGGGGATACATTGTATGGTCTTGGATTAAAATATGGACTAAGTGTACAAGAAATTAAATCACTAAATAATTTAACAAGTGATACAATTTATGTTGGTCAATCTTTAAAAATAACGAAACAGACTCAGACTGTGACGTCGTCAAATTCGTCAACAAATACTACACAGCAATCTGTTACTCAAGCAACCCACACAGTTAAAAGTGGAGATACATTGTATGGGATTGGTTTGAGATACAATGTATCAATCAATGATATTAAAAAATGGAATAATTTGACGAGTGATTTAATCTACATTGGTCAAACTTTAAAAATTGGTCAAGGGACTAAAAAAAATGCATCAACATCTATAACAACATCAACAAATAATAATGTATCAAGTTATCAAGTCAAAAGTGGTGACACACTTTACCGAATAGCTTTAAACAATAAAACAACTGTTCAAGCGTTGAAGCAGGCAAATAATTTAACGAGTGATTTCATTTATGTTGGTCAAGTTTTAACGTTACCGGGAATAACACGTGTTGTAACATCAAAAAACATACGACATACTGTGGTGCCAGGTGAATCACTATGGCTGTTATCACAAAAATATAACGTGAGCGTGTCTCAAATTAAAGATTGGAATAACTTATCCGGTAATATTATTTATGCGAATCAAGTCTTACGAGTAAGCTAGTTGTCAAATTTGTATTCATTTGATATGATGAAACCAACTAATATAAAAACAAGTAATTAAGAAGTAGTAAAATAGAAAGTTTTTAAGAGAGTATGTGGTTGGTGTAAACATGCAAATGGACTATTTGAACTTGTCTTATGAGAAATTTGCTTGTCGGAAAATCTATTTTCGTTAACATGGATTAGAGGTGCACTAGTATATCTAGGCACAAATTTAGGTGGTACCACGTCAGTCAACGTCCTATGAAGACACAAGAGTGTTTTTGTAGGGCGTTTTTTTACATAAAATTTTAGGAGGAAAATTCATGGCTTACAATCATTTACAAATTGAAAAAAAATGGCGCGACTATTGGAAAAAAGATCACACGTTTAAAACAGGTGAAGAAACAGATAAACCAAATTTTTATGCACTAGATATGTTTCCTTACCCTTCAGGACAGGGGTTACATGTAGGGCATCCAAAAGGGTATACCTCAACAGATGTATTATCTCGCATGAAACGAGCTCAAGGATTTAACGTGCTACATCCAATGGGGTGGGATGCGTTTGGTTTACCTGCTGAACAATATGCACTAGACACAGGAAATGACCCAGCTGAATTTACTGAAAAAAATATTCAAACCTTTAAACGCCAGTTTGATGCATTAGGCTTTAGTTTTGATTGGGACCGTGAAATCAATACCACGGACCCTTCATACTACAAATGGACGCAATGGATTTTTACTAAAATGTTTGAAAAAGGACTAGCCTATGAAGCCGAAGTACCGGTTAACTGGTGTCCAGCTTTAGGAACCGTATTAGCTAACGAAGAAGTCATTGATGGAAAATCAGAACGTGGGGATCATCCAGTATACCGAGTTCCAATGAAACAATGGATGTTACGTATTACTGCTTATGCGGATCGTTTAATTGATGATTTAGAGTTAATTGATTGGCCAGAGAGTATTAAAGAGATGCAACGTAATTGGATTGGTCGTTCTGAAGGAGCGAATGTTAATTTTGATATTAAAGGAACAGACAAACAATTCACAGTATTTACAACGCGTCCTGATACTTTATTTGGTGCAACTTATGCTGTGATGGCACCAGAACTTGCATTAGTACAAGAAATTGTGACACCAGAACAAAAAGAAGCAGTTGATGCTTATATCAAAGAAGCTGAAAAGAAAACAGATTTAGATCGTACAGAATTATCAAAAGAAAAAACAGGTGTCTTTACTGGCGCTTATGCAGTGAACCCAGTGAATGGTAAAGAGATACCAATTTGGATTGCGGATTACGTGCTATCAACTTATGGAACAGGGGCGATTATGGCTGTTCCTGCTCATGACGAACGTGACTATGAATTTGCGAAAACATTTGGTTTAGATATTGTTCCCGTTGTTGCTGGTGGAGATGTTTCAACTGAAGCATACATAGGAGATGGGGATCATATTAATTCAGACTTCTTAGATGGTATGAATAAAGAAGATGGTATTGCAACGATGATTAAGTGGTTGGAAAAAGAAGGTATAGGTGAACAAAAAACAAGTTATCGTTTACGTGACTGGTTGTTCTCTCGTCAACGTTATTGGGGTGAACCTATTCCAATTATTCATTGGGAAGATGGTACGATGACACCTGTTCCTGAAGAGGAATTGCCATTAGTATTACCAAAATCAAATGACATTAAACCTAGTGGAACAGGTGAATCTCCATTAGCTAATATGACGGATTGGATTAATGTTGTGGATGAAAAAACCGGCATGAAAGGTCGTCGTGAAACAAACACTATGCCACAATGGGCAGGTAGCTCATGGTATTATTTACGTTTTATTGACCCACATAATGACGAACAATTAGCAGATCCTGAAAAACTAAAAGAATGGATGCCTGTTGATGTTTATTTAGGTGGAGCAGAACACGCAGTACTTCATTTATTATATGCTCGTTTCTGGCATAAATTCTTATACGACATTGGAGTAGTGGAAACCAAAGAGCCATTCCAAAAGTTATATAATCAAGGGATGATTTTAGGTGAAAACAATGAAAAAATGTCGAAATCAAAAGGAAATGTGGTTAACCCGGATGATATCGTAGAGCAATACGGAGCAGATACATTACGTCTATACGAAATGTTTATGGGACCACTTGATGGCTCGATTGCTTGGAGTGAAAAAGGATTAGAAGGAAGTCGTAAATTCTTAGACCGTGTATGGCGTTTGTTTATCGATGAAAACTTTGTCTTACGCGATCGTATTACAAAACACAATGATGGTGCCTTGACAAAAGTGTATCATCAAACAGTGAAGAAAGTGACAGAAGATTATGCTAACTTACACTTTAATACAGCCATCTCTCAACTGATGACGTTTGTTAATGAAGCTTATAAAGCAGATGCTTTGCCCGTAGAATATATGAATGGATTCCTACAATTATTGGCTCCTGTTGCGCCATTTATTTCAGAAGAGTTATGGGAGAGAATGAGAAATAAAGGATCAATTAGTTATGTTGCATGGCCAACATATGATGAATCTGCATTAGTTGAAGACACAATTGAAGTGATTTTTCAAGTGAATGGAAAAGTTCGTGGAAAAGAAGTAGTGGCACGTGATTTATCCAAAGAGGCATTGGAAACTCTAGCTATGGAAAATGACGCAGTGAAAAATCAACTTGAAGGAAAAACGATTCGTAAGGTGATTGTTGTGCCAAATAAATTGGTTAACATTGTAGCTAATTAAAGTTAAGAATACATTTAAATCCATCAAAAGTGTTTGCATAAACCTACAATAATCGATACAATTAAGGCAGTATATTGAAGAAAGTTGGTTAGAATCATGCCAAATAGAAAAGCTTCTTTTGATGCAACTGAAAAAGAGTTGAATGCAAAGGAAAAAATGGTTCGTGGCTCTTTATGGATGACAATAGGAAATGTTTTTTCTAGATTACTGGGTGCAGCGTATGTCATCCCATGGTATGCATGGATGGGCACGGATGCTAATATAGCAAACGCCTTATTTAATAAAGGGTATAACATTTATGCCTTGTTTTTAATGATTGCAACAGCTGGTATTCCAGGCGCGATTGCAAAACAAATTTCACATTATAATTCGTTAAATGAGTATGGTATTAGCCGACGTTTATTTAGACGGACGATGGTAATAATGGGTGTGTTTGGTGTTGCCTGTTCGGGAGTCATGTATTTGTTTGCACCAATTTTGGCGGATGGGAACGCTGATTTAATTCCAGTGATGCGAGCTCTAAGTGCAGCTATCTTGATTTTTCCAATGATGAGTGTCATTCGTGGGTATTTTCAAGGGAATCAAAATATGATGCCTTCTGCGGTATCACAAATTATTGAACAGATTGCCCGAGTATTTTATATGCTACTTATGACGTTTATTATTATGAAAGTGACAACAGGTGATTATGTTGACGCGGTTATCCAATCAACCTTTGCTGCGTTTATCGGAATGCTTGGTGCATTTGCTGCATTAATTTGGTTTTATAGTAAACAAAAATCACGTATGAATTACTTGGTTGAAAATAGTAATAATGAGGTACAAATCTCTGAAAATCACTTAATTAAAGAGATGATTAAACAAGCGATTCCGTTTATTATCGTGGGCTCTGCTATTACTTTATTTAAGTTGGTTGACCAATACACATTTGAAAGAATGATGGCAAGTTTTACAAATTATTCACCGAAACAATTGGAAGCTTTGTTTAGTATTTTTAGTGCAAACCCTGATAAATTGGTTATGATTACTGTATCTTTGGCTACAGGTATGGCTATGACAAGTTTGCCTCTTGTGACAGAAGCTTATACTAAAAATGAAAAACCTGAATTAGCTAAGTTAATTAGTGATAACATTCAGCTGCTACTTTTCATCATGGTACCAGCGACATTAGGAATGATTGTTTTAGCAAGACCAATGTACGCTTTATTTTATATACCAGAAACACTAGGCGTGAGTGTGCTGATTGAAGCTAGTTTAGTTGGTCTTGTGATGGGATACTTTATCCTGATTTCGACAACATTACAAGGATTGTATCAAAACCGAGAAGCTATCTTGCTGTTAGGAGTGGGACTAATAATAAAAGTAGTTCTACAATATCCAATGATTCGTATGTTTGAAACTTATGGTCCACTTGTATCTACTGCAGTTGGATTAGGGGGTTCAGCATTATTGATGACGCGTTCTATTTATCGTATTACGAAGTTTGATTTAGCAATGACGGCTAAACGTATTTTATTAATTGGGATACTAGGAGCAGTGATGTCTTTCATTACATGGCTTGTTCGTAGTGGATTATACACAATTTTAAATCCAGATAGAAAATTCCAAGCTTTCATTATTATTATGGTTTGTGTGATCTTTGGAATTATTAGTTATGGTTGGTTAGCATTGCGTGTTCGCTTGGCAGATCAATTACTCGGGCCTAAAGCACGTAAGTTTCGTCGGAAATTTAGAATAAAATAAACAGAAAGAACATCTTTTCAGGTGTTCTTTCTTTCATTAGGAGAAAAAAGATGCGGTTAGATAAGTTTTTAAGTCACACAGGATTTGGTAGTCGTAAAGAAGTGAAAGAGTTGTTAAAGAAGAAACGCGTGACAGTAAATGGAAATGTGGTAAAAGAGGCAAAATATTCAGTAGATGAGTTAGATGACTCTATTTATGTTGATGGAGAAAATGTCATGTACGAAAAATTTGTCTATTATATGTTGAATAAGCCTAAAGGTGTTATCTCAGCAACAGAAGATACCTCATCTCGAACAGTTATTGATTTAATTAAAAAAGAAGACTATAAAAAAGGATTATTTCCTGTTGGACGCTTAGATAAAGATACAACGGGTCTGTTATTATTGACGAATGATGGGGCATTAGCACATGAATTATTGTCTCCTAAAAAGAAAGTGCCTAAATTGTATCAAGCATTAGTTCAAGGAAAAATGACAGATGAAGATATCAACGTTTTTTCTAAGGGAGTGATTCGATTAGATGGGGACGAGTGTTTGCCAGCTAAGTTAACCATTTTATCTGTTGATGAGAAAAAAGAACAAAGTACCATTAAATTAGAAATTATGGAAGGAAAATATCACCAAGTGAAACGTATGATAGGTGCTGTTGGAAAAAAAGTGATAGAGCTTGAAAGGATTGAAATGGCTAATCTAAAATTAGATGCCAACTTAGTACGGGGAAAATACCGTCCGTTAACTGAGATAGAGAAGGAAAAGTTAAAAAATAACGAATAAACTGGCTTAAATATTAAAATATATTATCTAAAAGAATGAAAAAATGATATGATAAAGTAAGATAAAATCAACAGGAGGTATTTTTGTATGACAATCGATTGGAGAAAAGAAGTCGAAGCTCGTCGCGAAGACTTGATGAAAGATTTATTTACGCTACTAAGTATTCCTAGTGTTAGAGAAGATGAACTAGCTACAGAAGATGCACCAGTTGGTCCTGGACCAAAAGCGGCGTTATTAAAATTTTTAGAATTAGGAGAACGTGATGGTTTCTTAACTAAAAATGTTGATAACATTGCAGGTCACATTGAATTCGGTGAAGGTGATGAAACACTAGGCGTATTTGGTCACGTTGACGTAGTACCAGTTGGCCCAGGTTGGGATACAGATCCATTTGAACCAGTAGAAAAAGATGGACGTATTTATGCTCGTGGCGCAAGTGATGATAAAGGGCCTACAATGGCTGCTTACTATGCCTTAAAAATTATCAAAGAATTGGGATTACCAGTTTCTAAAAAGACACGTGTTATTTTAGGGACAGATGAAGAAAGTGAATGGAAATGTATGGACCACTATTTAGAAGTGGAAGAGACACCAGACTTTGGTTTTTCACCAGATGCTGAATTCCCAATTATTAATGGCGAAAAAGGAAACACAACGATTTTAATTGAATACTCTGGTAAAAATGAAGGAAACTTAACATTAGTTAAATTTGATTCAGGTATGCGTGATAATATGGTACCAGAAACAGCAACAGCAGTGGTAGAAATCTCTGGTGACATCAATGCATTTGAAAAAGAATTTGAAGAATACTTAACAACAGCTCCAGTAACAGGTGATATTGAAGTGGTAGGATCTACTGCTACATTAACGGTTCATGGTAAAGCAGCTCATGGCGCTATGCCAAGTAAAGGAATCAATGCAGGTACTTATTTAGCAAACTTCTTAAGCTTCTATGATTTTTCAGGTTCTGCTAAGGATTATCTAACAACGATTGCAGATTATGTCCATACTGATACTGAAGGTAAACACTTTGGTGTGAACCATGTCGATGATATTATGGGAGATTTAACAATGAATGCGGGTGTGTTTAAGTTTGATTCGTCAAGAGACGATAATATTATCACATTGAACTTCCGCTATCCAAAAGGATTAACTGAAGAGATGATTTTTGATCGTATTTTTGAAAAAACAGCGAATACATCTGCTAAAGTGGTTCAAAAATCTGGTGGAAAAGGCCCTCATTACGTGTCTCCAGAAGATCCATTGGTGAAAACTTTACTAGAAGTTTATGAAGATCATACAGGCCTTAAAGGTCATGAACAAGTTATCGGTGGCGGAACGTTTGGTCGATTATTAGAACGTGGTGTTGCTTATGGTGCAATGTTCCCAGATAGTATTGACACGATGCATCAAAAAAATGAATTCATTTCGGTTGATGATTTAATTAATGCAACAGTCATTTATGCTGACGCAATTTACCGTTTAATTAAGTAGTGAATTATTAATATAAAAAAGATCTAGAAATTTTATTTTCTAGATCTTTTTATATTAATAACATTATCAATATGTAAATAGCTTTAATGTTTATTAAATCGATGTTGATAGTTTAGTATGATTTATACCTTATTTTTCGTTTAATATAACAAATAATGATTTTTTATGCTTGTTATAGTATAATATATATGTTTTATTATTTTCACTAAGATTTGGTAGTTTAATTGAACTATGTAATAAAATAAACAATTTGTTCTATTAGTCTTAATTGTATTTTTGAATAAAAATGAAGTATCAATTATTTATAACAGACTTGCTATACATTGGTTTCTTTTAATAAAACATTATATTAAATTTAAAGGTCTAAATATATTTCAGATAGTATAAGGGTTTTAAAGTATCATGAGGCTATTATTGTTCTATTGTTAGTGAAATTTATGGTAAAAAGTAAATAATTAATGATATTACTTGATTTGCTAGTTAATTTAAAAAACGACTCAGGGAATATTTGAATATGTTGTCAGTTATCATAAGTTTTTTCTCTCTCTAACATAAAACTATAAGTTATTAAGTACCTGCTTATGTAATTTTTGCCCCTTTTTCGATGCATCCATAATTTATGTCAATAGTGTTATAGGCTTGTTTTAATTTCTTACTAATGAATATATCTGCTAATATTGTTAGGTGCTTTTTTTACTTTAACTATAAATCATAGGCTATATTCATACCATGAATAGAAGCAGAAGTTAACTTCGTAAGTAATTAGAAATCCTTTAGAATTAATTTTAAAGCCATAATAATATAACTCATTTGTGTTTGTTTTATTTTCGCTTTTAAAATTAATAGCAATTCTAGTAGTAGGTATTTAGATATCTTTATAAATTCGGAGTATGTGTAAAAAAGTAATAGTTATATGTATCAAATGGGAGGAATGGTATTGAGAAAAATATTTAGGATGTTTTTTACTATTTGTATGTTGTGTATTATTTTTATGATACATTGTCAAACTATTTATGCTAATGAATTTAATATTATAATTACTCCTATTTTACCTAAAAGTCAAATTGACAATAAACAAGATTACTTTGATATTCAGTTATTGCCTAATCAATCTGAAATATTAGAAGTTGAGTTGAGAAATACAACAAATGAAGAATTAGAGGTGGATGTTTCATTAAATGTGGCTACTACTAATTCAAATGTTATTGTTGAGTATGGTAATAATAGTATTGGGAAAGATGACAGTTTGGTATATGATTTAGAAAAGTATGTAGAATATCCAAAATCAATTAAATTAAAAGCTAAAAGTGTAAAAAATGTCAAATTTATTGTAAAAATGCCGGATAAAAAATTTAATGGGGTACTAGCCGGTGGAATTACATTTAAAGAAGTGTCACATGATTCTCATAATGTCTCAAAAAAGCAAGGATTATCAATAAAAAATGAATACTCGTATGTAATTGGTTTGTTGGTTAGACAAAATACAGAAAAGGTAGCTCCTAATTTAGAATTAAAAGAAGTAAAGGAAAATTATATAGATTCTAAAAATATAATTGTATCAAAATTAAAAAATGATAGAAGAACATTTATAAATCAAGTAGTTATTGAATCTATTATAAAAAGAAAAGATAGTAATCAGGTATTGTATAGAAATGAAAAAAATAATTTACAGATTGCACCTAATACAACTTTTCTGTTTCTAACTAATCTAGAGGGAGTTGAGTTAAAATCTGGGGATTATAAACTTGAATTGAATGTTTATAGTGATCAAAATGATAATGGAAAAGTTATAAAAGAAACTAATCATGAAAAAGTTAAATATAATTATGGGTGGAATTTTTCTAAAGATTTTACGGTAAATAGAAAAAGTTTGAATCAAGTAGTGAATAAAGATTTGAATGAGGTAGAAATTACTAATCAGAAAAAATCTGGATTTACTTTGGTTATTTTGTTTATTTTAGTTATTTTGTTTATTTTATTTTTTTTATGGATTTTTTATTATAAAAATAGAAAACAAAATAAAAGTAGGAAACAAAACAAAAGTAGGAAACGAAACAAAAAGCAGAAAACGAAAAAAAGATAGTAGATTAATTGGGTTTTATTACAATAAAAAAGGAGAGAGAGTTGTGGATAGGTTATTTAAAAATATTGTTTGTTTTAGTACAATATGTTTTTTTTTTATGATAAATACGACAGTTTTTGCAGATGTTCATGTAAATAATAAACAAGAGCTTAAGACAGCATTTGCTGATCAATCAGTTACTAAAATAATATTAGATGATGACATAACTATTAATGAATATTTAACTGTTAAGTTAATTAATAAAGATTTAATAATTGATGGAAAGGGCCATCGATTATTGTCGGATAGAGGATACTCTATCAATTTATCTGGAAATAAACAAATGATAATTTCTGATATAATTCTTGGTTCAGTTGGTAATGCGAGTGGTTATTATTTATTTAATGGAAAGTCATCTCAGGTAAATTTTAGTTTAGAAGATGTGACTACGACTAAGAATAATAATGTCGGATTAGCTATTACAGATGGCAAAATACAAATATTAAATAATAATAAACATTCAACTGAATGGTATCTTGACTCAAATACTGATAGATCAAGTAATAGTTTGCTCAGTTCAGGCAGTTTTTTACTATTAAACAGTGATTTATCTGTTAATGTGAACAAAGGGTCATTTTTTTATTCATCGGGTAGAAATAATGTTGAATTCGAAGTGAATAATAGTAAGTTAAACAATGTATCGCAGAGCTCAATTACTAATATTTACATTGAAGGTATTGCTACAAAAATGAAATTTTTAAATAATTCTAATATTAATATTAGGAATGAATCTAGCTCAACTGCTGGCATAGATAGTTCAGGAATGATATGGGGAATAGGAAATAGTTATGAAAATACAGGGATGACATTTACTATTGATTCATCTGAAGTTGATTTTTATAGTAAGGGAATGTCAGCTTTAGTATTTAAGGGGCGTAGTTCATCATTTTATTTAAATAATAATAGCGACTTATTTATTGAAAGTGATGAGATTAAAGATGGTGCATCAGGGAAATATCCTTCTATTCGTTATGGCTTCTATGGTGGAGCTACTTTTAAGATTGATAATAATTCGGAAATGTATATTAAAAAAAATAGAGGCCAAAGTGCAGGTATTAGGATGGTCGATGATGACAATAAAGTTTTAGTTGCTGGAGGTTCTCGTTTTAAAGTATATAATGCAGGTTCCCCTGGAGATACAAGATGGAATTATTCACAAGCCATTGAATATGGTGATGGGGCAAAAAAAAATTTATTTGAGCTACAAGATAAAGGAAGTACCGTTGATTTAGATGCACAAAATGGAGGTGCAATAACCAGTAGAGGAGATGCTAAGATTATTATGCATCCAGAAACAACATTTTCTGCTGTTGGTCATGCAGCTTATACAACATTTAGTGCGACAGAATTGACTATGATACTAGATTCACCACGCTATTTTGATTTTTCCAACACTTATGTAGGAAAATCAATTGTTGAAACTAATTCTGCAACTAGTGAAATGAATTTAACAAATAGTTTACTAAGTATATGGGATAAGAATAATGATATAATGACTACTACCCCATTAAAAAGTTTTAATAAACTAAATTTAAGATTAAATGGCGTTAATTTTTCAAATATCGTTTCTACTACAAATTCAGATTTTAATTCTACAATTTATAAATCAATGAATAATTTATCTCGAATAAATGCTAATAATTCTAAACCAGTTATTGATCATATTATTCAACCTACTAATGCTGATAAATTTATTTTTGTCCATGCAAGTGTGCCACAAAAATATGATGAATTACGTGATGCTTTTGAAGATGAAGTCACTGTAGAAGGTAGAATTATTCTTCCTAATGATGATGAGTTTATATTTAAAGGAAAAACAGCTAGTTCTATGGAAATTTATGGAAAAAAAGATCAAAAGGGATATGCAAAAATAAGTGTGCCAAAAAGTGATTTTTTAGTAAAAGGAAGTAAAATTGTTATTGATCGAGCGTATAGAGGCGAAGAAGAAACAAAAATAGAGGCTATTAAAATTGCTCCCCCAGTTGAAGTTATAAATGTTATTCCACCAAAATTAGCAGAGATAAATAACAAATTCATACAAAGCAGTGATGAAATATTATCTGGCACTGGAACACCACAAGCAACAGTATTATTAAAAGTTAATAATGAATGGTTAAATAATACAAGTATTGTTAATAGCGAAGGGAAATTTACAATAGAGTTACCTAGAGGACTAAAAAAAGGTGATATAATACAAGTTTTCTTACGGGATCAAGAAAAGAAATTAAATATATCAGATCCACCAATAACAAATACAATAGATGGTAATATTAACCCATCTGAAGATTTAAAGTATCACGATGCCATATTTTCCGGTGCTCCTAAATTAAAAGTTGGCGGTAGTTTATCTTTTCAATCTGTACCAGCTGAAATAAATTTTGGCACTATTAAAACCTCAGGTAAATTATTGGAATTGAGCCCTTTATATGTTTCAGGAAATCTAGTTATTCACGATGATAGAGACGAACAAGTTAAAAGTGAATGGAGATTGCTATTAAAAACGGGCCAACAATTTGTTGATAATACTGATTCAAGTAAAGTATTATCTAAAAGTAGTTGGCTATATAAAAATAAGATAGGTAATAATATTCTGATAACAGATCAATTTTCCATTATTGAATCTAGTTTAAACTTTCAAGGTGCTATTTCAAATATATCAGATACATGGGGGGAAAATAAAGGATTGGAGTTAAGAATTCCAGTTGAAAATCAATTAGTAGGAGAATATGAAGGAACTTTAGAGTGGCAATTAGAAAGTGTTCCTAGTAATGATTAGTTGAGTGTATGATACTATTTATTTTATATTATGAATGCAATACACTTAATTAAGTAATAAAAAAGAACAAATTAATAGATTGTAGCTGTCCTTAAAATGTAATGTTCAAGGAAACTACAATCTATTTTTTTATAATTTATTCTGCACGTAAAGCAATAGCAGCATCTTTTTTCGCTGCAATTCTCGCTGGAATATGTCCACCAATCATGGTTAAAATTGTCGAAATAATGACTAAAATCAACGCATGTTTTGGATTGAGTTGTGCCACATTTTTTAAATCAGTTAATTTGTAAAGTAAACTATTAATAGGAAATGTGGTTGCATAGGCAATAAAGACACCTAAAGAACCTGATGCAATTCCTAAGATACATGTTTCAGCATCAAATACACGGGTAATATCTTTCTTTCTAGCACCTAAAGCCTTTAAGACACCAATTTCTTTTGTTCTTTCAAGAACAGATGTATAAGTGATGATACCAATCATAATCATACTAGTAACAAGGGAAATTCCCGCAAAGGCAATTAAAACGTAAGTTATCGCATCCATCAGACCACCAGTTAGTTGTGTCATAGTTCCAGCTAAATCGGTGTATAAAATCCGGTCTTCTTTATCTTTACCTTTATTGTATTTATCTAGATACGTTAAAATTTGTTCTTTGTCACTAAAGTTATTTGGATAAATTAAAATACTAGACGGAATACTAGTACCGCCAAGATAAGCAAGCAGATTATCTTTAGCTTGAGCATCAAGAGATTCATTATTCATCACGTTTTTGTTACTATCTCGTTGTGCTTTGACAATGTCTGATTGCTCATTTTCATCTACAATTTTAGCTGTTAGTTCATTACTATAGGCAAATCCTGGAGAGAGTAAATTCATACTAGAGGAAGATTTAACACGTAAAATTCCGCTTACGCGAATAGTGGTGTTACCAGTATTGTCGTACATTTTTTGATAATCAGTATTTGGAATAAAATTACCAGTCGGAATTTTTTGATAATATGTATTGTTAGAAATTAATTTAAATTCTTTTCCAACAATGTCATCAAATGGGAGTGGTTCATTTTCTTTAACATTTAATCCAATATTTTTCAAAGCATTGATATTGGTTGCATTTTGTCTATCTACAATTAATACAATATCCGTTGCAGAGGTTGGATATTCTCCTGCAATAACATTATAATTTTCTTTTAAAAAATCTTTAGAGTCATTGTTAAGTTTGGTTGGAAAAGATGAAATCCCTATACCTGTCATTGAGGACATAGCAGATTCCATAGAACCACCACTGTTTGGTGTGGCGTTAGAAAAGCTGATAGGTTTAATGTCTCCATTAACGTCACCTAAAATATTCATGGCAACTGTTCTAGAATAACCAATACTATTTGTTAGTGATGGATTAATCTTTTTAATATAATCAATATACTCTTGATTTATATGGTTAACATGTTGTGCTTTATCTTGTTCACTTTGTTTAGGAGTAATCTCTTTTTTATTAGAATAAGAGCCTTTATCACTGCCTAAAGCATTTTTTTGATTGATAGTTTGATCGGTTGTAATTTGTGAAATGGTAATAGGAAATTTGGACAGTGTTTCTGTTTGAGTTTTGTCAATTTGCTTTTGAAAGCCATTAGATAAGGACAAAACAATTCCAATACTAATGATTCCAATACTTGAAGCGAAAGCAGTTAACAAAGTTCTCCCTTTTTTTGTACGTAAGTTATTAAAGGATAATTTTAATGCAGTGAAAAAACTCATTTTAGTTCGTTTTAGTTTAAATTTAGCATCATGTATTTCTTCAGTATAGGGATTTGAATCATTTGTTATTTTTCCATCAGAAAATTCAATAATACGATTGGCATAATCATAAGCTAATTCTGGGTTATGTGTTACCATGATGACTAATTTTTCTTTTGAAAGTTCTTTGATAAGCTTCATGATTTGTAAACTAGTTTCTGTATCTAAAGCTCCTGTAGGTTCATCACATAGTAAAATATCTGGATCATTTGCAAGCGCTCGGGCAATCGCGACACGTTGCATTTGTCCACCTGATAATTGATTAGGTTTTTTATGCATATGCTCAGCAAGTCCCACTCTTTCTAAGGCAGCTGTTGCATGTTGTCTTTTTTTCTCTTTTGATACACCACTAAGAGTCATTCCCAATTCAACATTTTCAATAATTCCAAGATGACTAATCAGATTGTAACTTTGAAAGACAAAACCAATTGAATTATTTCGATAAGCATCCCAATCTCCGTCTTTAAAATCTTTTGTGGATTTTCCATCGATAATCATATCACCTGAATCGTAATTATCTAGCCCACCAATGACATTGAGTAAAGTCGTTTTACCAGAACCACTTGCTCCCAATATTGCAACAAATTCTTGTCGCCTAAACGATACAGAAACACCGTCTAGTGCTTTTGTTGTCGTACCACCAACAGTATAATATTTTTTGATATTTCTTAATGCAAGCATGTGATTCCCTCTTTTCTTTTATTAATATATTATTAATGAAACATCTGTTAATAAACTAGCTTTTATTATAACAAAATTTTGTGGATATGCTATTGATATGTTCTCATTCCCAATGTAAACATAACTTGTCCACATTTTTTGTGGACAAGTGTGGATAACTTTTTAATAGACACATTTTATCTTTATATAGGTTGATGGATCAGAATTTCAATTTTAGGTAAATTAAGTGAAATTAAGTGTTCGTGTGCAAATTTAATATAAAAACTGTGGATAAGTCTGTGGACAGTGTTAATAACTTTTGAGAACATTGCTAAATAACTATTTTTTTGTGTGAATAAAGCAACTGTGGATAACTTAAAATATCCACATAGCCTTTTTTGTTCGCCAATGGAAATTACTTTACAGAAAATAATAAAGCTTACCCAAATAAATAAAGTTATTAGGATAAGCTTTAAAGATAATTTTAGTTGAAACACTAAAGAGAATTATTTTCTTTTAAAATAGTCGGTTCAAGATTTTGTATAGTTTTGTATGCAGATTGTAAATATTCAGGAGATCCTTCAGAAAAACCATAAGAAAAATCTGTTTCTAAGAAAGCATCCGCCATTTCTTTTGCTAAATAAGGTGTGATAATCAAGCCACCCATTGCTAACACGTTAGCATTATTTATTTTTCTAGACAAGGTTGCTGTTTCAATACTTTCGCATAAAGCAGAATAAACACCATTAAACTTATTTGCTACAATATTTACGCCCATACCAGTACCACAAAAAATGAAACCTCGATCGTATTTTTTATTAGCTATCGCTTTTCCAACTTCGAAACCAACAGAGTAGTATGCTTGATCATCATCCTCAGTAATATCAGTTATTTCAAGTCCTTTGTTCAATAAATGTTTTTTTACTTCATTTTTTAATGCTAAACCAGAAGGATCTGCTCCCATAATAATTTTCATTATATTCGCTCCTTTTTTATTTTTTAACATATAAATAGATTGAATATGTATATTACTATTGTATAAAAAAACACTATAAATGTAAAATGATGTTATTTGATAATTAATAATTTGTGTAAAAATATAAAAGGGAAATCTTATCATTAAGATTTCCCTTTTATATTAATTATTTTTTATCATCATGTTCTTTAAATTTGTCTTTAACATCATCAACTATTTCTTCTGTTTTTTCTTTAATTTCAGAGGATACTTCTTTCACTTTACCTTCAGCTTGTTTTAAAAGCCCTTTACCTTTTAACTTGTCATTACTTGTAATGTCACCTGCAGTTTCTTGTACTTTACCTACCGCTTTATCAACTTTACCTTTATCAGTCATGTTAAATTCCTCCTATTAATTAATGTTACACTTTTACTATAACGTAATAAGTATATAATAAGCAAATGAAAACCCTTCATTACTATTAACTTTTTATTATTGAAAAATACGATAAAAGATAAAAAACCTCTAGCAAATCGTTGCTAGAGGAAGGAGTGCAATCTCTATCGTGGGAAGATAGAGATTGCAATGATTAGGAGTTAATAGAATAAAAAAAGTTAAATTTATTCTGTGAAAACTTCCTCTATTGTGGGAGTAGAGGAAGTTAAATGAGTGGTAGGGTTTGAACCTACTTATAATAAAGCCCATATGCTTGTCACTCATGTGTTAACTATATAATAATCAGTCAACCTTAAATGAAGCTTAAAAAGATGTTATCAAATTATATATTTTTAATTTTGATATAAAAAACCTCTAGCAATGGATTACTAGAGGAAGTAGGTAATCTAACTATTTTCGGGATTAATAGTTAAATCAAATTTGGAATAAAATGAAAAAATCATTTAGCATGTTATTAGCAGTTCCTCTGTTGTGGGGGAAGAGGATGTGTTAAATAATCATCTAACTGTTTATATCATAATCTTATAATCTTAATCTAATCTTAAAACGAGATATTATTTTTTCTTTTTCTTTTCTTCAATAATTTGTGGAGTATCTGGCAGAATAAAATTAAATCCATCATGATTTAAAGAGGTCATTCTTTCTTTGATAAAGTCACTTTTTAAAACCATTTCATTTTCAGCCTCTAGTGGCATATCATTAAGAATAACGGGTTGATCAGGCATTGATTTATCTGACATAGCAATCCCTCTTTTCATTTTTATAGTCAGTTTATCATTTATACAAGATTAAATAAACTTTTTTGCTAGTAGAATCTAAGTAAAAGAAAATCACGAATTTTTTGATAAAGTTAATTCTTTAATTCCATAGAAGAGTAATCTATTTTTTATTCATTATAGGTATAATATTCTTTTTAATTTTACCATGGAATGATACTATTTTAATAAAAAAGGGAAATTAAAAGAGGGAGAACAATCATGGATAGACATCAAAAAATTGAATTATTACAAGATATTTTAAAAATGAAAACGATTAATGAAAATGAAGAAATGGTAGCAAAATACACTCAAAACAAATAGGGATTTCAACAGAATTGATTCAATATGCAAATAATCATAGCAGTTTAGTAGCCACGTTAAAAAAAGGACAAGAAGGAAAAGTACTTGGACTAACTGGACATATGGATGTTGTGGATCCAGGTGATGAAAATGCATGGAAATACCCACCATTTTCAGCAACGATAGAAGATAATAAGTTATATGGGCGTGGCTCAACAGATATGAAAAGTTGTTTAATGGCAATGGTCATTGCAATGATGGAACTTCAAGAAGAACAGCAAGAATTTAACGGCATTGTCAAATTACTTGCAACAGTTGGGGAGAAAGTTGGAGAATTAGGTGCAGAATAATTAACAAAACTAGGATACGTTGATGATCTAGATGGTTTGATTGTGGGAGAGCTAAGTCATTATAATATTGTTTACACACATATGGGCTCAATTAATTACACCGTAACATCTGCCGGAAAATAGGCACATAGTTCGATGCCACAAGAAGGGTACAACGCTCTAAATCATTTGATCGATTTTTCTTATCATATTAATAAAAAAATGGATAATATTGCTAAAAAATATACCAATGAAGAATTAGGTTCAACCATTCATAATATTAAAATCATGACTGGAGGAAACCAGGTTAATAGTATTCCAAACTATGCTGCGTTATAAGGGAATATTCGTAGTATTTCAGAGTTTTCTAATGATGAAATGATTAATGTATTGCAAGAAGCAGTGGATGAATTAAACAAAAATCAGCCCTATAAATTAACGATTAATAATCGACTACAACAAGTTATCTGTAAGAGCAGCAAAAGATTCAGAATTGGTTCAAGTCATTCAAAGTCAATTTGCTACGCCATTACAACTTATCGGTATTTCAGCAACAACGGGTACAGAAGAATTTATTAAATCAGATAATTCATTTGATTTTGTTGTGTTTGACCCAGATGAACCTACGTTACCTCATCAAGTGGATGAATATGTTGATATAGATAATTACTTAGATATGATTGATAAATATAAACAAATTATTACCACATATTTAAAATAACTTAAAAGGAATCGTGATTGTGATGATGGAAGATATTCGTGTCGTAATAGGAGAAAGTAAATTTGATGTAAGAGCTT
Organism: Vagococcus luciliae; assembly: GCF_024637875.1. NCBI lineage: Bacteria > Bacillati > Bacillota > Bacilli > Lactobacillales > Enterococcaceae > Vagococcus > Vagococcus luciliae. The sequence goes on along the minus strand of NZ_CP102451.1, from coordinate 411,217 downwards.
GTGGTATTTTAAAACAAGGAGATAATGTTTTAACAACAGTGGAGTCTGATGGGACACATACCTTACCAGGAGGAGCGGTCAAAATAGGAGAGACTTCTAAAGAAGCTGTTGTAAGAGAATTTTTGGAAGAAACGGGCATGAAAGTGGAAGTTGGTTCATTGTTATCGACTATTGAGAATATGTTTATCTACGAAGAAAAGCCGTACCAACAAGTCATTTTTGTTTATGAAGTATTTGCTTTAAAAGATATACAATCTATTATAGGAGAAGTGCCTATGGAGTGGATAAATATTATGGCGTCACACTCTTTAAGACCACCTCAATTAAATGAATTAGTTAAACAAGCAACTACAAAAACGCAACATTTTATTAATAAAGAATTATAAAAAAATAGCCTAAGCATACTGGATATACTTAGGCTACTTTTTATTTGTGTTCGCGGATTAAACGTTTTTCAGCTTTTTCTTCTTTTTTCTCAGCTACTTTTTCACGATTTTTGTCGGTATCAGCTTCGAATATTTCTTTTGCTTTTGCTTGTTCGAATGAACGGCGATTTTCTTTTGCTCCATCACGTTCAGTAGTCATAGATATAACCTTCTTTCATTTTGTTAATTGATGGCATCTATTAAATGCTTATAAAATTATCTTACACTTAGTTAACGAAAAAAAAGTGAATTAACTATGTTGTTTTTTATTATGATACCAAACAAAACGTTATTATCCAAATGAATTGCATGATATATGAGACAGGTTAGAATGAAATAGGGCAACGACTATTTATTAAAATAGGAATAGTGATAATGACTTTGTCCTAAAAATGACGATTTGGTTAGATTATAAAGTATTATTTGAGTTATATTATTCTAAAATCCATGTTATTATATGTATATGATACTTTTTGTATTTAAATGTTAACTATGAAGGAGTGAATCTGATGGCAAAAAAAATTATTTTAGTTGTGGCATTAGTATTAATTGTTATATTTGGTTATAAAGGTTATGAATATTATTCAACAACTTATAAAGGTGATGTAGCATATGCAAAAATACCAGAAGAGGTCCCAACAGTAGAAAATACTAAAGATGATACTGGAGAGGTCGTACCGGGCAGTAAATCATACAAATACGATTTCAATTTTGTAAAAGAAGATGGTAGTACACAAAAAATGGATTATGAATTAAGTGGTGATAATGTGACACCATTCAAACCAGGATCTTATGTAAAAGTATCTCTTAGTAAAAAACGCATTGTTACTGGACCAAATGATGTGTCAAAAAGTGATATTCCAAAGAATGTATTAGAAAAACTAGATAAATAAAAATAAGCTAGATTGAGTTGGCTCAATCTAGCTTATTTTTTATCCTTCTAAAATACGTTGTAAAAATTCTTTTGTGCGAGCTTGTTCTGGATGTTGGAAGATTTTTTCCGGAGCACCTTCTTCAGCAACAACTCCTTGATCCATAAAAATGACACGATCAGATACTTCTTCGGCAAAAGCCATCTCATGCGTTACGATAATCATGGTTAAACCAGTCCCAGTTAACTCACGCATGATTTTTAATACTTCACCGACCATTTCAGGATCAAGTGCTGAGGTTGGCTCATCGAATAGCATCACCTCAGGATCCATAGAGATGGCGCGAGCAATTGCGACGCGTTGTTTTTGTCCACCAGATAATTGGCTAGGTTTAGCATGAGCAAAATCTTTCATCCCGACTTTATCTAAATTTGCAATCGCGATACGTTCTGCTTCTTCTCGTGAGCGTTTTAATACTTTTACTTGTCCAACGATGCAGTTATTTAAGACATCGTGATTTTCAAATAGATTGAACTGTTGAAATACCATTCCAACATGAGCACGATATTTTGGTAAGTTATAACCAGGAGCAAGGATATTGTCACCTTTGAAAAGTAATTCCCCACCAGTTGGTTCTTCTAATAAATTAATGCAACGAAGTAAAGTTGATTTACCTGAACCAGATGGCCCGATAATCGTTACAACTTCACCATCTTTTACAGATAGATTAATGTCTTTTAATACTTCATGATTGCCGTATTGTTTTTGTAAATGATTGATTTGGATTAAGTCTGTCATTATTTGTCATCCTTTCTTTCTAAAATAGCTGTTTGCATTTGATTAGCATATGGAGCATATTCACCAGTACCATCCATTTTTCGTTCAACAAATCGCAAGATACGTGTCACAGTGAAGGTCATGACAAAGTAAATCACACAAACAACAAAGAAGGTATCAAAGAATCTAAAGTTACTTCCAGCGACTGTTTTCGCTTGGAAGAATAACTCAGTGACAGCAATCACATTTAATACAGAGGTGTCTTTAATATTGATGACAAATTCATTTCCCATAGCAGGTAAAATATTTCTAAATACTTGTGGAATCACCACATTTACCATTGTTTGCCCATGTGTCATACCAATAGCAGAAGCTGCTTCAAATTGTCCTTTATCAACTGAGAAAATACCACCACGTACGATTTCTGTCATATATGCTCCAGTGTTAATTGATACAATAAACAATGCTGCAGCAAGTGGATTCATATCAATTCCAAATGCTTGAGAAGATCCGTAGTAAATAACCATTGCTTGAACGATCATGGGTGTTCCTCTAAATATTTCAATATAAATAGAAAAGAGAGTGTTTAATAATTTAAATAAGACTTTATTCACCATATTTTTTGGCGTTGGAATGGTTCTAAACAACCCAATACCTAATCCAATGAATGTTCCAACAATTGTTCCGATAAGCGAGATTAAAAGCGTCACCCCAGCACCTTTTAAGAACATTTGCCAGTTTTCTTTGACGATTTTGACAACCCAGTTTTCATTTGACTGTGAGTCGGGTTGTTCACTAATGGCAATATCCATAAAATTGTCTCGTTCTGTTTGAGTGATACCAGCTAAAATGTCATTGATTTTTGTAATATCTTGGCTACCTTTTTTTACACCGATAGAAACAGATGTATCATCGCGATTCGTGTTAAACCCTTTGCCATCTTCAAAATCAATCATTTTAAAGTTTGGATTCACTTTTTGGGCGGTGATTCCCTCAGGTTTTTCTGAAACATACGCATCGATTTTTCCGGATTGGAGTGCCACACGCATAGCAGAAAAATCGTCCATAGCAGTTCGTTTTGAGACACCTTCTATTTGATCAATCACAGAGTAATGAAATGTATTTAATTGAGCAGTGACTTTTGCTCCTTCAAAATCTTTTAGACTTTTTGCATTAGCATATTTTCCATCTTTTGCCACAACTAGGACGAGGTTTGAGTGATAGTAGTCGTTAGTAAAATCAATGGTTTTTTTTCGTTCTTCAGTGGGAGACATTCCAGCAATAATAGCATCCACTTTTCCAGAAGTTAACGCAGGTGCTAATCCATCCCATGATGTTTTATAAATAACAAGTTCTTTTCCTAAACCTTCAGCGACGCGTTTGGCAATCATGACATCATAACCATTGGCATACTCACTTCCGCCTTGAATTTTGACCGCTCCATCGGCATTATTTTGTTGTGTCCAGTTGAATGGAGGGTAGCCAGCTTCCATTCCTACGACAAATTTATCGTCATTTGCCTCCACTTTTGGTGTGAGCATGATAAAACTAATAAATAAGAATAATAGTGCGATTAAGATATGACTGGTAGAACGATTGTTTGTTTGCATGATAATTCTCCTTTTGTTTTAGATAAATAAAAAAAGCAACCCCGTAAATAGAGGTTGCTTTTGATGAAGTCAGATTAACGAAGTGTTATCCAATCATAGCGCATCTTAGTCTTAACTAAGACAGTCCTATAGTTATTCACTATAGTCCCAACATGATAAGCGAGGAACTTTATCACATTTCGGCAATCTTCCCTGTGCATTAGTGTCAATGTACTCCTCTACTCAAATAATGTTATTGATAGATTGCAACCTCTAGATTTATATTATTTGGTTATTTTTTCTCAATATGTCTAACACTATATCATACCTTTTTCAAAAAGTCATGAGTTTTAATAAAAAAATATTTGACCAAGGCCTTTCAATTAGTTATTTTTAAACAAGTAAGTGTGAAAGTAAACATAAGGGAGACGAAAAGTATGTGGTTTATGTCAGCATTGGTGGCTGTCTTTGCATGGGGGACAGCTGATTTATTTTATAAGTTAGGAAATAATGAAAAAGACAAGTATAGTGCACAAAAAACAGTGGTCATTGTGGGATTGGTGATGGGGCTTCACGCCTTTTTATACTATTATTTATATTTAGGTGTGGGATTTGAATGGAAAAATATGTTGATTTATTTACCTGTGTCGTCCATGTATATTTTATCAATGGCGATCGGGTATGTGGGGCTTCGTTATATAGAGCTGAGTGTGTCTTCACCCATTAGTAACTCTTCAGGAGCGGTGTCAGCTTTATTAATGTTTCTGATACTAGGAGCGAAAATGGTGTGGATTCAATTTATTGCTGTGGCAGTTATTTCAGTCGCTATTTTTATGTTGTCTGTTTATGAAAAGCAAGAAGTTGATCACGAGTTAAAAGTATCAGGCAATGTGGTCGATAAAAAATATCAGAAAAGTGCATTGGCCATTATTTTTCCGATACTGTACTGTGTGATTGATGGACTAGGGACATTTTTAGATGGGTATTATTTGGATTATGCGGAGATTTTACCAGAAAATCAAGCAAACATGAGTTATGAGTTTACTTTTTTAATCGTCGGGTTACTAATGTGGGGTTATTTACGAGCGATTAAAGGAGAAAAAATGGATGTGTTTCATGAAAAATATAAAGGTTTTGCGGCACTTTTTGAAACCTTGGGACAATTTTTCTATATTGGAGCAATCGCAAGCAATTCTATTGTCGTCGCACCAATGATTGCATCATATAGTATCGTATCAGTGTTATGGTCGAGAATTTTCTTAAAAGAGAAGTTAACAAAGAAACAATACGTTATGATTTTTGCGATTATCATTTCTGTAGTTATATTAGGCTTTTTTGACGAATAATGTCATAATAAAGCAAAGGAGTGATCAATGTGGAAGAACAAGCAATGGAGATATTAAAGCAAGCGAAAAATATAGTATTTATGACAGGAGCCGGAGTATCAACTGCATCAGGTATTCCTGATTATCGCTCTATGACAGGGGTATATCATGGAGTAGAGAATCCAGAATATTTGCTGAGTCATACTTGTTTAAAACGCGAGCCTGATGTTTTTTATCAATTTGTGCAACAATTATACCACCCAGAAGCAAAACCGAATGTGATTCATGAAAAAATGGCAGAATTAAGCCAAACGAAACAAGTTGGGATTGTGACGCAAAATATTGACGACTTACATAATAAAGCAGGAAGTCCAAATGTGGTGTCGTTTCATGGAAGTTTGTATGATTGTTATTGTCAAACATGTGGTCAGTCAGTTTCTGTTCCAGACTATATGAAGAGTATGTATCATCAAGAATGTGGTGGGATCATTCGTCCGAATGTGGTGCTTTATGAAGAAGGTTTGTCTGAGTCTAATATAGAAACAGCCATTTCCTGGTTGTCTAAAGCGGACGTTGTGTGTATTGTTGGGACAAGCTTTCAAGTGTATCCATTTAGTGGACTGATTAATTACCGCAAACCTGATAGTCAGGTGATTGTGGTAAACAAAGAACCCATTTCATTAATGATGCCTCATCTTTTAGTGCAACAAAAAGGTGAAGACTTTTTCTCTGATATATAATCTGACTCTTATACGAAATGAGGAGATAAGATGTTAAGTCAAGATAGACAACGAATTGATGAAATTGATGAACAAATCGTATCATTATTGGAAGAAAGATATGATTGTGTGTCGCACATCGCGAAGATAAAAAAAGACAATCATATTCCAGTTTTTGATACGATAAGAGAAGAAGCCGTATTAGAAAAAATTCGACAAATGGTTTCCAATGAGGATTATGCTGATTCAATCGTCGAAACATTTAATCAAATCATGATGGTCTCAAAAGACTATCAAAAAAGTAAACAATAAAGGTGATCCTTCAGAAAATTTCTGGAGGATTTTTTTTATAGGTATGATACAATGAACGAAACACCTAAAAGGAAATTTTATGATGAATAATCGGTTGAAGTTTGACTCTTAATTTAAAAAATAAATTAGGAGGATAGATAATGATAGAATACAAAAAAGATTGTCAGATAGATAGTAAAAATTTGAAAGCATTATATGATAGTGTAGGATGGACAGCTTATACTCAAGATTTAATTGGTTTAGAAAAAGCAATCACTCATTCACTTTATGTAGTGAGTGCTTGGTATAAAGATCAGTTGGTTGGATTAATTAGAGTGGTCGGTGATGGCTACACGATTTTGTATATACAAGATATTTTGATTCATCCAGATTTTCAACGAGAAAAAATAGGAACAGTATTAATGCGTGATGTATTAGAAACATTCAAACATGTTCGTCAAAAAGTATTGTTAACCGTAGATGCTCCAGACGTTAGAGGATTTTATGAAAGTTTTGGATTTGAATCGTGTGATAGAGGGAGTACAGTTGCTTTTTACAAGGAATTTTAGTTACATTGATAAGTCGAAGAGATGTGTATCTTTGACTTATTTTTTTATGTTCAAAAATAATGATGGCCAATAAGACAATAATAAAAGTTAACTGAATCAATCCAAGGACCATACTTTCTTGGAACTTGGTGTATAAGTCGTATATCAAATAAATGAACCAAGCAATGAATAATCGAGTGATGACGTATGGTAAATATATTTCACTTTTAATTCATCTCCATTTTTATTTATTATACTATTTTAATATTGCGAATGATTATACTAAATTAAATAATCGTGGTATTATAAAAAATGAAGATTCTATATAAATTTATCAATTAATGACGTGTTTTTTGTTACAACACCATGATTATACAGTATTGGTAGTTAAGTAAATAGGCTTTTTTAAACCAACGTAACGTTTATCATGATTCGTGTGGTTTTTTATTTATAATTAAAAACTATGAAATAGATAATTTAATATGAAATAATAAATGGTTTTAAGGTTAGTTTAAGTATCACATTTTATACTATAAGTAAATTTAAGTAGTGTTAGTGCAATAAGGAGGTATGATTGTGATAAAGAAAAAAGTTAAAATAACAAAAATCGTGTGGATAGGTATAACAACAGTCATTATTGTATTAGGATTGGGATACTTTTTAAACAAACATATGATTGATGATGAGGTTTTCGCAGCAGGAAATACTAACAGTGACTCTTCTGATAAAACTATTGAAGATTATTTTCCTGAAGAAAATTACAATGGGGTAGCTATCTTGGTTGAGGGAGATAAGGTTACTTCAACAGCTGTATATGGCTATAGTAATTATGAAGCTAATGAGGTAAATAATTTGGATACTCTTTTTCCAGTTGCTTCTTTACAAAAAATGATGACAGCAGCATTGGTTGCTAAATCTATTTCAAATGGAGATTTAACCTATGAAACGCCTCTATCAGATTTTTATCCAGATATTAAGGGAAGTTCAGATATAACCATACGTGATTTGATTGATCAAACATCAGGTATCAAAATGGATGAAGTAGCACCAGAAAAGGTATTAACAACACAAGAAGATCAAATTAATTATGTATTAGATACACTGGAAAGTACTGGAGAAACAGGATTTAATTATACTAATGCTAATTATTCTTTATTAGCTGGTATTCTATCAACTGTCACAGGAGAAAGTTATGAAGAATTATTCACAAAAGAAATCATAGAACCATTAAATCTATCTCATACATTTTTTTGGGATAATGTAGCTGAAGAGGATGTTGCAACAGCTTATAATAGTTCATTATTGTATGGAGATTATACAGAGAGTGCTTCAGATTTTTCTCGTTCAAAAGCTTTATATTCTAGTTTGATTGGGGCTGGAAATGTTTTGATGTCCGCAAACGATTTAGTGACTTTTGTTCAAGCATTGACTGATGGTACATTAATAACGAAAGAAGACTTTTCTAATATGGTAAAATCCGATAATGATTATAGTGGAGCATTTTGGCAGACTGATGGATTGATGCAAACGAACGGTAGTTTGGGAGATTATGAATCTTCAGTTTTTCTTGACGATGATGGTGAAAATATTATTGTGTTAATTAGTAATGGTCATGAACTAGACAGCTTATCAGATTTGGCATCAGATATTTATAAAAGTAATTTTGCTTAATTTACTGACATAATCAAATGATTTTTAGAGCCTTTATAAAGGCTCTTTTTTTATAAAGATACTGAATATTTAATTTTTTATAACTTGAAAAAAATATGTAATTATAAGACACTTATATTATATATGTAAAAGGAGAGTGTTTTTATGAACAAAAGGTTAGCTAGTTTTTATGTAACAATGGCTATTATTGGTATTATTACAGCAGTTCCAGTATTAGGTGGTATGATTGATGTCTTTAAAGTATTAACGATATTATTGTTGAGTTTTTCTATTTATGTTTTAGCAAAACAGCCAAAAAAAGTAAAAAAAAGTGGAGCTATTTTAATGATTATCTCATGTACTTTATCTTTAATAGGAGGATTAATAGTTCTTGGATCAGTAGGAAATCTATCGATGATAAAAGGAGATAGTGCATATAAAACAGGAGCTGTATTGGGGTCGTTTATAGGGGGATCGATAGTAAGCTACATTTTTAGACTTCCAGCATGGATTTTAAAAATATTAGCTATCATATTCTCGTTTCAAGCTTCAAATCAATTAAAGGCAATTGATTTACAAAAAAAGAAAAGTAAGCATAAAAAAAAGTCGAAAAAAAAGAATAGATAATTTTAATCATATAAAAACTTGTGCTTTTTTTAACAATGAAAAACAAAAAACAATAAAGTTACTCATTTTATTTTTTAAAATGAGTAACTTTATTGTTTTTTATTTATGTGCTTATTTTAAAAACCTTTTAAAATAAAGATTTTTTATGATTTTTATATTTTTTTAAAAAATTACTTGTAAAAAAAGAGTAAGAGTTGTATAATTCGTGTGTAAGTTGTTATTGTGAATTTGGTAACATCTTATCTATTATTGGGTATGTTGATGTTTAGTAATTAGTAAAGAAGAAGGGAAGGTGTTTGTGTGACAAAAGTTAATAAAAAGATTATCACTATATCGTTAATTGTGACTATCGGGGGGTTGCTATTTGGCTATAATACAGGTGTTGTAAATGGCGCGTTGAATTTTATCGGTAAAGATTTTATGTTAACTCCTATACAAAAAGGTTGGGTATCATCATCCTTAACATTATCTGCAGCATTTGGGGCAGTTTTTGGTGGGAAAATAAGTGATATGATTGGGCGAAAAAAGACATTGCGTATTATTGCTTGGATTTATCTGGTTGGAGCAATAGGTTGTAGCGGATCTTTTAATTTTGCTTTTCTAGTCTCTTTTCGGTTCTTATTGGGACTTGCTGTAGGAGCATCATCAGCTGTTGTGCCATTATATTTAGGTGAAATTTCTTCGGCTGAGCATAGAGGGAAAATGGTTGGTTTAAATCAGGTAATGATTGTGGGTGGACAGTTCTTAGCCTTTTTATTAAATGCTATTTTAGGTAATATGTTTATTCAAAATAATCATATTTGGAAAGTGATGATGGGGTTAGCCGCTATACCAGCAATTATTATGTTAATTGGTATGACAAAAGTATTAGAGTCACCTAAGTGGTATGCTAGAAATGGTATGTTAGATCGTGCAATTCATATAATTAAAGAAATCTATCTAGATGATGACGAGATGGTGAAAAAAGAAATACAAGAGATAAAAGAAATACCTGTTAAAGTAGTTACAAATAAAAAAAATAAAGAAAAAATACCAACTTGGACGATAAAGATTCTTTTGTTAGGGTGTTTATTAGGTATAATACAACAATTTTCGGGAATTAATTCAGTTATGTATTATGGGTCTGAAATTTTAACAATGTATGGATTTGGTGCTAGTGCAGCATTGATATTCAATGTTTTAAATGGTGTTGTTTCAGTTATTGCATCAATCGTAGGAATGACAATTGTTGATAAAATGGGACGAAAAAAATTGGAAATTAGTGGATTAACAATTTGTGCAGTATCGTTAATTTCTGTAGGTGTTCTATCTAATTTGTTGTCAGGAACACAAATAGCACCATATATTATTATGATCATTATTTTTATTTATATATTTTCTTTTCAAGGAGCTATTGGACCAGTTACCTGGATTTTAATCTCTGAAATATTTCCAGCTAAGTATAGAGGGACTTTTTCTGGGATTGCAGTGTTTGTTTTATGGATAGCTAATTTTCTCGTTGGGCTATTTTTCCCTGTTCTTGTCAATTCAGTAGGTATTAATGCTACATTTTATGGATTTGCTGGTTGTGCATTATTAGGGATTTTAGTGGTACATTTTAAAATACCAGAAACAAAGGGAAAAACGTTGGAAGAAATTGAAAGCCATTTCATTAAATAGTTTATTGTGAATACAAACACAATTTCTATTGTTTTAAATAAAATAATGTTAGTTAAAAATATTGATGAAGGAGTACGTAAATGAAAAAATTAAATTGTGGTGTAGTAGGTGTTGGAAGGGTAGGAATGATGCATATTAAGAATCTTCTGAACATTCCAAGTATAAATATCTTAGGTGTATCTGATTTGTTTATTGAGAATGTTGAAGACGAATTGAATATGTTAGGTATTGAGCATTGTTACAAAGATTATCAAGAGTTATTATGTAATGAAGAATTAGAAGCGTTATTCATTTTCTCTTCGACAGACTCACATGAAAAAATAGCAATTGATGCAGCAAAAGCAAAAAAACATATTTTTTGCGAAAAACCTTTAAGTATGGATACAAATGAAGAATCAAGTTTAAAAGTATTACGTGCGGTGAAGGAAAATAATGTTAAAATGCAGATTGCATTCAATCGACGAGTGGATCGTCAATTTAGAAAAATCTATCAAGATGTTAGAGATGGTAAAATAGGTGATCCTCAAATAATAAAAATTACTTCGAGAGATCCTGATTTATTACCACATGAGTTAATAAAACGTATCGGAGGATTGTTATTCGATTTTACCATGCATGATTTTGATATGGCTAGATATATGGCTGGAAGTAACATTAAAGAAGTTTATGCTAGAGGAAACACGCTTATTGATCCAACTTTAAAAGATATAAACGATATTGATACATTAGCAATAGTATTAGAATTTGAAAATGGTTCATTTGGCTTAATTGATAATAGCCGTCGTGCCGTGTATGGTTATGACCAACGGGTAGAAGTATTTGGTTCTAAAGGAATGCTTAAAGCAGAAAATGTAAGCGATTCAACTGTTGAGTTGTATGGAGAACAGTCGTTAGAGATGGAAAATCCATTACCAATCTTTATGGAACGTTATCATCAAGCATATGATACTGAGGTACGTTTATTTGTAGAAGCTATTTTAAATAATCAACCATTAGTCGCAACAGGTATGGATGTTATCATGGCGCAAAGAGTAGCTGTTGCAGCACAAAAATCTATTGCTACCGGTAAACCTGTGGCAGTAGATACAACTTATCCAAAAATTTAAAAAATTAATAATAAATGGAGGAAATACAAATGACAATTAAGTTAGGGATTGCACCAATCGCTTGGACAAATGATGATATGCCGGAATTAGGTAAGGAAAATACGTTTGAACAATGTATCAGTGAAATGGCATTAGCAGGGTACACAGGAACAGAAATTGGAAACAAATATCCAAAAAATCCAGAAGAATTGAAAAGCTTTTTAGAGCCACGAGGATTATCAGTAGCCAGTGCATGGTTTAGTGCCTTTTTAACAACGAAACCATTTGAAGAGACAAAAGAAGCCTTTATGTTACATCGTGACTTTTTACATGCAATGGGAGCAAAAGTCATCGTTGTGTCAGAACAAGGACATAGTGTACAAGGTCAAATGGAGACACCTGTTTTTGATAAAAAACCTGAATTTACAGAAGAAGAATGGGAAAAATTAACAAGTGGGTTAGATAAATTAGGCGAGTTGGCAAATGAAAAAGATATGTCCATTGTTTATCATCATCACATGGGGACTGGTGTTCAAACAACTGATGAAATCAATCGTTTGATGGCTGAGACAGATCCTAAAAAAGTATCACTATTATATGATACGGGTCACTTAGTTTTCTCAGGTGAAGATCCAATTGAAGTGTATCAAACACACAAAGACCGTATTAAACATATTCATTTTAAAGATATTCGTAAAGAAAAAATGAGTGATGTGAAGCATGAATCTTATAGTTTCTTACAGGGCGTAAAAAAAGGCGTATTCACTGTTCCAGGAGATGGCATGATTGATTTTGCACCAATTTGGAAAGAAATTGAAAAAGATGGTTATGAAGGATGGATTGTCGTAGAGGCAGAACAAGATCCAGCAAAAGCTAATCCGTTTATTTATGCAAAAGCTGCTCGTAATTATATTAATTTAACTACTGGTTTATAATGAAAATTTTTCTTAGAAGAAGGGTGAAAAAATGATAAATAAAGAATTAAGAATCGGTGTAATAGGTGTTGGAGCTATTGGAACAGAGCATATAAAAAGGATTAATCATAAAATAAAAGGTGCTAGGGTCGTTGGCATTTATGATGTTTTAGAAGAAGAAAAAAAACAATTAGCAGATGAAATGGGAATCATGTTTTATGGCAGTGGAGAGGACTTAATTTCGTCAGATGATGTAGATGCCATATTGATTACTTCCATTGATGAAACACATGCAGATTATGTATTAAAAGCATTAGCACAAGAAAAGTATGTATTCTGTGAAAAACCTTTAGCTATAGATAGTCAATCATGCGCTAAAATTGTTGAAGCAGAAGTGAAATGCGGTCGACGTCTGGTACAAGTAGGTTTTATGAGACGTTATGATAAAGGTTATATGGAGTTAAAAAAATTAATTGAATCTAAATCATATGGGGAAGTATTAATGCTACATTGTGCGCATAGAAATCCAGAATCTGGCTTACACTACACAACTCCAATGTCTATTATCCAAACGGCAGTACATGAAATTGATGTACTACATTGGTTATTACAAGACGACTATGTTTCAGTTGAAAGTATACTGCCTAAAAAACAAACTAAAATGACACATACCAATTTACATGATCCACAAATTTTAGTATTAGAGACAAAAAATGGTGTGGTGATTCAGTTAGAAATTTTCGTTAATTGTCAATTTGGTTATGATATTAAATGTGAAGTAGTATGCGAAAATGGAGAGTTAGGATTAGTTGATCCACACTATACTTATGTCAAACATAATTTTTCTAATCAGACACCAATATCGCCTGATTGGCAGACACGTTTTAAAGAAGCGTATGATACAGAGTTTCAATTATGGGTTAATGGCGTATTGAATCATAAATTAGAAGGACCATCTTCATGGGATGGGTATGTAGCTTCTGTTATCACAACAGCAGGAACGGAATCAACAAATAAAGGTGAAAAAATAAAAGTTATGCTTCAAGAAAAACCAAGTATTTATTAAAATACTTAGAAATAAAGGGGGTGAGATTTTATAGTAAAGATATAACTCTATAGCATAGCACTAAACGACAAAATAGGGTTGTTATCTATGATGTATCGAAAAATATTATACCTACACAGAATAATATAGTAAAAAACAAACTGGCTATTTAATAGTAGTAGTTAGTTTGTTTTTTTTATTTTGTTATATGAGAGCTGTTTAAAAAAGCGTATTAACATTGTTGATACTATAAAAATAAAAAACAAGATTAGACCTTTATTCTAATCTTGTTTTTTATTTATTGTCTAAAAGATAACTACAGGAACACCAACATCTATCATGTTAAATAATTTAGCACACACATCAGGGGGTGTGTTAATACAGCCATGAGAACCTACAGTTGTATACGATGTGCCGCCGTAAGCATTGGCGTTTTGCCAAGGCGAATCATGAATTCCTACTCCCGTCCAATCTATTGGCATCCAATAATCAACTGGACTAGCGTAATCTTCACCGCGAAGAGTTTCATTTCGCTTTTTGTTCCAAACATAGAACACCCCAGCAGGAGTAGGTGTGCTTGGTTTTCCAGAAATAATGTCTGTATCTAAAGCAACTTTTCCATCTTTGTAGTACCACATGTGTTGGGCTTGTAAGTCCACTTCAATATAGGTATTTGATAGAAGGGCAGATCCAGGAGAGGCACTTCCTTGATAGGCAGGAACACGATCAGTGAAACCTTTTCCAGATAAAATTAGTTCTGTCAGTTGCTCTGTTTCGCTATCAGTTGCAATTGTCCAACTATAAGACCCAGCTGGAACACTCACTTCTCCACGTTTAGTACTATTAAATTTTGTTGGATTAGTACTAGTATTGTACTGTTGTCCAAGTTGAGTGACATATTCTTTTACTAGGTCTTGATTTAAAGTAACATCACCTTTATCATTTGTTGTTAACCAACTAGCAATTGTCTCTTTAGGGATTGCGACCTCTTGACCATTAATAAGGTACGTAGCATTGACCTCTGTCAACTTATTTATGTCCGTTAATTCCTTTTTTAATTGAGTATCTGTTGCTAGAACAGTCGGTTTTTGGACATAGGATTCTAAGTTTATAGATCCCTCACCTTCTTTGACATGAGATTCAAATGCTGAAATAAATTTATCAACATCAATAGAATTTCCAGCTACTTCATCCGTAATTTGGAATGAACCATCTTTCATTTCGATTTTTGCATTTTTTGTGGGTGTGCGCTCTTTATTAAATTCAGTTAAGGCTGTTTTTAAAGCGTTAGATTGTTTAGTTAGTTCGTCTTTGTTATAATCTGTCATCACAATGGGCACATTTTTAGGTTGATTGATGTAATTTATGAACCACAACCAAGGATTTTGTTTTGAAATAGTATCTGAGACAGTTTTATTAACATCAAAAGTGATTCCTAGTTGTTGTTTAGGAATGGCTTTCCAAGTTTTATTATTGTCTAGTACAACGAATTCATCCTCATGAATATTATCCTCAAGTTTTTTTTCTGCTTCTTTTCTAGATAATTGGCTGACGTCTATTTGTCCAATCTTTGTATTGGGCAAAAATTTATTCTGATAAGTAATAGCAAAATACGAATAGATACTAACAATAACTAGTACCATAATTAAAGGCACTAATAACAACGACTTACGTTTCATGTGAAGCCCCTTCCTATAATAAAAATTGTAATATTATTGTAACATATTCTTTTCTAAAAACAATATAAGTGCTTTAAAAACACCTATATAATGAGAAAAGACTAGAATTTATCATTCTAGTCTTTCATTATTTTAATTAATAAGAACATTATTTATTCAAATGCTTCATCTAGTATTTCTTGTAAACGTTCTGCAGATAAGTCAAATTTTTCTTGTTCAGCATCTGTTAAGGGAAGTTCAATAACATGGCTGATTCCTTGGCGATTTACCACAGCTGGAGCACCGATATAAATATCGTTTAATCCATATTGTCCATCTAAGTAAACAGATAAAGGTAATACGGCATTTTCATCATAAAGAATGGCTTTAGTGATACGAGCTAAAGCAACAGCAATCCCATAGAAAGTGGCACCTTTCTTATCGATGATGGTATAAGCTGCATCACGAACTTTAAAGAAAATATTAACCAATTCTTCTTCATCAATTTCAGGATGATCTGAAACCCATTCGTAAATTTGTAATCCAGCAATATTAGCATGAGACCAAACTGGGAATTCTGTGTCACCGTGTTCACCTAAAATATATCCATGAACATTTCTTGCATCAACGTCTACTAATTCAGCAATTGTTTGTCTAAAACGAGCAGAGTCAAGAGAAGTCCCACTACCAATGACTTTGTGTTTTGGAAATCCAGAGAATTTCCATGTAGCATAAGTTAAAATATCAACAGGATTAGTTGCGATTAAGAAGATACCATTAAATCCTGAAGAAACGATATCATCAACAATGGATTTGAAAATTTTTAAATTTTTATTAACTAAATCTAGACGTGTTTCACCAGGTTTTTGTGCAGCACCTGCAGTAATAACCACTATGTCAGCATCTTTACAATCAGCGTAAGTTGCAGCATAGATTTTTTTAGGAGAAGTGAATGCTAGAGCGTGAGATAAATCAAGGGCATCACCTTCTGCTTTTTTTACATCAATATCAATAATACCAATTTCTTGTGCGATGTTTTGTGTCACAAGGGAAAAAATATAGCTTGAACCAACAGCCCCATTGCCGACAACGATAATTTTTTGATGATCAATACTTGTGTGTTCCATTACAATCGCTCCTTGTTTTTTATTTACTCCGTGTTAGATTATAACACTAAATTATGAAAAAACCTATGAAAAAGGTCATTTCACAAATAATAGTCTATTAATCAAACGTTAATTAAAAGTCTTAATAGTTTCTTATTCATAGAATATAAAAAGGTATGGTATACTATTTTAGAGCTTTTTAGTTTAAATACAATGAGAAAACACGTGTCTTCTAACCCGTGTTTTTTGATGTTATAGGAGATATAGATTATGAAATTAATTGTTGGATTGGGAAATCCTGGAGCGAAGTATCGAACAACTCGACATAATATTGGATTTATTACATTGGATGAGATTGCCTATCAAGAAAATATTGAATTTAATAAATCGCAATTTGAAGCAGACATTGCAGAGTTTTTTGTAGATGGTGAAAAGGTGTTATTAGTGAAGCCTCAAACATTTATGAATGAATCTGGTCGTAGTGTAGGACCGTTGATGACCTACTATAACATTTCACCTGAAGATGTTTTAGTCATTTATGATGATTTAGATTTACCAGTAGGAAAAGTAAGATTGCGTCAAAAAGGAAGTGCTGGTGGACATAATGGTATTAAAAGCTTAATTTCACATATTGGAACACCAGAGTTTAATCGTGTACGAATAGGGATTGATCGTCCTAATCGCGGAGGAGAAGTGATAGCTCATGTTTTAGGTGATTTTCCTAAAAACACACATGAAGACATGCTGTCTGCAGTGAAATTAGCGGCAGATGCAAGTTTGTATTGGGCACAAGGGCATTCATTTGTTGACACGATGAATCAATACAATAGTAAGAAATAAAGGAGGTCGGATGATTATATGTACCTCAATCAAAGTATAATGACCATAATAGAACAAGATAAACAAGTAAAAGAGTGGCTTGATAATAGTGAAACACAAAAATCACAGTTGATTACAGGTTTAGCTGGTTCAGCTAAAACACTAGTGATGTCGACATTACTGAAAAAAAATAAAAAAATAATGATTGTAACCCCTAATTTATATTATGGGACAAAATTGATGGATGACTTGCAACACATTGTTGACGAGTCTTATTTGCATTTCTTTCCTGTTGATGAAGTGGCAGCAGTTGAAATGTCGTTCTCTTCTCCAGAAGCTTTGGCTGAGAGAATTAATAGTATGGTGTTTTTAAATAATGATGAACCGGGTATTTTAGTGACACCCTTAGCTGGATTACGTCGATTTTTACCAGCTCCTAATAATTGGAAAGATAATGTATGGTCAGTTGAAGTAGGAGGCACGATAGATTTAACTTCTTTACCTGAAACCCTGGTCTCTTTAGGGTATGTTAGAGAACAAATGATAGGTAAACCAGGTGAATTTAGTATTAGAGGAAGTATCATTGATATTTATCCTTTAACTAGTGAATATCCTGTACGTATCGATTTGTTTGATGATGAGATTGATTCACTGCGTTTGTTTGATGTAGAAACCCAACGTTCCCTATCAGATGTGAATCAGTTATTAATTCCACCGGCTATGGATCAAGTGGTAACAAAAGAGGAATTAGCCAACGCCGCTAGTGTTTTAGACGATGCGTTAAGTAAAAAAATTGATGGTATAAAAGATATTGATAGAAAAAATCAGTTAACTGCTTATAAAAATTATACAGTGGGTGAGTGGGGTAGTGGTCACCCGACTGATGATATTAGTCAATATATTGATATGATTTATGAGGAAAAATATCATTTAAGTGACTATTTATCTCATGATGATTTGGTATTAGTTGATGATTACAGTCGCATGATTGATACTGAAAAAGAGATTTTACGAGAAGAATCAGAATGGTTAACCATCAAGTTAGAAGACAATCCAGTGTTTGAAGATCGGACATTGGGTGGTGATTTCAGACAGATTATGAAAAAAATGCCTCAAAATCGGACATTTTTCTCTCTATTTCAAAAAGGAATGGGGAATTTACGTTTTTCTTCAATTTATCCGTTTGAATATCGAGCGATGCAACAGTTCTTTGGACAATTGCCACTCTTAAAAGCAGAGATGGACCGTTGGGCAAAACAAAAACAAACGGTCGTGGTACTAGTCGAAAATGACGAACGTAGTAAAACGGTAGAACGCTTGTTTATTGATGCAGACATTTCTGTTGTCGTCAATAACAAAAAAGAGTTATTAAAAGGGCAAGCACAAATCCAAGTTGGCTTATTAGAATCAGGGTTTGAGTTGCCACAAGATAACTTAATCGTGTTAGTAGAAAAAGAAATTCTACATACCAGAACTAAACGCCAAGCACGTAAACAAACCATATCCAATGCGGAACGATTAAAGAGTTATAATGAATTAAGTCCTGGTGATTATGTGGTTCATGCTAATCATGGTATTGGGAAATATATCGGAATGGAAACATTGCTTAGTGGTGGCACGCATCAAGATTACATGACCATTTTGTATCAAAATAATGATAAATTATTTATTCCGGTGACCCAGTTAGATTTGATTCAAAAATATGTCGCATCTGAGTCTAAGACGCCACGTATTAATAAATTAGGTGGTAGTGAGTGGACGAAGACAAAGAAAAAAGTATCGGCTAAAGTTGAAGATATCGCGGATGATTTAATTCAATTATATGCAGCAAGAGAAGCTGAAGTAGGATATGCTTTTTCACCAGATGACGATTACCAGCATGAGTTCGACAATGCCTTCCCGTACGCAGAAACGGACGACCAATTGCGAAGTATCCAAGAAATTAAGAAAGACATGGAGAAAAAACGACCAATGGACCGTTTGCTTGTAGGGGACGTGGGTTATGGGAAAACCGAAGTAGCGTTGCGTGCGGCGTTTAAGGCGGTAAGAGATGGCAAGCAAGTTGCATTCTTAGTCCCAACGACTATCTTAGCTCAACAGCATTATGAAACAATGTTAGACCGATTTAAAAATTTCCCAGTCAGTATTGGGTTAATGAGTCGATTTAGAACGAAAAAACAACAAGAAGAAACGATTGATCAATTAAAAAAAGGTCAAGTGGATATTATTGTCGGCACACATCGTATTTTGTCAAAAGATTTAGAATTTATGGATTTAGGGTTATTGATTATTGATGAAGAACAACGTTTTGGAGTGAAGCATAAAGAGCGATTAAAACAATTACGTGCGCAAGTTGATGTGTTGACACTGACAGCTACACCGATTCCAAGAACATTGCACATGTCCATGTTGGGTGTGCGAGATTTATCTGTGATTGAAACCCCTCCAGCCAATCGTTATCCAGTACAAACATATGTGATGGAAAAAAATCCAGGAGCGATACGTGAGGCGTGTGAACGAGAAATTGCTCGTGGTGGGCAAATTTTTTACTTGTACAATCGTGTGGATACAATTGAACAAAAAGTCGATGAGTTGAAAATGCTATTACCAGATGCACGTATTTCTTATGCTCATGGGCAAATGACTGAAGTGCAATTAGAAAATGCGTTGATGGAATTTATCAATGGAGAGTACGATATTTTAGTGACGACTACCATTATTGAAACAGGCGTGGATATTCCTAATGTGAATACATTGTTTGTGGAAAATGCCGATCACATGGGCTTATCTCAGCTTTATCAGTTAAGAGGTCGCGTTGGTCGAAGTAACCGTGTGGCGTATGCTTATTTTATGTATGAACCACAAAAAGTATTAAATGAAGTGAGCGAGAAACGACTTCAAGCGATTAAAGATTTTACTGAACTAGGTTCTGGATTTAAAATTGCGATGCGAGATCTATCAATTCGAGGTGCTGGAAACTTACTAGGGGCTCAACAACACGGCTTTATTGACTCAGTCGGATTTGACATGTATACCCATATGTTAAATGAAGCAGTTAATCGTAAGCGTGGTGTCGATAGTAAAGAGACAAAAACGATGACTGAAATTGACTTGGGCATTGATGCGTATATTCCAAATGATTACATAGAAGATGAACGTCAAAAAATTGAAATGTATAAGCGAATTAGACAACTTGAAAATCAAGAGATGTATGATGAATTAGAAGCTGATCTATTAGACCGATTTGGTGAATACCCTGATGAAGTCGCAAATTTATTAACTATTGGGTTGATAAAAATGAATGCTGATTTTGCCTTAATTGATAAAATTCAAAAGAAAAAGCAATCGATTTATATTGAATTAAGCAAAGAAGGGACATCTGCTTACACAATCGAACAATTGTTTAAAGCTTTATCAAAAACAACTTTAAAAGCAGAAATTAGTACAGATGAGCATTTGGCTGTGACATTCAAACTAGGTAAAGACACAACCATTGCAACATGGTTACATGAAGTGTCTACATTTATTGAAGCATTAAGGCAAGAGCGATATGCTAAAAAAGATGTACAGGATGATGCGGATGGAAAAAATTAAAGTAGAAAAAACTGTTTTAAAAGGAACGTTGATTTTAACGATTACTTCTTTTGTGGTGAAGATACTGAGCGCTGTGTATCGCGTGCCATTTCAAAATTTAGTGGGAGACGAAGGGTTTTATGTGTATCAACAAGTGTACCCTATCTATGGTATTGCGATGACATTTTCGTTATCTGGTATGCCTGTATTTTTATCAAAAATTTTAGCTAGTGAAGAGTCTTTGATTGAAAGAAAGAAAATTCTCACCCAATTTTTTTATTATGTTAGTTTCTTGTCTATCTGTTTGTTTTTAGGGTTATTTGTTGGGTCACCACTCATTGCCATGATGATGGGAGACAAAGAGCTCATACCACTTATTCGTGTTGTATCGTTGGTATTTTTACTGGTACCATTTTTATCTACTTTTAGAGGTTATTTTCAAGGAGAGGTGAATATGTTACCAACTGCAACGTCTCAGTTAGTGGAACAGGGGATTCGTGTGGGGATTATTTTACTTTCTGGTTGGTTGTTTTATACGCAAAGTTTAAATGTTTACCAAATAGGAAGTATTGCCACATCTGGTGCGATTGTGGGTGGAATATGTGCGATTGTGGTGTTAATATACTATGCAAGAAAGCAGCCGTTATCTTTTTATCCAATTTCCTCAAAGGAGCAGCGTGATAATGGGTTGCTAAGACGATTAGTATTAGAAGGTGGGACGATTTGCTTTTTTAGTGCTTATCTCGTTATTTTTCAATTGATTGATTCATTTACGATAAAAAAATATTTAGTCTTTTCAGGACTACCCGATTTGTCGGCTAAGATAGCAAAGGGAGTCTTTGATAGAGGTCAGCCATTGGTACAATTAGGATTGGTTGTGGCCATCGCAATGACTGCTACATTCATGCCAACGTTAACTCATTACTATAAAAGTAAAAAGAAATCAGATTATCAATCAATGGTGTTATCCTATTTAAAAGTGTCATTGAGTATTTCTATGGCAGCAGGTATTGGATTAGCCATCATGATTCCATTTGTTAATGTGACACTTTTTAGTAACAATGATGGAGCATCAACATTGTCGCTATTTGTACTGTCTGTTAGTATTGCCTCAATGATTCAAACGTATCAAACAATTTATCAAAGTCAAAACCGAGTACATTATCAATTTGTCGCTGCAATATTTGGTGTGTTATTGAAGAGTGTTTTGACACCATCTTTAACCTATTATTTTGGAACAATGGGTTCAAGTGTGAGTACGTTACTAGGGTTGTTAGGTTGTTTACTTGTCTTGCATCATTACCTGATCCGTAAGGAATTCGACGTAGCGGTTGGCAAACTTTTTTTAATGAAATTATTGATTAGTTTAGGGTTGATGACTATTGGAGTCTATGGATTTAGAGTTATCTGTTTAGCTAACGGTTTACTCATGACCCATCGAGGAGTGACGTTTGCTTTAACACTAGTAGGTGTCTGTATTGGAGTTACTATCTATCTAATAAGTATTGTGAAATTAAAATTATTTAGTTATGATGAATGGAACATGTTGCCATTTGGCCAAAAAATATATAAACATTTTTATTAATAGATTTAGGAGGACAATGATGAGATTAGATAAATTTTTAAAAATTTCAAGAATTATAAAACGTCGAACAATTGCAAAAGAAATAGCTGATAAAGGTCGGATTCAAGTGAATCACAAATTAGCTAAATCATCGACTTCTGTTAAAATAGGAGATGTGATTACAATCATGTTTGGTAATAAAACATTAGAAGTTAAAGTATTAGACTTAAAAGACACAACTAAAAAAGATGAAGCAAAAGATTTATACGAAATTATTAGCGAAACCAAAAATCAAGACTAAAATCAGCGATAAGTATTAGACATTAATGAGGCTAGTTGGTATAATGAACACAAGTATAAACAGAAATGGAGTCTAGTGTATCATGAGTGAGAAAAAAACGTTATTGGCCCTTGAGACAAGTGAAAAAAAACCTTCGTCGCAAATGGCGAAAGCTCAACGTGAACAAAAACAAATGATTTACAAACGTCGACGCTTAACGGTTATGTTTGTATTAGCCTTTGGTTTATTTACGTTCATGGGAATTAACTTATTTCGCAATGGACAACATCTGTTATCACTACAACAAAATCACACAGAGGTAAAAAAGGAATATGCAAAAGTAAAAACAGAAAAGAAGGATTTGGAAAACGAAGTAAAATTGTTAAAGGATCCCGAATATGTTGAGAAAGTTGCACGTGCCAAATATTTTTACTCTAAAGAAGGCGAACAAGTATACAGTATTCCAGGACTGAGTGGTGCAAATTAAAACAGCGGTAATCGAGTATTAAGTTAATAAAAAAATAATATATAAAGAGGATTCAAGGAGGAAAAATTTTTTTATGTCAATCGAAGTGGGGACAAAGTTATCTGGTAAAGTGTCAGGTATTACTAATTTTGGAGCGTTTGTAGATTTAGGCGATGGAAAAACAGGATTGGTACATATTAGTGAGGTATCTAATAGCTTTGTAAAAGATATCAACGATGTTTTAAAGATGAATGATGAAGTTGAAGTAAAAGTAATGAGCGTTGGAGATGACGGAAAAATTGGGTTATCAATCAAGCGTGCCAACGAAGAAGAACGCCCAGCACAGCGTGAGCGTAAAGAATACAAACGTTCATCAAATAATTACCAGTCTGATCGTAACAACCGAGGTGGAAATGACCGTGGTAGAAATAATCGTAAACCTGCAGCAGTAGCTACTCCACAAAAAGAAAGTTTTGATTCATTAATGACTAACTTCTTAAAAGATAGTGATGATAGATTAAGTACATTAAAACGCAGTACTGAAGGAAAACGTGGCGGACGTGGCGGACGTCGTAACTAAATAGATAGAAGGGTAAGAGAGTTCTCTTATCCTTTTTTTATATGGAAAAGTGGAGGAAAGTTTGTGTATCAAAAATTTGAAAAGATTATTCAGTCAGAGTATCAGTTGACGCCGCAAACCAATATTGTGGTAGGAGTGTCTGGAGGAGTTGACTCCATGGTGTTGCTTTATCTATTGTGTCAATTACCTAAAGATAAGCGACCGGTGATTTATGTAGCGCATATTAACCATCAATTAAGACCTGAGTCAAAAGAGGAGCAATTATTTGTAGAAAATTATGCCCAAACGTACCAAACACCCTGTTTTGTCGGTATATGGGACGAAGGAAAAACCGTTGACACAAATGTAGAGCAACAAGCAAGAACATTTCGCTATGCCTTTTTTGAAAAAGTGATGCAAGAAACCAATAGCACGTATTTATTAACGGCTCATCATAAAGATGATGCTGTCGAAACGATTTTGATGCGATGGATTCAAGGAAGTCAATTAAGAAAGTTGGTTGGGATTGAAAAAACACGCTCACTAGGAGTAAATGAAGTTATTCGCCCGTTATTAAGTTTTTCTAAAAAAGAACTTTATGCATACGCTAAAGCAAAAAATATACCGTATTATGAAGATAGTAGTAATCTTTCCGATAATTATTTTCGAAATCGTATTCGTCACCACATCCGTCCTATGCTAGAAAAAGAAAACCCTAATTTTGGTAACGGAATATTACGCTTATCTCAAGAAATTTCCAATCAAAGGCAAGTCATTGATGAATTGTTGCAGCCTTTAATTGAGTTACTGGTTTGTTATCAAAATAATACATGGCAATTAGATTATATTTCGTTAAAAAGACACAATTTAGCGATACAATCTGAAGTAATTCGATATATATTAACAGATATTCAAGAAAAAACTAGCCTGGTTGTAGGATACGAGCATATGAATCAGATACAACAACTGATTAATAATGATAAACCAAATCAACAATTATTATTAGGAAACAATTGGATTGTTGAAAAAAATTATGAAATACTTACTATCTATCAAAAAAAAGAGTCACTAAATAAATATGATGTATTTGATTTGGTAAAAAATCAGGGAGTATTTTTGTCTAATAATCAATGGTTAGGATTTTTTGAATTGGGTAAAGAGGACATTCCAATTGAATTGATTAACTGGCACTTAAAAGAGATGATTTACACACATGGAAAAAATCATACGATTCGAGTCAGAAAACGTGAAGCTGGCGACAGATTCGTATATAATTATAAAGGTCAGACTAAGAAAGTATCACGATATTTTATTGATGAAAAAATACCAACTAAATTACGTGATTTAAGTTGGCTTGTTTTCGATGAAAAAGGGTATCTTCTATGGCTTTTACCATTTAGAGAATCTTATTTGAGTATTCATCATGAAACTGATAAAATACAGTATAAGCTCGTCTACTTATATCAAAGGGATGAGTAAGTTTGGAAGGAGAACCCAATGTTAGAAAAAGATATCGAAAAAACATTTTATTCAGAACAACAAATTCAAGAACGAGTTGCTGTTTTAGGTGAAGAGATTAGTCGTGAGTACCAGGATAAGTTTCCTTTAGTTGTTGGTATTTTAAAAGGAGCGGTTCCGTTTTTATCGGATTTAGTTCGTGCTATGCCAATTCACATGGAAATGGATTTTATGGATGTGTCAAGTTATGGCAATGCGACTGTCTCATCTGGTGAAGTTCGTATTTTGAAAGATTTAAGTACGGTAGTTGAAGGTCGTCATATTATCTTAGTAGAAGATATTATCGATAGTGGCCGTACATTAAAATACCTTGTTGACTTATTGAAACACCGTAAAGCAGCTTCTGTTAAAATTGTAACGATGCTTGATAAACCAGAAGGTCGTGTTGTTGATATGGCAGCTGACTATGTTGGTTTTGAAGTGCCAAACGAATTTGTTGTAGGATATGGTTTAGATTATGCTGAAGATTATCGTAATCTTCCATATATCGGTGTATTAAAACCAGAAATATACGAAAATGCTTAATTTTTCGAACATTTAGTGTTACAATAATTTCTTAGTAATGATTACAAACTAAAAATTTAATATAGAGAAGGAGGACATGTATGAATAAAAAGAATTCAGGGATGCGTAACTCGCTTTATTATATTATTGTATTTTTATCAATGATTACAATAGTATACTTCTTCTTTGGACAAGGCGGCGACCAATCTCCTACTATAAATTATTCAACGTTCTATCAACAATTAAAAGATGATCAAGTCAAAGATTTCACCGTACAGCCAGCAAATGGCGTTTACAAAATTACAGGTGAGTATCGTGAAGAACAAAAAATCACTGATTCAGGTGGCTTACCAGTATTTGGTAAAACAAAAGTAAAATCAAAACGATTTACTACCTCTGTTTTACCGAATGATGCAACGATTGCCAACATTAGTGATACAGCGAGTGAATCAGGAACCAAATTTGTTGTGAAAGAGCAATCTAACAACAGCGTTTGGGTATCACTATTGTTTAGTTTCTTACCAGTTTTACTAATGGTATTCCTATTTTATATGATGATGGGACAAGGTGGGCAAGGCGGTGGAAATGGCCGTGTCATGAACTTTGGGAAATCTAAAACAAAAGAAGCAGATAAAAAATCAATCAACGTTCGTTTTTCTGACGTAGCAGGAGCTGAAGAAGAAAAACAAGAATTGGTTGAAGTTGTTGAGTTTTTAAAAGACCCACGTCGTTTTGTGGAACTTGGGGCAAGAATTCCTGCAGGTGTGTTACTTGAAGGACCTCCCGGAACTGGTAAAACATTACTAGCAAAAGCTGTTGCCGGAGAAGCTGGCGTACCATTCTTCTCTATTTCGGGTTCAGACTTTGTTGAGATGTTTGTCGGGGTTGGGGCAAGTCGTGTACGTGATTTATTTGAAACAGCGAAAAAATCAGCGCCAGCGATTATCTTCATTGATGAAATTGATGCAGTTGGTCGTCAACGTGGTGCCGGTATGGGCGGAGGACACGATGAACGTGAACAAACCCTTAACCAATTGCTTGTTGAAATGGATGGTTTCAATGGTAATGAAGGAGTTATCGTTATTGCCGCAACAAACCGTTCAGACGTGTTAGACCCTGCGTTACTTCGTCCAGGACGTTTTGACAGACAAGTTCTTGTTGGAACACCTGATGTTAAAGGTCGTGAACAAATTTTGCGAGTTCATTCTCGTAACAAACCTTTAGCAAGCGATGTTGATTTAAAAGTTGTCGCACAACAAACACCAGGATTTGCCGGTGCAGACTTAGAAAACGTATTAAACGAAGCTGCCCTTGTAGCGGCTCGACGTAATAAAAAGAAAATTGATGCATCAGATATTGATGAAGCACAGGATAGAGTCATTGCTGGTCCTGCTAAGAAAGACCGCATGATTAGTAAAAAAGAACGTTCAATGGTTGCTTACCATGAAGCAGGTCATACAATCTGTGGATTGGTGTTAAGTGATGCAAGAATTGTCCATAAAGTAACAATCGTTCCACGCGGACGTGCTGGTGGATACATGATTGCTTTACCAAAAGAAGATCGTTTCTTAATGACTCAAAACGAAATGTTCGAACAAATCGTTGGGTTGCTTGGTGGACGTGTTGCTGAAGAAATTATCTTTGGTGTGAAATCTACTGGGGCAAGTAATGACTTTGAACAAGCGACTAACTTAGCTCGTTCAATGGTGACTGAATATGGTATGAGTGATTCACTAGGTCCTGTACAATATGAAGGAAACCATCAAGTCTTTGTTGGCCGTGATTATGGACAAACAAAAACTTATTCAGAACAAATTGCGTTCCAAATCGATGAAGAAGTTCGTAATATCTTGAATCGTGCTCATCAAAAAGCGGTTGAAATTATTGAAGCACATCGTGATGAACACAAGTTAATCGCAGAGTCATTACTTAAATATGAAACACTTGATGCGAAACAAATTAAATCATTGTTTGAAGAAGGTAAAATGCCAAGTGATGATAAACCTGAAGAGTATCCAAGTGAAAAAGATGGTTCTTTTGAAGAAGTAAAAGAAGCTTTGGAAAGAAAAGATGCAGAAAAACAAAAAGCTGAATTTACTGAAGAAAAAGAAGCGGAACATGATTTAAAAGAACGTGATGAAGAATTATCACATTCGATTAAAGAAGATGAAGAAGCTGTGAAAGACGATAAATCTGAGTAAAAATAGTTTTAAGATTTAATCAAATACGTTATGATAAGTGGGATATACGAAAGTATAGCCCACTTTTTAATTGGGAAGAATAAAAGAAAGAAAGTAGGCAAGAAAAATGAGTAAACAAACAACAGATTATTTAGTGAAAGCATTATGCTTTAATGGAGAAATACGAGCAATGGCAACACGCACAACCGAGTTAGTAAGTGAAGCGCAACAACGTCATGACACATGGCGCACTTCTACTGCAGCATTAGGTCGTTCATTGACAGGTGCGTTGATGCTAGGTTCAATGCATAAAGGTGATGAAACACTAACAGTTCGTATTCAAGGCGATGGGCCAATCGGTGCTATCGTAGTAGATGCCGATGCTAAGGGTCATGTTAAAGGATACGTTAAAAACCCACAAGTTAATTTACCTGCAAATGCACTAGGAAAAATTGATGTACGTGGCGGAGTGGGAACAAATGGCTCTTTAAGTGTTGTGAAAGATTTAGGTTTAAGAGAACCATTTACAGGACAAGTGCCATTAGTTTCAGGTGAGTTGGCCGAAGATTTTACTTATTATTTAGCCACATCGGAACAAGTTCCTTCAGCAGTCGGGTTAAGTGTATTAGTTGATAATGAAAATGATGACGTTGTAAAAGCGGCAGGTGGATTTATGATTCAAGTGATGCCGTTTGCGTCAGAAGAAACGCTCGTTGAGATTGAAAAACGTTTAGCTGATATTCCGCAAGTGTCTAATTTATTAGATCAAGGTGAAACACCAGAAGAAATTCTTTACCGTTTATTAGGGGAAGAGAATGTTGAAATTTTAGATACGATGCCAGTCGAGTTTCAATGTGACTGTTCTAAAGAACGTTTTTCTTCAGCGTTGATTACTCTAGGGGTAGAGGAGTTGACTCAAATGATAGAAGAAGATAATGGAGCTGAGGCAGTTTGTCATTTCTGCGGAGAGAAATACCATTATTCCGCAGATGAGTTATCCGTATTAAGAGACGAGGCTATGCAGTCTTAAAAGGAGGAAACCCGATGTGGAAAATAGGGAACGTCGAGATTCCTAATCGAGTGGTTGTCGCACCAATGGCTGGAGTGAGTAACTCTGCTTTTCGCGTGACAGTCAAAGAGTTTGGTGCAGGACTTGTTGTATGTGAAATGATTAGTGACAAAGGCATTCAACAACGAAATAAAAAAACACTAGAAATGCTTTATATTGATGAAACAGAACACCCACTTAGTTTACAAATTTTTGGTGGTAATAAAGAAAATCTCGTTGAAGCTGCTAAATTTGTTGAAGAATATACAACAGCAGATATTATTGATATTAATATGGGCTGTCCAGTAAATAAAGTTATTAAAGCAGAAGCAGGAGCAAGATGGTTGCTTGATCCAGATAAAGTATACGAAATGGTCGAAGCTGTGGCGAGTTCTGTCAGTGTTCCGGTGACAGTTAAACAACGTATTGGTTGGGATGAGGACCATGTGTATGCTGTTGAAAATGCATTAGCCGCGGAAAAAGCAGGAGCTAGTGCGGTTGCAATGCATGGCCGAACACGCGTGCAGATGTATGAAGGCAAAGCCAATTGGGATGTCTTAAGAGAAGTTAAAAAGCATTTGACGATTCCTTTTATGGGAAATGGAGATGTGAGAACCCCAGAAGATGCAAAACGCATGATTGATTATGTTGGATGCGATGGTGTGATGATAGGTCGGGCAGCATTGGGTAATCCGTGGATGATTTATCGCACACAACATTTCTTAGAGACAGGTGAGTTATTGGAAGAACCACATCCAGCTGAAAAAATTGAAACGGCTAAGTTGCATTTAGATCGTTTGATTCGCCTGAAGGGTGAAAAAATTGGTTGTTTAGAGTTTCGCCAACATGCCGCTTATTATTTAAAAGGGGCTCCAAGAGCCACTAAAACAAGATTAGCCGTTAATAAAGCAACAACACAAGAAGAAATGAACCAATTACTAGATGAGTATGTATTAGTTGTGAAAGAAAAAGGTTTAGTCGGATAAAAAAGGCAAATTAACTTGCCTTTTTTTTGCTATTTGTGGCATTATAAGAGAGAGTAGAATGGCAAAAAAAGTATAGGAGGAAGTAGCGTGTCAAAAGATAATCAAGCGCATCAAGAAATGAATGACCAACTCATCGTCAGACGAGAAAAAATGGCGGACTTACGTGATAAGGGACTCGATCCATTTGGAACACGTTTTGAGCGCACAACCAATGCAAAAGAATTGCATGAAAAATATGATGATAAAACAAAAGAAGAATTACAAGAGTTAAATCTTACAGCAACAGTTGCAGGCCGTATTATGACCAAGCGTGGAAAAGGTAAAGTAGGGTTTGCTCATTTACAAGATAGAGAAGGACAAATCCAAATTTACGTTCGTAAAGATGCAATTGGTGAAGAAGCTTATGATTTATTTAAACAAGCAGATTTAGGAGATTTTGTTGGTGTAACAGGTCAAGTCATGAAAACTGATATGGGTGAAATGACCATTAAACCAACAGAATTTACATTTTTAACAAAAGCACTTCGACCATTACCTGATAAATATCATGGTTTAACAAATGTGGAGCAAAAATATCGTCAACGCTATTTAGATTTAATCAGTAACCGCGATAGCTTTGATAAATTTGTTAAACGAAGCGAAATTATCCGCGAAGTACGTAACTATTTAAATGACCATGGTTATTTAGAAGTTGAAACACCAACTCTACATAATATGGCAGGTGGAGCAGCGGCAAGACCATTCATTACACACCATAATGCACTAGATATGGAATTATATTTACGTATCGCATTAGAATTACATTTAAAACGATTAATCGTTGGTGGAATGGAAAAAGTTTATGAAATTGGTCGTGTATTCCGTAATGAAGGGATAGATGCTACACATAATCCTGAATTTACCATGTTAGAAGTATATACTGCTTATACAGATTACAAAGATATTATGGATTTAACAGAAGGTATTATTACAACAGTCGCTCAAAAAGTATTAGGAACATTGCAGATTCAATATGGCGACATTGATGTTAACTTAGAAGGACCATGGAAAAGAATTCATATGGTTGATGCAATTAAAGAAGTCACAGGTGTTGATTTCTGGAACGTAACATCAGACGAAGAGGCTCGCTCAATTGCTAAAGAGCATAATGTTACGATAGAAGAACATATGGACTATGGCCACGTTATTAACGAATTCTTTGAAGCATTTGTTGAAGATACATTAATTCAACCTACTTTCATTTATGGTCATCCAGTTTCAATTTCTCCATTAGCGAAGAAAAATCCAGGTGACGAACGTTTTACAGATCGCTTTGAAGTTTTTATAGTAGGAAAAGAATATGGAAATGCCTTTACAGAGTTAAATGACCCAATTGATCAAAGAGAACGATTTGAAGCGCAAATGAAAGAAAAAGATTTAGGAAATGATGAAGCTCATGGAATAGATGAAGACTTTATTGAAGCGCTAGAGTACGGAATGCCTCCAACTGGCGGTTTAGGTATAGGGATAGATCGTTTGGTTATGCTATTAACAAACTCTCAATCTATTAGAGATGTGCTGTTATTTCCAACAATGAGATAAAAAAGTGAAGAATTTCTTCACTTTTTTATTTTGTTTATAGTTTATAAAACTATAATTAAATGTTTAAAGTTCGGTATAAAAGAAATGAATGATAATTCAAAGTGATTTATTTAAAAAATTATTTTTTATACCGAATGAAAATTATAAAATTTTGATTTAAAGTTTGTGAATTTTTTTTTAAAAAAAAGGTTGACCTTTCTCTATAATCTTGTTATATTAATACATGTCCTTGAGACACAGCTTTTAAAAAATACAACTTTTAAAGTTTAGCTAATAGGATTTTTCTTCTAGCGAACGAATTTTCAGAAAATTCAAAAAATAATTTTAAAAAGTGTTGACAAGTTGTTATAAACTTGTTATGATATAAAAGTTGTTACGGCAACAAAGTTTAGACCTTTGAAAACTGAACAAAGTAAGACGAACCAAATGTGTAGGGCGTTTCTACTATGTAGAAACAAACCATATTTAGTGAATACAATTCGCTAGCAAGTTTTAAAACAAATGAGCTAAACATCGTAAGATGTTATCAACTTTTTATTGAGAGTTTGATCCTGGCTCAGGACGAACGCTGGCGGCGTGCCTAATACATGCAAGTCGAACGCACTTCTTCTCACCGGAGCTTGCTCCACCGAGAAGAAGTGAGTGGCGGACGGGTGAGTAACACGTGGGCAACCTGCCCATCAGAGGGGGATAACACTTGGAAACAGGTGCTAATACCGCATAATTGCTTTTGCCGCATGGCAAAAGTATAAAAGACGCTTCGGTGTCACTGGTGGATGGGCCCGCGGTGCATTAGTTAGTTGGTGGGGTAACAGCCTACCAAGACCATGATGCATAGCCGACCTGAGAGGGTGATCGGCCACACTGGGACTGAGACACGGCCCAGACTCCTACGGGAGGCAGCAGTAGGGAATCTTCGGCAATGGACGAAAGTCTGACCGAGCAACGCCGCGTGAGTGAAGAAGGTTTTCGGATCGTAAAACTCTGTTGTTAGAGAAGAACAAGTGATAGAGTAACTGTTATCACCTTGACGGTATCTAACCAGAAAGCCACGGCTAACTACGTGCCAGCAGCCGCGGTAATACGTAGGTGGCAAGCGTTGTCCGGATTTATTGGGCGTAAAGCGAGCGCAGGCGGTCTTTTAAGTCTGATGTGAAAGCCCTCGGCTCAACCGAGGAAGGTCATTGGAAACTGGAGGACTTGAGTGCAGAAGAGGAGAGTGGAATTCCATGTGTAGCGGTGAAATGCGTAGATATATGGAGGAACACCAGTGGCGAAGGCGACTCTCTGGTCTGTAACTGACGCTGAGGCTCGAAAGCGTGGGGAGCAAACAGGATTAGATACCCTGGTAGTCCACGCCGTAAACGATGAGTGCTAAGTGTTGGAGGGTTTCCGCCCTTCAGTGCTGCAGTTAACGCATTAAGCACTCCGCCTGGGGAGTACGGCCGCAAGGCTGAAACTCAAAGGAATTGACGGGGGCCCGCACAAGCGGTGGAGCATGTGGTTTAATTCGAAGCAACGCGAAGAACCTTACCAGGTCTTGACATCCTTTGACCACTCTAGAGATAGAGCTTTCCCTTCGGGGACAAAGTGACAGGTGGTGCATGGTTGTCGTCAGCTCGTGTCGTGAGATGTTGGGTTAAGTCCCGCAACGAGCGCAACCCTTATTGTTAGTTGCCATCATTTAGTTGGGCACTCTAGCGAGACTGCCGGTGACAAACCGGAGGAAGGTGGGGATGACGTCAAATCATCATGCCCCTTATGACCTGGGCTACACACGTGCTACAATGGACAGTACAATGAGTTGCGAGACCGCGAGGTTTAGCTAATCTCTTAAAGCTGTTCTCAGTTCGGATTGTAGGCTGCAACTCGCCTACATGAAGCCGGAATCGCTAGTAATCGTGGATCAGCATGCCACGGTGAATACGTTCCCGGGCCTTGTACACACCGCCCGTCACACCACGAGAGTTTGTAACACCCAAAGTCGGTGAGGTAACCTTTTGGAGCCAGCCGCCTAAGGTGGGATAGATGATTGGGGTGAAGTCGTAACAAGGTAGCCGTATCGGAAGGTGCGGCTGGATCACCTCCTTTCTAAGGATAATTACGGAAAACACATTACGTTTTTACTTTGTTCAGTTTTGAGAGGTCTACTCTCAAATAGATTGTTCATTGAAAACTGGATAGTTGAAGTTAGACATCAACATAAACCGAGAACACCGCGTTGAACAGTTTCTTTTAAAGAACTGTGAAATGTATTAACTATTATCTATCGCTAGTTAATAGTTAATGAAAAAACAAGCTAACCGTAAGGTTAGAAAAGGTTAAGTGAATAAGGGCGCACGGTGGATGCCTTGGCACTAGAAGCCGATGAAGGACGGGACTAACACCGATATGCTTCGGGGAGCTGTAAGTAAGCTATGATCCGGAGATTTCCGAATGGGGGAACCCAGTATCTTTTATAGGATATTATCTAGTAGTGAATACATAGCTATTAGAAGGTAGACGCAGAGAACTGAAACATCTAAGTACCTGCAGGAAGAGAAAGAAAAATCGATTTCCTTAGTAGCGGCGAGCGAAACGGAAACAGCCCAAACCAATAAGCTTGCTTATTGGGGTTGTAGGACTCAGCTGTGGTAGCTGTTGTGGATAGTCGAATCGACCTGGAAAGGTCAGCCGTAGCGGGTAAAAGCCCCGTAGATGAAATTGACAACACACCTATGAGTATCCTGAGTACGGCGGAACACGAGAAATTCCGTCGGAATCCGGGAGGACCATCTCCCAAGGCTAAATACTCTCTAGTGACCGATAGTGAACCAGTACCGTGAGGGAAAGGTGAAAAGCACCCCGGAAGGGGAGTGAAATAGAACCTGAAACCGTGTGCCTACAAGAAGTTAGAGCCCGTTAATGGGTGATAGCGTGCCTTTTGCAGAATGAACCGGCGAGTTACGATAGCATGCGAGGTTAAGCTGAAGAAGCGGAGCCGTAGCGAAAGCGAGTCTGAATAGGGCGAATGAGTATGTTGTCGTAGACCCGAAACCATGTGACCTACCCATGTCCAGGTTGAAGGTGTGGTAAAACGCACTGGAGGACCGAACCCACGTACGTTGAAAAGTGCGGGGATGAGGTGTGGGTAGCGGAGAAATTCCAAACGAACTTGGAGATAGCTGGTTCTCTCCGAAATAGCTTTAGGGCTAGCCTCGGATTTGAGAATGATGGAGGTAGAGCACTGTTTGGACTAGGGGCCCGTCTTGGGTTACCGAATTCAGATAAACTCCGAATGCCATTCATTTATATCCGGGAGTCAGACAGTGAGTGATAAGATCCATTGTCGAAAGGGAAACAGCCCAGACCACCAGCTAAGGTCCCAAAATACATGTTAAGTGGAAAAGGATGTGAGGGTGCACAAACAACTAGGATGTTGGCTCAGAAGCAGCCACCATTTAAAGAGTGCGTAATAGCTCACTAGTCGAGTGCCCTTGCGCCGAAAATGTACCGGGGCTAAACATGTTACCGAAGCTGTGGATAGAACCTTTGGTTCTATGGTAGGAGAGCGTTCTAAGGGCGTTGAAGCTGGATCGTAAGGACTGGTGGAGCGCTTAGAAGTGAGAATGCCGGTATGAGTAGCGAAAGACAGGTGAGAATCCTGTCCACCGAATGACTAAGGTTTCCTGGGGAAGGCTCGTCCTCCCAGGGTTAGTCGGGACCTAAGCTGAGGCCGATAGGCGTAGGCGATGGACAACAGGTTGAGATTCCTGTACTCGTTTGTTTTGTTTGAACAATGGAGGGACACAGGAGGCTATGAGATCGTGCGACTGGAAGTGCACGTTCAAGCAACGAGTTTTGATAAGAGTCAAATGCTTTTATCTTTAAGAACAAGTTGTGATGAGTAGGGAAATAAAGTACCGAAGTCTCAATGTCACACTGTCAAGAAAAGCTTCTAGTTAGAAACAAATGACCCGTACCGCAAACCGACACAGGTAGTCGAGGAGAGAATCCTAAGGTGAGCGAGAGAACTCTCGTTAAGGAACTCGGCAAAATGACCCCGTAACTTCGGGAGAAGGGGTGCTGAACGCAAGTTCAGCCGCAGTGAATAGGCCCAAGCGACTGTTTATCAAAAACACAGGTCTCTGCAAAATCGAAAGATGACGTATAGGGGCTGACGCCTGCCCGGTGCTGGAAGGTTAAGAGGATGGGTTAGCAATAGCGAAGCTCAAAATTGAAGCCCCAGTAAACGGCGGCCGTAACTATAACGGTCCTAAGGTAGCGAAATTCCTTGTCGGGTAAGTTCCGACCCGCACGAAAGGCGTAACGATTTGGGCACTGTCTCAACGAGAGACTCGGTGAAATTTTAGTACCTGTGAAGATGCAGGTTACCCGCGACAGGACGGAAAGACCCCATGGAGCTTTACTGTAGTTTGATATTGAATGTTTGTGACACATGTACAGGATAGGTAGGAGCCGTAGAAATCGGAACGCTAGTTTCGATGGAGGCGCTGGTGGGATACTACCCTTGTGTTATGACCATTCTAACCCGCACCACTTATCGTGGTGGGAGACAGTGTCAGATGGACAGTTTGACTGGGGCGGTCGCCTCCCAAAAGGTAACGGAGGCGCCCAAAGGTTCCCTCAGAATGGTTGGAAATCATTCGTAGAGTGCAAAGGCAGAAGGGAGCTTGACTGCGAGAGTTACAACTCGAGCAGGGACGAAAGTCGGGCTTAGTGATCCGGTGGTTCCGCATGGAAGGGCCATCGCTCAACGGATAAAAGCTACCCTGGGGATAACAGGCTTATCTCCCCCAAGAGTTCACATCGACGGGGAGGTTTGGCACCTCGATGTCGGCTCGTCGCA